>NZ_MBFM01000003.1:309550-353574 GCF_001696715.1 Thauera phenolivorans | reverse complement strand
TGAACAAGATCCTCAAGGACATCATCGTGCGCTCGAAGACGCTCGCCGGCTTCGACGCACCCTACGTCCCGGGCTGGGACTGCCACGGCTTGCCGATCGAACACAAGGTCGAGGTCACCCACGGCAAGAACCTGCCCGCCGACAAGGTCCGCGAGCTGTGCCGCGCCTACGCCGCCGAACAGATCGAGATCCAGAAGGCCGACTTCATCCGCCTCGGCGTGCTCGGCGAGTGGGACAACCCCTACCGCACGATGGACTTCGCCAACGAGGCCAACGAAATCCGCGCGCTGGCCGAGATGACGAAGAACGGCTACGTGTTCAAGGGCCTCAAACCGGTGAACTGGTGTTTCGACTGCGGCTCGGCGCTGGCCGAGGCCGAGGTCGAATACGCCGACAAGCAGTCGCCGACGATCGACGTCGCCTTCCCGGTATCGGACGCGCATAGCGGGAAACTCGCCGAGGCCTTCGGCCTGACGAAGCTCGACAAGCCCGCCGCCGCGGTGATCTGGACCACCACCCCGTGGACCATCCCCGCCAACCAGGCGCTGAACGCCCATCCCGAGTTCGACTACGCGCTGGTCGACGTGGGGGATCGACTGCTGATGCTGGCAAAGGAGCTGGTCGAATCCGCGCTCCAGCGTTTCCAGCTCGAGGGCAGGATCGTCGCCACCGCCAAGGGCGCGGCGCTCGATCGCGTCGAGTTCCGCCACCCCCTCTACGATCGCGTGTCGCCCGTCTATCTGGCCGACTACGTCGGCATCGATGCCGGCACCGGCATCGTGCATTCGTCGCCCGCGCACGGCGTGGACGACTTCAACGCCTGGCGCGCCTACGGCCGCAGCAACGAGGAGATCCTGTCGCTCGTGATGGGCGGCGGCGAGTACGTGCCCGACCTCCCCTTCTTCGGCGGCATGAACATCTGGAAGGCCAACCCGGCGATCGTCGACAAGCTCGCCGAGGTCGGCGCCCTGCTCTCGCACGGCAGGACCATGCACAGCTACATGCACTGCTGGCGCCACAAGACGCCGCTGGTGTATCGCGCCACCGCACAGTGGTTCGTCGGCATGGACAAGCTCGCCGCCGACGGCTCCACCCTGCGCGAGCGTGCGCTGCGCGCGGTGGAAGCCACCAAGTTCTACCCCGCCTGGGGCCAGGCCCGCCTGCACGCGATGATCGCCAACCGGCCCGACTGGTGCATCTCGCGCCAGCGCAACTGGGGGGTGCCGATCCCCTTCTTCCTGCACAAGGAGACCGGCGAGCTGCATCCACGCACGGTCGAACTGATGGAAGACGTGGCACAGCGTGTCGAGAAGGAAGGCATCGAGGCCTGGTTCAAGCTCGACGCGGCGGACCTGCTCGGCGCCGAAGCCGCCCATTTCGACAAGATCAGCGACACGCTCGACGTCTGGTTCGACTCGGGCACCACCCACAAGCACGTGCTGCGCGGCTCGCACAACGACGGTCACCCGGAAGGCCCGCGCGCCGACATGTACCTCGAGGGCTCGGACCAGCACCGCGGCTGGTTCCACTCGTCGCTGCTCACCGGCTGCGCGATCGACGGCCACGCGCCCTACCGCAGCCTGCTCACCCACGGTTTCGCGGTCGACGGCGCCGGCCGCAAGATGAGCAAGTCGCTCGGCAACGTGGTCGTGCCGCAGGAAGTCACGAGCAAGCTCGGCGCCGAGATCCTGCGCCTGTGGGTGGCCTCGACCGACTATTCGGGCGAACTGTCGATCTCCAAGGAAATCCTCGACCGCGTGGTGGAGGTCTATCGCCGCATCCGCAACACCCTGCGCTTCCTGCTCGCCAACACCGCCGACTTCGACATTGCCAGCGACGCGGTGCCGCTCGAACAATGGATGGACATCGACCGCTACGCCCTGGCCTTCACCCGCCGCCTCGCGCAGCAGGCCGAAGCCGACTACGCGAAGATGGAGTTCCATCGCATCGTGCAGGCGCTGCAGGTGTTCTGCGCCGAGGACCTCGGCGCCTTCTATCTCGACATCCTGAAGGACCGCCTGTACACGACCCGGGCCGACGGCCTGCCGCGCCGCGCCGCGCAGACCGCGCTGTGGCACATCACCCAGACGCTGCTCAAGCTGATGGCGCCGATCCTGTCCTTCACCGCGGAGGAGGCCTGGGCGGTGCTGAACCCGGCGACCGGAGGCGGCGAACCCGACAGCATCATGTTGCACACCTTCCACGCGCTGCCCGCGCAGGAAGGCGAGGACGGCCTGGTCGCGCGCTGGGAGACGATCCGCGCGGTACGTGCCGAGGGCCTGAAGGTGATCGAGGCGCTGCGCACCGAGGGCAAGGTAGGCGCCTCGCTGCAGGCCGAGCTCGAGCTTCGCCTGAGCGCCGACAAGCACGCCGCGATGACCAGCCTCGGCGACGACCTGCGCTTCGTCACGATGACCTCGGCCGCACGGCTTGCCGAGGTCGACCTGGTCGAGGACGAACGCATCGCCGCCACGCCGAGCGCGGCGCAGAAGTGCGAGCGCTGCTGGCACTACGTCGAATCGGTCGGCAGCGACGCCGAGCACCCGACCCTCTGCGGCCGCTGCACGAGCAACCTGTTCGGCGAGGGCGAGACGCGCCACCATGCCTGACGTCCTGCCCCGCATGCTCACGCCCCCCTCCCGCCCCACCGCGCTCGCGATGGCGCCGTGGCTCGCGCTGTCCGTGCTGGTCGCGGTGCTCGACCAGCTCACCAAGCAATGGGTGCTCGACAGCCTGATCCCCGGCCAGGTGATCCCCGTGACCGGTTTCTTCGACCTCGTGCTGCTGTTCAACCCGGGCGCCGCCTTCAGCTTCCTCGCCGATCACGGCGGCTGGCAGCGCTGGTTCTTCACCGGACTCGCTGTCGTCATCTGCGGCTGGCTGCTCGCGCTGCTGCACCGCCATCGCGAGGAGCGCCTGCTGCCCAGCGCCTTCGCGCTGATCATCGGCGGCGCGGTCGGCAACGTTTACGACCGCCTGATCCACGGTGCGGTGGTCGATTTCCTGCACTTCCACTACGCGGGCTACAGCTGGCCGGCCTTCAACCTGGCCGACGCGGCGATCACCCTCGGCGTCGCCCTGATGCTGTGGGGCCAGTTCCGCAGCCCGCGCTGAGCGCGCCGCCCGGCAGCGCCCGTTTTCGGAGAACCACGATGAGCCAGCCCCAGACGATCACCGCGACCAGCCTCGTCACCCTCAACTACCGCATCAGCCTGCCCGACGGCCAGCCGCTGATCAGCACCTTCGAGGGCACACCGGCGACCCTGCAGTTGGGCGCGGGCGAGATGCTGCCCAGCCTGGAGAAGCTGCTGGTCGGCCTCAGCGCCGGCAGTTTCCACGTCTTCGAGCTCGAGCCCGAGGACGCCTTCGGCGCCCACCGCCCCGAGCTGGTCGAGCGCGTCCAGCGCGCCCACATGCCGGACGAGGAGATCGAGCCGATGAGCATCATGGAGTTCACCGCGCCCGACGGTCAGCGTTATTCCGGCCTGGTGCGCGAGATCGACGCCGAGTCGGCGCTGATCGACTTCAACCACCCGCTCGCCGGCAAGGCGATCCGCTTCGAGGTGGAAGTGATCGGCGCGCTGTGAACGCCACCCCCGAAAGAGAACGCACATGACCGACAAGGAAATCCTGCTCGCCAACCCGCGCGGCTTCTGCGCCGGGGTCGAGCGCGCAATCGAGATCGTCGAACGCGCGCTGCAGCGCTTCGGCGCGCCGATCTACGTGCGCCATGAGGTGGTGCACAACAAGTTCGTGGTCGACGACCTGCGCGAAAAGGGGGCGATCTTCGTCGAGGAGCTCGACGAGGTGCCCGCCGGAAATACGGTGATCTTCTCCGCCCACGGGGTCTCCCAGGCCGTGCGGGAGGAAGCCGAGCGCCGCGGCCTGCGGGTGTTCGACGCGACCTGCCCGCTGGTGACCAAGGTGCACATCGAGGTCGCGCGCATGCGCGAGCAGGGCCGCGAACTGATCATGATCGGCCACAAGGGCCACCCCGAGGTGGAAGGTACGATGGGGCAGGTGAAGAACGGCATCCATCTGGTGGAGACGCCGGACGACGTAGCCGCGCTGCAGGTCGCAGACCCCGACCGGCTCGCCTACGTGACCCAGACCACGCTGTCGATGGACGATGCAGCCGCCATCGTCGCCGCGCTGCGCGAGCGCTTCCCCAGCATCGCGGGCCCGAAGAAGGACGACATCTGCTACGCGACGCAGAACCGCCAGGACGCGGTGAAGTTCATGACCCCGTACGCCGACGTGGTGTTCGTGGTGGGTTCGAAGAACAGCTCGAACTCGAACCGCCTGCGCGAGGTGGCGGAACTTCGCGGCGTGCCGGCCTACCTCGTCGACAACGCCGCCGGCATCGACCCGGCCTGGGTGGCCGGCAAGCGCCGTATCGGCGTCACCGCCGGGGCCTCGGCGCCGGAGGTGCTGGTGGCGGAGGTGATCGCGCGCCTGCAGGAACTCAGCGGCAGCGCGGTCCGTAATCTCGACGGCGTGCCGGAGAAAGTGACCTTCCCGCTGCCGAAGGAATTGCAGGACGTTCGCTGAAGCCGGCCGCCGCCCCGGCGCGCGTCCCACCCATCCCGGCAGCAGCGGCGAACGCCTCGCCTACGGCGCGGGACGCGGCGTTCGCCGCCGCTACGGGCGCCCTTTCATCGCGGCAGATGCGCCCCCATGACGCGCCGGTAGAACTCGTGGAAGTGCTGCATCCCGTCCTCGTAAGGCGACTGGTAGGGGCCGGCCTCGCTGCGACCCTCCTTCATCAGCGCCAAGCGCCCGCGGTCCATGCGCTCGGCGATCTCATCGTCCTCGATCGCCGTCTCCATGTAGGCCGCCTGCTCCGCCTCGACGAACTCGCGCTCGAACTCGACGATGTCCTCCGGGTAGTAGAACTCCACCACGTTGGTCGTCCTGTCGACGTCGGTCGGGATCAGGGTGCTCACCACCAGTACGTGCGGATACCACTCCACCATGATGTTGGGGTAGTAGGTGAGCCAGATCGCGCCATGCTCGGGCTTCTTCTCGCCGTAGTAGTCGAGCACCGCCTTGTGCCATCTGGCATAGGTCGGCGAGCCCGGTTTGGCCAGCGAGGTGATGCCGACCTGCTGCACCGAGTACCAGTCGCCGAACTGCCAGCTGAGGTCGTCGCAGGTCACGAAGTTGCCGAGACCCGGATGGAAGGGGACGACGTGGTAGTCCTCCAGATAGACCTCGATGAAGGTCTTCCAGTTGTACTTGCACTCGTGGATCTCGACGCGGTCGAGCTTGAAGCCGGAGAAGTCCAGCGCCGGCGCCACGTTCATGCCGGCGAGGTCGGCGTGGGCAGAACGCGGCCCCTTGAACAGCAGACCGTGCCAGTCCTCGAGCGCGTCGCGCTCGAGCCCGAGGCAGGGCTTGTCGGCGAAATGCGGCGCACCGATCAGCTCGCCCTCGCGATCGTAGGTCCAGCGGTGCACCGGGCACACGATGTGCTCGGCGCTGCCACTGCCCTCGAGCATGATCGCCTGGCGGTGGCGACAGACGTTGGAGAGCTGATGCACGCCGGCATCGGTGCGGAACAGCAGCTTCGAGTGATCGAGCCACTCGAGCGAGCGATAATTGCCCGGCTCCGGTACCATCAGCCCATGCCCGACGTAGCCGGGACCGGCATCGAAGAGAAGCTTTTTCTCCTGTTCGAAAAGTTTCTCGTCGAAATACCAGGACACCGGCAGTTGCGTGACTGCGGGCGCCAGATCGGCCTTGGAAGCGATGTCGGACATGACCGAACCTCCCCGTTGGGATCAGAAACCCGAAACAAAACGGGCAAGTGTAAGCCAGCCCGAGTTTGACCGCCAGACGGTCGATCGGTTATTTTCCCGCTTTTCCCGCGCCGGATATCGACCCATGCCAAGAGCGGCATCGTCCCCCAAGTCTTTCGAAGCGGCGATCTCCGAGCTGGAGACCATCGTCCAGGAAATGGAGTCCGGCCAGCTGAGTCTGGAGGACGCCCTCGCCCGCTACCAGCGCGGCAACGGCCTGCTCAAATTCTGCCAGGGCACGCTCGACGCGGCCGAGCAGCGCGTGCGCCAGCTCGAGGGCGACGAACTCGTCCCCTTCGCCGAGGCCGAAGCGCGCGGGGAGGAGCAATGAACGGAATCGGCTTCTCCGACTGGATGGCGCACATCCAGCTGCGCACCGAGACCGCCCTCGCCGAAGTGCTGCCGGATGCCGCGATCGCGCCCGAAAGGCTGCACGAGGCGATGCGTTACGCGGTGCTCGGCGGCGGCAAGCGGGTACGCCCGCTGCTTGTGCACGCCGCCGGCGAGCTTTCCGGCGCGCCGGTCGAGCGCCTCGACCGCCTCGGCTGCGCGGTCGAGCTGATCCACGCCTACTCGCTGGTGCACGACGACATGCCGTGCATGGATGACGACGTATTGCGTCGCGGCCGGCCCACGGTGCACGTGGAGTACGACGAAGCCACCGCGCTGCTGGCCGGCGATGCGCTGCAGACACTCGCCTTCCAGACGCTGACCGACCTCGAACTCGCCGACAGCGCCAGCGCGCAGCTCGCGATGGTCGGCCTGCTCGCGGCCGCCTCGGGCTCGCGCGGGATGGCCGGCGGTCAGGCGATCGACCTCGCCTCGGTAGGCAAGGCGCTCGAACGCAGCGAACTCGAGTTCATGCACATCCACAAGACCGGCGCGCTGATCCGTGCCGCGGTGCTGCTCGGCGCGCGTGCCGGCAAGCCGCTGCCGGACGCAACGCTCACCCGTCTCGACCACTATGCGGGCATCGTCGGCCTGCTGTTCCAGGTGGTGGACGACATCCTCGACGCCGAGGCTGACACCGCCACCCTGGGCAAGACCGCCGGCAAGGACGCCGACCACGACAAGCCGACCTACGTCAGCCTGCTCGGCCTGGACGAGGCGAAGCGACTGGCGGCAGAAATGCTCGACAGCGCGCGCGCCTGCCTGGCCCCGCTCGGTCCGCGCGCGGACCGTCTCGTCGCCCTCGCCGATTTCATCGTGCACCGCACCTTCTGACCTCGAATCAACTTCCGGACCGCCTCATGTCCCCCTACCCGCATCTGGAGCGCATCAGCTGCCCCGCCGACCTGCGTGCGCTCGACCGCCGCGAACTCGGCGACGTCGCGGACGAACTGCGTGCCTTCCTGATCGAATCGGTATCCAAGACTGGCGGCCACTTGTCGTCCAACCTCGGCACGGTCGAGCTGACGATCGCCCTGCATCGTGCCTTCAACACGCCTTACGACCGCATCGTGTGGGACGTCGGCCACCAGACCTATGGCCACAAGATTCTCACCGGTCGGCGCGAGGCGATGGCCTCGCTGCGGCACTGGGGCGGCATCTCGGGCTTTCCGCGCCGCTGCGAGAGCGAGTACGACACCTTCGGCACCGCGCACTCCTCCACCTCGATCTCGGCCGCGCTCGGCATGGCGGTCGCCGCCCGCGACCGCGGCGAACCGCGACATGCGATCGCCGTGATCGGCGACGGCGCGATGTCGGCCGGGGAGGCCTTCGAGGCCCTCAACAACGCCGGCGACATGGATGACATCAACCTTCTCGTCATCCTCAACGACAACGAGATGTCGATCTCGCCGCCGGTGGGCGCGCTGCACAAGATCCTCACCCGGATGCTGTCCGGTTCGACCTACAACACCGCACGCCGGGTCGGCGAGAAGGTCCTCGGCATCGCCCCGCCGGTAAAGGAGCTCGCACGCAAGGTCGAGGAGCACGTCAAGGGCATGATCGGCCCGGGCACCCTGTTCGAGGAATTCGGCTTCAACTACTTCGGCCCGATCGACGGTCACGACCTCGACGCCCTGATCCCCACCCTGCACAACCTGAAGAAGCTCAAGGGCCCGCAGTTCCTGCACGTGATCACGAGGAAGGGACAGGGCTACAAGCTCGCCGAGGCGGATCCCATCCTCTATCACGGGGTGTCGAAATTCGACCACACGGCGGGCATCCAGAGCGCCAGCGCGCCGTCCAAGCCGACCTACACCCAGGTCTTCGGCGACTGGCTGTGCGATGTCGCCCGTGCCGACCCCCGCGTGGTCGCGATCACCCCGGCGATGCGCGAGGGCTCGGGGCTGGTGCGCTTCGCCAAGGAATTCCCCGACCGTTACCACGATGTCGGCATCGCCGAGCAGCATGCGGTCACCTTCGCCGCCGGACTGGCCTGCGAGGGCGTCCGGCCGGTAGTGGCGATCTACTCCACCTTCCTGCAGCGCGGCTACGACCAGCTGATCCACGACGTCGCGCTGCAGAACCTGCCGGTCGTCTTCGCGATCGACCGTGGCGGCCTGGTGGGCGCGGACGGCGCCACCCACCACGGCGCCTACGACCTCTCCTATCTCGCGTGCATCCCCAACATGGTGGTGATGACACCGTCGGACGAGAACGAGTGCCGGCAGATGCTGTACACCGCGCTCTGCCACGACGGCCCCGCCGCGGTCCGCTATCCGCGCGGCAGCGGGCGCGGCGTCACGCCGGCGAAGACGATGAGCGCGCTGGCACTGGGCAAGGGCGAGATCCGTCGCCAGGGCAACGGCATCGCCCTGCTCGCTTTCGGCAGTCTGCTCGACACCGCGCTCGGGGTCGGCGAGGAACTCGGCGCCACCGTCGCCAACATGCGCTTCGTGAAGCCGATCGACGAGGCCCTGATCGCCGAACTCGCAGCCAGCCACGAGCTGCTCGTCACCCTCGAGGAGAACGCGGTGATCGGCGGCGCCGGCGCCGAGGTGTCGCGCGTCGTCGAAGGCCTCGCCGAGCGTCCGCGCATGCTTCGGCTGGGGCTGCCCGATCGCTTCATCGACCATGGCGACCAGGCCCAGCTGCTGGCATCGGCGGGCCTCGACAAAGCCGGCGTGATCGCCGCGATCGAGCGCCTCCGGTCGAACGCACGCTGAGCCGCTGCCTGGAAACGGGACGCGAGCCCCGCCCCGGCACCAGCCGCACTACCCACGGAGTACCGAAATGAATTCCCCGGCCGCCTGCGCCATCCCCGACATCCAGAGCAGCGCGGACACCCGTCGTATCGCGATCGACAAGGTCGGCATCAAGTCGATCCGCCACCCCGTCCGCGTCGCCGAGCGCGAGGGCGGCGTGCAACACACCGTCGCCACGTTCAACATGTATGTCGGCCTGCCCCACGACTTCAAGGGCACGCACATGTCGCGCTTCGTCGACATCCTCAACGGCAACGAGCGCGAGATCTCGGTGGAGAGCTTCGAGCCCATGCTTCGCGCGATGGTCGAGCGGCTCGAGGCCGAGACCGGCCATGTCGAGATGAGCTTTCCCTACTTCATCAACAAGACCGCGCCGGTGTCCGGCGTGCGCTCGCTGATGGACTACGAGGTCACCTTCACCGGCGAGATCCGCGCCCGCGGCGAGTACCGCTTCACGCTCAAGGTGGTGGTACCGGTAACCAGCCTGTGCCCCTGCTCCAAGGGTATCTCCGCCTATGGCGCGCACAACCAGCGCTCGCACGTCACCGTCACCGCGACCCTCAACGACCACCTGTGGATCGAGGAGATCGTGCGCCTGGTCGAGAAACAGGCGTCGTGCGAGGTGTTCGGCCTGCTCAAGCGCCCCGACGAGAAGTGGGTCACCGAGCGCGCCTACGACAACCCGAAGTTCGTCGAGGACATGGTGCGGGACGTCGCCGCGATGCTCGAAGCCGAGCCCCGGATCGACGCCTACGTGGTCGAATCGGAGAACTTCGAGTCGATCCACAACCACTCGGCCTACGCGCTGATCGAGCGCGACAAGCGCACCACAGCCTGAAGGCGCGACCCACGGCCGCGGCACGATTGGCTGCGCTGCACCGGCGGCGTAAGATAAGCGCTTCCTTAAACGAGGCCGAAGCAAATGACCAAGTCCTTCACCCAGATCACTACCCATGTTTCGCGCGGCATGGCCGCGATGCGCAAGGAAATTCCGCAGACCATGCAGGGTTTCGGCGCGATGGCCCAGAGCTCGCTGAAGGACGGCGCCCTGTCCGAGCTGCAGAAGGAGCTGATCGCGCTCGCGATCGCTGTCAGCCAGCGCTGCGAGGCCTGCATCGGCTTCCACGTCAAGGCCCTGGTCCGGCTTGGCGTCACCCGCGAGCAGCTGATGGAGACCCTCGGTGTGTGCACCTACATGGGCGGCGGCCCGGCGCTGATGTACGCGGCGGAAGCGGTGCATGCCTACGACGAATTCGCCGCCCAGGCCAACCAGTCGGCGTGATCCGCACGATGGAGCGAGCCTCGAAAAAAGGTTTGCAATTTTCAAGGTTCGCCCTATAATGCCGACCTTCGAGCGGAGAGGTGGCAGAGTGGTCGAATGTACCTGACTCGAAATCAGGCGTAGGTGCGAGCCTACCGTGGGTTCGAATCCCACCCTCTCCGCCAAGAAAACAGTTTGAAGAAGCGATATCGGCAGCTATAATGCCGCTCCTTCGAAGACGAAGAAAAAGCGCCCGTAGCTCATCTGGATAGAGTACCTGGCTACGAACCAGGGGGTAGGAGGTTCGAATCCTTCCGGGCGCGCCAGACAGAGGCATTCGGCAAAAGCCGGATACCACAGCAGTAGAAAGCGCCCGTAGCTCATCTGGATAGAGTACCTGGCTACGAACCAGGGGGTAGGAGGTTCGAATCCTTCCGGGCGCGCCACCATCGAGGGCTCCTTCACGGGAGCCCTTTTCTTTTCCGGCGCTGGATCGCACCGGATCCTCGGCGGGCCCCGCTCATCCGTGCCTGAAGCCCCCTTCGCACACGAAGGCCAGCATCTGCTCGAGACACATTCGCGAGAACAGCATCTCGGTGTGCCCCACCGGCAGCAGCACGGAGTCGGTCGCGACCGCCAGCCGCGTTTCGCTCACCGCCACCACCCCGTCGTTCGGTACCGCCAGGCCGGGCAGGAAGCGACCGAGGCCGAGGCTCCGGGTGCCTGCGATCACGCCGATCTCGAGCCCGGTCTGGAGCACGGGAGGCGGCGCATCGAGCCACTCGCAGATCGCGCGCCCGAGGATGGCGGACAGCAGCGGCAGCCGCCGCAGCACCGTGGCGCTGTTCGAGCCGGCGCAGGGCGCGCCGAGCAGCACCACTCGCCCCAGGCTCGGCAGACGATGTCGGGCCAGCATGCGCAGCACGACCAGGCCGCCGAGGCTGTGGCCCGCCAGATGAACGCGGGCGGCGTCGATCCCGGCGATGAAGCGCGCGAGCGCATCGGCGGTCGCGTCCAGCCCGCTTCGCACCGAGGGATAGGAAAAGCACTCCACCCGGTAGCCACGCGCCGCCAGACGCCGCCGCTGCAGCGTGAACATGCGGCCATGCATCCACAGGCCGTGGACCAGCACGATCGCCTCGGACCCGGCACCGGCCCTGGTGTGCCGCGGCGCAGGCCCCGGGATGCTTTCCACGCCCCCCTGTCGCAACGTCGGCGCCTGCCCGGGAGCGAGCGTGTGCCCCCCTGCTCGCGCGAAAAGTCGGTAATGCGGGCGCATTGGCCCCTCCTCGGGCGATAATGGCGGACTTCCGTCCGGCCGCGCACCGCGCGGGCCGGAAAGCGCTGCAAGGAACCTTACCGTAGAACGCAAGGTGCCTGGGATGGCGGTCGCCCTCCGCGGCGGCGCCGGTCCGGGCATCGGCATGTACTGCCCAGACAGGAGAACAATGATGCGCCAAGCCGAGCGCGCCGTTTTCGATTTGAGACGTGGATTGCCCGTGCTGCTGCGTACAGCCGAGGTCGACACCCTGATCCATCCGCTGGAGTGTCTGCGCGAGGAAGCCCTCGCCGCCGCCCGCGCGCTCGCCGGCAGCCCGCCGATGCTGGTGCTGAGCCGCCACCGCATGGCCAGCCTCGGCCTGCCGATCACGGAGGAGGCAGCGGCACTGTCCTTCGACGCCGTCCCCGACGCCCGCGCGCTGCGCGAACTCGCCAGCAGCCGGCTGGAGGGCCTGCCCGACGACATCGCCGCCCTGCCTGCCTCGCCGGTTGCACAGGTCGCCCTGCGCCTGCTGCGCCGGGCGCAGATGCTGCCTGCGGCGCTCGCCCTGCCGGTCGCGCCCGGGCAGACCAATGCGGTCGCGGAACAGCTCGCCAACGGCAGCCTGCTCGCGGTGGACCTGGAGGCGGCGGCCGCGCTCTGCGCCAGCGGCCCTGCCCCCTTGCTGCGCGTGAGCGACGCCCGCGTGCCCCTGCCGGCGATCGGCGACACCCGCTTCGTGCTGTTCCGGGAGACCGACGCGCTGCACGAGCACGTCGCGATCCTCATCGGCGAACGCGCCAACTGGCAGGAAGCGGTGCCGGTGCGCCTGCACTCGGCCTGCCTTACCGGCGACATCTTCGGCAGCATGCGCTGCGACTGCGGCGCCCAGCTGCGTCGTGGGATGGCTGCGATCCAGGCCCAGAGCGGCGGCATCCTGCTCTACCTCGCGCAGGAAGGTCGTGGCATCGGTCTCGGCAACAAGCTGCGTGCCTACCAGCTCCAGGACCAGGGCCTGGACACGATCGACGCCGACCAGGTGATCGGCTACGGCAAGGACGAGCGCGACTTCCGCACCGCGCACGACATGCTCGATCAGCTCGGGGTGTCGAGCATCGAGCTGCTGACCAACAACCCCGCCAAGGTGGAGGCGCTGCGCCGCGCCGGCACCCGGGTCGTGGGCCGCCAGGCGATCTACGGCCAGCTCACCGCGCACAACCGCCACTACCTGAGCACCAAGGCCGACCGCCACGGACACTGGCTGCACGACCTGCTCAACGAGCAGGGCGAAGTCATCCCGGCGCGTGCGGCGGACGAGGATGGCAACAGCGACGGCGGCCCCAGCGGCGAGCGCTGACTGCCGAACGCCGATCGCGGCCGTCATCCGCATCCTGTAGGATCGTTCCGAGCCCCGCCCCGGGGTGCAACACAGGAACGGTCCGCCATGTACGACGAACCCGTCTTCGTCGCCCCGACCCGCTTCGACGACCCCGACGCCGCGCTCGCCCGTGTCGCCGAGATCTACGACGCCGCCATCGCTCACCTGCGCGACCGGCTGCGCCGCTTCATCGGCGGCGAGCCGATGGCGCGGCGGGTGCGTGCGTTTTATCCCTGCGTGCGGCTGCGCACCGAGACGGTGGTGCGCGCCGATTCACGCCTGAGCTACGGCTTCGTCGCCGGCCCCGGTTGCTACCAGACCACGCTGAGCGCGCCCACGCTGTTCGCCGACTACTATCACGAGCAGTTCCGCCTGCTGCTCGCCAACCACCGGGTGCCGCTCGAAATCGGCATCGGCACGCAGCCGGTGCCGGTGCATTTCGCCTTCGATCCCGAGGACCACTTCGAGGGCAGCCTGAGCGCCGAGCGCCGGCTTCGGCTGCGCGACCTGTTCGACCTGCCCGACCTCGCGGCGATGGATGACGGCATCGTCAACGGCACCCACCGGCCGGGGCCGGGTGAACCGCTGCCGCTCGCGCTGTTTACCGCGGCCCGGGTGGATTATTCGCTGCAGCGCCTGCGCCACTACACCGGCACCTCGCCCGCGCACTTCCAGAACTTCGTGCTGTTCACCAACTACCAGTTCTACATCGAGGAGTTCGTCCGCCTCGGGCGCGAACTGATGGAAGGCGGCGAGCACGGCTACCTCGCCTTCGTCGAGCCGGGCAACGTCGTCACGCGTCGTGCCGACCTGCCGCCCCGCGACGGCGACGAACGCGGCAGCCCGCCCCCCCGCCCGCCGCAGATGCCCGCCTACCACCTGGTGCGCGAGGACGGCAGCGGCATCACGATGATCAACATCGGCGTCGGCCCGGCGAACGCGAAGACGATCACCGATCACGTTGCGGTGCTGCGCCCCCATGCCTGGCTGATGCTCGGCCACTGTGCCGGACTGCGCAACTCCCAGCAGCTCGGCGACTACGTGCTCGCCCACGGCTACGTGCGCGACGACCACGTGCTCGACGCCGATCTGCCGCCCTGGGTGCCGGTGCCGGCGCTGGCCGAGATCCAGCTCGCACTCGAGGCAGCGGTAGCCGAGATCACCCGTCTGAGCGGCTACGAGCTCAAGCGCATCATGCGCACCGGCACGGTGGCGAGCACCGACAACCGCAACTGGGAGCTGCTGCCCTCCGACCGCCTGCCCGAGGCGCCCGAGCACCGCCTGAGCCAGAGCCGCGCGGTCGCGCTCGACATGGAGTCGGCGACCATCGCCGCCAATGGCTTCCGCTTCCGCGTGCCCTACGGCACCCTGCTGTGCGTCAGCGACAAGCCGCTGCACGGCGAGATCAAGCTGCCCGGCATGGCCGACCAGTTCTACCGCGAGCGGGTGGACCAGCACCTGCGCATCGGCATCCGTGCGGTCGAGCTGCTGCGGCGCGACGGCCTCGCCCGCCTCCACAGCCGCAAGCTTCGCAGCTTCGCCGAAGTCGCCTTCCAGTAGGCCAGTCCCGCCCTTCCCGAGGAGATCCCATGAACAAGAAGACCCTGCTCTCAACCCTGCTGATGATGGCCGCCTTCGGAGCGCTGGCCGGGCAGCCGGTCGACACCGGCCACGGCGGCGCGGTCGCCACCATCTCCGGCCCCGCCAGCGAGGCGGCGATGGAGATCCTCGACGCCGGCGGCAACGCGATCGACGCTGCGGTGGCCGCCGCGGCCGCCCTCGGCGTCACCGACCCCTTCAGCTGCGGCATCGGCGGCGGCGGCTTCATGCTGATCTACTCGGCGCGCGACAAGCGGGTGATCGCCCTCGACCACCGCGAAACCGCGCCCGCCTACTTCAATCCGGCGGTGTTCCAGCCAGAAGGCACGCCGCTGCCGTGGCGCGAGGCGGTGCCCCACGGCATCTCGGTGGGCGTGCCCGGCACCGTGCGCGGCTGGCACGAGGCGCTCGCGCGCTATGGCACGATGGGCTTCGAGCGGGTGCTGGCGCCGGCGATCCGCATCGCCGACGAGGGCTTCCCGGTCGGCCCCAACTTCCATCGCATCAACGCCCTCAACGAAGCCAAGTTCGCCCGCTTCACCAGCACCAGCGAGCTCTTCCTCGAGGACGACAGAGCCTTGCCGCTCGGCCGCCAGTTCCGCAACCCGGATCTCGCCGAGACCTACCGCCAGATCGCGCGCGGCGGCGTGAAGTCCTTCTACGAGGGCGAAATGGCGCGCGACATCGTCGCCGCCGCGAACCAGCCGCCCACCCGACCCGGCGTGGAGGTACTCGGCGCCCGCATGACGCTCAACGACCTGCGCGACTACGAGACCCGGCTTCGCCAGCCGGTTCGTTCGACCTATCGTGGATACGAAATCTACGGCATGCCGACGCCCTCGAGCGGCGGCATCGCGGTGGCCCAGGCGCTGAACATCCTCGAGACCTTCGACCTCTCCAAGCTGCCGCGCGACGAGGTCGAGCACCTCTACCTCGAGGCCTCGCGGCTCGCCTTCGCCGACCGCAACGCCTACGTCGCGGACGAGGAGTTCACCGACGTGCCCCGCGAGGGGCTGCTTTCCAAGGCCTATGCACGCGAGCGCGCGCAGCTGATCGGCCCCGCTGCCGCGCGGGGCCCGGTGGCCCAGGGCGACCCCTACCTGTTCCAGCACGACCTGTCGGTCCCGCTGCGGCCCAGGCCGGCCGCGCTCGGTGCCGAGCCGGCCCACACCACCCACCTCGCGGTCGCCGACCGTGAGGGCAACGTCGTCGCCTATACCTTCACCATCGAGTCCTGGGGTGGCAGCGGCATCGTCGTGCCGGGACGCGGATTCATCCTCAACAACGAGATGACCGACTTCGACTTCAGCGGTCCGCACCCGAACGTGGCCGAGGCTGGAAAGCGGCCGCGCTCGAGCATGAGCCCCGCGATCGCGCTGCGCGGCGGCGAACCGGCCTTCACCATCGGCTCGCCGGGCGGCGCCACCATCATCACCACCGTGCTGCAGACGATCGTCAACCATGTCGACCTCGGCATGAGCCTGGCCGACGCGATCGCCGCGCCGCGCATGAGCCAGCGCAACGCCGACCGCACCCAGGTCGAGACCCTGCTCGGCTTCCCGGGCAGCGCACAGGCCGTCGCGCTCGAACGCCTCGGCCATCAGTGGACCGAGACCGACCAGATCGGCGCTGCCAACGGTCTGCAGTTCAATCCGGACGGCAGCGTCACCGCGGCGAGCGAACCGCTGCGTCACGGCGGCGGCAGCGCGATCGTGCAGAAGCAGTAAACGAAGGCGGGCGGCCGCAGCCGCCCGCCTTCCCGCTCCGTTCGCGCGCCGAGCGGTGCGCAGCCGGGCCGGGTCACAGGACCGCTTCGATCACCTCCAGCCCCCCCATGTAGGGCCGCAGCACCTCGGGCACCACCACCGAGCCGTCCGCCTGCTGGTAGTTCTCGATCACCGCGACCAGGGCGCGCCCGACCGCCAGGCCGGAGCCGTTCAGGGTGTGAACGAGTTCGTTCTTGCCCTGCGCGTTCTTGAACCGGGTCTGCATGCGGCGCGCCTGGAAGGCCTCGCAGTTCGAGCAGCTCGAGATCTCACGATAGGTATTCTGGGCCGGCAGCCACACCTCGAGGTCGTAGGTCTTCGCTGCGGAAAAGCCCATGTCGCCGGTGCACAACGCCATCACCCGATACGGCAGGCCGAGCTTCTGCAGGATGGCCTCGGCATGGCCCACCATCTGCTCGAGCGCCGCATAGCTCGTCTCGGGCTGCACGATCTGCACCATCTCGACCTTGTCGAACTGATGCTGGCGGATCATGCCGCGCACGTCGCGTCCGCCGCTGCCCGCTTCCGAGCGGAAGCAGGGGCTGTGCGCGGTGAGCCGGATCGGCAGCGCGTCGGCGGCCAGCACCTGTTCGCGCACGCTGTTGGTGAGCGGGATCTCGGCGGTGGGGATCAGGTACTGCTCGAGCCCCTCCTCGTCGCCGCCGCGCAGCACCCAGAACAGGTCTTCCTTGAACTTGGGCAGCTGACCGGTGCCGACCATCGCCTCACGGTTGACGATGTAGGGCGTGTAGCACTCGGTATAGCCGTGCTCGACCGTCTGCACATCCAGCATGAACTGAGCGAGCGCGCGATGCAGGCGCGCGATCGGGCCGCGCAGGAAGGAGAAGCGCGAGCCGGACAGCCTGGCCCCGGTCTCGAACTCCAGCCCGATCGGAGCCCCCACGTCCACATGGTCGCGGACCTCGAAGTCGAAGCTGCGCGGCGTACCCCAGCGACGGACCTCGACATTGCCCGCCTCGTCCCCGCCGACCGGTACGCTCTCGTGCGGCAGGTTGGGCAGCGCGGCGGTGAAGTCGTTGATCTTCTCGAGCAGCGCCGGCAGCGCCTGCTCGCACGCCTTGAGTTCGTCACCGAGGCGGCCGACCTCGGCGAGCACCGTCGAGGCGTCCTCGCCCCTGCCCTTCAGCATGCCGATCTGTTTGGAGAGCGCATTGCGCTGCGCCTGCAGTTCCTGGGTGCGCGTCTGCAGCCGCTTGCGCTCTTCCTCGAGGGCGAGAAACGCGGCGGTGTCGAACTGCAATCCGCGGCTGCCGAGACGGGCCGCAACGGTGTCGATCTGCGTACGCAGCAGTTGAATGTCCAGCATCGATATTCCCCCTGGGGCTCCCTTGCCGCGACCACCCGTCGCCTTCGCGCTTCACTTCAAGGAACGGCGCGAAGCCGCTGAGGTGAAGCGTTTTCCGGTGCGAGCGACGAAGCGGATCGGCACAAGGTCATTTAATGAATAAATCAGGTTTTCTGTTTTTCCACAAAAGCTTTTTCTTGCCCTTCCCAATCTGGGCACTACTCTCAAGAGAGTGATACGCGCCGCCGCAGGCGGCCTGCAGATTTCGAGGAGGAGACCAAAATGTTGTCCATGCGCGACTGTCTGGATTACTGCGATCTGACCGACGACGAGGTCGCCCTGATCGCCGAACACGAAGACATCCCCGATGCGAGCGCTGCCCAGCTTGCCTGCGGTTTGGTGCAGACACCCGAAGGCGTGCTGGTGCTCACGCACTGCATGCTCGACCTGGTCGAGCGTGCCGACCGTGACGGCGACTGCGAGAAGGCTGAGCGTGCCCGCAGACTCGTCGCCCGCTTCATGGCCGACCACCCCCTGCCCCACTGAGCGCCGCGGCGGCTTCACGCATCACGAGCCCGCCGCGTGCGGGCCTTCCTCCCTCCCTTCCATTCCCTCCCGCGCCGCCGCGGCCTCGTCCAGCTGCCGCAGTCGGGCGAGCTTGTCCGCGATCTTCGCCTCCATCCCGCGCGGTACCGGCCGATACCAGCCGGGTGCGGCCATCCCCTCGGGCAGATAGCGCTCGCCGGCGGCATAGGCTTCGGGCTCGTCATGCGCGTAGCGATAGGCCTTGCCGTAGCCGAGCCCCTTCATCAGCTTCGTCGGCGCATTGCGAAGATGCAGCGGCACCGGGCGCGACTGGTCGCGACCGACGAACTGGCGCGCGGCATTATAGGCCTTGTACACCGCGTTCGATTTCGCCGCGCAGGCCATGAAGACGGTCGCCTGGGCTAGCGCGAGTTCGCCTTCCGGCGAGCCCAGACGCTCGTACGTGTTGCAGGCATTGAGCGCAATCTCGAGCGCGCGCGGATCGGCCAGGCCGATATCCTCCACCGCCATGCGGATCAGCCGCCGGCCCAGATAGAGCGGATCGGCACCGCCATCGAGCATGCGGCATAGCCAGTAGAGCGAAGCGTCCGGGTCCGAGCCACGCACCGACTTGTGCAGCGCCGAGATCTGATCGAAAAAGGCCTCGCCGCCCTTGTCGAAGCGCCGCAGGTTGCGCGACAGCGCCTGGTCGACGAACTCCGCGTCGACCGGATTGAGGCCGGCGGTCTCGGCGGCGAGCTGCACCTGTTCGACGATGTTGATCAGGCGGCGGGCGTCGCCGTCGGCGAAACCGACGAGGCGCTCGCGCGCGCCATCCTCGAGTGCCAGTGTCGGGCAGGCCGTGAGGCGCGCGCGCTCGAGCAGCTCGTTCATCGCCTCGGCGTCGAGCGACTCCAGCACATACACCGCGGCACGCGACAGCAGGGCGGAATTGACCTCGAAGGAGGGATTTTCGGTAGTTGCGCCGATGAGGGTCACCAAGCCCTGCTCCACGTAGGGGAGGAAGGCATCCTGCTGGGCCTTGTTGAAGCGATGGACCTCGTCCACGAACAGGATGGTGTGACGGCCGCGCGCGCGCGCCGCCTGCGCCTGCTGGATCGCCTCGCGGATCTCCTTCACGCCCGAGAATACCGCGGACAAGGCGATGAAGTCGGCGTCGAAGCCCTTCGCCATCAGTCGCGCGAGGGTGGTCTTGCCGACCCCGGGCGGGCCCCACAGGATCATCGAGTGAGGCTTGCGCGAGGCGAAGGCGAGCCGCAGCGGCTTGCCCGGCCCGAGCAGGTGGCGCTGGCCGACGACCTCGTCGAGGCTGGTGGGACGCATGCGCTCGGCGAGCGGCACGCGTGGCGCCTCGGCGCCCTCGAAGAGGTCGCTCATCGGGCGCTAGCGGGCGGCCGGTACGGCCTCGCCCGCGTCGCCGATCAGGTCGGCCCCTTCCGGCGGCACGAAGCGGAACTGGGCGCGATCGAGCTGCGGGTCGGACTGCAATCGGGTGAACACGATCTGCGTGGACTGGCCGAAGTTGTCACGCATCTCCATGCGCCGCAGCTGGCCGTCGGAGAGTCCGATGCGCACCGACTCGAAGCCGCTGTCGGCGCGCCGGGGTTGCGCCTCGACCCAGCTCAGGCCCCCGCTGGCACCGCCCTCGCTGAGCGCGAAGGCATCGTCGATCGCGTCCTTGCCGAACAGGATCGCCGCCGGCGTGGCGCCGAGCGCATCGCCGATCCGCTGCACGGTGACCTGGTTGAGGTCGCGATCCCAACTCCACAGCCGCTCGCCGTCACCCACCAGCAACTGCTGGTAGGGACGCTGGTATTCCCAGCGGAACTGACCCGGCCGCGCGAAGCTGAAGTTGCCCGCTGCATGCTGCGGCTTACGCCCGGAGCTGGCGATCACCGTCTGCTCGAATTCCCCCTGCGCGCTCTGCGTGGCGGCGACGAAGCGGCGCAACTGCTCCACCCCATCGGCGGCCAGCGCGGCAGTGCTCGCCAGCGTGGCGAGCGCCAGCCCCGCAAGCGTCCTTGCGCCTCTTACGGCGCCGCGGCGCCCTGCTCCGAACTTCATTCAGTCTCCTTGGCGGGAACGATCACTTCCCGGTTGCCGTTGCTGCCCATGGAGGATACGAGCCCGGAACGCTCCATTTGTTCGATCAGGCGGGCGGCGCGGTTGTAACCAATCCTGAGATGGCGCTGCACCAGCGAGATCGAGGGCCGGCGCGTCTTGAGCACGACCTCGACCGCCTGGTCGTAGAGCGGATCGGCCTCGTCGTCGCCGCCCTCGGCGAGCACCGCCTCGAGATCGTCCTCGGCCGACTCGAGCACGCCATCGACATAGTCGGGCTCGCCGAGCGCCTTCAGGTGGTCGACCACCTTGTGCACCTCGCCGTCGGACACGAAGGCGCCATGCACCCGTACCGGCAGACCGGTGCCCGGCGGCAGGTAGAGCATGTCGCCCATGCCGAGCAGGGTCTCTGCGCCCATCTGGTCGAGGATGGTGCGCGAATCGATCTTGGACGAAACCTGGAACGAGATCCGCGTCGGCACGTTGGCCTTGATCAGGCCGGTGATGACGTCCACCGAAGGCCGCTGGGTGGCGAGGATCAGGTGGATGCCCGCGGCGCGCGCCTTCTGCGCGAGGCGGGCGATCAGCTCCTCGACCTTCTTGCCCGCCACCATCATCAGGTCGGCGAGCTCGTCGACGATGACCACGATGTAGGGCAGCGGCTCGAGCGGCTCGGGATTCTCCGGGCGGATCGAGAACGGGTTGGTCAGCGGCTGCTCGGCCTTGCGCGCCTCGATCACCGCCTTGTTGAAGCCCGCGAGATTGCGCACGCCGGTCGCCGCCATCAGCTTGTAGCGCTTGTCCATCTCGGTCACGCACCAGTTCAGCGCGTTGGCCGCGTGCTTCATGTCGGTGACGACCGGCGCCAGCAGATGGGGGATGCCCTCGTAGATCGACAGCTCGAGCATCTTGGGGTCGACCATGATCAGCCTGACCCGCTCCGGCTCGCTCTTGTAGATCAGCGAAAGGATCATCGCGTTGATACCGACCGACTTGCCCGAGCCGGTGGTACCGGCCACCAGCAGGTGGGGCATCTTGGCGAGGTCGGCCACCACCGGCTGGCCGCCGATGTCCTTGCCGAGCACGACCGTCAGCGGCGAGCTGGCCTCCTGATAGGCGCGCGAGCCGATGATTTCGGACAGGCGGACCATCTGCCGCTTGGCATTGGGCAATTCGAGCGCCATGCACGACTTGCCCGGCACCGTCTCCACCACGCGGATCGACACCATCGACAGCGCGCGCGACAGATCCTTGGCGAGGTTCACCACCTGGCTGCCCTTGACCCCGGTGGCCGGCTCGATTTCGTAACGGGTGATGACCGGCCCCGGATAGGCGGCGATCACCTTGACCTCGACGCCGAAGTCGCCGAGCCGCGTCTCGATCAGGCGCGAGGTGTATTCCATCGCCTCGGCGGAGGGCGGCTCTAGGTCGACCGAGGGGGCGTCGAGCAGGACCAGCGGCGGGATCGCACCCTCGCCCGCATCACTGAACACCAGCGGCTGCTGACGCTGTCGCCCGCCACGCGCGGGCTTGCGCGCCTCGGCAGCATGCGGTTCGGGGAAGGCGGGTGCGGCGGGATCGGCTTCGCGCACCGTCGTCTCGCCCCCGCTCGGCTCGCCACGCGACGGCTTTGCCCGCACCGCCGGTGCTGGCGCGGCGCGTTGCGTCGGCGGCACCGCCTGCGCCTCGGCGGCCTTGCTGCGGCGACGGCCATCCACTGCGGCGTCGCGCTTGCTCTGCTGCTCGCGGCCTGCCCTGCGCTCCTGCCATGCCCGCCAGAGCTGTTGCAGCCCCCCGATGGCCCGTTCGATCGCGAAGCCGATACGCTCGGTCAGTGCGAGCCAGGAGATCCCGGTAAACAGCGACAACCCGGACGTGATGAGCGCCAGCAGCAGCAGCGTACCGCCGAGATAGCCGAAGTAGCGCTGCATCAGGAGGCCGAGCTCCATGCCGAGCAGGCCGCCCGGCTCGAGCGGGATCGCCGCGCCATGGTCGTGAAAGCGCAGGTATTCGAGGGCACTGCTGGTCAGCAGCACGACGAGGAAGCCGGCGAAGACGAAGAAGAAGGAGCGCCGATCGAGCACCACCCGGTTCTTGAGCCGGCGGAAGCCCCACAGCAGGCCGTAGCCGAGGAAGACGACCCACCACCAGGCTGATACCCCGAAAAGGTAAAGCAGGAGGTCGGCCAGCCAGGCGCCGAAGCGACCGCCCGGGTTGGCGACGCGCGCCACTTCGGCAGCGTGCGACCACCCGGGGTCGCCCTTGCTGTAGCCGAGCAGGATGATGCCGACGTAGAGGGACATGACGCCGAGGATCAGCCAGCGCGCTTCCTGCAGCAGGAGGGAGATCTTTTCGGGAAGGGGCTGGGAACGGGAGGAACGAGACTGCATCGTGGAACGGCCATGAAGCCGGGATGAGACAAGGCGCGATTATAAGCGATTGCCCGCGCCTTCACCGGCCCGCCTCGCACCGCGACACAAACCGAGACCCAGGGGCGCGCCACCGCGCCCGGTGGCTCAGATCTGGCCGAGGCGCTCGCAGAGCACGATCCCGGCCGGCGTCTCGGCGATCAGCCCCTGGTTGCTGAGGTCCTTCATCACCCGGCTCACCATCTCGCGCGATGCGCCGATCATCCGCGCGATGTCCTGCTTGGAGATCTTGCGCACGACGACGGTCTTGCCGTCCACCTCCTCCGCCATGTCGATCAGCAGGCGCGCGACGCGGCCGTAGACGTCCATCAGCGCCAGGCTCTCGATCTTGCGGTCGGCGTTGCGCAGGCGCTCGGCGAGGTTGGTCATGATCCGCCAGGCGATCTCGAAGTTTTCCTGCAGGATGCGACGGAACTCCTGCTTGGCGATCACCACGAGGTCGGAAGGCATCACCGCGGTCACCGAAGCCGAGCGCGGCTGCTCGCCGAACATGCTCATTTCTCCGAACAGTTCGCCCTGTCCCAGGATGGAGAGGATCACTTCGCGCCCGTCCTCGTCACTGACGATCACCTTGAGACTGCCGGTGAGCACGAAGTACACGAAGTCGGAATGATCGCCCTCGCGCACGACCGACTGGTTGCGGGGGATGCGGCGCATCATCGCGACTCGCGCGATGGCTGCCAGTTCGTCTTCCGGCAAACCCTGAAAAAGCGGAAAGGTCTTCAGCGCGATCGTTGACACGGCGGCGGACTGACTCATGGGGACTCCGGAAAACGGTTGGGCGCGAAGGGCCGGAAGCTTCGATGGGATCGTGAACAAGTATAAACGATACGTATCCGCGCGCCGTGCCGCGTGGATCCCCAGGCCACGCCTCCAGCGGCGATAGACTGCGTCCATCGGGCAGATTGCCGGGTACGCATTTCCGCTCGGCTATAATGCCGCACGTCCTCAAACCGCCGGATATGCGCTCCATGACCACCAAACACGCCCGCCTGCTGATCCTCGGTTCCGGCCCCGCCGGTTATACCGCCGCAGTCTATGCCGCTCGCGCGAACCTGAACCCGGTGCTGATCACCGGCATCGCCCAGGGCGGCCAGCTGATGACGACGACCGATGTCGACAACTGGCCCGCCGACGCCGACGGCGTGCTCGGCCCCGACCTGATGACCCGCTTCCAGAAGCACGCCGAGCGCTTCAATACCGAGATCGTGTTCGACCATATCCACACCGTCGCGCTGCAGGAGCGGCCCTTCCGCCTCGAGGGCGACAGTGGCAGCTACACCTGCGACGCGCTGATCGTCGCCACCGGGGCGAGCGCGATGTATCTCGGCCTGCCCTCGGAGGAAAAGTTCATGGGCCGCGGCGTCTCCGCCTGCGCGACCTGCGACGGTTTCTTCTACCGCAAGCAGGAGGTGGCGGTGATCGGCGGCGGCAACACCGCGGTCGAGGAGGCGCTCTATCTCGCCAACATCGCCAGCAAGGTCACCCTGGTGCACCGCCGCGACAAGTTCCGCGCCGAGAAGATCCTGGTCGACAAGCTGATGCAGCGGGTGGCGGAGGGCCGCATCGAGCTCGCGCTCGAGTCGGTGCTCGACGAGGTCCTTGGTGACGACAGCGGCGTGACCGGGATGCGCATCAAGGACGTCAACACCGGCACGACCCGCGACGTAGCACTGAAGGGCGTGTTCGTGGCGATCGGCCACCGGCCCAACACCGAGCTCTTCAAGGGCCAGCTCGAGATGGACGCCACCGGCTACCTTATCACCCAGGGCGGCCGCGACGGCAAGGCGACCCAGACGAGCATTCCGGGCGTGTTCGCCGCCGGCGACGTGCAGGACCACGTGTATCGTCAGGCGGTGACCTCCGCCGGCACCGGCTGCATGGCGGCGCTCGACGCCGAGCGCTACCTGGACGCGCTCGCCGGCTGAAGCGATGCGCAAGTCGAACCGCAGGCCTGCCGCCGGACACCCCTTCGCCGCCTTGCGCGAATGGAAGGCCGGCGCACGGTCGGCGACCGGCGCGCCCCCAAGCAAGGCGGCAGGGACGAAGGCGGCGGACCCGAAGTCGGCGGAGCAGGAAGCGGGGGTCGATGTCGCCGAGCACGAACTCTTCCTCAAGGCGGTCGGCGCGGTGCGTCCGATCGACGACGGCGACCGGGCGCTGATCGAGCGCCCCCGCCCCGCGCCGTTACCCCGGTCGCGGGCGGACGAGGCGCAGGACGAACGGACGCCCGCGCGCAAACCGGTCGACCCTCTGCGCGCCGCCTATGCGGACGTGACGCCCCTGCGCGACAGCGGCCGCATCGAGCTGTTGCCCGCCAGCCGCAACCGGCCTGCGCGTGGCGACGGGCCGCTGCTGCATGGCGGTGATTTCGCCGAGGCGGTCGACGTCGCCTGGGCGACCCTGCCGCCGGAAGTCGACCGTGCCGATCCGGGCGCGCTGTTCCGCCACATGACGCGCGGTGCGAAACCCATCGACGACCGCAACCGGGTCGCGCTCGAGGTACCACCCCCGCTGCCGGTGCCGCTCAAGCACGAGGCGGACGAGCGTGCCGCGCTCGACGAGTCGCTGTCGGCACCATTCACCCTCGAGGACCGGCTCGAGACGGGGGACGAGACCGCCTTCCTGAGGCCGGGCCTGCCGCGCCGCATCCTCACCGACCTTCGTCGCGGCCGATGGACGCTGCAGGGGCAGCTCGACCTTCACGGACTCAATCGCGACGAGGCCCGCACCGCCCTCACCCAATACCTGAGCGCCAGCCTGCAGCGCGGCGACCGCTTCATTCGGGTGATCCACGGTAAAGGCAATGGCTCGCCCGGCCGCTTCTCGGTGCTCAAGGAGTTGTCGCGCGGCTGGCTCGCCCAACGCGAGGAAATCCTCGCGTTCTGTCAGGCAGGACCACACGACGGCGGTGCCGGCGCCCTGCTGGTGCTGATGCGGGCGCAGAAGCCAATGGCGCGCCCCTAGACTCGCTCAGATCGCTTCCTCATTGGTCTCGCCGGTGCGGATGCGGACGACCTGCTCGATCGGCATCACGAAGATCTTGCCATCGCCGATCTTGCCAGTGTGGGCGGCCTTTACGATCGCCTCAAGCGCCTGCTCGACCATGTCGTCGGTGAGCACGATCTCGATCTTGATCTTGGGCAGGAAATCCACCACGTACTCGGCGCCCCGATAGAGCTCGGTATGCCCTTTCTGGCGACCGAACCCCTTCACCTCCGTGACGGTGAGGCCCGCGATGCCGACTTCGGACAACGCCTCGCGCACCTCGTCCAGCTTGAAGGGCTTGATGATGGCCTCGACTTTCTTCATCCACATCTCCTCGTAGGCGGAACGATTCAGAACTCGTCCTGGTAACGGGATGTTATCGGATAACGCCAGTCCCTGCCGAAGGCACGCTGGGTCACGCGGATCCCGACCGGGGCCTGACGACGCTTGTACTCGTTGCGCTTGAGCAGGGAGACAGTACGCCTGACGTCCGACTCCGGGTAGCCGGCGGCGATGATCTCGCGCGGCGACTCGTCGCGCTCCATGTAGGCCTCTATGATCGGGTCGAGCACGTCGTAGGGCGGCAGGCTGTCCTGATCCTTCTGGTCCGGCCGGAGCTCGGCGGACGGCGGGCGGTCGATGATGTTCCGCGGAATTACCGGACTCACCGAATTGCGCCAGTTCGCGAGTCGGTACACGAAGGTCTTGTAGAGATCCTTCAGCACTGCGAAACCGCCCGCCATGTCGCCGTAGAGGGTCGCGTAGCCGGTCGCCATCTCGCTCTTGTTGCCGGTCGTCAGCACGATCCAGCCGGTCTTGTTGGACAGCGCCATCACCAGCATGCCGCGGATTCGGGCCTGCAGGTTTTCTTCGGTGGCGTCGGGCGTCAGGCCGGCGAAGAAGGGGTCGAGCAGCCCGGCAAAGGTCTGCATCGCCGGCTCGATCGCGATGACGTCGTGGCGCACGCCGAGCCGTTCGGCCATCTCGAGCGAATCGTCGAGGCTCATCTGCGCGGTGTAAGGAGAAGGCATCATCACCGTGCGGACCCGCTCGGAGCCGAGCGCATCGACCGCCACAGCCAGCGTCAGGGCGGAATCCAGGCCACCGGAGAAGCCGATGATCACGCCCGGGAAACGGTTCTTTTCGAGGTAGTCTCGCACCCCGGTCTTGAGCGCCTCGTAGACCTCGGCCTCGAGCAGGCGCGGACGGGCGTGGATCTCCGAATGCCAGGCGTGGCCCTGGTAGCGCACTATGTCGACCGTCTCCTCGAAGGATGCCCCCTGATAGGCGAGCCGGCCGTCGCGGTCGAGCGCGAACGAAGCGCCGTCGAAAACGAGCTCGTCCTGACCCCCTACCATGTTGCAGTAAAGCACCGGGAGCCGGATCTCGCTCACGCGGTCGCGCAGCACCTGGACGCGCACGCGCTGCTTGTCCATGTGGTAGGGCGAAGCGTTCAGTGCGAGCAGCAGCTCCGCACCCGCCTCGCGCGCGGCTGCGCTCGGCGCGGGCTCCCACAGGTCGGCACAGATCGTCACGCCGATGCGGTAGCCACAGTGCTCGAATACGCACGGCGCATCGCCGGGCTCGAAGTAGCGCTCTTCGTCGAACACCTCGTAGTTCGGCAGCAGATGCTTCCGATATTCGGCGATCACCGTCCGGTCTCGGATCACCGTCGCCATGTTGTACCAGCTTCCACTGACCTCGCCCGGATGGCCCACGACCACACACAGGCCTTCGGTCGCCTCGACGATGCGGCCCAGTTCGCGCGCGCAGGCGCGGTAGAAGTCCGGCCGCAGCAGGAGATCCTCCGGCGGGTAACCCGACAGCGCAAGTTCGGGGGTGAGCAGGATGTCGCCGCCAGCCGCGCGTGCCTCGCCGCAGGCAGCGATGATGCGGTCGGCGTTGCCGGCGAGGTCGCCCACGATCAGGTTCAACTGAGCGACGGCAACGGTAAGCGGAGGTTTGTGCATGGTGTCCATGGAGCGGAACTATACCGCTTCGCCGCGTGCAGGGTGCAGCCCTGGAAAGCTGCGCGATCGACCCACAGCCGACGGGGGAAAGCCTGTGGATGAGCGGTGAGCAGCGCTTGCAAGTGCCCGTCGGGTGAGCGTAAGGTCGCACTGCACAAAAATGCGGCAGCCGCCGCCCTGCCTCCCCGACGCCATGATCCAGCGAAACGGTTTTCTCCTCCTCGATGCGATCGCCGAAGTTCCCGCCGCTGCCTGGGACGCCCTGCACGATGGCCAGCCCTGCACCCGGCACGCCTTTCTCGAACTGCTCGAGCGCAGCGGCTGTGTCGGCCCGCGCACCGGCTGGCTGCCGCACCACGCCACACTCTGGCGGAACGGAACGCTCGTGGCGGCGATGCCGCTCTACGAGAAGCACCACTCCTTCGGCGAATATGTGTTCGACTGGGCGTGGGCCGAGGCTTACGAGCGCGCGGGCCTCGACTACTACCCGAAGTGGGTCGCGGCCATCCCGTTCACGCCGGTGCCGGGCGCCCGGCTGCTGGCCGCTGACGGTGACGCCCGCCGGCGCCTGCTCGACGAGGTGCTCGCGCTCGCCGCGCGCACTGGCTGGTCGTCCTTCCATCTCCTGCTGCCCCGGGTGGAAGAGACCTCCGTGCTGGTGGATGCCGGCCTGATGCTGCGGCGCGGTGTGCAGTTTCACTGGGAGAACCGTGGCTACGGGGTCTTCGCGGACTTTCTCGCTGCGCTCAATCACGCCAAGCGCAAGAAGATCCGCCAGGAGCGCAGCCGCGCGGGTGCCCACGGCCTGACGACGCGATGGCTGGACGGTGGCGAGGCGATGCCGGCCGACTGGCGCTTCTTCTACCGCTGCTACGCGCGCACCTACGCCCTCCACCGCTCAACGCCCTACCTCAGCGAAGACTTCTTCGTCGAACTCGCCCGCAACATTCCCGAGGCGGTGCGCCTGCTGATCGCCGAGCGCGACGGCCTCCCGGTCGCTGCAGCCTTCTTCCTGTGCGACCGGGAGGCGCTCTACGGGCGCTATTGGGGCGCACAGGAGGATCTCCCCTTCCTGCACTTCGAGCTCTGCTACTATCAGGCGATCGAGTACTGCATCGCGCAGGGACTGCAGCGCTTCGAAGGTGGCGCCCAGGGTGAGCACAAGCTGTCGCGCGGACTGTTGCCGGTGGAGACCTGCTCAGCCCACTGGATCGCCGATGCGCGCTTCCGCGACGCGGTCGACCGCTACCTCGCGCGCGAGCGCGACGGCATCGGCTTCTATCTGGATGAACTGGAAGAGCGTTCGCCCTTCCGCGCCACAAGCCGCTCGGCGCCGCACTCAGCGCGAGGCGCGCAGGACAGGGAGCGCGAGGAATAGCGCGGAGATCGTCTTGCCGTCCGTGATGCGCCCGTCGTGGACCGCTGCCTCGGCCTCGTCCACTGCGAGGCTGAGCACCTCGAGGAACTCCCCTTCGTCCCATTCGTGGCCGACCGCCTCCAGCCCGCGCGCGAGGAAGATCTCGATGCGTTCGTCCGAATAGCCGATGCAGGGATGCATCACCCCCAGGTGCTCCCACTCGCAGGCGGTGTAGCCGGTCTCCTCGCGCAGCTCGCGTTGCGCGCACGCGAGAACGGGCTCGCCCGGATCGATCTTGCCGGCGGGCAGTTCGAGGAAGGCCCGGCCGAGCGGATAGCGGAACTGGCGTTCGAACACCAACCGGCCGTCGGGCAGGCTGGCGACGACCACGACCGCTCCGGGGTGGCGGATGTACTCGCGACGCGCCTCGCGCCCGTTTGGCAGCCGCACCCGGTCACACTGCACCTTGAGCAGCGCGCCGTCGAACATCAGCTCGCCCTCGAGCGCGGTTTCCGACAGCGGATCGGAGGGGTCTCCCGTCCGCGGCTTCATCGACCTACAGCGAGGCGAGCAGCGCGTAGGCGCACAGCGACATCAGGGCCTGCGGCGCGATCCCGAGCGCGGCGATCGCCAGACCGTTCGCCGACAGCAGCACGCGAACCTCGGCGGGCGCTGCCTTCAGCGGCGAGGTGTCGACCGGGGCGTCGAAGTACATCACCTTGACCACCCGCAGGTAGTAGAAGGCGCCGATCACCGACATCACGACGGCTACGACCGCCAGCCAGAAGTAGTTCGCCGCGACGACCGCCTGCAGCACCGACAGCTTGGCGAAGAAGCCGACGAAGAACGGAATGCCCGCCATCGAGAACATCACGAACATCATCATCGCCGCGAACCACGGGCTGCGCTTGTTGAGCCCCTTGAAGTCGTCGATGTTCTCGGCCTCGAAACCGGCGCGCGAAAGCAGGATCACCATGCCGAAGGACGCGAGGCTCATCAGCACGTAGGAGACGGCGTAGAACATCGCGGAGCTGTAGGCATTGAGCGCGAAGTGCCGATCGCCCTCGACCACCCCGGCGAGCAGGCCGAGCAGCACGAAGCCCATGTGCGAGATGCCCGAGTAGGCGAGCATGCGCTTGATGTTCTGCTGCGCGATCGCGGCGAGGTTGCCGAGCACGATCGAGGCCACCGCGACCAGCATGAGCATGGTCTGCCACTGCTCGGCGAGGTCGAACAGCGCCCAGATCAGCAAGCGCACCGCGAGCGCGAAGGCCGCCAGCTTGGGCGCCGCCGCGATCACCATCGTCACCGCGGTCGGTGCACCCTGATAGACGTCCGGCACCCACATGTGGAAGGGCACGACGCCGAGCTTGAAGCAGATGCCCGACACCAGGAACACCAGGCCGAACACCAGTACGGTCTCGTTCGCCGCCTGGTTGTGGATCGACTGCGCGATGCCGGAGAACTCGAGCGAACCGGTCGCACCGTACACCATCGACATCCCGTACAGGAGCAGGCCGGAGGCGAACGAGCCGAGGACGAAGTACTTCATCGCCGCCTCGGTCGAACGCACCGACTCGCGGTCGAAGGCCACCATCGCATAGAGCGCGAGCGACATCATCTCGAGTCCGAGGTACATCGGCAGCATGTGGTTGGCGGTCACCATCACCATCATGCCGAGCGTCATCAGCAGCGCGAGCAGGTAGTACTCGGGCTTGTCGATGTTGCGGTCGTTCAGGTAACCACGGCCATAGACCAGCGCCGCCGCCATCGAGAAGTAGATGAGCAGTTTGAGGAAGTCGCCCATCAGGTCGCCGACGAAGAGATTGTTGAAGGTGTAGACCACCTCCCCCTGCATCGTGAAGATGGTGATGAAGGCCGCCGCGATCAGCGTGAGCTGGGTCAGCGTGTAGGCGAGGCCGCGCGCGATCGGCCGGGCGAAGGTGCTCGCCAGCATGATCACCAGAGCCATCACGGCAACGAAGATCTCGGCCGCTGCGGGGTAGAAGTCGGGTACGACGAAGTTCATCTTCTGACCAGTCCGTTAAGTGTCTCGTCTGCGCTAGAGGCCGTGGCCAGGCTCAGAGCTTGCTCACGGCGACATGCCGCAGGAGTTCATCCACCGAGGCGTGCATCACTTCGGCGAACGGGAAGGGATAGAGGCCCATGCCGAGCACGCACAGTGCCAGGACGAGCAGGAAGGCGAACTCGCGGCCGTTGATGTCCTCGAGTTCGGCGACGTGCGGATTCGTGACCTTCCCGAACACCACCCGCTTGTACATCCAAAGGGTGTAGGCGGCACCGACGATGATCGTCGTCGCGGCGGCGAAGGCGATCCAGAAGTTGTACTCGACCGCGCCCAGCACGACCATGAACTCGCCGACGAAGCCCGAAGTGCCCGGCAGGCCGGCATTGGCCATCGCGAACAGCATGAAGAAGGTCGCGAACTTCGGCATGCGATGCACCACGCCACCGTAATCGGCGATCTCGCGCGAATGCATGCGGTCGTAGAGCACGCCGATGCAGAGGAACATCGCGCCTGAGACGAAACCGTGCGAGATCATCTGGATCAGCGCGCCCTCGATGCCAAGCGTGTTGAACATGAAAAAGCCGAGCGTCACGAAGCCCATGTGCGCGATCGACGAGTAGGCCACCAGCTTCTTCATGTCGGTCTGCACGAGGGCGACGAAGCCGATGTAGATCACCGCGATGAGCGACAGTGCGATCACGTAGGGCGCGAGTTGCTGGGCCGCATCGGGCACGATCGGCAGCGAGAAGCGCAGGAAGCCGTAGGCACCGAGCTTCAGCGCGATCGCCGCCAGCACCACCGAACCGCCGGTGGGCGCCTCGACGTGGGCATCAGGCAGCCAGGTATGCACGGGCCACATCGGCACCTTCACCCCGAACGCGATCAGGAAGGCGAGGAAGACCAGGATCTGCGGCTGGATCGCGAGCGGCACCTGATGCCAGTCGAGGATGCTGAAGCTGCCGCCCGACTCCATGAACAGGTACAGGAGCGCGATCAGCATCAGCAGCGAGCCGAACAGCGTGTAGAGGAAGAATTTGATCGCCGCATAGACCCGGTTGGGTCCGCCCCACACGCCGATGATCAGGTAGAGCGGGATCAGCGAGGCTTCGAAGAAAACGTAGAACAGCACGCCGTCGAGCGCGGAGAAGATCCCGTTCATCAGCCCGGACATGATCAGGAAGGCAGCCATATATTGACCCACCTTGTCCTGGATCACCTGCCAGCCGGCCACCACCACGATGATCGTGATGAAGGCGTTGAGCAGCACGAACAGCACCGAGATGCCGTCGACGCCGAGGTGATAGTTGATGTTGAAGCGCGGCACCCAGGACGAGAGCTCCTGGAACTGCATCGCGCTCGTACCGGGGTCGAAGCCGGTGTAGAGCGGGATGGTCACGGCAAAGCCAGCGATGGCCACCGCCAGGGCGAGCATGCGCGCCAGCGGGGCGTTGCGGTCCGAACCGGTCGCGAGCACCAGCAGCCCGCCGATAATCGGTACCCAGATCGCCAGACTGAGGAAGGGAATGTCCGTCATCGTTGCTTTCCGTTGATTGCGCCGCGTGCGGCGCGTTCGATCTTGTTATTCATCCGTCCCTGAACGTGTGTCATCTGCTTAGCCGCGGTTGAACCAGAAGGTCAGCAGGATGAACACGCCGATGATCATGGTGAAGGCGTACTGGTAGATGTAGCCCGACTGGAACAGTCGCGAGATCTGCGCCACCCAACCCACCAGCCGTGCCGAGCCATTGATGATCACACCGTCGATCAGGCCGCGGTCGCCCCCCTTCCACAAGCCCTTGCCGAGCAGCAGCGAGCCACCGGCGAAGAAGATCTCGTTGAAGCGGTCGAAGAAGTACTTGTTCTCCAGCAGGGCGTGGATCGGCTTGAACGTGCGCTGGATCGCCGCCGGAATGTCGGGGCGCTTCATGTAGAAGAACCAGGACAGCGCGACGCCGGCGAGCGCGAGCCAGAAGGGGGCGGTCTGCAGGCCGTGCAGCGCCATCGCGACCGGGCCATGGAAGTTCGCGGCGAGCTCCCTCAGCCCGACGTGGTTGTCGCCGACGAAGATCACGTCCTTGAACCAGTCGCCGAACAGCATCGGCTCGATGGTCAAGTAGCCGATCACCACCGAAGGGATCGCGAGCAGGATCAGCGGGAGCGTCACCACCCACGGCGACTCGTGCGGCTTTTGCCCCGGCGCGAGGCCGTGATGATGGTCGGCCGACGGCTCCTCGTCGTCATGGTCGCCGTGGTGCTCGTGGTGCTCGTGCGCCTTGCCGAAGCGTTCCTCGCCGTGGAACACGAGGAAGTACATGCGGAACGAGTAGAAGGCAGTGATGAACACCCCCAGCAGCACGCAGAACAGTGCATAGCCGGCGCCCGGGATGGTGGACGCGTGGACCGCCTCGATGATCGAGTCCTTAGAGTAGAAACCGGAGAAGAAGGGGAAGCCGATCAGCGCGAGCGAGCCGAGCAGCGAGGTGATCCAGGTGATCGGCATGTACTTTCGCAGACCGCCCATGTTCCGCATGTCCTGGTCGTGGTGCATGCCGATGATGACCGAGCCGGCGCCGAGGAACAGCAACGCCTTGAAGAACGCGTGCGTCATCAGGTGGAACACCGCGGCGGAATAGGCCGATACGCCGAGCGCGACCGTCATGTAGCCGAGCTGGGAGAGGGTCGAGTAGGCTACAACGCGCTTGATGTCGTTCTGCACGATGCCGAGGAAGCCCATGAACAGCGCGGTGGTCGCGCCGATCACCAGCACGAAGGAGAGCGCGGTGTCGGACAGTTCGAACAGCGGCGACATCCTCGCCACCATGAAGATGCCAGCGGTCACCATGGTCGCGGCGTGGATCAGCGCCGAGATCGGGGTCGGGCCTTCCATCGAGTCGGGCAGCCAGACGTGCAGCGGCACCTGGGCGGACTTGCCCATCGCGCCGATGAACAGGCAGATGCAGATCGCGGTCAGCAACGGCCAGCCGGTGTAGGCCATCTCGGCCCCCGCCAGCGCGTCGGCCTTGGCGAACACTTCGACGTAGTCGAGGCTGCCCGCGTAGGCGACGATGAGGCCGATGCCGAGCAGGAAGCCGAAGTCGCCGACGCGGTTGACCAGGAAGGCCTTCATGTTGGCGTAGATCGCGGTCGGACGCTCGTACCAGAAACCGATCAGCAGGTAGGACACCAGGCCCACGGCTTCCCAGCCGAAGAACAGCTGCATGAAGTTGTTCGCCATCACCAGCATCAGCATGGAGAAGGTGAACAGCGAAATGTAGCTGAAGAAGCGCTGGTAGCCCGGGTCTTCCGCCATGTAGCCGATGGTGTAGATGTGCACCATCAGGGAAACGAAGGTCACCACGAGCATCATCATCACGGTCAGCGAGTCGATGAGGAAGCCGACCTCGAAGTTGATGCCCCCCGACTGCAGCCAGGTATAGACCGTGCCGTTGAAGGTGTTGCCCGCAGCCACGTCCTGGTAGATCACCACCGAGGCGACGAAGGCCACCGCCACGCCGAGGATGGTGACGATGTGCGCACCGGTGCGGCCGATCAGGCGGCCGAACAGACCGGCCAGAATCGCCCCGGCGAGCGGCGCCAGGGGCACGAGGAGATAGAGCTTCTGCATGTCCGTCATCGCGACGCGTCCTTAACCCTTGAGGCTGCCGAGATCATCCACGTGGATCGAGCGCAGGTTGCGGAACAGGATGACGATGATCGCCAGGCCGATTGCCGCCTCCGCCGCTGCCACGGTGAGGATGAAGAAAACGAATACCTGCCCGGCGATGTCACCGAGATAGTGCGAGAAAGCGATGAAATTCATGTTGACCGCGAGCAGCATCAGCTCGATGGCCATCATCAGGACGATCAGGTTCTTCCGGTTGAGGAAGATCCCGACCACGCTGATCGCGAACAGGATCGCGCCCAGGATGAGGTAATGGGAAAGCGAAAGCATCTGTGACTCCCTGATCGCGCCGGCTCGCGCCGGCGCGGTTCTTGTTCGCGCGGCTTCTTATTCCTTCTCGGCCGGCATCTTCAGCACTTCGATCCGGTCCTTGGCACGCACCGAGACCTGCGCCGCGGGGTCGAGGTACCTCACGCCCTTGCGCTTGCGCAGGGTCAGGGTCACCGCGGCGACCATCGCCACCAGCAGCACCAGCGCAGCGAGCTCGAAGGCATAGACGTAGTCGGTATAGAGCACCAGCCCGAGTTCGCGGGTGTTGCTGTAGCTGGCATCGACCGGCGCCGGCGTCGGCATCTCGTCAAGGCCGAAGTAGCTTCCGCCCAGCACCATCACCATCTCGACGAGCAACAGCACACCGACCAGGGCGCCCACCGGGAGGTAGCTCCAGAAGCGCTCCCGCAAGCGGTCGAGGTTGATGTCGAGCATCATCACGACGAAGAGGAAAAGCACCATCACCGCGCCGACGTACACCAGCACCAGGACCACCGCGAGGAACTCCGCCTGCAGCAGCAGCCAGATGCCGCCCGCGCTGAAGAAGGTCAGCACGAGGAACAGCGCCGCATGCACCGGGTTTCGCACGGTGATGACGCGCAGGGCCGCCAGCAGCATCACCGCGGACAGAAAGTAGAAGACGAAGGTCTTGAATTCCATGTTCTCGAATGTGGCGCGCGAGCGCCCTCCCTTATCGGTACTTCGCGTCCTGTGCGCGGTCGGCCGCGATCTGGGCCTCGTGGCGATCGCCCACCGCCAGCAGCATCTGCTTGGTGTAGTAAAGGTCGCCCCGCTTCTCGCCGTGATACTCCAGCACCCTTGTTTCGACGATCGCATCGACCGGGCAGGCTTCCTCGCAGAAGCCGCAGAAGATGCACTTGGTCAGGTCGATGTCATAGCGGCTGGTTCGGCGTGAGCCATCCTCCCGCTGCTCCGACTCGATCGTGATCGCCATCGCGGGGCACACCGCCTCGCAGAGCTTGCAGGCGATGCAGCGTTCCTCGCCGTTCGGGTAGCGACGCAGTGCATGCAATCCGCGGAAGCGGTTACTCTGCGGCGTCTTCTCCTCCGGGAACTGCACGGTGATCTTACGGGCGAAGAAATGTCGCCCGGTCACCGCCATGCCCTTGAAGAGTTCCTTGAGGAACAGGCTACCGATCAGATCCTTGGCACCCATGATGACTTCTTACCTCCAGATCGACAGCGGGGACATCATCCACACCGCCACCACGAACACCCAAGTGAGGGTGATGGGGATGAACACCTTCCAGCCGAGCCGCATGATGTGGTCGTAGCGGAAGCGCGGGAAGGTCGCTCGCGCCCACAGGAACAGGAACAGGAAGAACGCGGTCTTGAGCACCAGCCAGTGGAAGCCGTCGGGCAGGAAGCCCACCGGCGACAGCCAGCCGCCGAGGAACAGCAGCGCGGTCAGCATCGACACCAGGATCATGTTCGCGTACTCGCCGAGGAAGAACAGCGCGAACGCCATGCCAGAGTACTCGACCATATGGCCCGCGACGACCTCCGCCTCGCCCTCGACCACGTCGAAGGGCGCGCGGTTGGTCTCGGCGATGCCCGAGATCACGTAGACCACGAACATCGGTAACAGCGGCAACCAGTTCCACGACAGGAAGCCGAGGCCCATGTCGGCAAAGCGGCCAGAGCCCTGCGAATTCACGATGTCGGTAAGGTTGAGGCTGCCTGCGATCAAGAGCACGCAGATCAGCGCGAAACCCATCGAGACCTCGTACGACACCATCTGCGCCGATGCGCGCATCGCGCCGAGGAAGGGGTATTTCGAGTTCGACGCCCAGCCGGCGATCAGCACACCGTAGACTTCGACCGACATGATGGCCAGCAGGAACAGCAGACCCGCGTTGATGTTGGCCAGGACGAAGCCGTCGTCGAAGGGAATCACCGCCCAGGCCGCCAGCGCCGGCGCCAGGGCGAGGATCGGGCCGAGGATGTACAGGCCCTTGCTCGCTCCGCTGGGGACGATGACCTCCTTGAACATCAGCTTGAGGCCGTCCGCGATCGGCTGCAGCAGGCCCGCGGGGCCCACGCGGTTCGGGCCGATGCGGACCTGCATGTAGCCGATCACCTTGCGCTCGGCGAGCGTCAGGTAGGCGACGGCGAGCATCAGCGGCGCGATGATCGCGACGATCTTGAGCAGCGTCCAGACCACCGGCCAGGCGGGGCCGAACAGCTCGGCGACGGGTTGCAGCATCGACTCCATCAGACACGCTCCACGCTGAGTTGACCGCTCATCGCGCCGAGCGCCGCGGTGGTGGCATGGGCCGCCGCCACCCGCACGCAGTTGGGCGCCAGACCATCGTCGGCCACCGCCACCAGTTCGACGCCTTCGCCGCTCGCGGCGGCGACACGCACGCGCTGGCCCGAGGCGACACCGAGCGCGGCGAGGGTAACCGGCGCGATGCGCGCCACCGGGACCGCAGCGTCACGGGTCTTCTGCAGGGACGGCGCACGTCGCACGATCGGGTCGGCGAAGTAGATCGGAACGTCGGCGACGCGCTCGAGCACGTCCGACGCGGCCGCGTGGCTGGCAACAATGACACCGTCGATCGCGTTGTCGAGACGCTCCTCGACGCCGGCACCGAGCGCATCGGCACGCACCGCTTCCGAATCGGCGTAGTCGAAGCCCTCGAGTCCGAGGAGGTTACCCAGCACCCGCAGCACCTTCCAGCCCGGGCGGGTCTCGCCCTGCGGACGAGCGACCGCGGCGAAGCTCTGCGCCCTGCCCTCGCAATTGACGAAGGTGCCCGAGGTCTCGGTGAAGGGGGCAATCGGCAGCATGACGTCGGCCGACTCGCGCAGCGAAGCGCTGTCGAAGGCGCTCAGGGCCACGACCAGTTGCGCGCGACCGAGCGCGGCGGTGGTGGCGACCGGATCGGCGAAATCGAGATCGGGTTCGGCGCCGACCAGGATGTAGGCCTTGCGGCCCTGCTCGATCATCGCGCCGGCGTTGAGACCGCCCGTCTGCGGCAGCGCGCCGGCGAGATAGCCGCCCACCTCGTTCGCTGCGCTGCCGATGAAGCCGGCGGTGCCGCCGCTCAGACGGGCGAGTTCCTGTGCCAGCGCCTGCAATTCGGCCGCACGCGGATGGCCGGCGACGAGGCTGCCGAGCCACACCGCGGTCTTCTGTCCTCCGGCAAGGGCCACGGCAATCGCACGCGCCTCGTCGGACACCCGGGTCGGCAGTCCGCTCGCGAACGCGCCGCCGACGGGCACACCCTTTTCCGCGGCGAGCGCGGCGACGACCTCGGCGAGAGTCTCTACCATCATCGAGGGCGCGACCAGCGCGCGCTGGCGCACCGGGATCAGCCATTCCTCGGCGTTGGGGCCAAGCGCGCTGACCTGCAGGCCGCGCTTGGCGGCCTGACGGACGCGTTGCGCGAGCAAGGGCGCATCCTTGCGCAGGAAGCTGCCGACCACCAGCAGACGGTCGAGTTCGCCGACCTCGGCGACCCGCATGCCCAGCCAGGGCGCGCCGGCGCGCTTGCCGTCTGCGCGGAAGTCCTGTTGGCGCAGGCGGAAGTCGACATTGTCGGAGCCGATGCCGCGCATCAGCTTCTGCAGCAGGTAAAGCTCCTCGACGGTGGCATGCGGCGAGGCCAGCGCGCCGATCGCGGCGGCGTCGTAATCCTCGGCGATGCCGCGCAGGCCGTTGGCGACGAACTCGAGCGCCGCCTGCCAGTCGACTTGTTTCCACTCCGCGCCCTGCTTGATCATCGGCGCGGTCAGTCGCTGGTCGCCGTTGAGCGCTTCGTAGGAGAAGCGGTCCTTGTCGGACAGCCAGCATTCGTTGAGCGATTCGTTGTCGTAGGGCAGCACGCGCTTTACCACGTCGTGCTTGGTCTGGACGATCAGGTTCGAGCCGAGCGAATCGTGAGGGCTCACCGAGCGGCGGCGCGACAACTCCCAGGTACGGGCCGCGAAGCGGAAGGGCTTGGAGGTGAGGGCACCGACCGGACAGAGGTCGATGATATTGCCCGAGAGTTCGGAATCGACCGTCTTCTCGATGAAGGGCATGATCTCGGCGTGTTCGCCGCGGAAAGCCTGGCCGAGTTCCATCTCGCCCGCGATTTCCTGGGTGAAGCGCACGCAGCGGGTGCAGTTGATGCACCTCGTCATGTCGGTCGACACCAGGGGACCGAGGTTCTTGTTGAAGACGACGCGCTTCTCTTCCTGATAGCGCGAACCGCTCGCGCCGTAGCCGACCGCGAGGTCCTGCAACTGGCATTCGCCGCCCTGGTCGCAGATCGGGCAGTCGAGCGGATGGTTGATGAGGAGGAACTCCATCACCCCCTTCTGCGCCTTCACCGCCGCCTCGGAATGGGTCCACACCTTCATGCCGTTGGTGACCGGGGTCGCGCAGGCCGGCAGCGGTTTGGGCGCCTTCTCGACCTGCACCAGGCACATGCGGCAGTTGGCCGCGATGGACAATTTCTTGTGGTAGCAGAAGTGCGGGATGTAGGTGCCGGCAACCGCGGCTGCATCCATCACGGTGCTGCCGTCGGCAACCTGGACCTGCTTGCCGTCGATTTCGATCTCTAGCATGACGGGCTCACGTAGATTTGACTGCCAGCGCGCTGCACTTCGGGCGGCACGAGGCACTTCTTGTTTTCGATGTGGTATTCGAACTCGGCGCCGAAGTGCTTGACGAAGCTCTGCACCGGCATCGAGGCGGCATCGCCCAGGGCGCAGATGGTGCGGCCCATGATGTTGGCGGTGACCGAGTTGAGCAGGTCGAGATCGTCGGGCCGGCCGAGGCCGTGCTCGATGCGATGGACCACGCGGTAAAGCCAACCCGTGCCTTCGCGACAGGGCGTGCATTGGCCGCAGGATTCCTCGAAGTAGAAGTAGGACAGGCGCTCGAGTGCCTTCACCATGCAGGTCGTCTCGTCCATCACGATGACCGCGCCCGAGCCCAGCATCGAGCCGGCCTTGGAGATGGAGTCATAGTCCATCGTGCAGTCCATCATGACGTCGCCCGGCAGCACCGGGGCCGAGGAGCCGCCCGGGATCACTGCCTTCAGCTTGCGGCCGCCGCGCATGCCGCCGGCCATCTCGAGCAGCTCGGCGAACGGCGTGCCGAGGGTGACCTCGTAGTTGCCCGGACGATTGACGTGGCCGGAAACCGAGAACAGCTTGGTGCCGCCGTTGTTCGGCTTGCCCAGGTTCAGGAAGCCCTCCCCGCCCATGTTCAGGATGAAGGGCACGGAGGCGAAGGTCTCGGTGTTGTTGATCGTGGTCGGCTTGCCATACAGGCCGTAGCTCGCTGGGAAGGGGGGCTTGAAGCGCGGCTGACCCTTCTTGCCCTCGATCGACTCGAGCAGCGCGGTTTCCTCGCCACAGATGTAGGCGCCGTAGCCGTGATGGGCGAAGAGTTCGAACGAGAAGTCGGAACCGAGGATGTTCTGGCCGACGAAACCGGCGGCGCGTGCCTCGTCGAGCGCTTCCTCGAAACGCTGGTAGATCTCGAAGATCTCGCCGTGGATGTAGTTGTAGCCGCGCGTTGCACCCATCGCGTAGGCGGCGATCGCCATGCCCTCGATCACGCTGTGCGGGTTGAAACGCAGGATGTCGCGATCCTTGAATGTTCCCGGCTCGCCCTCGTCGGAGTTGCAGGCGAGGTACTTGTCGCCCGGGAAGTTGCGCGGCATGAAGCTCCACTTCAGCCCGGTCGGAAAGCCGGCGCCGCCACGGCCGCGGAGCACCGAGGTCTTCAGTTCGGCGATGATCGCGTCCTGCGAGGTCTTTTCGGCGATGATCTTCTTCAGCGCCGAATAGCCGCCGCGGGCCACGTAGTCCTGGAGCCGCCAGGTGCGGTCGCCGTCGGTTCCGGCGAGGATCAGTCCGTGCGCGCTCATTTCTTGTCCAGGTCGGCCAGCAGCTGGTCGATCTTGTCGGTGGTCATCCAGCTGCACATGTGATGATTGTTCACCAGCAGCACCGGGGCGTCCCCGCAGGCGCCCATGCACTCGCCTTCCTTCAGCGTGAACCTGCCGTCGGGCGTGGTCTCGTTAAAGTCGATGCCGAGCTTCTGCCTGACGTAGTCGGCCGCATGCACGCCGCCGGAGAGCGCGCACGGCAGGTTGGTGCACACGGTGATCTTGTGGCGGCCGACCGGCTCGAGGTCGTACATGTTGTAGAAGCTCGCCACCTCGTAGGCGGCGATCGCCGGCATCTCGAGGTAACGGGCGACGTATTCGATCGTCTCGCGCGACAGCCAGCCCTTCTCCACCTGCGCGATGCGCAATGCGGCCATCACGGCGGACTGCTTCTGATCCGCGGGGTACTTGGCGATCTCGCGATCGATCTGTTGCAGCGATTCCTGGCTCAGCATTTCGTTGTCGTCTTCCGTGTTGCCTGTCGTTCCTTCCACTCGTGGCGCATGAGGCCCCGCCTCAGCGGTCGATCTCGCCGAACACCACGTCCATCGTGCCGATGATCGCGACCACGTCGGCGATCATGTGGCCGCGGGCGATCTCGTCCATCGCCGCCAGGTGCGCGAAACCGGGAGCACGCAGCTTCAGGCGGTAAGGCTTGTTCGCGCCGTCCGATACCGCATAGACGCCGAACTCGCCCTTCGGATGTTCGACCGCGGCATAGACCTCGCCCGCCGGCACGTGCATGCCTTCGGTGAAGAGCTTGAAATGGTGGATCAGCTCCTCCATGTTGCTCTTCATCTTCTCGCGCGAGGGCGGCGCCACCTTGTGGTTGTCGGTGATCACCGGCCCCGGGTTGGCGCGCAGCCAGTCGATGCACTGGCGGACGATGCGGTTCGACTGGCGCATTTCTTCCATCCGGCACAGGTAACGGTCGTAGCAGTCGCCGTTCTTGCCCACCGGGATGTCGAAGTCGAGGCGGTCGTACACTTCGTAGGGCTGCTTCTTGCGCAGATCCCAGGCCACGCCCGATCCGCGCAGCATCGGGCCGGTGAAGCCCCAGCCGAGCGCCTGCTCCGGCGACACCACGCCGATGCCGACGGTACGCTGCTTCCAGATGCGGTTGTCGGTGAGCAGAGTCTCGTACTCGTCGACGCAGGCGGGGAAGCGATCGGTGAAGTCTTCGAGGAAGTCGAGCAGAGAGCCTTGGCGGTTGGCGTTGAGCTCCCCGACGGTCTTCGCGTTCTTGAAGCGATTGACCTCGTACTGCGGCATCCGGTCCGGCAGGTCACGATAGACGCCGCCCGGCCGGTAGTAGGCCGCGTGCATGCGCGCGCCCGACACCGCCTCGTAGGCATCCATCAAGTCCTCGCGCTCGCGGAAGGTGTACAGCACCATCGTCATCGCACCGATGTCGAGCGCGTGGGTACCGATGTTGAGCAGGTGGTTCAGGATGCGGGTGATTTCGTCGAACATCACCCGGATGTACTGGGCACGCAGCGGCACCTCGACCCCGAGCAGACGCTCGATCGCCATGCAGTAGGCGTGCTCGTTGCACATCATCGACACGTAGTCGAGCCGGTCCATGTAGGGCACGGACTGCACCCAGGTGCGCGTCTCGGCGAGCTTCTCGGTGCCGCGGTGGAGCAGACCGATGTGCGGATCGGCGCGCTCGACGACCTCACCGTCGAGCTCGAGCACGAGGCGCAGCACGCCGTGCGCGGACGGATGCTGGGGACCGAAGTTGATCGTGTAGTTGCGGATCTCAGCCATGGCCGACGTCCCCGTAGTTCTCTTCGCGCACGATGCGCGGGGTGTTTTCGCGCGGCTCGATCGTCACCGGCTGGTATACGACCCGCCCGACTTCGGGGTCGTAGCGCATCTCGACATAGCCCGAAACCGGGAAGTCCTTGCGGAACGGATGGCCGACGAAACCATAGTCGGTGAGAATCCGGCGCAGGTCGGGATGGCCGCTGTACATGATGCCGTACAGGTCGAAGGACTCGCGCTCGTACCAGTTGGCGCTCGGCCACAGCTCACATACCGAGTCGAGCACCGGGAAGGCGTCGTCGTCGGCGAAGACCTTGAGGCGCACCCGCCAGTTGTGGCGCACCGACAGCAGATGGGAGGCCGAGGCGAAGCGCCTGCCCCCCCACGCCTGGTTGCCATAGGCGGAATAATCCAGGCCGGAGATGTCGATCAACTGCTCGAAGTGCAGGTCCGCGTGGTCACGCAGGATGCCCGCGACGCGCAGGTAGTCGCTCGCGGCGACCTGGATCGTGACTTCCCCGCGATCGACGACCAGCGACTGCAGGGCGTCGCCGAAAACATCGCGCAGGATCAGGCTCAGTCGTTCTAGCTTCGCACTCATTTCTGTGGCACCTGTCAGCGCGCAATCGTGTTGGTGCGCTTGATCTTGTTCTGCAACTGGATGATGCCGTACAGCAGCGCTTCGGCCGTCGGCGGACAACCCGGCACGTAGACGTCGACCGGCACGATCCGGTCGCAGCCCCGCACCACAGAATACGAGTAGTGGTAGTAGCCACCGCCATTGGCGCACGAACCCATCGAGATCACCCAGCGCGGCTCGGCCATCTGGTCGTACACCTTGCGCAGCGCCGGTGCCATCTTGTTGCACAGGGTGCCGGCGACGATCATCAGGTCGGACTGACGCGGACTCGGGCGGAACACCACCCCGAAACGATCGAGGTCGTAGCGCGCGCAGCCCGCATGGATCATCTCGACGGCACAGCAGGCCAGCCCGAAGGTCATCGGCCACAGCGAGCCTGTGCGCGTCCAGTTGATTACCGCATCGAGCGAGGTGGTGACGAACCCCTCGCGAAAGACGCCCTCAATGCTCATGCATTACTCCCAGTCGAGTGCGCCGTTCTTCCACTCGACGATGTAACCGATAACCAGAATGGCCAGGAAGACCATCACCGAACCGAACACGAACCAGGCGACCTCACCCGCGGCGATGAACTCCTGGAAGACCGTTGCCCACGGGAAAAGGAAGGCAATCTCGAGATCGAACAGGATGAACAGAATGGCGATCAGATAGAAGCGGACGTCGAACTTCATGCGGGCGTCTTCAAACGCCTCGAAGCCGCATTCGTAGGGAGACAGCTTTTCGCCGTCGGGGCGATGGGGACCGAGCACGCGCCCGATGATGATTGGAACCAGGCCAAAACCCAGACCCACGAGGATGAACATCAGAACGGGAAAATAGCTTTCCAGCATGGCTCATACACCCCTTTTG
>NZ_MBFM01000003.1:248297-309540 GCF_001696715.1 Thauera phenolivorans | reverse complement strand
GCGCGGCTCGGCCATCTGGTCGTACACCTTGCGCAGCGCCGGTGCCATCTTGTTGCACAGGGTGCCGGCGACGATCATCAGGTCGGACTGACGCGGACTCGGGCGGAACACCACCCCGAAACGATCGAGGTCGTAGCGCGCGCAGCCCGCATGGATCATCTCGACGGCACAGCAGGCCAGCCCGAAGGTCATCGGCCACAGCGAGCCTGTGCGCGTCCAGTTGATTACCGCATCGAGCGAGGTGGTGACGAACCCCTCGCGAAAGACGCCCTCAATGCTCATGCATTACTCCCAGTCGAGTGCGCCGTTCTTCCACTCGACGATGTAACCGATAACCAGAATGGCCAGGAAGACCATCACCGAACCGAACACGAACCAGGCGACCTCACCCGCGGCGATGAACTCCTGGAAGACCGTTGCCCACGGGAAAAGGAAGGCAATCTCGAGATCGAACAGGATGAACAGAATGGCGATCAGATAGAAGCGGACGTCGAACTTCATGCGGGCGTCTTCAAACGCCTCGAAGCCGCATTCGTAGGGAGACAGCTTTTCGCCGTCGGGGCGATGGGGACCGAGCACGCGCCCGATGATGATTGGAACCAGGCCAAAACCCAGACCCACGAGGATGAACATCAGAACGGGAAAATAGCTTTCCAGCATGGCTCATACACCCCTTTTGAGCACGACGGCTGCGCCGCCATTCTTGTTTTGGCTGTATTGCATGGAAACGCCCGCGTCAGCGGGCGTTCTCCGTATTCCTGGTGCCGACGATGAGACTCGAACTCATACGGCTTTCGCCACTACCCCCTCAAGATAGCGTGTCTACCAATTTCACCACGTCGGCCCGGCATTCGTTACAGCCGAGTAATTATACGACCATTTGCGCGGTGCGCAAAGAGACTGCACCCGGCACTCACTTGGGAATCGACTGCACGCGCGAGTCCTCGGCCGGGGCCTGCGGCGCCGGGACCTGACCTTCGGAGGCGGGCACCGCGGGCACGGTTTCCATCACGCTCGCCGGCGCGCCCGGCTGGTTGCTGGCGAGATAGCTCAGACCCAGGCTGGTGAGGAAGAACACCGTCGCCAGCACCGCCGTGGTACGGCTGAGGAAGTTCGCCGACCCGGAGGAACCGAACAGGCTGCCGGACGCGCCGCTGCCGAAAGCAGCGCCCATGTCGGCTCCCTTGCCGTGCTGCATCAACACCAGGCCGATCACGCCGAACCCGACCAGAAGGTGCACCGTCAACACCAGCGGAAAAATAACATTGCTCATCACAGACCTTCGATTCTCACTCGATACAGGATTGAGCCACCGCCGCGGCGCGGCAAATGGCCAGAAACTCTTCGGCGATCAGGGATGCACCGCCGATCAGCCCGCCGTCAACATCGTCGAGCGCGAACAGCTCCCGCGCATTATCGGCCTTCACGCTGCCGCCGTAGAGGATTTTCACTCGCTCCGACGCTACACCGTGGCTCGCCAGCCAGGCGCGAATCGCGGCGTGCGTCTCGGCGACCTGTGCGACCGTCGCCGAGCGCCCGGTTCCGATCGCCCACACCGGCTCGTAGGCCAGCACGGCTGTCGCCAGTCCTTCGGCGCCCAGGATCTCGAGCACCGGCGCGAGCTGCCGCTCGATGACCGCGACGACCCGCTCCGCCTCGCGCTCGGCGAGCGTCTCGCCGATGCACACGATCGGCACCAGGCCCTGGGCGAGCGCCGCCGCCGCCTTGCGACCGATCTCGGCCTCGCCCTCGCGGAACAGGGCGCGCCGCTCCGAGTGGCCCACGATCGCATAGGCACAGCCGAATTCCGCCACCATCACGGCACTGACCTCGCCGGTGTATGCGCCGGCGGTGAATTCGCTGACGTCCTGCACCCCGAGGTCAATGCCGTCGAGCTTCTCCGCGGCCTGCGCAAGATAGGGGTAGGGCACGCACACGGCGATGTCGACCCCGTCTACGGGCGCAAGCGCGTCCAACAGCTTGCGGTTGCCTGCAAGGCTGCCGTTCATCTTCCAGTTGCCCGCAACGAGTTTTTTCCGCACGTCGTATGACTCAGTTGGCTAAACTCGCGGATTATAGGTGTCCCGCAGTGGCTCAGCAAATGCGATGCAGGCCCGCGCGCGATCGAGGCGCGCTCATCCGCGCGCCTCGACTCGACCCGGCTGGCGGAACAGCCGCGGATTCAGGTTAAGCTAAAGGCCCGGTCCCGAGCGGGCAGACTCGGCCGCCCGCCATCCCCATCAAGAGAGGTGAACACCATGGAACAATCGGTCCACGCCTTCCACGAACTCTTCGAACAGCTCGGATTGCCGAGCGACCCGGCCTCGATCGAGGCTTTCATCAAGGCGCACGCGCCGCTGCACGACGGCGTGCTGCTTGCCGACGCGCCCTTCTGGACCGAGGGGCAGGCGAGCTTCCTGCGCGAAGAGCTGAGGGAGGACGCCGACTGGGCCGAACTCGTCGATCAGCTCAACGCGGCCCTGCGCGCGGACTGAGCGGCCGCCCCCGAACGGCGGCCGCGCGCCGCCGCACTCATTTGCCCTTGCCCAGCGACCGCCCTTTCGCGCGAATCAGCCGAAACGGCCGGTAATGTAGTCCTCGGTTTCCTTCTTCTTCGGCTTCACGAACAGCTCGTCGGTGACGCCGAACTCCACCATCTCGCCCAGATACATGTAGGCGGTGTAGTCGGAGATCCGCGCCGCCTGCTGCATGTTGTGGGTCACGATGACGATGGTGAACTCTTTCTTGAGCTCGTCGATCAGCTCCTCGATGCGCGAGGTCGAGATCGGGTCGAGCGCCGAGGTCGGTTCGTCGAGCAGAATCACTTCGGGCTTGACCGCGATGCCGCGCGCGATGCACAGGCGCTGCTGCTGTCCGCCCGAAAGGCTCATGCCGCTCTGGTTGAGCTTGTCCTTGACCTCCTCCCACAGCGCCGCCTTGCGCAACGCCCATTCGACGCGCTCGTTCAGCTGGGCGGTGCTCAGCCTCTCGTGCAGCTTCACGCCGAAGGCGATGTTGTCGTAGATCGACATCGGGAACGGCGTCGGCTTCTGGAACACCATGCCGATCTTGGCGCGCAACACGCTGACGTCGATCTTCGGGTCGAGCAGGTTGCGCCCGTCGAACAGCAACTCGCCTTCGGCGCGCTGGTCCGGGTAGAGGTCGTACATGCGGTTGATGGTGCGCAGCAGCGTCGACTTGCCGCAGCCCGACGGGCCGATGAAGGCGGTGACCTTGTGGCGCGCCATCTTGAAGTTGATGTTCTTCAGGGCGTGGAACTTGCCGTAGAAGAAATTGAAGTCCTTGAACTCGATTTGAGCGTCGGTGATTTCCATGTCGGTCCCCGATCGGGGACGGCGCGCAGCCGCCCCGCCTGATCGTCAGTTGATCCTTAGTTGATCTTCTCGGCCCGGAGGAAGACCCGGGCGATGATGTTGAGCGCGAGCACGCCGAGCGTGATGAGGAAGACGCCGGCCCAGGCGAGTTCCTGCCAGTTCGAGAAGGGGCTCATCGCGAACTTGAAGATCATGACTGGCAGGTTGGCCATCGGCTCGTTCATGTTCAGCGACCAGAACTGGTTCGACAGCGCTGTAAACAACAGGGGCGCGGTCTCGCCGGCGATGCGGGCCACCGCGAGCAGCACCCCGGTCATGACGCCCGCGCGCGCAGCTCGGAGGGTGACCTTGCTGATCACCACGCTCTTCGGCGCGCCGAGCGCGAAGGCGGCCTCGCGCAGCGTGTTCGGGATCAGCTGCAGCATGTTCTCGGTGGTGCGCACCACCACCGGGAGCACGATCAGCGCCAGCGCGATCACGCCCGACCAGGCCGAGAACTTGCCGGTCGTCGCCACCACTACCGCGTACACGAAAAGGCCGATGACGATCGAAGGGGCGGACAGCAACAGGTCGTTGATGAAGCGGGTCGCGTTGCCGAGCGCGTTGTAGCGGCCGTACTCGGCGAGATAGATGCCCGTCAGCAGGCCCACCGGTGTGCCGATCAGCGTCGCCAGGCTCACCATGATCAGGCTGCCGACGATCGCGTTGAGCAGACCGCCGTCGGTCGCACCCGGTGGCGGTGTCATTTCGGTGAACAGGCTCAGCGACAGGCCCGACACGCCGAGCTGGAACACCGTCACCAGGATCCAGAGCAGCCAGAACAGACCGAAGGCCATTGCCGCCATCGCGAGCGAGAGGGCGAGCCCATTGACGAACTTGCGTTTTGAATGAAGGGTCATGATCCGTCTTCCTCAGCTCTTCGCGCCTTCGCCCTTGGCGAGCTGACGCAACAGCAGTTTGGACACCACGAGCACGATCATCGTGATCACGAACAGGATCAGGCCCAGTTCCATCAGCGACGATGTGTGCAGCCCGGGGTCGGCTTCGGCGAACTCGTTGGCGAGCGCGGAGGTGATGCTGTTGCCCGGATCGAACAGCGAGGGCGAGTTCAGGAAGTTCGTGTTGCCGATGACGAAGGTGACCGCCATGGTCTCGCCGAGCGCACGACCGAGGCCCAGCATCACACCGCCGATCACGCCGGTCTTGGTATAGGGCAGGACCACGCCCCACATCACTTCCCAAGTGGTGCAGCCGACACCGTAGGCCGACTCCTTGAGCATCGGCGGCGTCACCTCGAACACGTCACGCATCACCGAGGCGATGTAGGGAATGATCATGATCGCGAGGATGATGCCTGCGCAGAGCAGGCCGATCCCGAGCGGCGGGCCGGCGAACAGCGCACCGATCACCGGCACCTTGCCGAGGGTCGCCTGCAGGAAAGGCTGGATGTATTCGGCGAAGATCGGCACGAACACGAGCAGGCCCCACATGCCATAGACGATACTGGGGATCGCCGCCAGGAGCTCGATCGCGGTGCCGAGCGGGCGGCGCAGCCATGCGGGCGAGAGCTCGGTCAGAAATAGCGCGATGCCGAAGCTCACCGGGACCGCGATCAGCAGGGCGATCGCAGAGGTGACGAGCGTCCCGTAGACCGGGATCAGCGCGCCGAACTTCTCCATCGGCGGGTTCCAGTCCGTGGAAAACAGGAAGCCGATGCCGAAAGCCTTGATGCTGGGCCACGAGGCGATCGTGAGGGACACCATGATGCCGCCCAGCAGCAACAGGGTCAGGACGGCGAAGGTGCTCGAAGCGCCGGCGAACAGCCTGTCGCCGAACGTCCGCACAGCGGATGTTTTGGATTCGATCGTTGCCACGGCGGCACCCGAAAGGGCGGCGGCGGCATTGCCGCCGCCGGTGGACAGATGAAGGCCAAAGGCCTGCCCGGCCTTTGGCTCCTGGTTAGGATCAACCACGCAGGGGGATTCCGGCTCGTCTTACTTGGCCGGATAGACCGCAGCGCCGGCACCGTCCTTGATGCCGCTCCACGAGCTGCGGATCAGCTCGACGGTCGCGTCGGGCAGCGGAACGTAGTCGATCTCGCTCGCCATCTGGTCGCCCTTGTCGTAGGCCCACTCGAAGAACTTGAGCGCCTCGACCGCCTGCGCCGGCTTGTCCTGCTGCTGGTGCATCAGGATGAAGGTGGCGCTCGTGATCGGCCACGAATCCTTGCCCGGCTGGTTGGTCAGGATTTCGTAAAAAGCGGACTTGCTCCAGTCCGCGCCGGCGGAAGCGGCAGCGAAGGAAGCTTCGCTCGGCTGCACGTAATCGCCGTCCTTGTTCTGCATGGCGACGTGGGTCAGCTTGTTCTGCTTCGCGTACGCGTACTCGACGTAGCCGATCGAACCCGGCAGGCGCTGCACGAAGGCAGACACGCCCTCGTTGCCCTTGCCGCCCAGACCCACCGGCCACTGCACGGCGGTGCCTTCGCCGATCTTGTCCTTCCAGTCGGCCGAGACCTTGGACAGGTAGTTGGTGAAGGCGAAGGTGGTACCCGAACCGTCGGCGCGGCGCACGACGCCGATGTCCTGCTCGGGCAGGGTCACGCCCGGGTTGAGCGCGGCGATCGCCGGGTCGTTCCACTTGGTGACCTTGCCCTGGTAGATGTCGGCGAGCAGCTGACCCGAAAACTTGAGCTCGCCCGGCTCGATGCCCTGCAGGTTGACCACCGGCACCACGCCGCCGACCACGGTCGGGAACTGCAGCAGGCCGTCCTTGGCGAGATCTTCCGGCTTCAGCGGCATGTCGGAGGCGCCGAAATCGACGGTCTTGGCCTTGATCTGGCGAATGCCGCCGCTCGAACCGATCGACTGGTAGTTGACCCGGTTGCCGGTCTCCTTCATGTAGGCATCCGCCCACTTGGCGTAGATCGGCGCGGGGAAGGACGCGCCGGCGCCGGTGATGTCGGCAGCCTGGGCGCCGGTAGCAAACACGGCGATGGACGAAGCAAGGATGGCGAGCTTGGTCGGGAAGCGGAACATGACTACCTCTTGTGGGGTGAATTCAGATCCGTAAGGTATCAAGCGTTTGTTACAGCCACGTTTCATGTCTTCGAACATCAACATTACCTGCCCTGCCCGCCGGCCGTGACAACCGGGGAACTTGGGGCTCAGGCAAAGGCCGTTTCGACCGCGTCGGCGATACTGCGCGCGAGCCGCTCGACCTGCTCGGCGTCCTGCCCCTCCACCATCACCCGCAGCAAGGGCTCGGTCCCGGAGGCTCGAAGGAGGACCCGGCCACGATCACCGAGTTCGTCTTCCGCATCACGACGCGCTGCGTCGATGCCTTCGTCGGCCGCCCAGGCGAACCCCTCCGGCATACGCACGTTGATCAGCCGCTGCGGATAGAAGACCAGATCCGCGCAGGCTTCGGCGAGCGTCCTGCCCTGCCCCTTCAGTGCCGCGAGCACCTGCAGCGCTGAAATGATGCCGTCGCCGGTGCTGTGGCGATCGAGACAGATGATGTGGCCGGAGTTCTCGCCGCCGACTTTCCAGCCGCGCTCGTGCAGCATCTCGAGGACGTAGCGGTCACCCACCTTGGCGCGCGCGAAAGGCACGCCAAGCCGCCCCACCGCGTGCTCGAAGCCGAGATTGCTCATCAGCGTGCCGACCACCCCGTCCAACCGGCCTTCAGCCTGGCGGGCGGCGGCGATGACGTAGATCAGCTTGTCGCCGTCGTAGATTTCGCCATTGCGATCGGCCATCACCAGGCGATCGGCGTCGCCGTCGAGCGCAATGCCGATGTCGGCACGATTGGCGAGCGTGGCCTGGCGCAGGCTCTCCGGGCGGGTCGCACCGACGCCGTCGTTGATGTTGAATCCGTTGGGCTCCACGCCCACGGAAACGACCTCGGCACCGAGCTCGTGAAACACGCGCGGCGCGATGCTGTAGGCGGCGCCGTGCGCGCAGTCGAGCGCGATGCGCAGCCCGCGCAGGTCCATCTCGGTCGGGAAGGTGCTCTTGCAGAATTCGATGTAGCGCCCGGCGGCGTCGGTGATGCGGCGCGCACGCCCGAGCCGCGCGGAGTCGACGCAGGCCATCGGCTGGTCGATCAAGGCCTCGATCTCCGCCTCCATCGCGTCGGGCAGCTTGGTGCCCGCGGCCGAGAAAAATTTTATTCCGTTGTCGTAGTAGGGGTTGTGCGAAGCGGAGATCACCACCCCTGCCTGCAGCCGCAGAGCGCGGGTCAGATAGGCGATCGCAGGCGTCGGCACCGGGCCGGCGAGTTCGACGTCGACGCCGGCGGCGGCGAAACCCGCCTGTAGCGCAGCTTCCAGCATGTAGCCGGAGACGCGGGTGTCCTTGCCGATCAGCACAGCGGGCCGCTCGCCGGCCGGCAGCTTCTCGCGGAGTACCAGGCTGAGGCCCGCGGCATAGCCCAGACGCATGACGAACTCGGGCGTGATGGGGGCCTCGCCGACGCGGCCGCGCACGCCGTCGGTGCCGAAGTATTTGCGTGACATCGTTTCCGTCCTAGAAGTGATGCCCCGATTATGACACCGCCTGCCACACCGCGAGTGCGTCGCGGGTGGCGGCAACGTCGTGCACGCGGACGATGCCCGCGCCGCGCTGGACGGCGATCAGGGCGGCAACCACGCTCGCCGGCATGCGCTGATCGACCGGACGCCCGGTGATCGCGCCCAGCATCGACTTGCGCGACAGGCCTGCCAGCACCGGCAGGCCTCCCTCACCGAAGCGACGCAGCTCGCGCAGCATCGCGCAGTTGTGCGCCACCGTCTTGCCGAAGCCGAACCCCGGATCAAGCACGATGCGCTCGCGCGCGACGCCGCCGGCTACAAGCGCCGCGACCCGTTCCTCGAGAAAGGCGCCCACCTCGGCGACCACGTCGACGTACTGCGGCGCTTCCTGCATCGTGCGCGGCTCGCCCTGCATGTGCATCACGCACAGACCGGCCTCGCCACCGGCCACCGCCTCGACCGCGCCCGGCGCCCGAAAGCCGAGGATGTCGTTGATCATGTCCGCGCCTGCGTCGAGCGCCGCTCGCATCACCGCCGGCTTCAGGGTGTCGACCGAGAGCGGCACCTTCCAGGCGTGCAGCCGCTCGACGAAGCGCACGATGCGCTCGAGTTCGACCTCCTCCGGCACCGGGGCGGCGCCGGGACGGGTCGACTCGGCGCCGATGTCGAGCATGTCCGCCCCCTCCTCCAGCGCACGCTGGGCACGCAGCAAGGCGGCGTCGAGGTCGGCGGCATGGCCGTCTCCGGTGAAGGAGTCGGCAGTCAGGTTGACGATCGCCATGAGCTGCGGCCGCGAAAGATCGAGCCGGAAGCGGCCACACTGAAGCGTGCTCAATTCTCGAACCTCAATGCAGAGCGGGCCGGTCGAAACCGGCCCGCGAGGGGGGTGGGGAGATGCCGCTCAGGCGGCCGGCGCCGGTGCGGTCGGCGCCGCGCCTGGGCTGTCGTCGCGCGGCCGTGCCGGGGCGCTCGAGTTCGGCTTTGGCGGACGCGGCGGGCGGCCCGACATGATGTCGTCGATCTGGTCGGCGTCGATCGTCTCCCATTCGAGCAGTGCCGCAGTCATCGCCTCGACCTTGTCGCGGTTCTCCTCGAGCAGGCGGCGCGCGAGCGCGTATTGCTGGTCGATGATGCGGCGGATCTCGGCGTCGACCTTTTGCATCGTCGACTCGGACACGTTGCGATGGGTGGTCACCTGCCGGCCGAGGAAGATCTCGCCTTCTTCCTCGCCATAGACCATGGTGCCGAGCGTGTCGGACATGCCCCATTGCGTGACCATGCGACGCGCGAGGTCGGTCGCACGCGCGAAGTCGTTCGACGCGCCGGTGGTCATCTGCTTCATGAAGATCTCTTCCGCGATGCGGCCACCGAACAGCACCGTGATCGTCTGCAGCAGACGCTCGCGATCCTGACTGTAGCGGTCCTCGGTCGGAAGTTGCATCGTCACGCCGAGCGCGCGACCGCGCGGAATGATCGTCACCTTGTGCACCGGATCGGTCTTGTCCAGCAGCCTTGCGACGACCGCGTGGCCGGATTCGTGGTAGGCGGTGTTGCGACGCTCTTCCTCGGGCATGACCATCGAGCGGCGCTCTGCGCCCATCATGATCTTGTCCTTGGCGCGCTCGAAGTCGTCCATGTCGACCACGCGCTTGTTGCTGCGCGCAGCGAACAGTGCGGCCTCGTTGACGAGGTTGGCGAGGTCGGCACCGGCGAAGCCGGGCGTGCCACGGGCCAGCACTTGGGGATCGACGTCCGGTGCGATTGGCACCTTGCGCATGTGGACCTTGAGAATCTGCTCGCGACCGCGAATGTCGGGCAGCGAGACCACCACCTGCCGGTCGAAGCGGCCGGGACGCAGCAGTGCGGGGTCGAGCACATCGGGCCGGTTGGTGGCGGCGATGACGATCACGCCGGTCTGGCCTTCGAAGCCGTCCATTTCCACCAGCAGCTGGTTCAGGGTCTGTTCGCGCTCGTCGTTGCCGCCGCCGAGGCCGGCGCCACGCTGGCGGCCGACCGCGTCGATCTCGTCGATGAAGATGATGCAGGGAGAGTGCTTCTTTGCCTGATCGAACATGTCGCGCACGCGCGCGGCGCCCACGCCGACGAACATCTCGACGAAGTCGGAGCCGGAGATCGAGAAGAACGGCACCTTCGCCTCGCCGGCGATCGCCTTCGCGAGCAGGGTCTTGCCCGTTCCGGGCGAACCGACCATCAGCACGCCCTTCGGAATGTGGCCGCCCAGCTTCTGGAACTTCGACGGATCGCGCAAGAATTCGACCAGCTCGGCGACTTCTTCCTTCGCCTCGTCACAGCCGGCGACATCCGCGAAGGTCACCGAGTTGGCCGACTCGTCGAGCATGCGCGCCTTGCTCTTGCCGAACGAGAAGGCGCCTCCCTTGCCGCCACCCTGCATCTGGCGCATGAAGAAGATCCACACGCCGATCAGCAACAGCATCGGGAACCAGGAGACGAAGATGCTCGCGAGGAAGGACTGCTCCTCGTCGGGCTTGCTCGCATTGATCGACACGCCGTAGCGCATCAGGTCGGACACCATCCAGATGTCCTGCACGCCGGGCGTATAAACCGTGATCGAACGCCCCTCCTGCGTGGTCGCACGCAGCATGCGGCCGTCGATCGTGGCTTTGGCGATGCGCCCGGACTTGGCCTCCTCCATGAACTGGGAGTACTCCATGGTGTTGGGCGCGGTCTGTCGCGTGTTGAACTGGTTGAACACGGTCATCAGCACCACGCCGATGACCATCCAGATCGCGAGATTCTTGAAGAGATTGTTCAACGTCCTGTACCCCGAATGCCCGGTTGGCGATGTGTGCAGAATTGACCCATTCTAGTGACGAACGTTCCCGCCGGCAAACCAATGCCGCCGATAAACGCCGCCTATCGTGTCGACCATCGGTTCCGGCGCAGGCCGCTGCCCACAAGGTACACCTCCGCGCTACGGTCGCGCGAGGCCTTCGGCTTGCGCACCTGCACGCTCGTGAAGGTCTGCTCCATCGCCTTGCGGAAGGCCATGAAGCCCTCGCCTTGGAACACCTTGACCACGAAACGTCCGCCCGGCCCGAGTTGCCTCGCGGCGAAATCGAGCGCCAGCTCGCACAGCATGATCGAGCGCGCCTGGTCGACCGTCGCCACGCCCGACAGGTTCGGCGCCATGTCCGACAACACGAGATCGACCGCCGCGCCGCCCAGCCGCGCTTCGAGTTCGGCCAGCACCGCGTCCTCGCCGAAGTCGCCGAGCAGGAAGTCGAGCCCCGCGATCGGCTCGACCGGCAGCAGGTCCACGCCGAGCACCTTGCCGGTCGCGCCCACCCGCTGCACCGCGACCTGGCACCACGAGCCCGGCGCCGCACCGAGATCCACGACCACCATCCCGGGCTTGAACAGGTGGTCGCGCTCGTCGATCTCCTTGAGCTTGAAGGCGGCGCGCGCGCGATAGCCTTCGGCCTGAGCGCGCTGCACGTAGGGGTCGTTCAGATGCTCGTGCATCCACGCCTTGCTGGTCTTGTTTCGTTTCATCGGTGTATTGGGAGTAGAATCCCTGCCCTTCGAAAGTCGAGAAAAATCAATGAGCGAGCTCACTCCCGCACGACGCCGCGACCTGCGCGCGCAAGCCCACCACCTCAATCCGGTGGTCACCATCGCCGGCAACGGTCTCACCCCGGCGGTGCTCACCGAAGTCGAGCGCTCGCTGCAGGCTCACGAACTGATCAAGGTCCGCGTCCAAGGCGCGGAGCGCGAGCAGCGCGAGGCGCTGATGACCGAGCTGTGCGAGGCGGTCGAGGCCAGCCCGGTGCAGCACATCGGCAACGTCCTCGTCGTCTGGCGCGCGCGGCGCGAGGAAGAGAAGAAGCAGGCCGCGCCGGCGAAGGTCGCGCCGCGCGCCGCCACGGCAAAGTCCGCGTCCGCCTTCGCCGCCGCCGCGCGCCGTGCCGCACTCGCCAAGGCGAGCGGTGACAGCCGCCGGTCCCCCGCCCGCTCCCCTTCCCCGCGCGCTCGCAGCAGCGGTGGTGGTGGCGGCCGGGGCCGCTGAGCGGCGCCCAAAGAAAGATGCCGCGCGCCGGGCCGTGAAGCCCGCCTCGCGGCAGCCCTGTGATCCGCCACCCGCCCCGGCGCGAACGACCGCCGGCCGCGCGCGAGAATGGAACGCCGGCTTCAGACGTAACGAACGTCGAGAATCTCGAGTTCGCGAACGCCCCCAGGCGCAAGAACCTCGGCGATGTCGCCGGCGTACTTGCCGATCAGCGCCCGTGCGATCGGCGAGCTGATCGAGATCTTGTTGTCCTTGATGTCGGCCTCGTCCTCGCCGACGATCTGATAGAGCAACACCTTCCCGGAATCGACCTCCTCGAGTTCGACCGTCGCGCCGAACACGCAGCGGCCATCCGCATCGAGCAGTCTGGGGTCGATGATCTGCGCATGCGACAGCTTCGACTCGACCTCGGCGATCCGTCCCTCGATGAAGCCCTGCCGCTCCTTCGCGGCATCGTACTCGGCGTTCTCCGAAAGGTCGCCGTGCGAGCGCGCCTCCGCGATCGCGGCGATCACGCTGGGACGGTCGACCGTCTTCAATCGGTGCAGTTCGGCACGGAGTTTTTCCGCGCCGGCGACGGTAAGAGGGGTCTTGTTCATGCTGCCTGGTTCAGTTCGGCGTGCAGCTCCTGCACGGAATAGACTTCGAGACCCGCGAGATGATGCAGGCCCATGCATGCGGCCTGGGCGCCGGCTATGGTGGTGAACACCGTCACCTTTGCGGCGAGCGCACTGGTGCGGATCGAACGCGAGTCGGTGACCGCCTGCCGCTTCTCCTCGACGGTGTTGATCACGAGCGAGATCTCCCCGTTCTTGATCATGTCGACCACGTGCGGCCGGCCCTCATTGACCTTGTTCACCACGCTTACCGGCACGCCTGCGGCCTCGATCGCCGAGGCCGTGCCACGGGTCGCAACCACGTTGAAGCCCAGCGTGTGCAGATCCTTCGCGACCTCCACCGCGAACGGCCGGTCGGCGGCCTTGACGCTGATGAAGGCGGTGCCCGAGGTCGGCAGCTTGACGCCGGCGGCGAGCTGGCTCTTGACGAACGCCTCGCCGAAGTTGCGGCCCACGCCCATGACCTCGCCGGTCGACTTCATCTCGGGGCCGAGAATGGTATCCACCCCGGGGAACTTGACGAAGGGGAACACCGCTTCCTTCACCGAATAATAGGGCGGCACGATCTCGCCCTCGACACCCTGGCTGGCGAGGCTCTGGCCCGCCATGCAGCGCGCGGCGATCTTCGCCAGCGGCAGCGAGCAGGCCTTGGAGACGAAGGGCACGGTGCGCGACGCACGCGGGTTCACTTCGAGCACGTAGACCACCGCCTCGTCGCCCTCACCCTGGATCGCGAACTGCACGTTCATCAGGCCCACCACGTTGAGTGCGCGCGCCATCGCCTCGGTCTGGCGGCGCAATTCGTCCTGCAGCTTCGCCGTCAGCGTGTAGGGCGGCAGCGAGCAGGCGGAATCGCCCGAGTGCACGCCGGCCTGTTCGATATGCTCCATGATGCCGCCGATGATGACCTGCTGGCCGTCGGACAGCGCATCGACATCGACCTCGGTGGCGTCGTTCAGGAAGCGGTCGAGCAGCACCGGCGACTCGTTCGACACCTTCACCGCCTCGCGCATGTAGCGCTCGAGATCCTTCTGCTCGTGAACGATCTCCATCGCGCGGCCGCCGAGCACGTAGCTCGGGCGCACCACCAGCGGATAGCCGATCTCGGCGGCGAGCCGCACCGCCGCTTCGGGCGTGCGCGCGGTCCGGTTCGGCGGCTGGCGAAGGCCGAGATCGTTGAGCAGCGCCTGGAAGCGCTCGCGATCCTCGGCAGCGTCGATCATGTCGGGGCTGGTGCCGATGATCGGCACGCCGTTGGCCTCGAGCGCCTTCGCCCGTTTCAGCGGGGTCTGGCCGCCGAACTGCACGATTACCCCGACCGGCTTCTCGAGATGCACGATCTCGAGGATGTCCTCGAGCGTGATCGGCTCGAAGTACAGGCGATCCGAGGTGTCGTAGTCGGTCGACACGGTCTCCGGGTTGCAGTTGACCATGATGGTCTCGTACCCGTCCTCGCGCAGGGCGAGCGCCGCATGCACGCAGCAATAATCGAATTCGATGCCCTGGCCAATGCGGTTCGGGCCGCCGCCGAGAACCATGATCTTCTTCTTGCCGGTCGGCAACGCCTCGCACTCGTCCTCGTAGGTCGAATACATGTAGGCGGTCGAGGTCGCGAACTCGGCGGCGCAGGTATCGACCCGCTTGAATACCGGACGCACCCCCAGCGTATGCCGGTGCAGGCGCACCGCGGTTTCGTCGGTGCCGAGCAGGCGGGCGAGACGGCGGTCGGAGAAGCCCTTCTTCTTCAGCTCGCGCATCTCGGCAGCCTGGATCGCCTTCAGCGAACGGCCTGCGAGCGCCTTCTCGGTGAGCACGATGTCCTCGATCTGGGCGAGGAACCAGGGGTCGATCTTGCTGAGATTGAAGACCTGCTCCTGGCTCATGCCCTCGCGGAAAGCCTGGCCGACGTACCAGATGCGCTGCGGACCGGGGTTGGCGAGTTCGTGCTCGAGATCGGTCTGGTCGGTCTCGACCTCGTCGAGGCCGTACACGCCCACTTCCAGCCCGCGCAGGGCCTTCTGGAACGACTCCTGGAAGGTGCGCCCCATCGCCATCACCTCGCCCACCGACTTCATCTGGGTGGTCAGGCGATCGTTGGCCTGAGGGAACTTCTCGAACGCGAAGCGCGGGATCTTGGTGACGACGTAGTCGATCGTCGGCTCGAACGAGGCCGGCGTGGCGCCGCCGGTGATGTCGTTGCGCAGCTCGTCGAGGGTGTAACCCACCGCCAGCTTGGCCGCGACCTTGGCGATCGGGAATCCGGTCGCCTTCGACGCCAGCGCCGAGGACCGCGACACCCGCGGGTTCATTTCGATGACGATCATGCGACCATCCTTCGGATTGATCGCGAACTGCACGTTCGAGCCGCCGGTGTCGACCCCGATCTCGCGCAGCACCGCGATCGAGGCGTTGCGCAGGATCTGGTATTCGCGGTCGGTGAGGGTCTGCGCCGGGGCGACGGTGATCGAGTCACCGGTATGCACGCCCATCGGATCGAGGTTCTCGATCGAGCACACGATGATGCAGTTGTCGGCGCGGTCGCGCACGACCTCCATCTCGAATTCCTTCCAGCCCAGCAGCGACTCTTCGATCAGCAGCTCATTGGTCGGGCTGGCCTCGAGACCGCGCTTGCAGATCTCGTGGAACTCTTCCATGTTGTAGGCGATACCGCCGCCGGTGCCGCCGAGGGTGAAGCTCGGGCGGATGATGACCGGAAAGCCGATGCCGCCCTGAACCTGCAGCGCCTCTTCCATGCTGTGGGCGATACCCGAGCGCGCCGAGCCGAGGCCGATGCTGGTCATCGCGTCCTTGAACTTGAGGCGGTCCTCGGCCTTGTCGATGGCCTCGCGCGACGCACCGATCAGCTCCACGCCGTACTTCTCGAGGACGCCGTGGCGGGCGAGATCGAGCGCGCAGTTGAGCGCGGTCTGGCCACCCATCGTCGGCAGCAGCGCATCGGGGCGCTCCTTCTCGATGATGCGCTCGACCACCTGCCACGTGATCGGCTCGATGTAGGTGACGTCGGCCGTCTCCGGGTCGGTCATGATCGTGGCCGGATTGGAGTTGACCAGGACGACCTTGTAGCCCTCCTCGCGCAGCGCCTTGCAGGCCTGGGCGCCGGAGTAATCGAATTCGCAGGCCTGGCCGATGATGATCGGACCGGCGCCGATGATCAGGATGGTCTGTATGTCGGTGCGTTTCGGCATTGTCTTGCCTCGGTAATTCGGGGGCGGCGGGCTCGTGGCCCGCCGGATGCGATAGTGCGGCGCGCGCCGCTCAGCGGGCCTGCCTGTTGGCTTCCATATCTCGCGCGAAGTGATCGAACAGATAGCTCACGTCGTGCGGACCCGGTCCGGCCTCGGGGTGCCCCTGGAACGAGAGCGCAGGTGCGTCGGTGCGGGCGATGCCCTGGTTGGAACCATCGAACAGCGACTTGTGGGTGATGCGCACGTTCTCCGGCAGCGTCGCCGGATCGATGGCGAAGCCGTGGTTCTGGCTGGTGATCAGCACCGCGCCGGAATCGAGATCCTTCACCGGATGGTTCGCGCCGTGATGGCCGAACTTCATCTTCATCGTGCTCGCACCGGAGGCGAGCGCCAGCAGCTGATGACCGAGGCAGATGCCGAACACCGGCAGCTTCGCAGCGACGATCTCGCGGATCGCCGCGACCGCGTAATCGCAGGGCTCGGGGTCGCCGGGACCGTTGGAGAGGAAGACGCCGTCCGGATTCATCGCCAGCACCTCGCTCGCCGAGGTCCGCGCGGGCACCACGGTGACGCGGCAGCCGCGCGCCGCGAGCAAGCGAAGGATGTTGCGCTTGACGCCGAAATCGTAGGCGACGACATGGTAACGGGCGGCGGCCGGATGCGCGAAACCCTCACCCAGCACCCACTCGCCCTCGGTCCATTCGTAGGGCTCGGCGGTGGTCACGACCTGGGCCAGGTCCATGCCCGCGAGTCCCGGGAAGGCACGCGCCGCGGCGACCGCGGCGTCGGCATCGAGCGCCTCGCCTTCGGCGGCGGTGACGATGCAGCCGCCCTGGGAGCCCTTCTCGCGCAGGATGCGGGTGAGCTTGCGGGTGTCGAGCCCGGCGATCGCAACCACGTTTTCGGCCTTCAGGTAGGCGTCGAGCGTTTGCTCCATGCGAAAGTTGGAGGCCAGGAGCGGGAGGTCGCGGATCACGAGACCGGCGGCATTGACCCGCGAGGACTCGACGTCCTCATGGTTCACACCGGTGTTGCCGATGTGGGGGTAGGTCAGCGTCACGATCTGGCGGCAATAGCTCGGGTCAGTCAGGATTTCCTGATAGCCCGACATCGAGGTATTGAAGACAACCTCGCCGACCGTGCTGCCGGCCGCACCGATACCCTTGCCGTGGAAGACCGTTCCGTCGGCGAGGGCGAGCATGGCGGGCGGGTAAGCAGTCACGAATAACTCCTGGATTCAGCCGAAAAGTCAAGGACTTGCGCTCTTGCGCCAGTCCGCTATCTGCAAAAAAGCGGGACGAGCCTGGGGGCCGATCCCGCTACAATAACCGCCGAATTGTAGTATTTCGCCGCCACAGAGGCAAATCCGCAGTGGCGGCGAAACCGGTTCGGCGCGGATCAGCGCAAGCCGAGCACGTCCTGCATGTCGAACAGGCCTGCGCTGCGCCCGGCAAGGAACCTTGCCGCGCGCATGGAGCCGGCCGCATAGGGCATGCGGCTGCCGGACTTGTGGGTGATTTCGATGCGCTCGCCGATACCCGCGAACAGCACGGTATGATCGCCGACGATGTCACCGCCGCGGATCGTGGAGAAGCCGATCGTCTCGGCCTTGCGCTCGCCGGTGACGCCCTCGCGGCCATAGACCGCGCAGTCGTCGAGATCACGGCCGAGTTCGCGCGCCACGACTTCGCCCATGCGCAGCGCGGTGCCCGAAGGCGCATCGACCTTGAATCGATGGTGGGCCTCGATCACCTCGACGTCGTAGCCCTGGTCGAGGATGCGAGCCGCGACCTCGAGCAGCCTGAACACCGCGTTGACCCCCACCGCCATGTTCGGCGCGAACACCACCGGCACCGATTCCGCTGCAGCAGCGATCGCGGCCTTGCCGGCTGCGTCGAAACCCGTGGTGCCGATCACCATCGCCTTGCCGAGTTCGCGCGCCAGCGCCAGATGGCCGAGCGTCCCCTCCGGCCGGGTGAAGTCGATCACACAGTCGGCGGCCGCGATCGCCGCGCGGGCATCGTCGCCGAGCACGACCCCGCAGGGCGCACCGATCAGCTCGCCGACGTCACGACCGATGAAAGGCGTGCCCGCGCGATCGAACGCGGCGGCAAGCACCACACCCTCTTCCCGGAGGGCGGTTTCGACGAGCATGCGGCCCATGCGGCCGCTGGCGCCGGCGATGGCAACACGAATAGAGGACATGGGGGGATTCCTTGCAGAGTGATGACGGGACGGCCGTCGCGCCGGCCAGCGCACACTGAGGCAACCGGGCCGGCTGGAAGAAGCGCCTCAGTCGTCGGTGGCAGGGCCGATCTCGACCACCCGGCTGCGCGCGCCCGGCCTGCCGGCATCCTGCGACGTGCCGTCGCCCGCCTGAATGTCGCCCTCGATGCGGTCGAGCAGGTCCCCATCGAAGAACACCGAGATCCGCCGACGGTCGAGCTCGCCCCGGCCCGACTTGAACAGATAGACGTAGTCCCAGCGGTCGGAGCGGAAGACGTCGACCACGAGCGGGCTGCCGAGCACGAAGCGAACCTGGTCACGCGTCATGCCTCTCCTGAGCTGGGACACCATCTCCTGATCGACGAAATTGCCCTGACGTACGTCGATCCGGTAGGGATCGATCTTCTCCACCACGGAATCGATGGAACAGCCAGCGAGGAGGCTGAGCGCGGCAATCGCCGGAAAGAGGAAGGAACGCATTGCGGGGCCGGGTGTGGGCGCCCCGTGGGGGGCGTTGTTCTCAATAAAGGGGAAAAAATATAACATAGGGTGGCTCGCGCACGCCCCCCTCCTCGTGCCGCTTCCTCGCGCGCCCCTCCCCGTCAGACGCCACAGGCACCCATGACCGACAACTCCAAGAGCCTGAAGAACATCGGCCTGAAGGCCACCTATCCCCGCCTCAAGATCCTCGACCTGTTCCAGAATACGGAGGAGCGTCACCTTACGGCGGAAGACGTGTATCGCCTGCTGATCGGCGAAGGCATGGACATCGGGCTGGCGACCGTCTACCGGGTGTTGACCCAGTTCGAGCAGGCCGGCCTGCTCGAACGCCACTTCTTCGAGTCGGGCAAGGCGGTGTTCGAACTCAAGCAGGGTGGCCATCACGACCACCTCGTCTGCCTGCAGTGCGGCAAGGTGGAGGAATTCTTCGATGCCGAGATCGAGCGTCGGCAGAACCGCATCGCCGCGGAGCGGGGCTTCGCGATCAAGGACCACGCGCTCTACATCTACGCCGACTGCGTGCGCGAGAACTGCCCCGACCGCCCGTCGAACGACGACGGTCGAAAAGACTAGTAAGGCCTCCCGCTGCCGGACGCCTTCCGGCCCTCGCCTCCGCTGCTCCGCTGCCCGCACCGCCTACCTGGCAGACAGCATCTCCGCTGCATGCTGGCGTGTCGTCGCGGTGATGTTGACCCCGCCGAGCATGCGCGCGATCTCCTCGATCCGCCCCTCGTCGTCGAGCGGCGTCACTTCGGTCAGGGTCTCGCCGTCACGCTCCGCCTTCGCGATCCGCCATTGCCAGTCGGCGCAGGCCGCCACCTGTGGCAGGTGGGTCACGCACAGCACCTGGCGCTCGCGCCCTAGGCGGGCCAGAAGCTTGCCCACGATCTCCGCTACGCGGCCACCGATGCCCACGTCGACCTCGTCGAAAATCAGCGTCGGCGTGGCCGAATCCCTGCTCGTCATCACCTGGATCGCCAGCCCGATGCGCGACAGCTCGCCACCGGACGCGACCTTCGCGAGGCTGCGCAGCGGCTGGCCCTGATTGGCGGAGACGCGAAATTCCACCATCTCGTGTCCGAACGCCGCAGGCGCGCAGGGCTCGAGCGCGACGTCGAAGCGCCCGCCCGCCATCGCCAGCGTCTGCATCGCCTCGGTCACCTCCCTCGCCAGCGCCTGCGCCGCCGGGCGACGTGCCGCCGACAACGCCGTCGCGGCCTGCTCGAAACGTGCGCGCGTCGCGGCTTCCTCGGCCGCCAGCCGGGCCGGATCGGAGCGGGCCACGAGCGCCTCGAGGCGGCTGCGCCAGCCGTCGGCGAGCTCGGGCAGGTCCTCCGGCTGGACCCGATACTTGCGCGCGGTGTCCATCACTGCGGCGATGCGCTGCTCGACCTCGACGAGGCGGGCCGGATCGAGATCGAGGCGGTCGCGATAGCGCCGCAGCGCATGGAGCGCCTCGTCGGCCTGGATCGCGGCCGCAGAAAGCAGCTCGCGGACGTCGCCCAGGCCGGGGTCGATGTCGGCGAGGCCGCTGATCCGCCCGTCCAGATGGCGCAGCGAGGAACACACCGCGTAGTCGCCCTCGCCGAGCGCCTCGAGCGTCTCCTCCACCCCTTCGATGAGGCCGGCGGCATGGGCGAGCCGACTGTGCTCGGCATTGAGTTCGGCCCACTCGGCCGCGTCGAAGTGCAATTCGTCGAGTTCGCGCAGCTGCCAGGCGAGCAGTTCGCGCTCGCGCTCCGAGCTGGCGGAATCGGCCTCCGCCTCGCGCCGCAGCTCGAGCGCGCGCTGCCAGGCGCGATGGCTGGCGGCGACCTCGGCGGCGAGCTCGCCCGCATCGGCATGGGCGTCGAGCAGCGAACGCTGGGCCTCCGCCCGCAACAGGGCATGGTGCGCATGCTGGCCGTGGATGTCGGCCAGCCACTCGCCGGCCGCGCGCAACTGGGCCAGGGTGACCGCGGTGCCGTTGATCCAGGCCCGGCTGCGACCGCCGGCATCGACCGTGCGGCGCAGGATGATCGCCTCCTCGTCCGCGTCGAGCGCCTGCTCGACGAGCCAGTCGCGCAGCGGCCCGTCGGGGGGCAGATCGAACTCGGCGGCGATGTCGGCACGCTCGCAGCGCGTGCGAACCACGCCGGCGTCGGTACGCCCGCCGAGCGCCAGCCCGAGGGCATCGAGCAGGATCGACTTGCCCGCCCCGGTCTCTCCGGTCAGCGCGCCGAAGCCCGTGCCGAATTCGATCTCGAGGCGATCGACGATGACGAAATCACGAACGGTCAGGCGACGCAGCATGATGGGCGATGGGTCGAGAAAAGGTTCGGCGGGCGGAGGGGGTTGCGAGGCGGGTCCGGGGCACTCAGTTGTGGCGCGGCGGGGCGCTCCAGTGCAGTTTCTGCCGGAGCATCGCGAAGTAGCTGTAGCCGTAGGGATGCAGCAGACGCACGGCATGCGGCGAACGCGTCACCCGCAGGCGGTCGCCGGCGCGCAGGTCGAAGCGCGCCTGGCCATCGAAGTGCACCCGAGCGTCGTTGGGCGGCAGCAGCACGATGTCTATCCGGCTGCTGTCGGGGATCGTCACCGGGCGGGCGGTCAGCGCGTGCGGGCACAGCGGCACCAGCGCGATGCCGTCGACGCTCGGGTGCAGGATCGGGCCGTTTGCCGACAGCGCATAGGCGGTCGAACCGGTCGGAGTGGACACGATCATGCCGTCGGAGCGCTGGGTGTAGACGAATTCATCGTCGATCGACAGGTCGAATTCGATCATGCGCCCGATCTCGCCCTTGTTCACCACCACGTCGTTGAGCGCCAGCGTGTGGAACACGCTGCGGCCGCCGCGCAACACCTCGGCGTCGAGCATCACGCGCGGCTCCTCGGTATAGCGGCCGTCGAGGATCTCGCCGAGGCGCTGCTGCGCGTCGCTGCGCGAGATGTCGGTGAGGAATCCAAGCCGGCCGAGGTTCACCCCGACCAGCGGCACGCCGTACTCGGCAAGGCGGCGCGCGGTGTTGAGCATGCTGCCATCGCCGCCCACCACCACCGCGAGGTCGGCTTCGCCACCGATCTGCTCGTGCGTCGCGACCGCGAAGTCTGCGACGCCGCTGATGGAACTCGCGGTGCCTTGTTCGATCCATACCGTCAGTTCGCGCTCGCGCAGGAAGCGCGCGATCGCGAGCACCGACTCCTCGACGTCGGGGCTCTGGTACTTTCCAACCAGGGCGACTTTCCGGAATTGCGTGTCCATGGCGAAGGATTAAACCACAACCGCTCAGCGCGCTGACATGCGCCGTGGCCCTGCTGACAAAGCCTCGTCCTGTTCCCTAGAATCCGGGCTAAACTCCTCGCGACCTATGAATCCGCTCGACGCCCGCGCCCAGATCCTGCTGAAAGCTCTCATAGAGCGCTACATCGCCGATGGCCAGCCGGTGGGTTCGCGCTCACTCTCACGCCTGTCCGGACTCGAACTGTCGCCCGCCACCGTGCGCAACGTCATGAGCGACCTCGAGGAGATGGGCTTCATCACGAGCCCGCACACGTCGGCCGGCCGCGTACCGACCGCGCTCGGCTACCGCTTTTTCGTCGATGCGCTGCTGACGACCCAGCCGCTCGACATCAGCCGTGTCCGCGTCCTCGAAGGCCAGCTCCAGCCCAACCAGCCGCAGCGCGTCATCAGCTCCGCCTCGCACCTGCTGTCCGAGCTGACCCAGTTCGCCGGCGTGGTCGTGGCGCCGCGCAAGGGCACGGTACGCATCCGCCAGATCGAGTTCATCGGCCTGTCCGAGAACCGCATCCTGCTCATCATCGTCACCACCGCAGGCGACGTCCAGAACCGCATCCTGCTGACGCGACGCGCATACACCACCGCCGAACTGGGCGCCGCCGGGAGCCACCTCAACGAGCATTTCGCCGGGCTGACCATCGCCGAGATCCGCGCCCGGCTGCAGGACGAGCTGCAGCAGCTGCACAGCGACATGTCGGAGCTGATGACCGCCACCGTCGAGGCCGGCAGCGAGGCGGCGGAGGACGACGCCGACGCCTATGTCATTTCGGGCGAAACCAACCTGCTCGAGGTCGAGGACCTCAGCTCCAACATGTCGCGCCTGCGCGAGCTTTTCCGCCTCTTCGACCAGAAGACCGGCCTCATGCAGCTGCTCGACATGTCCAACCGCGCGCAGGGCGTGCAGATCTTCATCGGCGGCGAATCCGGACTCGCGCCGCTCGACGCCTGCAGCGTGATCACCGCGCCCTACGAGGTCGACGGTCAGGTGGTGGGCGCGGTCGGGGTCATCGGCCCCACCCGCATGGCCTACGACCAGGTGATCCCGATCGTGGACGTTACCGCGCGCCTGCTGTCCAACGCGCTCTCCTCGCGCCACTGACTCCTCCGACAAGGATTTCCATGGCCCGCTACTGGCCCGAACCCGCACACGCCCACGGCACGCCGCAACGCACCGGCGTCCTGCTCGTCAACCTCGGTACTCCGCAGGCGCCGACCGCGGCCGCGTTGCGGCCCTATCTGAAGGAGTTCCTCTCCGACCCCCGGGTGGTGGAGATCCCGCGCCTGGCATGGTGGCCGATCCTCAACGGCCTCATCCTCAACACGCGTCCGGCCAAGTCCGCCGAAAAGTACGCCAGCGTGTGGATGGACGAGGGCTCGCCGCTCAAGGTGCACACCGAGCGCCAGGCGAAACTGCTCGCCGGCTACCTTGGCAAGCAGGGTCACCACGCGTTGGAGGTGCACTGGGCGATGCGCTACGGCGCCCCGTCGATCCGCGACACGCTCGAGGCGATGCGGGCGAAGAACTGCACCCGCATCCTGGTCGTGCCGATGTATCCGCAATACGCGGCGAGCACCTCGGCGAGCGTGGCAGACGAAGTCACGCGCTGCATGGCCCACTGGCGCAACCAGCCCGAGATGCGCTTCGTGCGCAACTTCCACGACGACCCGGCCTACATCGGCGCCCTCGCCCAGAGCGTGCGCGACCATTGGAGCGCCCACGGCGAACCGGACAAGCTGGTGATGAGTTTTCACGGCGTGCCACGACGTTCGCTCGAGCTCGGCGATCCCTACCATTGCGAGTGCCACAAGACCGCCCGCCTCGTGGGCGAGGCCCTCTCGCTGCCGCCGGAGCGCCTGCAACTCAGCTTCCAGTCGCGCTTCGGTCGCGCCAAGTGGCTCGAGCCCTACACCGAGCCGACGCTGAAGGCGCTCGCCGGACAGGGCGTGGGCCGGGTGGACGTGATCTGCCCTGGTTTCGTCGCCGACTGTCTGGAAACGCTCGAGGAGATCGCGATGGAATGCCGGGAGGCCTTCCTCGCCGCCGGCGGCAGGGAATTCCGCTACATACCCTGTCTCAACGAGCGCCATGACTGGATCGAGGCGCTGAGCGCGCTGGTCGTGCGTCAACTCGGCCACTGGCTCGAGCTGCCGCAGCCGGATGCAGCATCGCTCGCAGCCAGCCGCGCGCGCGCAATCGCGCTGGGTGCCCCTCAATGAGGTCGTGATCGGCAGCGGCCGACGTCGCACCCTTCAGTCGTCGGCCAGCTTCAGCTCGACAGCATCCCCCCGGCGGAACTCGCCGCTGCGCGCGGCGGGCCCCGACCGCGCGATCGCCTGCGACAGCGCACTCATGCGCCGCACCAGCGCGGTGGAGATCTGCCTGCGGAACTGCTCGCGCACCTCGTCGCTGGCGAGTGCGAGCGCCGACGGATTCATCTCTAGATAGGTCACCGGCGTCAGCGTCACCACGGCGAGCGTCTGCCGGTGCTCGAGCTGGTCGAGCCAGGCCTGCTCGCCGAACACCTCGCCAGGCCCGAGCTCGGTCACGCGTCGCCCTCCCATCGAGAGCTCGACGCTGCCCTCCAGAAGGAGTCCGAAGCGCTGGTCCGCATCGCCTTCGCGTACCAGCTGAACGCCCTCCCCGACCGTGCGCCAGCAGCAGATTCGCAACACTTCCCACACCTCGACATCGTCGAACTCGGTGAAGAACGGCTGCCGGCGCAGCAGCGGGAAGCGGCTGGTGTCCGACGGCACCAGGCTGTCGTCGACGATCCGGTAGCGCACCGCGGAGAGGTCCTTGGCGAACTCCGCGCCGTTGCGATAGCGTGAGTAGAGATCCTTCTCGAGCGCCTTGCGGATCACCGCATCCATCTGTTGCGGGACGTCGGGATTGAGCTGGGACACCGAAGGCGGATCGGCGTTGAGGATCTTGTACATGAGCTGCGCCGCGTTCACCGAGCGAAACGGCAGTCGGCCGGTGAGCAGATGGAAGAGCACCACGCCGAGCGAATAGAGGTCGGTCTTCTGGTTGAGCGGATAACCCTTGATCTGCTCGGGGCTCATGTAGGCCGGCGAACCCACCCCCATGATGAAGGTGGAGTCGGTCTCGATCTTCTTGCCGACGTTCAGGGCGAGCCCGAAGTCGGTGATCTTAACGTTGTCCTGGTCGTCGACCAGGATGTTGGCCGGCTTGATGTCGCGATGGACGATCCCCTGGCGGAAGGCATGATCGAGCGCGAGGCAGCACTTGAAGACGATGCCGATCGCGCGGGACACCGGCAGCAGGCGGTCGAAGCGGCAGTAGCGCTCGAGCGACCCGCCGGGGAAATACTCCATTGCCACGAGGGCCTGGTCGGATTCGATCACCGCCTCGTGGATGCGAATGATGTGCGGATGGCGAAGGCGGCTCGACACCGCCTGCTCGGCCTTGAGCAGCTTGAGCAGGCGCCGGTTCCACTTCGCCTCGTCCTTCGCGCGATCTCCGAAGCGGACGTGCTTGAGCGCAACCGGCTCCGCACGCTCGGGATCCTCGGCGAGATAGACCACCGCGGTCGCACCGCGCCCGACCTCGCGCAAGATCCTGAATCGGCCGATCTGTTCCGGAATGCTCAAACGTCTCACCTCGTGCTCGTCGGTCTGCCCGCCGTGAGGCACCGGGCGACGAATTGTGGCACGAAGCCACACCCCCGCACTACCGCGCCCCGACGCCGGTTGTTGGGGCTGGCCGCGCGTGCTTAAATCGGCCGGACACCCGTCCCGCGGCGCAAGCCGCCCCACCCGGAGCACACCGATTTGAGCGAAGCGATCGACCTGCTGATCCATGCGCGCTGGGTGGTACCCGTCGCGCCCGCGGGGGCGGTATACGAAAATCACTCCGTGGTCGTCGACGGCGGACGGATCCGCGCCGTGCTGCCTCAGGCCGCGGCGCGCGCGCAGTTCGAGGCGGCAAGCGTCACCGAATTGCCGGATCACGTGCTGATCCCGGGCCTTGTCAACCTGCACGTTCATGCGGCGATGAACCTGATGCGCGGCATCGCCGACGACCTGCCGCTGATGCGCTGGCTGCAGGAGGCGATCTGGCCGGCCGAGACCCGTCACGTGTCGGCCGACTTCGTACGCGACGGCAGCCTGCTCGCGGCGGCCGAGATGCTGCGAGGCGGCATCACCACCTGCAACGACATGTATTTCCATCCCGAGGCTGCCGCCGAAGCCTTCGACCGCGTCGGGATGCGCGCCGTCGTAGGCGCGATCCTGCTCGACTTCCCCACGCCCTACGCGAGCGACATCGACGACTACGTGCGCAAAGGGCTCGCCGCGCGCGACCGCTGGCGGCGCCATCCGCGGATCCGCTTCTCGGTGGCGCCGCACGCCCCCTACACCGTGTCGGATGCGGGCCTGGAGCGCGCGGTCGCCCTCGCGGACGAACTCGGGCTGTCGCTCCACATGCATGTGCACGAGACCGCCGGCGAGATCGCCGATGCGATCGCCGCCCACGGCATGCGCCCGCTCGCCCGGCTCGCGCGACTGGGCGTACTCGGTCGCAACTTCATCGGCGTGCACGCGGTGCACCTCGATGCCAGCGACCTCGAGCTGCTCGCACGCCACGCCTGCAGCGTCGCCCACTGCCCCACCTCGAACATGAAGCTCGCGAGCGGCATCGCGCCGGTTCCCGGCCTGCTCGCGGCGGACGTGCGGGTCGGCCTCGGTACCGACAGCGCGGCGAGCAACAACCGCCTCGACCTCTTCCAGGAGATGCGCCATGCCGCACTGCTGGCGAAGGTGGGCACGCTCGATGCCACCGCCGTACCGGCACACGCCGCGCTGCGCATGGCGACGCTCGCCGGCGCCGAAGCGCTCGAGCTCGACGCGCAGATCGGCTCGATCACGCCCGGCAAGCAGGCCGACCTGTGCGCGGTCGACCTCGGGGAACTTTTCTCGCGCCCCTGTTTTGACCCGGTCTCGCATCTCGTCTATGTTGCGGGACGGGAACAGGTTTCCCATGTGTGGATCGACGGTGAAGTCCGCGTGGCCAAAGGGGTTACGCTGTTGCAAATACGCGACACTGAATTGCTCAGAATCTCCGCGCTATGGCAAACTAGGTTCGCTAGTTGAACTGAATAAACTGGATCGATTTGACGCGAAGACGGCAGGAAGAAGCTGTTTTCCTTCTCCCATGCAGTGACAACTCCGGCGATTCGCTCTTCAAAGAGGAAACCATGATCAAACAAACCAAGACTCAGATGCTCGTACTGGCCGCCATCGCCTCGATTGGCTTCACCGCGCCGGCTGTCCAGGCCAAGGACGTCGTGGTCGACGGCAAGGGTGAAATCCCCTACGTGATCGATGCCCGCAACGTCGTCGCGCGCAGCGGTGCCGACCTGTGCTGGCGCACCGGCTACTGGAGCCCGGCCGCCGCTTCGACCGCCATGGCCGGCGAGTTCCCCGTGGGCTGCGAATGCGACAGCGACATCGTCGCCAAGGACAAGTGCGTCGCCCCGGTCGCCGCCGCCCCCGCGCCGGCTCCGAAGCCCACCGCCGAGAAGATCAAGCTGTCGGCCGACACCCTGTTCGACTTCGACAAGGCCGTGCTGAAGGATGAAGGCATGTCCAAGCTCGACCAGCTGGCCGCTCAAGCCAGCGACCTGAACCTGGAAGTGATCCTCGCCGTCGGTCACACCGACCGCATGGGCTCCGAGGCCTACAACCAGAGCCTGTCCGAGCGCCGTGCCGCCGCGGTCAAGAGCTATCTGGTGTCCAAGGGCGTCGATGCCAACCGCGTCTACACCGAAGGCAAGGGCGAGACCCAGCCGGTGACCGGCGACACCTGCAACAACGTCCGTGGCCGCACCGCCCTGATCGACTGCCTGCAGCCGGATCGCCGCGTGGAAGTGGAAGTCATCGGCTCCAAGTAAGCTGGATCCCGGTGGTCGAAAAGCCCTGCCTCGGCGGGGCTTTTTCGTTTCTGCGGTGCGCGTGGAACACTGCCGCAGCGCCCGAGTCACACCCAGCATCCCGTAACCTGCCGAGCATGACCAAGATGATCAACGCCGACCCCGCCGAAGTGCAGAAATTCAGCGACCTCGCCCACCGCTGGTGGGACCCCGCCTCCGAATTCAAGCCGCTGCACGAGATCAATCCCCTGCGCCTGGACTGGATCGACGCTGCCGCGGGCCTCGCGGGCAAGAACGTGCTCGACGTCGGTTGCGGTGGCGGCATCCTGTCGGAAGGGATGGCCTCGCGCGGCGCCGAGGTGACCGGCATCGATCTCTCGGAAAAGGCGCTCGGCGTTGCCCGCCTGCACCTGTTCGAGAGCGGACTGAAAGTCGATTATCAGCTGACCAGCGCCGAGGAATTCGCTGCCGCCCACCCGGCTCGATTCGACGTCGTCACCTGCATGGAGATGCTCGAGCACGTGCCCGACCCCGCGAGCACGATCGCTGCCTGCGCGCGCCTGGTGAAGCCGGGCGGTCACGTCTTCCTGTCGACGCTGAACCGCAACCCCAAGTCCTACCTGTTCGCGATCATCGGCGCGGAATACCTGCTCAAGCTGCTGCCGCGCGGCACCCACGACTATGCCAAGTTCCTGCGCCCGTCCGAACTCGCCCGCTTCTGCCGCGAGGCCGGGCTGGACACCGCGGAGATCACCGGCCTGAGCTACAACCCCCTGACCCAGGTCTATTCGCTCGGGCGCGACACCGACGTCAACTACATGGTGCGCACCCGGCGCCCGGCGTGAGACACGATCAGGCCGCCGCCATGCGGCCGGCCCACCACAGGTAGAGCGGGATCCCCGCCAGCAGGTTGAACGGGAAGGTCAGCGCGAGCGCAGCGGCCACGCCCAGCACCGGATTCGCCTCCGGTATCGCGACCCGCATCGCCGCCGGCGCGGCGATGTAGGAGGCGCTACCCGCCAGGGTCATCATCAGCACCGTTCCGCCCAGGCCGAGCCCCATCGCCTGCGCCGCTCCCCAGCCGCACAGCGCGAGTACCGGCGGCAACAACAGGCCGCAGCCGACGAGGAAGACACCCGCCCGCCTCAGTTCGGACAGGCGTTCGGTGGCGAACAAGCCCATCTCGAGGAGGAACAGGCACAGCGCACCCTTGAACAGATCCACGAACAGGGGCGAAAGCGGCGCCGCGCCCTCCGGGCCGGCGATCCAGCCGATCAGGATGCCGCCGCCGAGCAGAAGCACGCTCTTGTTCGCGAACACTTCATGCACCAGCGCGGCCCCGCCCGCGGCGCCGCCCGCTAGCGGGCGGCCGAAGCGGGCAAGCAGGGTCGCCACCACCAGCGCCGGCGCCTCCATGAGGGCGGCGAGCAGGGCGAGATGTCCCTCCACCGCGATGCCCTTCGAAGCCAACAGGGTCGAGGCGACGGCGAAGGTGACGATGCTCACCGAGCCGTAGTGCGCCGACAGCGAGGCGGCGTCGGCCCTTCCCAAACGCAGGCGGAAGAGCGGAAACACCAGCAGCGGGATCAAGGCACCGAGGCCGATCGCGAGCAGCGAATCTCGCCACAGCACGGCGGCGTCGGCGCGCGCGATTTCGACTCCACCCTTGAGGCCGATCGCCAGCAACAGGTAGATCGACAAGGTCTCGAATACCGCAGCGGGCAGGCGCAGACCGCTGCGCAGGAGGGACGCGACGGCGCCGAGAGCGAAGAAGAAGGGAACGGCATCGATCATGAGGGGAATTTCCGGTTCGTTGTCCAAGCCGGCCCGGTTGCGGGCCACGAGCGAACCCGATTGTGCACCAGCACAATAATTTATAAAAATCACATAATATTCGCGTTTTAATAGATTTTTCTCTATAAGCAAACATGCGCCTCACGCTCCACCAGCTGCGCCTGCTGCTCGCGGTGTCGCGCGAAGGCAGCGTTACCCGCGCCGCACAACGCCTGCACCTGACCCAGCCCACGCTGTCGGCCCAGTTGCGCCAGCTCGCCGAGCAGGTTGGCCTGCCGCTCTACGAGCGGATCGGCCGCCGCCTGCACCTGACCGCGGCAGGCGCGGCGGTGGTCGACACCGCGGCGCGGCTGGAACTGGAGTTCGCACAGCTCGACGAGACGCTTGCCGGTCTGCGTGGCGATGCGGGTGGCCGGCTGCGGCTGGCGGTCGTGAGTACGGCCGAGACCTTCATTCCGCGCCTGCTCGGAGAATTCCGGCGCGCGCGGCCGGCGGTGGAGGTGTCGCTGGTGGTGCTGAACCGCGACGCCGTGCTGCGCCGGCTGGCGGACAACCTCGACGAGCTCTACATCATGAGCCGGCCGCCTGGCGCACCCGTGGTGAGCGCGACGCCCTTCCTCTCCAATCCGCTGGTGGTGATTGCCGGTGCGGGCCATCCCCTCGCGGGACGGCGTGCGATTCCGCCGGCGGCGCTCGCCGCGGAAGAGTTCGTGCTGCGCGAGCCGGGCTCGGGGACCCGTCAGGCAGCCGAGGCCTTCTTCGCGGCGCACGGCGTGGTCCTGCGGCCGCGGCTGGAACTCGGGAGCAACGAGGCGGTGCGACAGGCCGTGGCGGGCGGTCTCGGCCTGTCGGTGATCTCGGCGCACGCGCTCGCACACGCCGCCGGCGAGGGCCTCGCGGTGCTCAGGGTGGACGACACCCCGATCGAGACGCAATGGCAGGTGGTGCACCCGCGCGGCAAGCACCTGACGCCGCTCGCAGGCGCCTTCCTGCACTTTCTGCAGCAGCGCGCGCCGGCGCTCAACGACGCCGCCCAGGCACGGCTTGCGGCCGCGCGCGCCTGAGCGGCGCCCCGCCTCAGGCGTCCTCGAGGATCAGCACCACCAGGTCCTTCGGGCCGTGGGCGCCGTAGGCGAGCACCTGCTCGATGTCGGCGGTCTTGGACGGACCGGAGACGAGCAAGGCATTGGTCGGCATGCCGCTCGCCCAGGCCTGCTGCTGCAGCACCTCGTAGAAGTTGTCGTAGATCTCGCTCGCCTTGAGCAGGGCGAAATGCACCGGCGGCACCAGGCTCATCAGGCGCGGCTCGTCGCGGGTCGGCCACATGATCAGGCTGCCGGTGGCGGCGATCGCGCCCAGGGTGCCGGTCAGGCTCGCCGGGGTATCCTCGAACAGCTCACGCTTCCATTCCTCCACCGGGCGGTCGTAGGCCTTGAGCCGCGGCAGGCCCTCGCGTCCGGCCCAGTGTGAGACGACGCGCTCGCCGTGGGGGGTGGCGGGGGCGACCAGCAGCTCCGGCAACGCCCGATCGAGCATCAGGCGCTCGAGCAGCGCGGGCCAGTCGGCCTCGGTGCTGAGGTGCACCTCTGTATGCACCGCCTCCATCAGTTCGCACAGGCGGGCGACCCGGCCCTCGGCCGGATAGCGCCACGGCGCGGTGACCAGCTCCTCGTCGAAGCGGTCCTCGATCGGGTTGGTGCCGGCAAGGCTACCGCGCAGTTTGGCGAGGATCCTGTCCCTGGCGCTCATGACTTGTCTCCGAGGTGGTCGCGGGCGAGTTCGTGCAGCGAGCGGGCTGCCGGCTTCGGCGCCACGTGGTTCTGGGTCCACGGTCCGAGCTTGCCCGGCGTCAGCCCCCGGAAGCGGGTCGCAGCGAGCTGGAAGGCGCGATAAAGGCCGGGGCTGGTGTTCAGCCGCCGCCACATCTTCCAGATCACGCGTTCGCCCCGCGAGTACTTGGCACCCTGGCCGCGCATCACCTTCGGTTCGGCATCGGGCGCCTTGATGTTCTCCTCGCGCAGCCGGCGCAGCAGGGCCGGAATCGGGATCTTCACCGGGCAGACCTCGCCGCAGGCCCCGCACAGCGACGAGGCGCTCGGATGGTCGGGCACCTTGTCCAGACCGACCATGTGCGGGGTGACGATCTTGCCGATCGGCCCCGGATAGACCTCGCCGCAGGCCCCGCACAGCGACGAGGCGCTCGGATGGTCGGGCACCTTGTCCAGACCGACCATGTGCGGGGTGACGATCTTGCCGATCGGCCCCGGATAGACCTCGCCGTAGGTATGGCCGCCCACCCGGGTGTAGACCGGGCAGTGGTTCATGCACGCGCCGCAGCGGATGCAGTTCAGCGTCTGGCGCAGCTCGCCGTCGGCGAAGGCCTGGGTGCGGCCGTTGTCGAGCAGGATGAGGTGCATCTCCTGCGGACCGTCGAGCTCGTGCGGCTTGCGCGGGCCGGAGATCATGTTGACGTAGGTCGTGATCGGCTGGCCGAGCGCCGAGCGCGTCAGCAGCGACAGCAGCGGCACGACGTCGCGCAGGTTCTCCACCACCTTCTCGATGCCGGTCACCGCCACGTGCACCGGCGGCACCGTGGTCGACATGCGGCCGTTGCCCTCGTTTTCCACCAGCAGCAGGGTGCCGGTCTCGGCGACCGCGAAGTTCACCCCGGACACGCCGATGTCGGCCTCGAAGAATTTCTGACGCAGCACCCGCCGCCCGGTCTGGATCAGCAGGTCGACATCCTCGGTGTAGTCCTGGTCGAGGCGGTCGTGGAACAGGGTGCCGACCTGGCGCGCGTTGAGGTGGATCGCCGGCATGATGATGTGGGCCGGCTTCTCCTCGCGCAGCTGGACGATGAACTCGCCCATGTCGGACTCGAGGCACTCGACGCCACGCTCGGCGAGGAAATGGTTCATCTCCATCTCCTCGCTGACCATCGACTTGCCCTTGATGACCTGCTTTGCCTGGTGGGCCTCGACGATCGACAGCATGATCGCGTTGGCCTCCTCCACCGTCTCCGCCCAGTGCACCCGGACCCCGTTGCGGGTCAGGCTCGCCTCGAGCCGCTCGAGCAGCTCGGGCAGCTTCGACAGCGAACGCGCGCGGATCAGGTTGCCGAGCGCGCGCAGGCGCTCGCGCTCGTCGGCGTCGCTGAAGGCGTTCGCGCGCTTGAGCATCAACGAGTCCATCGCGCGGCGGAAGTTGCCGCGCAGCTGGGGATCGGCCAGCGCCTCGCGCGCGCGACCGCGGAAGTCCTTGAGCTCGGCGACCGGAACCTGGCTGGCGGCGCTCATGATCCGCCTCCGGTGCGCTTCCACAGGAAGCTGGCGATGTGCTGGCCCTGCAGGCGCTCGCCCTGCTTGGCGAAGGCGCCGTTGATGTTGAGCAGGCAGCCGCAGTCGGCGCTGACCACCGCGTCGGCGCCGGTATCCTTCAGCGCACGCGTCTTGTCCGCCACCATCGCGCCGGAGATGTCGGGCATGCGCACGCTGAACGTGCCGCCGAAGCCGCAGCACTCGCTCTCGTGGTCGTGATCGACGCGCTCGACCTTGTCGAGCTGGCCGAGCAGCACGCGGCCGTGCTCGAGCGTCCCCATCTCGCGCCGCGCGCTGCACGAGGTGTGCAGCGCCATCTTCACCGGCGCGCCGCGATCCTGCAGCTTCACCCGGCAGACCTCGAGCAGGAACTCGGCGAACTCGAAGATGCGCTCGGACAGCGCTTGAACCCGCGCCAGCGTCTGCGGCTCGTCGCGGAACAGGTCGAGATAGTGTTGGCGCATCATGCCGGCGCACGAGCCCGAGGTCACCACGACCGGCCAGTCCTTCTCGAACAGGCCGAGCTGGGCGCGCGCCACTTCGCGCGCCTCGCCGGTGTAGCCCGAGGTGTAGGCCGGCTGGCCGCAGCAGCTCTGGGCCTGCGGGAAATGCACCCGGATGCCCTCGCGCTCGAGCAGGCGGATCGCGTCGAGCCCGGCCTCGGGAAAGAACAGGTCGATCACGCAGGTGCCGAACAGATAGACGTCGGTCGGCTTGGCCGGGTAGCTGCGCGGCGCAGCGGGCGGCGGTGCCACCCGGGTCGCGTTCGGTGGGGCGGAGGAAAACTGGCTCATGCGCTTCGTCTCCTTTGGGGTTTCGTTGATTGTGCAGCAGTCGCCGTCGCGCGGCGACTGCCGATTACGCTGAGACCGTGTGCGGCGACGCGTCGGCTCAACCCGCCACCAGCGGGTCGCCGATGCCGAGCAGGTGGATCGCGACGAACACCAGAAGTCCGCACATCAGCACGTAGTACACCGTGGGCCAGAAGGTCTTGCGCAGGATCGCGCCCTCGCGCCCGAGCAGGCCGACCGTCGCCGAGGCGGCGACCACGTTGTGGATCGCCACCATGTTGCCGGCGGCCGCACCGACCGCCTGCGCCGCGACCACGAGCGCGCCGGAGATCCCGAGCGAAGTGGCGACGCCGTACTGGAACTGGCTCAGCATCATGTTGCTGACCGTGTTCGAGCCGGCGATGAAGGCGCCGAGTGCGCCTACCGAGGGCGCCAGCAGCGGATACACGTCACCCACGCTGTCGGCCACCCACTGCGCCATCGCGATCGGCATGCTCGGCAGGTCGGCGGCATTGACGCCGGAGTTGATCAGGATGCGCACCATCGGCACGGTGAAGAGCAGCACGAAGCCCGCGCCGAGCAGCACCCGCGAGGACTCGCCGACCGCCTTCGCCAGCGAGCGCGCGTGCATGCGGTGCAGGAAGACGGTGATCAGCACCACCGCCACCAGGATTCCGCCCGGCAGGTAGAGCGGCATGAAGTCGGCCTTGATGCCCTTCTCGCCGAGGATCTCGGGGAAGACCACGACCACCGACTTCAGCGCCGCGCCGAGTTCGGGGAGCACCCGGCTCAGCACCAGCAGCAGGCCCACCAGCACGTAGGGCAGCCAGGCGCGCAGCGCGCCGATGCGGTGGTGGTGCGGCATCTGGTCGAGCTTCATCTCGACGCTGCCGAGCCACTCGGCGGGCCAGTCCTTCGCGTCGGCGAAGTCCCAGGTCGTCTTCGGCACCAGGAAGCCGAAGCGCAGCGCGGTGGTCACGATCGCCAGGCCGACGAGGCCGCCCAGCAGCGAGGGAAACTCCGGTCCGAGGAAGACGCCGGTGAGGACGTAGGGGACGGTGAACGCCAGGCCGGCGAAGAGCGCGAAGGGCAGCACCTCGAAGGCGGCCCGCCAGCTGCGCTCGCGCCCGAAGAAGCGGGTCAGCAGCAGCACCATGACGAAGGGCATGAGGGTGCCGACCAGGGCATGCAGGATCGCGACGTTGCCGGTGATCAGCTGCAGGAAGGCGTCCCAGCTAGAACCGCGCTCGGCGAGTTGGGCGCCGAGCGCGGCGGTGTCGAGACCGCTGTTGACGCCGATGATGATCGGCGTGCCCACCGCGCCGAAGGACACCGGGGTGCTCTGCACCAGCATGCCGAGCAGTACCGCGGCCATCGCCGGAAAGCCGATCGCCACCAGCAGCGGGGCGGCGATCGCCGCCGGGGTGCCGAAGCCCGAGGCGCCCTCGATGAAGCAGCCGAACAGCCAGGCGATGACGATCGCCTGGATGCGGCGGTCGGGGCTGAGGGTGGCGAAGCCGGCCCGGATTTCGGCGATCCCCCCCGAGTACTTGAGGGTATTCAGCAGCAGGATCGCGCCGAAGATGATCCACAGCACGCCGATCGTGATCACCAGTCCCTGCAGGGTCGAGGCGAGCACCCGGGTGACGCTCATGTCCCACGCGAACAGGCCGATGCCTGCGGTCAACATGTAGACGACGGGCATCGCCCGCCTGGCCGGCCAGCGCAGCCCGACCAGCAGTATCGCGGCGAGCAGGATGGGAGAAAAGGCGAGAAAGGCGAGGGTTCCGGCCTGCATCCTCAGCCCGCCCGCCGCGTCGTATTGCGCGCAAGCAGGCACGCGCGATCTTCTTCAAGAACTCCGATTTGCATCTCTCGCCCCTTCGTACGGCGTGGATATGGATTTTATCGCGTTTTGGTCTTACCACTTGCCCAAAAGCTGGATTAAACTAACCGGATCCCAGACTGCCGTCAATTGCCTGAATCAGAAAAACTCATTCCCACATAATCATCGCCGGCGATCGCGTGCTTGCCAGCGGCACGCCCCTTGGTCGGTTTCGGCTGCGCGCGCGGCGCGCAGCCCCGGAAAGCGAACGGAGTTCCCATGAGAGCGGTTCCACTGCAGCAGCGCCGACTGTCGGACGAGATCGTCGAACGCCTCGAAACCCTGATCCTCGAGGGCTCGCTGAAGCCCGGCGAACGGCTGCCCGCCGAGCGCACCCTCGCCGCCGAGTTCGGTGTTTCGCGGCCGTCGCTGCGAGAGGCCCTGCAGAAGCTCGCCGCGCGCGGTCTGCTCGTCAGCCGCCAGGGGGGCGGCACCTTCGTCAGCGCCGAGATCGGCTCCTCCTTCCGCGACCCCCTGCTCGCGCTGCTCGGGAGCAATCCCGAGGCGCAGCGAGACCTGCTCGAGTTCCGGCACACGCTTGAAGGCGCATGCGCCTACTACGCCGCGCTGCGCGCGACCGAGCTCGACCAGCAGCGCCTGCGCGCCGCCTACGAGGCCCTGATCGCGTGCTACGCCGGCGAAGGACGGATCAATCGCGTACGCGAGGGCGAGGCCGACGCCCACTTCCATCTCGCGATCGCCGAAGCCAGCCACAACGCGGTGCTGCTGCACACGATCCGCAGCCTGTTCGCCATGCTCAAGCGCAGCGTGGTGACCAACATCGGCGGCATGTACCCGCAGGGCACCGAGGTGCGCGACACCCTGATGCGCCAGCACACCGAGCTCTACCAGGCGATCATCGAGCGGCGCGCCGAGGCGGCGCGCGAGATCTCCGGCCGCCACCTGCTGTTCGTGCAGGAGGTGCTCGGCGAGGCGCAGGACGAGGCCCAGCGCGAGGCGCGCGCGCGCCGGCGTCAGGCCTCGTCCTGATCCCGCGCATCGCGCAACCGTCCCGTCATCGGCAACAGCGAATCAGACACCCCATGCAGATCCCGCCCACGTCCGGTCACCCCTTCGAAGTCCTGCTCGTCTTCCTGCGCCTCGGGCTGAGCGCCTTCGGCGGCCCGGTCGCCCATCTCGGCTACTTTCGCGAGGAATTCGTCGTCCGTCGACGCTGGTTGAGCGAGCACAGCTACACCGATCTGGTCGCGCTGTGCCAGTTCCTGCCCGGCCCGGCGAGCAGCCAGGTCGGCATCGCGATCGGCCTGACGCGCGCCGGTGCGGGCGGCGCGCTCGCTGCCTGGTGCGGTTTCACCCTGCCCTCGGCGGTCGCACTGATCCTGTTCGCGCTCGGCCTGGCGCACTGGGGTGAGGCACTGCCGGCCGGGCTGCTGCAGGGTCTCAAGACCGCCGCGGTCGCGGTGGTCGCGCAGGCGGTGTGGGGCATGGGACGCAGCCTGTGCCCGGACGTGCCGCGCATCGCGATTGCGGCCGCGGCGGCGACTGCGGTGCTGCTGTGGCCGGCGGCATGGATGCAGCTCATCGTCATCGCGCTCGCGGCCGCGACCGCCCTGGCCTTGCTCTCGCCCCCGACCGCCGAGCGTCATCAGCCGCTTGCGGTCCCGCTCGGACGCGGCAGTGCCGCCGCCCTGCTCGGTCTGTTCTTCCTGCTGCTTTTCGGCCTGCCGCTGCTCGCCCGCCTGTGGCCCGCGCAGGCGATGGCGCTGTTCGACAGTTTCTATCGCGCCGGCTCCCTGGTGTTCGGCGGCGGCCATGTGGTGCTTCCGCTGCTACAGGCGGAGGTAGTTCCCAATGGCTGGGTCGACCAGGAGCGCTTCCTCGCCGGCTACGGTGCGGCGCAGGCGGTGCCGGGACCGCTGTTCACCTTCGCCGCCTTCCTTGGCGCCTCGATGAACCAGGCGCCGACCGGCTGGAGCGGCGGGCTGCTCGCACTGGTGGCGATCTTCCTGCCCTCCTTCCTGCTGGTGGCCGGCGCCCTGCCGTTCTGGGAGGCGCTGCGCGCCAACCGCCACTGCCGCGCCGCGCTCGGCGGAGTGAACGCGGCGGTGGTCGGGCTACTCGCGGCGGCGCTGATTCAGCCGGTAGGGAGCAGCGCGATCCACGGCCTCGCCGACCTCGGGCTCGCACTGATGGCGCTGGCGGCACTGATGCGATGGCGACTACCGCCCTGGCTGGTCGTGCTCGGTTGCGCAGGGGGCGGATGGCTGATCGCCGCCGTCGGCTGAGCGAAAACCCGACTGCCTTCGCCGGGGTCGGCGAACGCGTCGGATTCTTCCTACGTCCTCTGACGGCATGCGCCGACGCCGCGGGCGCGCCAATGCCGATTGCCCTGCCGACGGGCGGGGGCGCATGATGGCGCCAGGTCGCGCCCGCAGGGGCGCCCCGCCTCCCGCCAGCCAGAGGAGTCAGTCATGCTCAAATGGGCCATCATCTTCGCCGTCATCGCCATCATCGCCGGTCTGCTCGGCTTCACCGGCATCTCCGCGGGCGCGGCAAAGATCGCCAAACTGTTGTTCGGCATCTTCCTGTTGCTGTTCATCGTCTTCGTCGTGCTCGCGCTGCTCGGCATCGGCGCGGTCGCCTAGCGCGGCGGGCGGCGGCGCGGTCGCCTAGCGCGGCGGGCGGCGGCGCGGTCACTCGCCCCGCCACCCTGCCGACGCGCTACTTACCCAGCACCGCGGCCGCACGCAGCGCCGCCAATACCTTCTGGCCGGCGCGGCCGTTGGCTTCGAGGCCGAGTTCGGCCTGCACTCGCGCTATCGCATCGCGGGTACGGCTACCGATGACGCCGTCGGCCTCGCCGATATCCTGCCCGCGGGCGATCAGCAGCTCCTGCAGCTCGCGACGCTCAACGCGCGACAAGCCCGGATCGTCGGTCGGCCAGGGCGTGACGAAGGGCGCGCCGCCGCGCAACCGGTCCGACAAGTGGGCGATCGCCAGTGCGTAGCTCTCGGCGGCGTTGTACGAGTACAGCGCGTCGAAGTTGGCGGTGACGAGGAAGGCGGGCCCCTGGGCGCCGGCGGGCAGCAGCAGGCCGGCCGGCGCGTCGCCGCCGGGCAGCGCGCCGCCGTCGATCCGCTTCACACCACGCGCGGCCCAGGCCGACATCGCCCGCTTGTTGCGACGTCCGGCGCCGGCAGTGTCGATGCCTGTCGGCAAGGCCACCTCGAAGCCCCACGGGCGGCTGTCGCGCCAGCCCGCGCGCTTGAGGAAGTTGGCGGTCGACGCGAGCGCGTCGGGCACGCTGTCGACCAGATCGCGCCGGCCGTCACCGTCGAAATCCACCGCCAGGCGCATGAAGGTCGAGGGCATGAACTGGGTGTGGCCGAAAGCGCCCGCCCACGAGCCGTTCAGCCGCTCGGGCGCGACGTGCCCCTCCTGCACGATCTTCAGCGTGGTGAAGAACTCGCCCTGAAAGAAGGCCTGCCGCCGGCCGTAGCACGACAGGGTGGACAGCGAAGTCAAAAGGGGGCGCTTGCCGAAATTGCGCCCGAAGTTGCTCTCCACCCCCCACACCGCGACCACGGTGGCCGGGTCGACACCGTACTCGGCCTCGACGCGGGCGAGCACGTCGGCCCACTGGGCGAGCATCGCGCGGCCGTCGGTGACGCGCTCGTCATCCACGAGGGCGGCGAGGTAGTCCCAGATCGGCGTCACGAACTCGGGTTGGGCATCGAGCAGCGGCAGGATCGACATGTCCGGCACCAGCGTCCCCACATGGGCGTCGAAGGTCGCTGCGCTCACGCCCTTGGCCGCCGCCTGAGCGCGCAGGCGGTCGAGGCAGGCCCTGAAGTCGGCAGGTGCGGCGTCGGCGCCGGCAGGCTCGATCGGGGACGGCGAGGAGGGCTGGGCGGAAACCTCCGGCTGCGCAGCGCAGCCGGAGGTGGCGAACAGGGCGAGCTGGGCGCAGGCCGCAGCCGCCAGCAGGCGGGAAGGCGTCGGTATCTTCATGACCGCGATTGTAGCCCGCCGGACCCCGTTGCCGGCGGCAAGGGCGGGACGTCGGCGCAGCCCGCACTCGGCAGATGGACGGCCAGCCATACCGTCGGCGAGGCGGTGCGCGCCACCCGGTGGCGGCAGCCGGCAGGCAGCAACACCCAGTCGCCAACGCGCATCTCCAGGCTGCGACCATCGTCGAACTCGAGGATCGCCTCGCCCGCCACTACCGCCACCCACTCGTCACCGGCCTGTTCGTACCAGAAACCGGGCGGGCTGCTCTGGCCGTGCGAGATGATGCGCCCGATCGACACCCCGTCCGCCGCGTGCAGACGCTCGAAGTGCTCCTCGTCGGCCGGCGGCGGCAGGTCGGCGAGGAGCTTCCCCACGAAAAACTTTTCGGACATCGCGGCCTCCTATCGCTGCACAATGGATTCATACGGCCCTTCCCTTTCACAGAGGAGCGCAACACACCGATGATGGATCAAGCCCACCCGGATCCGGAAGCAGCCGAACTCGCGCCGGACGACCTGCGAGCGCTCGCCGAAGCGCGCGAGCTGCTCGAACGCAGCGGCCTCGCGATCCGGCTCAGCAACTTCGTCGGCAGCCCGATCGAAAAGGGGATCGCGCGTCTGCCGGCGATGCTGCGCGACAAGCTGGGCATCCTCGCTCGCGTGGCGCTGGAGCGTGCGATGGAGACCGCTGCGAAGACACTCGACGATTCGCCGCGCGCGGCCAGCCCGCGCCTGCACAAGGTACTCGGCTCGGTCAGCGGCGCCGGCGGCGGCGCCTTCGGCCTTGCCGGACTGAGTGTCGAGGTGCCGTTGTCGACCGTGCTGATCATGCGCTCCATCCTCGACATCGCACGTGCCGAGGGCGAGGACATCCGCCAACCCGAGACCCGGCTCGCCGCGCTCGAGGTGTTCGCACTCGGTGGCAACAGCAGCGCGGACGACGCCGCCGAATCGGCCTACTACGCGGTGCGCACCCTGCTCGCGCAGACGGTCAGCGAGGCGACCCGCCATCTCGCGCAGAAAGGACTCGCCCAGGAGGGCGCGCCGGCGATGGTGCGCCTGCTGGCGATGGTCGCCGCCCGCTACAAGGTGCAGCTCACGCAGAAGGCCGCTGGCATGCTGGTGCCGGGCATCGGCGCCGCCGCTGGGGCGACGATCAACCTGATGTTCATGAACCACTTCCAGGCGGTGAGCCGCGGCCACTTCATCGTCCGCCGACTCGAGCGTCGCTACGGCGAGGAGGCGGTGCGCCGCGCCTATCTCGGCGCGCGCTGATCCCGCCGCCGGTAGAATGCCCGCTCCCAACCCGCACACGCGACTACCATGTCTCCCTACCGGCACGTCCTGTTCGACCTCGACGGCACCCTGATCGACTCCGCCCCCGCCATCCTCGCCAGCTATCGCGAAGCCTTCGCCAGCGCCGGCCGCACGCCGGCGATCCCGGTGGACGCCGCGATCGTCGGTCCCCCGCTGACCGAGACCCTGCAGATGCTCGCCGGCAGCCGCGATCCGGTGCTGATCGACGAACTGGCGACCCATTTCAAGGCCAGCTACGACATCAGCGGCTACCGCCAGACCGCGGCCTACGAGGGCGTCGGCGAGATGCTCGCCCGCCTCGCCGCCAGTGGCCGCTCGCTCGCGATCGCCACCAACAAGCGCCTCCACCCCACCCGGCTGATCCTCGGCCATCTGGGCTGGAGCGAGTACTTCGACGCGGTCTATGCGCTCGACATGTTCGAGCCGCGCCTGCCGGACAAGGCCACAATGATCGCGCGCCTGCTGGCGGACCGCGGCATCGTTCACACGACGGCGGTCTATGTCGGCGATCGCAGCGAGGACGGCGAATCGGCCGACGCCAACGAACTGCCCTTCATCGCCGCCACCTGGGGCTACGGCAGCCTCAGCCCGTCCGAGATGGCACCGCACTGGCGCGCGGTCGCCAGCCCCGAGGCACTCGCCGCGGCGATTCTCGACGACTGAGCTCGCTGGCGGAATTTGCATGCCGCTTGTCCGCGTGGGCAATCGCGCCCGCGCGGTCTTCGGACTAGCATGGAGCCACCATTGACCGCTTCGAGGAAACATCATGAAAGCCTTCCAGGACTATTACCCTGAGAGCCTCGCCCATTGCTACGGCTGCGGCCGCAACAACACGCATGGCCACCAGATCAAGACCTACTGGGACGGCGACGAGACGGTCACCCGCTTTCAGCCCAAGGAGGAACACACCGCGATCCCCGGCTTCGTCTACGGCGGCCTGCTCGCCTCGCTGATCGACTGCCACGGCACCGGTACCGCCGCCGCGGCGATGTATCGCGCCGAGAACCGGCCGATGGATAGCGAGCCCGCCTTCCGCTTCGTGACGGGCTCGCTCCACGTGAGCTACCTCAAGCCCACTCCGCTCGGCCCCGAGCTCGAGATCCGCGGCCGGGTCAAGGAGATCAAGGGCCGCAAGGTCGTGGTCGAGGCCACCGTCTATGCCGACGGCGTCGCCACTGCGCAGGGCGAGGTCATCGCGCTTCAGATGCCCGACACCTTCACCAGCCCGGCCACCGCCTGAAGCCGGCGCCCCGTCGGCGCGGCCCCGGCCTGACCTGCCCGCGCGTGCTCAGGCGGCAGCTTCCCGCCGCCTGAGAAGCAGCCCGCACTCGAGGTGGTGAGTGTAGGGAAACTGGTCGAACACCGCCGCAGCCGCCACCGCGTGGCTGTCGCCGAGCGCGGCGACGTTGTCGCGCAGGGTCTGCGGGTTGCACGAGATGTAGAGGATGTGGTCGAAGCCGCGCGCGAGCGCGAGGGTGGCCTCGTCGAGGCCGCTGCGCGGCGGATCCACGAACAGGGTCGAGAAGCGATAGCTCGCCAGGTCGACGTCCTTCATGCGCCGGTAGACGCGGCCGCCGGCGATCGCGTCACTGATCTCGTCGCTAGACATCCGCACCATCGTCACGTTGTCCACCCCGTTGGCCTCGAGGTTGTAGTGCGCGGCCCCCACCGACGACTTGCTGACCTCGGTCGCCAGCACCCGGCCGAACAGCGGCGCGAGCGCGATCGTGAAGTTGCCATTTCCGCAGTAGAGCTCGAGCAGGTCGCCGCCGATCCCCACCGCCTGGCGGCGCGCCCAGCCGAGCATCTGGCGGTTCACCCCCCCGTTGGGCTGGGTGAAGCTGCCCTCGATCTGCCGATAGCGCAGCACGCGGCGGTCGAGCTCGAACTCCTCGAGCAGCCAGTCGCGCTCGAGCACGATCTTCTGCTTGCGGCTGCGGCCGATCAGCTGCAGCCCGAATTCGGCCGCGAGTTCGCGCGCTGCCGCTTCCCACTGCGCGTCGAGCGGACGGTGGTAGATCAGGCTCACCATCAGCTCGCCGCTCAGGGTGGACAGGAATTCCACCTGGAACAGCCGCCGCCTGAGCGCGTCGCTCGCCTGCAGGCGCTCGCGCAGCGGCCTCATCACCCGGCAGATCGGCTCGGCCGCGGCCGGAAAATCGCTCACCGCCACCGGCGTCTTAGGGTCCGCGCTGTCGAACATCGCGTAATCGAGCCGGCCGTCCTGGTGCCAGATGCGGAATTCGGCGCGCAGCCGATAGTGCAGCGGCGCCGAGGCGAACACCTCGGGCTCGGGCACCTCGAGGCCGGCGAAGTCGGCGCGGAAGCGGGCCAGTTTCTCGTCGAGCTGGGCGGAATAATTTGCGGGATCGATGATCGGCAGGGGCATGGAGGAGCTGGCGTCAATTGCCGGGAGGGCCGGCAGAGGGCGGACTATACCCCTCCCCGCCCGCCAGGCAAAACCTCCCCCGCTCAGCGCCGACGCAGGGGCTCGAGCAGGCCGGACAGGCCGTTGTGGTCGATCTCCTGCATCAGCGCGAGCAGGCGGCCGAGCTTCCCGGGCGGAAAACCCTCGCGTGCGAACCAATTGAGATAGTTGCCCGGCAGGTCCGCGATCACCCTCCCCTTGTAACGGCCAAAGGGCATCGGGGTGTCGAGCAGCGCTTGCAGCGCCTCCGGCGTCATCGCGCTTCCCGCGCCGCGGCAGCGAGGATCGCCTTCAGCAGGCGCCAGCAGTGGGCGACGGAGGCGATCTCCACCGCCTCGCCCGGCGCATGGGCACCACGGATCGTGGGGCCGAAGGAAACGATGTCGAGCGCGGGATACTTCGCCGCGATGACGCCGCACTCGAGACCGGCATGGATCACCTGCACCCTCGACTCGCCGCCGAACTCGCGCGCATGCACTTCGCGACACAGCGCCAGCAGCGGCGAGGTCGGATCCGGCGTCCAGCCCGGGTATGCGCCGGCGAATTCGACCCGCGAACCCGACAGCGAAAACAGGCTGGCGATCTCCTCGGCGAGGGCGCGCGCGCCGCTGTCGACCAGCGAGCGCACCATGAAGCAGCAGCGCCCACCCGCGGGCCCGATCGCCACCATGCCGAGGTTGTTCGAGGTCTCCACCACGCCCGGCACGGCAAGGCTCACGCGATGCACACCGTGCGGCGCCGCGTGCAGCGAGGCGAGCCACGTCGTCTGCTCGGCGGCGGCCAGCAACGCCCCCGGCTCGGCCGGCTCGAGGCGCAGGCGCACCCCCTCGTCCCCCCCCTGCAGTTCGCGCCGCAGCAGGATCTGCCAGGCAGCGAGTGCGGCTGCCGCCTCATCCGCCTGCCCTGGCGCGAGCGCCACCCGCGCCCACGCCTCGCGCGGCAGCGCGTTGCGCGCCGAGCCGCCTTCGAGCGCACCGAGGCGCAGCCCGAAACGACGCTCGAGATCGCGCAGCACCCGCACCAGCAGCTTGATCGCGTTGCCGCGCTCCTCGTGGATATCGACACCCGAGTGTCCGCCGCGCAGACCGTCCACCACGATGCGCCCCGCCACCCAGCCCGCCGGCGGAGCCTCCGACGCGCCCTTGCGCCCAACCTCGACGTCGAGCCCGCCGGCGCAGCCGATGTAGAACTCGCCCCAGGCCTCGGTGTCCAGGTTCAGCATCAAGCTTCCCTGCAGCACGCCCGGCTGCAGGCCGTGGGCGCCGCCCATGCCCGCCTCCTCGTCGACCGTCAGGAGCGCTTCGAGCGGACCGTGCTCGAGCTGCTCGGCCTCGAGCGCGGCGAGGATGAGGGCGACGCCGATGCCGTTGTCCGCGCCGAGCGTGGTGTCCTCCGCCACCAGCCAGTCGCCGCGACGTCGCAGCCGGATCGCATGGTGCGCGAAATCGTGAGCAGAGGCCGCGTTCTTCTGGCACACCATGTCGAGATGCGCCTGCAGGATCACCCCCGGCGCCCTTTCCCTGCCCGGGCTCGCCGGTTTGCGCACCAGCAGGTTGCCGGCCGTGTCGACCGTCGCCTCCAGCCCCCGTTCACGCGCCCGCCGGAGGAGCAGCTCGCGTAGCGGCGCCTCGGCCTTTGACGCACGCGGGACCGCGCACAGGGTGGCGAAATGGCGCCACACGGCGGCCGGCGCGAGCCCGGCGAAGGGGTTGGCGTCGTCCGCCGCGACATCCGGCGCAGCGTGGGCGATGGGAGCGGCGAAGGCGGCGGGGATTTGCGTCATGGTCCGGAGGGCAGGCGGCGAGATGCCGAATGGTACGGCAGCCGCAGTCAGTGACGTTAGCCGGAGAACGCCGAGCGTCGCGGGCGACGCAGGACGGGACGGGATATCGGCCAGGGCCTCCGCACTCGGAATGCATTTTCCCTGATCGCATAGCCACCTGGAAATAGTCGTTCACATTCAACATCTTATGCATTCATCTTGTGGACCCTTCGAAAATCACGTCTACTCTCGTCTTTTGGGCAAAGAGCGTGAGTGCGACGCAAAGGGGTTCCCTGATGAGCTATCTGGACGAAATCGATGATCCGCGCAAGCCGAGTAACGGCACCTTGCACGACTTCCGGGAGATCCTGGTGATCCTGATCGCCGCCGTGCTCTCGGATTGCGACACGGTCGAGGACATCACCTTCTGGGCGCGCACCAAGGAGGCGTGGCTGCGTCGCTTCCTCGTGCTCAAGAACGGCATCCCGTCCGAGGAGACCTTCCTGCGGATCCTGCGCGCGCTCGATCCGAAGCAGTTCGAGAACATGTTCCGGCGCTGGGTGGGCGGCGTGGTCGGTGCGCTCAGCGACGATGCGGGCCTGGCTGGCACGATCGCAATCGACGGCAAGACCGTGCGCGGCTCGGGCACCGGCGGCGAGAGCGCGATCCACATGGTCAGCGCCTTCGCCACCGAGCTCGGACTGGTGCTCGGCCAGGAGAAGGTCGCCGCCAAGAGCAACGAGATCACCGCGATTCCCGAGCTGCTCGAGGCGCTCTCGATCAAGGGCCTGCTGGTCACGATCGACGCCATGGGCTGCCAGAAAAGCATTGCCAAACAGATCGTTGCGAAGAAGGGCGACTACCTGCTGATGGTCAAGGGCAACCAGCCCAAGCTGCTCGAAGCGATCGAGACCGCCTTCATCGACCAGCACGGTGTTGAGTCGGTCGACCGCAGCGCGCTGGTCGAACGCGGCCACGGACGCACCGTTGGGCAGATCGCTTCGGTGCTCTCGGCCAAGGGCATCGTCGATCCGGCCGACTGGCCCAAATGTGTCACGATCGGGCGCATCGACTCCATGCGGGTGGTCGGCGACAAGGAATCCGATCTGGAGCGGCGCTACTACATCAGCTCGCGCGCCCTCACCGCCGAGCAACTGGCCACCGCAGTCCGTGCGCATTGGGGCGTGGAGAACCGGCTTCACTGGATCCTCGACGTCAGCTTCAGCGAGGACGCCAGCACGGTGGCCAAGGACAATGCGCCGCAGAACCTGTCGATGCTGCGCAAAATCGCGCTCAACATCATCCGCGCCGACAAGACCGACACGCGCAAGAGCAGCCTTCGGCTCAAGCGCAAGGGGGCGGCGTGGGATGACGGAGTACGGGAGCGCATGCTGGGGATTCGATCAATATGCTAGGCGAGTGCGGAGGCCCTGGGATATCGGCAGGCCGCGCGCCGACGTTGCCGCCGCTCGCACCGGTGAGGATTCGAACCGACCGTGCGAGACGCGCGCGTCAATGGACGATTTGTCTTGCGCCCGGCGGTCGGCGGGGTAGACTTTCGCGCCACCTCCCGAATCAAATCCAGCCCGGTTCCCCAATGCAACGTCCCCTGCGTGATTACTCCACGCTCGAGCTCGAGCGCCTGCTCGCCGACATCCGCACCGCGATCGAACGCGCTGAAATTGCCGAATCCCGATCGACCGCTGGCGAGACTTTGCCTGACGCGCAAACCGCTGTGCCACAGGAGCACGCAGGCGAAACCAGAGCCCCCGCGCCGGAGGAAGGTGAAGGGTTGACGGAGGCGCGACGCGACGCGCCGCCCGCACCCGCTCGCAGGCGCAAGGCGGCTACCCAGGAAGCGCCGGCCGAGCCTCTGCCCGCTCCCGAGCCTCCCGCTCCCGAGCCTCCCGCTCCCGAGCCTCCCGTCTCCGAGCACCCCGCCTCCGAGCCTCCTGTTTCCGCTCCGCCCCGCATCCGCTACATGCACCCGTCCAACCGCAATCTGACCTGGACCGGCGACGGCGAGCGGCCCGAATGGCTCGACGTGTACCTCTCGCTCGGCGGCTCCTGGACCGCGCTCGAAAACACTGCCGAAAAGCTCCGCCGCCGCCCCGGCTGATCGTCGTCGTCGGCCGACTCAGCGCCGCACTCCCTCCAGCCGGTCGATGGCCTGCCGCAGCGTGGCGTCCTGCTTCGCGAAGCAGAAGCGCACGACGCGCTGCCCCGGCGGCGGATTGCGGTAGAAGGCCGACACCGGGATGCTCGCCACGCCATGCTCGAGCGTGAGCCAGCGGGCGAAGGCGAGATCGTCGAGGTCGGGCCGGATCGCGGAATAGTCGGCGAGCTGGAAATACGTTCCACGGCTGGGCAGAAGATGGAAGCCAGCGGCAGCGAGACCGGGCGCGAGCAGGTCGCGCCGGCGCTGGAAGTCGTTCGCCAGCCCCTGCCAGCGCGCCGGTTCGCCCAGATGGGCGGCGAGCGCGTGCTGGCCCGGCGTATTCACCGAGAACACCAGGAACTGGTGCAGCTTGCGGAACTCCGCGGTGGGCGCCGGCGGCGCCACGCAATAGCCGATCTTCCAGCCGGTGGCGTGGAAGGTCTTGCCAAAGGAGTAAACCGCGAAGCTGCGCGCGCGCAAGCGCTCGTGGGCGAGCACGCTGTGGTGCCGCAGGCCATCGAACACCAGATGCTCATACACCTCGTCGGCGAGCACGAGGAGGTCATGCCGTTCGGCGATCGCCGCGAGCGCATCGAGGTCGGGCGCCGTCATCACCGAGGTCGCCGGGTTGTTCGGGTTGTTGATGATCACGAGGCGGGTGCGCGGGCTCACCGCCGCCTCCACTGCCGCCCAATCCACCGCGAAGTCGGGGGCCGCGAGCGCGACATGCACCGGCCGCGCGCCCTGGGCGAGGATCGCCGGCGCATAGCTGTCGTAGGAGGGATCGAGCACGATCGCCTCATCGCCCGGGTGGAGCACGGTGGCGATCGCGGTATAGAGCGCCTGGGTGGCACCCGCGGTCACCGTGATTTCCGTCTCGGAGTCGAGCGTGATGCCGTGCTGCAAGCCATGCTTGGCGGCGATCGCTTGGCGCAGCGCAGGCAGCCCGGCCATCGGCGCATACTGGTTGTGGCCGGCGCGTGCCGCCTCGGCGAGCGCATCGAGCAGCGCCGGGTCGCAGGGATAGTCGGGAAAGCCCTGCGACAGGTTGATCGCGCCGTGCTCGGTGGCGAGCGCGCTCATCACGGTGAAGATGGTCGTGCCCACCTCGGGCAGCTTGGAGCGGATGCGCATTGCCGGCCTCTCTCGTTCAACGGATCCAGCCCCGTCCGGGCGGCCGGCTGTCACAAAAACTGCAACACAGGCTTCATTCCCTTGAGACAGTCGCCGCTCACGCTTGGCTCCATATTGCACCACCGCAATATGTTCCCGCCCGCCGCGAGCGGACGGACATCCCTCGATCCACGCAATGGAGACACCGGCAATGAAATCCGAAGCTTCCCATCGTGACCTGGCGGCCGCCCACGAGGCCAGCATCCAAGCCTTCCACGCCTTCGGCACCGAAACGATCGTCCGCAGCGAACGACTCCTCGCCCTCAACCTCGACTTCGCCCGCGACTTCACCGGAAAGAGCCTTGCCCGCGCCGCAGAAGCGCTTGGCACGAGGCGCGAGCGCGACGCAAGCGCCGTGCTACCGGAAGCGGTGAAGCCGGAACTGGATCGCACACTCGACTACGCGCGCCAGGTCGGCGAGATCCTCGCCGAAGGTCAGCGTGAGTACCTCGGCATCGGCAAGCGCTGGCTGACCGAGGTGAACCACGCCCTCGAGCGACTTCTGAGCGATGCCGGCAAGACTGCGCCCGCGGGTTCGGAATCGATGTTCGCGGCAATGCAGTCGGCGATCGAGCTCACCAACGACCTCTACGAGCGCATGGGCCGCCAGGTCGGCGAAGCTGCCGAAGGCGTCTCGGGCGCGATCGTCGACACTGGCACGGGAGCGCAGACGCAGCCGGCGCGCCGCGGCGCCGCATCGAAGTCGGCCGCCGCTGCCGACGAACCGAACTGAGCCGCGACGGCACGCCCGATCAGGCGTCCGGGCCGTCCGCAGCGCCGGCGTCGAAGCGGGCGCGCCACTCGGCCTCGAGCAGGTCGCGATCCTGCCGGAGTCGGGCGAGCTGACGACCGACCTGCTCGACACTCGCCGCCGAGCGCGCGACGAGTTCGACGTGCAGGAGGTGGCTTTTCGCCTTCGACAGGGCCAGGGTCATCATCTGCAGGTGCGACTCGGCGCGCGCGAGCTCGGCGCGCAGCCGGGCGTTCGTCGCCCACATGTGCGAATAGGAGGGCATCCCCGCCAGGTCGAGGTCGGCATCGACCTCAACCATCTTGGCGGCAAGTTGTGCAGGATCGGTGAGCTTCATCTGACCTCCGGCAGAGGCCCGGTCGCGGCTGAAAGCGCACCTGGCGAGGGCGCTCGACGGCGGCAACCGGGGAATACGACAATAGCTGGAACGGGCCGAGGAGGACCCCTCAGGTTATTAACGTATTATTTACCTGCCTCGAAGCCGCAGCAAGCCGCTGAACAGGTAATTCGAGCGGTTACGTCCCCGAATGTCCCTGCACGCCAAGGTAACCGCAGACGATCGGACCCCGGAAAGCAAAACGCCAACCCCGAAGGATTGGCGTCTTGCTTGAAACTGGTTGCGGGGGCAGGATTTGAACCTGCGACCTTCGGGTTATGAGCCCGACGAGCTGCCAGACTGCTCCACCCCGCGTCGGAGAAACCAAACTATACCCAAACCTGTGCTGCGTTGCAAGAATTAATTTGCGGTGCGGCGAAGAAATGCCTGGCGCAACTGCAGCGCGCGTTCGGCGCCCTCGTCCAGCAGGCTGCGACACGCCGTCTGGACGTCGAGATCAAGGCACGCATAGGCCTCCAGCACGCCTTCCGGCAGCAGAAACGCAGGGTGCCGCCGCTCGCTCGGATCGAAGGCTCGCAGGAAGGGAATTCGCTTTAAATTCATAAATATAATTCTGCCGGAAAAAAAGTGTTGTGTCCGTGATATTCCGCACGCTCCACACATCTTTTTCACGGCGTCACGCACTTGTCGCCTCTCCGCGGCCCCCCGGCTGCGGAGCAAGGGCCGGAAAGTCCTCCGGGGTGAGGGTTTCCTTCTCCAGCAGAAGGCGCGCGCCCTCGTCGAGCAGATCTCGACGCCCGGCGAGGATCTCGAGCGCGCGCGCATAGGCATCGTCGATCAGCTGCCGAACGGCGAGGTCGACCTCGCGCGCGGTTTCCTCCGAATAGTCCTTTTCACGCACACCGATCTGCTGGTCGCCGAGGTAGCTGGTGCTCTGGCGCTCGAGCACGGCCTGGCCGAGGCTCTCGGTCATGCCGAAGCGGGTGACGATCTGGCGCGCGATGTCGGTGACCTTGGCGAGGTCGTCGGCGGCGCCGGTGGAGATCTCGCCGAACACGGTCTGCTCGGCGGCGCGACCGGCGAGCAGCACCGTCATGCGCTCGCGCAGCTCGCGGGTGGTGATCAGGAAGCGGTCCTCGGTCGGGCGCTGCATCGTGTAGCCGAGCGCGCCGATCGAGCGCGGGATGATCGACACCTTGTGCACCGGGTCGCTGCCGGGCAGGCTGGCGGCGACGAGCGCGTGGCCCATCTCGTGATAGGCGACCACTTCGCGCTCGTGAGGCTGCAGCAGCCGACCCTTGCGCTCGGCGCCGGCGACGATGCGCTCGACGGCGGCGGTGAAGTCGTCCAGCATGACCTCGTCACCGCCTCGCCGAGTGGCGACGATCGCCGCCTCGTTGACCAGGTTGGCGAGGTCGGCGCCGGTGAAGCCGGGGGTGATCCCGGCGATCTGCTCGAGCGAGACGCCTGCAGCGAGCCTCACCCGCTTCGCATGCACCGCGAGAATCGCCTCGCGGCCCTTGCGGTCGGGCCGGTCGAGCACCACCTGGCGGTCGAAGCGGCCGGCGCGCAGCAGCGCCGGGTCGAGGATCTCGGGCCGGTTGGTGGCAGCCAGCAGCACGATGCCCTCGCGCGGATCGAAGCCGTCGAGCTCGCTGAGGAGCTGGTTGAGGGTCTGCTCCTTCTCGTCGTGGCCGCCGAAGCTGCCCATACCGCGCGCGCGGCCGAGGGCGTCGATTTCGTCGATGAAGATGATGCAGGGCGCGGCCTTGCGCGCCTGCTCGAAGAGGTCGCGCACGCGCGCCGCGCCCACCCCGACGAACATCTCGACGAACTCCGAGCCCGAGATCGAGAAAAAGGGCACGCCGGCCTGACCCGCCACCGCCTTCGCGATCAGCGTCTTACCGGTCCCCGGCGGGCCGACCAGCAGGATGCCCTTGGGTATGCGCGCGCCGAGACGGCCGTAGCGTTCCTTGTCGCGCAGGAAGGAGACGATCTCCTGCAGCTCGAGCTTGGCCTCGTCCACGCCGGCGACGTCGTCGAAGGTGACCCCGGTGTCGCGCTCGACCAGCACCCTCGCCTTCGACTTGCCGACGTTGACCATGCCGCCCAGCCCCTGCTTCTCGGCGAAGCGGCGGAACACGAACATCCACACGCCGAAGAACACCAGCAGCGGCAGCAGCCAGGACAGCAAGTTGGAGAGGAAGGTGTTCTGCACCGTGCCGGTGAAGGTCGCGCCGGAGTCGCGGATCTGATCCGCGAGCGCCGGCTCGACGCGGTTGGTGACGAAGAAGTTCTTGCCTCCGATCGGCTCCTTGAAGCGGCCGGTGATCTGCTCCTGCTGCACCGTGAGCTCGGCGATGCGGCCCTCGTCGAGCAGCACGAGGAACTCGCTGTAGGGGATGGCCTCGACGCTTCGGCTCGCCGTCCACCAGTTCTGGAACAGCATCAGCAGGAGAAAGGTCGCCACCACATACCAGATGTTCCATTGCTGCTGTCTGTTCATGCCGCTCAGCTCCTTCGTACCGCCGACCGCCCTCGCGGTCGCCCGGTCGTGGCCCTAGTCGTCGTCCTCGTCATCGTCGCCGTCCGGGATGATCAGGTCGATCCCCGCACCCGCGACTTTTGCGGTGGTGGAAACCGCAGTGGCCGCCACCGTGACCACCGCGCCCGTCACCGCCACCACCGCACAGCCCTGCAGGCCGAAAACGCAGGCCAGCAACGCGCCGATCAGCGCGCCACGGCCACCCGGCTTTCGCGCCGCGCATCCGCGGGCCGCATCCGTCCGCCCATCCGTTTCAACTTCGATCAAGCCCGTCTCCCGCCGAAAAACCGTTTAAGACCATTACTCTAGCCGCATTCGCCGCAGCGCGCTCGATGACGGCGGCACCGCTCCGGCGACACGCGCGACGTGGGGGCTTGCAGCGCGCCCGCCTCGTCCCGACATGGCATCCTGTGACCACCTATAGTGTGGACGACGACACGACGCCGGCAGTCGACGCCGGCCGATGGAGGTAAGCAGAATGCCGATTCGCGACCCCGCCGCCTCGATCTGGGGCGAAGCGCTGGAAATGCTCGACCGCGCCGAGCGCATGCAGCGCCAGTTCTTCCGCCTTCAGCGCGACGCCCGCTCCGGTCCGAGCTGGGCGCCGCCGGTGGATGTGTTCGAACAGGACGACGGCCTGCTGGTGCTCGTCGCCCTGCCCGACGTGGCGCCGGAGCAGGTACAGGTGCTGGTGGAGGCTCACACCCTGGTGATCCGCGGCCAGCGCACCTTGCCGGTGGCCTGCCGCCGCGGCACCATCCGCCAGCTCGAGATCCCGCATGGCCGCTTCGAGCGCCGCATCGAACTGCCGCCCGGGGAGTTCGCCTCGGTGCGCAAGTCCTTCAGTAACGGCTGTCTGGTGCTCGAGCTGAGCAGGGGGGCGCAGCGATGACCGATCTCGACCGCAAACTGCCCGACTCCGCGGCGGACACTGCGCCCGCGGCAGCGGAGGCGACGCCCGCCCTGCCGGAGGACGCGCTGATCATCGTGCCGATGCGCAACCTCGTGCTCTTCCCCGGCTTCATCGCGCCAATCACCATCGGCCGGCCGTCGTCGGTCGCCGCCGCGCAGGCGGCGATGCGTGAGCAGAGCCCGATCGGCGTGCTGCTGCAGCGCGACCCGGCGACCGAAGACCCCACGCCGGAGCAGCTGCACACGGTGGGCACGAGCGCCACCATCGTGCGCTACCTGACCGCGCCCGATGGCAGCCATCACCTCGTCTGCCAGGGCGAGCAGCGCTTCCGCGTGCGCGAGTTCCTGCCCGACCTGCCCTATCTCGCCGCCCGCGTCGAGCTGCTGCCGGACGACCAGACGGAGTCGCCCGAACTCGAGGCCCGCCTCGCACGCATGAAGGCGCGCACCGCCGAGTTGCTCGAACTCCAGCCTGCGGCCTCGCCCGAATTGCCCAACACCGTGCAGGCCTTCGGCGCCGCCGGCGCCCTCGCCGACTTCCTCGCCAGCCTGATCGAGATGAAGCCCGAGGAAAAGCAGGAGATCCTCGAGCTGCTCGACGTCGAGCAGCGCGCCGACCGCGTGCTGACCCTGCTCGGCCACCGCCTCGAGGTGCAGCGCCTGTCGCACAAGATCGACCAGGAAACCAAGGGCCGCATCGACCAGCATCAGCGCGAGTTCCTGCTGCGCGAACAGCTCAAGACGATCCAGCAGCAGCTCGGCGAGGAGGAGACCGAGCGCGCCGAGCTCGAGGCGCTCTCCGCCGCAATCGACAAGGCGGGGATGCCGGAGGAGGCCGACCGCCACGCCCGCAAGGAGCTCAAGCGCCTGGCCCGCATGAACGAGGCGCAGGCGGAGTACTCGATGCTGCTGACCTACCTCGAGTGGCTCACCGAGCTGCCGTGGTCGGTCGCCACCGAGGACCGCATCGACATCGCCGAGGCGCGCCGCATCCTCGACGAGGACCATTGCGGACTGGAGAAGGTCAAGCGCCGCATCCTCGAGCACCTCGCGGTGCACAAGCTCAACCCGCAGGGGCGTAGCCCGATCCTGTGCTTCGTCGGCCCGCCCGGGGTGGGCAAGACCTCGCTCGGCCAGAGCATTGCGCGCGCGACCGGACGCAAGTTCGCCCGCGTCAGCCTCGGCGGCGTGCATGACGAGGCCGAGATCCGCGGCCACCGCCGCACCTACGTCGGTGCGCTGCCGGGCAACATCATCCAGGCGCTGCGCAAGGCCGGCAGCCGCAACTGCGTGCTGATGCTCGACGAGATGGACAAGCTCGGCGCCGGTATCCACGGCGACCCCTCGGCCGCCCTGCTCGAGGTGCTCGACCCCGAGCAGAATGCGAGCTTCCGCGACAACTACCTCGGTGTCCCCTTCGACCTGTCGGCGGTGATGTTCATCTGCACCGCCAACGTGATGGACAGCGTGCCGGGCCCGCTGCGCGACCGCATGGAGGTGATCGAGCTGCCCGGCTACACCGAGGAAGAGAAGACCGAGATCGCCATCCGCTACCTCGTGCCGCGCCAGCTGCTCGCCAACGGCCTCGACGCCGAGCGCTGCCGGATCGGCGAGGATGCGATACGCGGCCTGATCCGCGACTACACGCGCGAGGCCGGGGTGCGCAACCTGGAGCGCGAGATCGGCCGCCTGGTGCGCCACGCCGCGGTGCGCATCGCCGAAGGCGCGGCGGGTCCGGTCGAGATCGGCGCCGGCGATCTGCACGCGATCATCGGTGCGGCGCGCTTCGAGAGCGAGGTCGCGATGCGCACCGCGCTGCCGGGGGTCGCGACCGGGCTCGCGTGGACGCCGGTCGGCGGCGACATCCTGTTCATCGAGGCCAGCCTCACGCCGGGCAGCGGCAAGCTGATCCTCACCGGCCAGCTCGGCGAGGTCATGAAGGAGAGCGCGCAGGCCGCGCTCACCCTGGTCAAGGGACATGCCGCGCAGTTCGGGCTGGAAGCCGCGCTGTTCGACCGCAGCGACATCCACGTCCATGTGCCCGCCGGCGCGATCCCCAAGGACGGCCCGAGCGCCGGGGTGGCGATGTTCATCGCACTTGCTTCGCTGGTGCAGAAGCGGCCGGTACCCGCCGATCTCGCGATGACCGGCGAGATCAGCCTGCGCGGCCTGGTGCTGCCGGTGGGCGGCATCAAGGAGAAGGTACTCGCCGCCCAGCGCGCGGGCATCCGCACCGTGCTGCTGCCCGCGCGCAACCGCAAGGACCTCGAGGACATCCCCGCCGACGCCCGCGAGAAATTGCAGTTCCACTGGCTGGAGACGGTCGAGGACGCGCTCGGGCTGGCCCTCGGGCCTGGGCAAGGATGAGCGGCACGCGGGGCGGGGCAGTACAATCGCCCTCCGCCCCGCCCGTCACCCGCCCGATGCAGATCGAACACCTCCGCCAGCGCCTGCGCGCGCTCGGCGCCAAGCCCGCCCACGAGGCCCGCTTTCTGCGCGCCTGGAGCCAGCAGCGCTCGCTCGACACGCGGCGCGGCCGGGCGCAGGACTTCTTCCCGCTCGCCCTGCAGAATGCCCTGCCCGCGCTCGACGTCGAGCTCGCGCGGCTCGCCCGCGTGCGCTCCGAGCATGCGGGCGAGGACGACTCCGCGCGCCTGCTGGTCGAGCTCGCGGACGGCCAGACGGTGGAGAGCGTGCTGTTGCCGCGCGACGGCCTGTGCGTGTCGACCCAGGTCGGCTGCGCGGTCGGCTGCGTGTTCTGCATGACCGGCCGCGCCGGGTTGCTGCGCCAGCTCGGCAGCGCCGAGATCGTCGCCCAGGTTGCGCTCGCACGCCGCCGCCGCACGGTGAAGAAGGTGGTGTTCATGGGCATGGGCGAGCCGGCGCACAATCTCGACAACGTGCTCGAGGCGATCGCGCTGCTTGGCACCGAGGGCGGCATCGGGCACAAGAACCTGGTGTTCTCCACGGTTGGCGACCACCGCGTATTCGAGCGCCTGCCGCATGGCGAGGTGAAGCCGGCGCTCGCGCTGTCGCTGCACAGCACCCGCGCCGCGCTGCGCGAACGGCTGCTGCCGCAGGCGCCGCGCATCGATCCGGCCGCGCTGGTCGAACTCGGCGAGCGCTATGCGCGCGACACCGGCTATCCGATTCAGTACCAATGGACCCTGCTCGAGGGAATCAACGACGGCCCTGAGGAGATCGACGGCATCGCCCGCCTGCTCGCGGGCAGGTATGCGGTGATGAACCTGATCCCCTACAACACGGTGGAGGAACTCGACTTCCGCCGCCCCTCCTGGGAGGCCGCCGCCGAAATGGCGCGCCAGCTCCACCGGCGCGGGGTGCTGACCAAGCTGCGCCAGTCGGCGGGCCAGGACGTCGACGGCGGCTGCGGCCAGCTGCGCGCCCGCGGCGAGGCCGCTGCCGCGCGCCTCGCGGGACGCCGCACTCCCAGCGCCGGTGCGATCCGCATCGAAGCAGTGCCCAGGCCCTGATCGCGGCGGCGGCGCACGCAACTCTGCCATCAGCGGCGACTGACAACGCTGTCACGGATGGCAGGTCACGCTCACGCTGACAGGGAATCGACGCGGTATCGGGTTGGCCTGCATCCGCCCGGGATCGGTCGGACTGCCAGTCGCTCTGGCGGTTTGCAAGTATTTCTCATTCGCTCGCCCTGGAGGTGGCACGGGGATTGCGTGATGTCGGGCACCGACAGCCCTCCACCACCCCAGGAGATGCACCATGGAAGACGTCCAGCAAGCCAGCTTCCCCCGTCTCAATGAGCCGGCCCCGGCCTTCAGTGCCCGCACCACCCACGGTGACCGCTCGCTCGCCGACTATCTTGGCAAGTGGCTCATCCTGTTCTCCCACCCGGCCGACTTCACCCCGGTGTGCACCACCGAATTCATCGGCTTCGCCAAGGCCGCCCCCACCTTCGCCGCGATGAACTGCGAGCTGCTCGGCCTCTCGATCGACAGCCTGTTCTCGCACCTCGCCTGGACGCGCAACATCCAGGAGAAGTTCGGCGTCGACATCCCGTTCCCGATCATCGAGGACATCAAGATGGACGTCGCCCGTGCCTATGGCATGGTCCACCCCGGCGCCGCAGACACCCAGGCGGTGCGCGCGACCTTCTTCATCGACCCCAACGGCATCCTGCGCGCGATGGTCTACTATCCGATGAGCAACGGCCGCAGCATCGACGAGTTCGTGCGCCTGTTGCAGGCCCTGCAGACCTCGGACGAGAACGGCGTCGCCACGCCCGAGAACTGGCTTCCGGGCCAGCCGGTCATCGTGCCGCCGCCCAAGACCGCGGAGGCCGCCGACAAGCGTGCCGCCGAAGGCTACGACACGGTCGACTGGTATTACTCGACCAAGTCGCTCTGAGCTTTCGGAGCACGGCCCGCCCCGGCCACCCGCCCGCACGGCGGGTCGTCGGGGCGCACCGTCGTCAGGGCTTGGGCAGGGTCAGGGCAGATTCGCGCGTCAGAAGGTGCCGGCACCCGACCTGTCAGGGAAAGGCCGCCGACGCCCCCTCGATCTCCATCTGGAAAGGAAGCCACCATGCAGAACCGCCTTCTCGCCGACAAGTACCCGATCCACCTGCTCGAAATCGAAAAGAGCGAGACCCCCTATGAACACCTCGACGAGCTGCTGCGCGCGCTCGAGGCGAAGGCCGAGGTCGATCCTGCGGTGCGCCTGATCTCGGTGTTCGACCACTATGGCCACACCAAGATGATCGGCGGCGAGATTCGCCCCGACATCCTCGCGGCAAAGAACCTGATCTTCTGCTTCGGCACCAAGCTGCCCGATCCCGCGATGCTCGCCGTGCGTCCGCGCTCGATCGGGATCGCCGAACTGCCCGACCGCTTCGTCATCAGCTTCCTCGAGGCGCCGATGCCCGAGGCCAACCGCAAGATGACCGAGTGGGTGCTGAGCCTGCGCAAACCCGCCTGAACGGCACCGACCCACCCCCGATCCACTTCGATCACACAGGAGACACACCCATGAAGAAGACCCTCGCAATCCTCGCACTCGCCTTCGCATCCGGCGCCGCCATGGCCGAAAAGCAAGCGGTGACCGTCGTGCTCAACGACGACAGCACGATGACCCAGGGCATGGCGATGGTGCTCGCCAACCAGATGCAGGAACAGGGCGCGCAGGTCGACATCCTGCTGTGCGACGAGGCGGGTGATCTCGCCTTGAAGAACGCCGGCGGCGACGCCCTGAAGCCCAACGACGTCACGCCCGCCCAGCTGCTCGACGCAGCGATGAAGAAGGGGGCGACGGCTTCGGTGTGCGCCCTCTACCTGCCCAATGCCGGCCACAAGCCGGAGGACCTGAAGGACGGCATCACGGCGGCCAAGCCGGCCGACATGGGGCGTGCGCTCCTCGAACCGGGGCGCAAGGTCATCGGCTTCTGAGTGCACGCGGCCGGCAAGGAGAGTGCATCCCTGAGCCGGCCGCCCCCGGGGGCGTCAGGCGCTGGCGCGAACCGGTCCGATTGCCGAAAACATTAGTTTTTGCTTATTCTCACGCTCCAAGCGGCGCTCCCATACCCGGCGGCCGCGGCTTCAGGACCCGCAGATGAAATCCCACCTCCTCGCCTTCCTGCTGTCGGCCACCGCCAGCACTGCCGCGATGGCCGACGAACTTCGCCTCGACCTCACCCTGTCGGGCGTGCAGCACGACCGTGGCAGCGTGCGGGTCGGCCTCTACGCCGATTCGAAGACCTTCCGCAAGGAAGCGCACGCACTCGCGGTGCAAGAGGTGCCGGCCGCCGCCGGCGAGGTCCGGGTGAGCTTCACCGGCCTGCCGCCGGGCCGCTACGCGATCATGGCCTACCATGACGAAGACGGTAACGGCGAACTCAACCGCCGCCTCGGCATGTTCCCCACCGAAGGCTACGGTCTTTCCAACAACCCCACCGTGATCGGCCCCCCGACCTTCGACGACAGCGCCTTCGAGCTCGCGCCCGGCAGCGGCGCGACCGCGCTGGGAATCGACATCCGCTACTGAGCTTCGACGCAAGCAGGCGCCACCATGAACGCCCCCGCCCCCGCCTCCGCCTCCGCCGCTACCGTCAGCGCCATCCCCGCGGACAGGCTCGCCCACTTCCCGGTCGCCCTGTTTTCCACCGTGATGGGGATCGCCGGTCTCGCCATCGCCTGGATCAAGGCCTCCCATGTGGGCGGCGCGCCGCTCGAGATCGGCATCGTCCTGCGCTGGGCGGCGAGTGCATTATTTCTGTTCCTGCTCGCGATGTATGCCGCCAAACTGGCGGTCCACCCCGACGCGGTACGCGCCGACTGCAAGCATCCAGTCCGGCTCAACTTCCTGCCGGCCATCTCGATCGGAATGATCCTGCTGTCGATCGCCTGGGCTGCCGACGCACCCTTCACCGCGCGCTGGGTCTGGGGCATCGGCAGCGGCGCACACCTGGGCTTCACCCTCTACGCGATGAGCAGCTGGATCCACCACACCCACTACGACATCAAGCACGTAAACCCGGCGTGGTTCATCCCGGTGGTGGGCAACATCCTGGTCCCGATCGTCGGCGTGCGCTACGCCCCCGCCGATGTGAGCTGGTTCTTCTTCAGCATCGGCCTCGTGTTCTGGCTGGCGCTGCTTGCCATCGTGCTCTATCGGCTGTTCTTCCACGAGGCGCTGCCGGCGCGGCTGACGCCGACCCTGTTCATCCTGATCGCGCCCCCCGCGGCGGGCTTTCTCGCCTATGTGGCCCTCGCCGGCGAGATCGACGCCTTTGCCCGCGTGCTCTACTTCACCGCGCTGTTCCTCACCCTGCTGCTCGCGAGCAACGCGCCGCGCTTCGTGCGCCTGCCCTTCTTCATCTCCGCCTGGGCGTATTCCTTCCCGCTCGCGGCGATGACGATCGCCACCTTCGAGATGGCCGCCCGCAGCGGCGCGGGCTTCTATGGCGCACTGGCCTGGCTCATGCTTGCGCTACTGAGCGGACTCGTCGCCCTGCTCACGCTCGCGACCCTCGCCGCCGCGGCCCGTGCACGGATCTGTGTGCCCGAGTGAACGACCCCACCTAAGAAGACGACCCCAAGAGACAGGAGCCCCCGCATGCCGACCGCCGACATCAAGTCATTCTTCGACCCTGAAACCTCCACCGTCACCCACGTGATGTCGGACCCGGCCACTGCGCGCGCGGCGATCATCGACAGCGTGCTCGACTACGACCCCAAGGCCGGACGGACCTCGCGCGACAGCGCCGACAAGGTGATCGACTACGTGCGCGAAGCCGGCCTCACGGTCGAGTGGCTGCTCGAAACCCACGCCCACGCCGACCACCTCTCCGCCGCGCCCTACCTGCAGTCGAAGCTCGGCGGCCGCATCGGCATCGGCGCCCACATCCGCGAGGTGCAGGCGACGTTCAAGAAGATCTTCAACGCCGGGGACATGAATACCGAGGGGCGGGAGTTCGACCACCTGTTCGAGGACGGCGAGCGCTTCGCGATCGGCGAGCTCGAGGTCGAGGTCATCCACACGCCCGGCCACACCCCGGCCTGTCTCACCTACCTGGTGGGCAAGGACGCCTTCGTCGGCGACACCCTGTTCATGCCCGATTATGGCACCGCGCGCTGCGACTTCCCCGGCGGCGATGCCGCCACCCTCTACCGCTCGATCCGCAAGGTACTCGCGCTGCCGCCCGACACCCGGATGCATCTGTGCCACGACTATCCGCCCGACGACCGCGAGCCGGTGTGGGAAACCACGGTCGCCGCGCAGCGCGAGAGCAACGTCCACGTGCACGACGGCGTCACCGAGACCGAGTTCGTCGCCATGCGCACCGCACGCGACAAGACCCTGGAGATGCCCACCCTGATCCTGCCCGCGGTGCAGGTGAACGTGCGCGCCGGCCACCTGCCGCCGGCGGAGGACAACGGCGTCAGCTACCTGAAGATCCCGCTCGACCTGCTGTAAGGGCAAGGCATGCAGACCGACACCGCCATCGCCCCGCCCTCGCTTGCCGGGCGCTGGCGCGCCTATCGGCAATCGGCGCTGACCGACGACCTCGTCGCCGCCGTCATCGTCACCATCTTGCTGGTGCCACAAAGCCTGGCCTACGCGATGCTCGCGGGCCTGCCACCGGTGGTGGGGGTGATGGCGAGCCTGCTGCCGATCGTCGGTTATGCGCTGTTCGGCTCGAGCACCACGCTCGCGGTGGGCCCGGTGGCGGTACTGGCGATGATGACCGCGCAGGCGATCGGCGCGGTGAGCGCGGCGCACGGGATCGAGCCCCACCTCGCGGCGCTGGTGCTCGCGCTCGAGATGGCGGCGGTCTTCCTCGTCGCCGCGCTGCTCCGCCTCGAGACCCTCGCGGCCCTGCTCGGCGCGCCCGTGCTGCACGGCTTCATCACCGGCGCCGCGCTGGTGATCGCGATCGGCCAGCTGCCCGCCCTGCTCGGCATTGCCGCGAAGGGCAGCACGGTGGTCGAGA
>NZ_MBFM01000003.1:245770-248287 GCF_001696715.1 Thauera phenolivorans | reverse complement strand
ACCGACACCGCCATCGCCCCGCCCTCGCTTGCCGGGCGCTGGCGCGCCTATCGGCAATCGGCGCTGACCGACGACCTCGTCGCCGCCGTCATCGTCACCATCTTGCTGGTGCCACAAAGCCTGGCCTACGCGATGCTCGCGGGCCTGCCACCGGTGGTGGGGGTGATGGCGAGCCTGCTGCCGATCGTCGGTTATGCGCTGTTCGGCTCGAGCACCACGCTCGCGGTGGGCCCGGTGGCGGTACTGGCGATGATGACCGCGCAGGCGATCGGCGCGGTGAGCGCGGCGCACGGGATCGAGCCCCACCTCGCGGCGCTGGTGCTCGCGCTCGAGATGGCGGCGGTCTTCCTCGTCGCCGCGCTGCTCCGCCTCGAGACCCTCGCGGCCCTGCTCGGCGCGCCCGTGCTGCACGGCTTCATCACCGGCGCCGCGCTGGTGATCGCGATCGGCCAGCTGCCCGCCCTGCTCGGCATTGCCGCGAAGGGCAGCACGGTGGTCGAGATGGGTCGTTCGGTGGCGACCGCCGGGAGCATCGCGCCCCACGCAACCACCGCCGCGATCGGCTTGCTCGCGCTCGCGCTGCTGTGGTCGCTGCGCCGCCATGGCAGTCGCCTGCTGCAGGCGGCGGGCCTGCCGCCGCGCCGCGCCCAGCTGCTCGCGCGCACCGCACCGATCGTCGTAGTCGCCGCCGCGGTGACCGGGATCGCCCTCTTCCCCGCCGCCGCCGAGGGCGTCGCGCTCGCCGGCCGTATCAGCCTCGGCGACGGCCTCAGCTTTCCGCTGCCCTGGCAGGCGCCGCCGGCGGTGTGGCGAGCGCTGGCGATGCCCGCGGTTCTGCTCGCGCTGGTGGCCTACGTCGAGAGCCTCGCGGTGGCCGAAGCGCTCGGCGCACGTCGTGGGGAGAAGGTCTCCCCGCGGCGCGAGCTGTTCGGCCTCGCCGCCGCCAACGCCGCCGCCAGCGTGGCGGGCGGCATGCCGGTGACCGGCGGCTTCGCGCGCAGCATCGTCAATTTCGACGCCGGCGCCCGCACCCGCCTGGCGGGCGTGTGGACCGCGATCCTGCTCGCAGTCGCGATCGCTCTGCTCGGCGACGTGCTGCAGTACCTGCCGAAGGCGGTGCTCGCCGCCACCATCATCGTCGCGGTGCTGTCGCTGGTCGATTTCGGCCCCTTCGTGCTCGCCTGGCGCTACTCGCGCACCGAATTCGGCCTGATGCTGCTGGTGGCGCTGATGACCCTCACCGTCGGCGTCAAGGAGGCCCTGTTCGCCGGCGTGGTCGCCGCGGTCGGCGTGCTGTTGCAGCGCACCGCGCGTCCGCACTGGACCGAGGTGGGGCGACTCGCCGGCACCGAGGTGTTCCGAAACGTCAGTCGCTTCAAGGTCGAGACCCTGCCCCACGTGCTGGCGATCCGGGTGGACGAGAGCCTGGTGTTCACCAACTCCCGCTGGATCTCGGAAACCCTGTCGGCCGCGCTCGCCGGCCGGCCGCGGCTGCGCCACGTGGTGCTGATGATGAGCGGGGTCAACGGCATCGACCTCACCGGCCTCGAGGTGCTGATGCAGCTCGACCGCGAACTCGACGCACGCGGCGTCCGCCTGCACTTCTCGGAGCTCAAGGGCCCGGTGCGCGACCGCCTCGAGCGCGCCGGAATCGGCGACTGGCTGTCGGGCGAGATCTACATGACCCAACACGACGCCTTCTGCGCGCTTGCGAAGGACAGCGCCGAGAGCGCGGCCGCACCGGCCTGAAGCGAAGCGCGGCGCGCACCCCGGCTGGCTGCAGGAATGCCGGCTGCGCTCTATCATGCAGTTTCCCCAACCCTGAGTGATCGGAGAACGTCATGAAGAATCCTCGCCCGCTGCTCCTCGCCCTGCTCGCCTCCGGTTTCACCCTCGGCGCCCACGCCGCCGATCGCGCCAGCGCGGAACTGATCGACCGCGACGCGAAGCCGGTCGGCAGCGTGAGCCTCAGCGAAGGCCCGCACGGCGTCCTCATCCACGTCTCGGCGAAGGGCCTGCCGCCCGGGCCGAAGGCGATCCACATCCACAGCGTCGGCACCTGCGAAGATCCCGATAAAGGCTTCGTCGCCTCCAAGGGCCACCTCAACCCCGACGGCCGCAAGCACGGCCTGATGAATCCGGAGGGGCCGGACGCCGGCGACCTGCCGGTGATCGTGGTGCATGCCGACGGCAGCGTCGAGGCGGAAATGTTCACCACCCTCGCCAGCCTCTCGGGTGGTGGCCAGCGCGCGAACATCCTCGACGAGGACGGCGCCGCGCTGGTGATTCACGAGAATCGCGACGACCATGTCACCCAGCCGATCGGCGGCGCCGGCGCGCGCATCGCCTGCGGCGTGGTGAAGGCCGCGCCCTGAGCGCGGATCGAAGCGGCACGGCGCGCGCCCTCGCGGCACGCGTCGGCGCGGTCGCCGCGCGGGCTGCGATCGGTGTGCTTGCCTGCCTCGCCGGCCCGGTCGCACTGGCGGCAGCCCCGGCGCCGGTGGCGCTGGCACCCGA
>NZ_MBFM01000003.1:206174-245760 GCF_001696715.1 Thauera phenolivorans | reverse complement strand
GGTTTCACCCTCGGCGCCCACGCCGCCGATCGCGCCAGCGCGGAACTGATCGACCGCGACGCGAAGCCGGTCGGCAGCGTGAGCCTCAGCGAAGGCCCGCACGGCGTCCTCATCCACGTCTCGGCGAAGGGCCTGCCGCCCGGGCCGAAGGCGATCCACATCCACAGCGTCGGCACCTGCGAAGATCCCGATAAAGGCTTCGTCGCCTCCAAGGGCCACCTCAACCCCGACGGCCGCAAGCACGGCCTGATGAATCCGGAGGGGCCGGACGCCGGCGACCTGCCGGTGATCGTGGTGCATGCCGACGGCAGCGTCGAGGCGGAAATGTTCACCACCCTCGCCAGCCTCTCGGGTGGTGGCCAGCGCGCGAACATCCTCGACGAGGACGGCGCCGCGCTGGTGATTCACGAGAATCGCGACGACCATGTCACCCAGCCGATCGGCGGCGCCGGCGCGCGCATCGCCTGCGGCGTGGTGAAGGCCGCGCCCTGAGCGCGGATCGAAGCGGCACGGCGCGCGCCCTCGCGGCACGCGTCGGCGCGGTCGCCGCGCGGGCTGCGATCGGTGTGCTTGCCTGCCTCGCCGGCCCGGTCGCACTGGCGGCAGCCCCGGCGCCGGTGGCGCTGGCACCCGACGGCATCGGCCCCTTCCGGCTCGGTGTCCCGCTCGCGCGGGCGGCACGCCGGGCCCTCCCGCTCGATCCCGCGGCGGCGCAGATCGGCCCCGCCTGCGATGCGCGCGATCAGGTGAACGTCAGCCTGTCGGTCGACGGTCGCCCGCTGTCGGTAATGAGCATGGCGGGCGCCGACGGTCGCATCGAAGAGATCCTCGCCACACCACACGACGGCACCACCGCCGCAGCCGACGCCGGTGACTGCCGCGCCCGCGGCGAGGCCCTTGCGCACGCGCTCGCACCGCGCCTCGGCCCGATCCGCGCCCGGGAAACGGTGCGCAAGCCGGTCTCCGATGAATTCCTGTTTCAGTTCGCGGGCGACGCGCGCGTGCTGGCGCGCTGGTTCGCCGGCGGCCGCAGCTGCGACCTCGCGCTGCAGTTCGGCGCCCCCTCCGCTCCACTTCCATGACGCTTCGCCAGGCCTTCCTCGCCGCCCCGCTCACCCTGCCCAACGTCCGTCGCGATTTCGTCGAGTGGCACCGCGGCCGGCCGTGCTTCGTGCTCTGGGCGCTCGACCTCGACCTGCCCGAGGTCCGCGCCCGCCAGCAGGCCGCCGCCGACCAGCTGGGAGCGCTCCTGCTTGAGCCCTATCGACGCCAGCCGCACCTGACGCTCGGGCTGTGCGGCTTTCCGAGTGCCGCGCCCGCGGCGGCGGACGAATTCGGGCCGGTGCGCCTGGCCGCCCAGCTCGACGCCCTGCGCACGCTGCGCCCCCCGCCCTTCGACGTCGAGATCGGTGCGCTCGAGAGCTTCGCCTCCGCGCCCTTCCTCACCACCGAGGCGGCCTGCGGCAGCCTCGATCGTCTGCACGCCTGTCTCGCCGGCGGTCCGATGGACCCGCCCGCCCACGCCTACGTTCCCCACCTCACCGTCGGCCTCTACGCCGGGGCGTGGCCCACCGTCGAGATCGACCGCCGGCTCGACACCTACGCCGCGTCGCCGCTGCGGCTGCGGATCGAGCGGCTCAGCCTGCTCGGCTACGCCGCGGCCGAGGTCGGCGGCCCGCTCACCCGGCTCGCCGACTACGAACTGAGTGATGGCCGATTCCGCTGGCATCCCGCAGGCGAGGCGCTGGCGTCCTGCCTGCAGCCGCCCTCCCCGGGGTGCGAACCCGGGTCGCTGCTGAAGGTCTGACGACCGACGCCAGCGTGCCACCCAGCCCACTTCTCCACATACCCGGAGCCCCAATGACGAAACCCCACCTGATCGCGACGCTCCCGCTGCTGTTCGCCCTCGCCGGCTGCGCCAGCGAACCCGCGGCCCACGACACCCGCGCCGCCGCATCCGGTCCGCTCGAAACCGTCCCCAGCCTCGACCTGCAGCGCTACATGGGCACCTGGCACGAGATCGCGCGCTATCCCAACCGCTTCCAGGAGAAGTGCGTGGCCGACACCAGCGCGGAGTACAGCCTGCAGCCCGACGGCAGGGTGAAGGTGATCAACCGCTGCCGGCTCGCCGACGGCGAGTTCGACGAGGCGGTCGGCAGCGCGCGCCGCATCGGCGGCGAAGGATCGCCCAAGCTGGAGGTGCGCTTCGCCCCGGCCTGGCTCTCCTTCCTCCCCGCGGTGTGGGGCGACTACTGGGTGATCGACCTCGACGAGGACTACAGCCTGGTCGCGGTCAGCGAGCCCGAGCGCGAATACCTGTGGGTGCTGTCGCGCACCCCCGAGGTCGACCCGGCCGCCTACGACGCGCTGCTGCAGCGGCTCGCCGCGAAGGGTTTCGATCCCGCGCGGCTGCAGCGGGGCCGCGCGCCCGAGTGAAATGAAGTCATCCACACATCCCCCGAGGAGGGCGAGGAATTGAATCCGGAGCACGCCGCCACCGAAGCGTCCGCCGCAGAAGGCGGCTTCGACCCCGCGCTGTTCGACGCCCTCGGCGTGGACGAGCTGGTGCCCGCACCGCTCGCCGCCTGGCGTCCGCTGGTGGTCGAGGCGCTCGGTTTCTTTCTCGACCGCCTGCCGCCGCAGCGGCTGGAGGCGATTGTCGCCGACCAGTTCGCGCTGCCGATCGAAGCCCCGGACGAGGCGCGCCTGGTCGCCCTGCTCGCCCGCTGCCCGACGCTGCACAAGCTCGGCCAGGTGCTCGCGCGCCGCCCCGAGCTCGACCCCGAGCTGCGACGCCACCTGCAGACGCTCGAGTCGATGCCGTCGACCCGGCCGCTCGCACCCCTGCGCGCGCGAATCGAGGCCAGTCTCGGCGCCGGCCACGGTCTTGCGCTCGCCGACGAAGCGCTCGCCGAGGGCAGCGTCGCGGTGGTGCTGCCCTTTTCCTGGCACGAGGGGGGGCGACGACGCGAGGGTGTGTTCAAGGTGCTCAAGCCCGGGGTGGAGGCCGAGCTCGCGGACGAGCTCGCCCTGCTGCCGTCGGTCGCCGACTTCCTCGAGAGGCGCGCGGCCCAGCTCGGCCTGCCGGCGCTCGACTACCGCGGCACACTGGCGAGCGTGCAGCGCCTGCTCGCCCGGGAGATCCGGCTCGACCGCGAGCAGGCCCACATGACGGAGGCGGCCGCGTTCCATGCCGACGATGCCGGCCTGCTGGTACCGGCGCTCCTGCCCTGGTGCAGCCCGGCGATGACCGCGATGGACCGCGTCTTCGGACCGCGTCTCACCGACGCCGCGCTCGCCCCCGGCCAGGGCCAGGCGCTCGCCGACACCCTGGTCCGCGCCCTCCTCGCCAGGCCCTTCTGGAGCGGCGAGGCGGAGGCGATGTTCCACGGCGACCTGCATGGCGGCAACCTGCTGCTCGCCGACGACGGCCGCCTCGCGGTACTCGACTGGAGCCTCACCGCTCGCCTCGGCAAGGCTGAGCGCGAGGCGCTGGTGGCGATCGCGCTCGGCGCCCTGACCCTGGACGCGGCGCGGATCCGCGCCGCGCTCGGCGCGCTCGGCATGCTCGACGCCGACGACCCGGCGCTGGCCGGCGCAGTCGAACACGCGCTCGACCGTCTCGTGGCCTCGGGCCGGCCGATAGGCTTCGACTGGTTGGTGGGCCTGCTCGACGAGCTCGCCCTGCTCGGCGCGAGCGGCTTCGGCGAGCAGCTCGCCGTGTTCCGCAAGAGCTGGCTGTCGCTCGCCGGCGTGATCCGCGACCTCGGCGCCGAGCTGGCGGCCGACCTGCCCCTGCTCAGCCTCGGCCTGCAGCGCTTCCTCGGCGAGATGCCGGCGCGAATGTTCGCCGCGCCGGATTCGCGCGCCTTCGCCACCCACGTGTCGAATGCCGATCTGATCGGGCTCGGCGCCTCGGCGTGGCCGACCTCGCTGCGTTACTGGTCGCGCCTGCTCGCCGCCGATCGCGCCGCCTAGCAGATCCGCGGCAGGGCGTCGCCGGCGAGCCAGTCCACCATGCGCCGACCGCCGAAGCGGGTCTGCATCTGCACGAAGCGACGCTCGTCGGCGACCACTTCGCCGATCAGCGCAGCCTCGCCGCCGAGGGCATGGTCGCGCAGGGCCGCCAGCGCGCTCGCCGCCTGGGCGGCCGGACAGATCGCCACCACCCGGCCCTCGCACGCGATGTCGAGCGGATCGAGCCCGAGCAGCTCGCACGCCGCCGCCACCGCGGGGCGTACCGGCAGGGCCGCCTCGTCGAGCACGATGCCGACCCGCGACTGCTGCGCGATCTCGTTGAGCGTGGCGGCCAGCCCGCCGCGGGTGGGGTCGCGCAGCACCCGGGTGGCGGGCACCGCGGCCAGCAGCGCGCCGATCAGACCGTGCAGCGCGGCGGTGTCGGAGACGATCGGCGATTCGAAGGCGAGGTGCTCGCGCACCGACATGATCGCCATGCCGTGGTCGCCGATCGGGCCGGACACGATCACCGCGTCGCCCGCGCCGGCATTCGCGCCCGACAGCTCGATGCCCTCCGCGAGCACGCCTACCCCGGTGGTGGTGATGAACACGCCGTCGGCCTTGCCGCGCTCGACCACCTTGGTGTCGCCGGTGACCACCGGCACGTCGGCGGCGCGCGCAGCCGTCGCCATCGAGGCCACGATGCGCGCGAGCTCGGCGAGCGGAAAGCCCTCCTCGAGCACGAAGCTCGCCGCCAGCCAGCGCGGCGCCGCGCCCATCACCGCGACGTCGTTGATCGTGCCATGCACCGCGAGGCAGCCGATGTCGCCACCGGGGAAGAACAGCGGCGACACCACGTGGGCGTCGGTCGACATCACCAGCCGGCCGCGCGCCGGCGGCAGGCGGGCGCCGTCGTCGCCCGGGGCGAGCCAGGCGTTGCCGAGCTCGCGCGCGAACAGCTCATCGACGAGTTGCGCCATCGCGCGCCCGCCGGCGCCGTGCGCCATCTCGACCTTTCCCTGCCTCAGGTTCAGCGGGCGGGTGTGCGGGATCTTCATGCGGAGCTCCGGGACGGCGCGCGGAAGCGGCCGTAGCTGTAATGCGCCGCGCAGGCGCCCTCGGACGACACCATGCAGGCGCCGACCGGATGGTCCGGCGTGCACGCGGTGCCGAAGATGCGGCAGTCCTGCGGGCGCCTGTCGCCGCGCAGCACCGCGGCGCATTCGCAGGCCTTGTGGTCGGGCACCCCGCGGTACGGCACGGCGAAGCGGCGCTCGGCGTCGAAGGCGGCGAATTCAGGGCGCAGCCGCAGCGCGCTGTGCAGGAGCGTGCCGAGACCGCGCCACTCGAATGCCTCGCGCAGCGCGAAGACCTCGGCCACCAGCGCCTGCGCCTTGCGGTTGCCCTCGAGACCGACCGCGCGGGTGAACTCGTTCTCGACCTCGGCGCGGCCCGCATCGATCTGGGCGACCAGCATCTGGATCGCGCGCAGCACGTCGAGCGGTTCGAAGCCGGCGATCACCACCGGCTTGCCGAACTCGCGCGCGAAGGGAACGTAGGGCGCGCTGCCGATCACGGTCGACACGTGCGCCGGACCGATGAAGCCGTCGAGCGCCACCCCGCCCGGGGCCTCGAGGATCGCCCGCATCGCCGGCGGCGTGAGTACGTGGTTGCAGAGCACCGAGAAGTTGGCGATGCCCTCGGCGCGCGCCTGCCGGAGCGCCACCGCGGTGGGCGGCGTGGTGGTCTCGAAGCCGAGGGCGAGAAAGACCACCTCGCGCCCGGGCCGGGCGCGCGCGAGCTGCAAGGCGTCGAGGGGGGAATACACCATGCGCAGTTCGGCGCCGCGGCCCCGGGCGCGCAGCAGCGACATTCCGTCCGAGGCCGGCACCCGAAGTGCGTCGCCGTAGCTGCACAGGATCACCTCGTGCTCGAGCGCGAGCCGGATCGCCTGGTCGATGCGGCCCACCGGCAGCACGCACACCGGGCAGCCCGGCCCGTGGATCAGGTGCAGCTGCGGCGGCAGCAGGTCGGCAATGCCGTAGCGCGAGATCGCGTGGGTGTGGCCGCCGCAGAACTCCATCAGGCGGTATTCGCGACCGGGCCGCAGCTGGCGCGCGATCGATGCGGCGATGCCGCGCGCGAGCGCACCGTCGCGGAACTCGTCGACGTACTTCACGCCGCCGCCTCGCCGTCGTCGCCCGCTCCTTGACCTGCCTCGGCCGCGGCGATCTCGCGCAGCAGGGCGAGCGTGGCCTCGGCTTCGGCCTGATCGAGCTTCTGCAGCGCGAAGCCGACGTGCAAGATGACGTAGTCGCCAACGCCGACCTCCTCGACCAGCGCGAGCGAGATCCGTTTGCGCACCCCGTCGAGATCGACCACCGCCTCGTCGCCGTCGACCAGCGCCACGACGCGGGCGGGTATGGCAAGACACATGTCAGTTGCCCTCCAGCACGAAGCGCGCGACCGCCGCCTGGCCGTAGGCGATCGCGGTGTCGCCCGGCAGCAGGCGGCGCGGCTCGAGCAGCCGCAGGCCGGCAGCGGCGAAGCGTGCGCGCAGGTCGGCCGCAAGCAGCGCGTTGAAGAAGCAGCCGCCGCCCACGGCCACGGTCGCGAGCCCGGCGGACTGCGCTGCGCGCAGCGCCCAGTCGACGAGCGCCGCGCCCAGGGTGGCGTGGAAGAGGGCAGCGCCGCCTCCGGCATCCTGGGTGTCGGCGAGCTCGGCGAGCAGCGGCCGAAGGTCGAGCCGGCCGTCGGCGTCGATCCGCCAGCCGGCGTCGAGCGGCGCGCAGGCGCCGTGGCGGGTGGCCGCCCGTTCGAGCGCGATCGCGGCCTCGGCCTCGTCGCGCATCACGCGGCACAGCCCGAGCAGGCCGGCGGCGGCGTCGAACACCCGGCCCATGCTCGAGCTCGGCGGACAGCGCAGGCCGGTCTCGAGCAGGCGCGCCACGCCGGCGGCGGGCAGGCCGTCGAAGCGCACCTCGATCTCGTCGCCGCGGCCGAGCGCGTACAGCGCGGCCGCCGCCATGCGCCAGGGTTCACGTGCCGCGCGGTCGCCGCCGGGCAGCGCCAGCGGGCGCAGGCTGGCGAGGCGCGCACAGCGGGCGCCCTCGACGCGCAGCAACTCACCGCCCCACGCCGCGCCGTCGCTGCCGAGGCCGACGCCGTCGAGCGCGAGCCCGAGCACCGGCCCGCGCTCGCCGTGTTCCGCGCAGGTCGCGGCGATGTGGGCGTGATGATGCTGCACCCCGACGAGGCGCGCCCCGCACGCCTCCGCCAGCTCGGCGGCGAAGCGGCTGGAGTGGAAATCCGGATGCAGGTCGTGGGCGATCGCCGCCGGCGGCGCGCCGAGCCAGTCGAGCAGCTCGCGCGCGACCGCCTCGTGGGCGCGGCAGGCATCGACACTCTCGAGGTCGCCGACCGTCGCCGACAGGTGTGCCTCGCCGCCGCGCGCGGCGCATACCGTGTTCCTGAACCAGGCCCCGGTCGCCAGCACCGGCGGTCCGGGCGGCAGCGCCAGCCGGTGCTCGACCGGCAGCGCGACCACGCGCGGCGCGCTCATGTCCGTCGCCCTCACGCCGGCGCCGCCACGCCCCGGCCGGGCGCATCTGCCGCGGCCTGCGCGCCGGCCTCGAGCCAGGCGAGCCACTCGTCCATGCCCTCGCCGCTCGTCGCCGATACCCGGATCATGCGCAGCGCCGGATTCACGCGGCGCGCATGGGCCTCGGCGAGCGCGATGTCGACGTCGAGGTAGGGGAGCAGGTCGCACTTGTTGAGCAGCATGAGGTCAGCGGCGCGGAACATGTCGGGGTACTTGAGCGGCTTGTCCTCGCCCTCGGTGACCGAGAGGATCACCACCTTGTGCGCCTCGCCGAGGTCGAAGGCGGCCGGGCACACCAGGTTGCCGACGTTCTCCACCAGCAGCAGGCCGCCGCGCGCCAGCGGCAGGCCGGCGAGCGCCTCGCCCACCATGCGGGCGTCGAGATGGCAACCCTTGCCGGTGTTGATCTGGGTCGCGGGCGCGCCGGTGGCGCGGATGCGCTCGGCGTCGCGGCTGGTCTGTTGATCGCCCTCGATCACCGCCACCGGCAGGCGGCCGGCGAGCCGCTCGATCGTGCGCACGAGCAGACTGGTCTTGCCCGAACCCGGACTGGAAACGAGGTTGAGCGCGAACACGCCGGCCGCGGCGAGCCGCCTGCGGTTGGACGCGGCCGCCGCATCGTTGCGCGCGAGCAGGTCCTGCTCGATCCTCACGCGGCGCGACGGCGCGGCGTCCCCGGAAGCCGATGCACCCTCGGCCCGGATGCCCCGGTCACCCGCATCGGGCGCCGCTACGTGCGCCGCCGGCATCACTGCGCGGCGAAGCCGCCGATAGGGATGCGAGGCGTGATGATGGTCGATCGTCGCCCCTTCATTGCCGCAGCCACAGGTGGTGCACATCTCGTTCGCTCCCGCTCATTCGACGTCCAGGTCGCGGATCCGCATCTCCGCGCCGCACAGCACCTTCAGCGGGCGGATCCCGCAGCGCGGACACAGATCGTAGACCGTTTCCATCGGCGCGCGCGCGCCGCAGGCCTCGCACAGCCCTTCGCCCGCCACGGCGAGGATCTCGAGCCGCGCGCCTTCGGCGCAGCTCCCGAGGCTGGCGGAAGCGAAGGCGAAGCGCAGCGCCTCGGGCTCGACGCAGGACAGCGCCCCCAGCTCGACGCGCACGATCCGCACGCGGGCGAAGCACTCGCGGCGGGCGGCGTCCTCGATGATCGCGATCGCGTTCTCCGCGAGCGAGAGTTCGTGCATGCGGCGTTTCTCCTTCGGGGCGCAAGTGATTGTAATTGCGTGCCCCGGCGCGGCAGAATCCGCGTGTACCCGACGCGGCATTGCATTGCACCCCCGGCACTCAGGAGCACGGCGTGGCAGCAGCGACCCTCGAGACCCTCCTCGGCCGGCACGGCCACGACGGCACCCGCCTCGTGCAGATCCTTCGCGAGGTGCAGGATGCCCTCGGCTGGCTGGCCCCCGAGACCCTCACCGCGATCGCGCACGCGATCGACCGGCCGCGGGCGCAGGTCGAGAGCAGCGCGGGCTTCTACAGCTTCTTCCACACCCGCCCGCTCGGCGACTACCGCATCCTGTTCTCCGACAACATCACCGACCGCATGCTCGGCAGCCAGGCGCTGCTGCGGCGCCTGTGCGAGCGGCTGTGGCTCGAGCCCGGCCGCGTGTCGGAGGACGGCCTGGTCAGCGTGGACACCACCTCCTGCACCGGCATGTGCGACCAGGGCCCGGCGCTGCTGGCGAACTACCGCGCGATCACCCGGCTGACGCCGCAGCGCATCGACCACATGGCGCGGCTGATCCGCCGCCGCGTGCCGGTGAGCGACTGGCCGCGCGAGTGGTTCCGCGTCGAGGACAACATCCGCCGCCGCGACGTCCTGCTCGGTAACGGCCTCGCGCCGGGCGAAGCGCTCGCGGCCGCGCTCGAGCGCGCGCCAACGGCACTGCTCGACGAGATCGAGCGCTCGGCGCTGCGCGGCCGCGGCGGCGCCGGCTTCGGCAGCGACATCAAGTGGCGCGCCTGCCGCGCCGCCCGGGGCGACGCCCACTACGTGGTCTGCAATGCGGACGAAGGCGAGCCCGGCACCTTCAAGGACCGCGTGCTGCTCGCCGGTTTCTTCGACCTCGTGGTCGACGGCATGTGCATCGCCGGCTTCGCGATCGGCGCGAGCCAGGGCTTCATCTACCTGCGCGGCGAGTACCGCCACCTGCTCGATCTGCTGGAAACCCGACTCGCCGAGCGACGCGCTGCGGGTCTGCTCGGACGCGACATCCTCGGCCGCGGCTTCGACTTCGACATCGCGATCCACCTCGGCGCCGGCGCCTACGTCTGCGGCGAGGAGTCGGCACTGATCGAGTCGCTCGAGGGCAAGCCGGGCAAGCCGCGCATCCGCCCGCCCTTCCCGGTGACCCACGGCTATCTCGGCCAGCCCACCACGGTGAACAACGTCGAGACGCTCGCCCTCGCCGCGCTGATCGCGGTGAGGGGCGGCGAGTGGTTCCGCACCATCGGCACCGCGTCCTCGACCGGCACCAAGCTGCTGTCGGTGTCGGGTGACGTCGCGCGGCCGGGCGTCTACGAGTTCCCCTTCGGCGTCACCGTCGCCGCGGTGCTGGAGGCCGCGGGCGCGCAGGACACCCAGGCGGTGACCACCGCCGGCGCCGCCGGCCCCTGCCTGACGGCCGAGGCGTTCGGGCGCCGGATCGCCTTCGAGGACGTCGCCACCGGCGGCTCGCTCATGGTCTTCGACGCCTCGCGCGACATGTTCGAGGTGGCGCGCAACTTCATCAACTTCTTCGCCCACGAGAGCTGCGGCCTGTGCACCCCGTGCCGCGTCGGCACCGCGGTGAATGCGCGCCTGATGGACAAGCTCGCGCGCGGCCGCGGCTCGCCCTGCGATCTCGAGGAAATGGAAAAGCTGCACCAGCTGATGCAGCACGCGAGCCACTGCGGCCTGGGCAGCACGGCGACGATCGCGCTGCGCGACATGCTCGCCCGCTTCCGCCCCGCCTTCGAGCGTCGCCTGCGTTCGCCTGACTTCGCGCCCGACTTCGCGCCCGCCTTCGACCTCGACGCCGCGCTGTCGCAGGCCAGGGGCATGACCGGCCGCAGCGACCCCGGCGCCCATCTGGGCGACGAGACGAGCGCGACCGGGGCGCTGCGCGCCGGCGAGGAGCCGCGATGAACGACAGCTTCCTGCTCGACGGCGAGACGATCCCCTTCAGCCCCGGCCAGACCGTGATGCAGGCGGCGGCCGCAGCCGGCAAGTACATCCCGCACCTGTGCTGGCACCCGGACTTCGCCCCTCACGGCTCATGCCGGCTGTGCATCGTCAGGATCGGCGGTCGTTACGCGACCGCGTGCACCGTGGGCGCCGCCCGCGGCCAGGTGGTGGAGAACCGCAGCGAGGCAATCGACGCCGAGCGCCGCACGCTGCTGCAGCTGTTGTTCGTCGAAGGCAACCACTTCTGCCCTTCGTGCGAGAAGAGCGGCGACTGCGTGCTGCAGGCCACCGCCTACGAGATGGGCATGCTGACGCCGCATTTCGACCACTTCTACCCCGACCGCCCGCTCGACGCCTCCCATCCCGAGGTGCTGCTCGAGTTCAACCGCTGCATCCTGTGCGAGCTCTGCGTGCGCGCCAGCCGTGACGTCGATCGCAAGAACGTGTTCGCGCTGGCCGGACGGGGCCTGCGCTCGCACCTGATCGTCAACAGCGAATCCGGCCGGCTGGCCGACACGGATTTCGCCGCCACCGACCGCGCCGCGGCGGTCTGCCCGGTGGGCGCGATCCTGAAGAAGCGGGTCGGCTTCGCCATGCCGATCGGCAAGCGCACCTACGACCCCCGACCGATCGGGAAGTCCCACGAGCCCGGCACGAGGGAGGACGAATGAGCGACGAGCACGCGCGCGCTGCCCCGCCACCGCGAAAGCTGAAGCTGGCGACGGTGTCGCTGGCCGGCTGCTTCGGCTGCCACACGTCCTTTCTCGACATCGACGAGCGCCTGCTGCCGCTGCTCGAGCGGATCGAGTTCGACCGCTCGCCGCTGACCGACATCAAGCACTGCGGGCCTTGCGACATCGGCCTCGTCGAGGGCGGGGTGTGCAACGCGGAGAACGTCGAGGTGCTGCGCGAGTTCCGCGCCCACTGCAGGGTGCTCGTCGCGCTCGGCGCCTGCGCGGTCAATGGCGGCCTGCCCGCGCAGCGCAACAACATCGCGCTCGGCGAGCTCCTTCAGGAGGTCTATCGCACCGGCCATGGCCTCGCCGCGGGCAGCCGCATCCCCGACGATCCCGAGCTGCCGCTGCTGCTCAACCAGGTGCATCCTGTGCACGAGGTGGTGCGGATCGACTACTTCCTGCCCGGCTGCCCGCCCTCGGCCGACGCGATCTGGGATTTCCTGAATGCGCTCATCGAAGGCCGGGCGCCCACGCTGGGCCCCGGTCTGCTGCAGTATGACTGAGCCGTGGCGCCCGGCCCCGGTGCTACGGGGTAGGTCCATTTCCGAACCACATGGTGCGGGCTGATGGCAACCGCGACAGGATCGACCTCATGAGCTTCGAACTCGAGACCGCCTCGGCCACCCCTGGGAAGCTGCGCCGCGTCGCGATCGACCCCGTGTCACGGGTCGAGGGCCACGGCAAGGTCACGATCCTGCTCGACGAGCACGGCAAGGTGCAGCAGGTGCGCCTGCACATCGTCGAATTTCGCGGCTTCGAGCGCTTTGTCCAGGGGCGCCCCTATTGGGAGCTGCCGGTGATGGTGCAGCGCCTGTGCGGCATCTGCCCGGTGTCGCACCATCTCGCGGCGAGCAAGGCGCTCGACCTGATCGTCGGCGCCGATCGCCTGACGCCGACCGCCGACAAGATGCGCCGCCTGATGCACTACGGTCAGATCCTGCAGTCGCACGCGCTGCACTTCTTCCACCTGTCGTCGCCCGACCTGCTGCTCGGCTTCGATTCCGAAGTGACGAAGCGCAATATCGCGGGCGTCGTCGAGAAGTACCCCGAGATTGCGAAGAAGGGCATCCTGCTGCGCAAGTACGGTCAGGAGCTGATCCGCCTCACCGCCGGCAAGCGGGTCCATGGCACCGGCTCGGTGCCGGGCGGCGTCAACCGCTCGCTCACCGCCGCCGAGCGCAGGCTGCTGCTCGACGACGCCGCGCGGACGATCGCCTGGAGCGGAGATGCAGTGGGGCTCATCAGGGAACTGCACGCGCAGGACCCGGCGCTGTACGACCATTTCGGTGCCTTCCCGTCCAACTTCATGGGCATGGTCGCAGCCGACGGCAGCCTCGACCTCTACCACGGCGCGCTGCGCGCGAAGGACGCCGACGGCAATATCCTGTTCGATCAGGTCGACTACCGGACCTACGACGCCCTCATCACCGAGGAGGTCAAGCCCTGGACCTACATGAAGTTCCCCTACCTCAGCTCACTCGGGCCCGAGCGCGGCTGGTACAAGGTGGGCCCGCTGGCGCGGGTGCAGAACTGTGACCGCATCCCCACCCCGCTCGCCGAACACGCGCGCCGCGAGTTCCTCGCCCATGGCGCGGGGCGGCCGATGCACGGCGCGCTCGGCAACCACTGGGCGCGCATGATCGAAATGCTGTTCGCCGCCGAAACCATCGAGGCGTTGCTGCACGACGAGGCGCTCGAGGGCAGCGAGCTGGTCGTCGCCGGCGAGCGCCGGCGTGAGGGCGTGGGCGTCATCGAGGCCCCGCGCGGCACGCTGTTCCACCACTACCAGGTGGGCGACGACGACCTCGTGACGATGGCCAACCTGATCGTCGCCACCACCCACAACAACCAGGCGATGAACGCAGCGGTGCGCGAGGTGGCGAAAAAGTACCTCGATGGCCGGGCGATCACCGAGGGTCTGCTCAACCGCATCGAGGTCGCGATCCGCGCCTACGACCCCTGCCTGTCCTGCGCCACCCACGCGCTCGGCCAAATGCCGCTCGAGGTGGCGCTGCTGGATGCGGAAGGCAATGAACTCGATTGCAAGTACAGGGCATGAGCGCCGGCATGACGCGGCGGTGGAGGACGCGCGGACGACGGCCGCAACCCTCGTCTTCGCCTGGGGCAATCCTGGTCGCGGCGACGATGCGCTCGGACCGCTGTTGGTCGAGGCGCTCGAGGCGCTGGGCCTGCCCGGCGTGGAATGCCTGACCGACTACCAGCTCCAGGTCGAGCACGCGCTCGATCTGCGTGGGCGGCGCCGCGTGCTGTTCGTCGACGCCTCGGTCGACGTCGCCGCCCCCTGCCGCCTGTCGCCGCTCGCGCCCGCGCGCGACGCCAGCTTCAGCACCCACGCGATGAGCCCGGCGGCGGTGCTGCAGGTGTATGTCGATGTGGAAGGCGAGACGCCACCGCCGGCCTGGCTGCTCGCGATCCGCGGCGAGTGCTGGGCGCTGGGCGCGCCGCCGTCGCCGGCAGCGATGAAGCATCTGGAAGAAGCGCTCGCGCTCGCGCGGCGCTGGATCGACGCCTGCGCGGCCTGAGAGGCGCAGCGCGGGCCGAGAGGGAGGTGGTGCCCATGACGTGGATTGAACACGTGGCCTCTCCCTTACCAAGGGAGTGCTCTACCACTGAGCTACATGGGCAACCGGAAACTGGAGCGGCAGAAGAGTCTCGAACTCTCGACCTCAACCTTGGCAAGGTTGCGCTCTACCAACTGAGCTACTGCCGCGTTTGGAAGTCCGGCAAGCGGGGCTGCATACGCTGCATGCTCACCGAAGGCGCGCATTCTATAGCAAGTCTCCGCAAAATTCATCCCCCCGGCGCAATCGCTTCCTCCGCCCCGCCCGCAGGGCCGGAAATTCGAATTGACGCGCGTCAATGAGCCGGGTTTTCAGGGCATCCATGCTGGCGCTCACCTCCCGGCGCCGGGACAACCCACGGAGACGGACATGACAGGAAAACTGGACGGCAAGGTCGCGGTGATTACCGGAGCGAGCAGCGGCATCGGCAGGGCGATCGTCGAACGCTACGTCGAAGAGGGGGCGCAGGTCGTGGCATTCGCGCGCAGCGCCACGGCCCTCGCCGAACTCGAGGCCGCCCATCCCGAGCGGGTCGCGGCCGTCGCCGGCGATGTGACACACGAAGAGGACCTGCAGCGCCTGGTGGATGAAACCGTCCGCCGCTTCGGCGGGGTCGACGTCCTCGTTCCCAATGCCGGCATCGCGCGCGTCGTGCCGTTCGAGCAAAGCACCCGCGAGGCGTTCGACGCGCAGTTCTCGGTCAACCTGTACGGGGCGTCCGAGACTGCGCGCCTGTTCATTCCGCATGTTCGCAAGGGCGGTTCGATCCAGTTCATCACCACCTTCCTCACCCAGGTGGGTTTTCCGGGGCTGGCGATCTACAGCGCGAGCAAGGCCGCGCTGAAATCGCTGTCCCAGACCCTGGCCGCGGAGCTCGCCCCGAAGGGCATCCGCGTCAATTCGATCGCCCCGGGCCCGATCGGGACACCGCTGTGGGGCACGGTCGGGCTGCCGCCCGATGTGCTCGGCTCCGTGGCCGAACAGATCAATGCGCGCCTCATGACCGGCGGATTCGGCGAACCCGAGGACATCGCCGAGATGTCGCTGTTCCTCGCCTCCGATGCGGCGAAGAACATCTACGGCCAGGACTTCGTCGTCGACGGCGGCTATACGATCGGCTAGCGGCGGCGCACGGCTCGCACGGCGAATCACTCAGGCGGGCAAGGCGTCCAGGCGACCCTTGAACCACGCGGCGATGTCGGCGATCTCCTGCGGGCAGACCGCGTGCGGCATCGGGTAGACGTGCCAGTCCGGCGCAAGGTCGAGACTGCGCAACAGTTCGAGCGCCTGCAGGCCCAGGCCGGGCGCGACGACGTCGTCTTCGCTGCCGTGGGCGGCGAAGATCGGGATCCCGCGGTTGGCCTCGGCGAGCTCGCGGGTGATGAGCTCGGGGGCGGGAATGTAGGTGGACAGGCCGATCACGCCCGCCAAGGGCTCGGGATGCGTCAGCGCCGTCAGATAGGCCACCGCGCCGCCCTGGGAGAATCCCGCGAGAAAAATGCGATGACTCGGAATCCCGCGCCCCACCTCGCGCGCGATCAGCCCGCGGATCAGGGCGCGCGAAGCGAGCAGTCCCGTCTCATCGATCTCCCGGCTGTCGGGCTCGAGCGACACGATGTCGTACCAGGCGCGCATGACGTAGCCGCCGTTGCAGGTCACCGGCTGGTAAGGCGCGTGGGGAAACACGAAGCGCACGGCGGGCGCCGATGCCAGCCCGAGTTCGGGGACGACAGGCTCGAAGTCCGTGCCGTCGGCTCCGAGTCCGTGCATCCAGATGACGGCCACCGAGGGCCGGGGCGCAGTTTCGATCTCGAGAAAATTGATTTCGGGCATGTTCCGCCTGGGTGATCGTGGTTGAGGGTTCGATGGCACGCGGGCACCGCCGCCATCGAAAGCAGATTGACAGGGACGGCACTGACTTCTAGTTTCTAGATGTAACCGCCCTACCATAAGTCGAGATGCGGCGCAATACCCTTCAGGCCTTGGCCGGCGGTTGCAATACCGACAGAGAGAAGGAGGTGCGCCATGAGAATGCCTCGTGGGCGGACGATGATGGTGGCCCTGATGCTGCCGTCAATGCTCGTCGCGCAAGCGGCCAGCGCCGACGAAACCTGCAATTCCCCCTACCTCAGCACCCTGATCGAGGGCCAGGAAGACTACGTCCACGTGGGGACGCTCGGGGTGAAGGGGCTCGGCGACGAGTCGGACAAGCTCGTCACCGTGGATGTGAATCCACGATCGAAGTCCTACGGCACGGTGGTGCACACGCTCAGCGTGGGTGGGCGCGGCGAGGCCCACCACGGCGGCTTCACCGACGATCGTCGCTACCTGTGGGCCGGCCGCCTGGACGACAACAGGATCTTCGTGTTCGACATCGGCGGCGATCCGGCCAAGCCCCGGCTGGTCCGCACCATTTCCGACTTCGCCGAAAAGACCGGCTACGTCGGTCCGCACACCTTCTACGCGCTGCCCGGGCGCATGCTGGTGCAGGGGCTGTCGAACACGCAGGACCATGGCGGACGCACCGGCATGGCGGTGTACAACAACAAGGGCGAGTTCGTCGCCCGCTACGACATGCCGACCGGCGAGCACGACGGCGTGGCTGCCGACGGCTACGGCTACGACATCGGCATCAATCCGCAGAAGAACGCGCTGCTCACCTCCAGCTTCACCGGCTGGAACAACTACATGATGGACTTCGGCAAGCTGGTGCAGGACGGCGAGGCGATGAAGCGCTTCGGCAACACCATGGTGATGTGGAACCTGAAGGCGATGAAGCCGGAGAAGGTGATGAGCGTGCCGGGCTCACCGCTCGAGATCCGCTGGTCGCTGAAGCCGGACGACAACTGGGCGCTGACCGCAACCGCGCTGACCTCGAAGCTCGTGCTGGTGAAGCAGGACGAGGCGGGCGAATGGCTGACGAAGGCGGTAGCGGACATCGGCGATCCGGCGAAGATTCCGCTGCCGGTCGACATCTCGATCAGCGCCGATGCCAAGGGCCTGTGGGTAAACACCTTCATGGACGGCAAGACGCGCTACTTCGATCTCTCCAACCCCGAAGCGCCGGTGCAGACCTACGAGAAGGTGATCGGCAAACAGGTGAACATGGTGAGCCAGAGCTGGGACGGCAAGCGGGTTTACTTCACCAGCAGCCTGCTGGGCAACTGGGACAAGCGCGGCGGCGACGACGAGCAGTTCCTGAAGCTCTACCACTGGGACGGCAAGGCCCTGACCGAACAGTTCGCGCTGGATTTCTATGCGCTCGAGCTCGGCCGCGCGCACCACATGAAGTTCTCGGCCGCGCCCGGCCGGCGCGCGGTGCAGAACGACGACCGCTCGCCGCTGCTGGCGCGGCGCTGAGCGGACATGTACCGCGCCCGCTGGCGGACGGCAGGCGCCGCGTTGCTCGTGGCCGGCGGTCTGCTGGCGACCGCCCCGACGCACGGCGCCGCCTCGCCGGAACTCGCCCCCCGGACGCCCGTACAGGGCTTCGTTCCCCCGCCAGCGGGCAGCTATGCCCTGCCGCCGATCCAGCGCGCGCCCGAGGGCATGGTCCTCGACACCAACGGCCGCCACCAGGCATTTTCGCGCTACACCACGGGGCGGGTGACGCTGCTGTCGTTCATGTACACCTACTGCACCGACCCGATCGGCTGTCCGCTGGCGTACGAGACGATGATGACGATCCGCGCACGCCTGCTCGCGCGTCCCGAACTCGCGCTCGCCGTGCGCCTGGTCAGCCTGTCCTTCGATCCCACCCACGACGACCCCACCGAGATGAAGCGCTACGCGGGCAAGCTCGCCGATCCAGGCGCTGTACTGCGCTGGCACTTTCTCACCACGCGCTCGGTCGCCGAGCTGAAGCCGATGCTCGACGCGCTGGGGCAGGACGTGTCGGTGGAACTCGACGACAGGGGACGGCCCACGCGGGTGCTGAACCACATGCTGAAGCTGTTCCTGATCGATCCGCGCGGCCGCGTGCGCGAGATCTACACCACCGCCTACCTGCTTCCGGAGGTGATGCTCAATGACATCGAGACGCTGTTGCTGGAGCCGGCGGATCGGTAATTGGGCGCTGCTTGCGGCAACGCTGGCGGCGGTACCCGCATGGGGCGGCGGCCCGCAGACCGAGGCGCCGCTCGCGATAGACGCCCCGCTCGGACTGCCCGCGGTGCCGTTTCCGCCGCACAACCCTCCCACTGCGGCGAAGGTCGAACTCGGCCGAAAGCTGTTCTTCGATCGCCGCCTGTCCTTCAACGGCGCGATGTCGTGCGCGATGTGCCACATGCCGGAGCAAGGCTTCACATCGAACGAACTGCGCACCCCGGTGGGCAGCGAAGGCGCCAGCGTGCGTCGCAACGCGCCCACCCTGCTCAACGTCGCCTACCATCCGCGCCTGTTCCACGACGGCCGGGACGGCGCGCTGGAAACCCAGGTCTGGGGACCACTGCTCGCCCCGGACGAGATGGCGAACCCCTCGCTCGGCCACGTGCTCGACCGCCTGCGCGCCCTGCCCGACTACGCCGGTCTGTTCGAGACCGCCTTCGCCGGGCGCGGCGCGAGCGCGGACCGCGTGGGCGAGGCGCTCGCCAGCTACCAGCGGACGCTCGTCTCCGGCGATTCGCGCTTCGACCGCTACCGCTACGGCAACGCGAACGACGCGCTCGACAGCGAGGAACGCCTCGGTCTCGCGATCTTCACCGGTAAGGGACGCTGCGCCAGCTGCCACCTGATCGGCGAGCGCGCGGCGCTGTTCTCGGATTTTCGTTATCACAACACCGGCATCGGCTGGCTGCGCGGCAAGGCGCGGCCCGAAGTCGAGTTCGAGCTGGCGCCCGGCATCAGCGCCACGATGAGCGCCGCCACCGTGCGCAGCATCGGCGCCGTGCCGCGCAGCGACCTCGGCCGCTTCGAGATCACGCTCGATCCGCAGGACCGCTGGGCGTACAAGACGCCGATGCTGAGAGACGTCGCGGCGACCTCGCCCTACATGCACGACGGCTCGCTGCCCACGCTGGCCGCGGTGGTCGAGTACTACGACCGCGGCGGCGCAGGCGCGCCGGACCAGAGCCCGCTGATCGCGCCGCTGCACCTGAGCGCAGAGGAAAAGGCGGCGCTGGTCGCCTTCCTGAAGACGCTTGGCGGCCGGAACGCGCATCGTCAGGGCCGGGACAAGCCCGGCATCGCGGTGGCAGTTCCGAGTTCCTCGATGTAATGCGAGAATGTCATCTCACCAATCGAGACAGCCATCGCGGAATTCGCCTGCGACATGGCTCGTGCTGCCGGGTGTCGACGAAAAAGAGAGAAAAACTGACGCGAACGGGGAGACCCGGCGAACCCTGGCTGGATGAAGCCCGTGCGGCCGGTTGCCGCGGGGCAACGCGCCCATTCAAAATTGAGATCTTTGAGAATTCAAGTTCATGGCTTTGCTGATCGGAGTACCGACAGAAACCGCGGCGGGCGAGAAGCGCGTCGCGACCGTTCCCGACGTAGTGGAAAAACTCGTCAAGCTGGGCTTCACCGTCGCGGTGGAAAGTGGCGCCGGCGACGCGGCGAATTTCAGCGATGATACCTACCGCGCCGCCGGTGCCGAGGTCGTCGGCAGCGCCGCCGAGCTGTGGGCGCGCGCGGACATCGTCTTCAAGGTGCGTCCGCCGAGCCTGGACGAAGTCGCGCTGATGCGCGAAGCCGGCATGCTGATCGGCTTCGTGTGGCCGGCGCAGAATCCCGAGCTGATGGAGCGGCTCGCGGCCAAGCGGGCCACGGTGCTGGCCATCGATGCGCTGCCGCGCCAGCTGTCGCGTGCGCAGAAGATGGACGCGCTGACCTCGATGGCCGGCATCAGCGGCTACCGCGCCGTGATCGAGGCGGCCAATGCGTTCGGCCGCTTCTTCAACGGCCAGGTCACCGCCGCGGGCAAGATCCCGCCGGCCAAGGTGTTCATCGCCGGCGCGGGCGTGGCGGGTCTGGCCGCCATCGGCACCGCCGCCAACCTGGGCGCCATCGTCCGTGCCAACGATACGCGCGCCGAGGTCGCCGACCAGGTGGTGTCGCTCGGCGGCGAGTTCGTCAAGGTCGACTACGAAGAAGAAGGCTCCGGTGGCGGCGGCTATGCAAAGGTGATGAGCGAGGGTTTCCAGCAGGCCCAGCGCGCGATGTACGCGCAGCAGGCCAAGGACGCCGACATCATCATCACCACCGCGCTGATTCCGGGCAAGCCGGCACCCAAGCTCATCACCGCCGAGATGGTGACGAGCATGAAGCCCGGCAGCGTGATCGTCGACATGGCGGCCGAGCAGGGAGGCAACTGCGAACTCACCGTGCCCGGCGAGGCCGTGGTCCGCCATGGCGTCACCATCATCGGCTACACCGACCTGGTCAGCCGCCTGGCCAAGCAGTCATCCACCCTTTACTCGAACAACCTCCTGCGCCTGACCGAGGAGCTGTGCAAGACCAAGGACGGCGTGATCAACGTCAACATGGAGGACGATGCTCTCCGTGGCCTGACCGTCATCAAGGACGGCACCGTCACCTGGCCGGCGCCACCGCTCAAGCTGGCGGCGCCGCCCCCGAAACCGGCCGCCCCGCCGGTCGCCGCGCCCAAGGGCCACGGCCATGGCGCCGGCGCGCCGATGTCGGTCAAGTCGCTGGCCACCGTGTTCGGCGTCGGTGCGCTGTTGTTCCTGCTCGTCGGGCTGTACGCGCCCGCGAGCTTCCTGTCGCACTTCACGGTGTTCGTGCTGGCCTGCTTCGTCGGCTACATGGTGGTGTGGAACGTCACGCCGTCGCTGCACACGCCGCTGATGAGCGTGACCAATGCGATCTCGTCGATCATCGCGATCGGTGCGCTGGTGCAGGTGGCGCCGCCGCTGGCCGACAGCGTGACCGACCGACCCGACGGGCTGATCCTGTTCCTGGCCTTCTTCGCGCTCGCGCTGACGGCCGTCAATATGTTCGGCGGCTTCGCGGTCACGCGTCGCATGCTGGCGATGTTCCGCAAATAAGGGGACGACAATGACCTCAAGCATGGCCACCGTCTCATACATCGGCGCCACCATCCTCTTCATCCTCAGCCTCGGCGGCCTCGCTCACCCGGAGACCGCACGCCGCGGCAACCTGTTCGGCATGATCGGCATGGCGCTCGCGGTCATCGCGACCGTGTTCGGTCCGCAGGTCAGCGCGGGCGGCCTCCCCTGGATCATCATCGCGCTTCTCATCGGCGCCGGCGTCGGCCTGTACGCCGCCAAGAAGGTGCAGATGACGCAGATGCCCGAGCTCGTCGCGCTGATGCACAGCCTGGTGGGCCTGGCCGCCTGCCTGGTCGGCTTCGCCAGCTACATCGACACCTCCACCGTGTTCCCCACCGCCGCCGAGAAGACCATCCACGAGGTGGAGATCTACATCGGCATCTTCATCGGTGCGGTCACGTTCTCGGGTTCGCTGATCGCCTTCGGCAAGCTCTCCGGCAAGATCGGCGGCAAGCCGCTGCTGCTGCCGGCGCGCCACATCCTCAACCTGGTCGGCCTCGTGCTGGTGATCCTGCTCGGCAACTGGTTCCTGAACACGCACTCCACCGGCGTCGGCATGACGCTGCTGCTGCTGATGACCGTGATCGCGCTCGCCTTCGGGGTGCACATGGTGATGGCGATCGGCGGCGCAGACATGCCGGTGGTGGTGTCGATGCTCAACAGCTACTCGGGCTGGGCCGCCGCGGCGACCGGCTTCATGCTCAGCAACGACCTGCTCATCGTGGTGGGCGCCCTGGTCGGCTCTTCGGGTGCGATCCTGTCCTACATCATGTGCCGGGCGATGAACCGCAACTTCCTCAGCGTCATCGCAGGCGGTTTCGGTACCGGCGGTGGCGCGCCCTCGGCAGCGGCGGGCGGCGCGGAACCGGCAGGCGAGGTCTCGCCGATCAGCGCGGTGGAGACCGCCGAGCTGCTGCGCGACGCCAGGAACGTCGTCATCGTTCCGGGTTACGGCATGGCGGTTGCGCAGGCCCAGCATGTGGTGTGCGAGATCGTCAAGATCCTGCGCGACAAGGGCGTGACCGTGCGCTTCGCCATCCATCCGGTGGCAGGCCGCATGCCCGGGCACATGAACGTGCTGCTGGCCGAAGCGAAGGTGCCCTACGACATCGTGCTCGAGATGGACGAGATCAACGAAGACTTCCCGGACACCGACGTGGCGATCGTGATCGGTGCCAACGACATCGTGAACCCCGCGGCCCAGGAGGATCCGGCCAGCCCGATCGCCGGCATGCCGGTGCTGGAAGTCTGGAAGGCGAAGACCTCCATCGTCATGAAGCGGAGCATGGCGTCGGGCTACGCCGGCGTCGACAACCCGCTCTTCTACAAGGAGAACAACCGGATGCTCTTCGGCGACGCGCGGAAGATGCTCGACGAGGTGCTGGGCGCGCTGAACGCCTGAGGCCGGTCGCGAACGGGTGCGCGACGAGTTCGCCGCCCGTCCGTTCGCGATGCTGCGTCTGCTCTGCAACGCCAGTTCGACCCATCACAAGCAAACAGGAGAGCCTAATGACGAAACGCGGTCTGATCGTCGTCGATCTGCAAAACGAATACCTGCCTACCGGCAAGCTGCCCTTGTCGGGCATCGAGGCGGCCACCGCCAATGCAGCGCGCGTGATCGCCGACGCCCGGAACAAGGGCATCCCGGTGTTTCACATTCGCCACGAGTCCGCCAGTAGCGAAGCCCCTGTGTTCGTACCGGACAGCGATGGCGTGAAAATCCAGCCGGCCGTGGCGCCTGCAGGTGACGAGCCGGTCATCGTCAAGAATCACATCAACTCGTTCCGTGAAACGGACCTCAAGCAACGACTCGATGCGTGCGGCGTCGAAGAGGTCGTGGTGGTCGGTGCGATGAGCCACATGTGCGTCGATGCCGTCGTGCGTGCGGCCGCCGACATGGGCTACCCGGTCACCGTGGTGCATGATGCCTGCGCCACGCTGAATCTCGAGTTCGGTGACGTCACCGTACCCGCGGCGCACGTCCATGCGGCAATGATGGCGGCGTTCGCCTTCGGCTACGCCACGGTGAAGTCGACCGAGGAATATCTGGCCGCTTGATGCGCGGGGCGGCGCAATGCCGCCCGGCCCTTCGAGCCCTTCGTTCTTAAGAAGGCCGGTGTGGCCCCGTACAGCGTGGGCGCGCTCGACCCGCTAAAGTTCGGCGGCGAGCCGCCGCCAGGCCCCGGAATCCTCGCATCCAGGAGGTTTTCTCGCGTAGATGCCGAAGTGTTCTCAGCTTGCAGCGGAGCCTGCTTGACGGTGGCATCGCGCCATGCATTCGTCCCCCGCGATCGCATATCCGGAGGTGGCCGCATGCGCCGAGTTCACGAATTCGAACGGCTCGCAGTCCGGCGCCGTCGACGCCCGATCCGCCTGGCCCTGTTCGCCGCGAACGCCAGCGTTGCCTTAGCCGTTTCGATAAGACCGCTGACCGGCAAGAATCCCAAGGAAATGGAGGTGCACAGACAGCGGGTGCGGCTCGCACCCGAAGCCCGGATCGAGTGCCAGCGCCAGCTGTTGGCCAGCGTAGAAGCCGGCAGTGTCGATCTTGCTGCGATCGAAACCCTGGTCGCCGGCTTCCCTGTCCAGGTGGTCGGCGGCAGCCAAGGCCGCCCTGCCCATCCTCCAGCCGCCGCAGACGAGGACGGCAAGGTTGAGGTAAGGAACGGCCGCGGTGAGCACGGCTGAAACGTCCGACCTGACCTTGCCCAGCACCACTCCGTGGCGTCGGACCAGGCCTGCTTCGCGCCCAGCAGTTGCGCGCCGATGGCACGCAGTTCGGGCCGGTCGGAAGCCAGCAGCGCGTTGACCGTGCCCTGCACCTCGGAGAAGACGACCTTGGCGTTGGCGCCCTGGTCGCGCATGAGTTTGCGGAAGATCAGGTCGTTGGCCTGGATGCCGGTGGTGCCTTCATAGGTCGTCGTGATGCGCGAATCGCGCCAGTGCTGCGCGGCGCCGGTCTCCTCGATGAAGCCCATGCCGCCGTGCACCTGGATACCGAGCGAAGTCACCCCGACCGCCATCTCCGTGCCACCGCCCTTGACCACGGGAATCAGCAGTTCGGCCAGGAACAGGTCACGCTTCTTTTGCTTCGGATCGGTGCCGGCGTGCGCACGGTCGAGCAGCCCCGCGGTGAAGTACGTGACGGCGCGGCAGGCTTCGACGCGCGACTTCATCAGCATCAGCATGCGGCGGACGTCCGGATTTCACGCCCGCCGGGGCGTCCGGCAGGCGGGCGAGGACGAGATGGACGATGTTGTCCGTCATGTCGTGGTCGCCATAGGTGATGAAGATCTTCTGGCCGAAGACGCGGTAGCTGCCGTCGGCCTGCGGCTCGGCTCGGCGCGGCTGCGGATCAGGGCCAGATCGGAACCCGCATTCGGCTCCGTCAGGTTCATCGTGCCGGGTCCATTCGCCGGAGATCATCTTTTCCAGGTAGATGGCCTTGAGTTCGTCGCTGGCGCAGGTCAGCAGCGCGGCCACGGCGCCGCCGGTCAGCAGCGGGCCGAGCGAGAAGGACAGGTTTCCACCCGTCGGCGGTGACGACGCCGTCAGGCCCGAGCTTGCAGCCCTGCGTGCCGCCGATCCGGTTGAGCGGGGCCAGCACGCCGCTGGCGAACTCGGCCGCCTCCTCGAGGATGGCGTCCGCCATGTCGGGCGTGGCTTCTTCGTAGCCGGGAAGCGCGGCGATGGCGTCGAGACCGACGATCTCGTCCATCACGAAGCGCATGTCCTGCACTGGGGCGATGTAATCGCTCATGGCGTTCTATCTTTCGATCTCTTCGTTCAGATGCTTTCGAAGATGCCGGCGGCACCCATGCCCGTGCCGATGCACATGCTGACCATCCCGTACTTGCCGCCGGTACGGCGCATGCCGTGCAGCAGCGTCGCCGTGCGGATGGCGCCGGTGGCACCGAGCGGGTGGCCGAGCGCGATCGCGCCGCCCAGCGGGTTGATCTTCGACGGGTCGAGGTCGAGTTCCTTGATCACGGCCAGGGCCTGCGCTGCAAAGGCTTCGTTCAGCTCGATCCAGTCCAGGTCTTCCTTGCGGATGCCGGCTTGCTGCAGCACCTTGGGGATCGCGACGATCGGACCGACGCCCATGATCTCCGGCGCCACCCCTCCGACCGCAAAGCCGGCAAAGCGGGCGAGCGGGCTCAGGTTGTGTTCCTTCAGGACCTTCTCCGAGACCAGCATCACGGCGCCGGCGCCATCGGACATCTGCGAAGCGTTGCCCGCGGTGACCGAGCCCTTGGCATGGAACACCGGGCGCAGCCTGGCGAGCTTCTCGACGGAGATGTCCGAGCGTGCGCCCTCGTCGTCGGTCGGCGTGCGGTCGCGCTGGCGGATTTCGCCGCTCGCCAGATCAGGCTTGTAGTCGCGCACGGTGAAGGGCGAGGTCTCGGTCTTGAAATGGCCGGCAGCGATCGCGGCGCAGGCTTTGCGGTGGGATGCTTCGGCAAAGGCATCCTGCGCCTCGCGGCCAATGCCCCACTGCTGCGCCACCTTCTCGGCGGTCAGGCCCATGCCGTAGGCAATGCCGATGTTTTCATCGGAGAACCAGGCGGGGTTGGCCGCCACCTTGTTGCCCATGATGTTGGACATCGCGGTCATCGACTCCGTACCGGCGGCGATCATCACGTCGGCCAGGCCGAGACGGATCTGATTGGCGGCGTCGGCCACGGCCTGCAGGCCGGAGGAGCAGAAGCGGTTGATGGTGATGCCCGGGACGGTATTCGGCAGACCGGCGAGCAGCGCGCCGATGCGAGCCACGTTCATGCCCTGCTCGGCTTCGGGGATGGCGCAGCCGACGATGACGTCGCCGATGCGGGCCGGGTCGACGCCGGGCGCCTGCGCGACCACGGCGCGGATGGCATGGGCCAGCATGTCGTCCGGCCGCGCATTCCTGAACATGCCGTTGCGCTTGCCCACCGGCAGGCGGGTCGCGGCGACGATGTAGGCTTCCTGAATCTGTTTGCTCATTATGATGTTCTCCTGGGCCGGATCAGTTGCGGAGCGGCTTGCCGGTCTCGAGCATGTGCTGGATCCGGGCCTGGGTTTGGGGGTTCTTCAGCAGCTCGACGAACAGGCGGCGCTCGACCGTGAGCAGCCAGGCCTCATCGACCAGGCTGCCGCTGTCGACCTCACCACCGCACAGGGCAACCGCCGCGGCACGGGCGACCTGGTAGTCGTACGCGGAGATCATGCCGCCGTCACGCATGTTGACCAGCGTCATCTCCAGCGTCGCGATGCCGCCGCGCCCGGCCACCGGCACGGCGCGCGCCGTGGCGGGGGGCGCATAGCCGGATTCGGCCAGCGCACGGGCTTCGCGGATCGCGACGTAGAGCAGCTCGTCGGGATGGAACAGCACGGTATCGGTCGCGCGGGCGAAGCCGTAGCCCACCGCCTCCGCGGCGCTCTTCGAGACCCTGGCCATGGCGATGTTCATGAACACCGGTTGCAGGAAGGCCATCAGCTCGGCCGGGGTCGCGGTCCGCCCCGCCCATTCCGCCGCCTGCAGCGCAAACTCCTTGCAGCCACCGCCGGCCGGGATCAGGCCGACGCCCGCTTCGACCAGGCCCATGTAGCTCTCCAGCGCCAGCACGCGGCGCGTTGCCTGCATGGCGAACTCGCAGCCGCCGCCCAGCGCCATGCCCTGTACCGCCGCCACCACCGGCACCGCCGCATACTTCAGCGTCTGACCGGCCTGCTGGAAGTCGGCGACATAGCTGTCGAGCTTCGCAAAATCACCGGCCGCACATCCTTCAGCCACCTGGGCCAGGTTGGCGCCGACGGCGAAGGGCGGCTGGTGCCAGATGACCAGGCCGGAAAGGCTCTGCTCGGCCTGGCGCACCGCTGCCACCACACCCTCCACCACTTCGCTGCCGATGGCGTGCATCTTGGACTTGAAAGAGAGGATGCCGATGCCGGCGTCGACCGCCGGCAAACGCCACAGACGGACACCGTCGTTCTCGAACAGCGTCTCGCCGGACTGCTCGGGCGACAGCGAACCGTCACCGAGGACGGCTTCCTGGAAGAGCTGGCGCTGGTACACCGGCAGCGCGGAACGCGGCACATAGGCCTTGCGGCGCGACGACCACGAGCCCTGCGGCGTGTGCACACCCTCGCGATCTTCCAGCACCCAGGCCGGCAGCGGCGCGGCGCTCATCGTCTCGCCGGCGGCGATGTCGGCGGCGATCGCCTGGGCGATGTCCGCCCAGCCGGCGGACTGCCAGATCTCGAACGGCCCCTGCGCCCAACCAAAACCCCAGCGCATCGCGAGATCCAGATCGCGGGCATTGTCGGCGACGGTTTCGAGCTGCACGGCGGCATAGTGGAAAACGTCGCGGAAGATCGCCCACAGGAACTTCGCCTGCGGGTCTTTCGAGGCACGCAGTGCGGCGAAGCGGTTGGCCGGATTCTTGTCCTTGAGGATGCCCGCCACCTCGGCGCTGAGTTCGCCGGTCGAGGGGCGGTAATCCTGCAGGCCAAGGTCCAGCACGTGGACTTCCTTGCCGACCTTGCGGAAGATGCCGCCCTTGGTCTTCTGGCCCAGGGCCCCCTGCGCGATCAGCTGTTCCAGCCAGGCCGGCACATTGAAATGCGCATGCCATGGATCGTCGGGCAGCGTGTCGCGCATGGTGCGCACCGCGTGGGCCAGCGTATCCAGACCGACGACGTCCGCCGTGCGGTAGGTGGCGCTCTTCGGGCGGCCGATCTTCGGCCCGGTCAGGGCGTCGACCACATCGAAGCCAAGCTCGAAGCGCCGGGTGTGATGCATCACCGCCAGGATCGAGAGAACGCCGATACGGTTGGCGACGAAGTTGGGCGTGTCGAGTGCGCGGATTACACCCTTGCCGAGGCGCGAGGTCAGCCAGGTCTCGAGCCCATCGAGCGTGCCGGCATCGGTCGTACGGGTGGCGACGATCTCGACCAGGCGCATGTAGCGCGGCGGGTTGAAGAAGTGGATGCCGCAGAAGCGCGGACGCACATCGGCCGGGAGCGCTTGCGACAGCGCGTCGATCGACAGTCCGGAGGTGTTGGAAGCGACGATGGCATTGGCCGCAATGTACGGCGCGATCTTGCCGTACAGGTCGTTCTTCCAGTCCATTCGCTCGGCGATCGCCTCGATGATCAGCTCGCAGCCGGCCAACTGGGCCAGATGTTCGTCGTAGTTGGCGGCCGAGATCAACTTCAGCGCCGCCTTGTCCGCCAGCGGCGCCGGTTCGAGCTTCTTCAGGCCGTCGATGGCCTTCTTGACGATGCCGTTCTTGTCGCCTTCCTTCGCGGGCAGGTCGAAGAGGACGACCGGCACGCCGGCATTGGCGAGATGCGCCGCGATCTGCGCGCCCATGACTCCGGCGCCGAGTACGGCGGCTTTCTTGATTTGCAGTCTTTTCACGCGATTGACTCCTGGTTTGCGATGGCCCTCAGGCCAAATCTTCGCGAATGGCTTTCTTGTTGATCTTGCCGACGCTGGTGCGCGCCAGCGCCTCGACGAAACGGATCTCGTCGGGCACCGCGTAGCGCGAGATGTGGCCGGCTTCGGCGAATTTCGCGACGACGACCTTGATCTCGTCGGCCGTCGCCGTCTGCCCCGGCTTGAGGACGACCATCGCCAGCGGACGCTCGCCCCACTTGTCGTCCTTCACCCCGACCACGGCGACCTCGCTGACCGCCGGGTGCTGGGAAATGATGTTCTCGAGTTCGAGCGAGGACACCCACTCGCCGCCAGTCTTGATCACGTCCTTCAGGCGGTCGGTCACCTGCAGGCAGCCGGCCGGATCGATGACCCCGATGTCGCCGGTATGGAGGTAGCCACCCGCCCACAGCTCGTCCGATGTGGACGGGTTGTGCAGGTAGCCCATGGTCAGCCACGGCGCGCGGACGACGATCTCGCCGGAACTCTTGCCGTCACGGGGGGTGTCGAGGAGGTCGCTGTCGACGGTATGGAGATCGACCAATGGCACCGGATAGCCGGTGCGGATGCGCTGTTCGGCCTGGCCGTCGAGATCCTCGGCCGGGACGTCGCCCGGCGCCCGGGCGATGGTCAGGATCGGGCAGGTTTCCGACATACCGTAACCGGTGAAGACGTCGATACCGCGCTCCAGCGCCGCGGTGGCGAGCCCTTTGGGCAGCGCCGAACCACCGATGATCACCTTCCAGCCCTTGAGATCGACCGCCTTCGCCTCGGCGTTGGTCAGCAGCATCTGCAGGATGGTCGGCACGCAGTGCGAGAAGGTGACCTTCTCGTCGCGTACGTAGCGGGCCAGGGTCTCGGGCGCATAGCGGCCGGGATAGACCTGTTTGAGGCCGAGCAGCGTCGCGATGTAGGGTACGCCCCACGCGTGGACGTGGAACATCGGGGTGATCGGCATGTACACGTCGCCGCGGTGTAGACGGCATTGGCCCTCTGCGGTGCCCAGATGCGTAGCCACCGCCAGCGTGTGCAGCACCAGTTGGCGGTGGCTGAAATAGACGCCCTTCGGCAGCCCGGTCGTACCGGTCGTGTAGAAGGTCGTCGCCCGCGTGTTCTCGTCGAAGTCGGGGAAGTCGTACTCGCTCGACGCCTTCGCCAGCAAGGCCTCGTACTCGCCAACAAAGGGAATCTGCCACCTGGCCATGTCGTTGCCGGTATCGGAGATCAGCACGAAGCGCTTCACCGTCTCCAGCTGGCCCTTGATGCCCGCCAGCACCGGGATGAAATCGGCGTTGACCAGGACGATGTCGGCACCGGCGTGATTCAGCGTGTACAGGATCTGCTCGGGCGACAGGCGGACATTCACCGTCTGCAGCACCGCACCCATCATCGGCACGGCGAAGAAGCATTCGAGATAGCGGTGGCTGTCCCAATCCATCACCGCGACGGTATCGCCCGGGCCGATCCCGGCATCGCGGAGCGCATTGGCCAGGCGACGGATCCGGGCGGCCAGGTCACGATAGGTCTGGCGGTGGCTGTCGCGGTAGACGATCTCCTGATCGGCGGCGGTCGCCAGCGGTGTATGCAGGAGCTGCTTGATCAGCTGCGGGTAGGCGTAAGCCGAAGCGGCGGCTTGGATGGATTCGGTGGGCACGAGCGAGGTCTCCGGGAAGTTTTCTGTCTTCTTGCGCGCCGGCTTGGGCCAACCAAAACCTTCCGCCATGCGCTTTGCGCCTGAATCCGGCTTCCCGCATCGACACAAAACTGCAGGCGCTGCCGGACGATCTGGTCATCCAATCCACTTATCCGTGGATTTGATGGACGATTCTAAGAACGAGCGCTTCCGATCCCGATTGCGACTTGCGCCGAAACACTTGCATAATCGGCCATTATTGCGATGCAAAGCGCCGCACCATGGCCCCGACCGAAATCACTGCCGGCACGATCCCGATATCCTTCGTGCTGAATCTGTTGAACGGCACGCCGCTCGATCCGGCGGGGCAGGCGGAAGCGCTGGCGCGGGCGGGTATCGCGCCGGTCCTCCTTAACGCGGAAACGGCCAGGGTGACCACCGAACAGTTCGCCACTCTCTACCGGCAACTGGCCAGCGAACTGGATGACGAACTGCCGGGGATGTTTTCGCGGCCCGTGCGTTCGGGCTCGTTCAAGTTTCTCTGCCTCAGCCTGCTGGACTCGGAGACGCTGCAGACCGCCCTGTTCCGACTCGGTCGCTTCTTTCATCTGCTACTGGATGACTTCCGCATCGAACTTTCCCGCGAGGGCAACCTCATCCGGATGGCCCTGATTCCGCGGATGCCGCAGGCCGCGGCGAATACCTTCGGACAGGAGATCTTGCTCAAGCTGATCCACGGCGTGGCCTCCTGGCTCACCGGGCACCGCATGACCCTGGCGCGCGTCGATTGCAGTTACGGGCGCCCGAGCCACGCGTCGGAATATGGTTTTCTCTATCCCGGCCCGGTGTTTTTCAAGCAAGCGGTTTCAGCCCTCTACTTCGAGGCCGCCCAGTTGGACACGCCGATCCGCCAAGATCGGCGCTCGCTCGCCCAGTTCCTGGCCCGGGCCCCCGGCGACTGGCTGTTCGTCGCCTTCGAGCAGCACGCGACCAGGCGGAAGGTCCGCGAGCATTTGCGTCCGCGCCTCAGTCTTCCGATTACCGCCGGCCAGACCGCCAGCGCGCTGCACCTGTCTCTGCGCACGCTGACCCGCCGGCTGGCCGCGGAAAGCACCACCTTCCAGGCGATCAAGGATGAACTCCGCCGGGACGCGTCGATTCAGTTGCTGACGAAAACCAATACCCCGATCGCCGTCATTGGCCAGGAAATGGGCTTCGAGGACCCCAACACCTTTCATCGCGCGTTCCGGAAATGGACCGGCAGCACCCCGGGCGCCTACCGCCCCAAATGAGGTTCACCCGGAGGTCACCGCGGATCCGATCCCTTTCAGGTGGCCGGTCGCGTCAAAGCACGCCATCGTTCGCCCGCCGGGCACGGCGCCGATGGAGGCGTTGCGGACGCGCCAGTTCAGTGCCCTTCCACGGCTTCGGCAGCAGCGCGAGGACCTCCCCGATGACGACAGTTTCCGGTCTGGGCGCGATCCCGCGCTCAAGTTCAAGGATCGCCCACCGACTCGGCGTGCCAAAGTCATCAGCCAGCCCCTCTGCCTCACTGAGCCGACCTGAAGAGACGACTGGCCGCTTGAAGATCAGAAACTCGCCTTCGACCATTGCAGCATCATCAGGCAGGTCAGGGTCGAACGCAGTCAGTGACGCGTGAGCAATTGAAAGACCTGACCCCGCAGCTCGCGCGCGCTTGATCTGGATACGCTGAAATGAACAGGCCCACCCTCCCGAAAAGCATCTGGGCGCTCGGCTTCGTCAGTCTGTCGATGGATGTCTCTTCCGAGCTGATCCACAGTCTGCTGCCGGTGTTCATGGCGACCGCCCTGGGCATGAGCGCGTTCAGCATCGGTCTCATCGAAGGCGTAGCGGAGGCCACGGCCCTGATCGTCAAGGTGTTCTCCGGCGCGCTATCGGACCGGTGGGGCAAGCGCAAGCCCTTGGCGCTACTGGGCTACGGCCTCGCGGCCGCGTCGAAGCCGCTCTTCGCGCTGGCGGGCGGCGCCGGCCTGATCGTCGCCGCCCGATTCATCGACCGCGTCGGTAAGGGCATACGCGGTGCGCCCAGAGACGCACTGGTCGCCGACCTTGCTCCGCCGGAGATTCGTGGCGCCGCCTTCGGCCTGCGGCAATCTCTCGACACGGTAGGTGCCTTCGTCGGCCCGCTGCTCGCGCTGGGGCTGATGCTGTTGTGGGCCGACGACTTCCGTGCGGTGTTCTGGGTGGCCGTGATACCGGCCTTCCTCGCCGTCGCCCTGTTGCTATTCGGCGTGCAGGAGCCGGAGCGCAGGCCGGACGGAAAGCGCAGCAACCCGATCGAACGCGCGAATCTGGCGCGCCTTCCCGCCGCTTACTGGTGGGTGGTGGGTATCGGCGCGGTCTTCACGCTAGCCCGCTTCTCCGAAGCCTTCCTCGTGCTGCGGGCGAACGAGGGCGGCCTGCCTATCGCCTGGACCCCGCTAGTGCTCGTCGGCATGAACGTGGTCTATGCGGCTGCAGCCTATCCATGTGGCAAGCTCGCCGACCGGGTTCGGCACGAAACCCTGCTGACCTGGGGACTTGCGCTGTTGATCGTCGCCGACGTGCTGCTTGCCGCCGGCAACCATTGGATTTGGGTCTGGGGCGGCATCACCTTCTGGGGCCTGCACATGGCGATGACACAGGGCCTGCTGGCGACGATGATCGCCGACATTGCACCTGCCGACCTGCGTGGCACGGCCTACGGCTTCTTCAACCTGGTCGCCGGTATCGCCATGCTGATTGCCAGTGCGATTGCCGGCCTTTTGTGGGACCAGTTCGGCGCACGATTCACCTTCATCGCGGGCGGCGGCTTTGCGGTGCTCGCGCTCGTCGGGCTACTGGCGCGCCGCCATTCAAGCGGATGAACGCCGGTGACGGCTCTATCGGTATCGGATTGCCATGAATGCGCAGGGATGGCATGCATGATCATGACGCACCGAGCCGTTGCAGCATCGGCGCCGTACGGGGACCAATTGCAGGAAAAGTATCGGTGCTCGTTTACACCGGACAGCAATCCTTCCTTTATCTCGAGGTGTGGTCGGTTGCAGTCGAGGGCGAACGGCGCTTGGTAACCGGTCACTGAGCGGCGTTCTTTGCCCGCCCGCGCCCACGCGGAACAATCCCTCCCACATTCATCAGGGAGGAGCCGGCAGTGACCAGGGCGACAGCGACCAACAACAAGTGGCGGCGGCGTAGCCGTCAGGAGTGGGAAACCGTCTTTGCGCGGTTTGCCGCGAGCGGCCTGGGGATCGAGCCGTTCTGCGCCCGCGAGGGGCTCAGCGAGTCGAGCTTCCGGCGCTGGCGTAGCCTGCTGGGCGAGCCGAGTACGCAGCCTGCCGCGCCGGCGATGGAGGCCACTGGCTTTGTCGACGCCGGCACGCTCAAACTCGGCGGCACCGGTCGCCTCGAACTGCGGCTCGACCTGGGCGACGGCGTGAGCCTTCACCTGTCGCGCGGCTGATGTTCTTCCCCGAAGGCGCGGTCCGGGTCCATGTCTATGGCCGCCCGGTCGACATGCGCAAATCCTTCGACGGCCTGTACGCGCTCACACGCCAGGCGCTCGGCTGCGATCCGCTGTCGGGCGAGCTGTTCGTGTTCATCAACCGACGCGGCACGCAGATGAAGGTGCTGTACTGGGATCGCACCGGATTCTGCGTGTGGGCCAAGCGTCTCGAGCAGGGGCGCTTCGTGTCGAACTGGGCGCAGGTCCGCACGCGCCAGATGGATTGGACCGGGCTCAAGCTCTTGCTCGAAGGCATCGAGCCGGCCCGCACCAAGCGCCGTTTCAGATTGCCCGAAAACGCCGTGAAACCCGCATGAATGCTGGGCTCTACGGTAAAATATGCGCCATGTCCGCACCGCGCTGCACCCCCGTTCCGACCCTTGCCGAGGCCGCCCAGTGGGCGCCCGAGCAGATCGTCGGACTGGCGCAGGCGAACGTCGCCTTGCAGCGCGACATGGATGCGATGCGGCTCGAGTTTGCGGCGCTCAAGCATCAGCTCGAGTGGTTCCGCCGCCAGCTCTTTGGCCAGAAGAGCGAGAAGCGCGTGGTGTCACCCGACACCACGCAGATGTATCTGGGTGAGTTGCCGATCCCCGACACGCAGCCCGATGTCCCCGGCAAGACCGTGGCGGGACATACCCGCCGTGGGTCGCGGACCGACTACGCCCAGGACAAGGACGAATCGGCGCTGTTCTTCGACGAGACGCGCGTCCCGGTCGAGACCATCACGCTCGCCAACCCCGAGACCGAGGGGCTTGCCGCCGACCAGTTCGAGGTGATCGGCGAGAAGGTGAGCCACCGCCTGGCGCAGCGCCCGGGCAGCTACGTGATCCTCAAGTACGTGCGCCCGGTCATCAAGCGCCGCGACACGCAGGCGATCCACTGCCCGGCGGCCCCCGCCGGGGTGATCGAGGGCAGCCGCGCCGACGTGAGCTTCATCGCCGGGCTCATCACCGACAAGTTCTGCTACCACCAGCCGCTGTACCGCCAGCATCAGCGGCTCGGGGAGAACGGCATCCGGGTCTCGCGCCCGTGGCTCACGCAGCTCACCCACGCGGCGCTCGCGCTGCTCGAGCCGGTCTTTACGGCCCAGCTCGACTCGATCCGCGCAAGTCGCATCAAGGCGATGGACGAGACCCCGATCAAGGCCGGGCGCGCCGGCCCGGGGAAGATGAAGGGCGGCTACTTCTGGCCGGTGTATGGCGAGCGCGACGAAATCTGCTTCGCCTATCACGAGGGGCGTAGTGGCAAACACATTGCGCAGACCCTGGGGACCGACCCACCGCCCGAGGGGGCGGTGCTGCTCACCGACGGCTACGCGGCCTACGAACGTTACGCACAAAAATGCGGGCTCACGCGCGCGCAATGCTGGGCGCACTCGAGAAGAAAATTCTTCGAGGCCCAGTCGATCGAGCCCGAACGGGCGACGCAGGCATTGGAGATGATCGGCTAGCTCTACGCGGTAGAGCAGCACATCCGTGAGGCACAACTCATCGGCGAGGCACGCCGCGCATACCGGCTCGCCCAGGCCAAGCCGATGGTCGACCGGTTCTTCGACTGGGTCGACGCCCAATTCGAATCCCACGGTCTGCTGCCGAGCTCACCGCTGACCACTGCCCTGGCCTACGTGCGTGAGCGCCGGGCCGCCCTCGAGGTCTACCTCGCCGACCCCGAGGTGCCGATCGACACCAACCACCTCGAGCGGGCGTTACGCGTAGTGCCGATGGGCCGCCGCAACTGGCTCTTCTGCTGGACCGAGGTCGGCGCGAAATACGTGGGGATCGCGCAGAGCCTGATCGCCACCTGTCGCCTGCACGACATCGACCCCTATGCCTATCTGGTCGATGTGCTCCAGCGCGTCGGCCAGCACCCTGCCGCCGATGTCGCGCAACTCACCCCAAGGCTGTGGAAGCAACACTTCGCGGCCAATCCGCTTCGATCCGATCTCCACCCGCGCTCGAAGTAGGCAAGAACGCCGCTCGGTTACCGCTTACGGCGCTTGTAATCCACAATCTGAGATAGTGTCCGGCCACAAATTACCGATCAAAGAGGAGGGCGACATGCAGGAAGTGCAAGCGATACGTCCAGACCGTGAAGTCCTGACGCGTCAGAGTCTCCCGTATTTCATTGGTATCTCAGCTCAGACGGTGGGAGCGAGCGGGCTGAGCATGCACTTGGTGACGATCCCCCCTGGCGCCAAGTCGGAGCCTCACTACCACCTCGGGTACGAAACCGGAATCTATGTGCTGGCAGGAAAGGTGCTGACTCGCTGGGGCACGAAACTCGAGAACGAGGTTATCAGCGAAACGGGGGAGTTTCTGTTCATCCCGGCAGGTATTCCCCACCAAGCGGTCAATCTAAGCGCCAGCGAAGCCGCCCGTGCGGTGGTAGCGCGCAACCATCCGGCAGAGCAGGACCAGGTACGGCCATATCGTGCTGCGTAGCGGCGCGCTGTGCAGCGCCCCGCGTGAACGCCGGGAGGCATGGCCCTCGACCTGGCAGCCTGTCGGAACAAAAGCCTGCGGGCAACGCGGCGTCTACGCTGCCGTCGCCAGCAGGCTCGCGTTGCCGCCCGCCGCCGTGGTGTCGATACACAGATGGCGTTCCACCACGTAGCGTTCCGGCGAGATGCTTTGGGTCTCGAGCGGGACGATGGCGCCGTCGCGGCTGGCGAGCGCGATGCGCAGCTCGCGGGTCCAGTCGCTGGCGCCAGCCGCGGCCACCGCCGCGATACCCTTGACCGCGCTCAGGGTGTCGGCCGAGACGATGCCGTCGAGCGCGGCAACCGGCGCGCCGGCATCGATCAGCGGCCGCACGGACTGCTCCGCGTCCGGCGCGACGAGCACCGCGGCGCAGCCCGCGCCGAGGGCCTGCACCGCCTGCGAAAGCGCAATCTCCAGGGTGGGCCCCAGGCAGAGTACCGGCCCCTTCGGATACAGCGACAGGCGGTTGCTTTCGCCCGTCGGCCCTGGCAGCGTCTGCGGCGTCATGTCCAGGGCTGCGGTCTCGTTGAGCGCCTTGCGGATCAGGCCACTCTTGCCGCTCAGCGTCTTGCGCAACACGGCGACGCGATCGGGCCGCGCCGCCCAGTTGCTTGCGTCCAGCCCGTCGAGGGCCGATTGGAGTTCCCCGAGTGACACTGCCCTCCCCTTCGGCGCGTCGTGATGATCCACGGCGGCGGTGCGGCGGAAGCGGGTGACGTAGTGCGGGCCGCCGGCCTTGGGCCCGGTGCCCGAAAGGCCCTCGCCGCCGAACGGCTGGGAGCCGACGATGGCGCCGATCTGGCTGCGGTTCACGTAGACGTTGCCGACCCGGAGACGCTCGACGATCTGCTGCACGCGGTCGTCGATCCGGGTGTGCAGTCCGAAGGTCAGCCCGTATCCCCTGCCATTGATGGCGTCGACCACTTTATCGATGTCTCGTGCCTTGAAGGTGGCCACGTGCAGGACCGGGCCGAAGATCTCACGCTCGAGATCCTCGATTCCCCCGACCTCGACCACGGCGGGAGTGACGAAGGTACCGACCTCGGGCGCAGGCAGCCTCTTCAGCACCTTGCCGGACTTTTCCTGGGCCGCCACATAGGCACTGATTTCGTTCTGGGCGTCGGTGTCGATCACCGGCGACACGTCGGTGTCGGTCTTCCAGGGATCGCCGATGGTGAGCGCCTCCATGGCGCCGTAGAGTATGTCGAGCAGCCGGTCGCGCGCCTCTTCCTGGACATACAGCATCCTCAGCGCCGAACACCGCTGGCCGGCCGACTGGAAGGACGAGATCAGGATGTCGCGCACCGCCTGCTCGGTCAGCGCCGTGGAGTCCACGATCATGGAGTTCAGCCCGCCGGTCTCGGCGATCAGCACTGCATCCGGCCCCGCGTTCTGCGCCAGGGCCTTGTGGATGATCTGCGCCACCGGGGTCGAGCCGGTGAAGCAGACGCCCGCGATCCGCGGATCGCTGGTCAGCGGCCCGCCGACCGTCGGCCCGTCGCCGGGCAGCAGCTGGAGTGCCGCCGCCGGCAGACCTGCCTCGCGCATCAGCTCGACGGCACGGGCGGCGATCAGCGGCGTCTGTTCGGCGGGCTTGGCGAGCACCGCGTTGCCGGCCACCAGCGCCGCGGCGATCTGGCCCGTGGTGATGGCCAGGGGAAAATTCCAAGGGCTGATGCAGACGAAGATGCCGCGGGCACGGCCGGGCTCTTCCGTTTCCAGTCGCTCGCCCTCGTTGGCGTAGTAGCGCAGGAAGTCCACCGCCTCGCGCACCTCGGCAATGGCATCGGACAGCATCTTGCCGGCCTCACGCGTGGTGATCGCGATCAGCTCGGCAACGTTTTCCTCGTAGAGATCGGCGGTGCGGCGCAGCACCTCGGCCCGTTCCGCCGCCGGCCGCGCCGACCAGTCGCGGAAGCCTTCCTCGGCGGCGTCGAGGGCGGCCGCCACCTCTTCCGGCGTCGCCTCATGCACCTTGCCGACCACACGCGAACCGTCGGCCGGAGACACGACGTCGCGCGCCGGCCCGCGGGGTGCCGGGCTGCCCGCCAGCATGGGTCCGGCGGTCCAGGTCGTGCTGGCGAACGCCTCGCGCCCCTTCAACAGTGGCAGGATCGAGGCGGGTTCGTTGAGCCGGTAGCCGCGGGAGTTCTTGCGATCGGGCGCGAACAGCTGGCCGGGCGGGCGGATCGACGGGCTGGGGATGGCGTGGCCCAGGCGCTGCAAATCGGTCACCGGGTCGCGCGCGATCTCGCTTGCGGGAATCGAGGTATCCACCACCTGATTGACGAATGAGGAGTTCGCCCCGTTCTCCAGCAGACGGCGTACCAGATAGGCCAGCAGGTCCCGGTGGGCGCCGACCGGCGCGTAGATCCGGCAATGCGTCCCCTCCGACTGCTTGACGATCTGATGCAGCGATTCGCCCATGCCGTGCAGGCGCTGGAACTCGAAGCTGTCCTTGTCATTACCTGCCATGGCCACCACGGCGGCGCAGGTATGGGCATTGTGGGTCGCGAACTGCGGATAGATGCGGTCACGCCGATCGAGCAGCATGCGCGCGCAGGCCATGTAGCTGACATCTGTGCTGACCTTGCGGGTGAAGACCGGGAAGGTCTCTACGCCCAGTTCCTGCGCCAGCTTGATCTCGGAGTCCCAGTAGGCGCCTTTCACCAGCCGCACCATGATCTTGCGGTCGAGCCGCTCGGCAAGGTCGTAGAGCGCCTCGATGACCGGTGCGGCACGGCGCCCGTAGGCCTGCACCACGATCCCGAAGCCGTCCCAGCCGGCGAGTCCGGGGTCGGACAGCAGCGCCTCGATCACATCGAGTGACAGATCCAGCCGGTCCTGCTCCTCGGCGTCGATGTTGAAGCCGATATTGGCCTTGGCCGCCTGCTTCGCCAGTTCGAGCGCGCGTGGCACGAGTTCCGCGATCACCGCGTCGCGGTGGGTGTATTCATAGCGCGGATGCAGCGCCGAAAGCTTCACCGAGATGCCGGGACTGGATCGCACGTCACCCTTGGCCTGCTTGGCGATCGCGGTGATCGCCCTGGCGTAGGCCGCGTGATAGCGAACGGCATCTGCATCGGTACGCGCCGCCTCGCCAAGCATGTCATAGGAATACGTGTAACCCTGGTTCTCGAGCTCGCGGGCATTCTTCATACCCTCCTCGATGGTCTCACCGAGCACGAACTGGCGTCCGAGGATCTTCATCGACTGACCGACCGCGGTGCGAACCAGGGGCTCGCCCATACGGCGCACCAGGCCTCGCAGCGCCCGCACCGGCCCCTTGGGATCGTCGTCCAGAACCTTGCCGGTCAGCATCAGTGCCCAGGTCGAGGCGTTGACCATCGACGATGAGGACTTGCCGAGGTGTGCGCCCCAGTCGGACGGTTCGATCTTGTCGTGGATGAGGTCGTCGATGGTTTCCGCATCGGGAACACG
>NZ_MBFM01000003.1:200969-206164 GCF_001696715.1 Thauera phenolivorans | reverse complement strand
ACAGATCCAGCCGGTCCTGCTCCTCGGCGTCGATGTTGAAGCCGATATTGGCCTTGGCCGCCTGCTTCGCCAGTTCGAGCGCGCGTGGCACGAGTTCCGCGATCACCGCGTCGCGGTGGGTGTATTCATAGCGCGGATGCAGCGCCGAAAGCTTCACCGAGATGCCGGGACTGGATCGCACGTCACCCTTGGCCTGCTTGGCGATCGCGGTGATCGCCCTGGCGTAGGCCGCGTGATAGCGAACGGCATCTGCATCGGTACGCGCCGCCTCGCCAAGCATGTCATAGGAATACGTGTAACCCTGGTTCTCGAGCTCGCGGGCATTCTTCATACCCTCCTCGATGGTCTCACCGAGCACGAACTGGCGTCCGAGGATCTTCATCGACTGACCGACCGCGGTGCGAACCAGGGGCTCGCCCATACGGCGCACCAGGCCTCGCAGCGCCCGCACCGGCCCCTTGGGATCGTCGTCCAGAACCTTGCCGGTCAGCATCAGTGCCCAGGTCGAGGCGTTGACCATCGACGATGAGGACTTGCCGAGGTGTGCGCCCCAGTCGGACGGTTCGATCTTGTCGTGGATGAGGTCGTCGATGGTTTCCGCATCGGGAACACGCAGCAGCGCCTCTGCCAGGCACATGAGGCCGACGCCCTCGGCGGTGGAGAGTCCGTATTCGGCCAGGAACGCCTCCATCATCGAAGGCGATGTTTCCTTGCGCACGCGCTCCACGTATCTGGTGCCGACGGCAGCCACCTTCCGGCGATCGTCCTCGGACAGCTTGATACGTGCGACGAGCCCGTGCAGCACCGCGGCCTCGTCGGCGGCGTAGCTGCCGCGGATGCGCGCGCGCGACTCACTTATTTCACGCTGCGGATGAAGGTTCGCCTCGTTCATGCTCAACCTCTCCTGACAGGGGCCGCGTAGACAGCTGCGTTTTGGGCTCTCTTTTCAGCGATTGATGTGCTGATATTCCCCGGCATCTGCAGTAAGGCTGCTCACCACCAGGATGGCAATGAACGAAGCGATGAATCCGGGAATGATCTCGTACACACCGGGACCACCCATGAACTCTCGGCTCCAGCCGAGTGAAATCCAGATCATGACGGTGGCGGCACCCACAAGCATGCCCGCGATGGCGCCAGTGCCGTTCGTGCGCGACCACATCAGCGACAGGATGATCAGCGGGCCGAACGCCGCACCGAAGCCTGCCCAGGCGTTACTGACCAGCGCCAGAACCTGAGAGTTCGGGTCGGACGCTATGACGGCCGCAACCAGACCAACCAGTACGACACAAATCCGGCCTACGCCCACGCGCTCCTTGTCCGTCGCCTGCTTGCGCAGGAACAGCCGATAGAAGTCCTCAGTCAGTGATGACGACGACACCAGAAGCTGGCTGGAAATGGTGCTCATGATCGCAGCGAGCAGTGCAGCGTAGAGGAAACCGGTGATCAGCGGATGAAACAGCAGTTCCGCCAGAATGATGAAGATCGTCTCGGGGTCCTGGACATCCATTCCATTACGGATCGCGTAAGCCCGACCGAATATACCCAGAGAGATCGCCCCAATCAGCGAGATGAGCATCCAACTCATGCCGATGTTACGGGCAATGGGAACATCCTTCAGCGCGCGGATGGCCATGAAGCGCACGATGATGTGCGGCTGCCCGAAATAACCCAGCCCCCAGGTAACTGCAGACAGCCAGCCGATGAAGGTCAACCCCTCCGTCCAGGATAGCAGGGTGGGATCGACTGAATTCAGGGTCTGTGAGGCCTGGGAAAAACCGCCGCCACCTTCCCCAAAGAGCACGACCGCCGGCATGATGATCAGTGCCAGCATCATGATGCAGCCCTGTACGAAGTCCGTCATGCTCACGGCCAGGAAGCCACCGACGACCGTGTACGCCAGCACCACGCCCAGGGTGATCACGATACCCACGGCGTAATCGCTCAAGCCGCCGAAGTTGAAAATTCCGGAAAACGCGGTTTCGAACAGCTTGCCGCCGGCGACCAGGCCTGACGCCGTGTAAACCACGAAAAAGACAACGATGACGATCGCCGATATCGGCCTGATCGACATTGCCCGGGTCGGGAACCGATTTGCCAGGAATTCTGGAATGGTAATCGCATTGCCATAGTGCACCGTCTGTTCGCGAAGGCGTGGTGCGACCAGCGTCCAGTTGAAGAACGCACCCACGAGCAGACCGATACCGATCCACGCCGAACCCAGACCGGATACGAACAGCGCCCCGGGCAAACCCAGCAGCAACCAACCACTCATGTCCGAAGCACCGGCCGACAGTGCCGCCACCTGTGGACTGAGGCCTCGGCCAGCCAGCATGTAATCTTCAGACGAAGCCGTCGATTTGCGCATCGCATAAAAGCCGATGGCGATCATGAGCGCAAAGTAAGCGAGAAGACTGATCCAGACACCTACAGCCATGAGAGTTCTCCAGTCGTCAGGACGGAACTACCTCTGACAGGTTAGCGCGGCATCAATGAAGGATAGGAGGTTCAACGCCACCCCTCAAGGTAAAAATGGGAGATTCAACACCTGCACGGGAGGTATCGGCGCGCCCAGGTGACGGGCGTGACGGACGCGCGCCAACAGCATGGCGCAGAGCGCCACCCTGTCCCCGAAGGACGCTGTTCACTGAAAACCAATACCCATATCACGCGTTCGTTTTCGAGTCATTTTTTTGTGCCTCGGAATCAGGCTTTCCTGGAGCTGATTTGAAATCGTCCTCCATTTTTCTTCGCGCGTAAGCGATAGCAAGCTTTACGCCCACGATCATCACGCCCGCAACGAGAATCAGGGAAAGCATCGAAGCGCGATTTCCCGTCTGAGGTGTCGCGGCCATGGCCGCAGGACTCGAAAGAGAGATACAGGCACTGATCAAAAGTGCCGCCACGTGATTCATGCAGGACCTCGTTCGTCGATATCGTCAGTTCCCGGGTCATACGACTACCCGCCTTGAAGCGAGCAGTGTCGCAGATCGTTTCCCGTGAGGGTGAGCCGGCTCGGGCGCCGCAATGAGGCTCGATTCGAGCATACGCGGATCCGCATTCCGATGAACCGCAAGCCGATGTCGATCTGGCCAGCCACCGATCGACTAGCGGGTACACACCCGTTTCACCCACACCAATGGGACCCGTCATGGACACCGCATCCATCCTCGCACGCACCGAGACCGCGCTGCGCAGCCAGCTGGAAGAGTGGGCGAACGCGGTTCGCGACAAGGACATTGAGCGATCACGGAGGAGCTGCGCGGGCACAGCTTCTCGGCCTCGGCGATCTCGGCCATCAACAAGGGCCCGGACGAGGCGCTGGCGCGCTTTGCCGCACGACAGCTGGAGGAGGGGCCTGCCCCTATCTGATCGTGGATGCCCGCCACGAGAAGATCCGCGAAGACGGGGTGATTCGCGCCCAAGCGGTGCTCATCGCCATCGTCATCAACTGGGAGGGACATCGTCAGGTACTCGCGGTCGAGCTAGCCAACCGCGAAAGTCAGAGCAGCTGGATGGACTTCCTGCTGCGGCTCAAGCAGCGCGGGCTGTCTGGCGTGGAGTTCGTCGTCTCGGACGACCACGCGGGGCTCAACAAGGCGATCTCCGAAGTGCTCAGCGAGGCGGTGTGGCAGCGCTGCTACGTCCACTTTCTGCGCAATGCGCTCGATTATCTGCCGCGCAAGGCCGACGACGAAGTATTCAAAGCTTGTCGACTGGGCCGAGTCGAACATCGGCGAGACGCTGACCTTCTACCGCCTGCCGCGCCAACATCACAAGCACATGAAGAGCACCAACATGCTCGAACGGCTCAACGAGGAGATCAAACGACGCACCCATGTCGTGCGCATCTTCCCCAATATCGAATCGCGCCTGCGCCTGATTCGCGCATTGTGCGTCGAGACGCATGAGAGCTGGCTCGAGGACAACCGTTACCTGAACATGATGCTGCTCGGCGAGCAGAAGAAGGAGGCGCTACTGCTGGCGGCATGAGCCGGCCACCGGCTTGCAGCGCCGCTTCGTGCTACGCCCTACGCGGCGCTGCAAGCCAAACGACATCAACCAGGTCGTGATCGCCCAAATTGCACAACTTGACGCACATAAATCGCGCGCGGACATCGGGAAAGCGTGACGAACCGTCCACTGCGCCCCGACCGGCCTTCCCAGGGCCTCGCCGAGCGCGCGCCCGAGCGGGGTCAATCGGTCGAGTTGCGGCGCACGCAGCGGCGGGCTCAGGCCCTGATCCTGTTGAGCAGGCCCTGCTCGATCGCCACCGTGGTCGGCAGGTTGAATCTTGCCGGCAGGCGGTTGCGCTTGAACCAGCCAAAGCTCGAGTGTTCGCGATTGAGCCGGGGGGCGAGTTCGTGCTCGACGCTGAGCACGTAATAGTGCAGCTCGCGACCGGTCGCACGCTTGTGCCCGCCCGCCGGCACCCGGCGCAGCTTGCTGAGATGCTTGGCCTTGACCCGCAGCCCGGCCTCCTCGGCGAGCTCGCGTAGCAGGGCCCGGCACGGTCCCTCGCCGCGATCGATGCGACCGCCGAAGAAGTTCCAGGCGCCCCCGTTATTGACCGCGCTCGAGCGCTTGCCGAGCAGGAACTTGTCGGTGGTGGTGCAGTGAATGATCGCCCAGGCGCCGGCCCGGTGCGATGATGATTTCAAGCGTTCGTTTGCCATCGTCGGAAGCGAAGCGTCGCGAGAAAGGAAGCGCTGTGGAAGCGGGATTAATAAAATCAGAACGAACAGCTTATAGCCGTCCCTTATTGCGCCGCTGTGACAGAGGGCGCTCTGCCAACGAATCATCACGTCGCCGGCGCAGACTTGGAATCCAAGTCACCGGGGGCGCCCCTTGGCCACGCGAAAGTGGCGGTTGCCACTGCACATTCCTGTCGCCGTCCTGTTCTCGCTGCTGATCCTCGGCGTCGGCGCGACGATCTCGCTCTACCACTTCAACGAAACGCGCCGCCTGCTCGATGGCGCGAACCATGCGTTGTTCCAGAACCTGGCGGACGACACACGCGAGGTCCTGCTCGGCGCCAACGACTCGGTACGGCGCCTCTTCATGCTGCTGTCGGCCTCCCCGCTCGCCGACGCGCGCAACGCAGCCGAGCGACTGCAGCACCTGCCGGAGATCACCGGCCTGCTCGGCGCGGCCCCGCTGATCGAATCGGTGATGGTCGGCTATGGCAACGGCGA
>NZ_MBFM01000003.1:178466-200959 GCF_001696715.1 Thauera phenolivorans | reverse complement strand
GTGCAGCTCGCGACCGGTCGCACGCTTGTGCCCGCCCGCCGGCACCCGGCGCAGCTTGCTGAGATGCTTGGCCTTGACCCGCAGCCCGGCCTCCTCGGCGAGCTCGCGTAGCAGGGCCCGGCACGGTCCCTCGCCGCGATCGATGCGACCGCCGAAGAAGTTCCAGGCGCCCCCGTTATTGACCGCGCTCGAGCGCTTGCCGAGCAGGAACTTGTCGGTGGTGGTGCAGTGAATGATCGCCCAGGCGCCGGCCCGGTGCGATGATGATTTCAAGCGTTCGTTTGCCATCGTCGGAAGCGAAGCGTCGCGAGAAAGGAAGCGCTGTGGAAGCGGGATTAATAAAATCAGAACGAACAGCTTATAGCCGTCCCTTATTGCGCCGCTGTGACAGAGGGCGCTCTGCCAACGAATCATCACGTCGCCGGCGCAGACTTGGAATCCAAGTCACCGGGGGCGCCCCTTGGCCACGCGAAAGTGGCGGTTGCCACTGCACATTCCTGTCGCCGTCCTGTTCTCGCTGCTGATCCTCGGCGTCGGCGCGACGATCTCGCTCTACCACTTCAACGAAACGCGCCGCCTGCTCGATGGCGCGAACCATGCGTTGTTCCAGAACCTGGCGGACGACACACGCGAGGTCCTGCTCGGCGCCAACGACTCGGTACGGCGCCTCTTCATGCTGCTGTCGGCCTCCCCGCTCGCCGACGCGCGCAACGCAGCCGAGCGACTGCAGCACCTGCCGGAGATCACCGGCCTGCTCGGCGCGGCCCCGCTGATCGAATCGGTGATGGTCGGCTATGGCAACGGCGACCTCTTCCTCGTGCGCCGGCCGCACCCCGGCGCACGCCCGCCGGAAGCCGACGCGAAGGCGCGCTGGATCGTGCTCGACGTGCCCCCGCGCGAGTGCACACCCCACCAGGCGCACGAGCATGCGTTCGACGCCGGACTGCGCCATCTCGGCATGCGCGTGCCCAAGATCGCCCCCCCGGAGCCGCGCCTCAGCGACTGGTACCGCCTGGCGGCATCGACCAACGGGTTGGTGGTGACGCCGCCGCGACCTTTCGCCCACGCCCCCGGACACGGCCCGAGCTTCGCGCAGCGCAATGGCGCCACGGTGTTCGCGGTCAATGTTGACCTGAGCGCGATGTCTGCCCTGTTGAGGACGCGCGCGCGCACCGCCTCCACCGAGGCCCGCCTGCTCGCGCGCGACCGCTCGGTGCTGGCCAGCTCCGCCGCGGCCGCCAGCGAGGGCGACGGCGTCATCCTCGCGGCGCTGGCGGACTATCGCGAGGTGGCGGTGCTCAGCAGGCAGCTTGCCGTGGCCGACGAACGTCCATGGCACGTGTCGATGGCGCCGATGCCCGGCTTCGGCAGTGAGGACTGGATCCTCGCCGTCGCCACGCCGGACGACGAGCTCTTTGCCGAAGCCTACCGACAGCGCGAGCGCTCGATCGTGTTCACCGTAGCCGCCGTCTTGCTGAGCTTCCCCCTCGCCTGGGGGCTTTCCCGGCTCCTGACGATCCCGCTTCACCGGCTCGCCGATCAGGCCTATGCCGTCTCGGCGCTGCGGTTCGATGCCCGTTCGCAAACCGGCTCGGTCATTCTCGAGGTCGACCAGCTCGCCGATGCGATGGCGCTGATGAGCGGCGCCATCGCGCGCTTCCTGGAGATGGGACACCGGCTCGGCTCGGCGCGCGAACTCGAAGCCGTGCTCGAGCAGGTCGCGCTTGGCGCGCGCGAAGTTTCGGGCGCGTCGGTCAGCGCGGTGCACGTGTGGGACGAAGGGCCGGGCCGCGGTGGCGACACGACGGCGGGTGAAGTGGCAGCGTCGGACGGCAGCCTCACTCGCGATCCCGCGGGGCTGCTGTCCGAACCGTGGACGCAAGTGGCGCGCGAGGCCGAAGGCCCGTTCAGCTTCCGTCGCGACGGCCCCGAGGGACTGCAGAAAGCCGTCTGCGTGCCCCTGCGCACGCCGGAAGGCGAAGCCCTCGGCGCGCTTGCCCTCGCCGCCGCGCAGGGCTCGCCCCTGACTGCCGCGCCCGCCGAAGTCACCGGCTTTCTCGTGGCGCTCGCCGGCTCGGCCGCGGTCGCCCTCGAGAACCAGCGCCTGCTCGCCGGCCGTCGGGCGCTGTTGCATGGCGTGATCCGGATGGTCGCCGAAGCGATCGATGCCAAGTCGCCCTACACCGGCGGGCACTGCCGGCGAGTACCCGTGATCGCCCTGCGCCTGGCGCGGGCGGCGAGCGCGTCGCAGGCCCCGGCGCTGCACGACTTCCGGCTGAGCCCCTCGGACTGGGAGGCGCTCGAGATCGCGAGCTGGCTTCACGACTGCGGCAAGCTCACCACGCCCGAGTACGTGGTCGACAAGGCCACCAAGCTCGAGACCCTCTACAACCGTATCCACGAGATCCGCACCCGCTTCGAGGTCCTCAAGCGCGATGCGGAGATCGCCTACTGGCGGGGACTTGCGGCAGGCGGCGAGGAGACCGCGCTGCGCCGCGAGCGCGACCGCGCGTGGCACACGCTCGACGGGGAGTTCGCCTTCGTCGCGCAATGCAATCGCGGCGGCGAAGACCTGCCGCCCGCATCGATCGCCCGGCTCGAACGGATTGCGCAGCGTCGCTGGTCGCGCACCATCGACGACCGCCTCGGCCTGTCGCGGGCGGAACTCGCGCGCCGGGCCGACGAGCCGCTGCCGTCGCTCCCGGCAGAGGCGTCCTTGCTGCAGGACTGCGCGCACCATGTGGTGCCGCGCCCCGACTGTGCGCTGTATGCCGAAGGCAATCCCTGGGGGTTCACCATGCGCGCGCCCGCGCGGCTCTACAACCATGGGGAGCTGTACAACCTGAGCATCCGGCGCGGCACGCTGACCCGGGAGGAGCGCTTCAAGATCCGCGAGCACATCGTCGAGACGATGGTCATGCTCTCGCGCCTGCCCTTCCCGCGCGATCTCGCCACGGTTCCCGAGATGGCCTGCGCGCATCACGAGACGATGGACGGCCGCGGCTATCCGCGCGGCCTGCGTGGCGAGCAGATGAGCGGGGCCGCGCGCGTGATCGCGATCGCAGATATCTTCGAGGCGCTCACCGCGACCGATCGCCCGTACAAGGACGCCAATTCCGTGGCCGAGGCGCTCTCGCTGATGCGCGAGATGGCGGCTCGGCGGGAAATCGATGCAGATCTTTTCGCCCTCTTCGCGCGCGAGGCGCCCTGGTGGGATCGGGACGCGCCGAGCGACGGCGGGGCCGAGGACGGATTGCGGGAAACGGATCCAGCGCCGTCCGGGCCGCCGGCTGTCACAAATCCTGCAACACAGGCTTCATTCCCCTGAGACAGTGATCGTTCATGCTTGGCCCCATATTGCGTCACCGCAATATGGGTCCGCACGCCGCGCGCGGGCGGACGTCCCTGGAAGCAAGCAATGGAGACACCGGCAATGAAATCCGAAGCTTCCCGTCGTGACCTGGCGGCGGCCCACAAGGCCAACATCGATGCCTTTCACGCCTTCGGCACCGAAACGATCGTCCGCGCCGAACGACTCCTCGCCCTCAACCTCGACTTCGCCCGCCGCTTCGCTGAAGAGAACCTCGCCCGCGCCGAGGAAAAACTCGGAGAAAAGCCTGCGCCCAACGCGATCGCTGCGCTACCGGAAGCGGTGAAACCGGAGATGGAGCGGGCGGTCGACTACGCGCGCCAGGTCAGTGAGATCCTCGCCGAAGGGCAGCGCGAGTGCCTTGGCATCGGCAAGACCTGGCTGACCGAGATACACCTCGCCCTGGAGCGGCTTCTGAGCGATGCCGGCAAGACCGCGCCCGCGGGTTCGGAAGCCATGTTCGCGGCGATGCGCTCGGCGATCGGCCTCACCAAGGACGTGTCCGACCGCCTCGGCCGCCAGGCCGGCGAAGTGGCCGAAGGCGTCTCGCGCGACGTCGCAGAGGGCGAGGCGCAGGCGCAGACCAAGCCGGCGCGCCGCGGTGCCATCGCGAAGAGCGCCGCTGACGACGCGAACTGATCCGGCGGCGGTCTTAACCGGGCGCCGTGCCGGGCCAGCTCAGGCGTCCGGTGCGTCGCCCGGGGGCGTCTTCTCGGGCCGGGCACGCCACTCCGCCTCGAGCAGGTCACGATCCTGGCGGAGTTGGACGAGCTGACGCCCGACCTGCTCGACGCTCGTCGCCGAGCGTGCGATGAGTTCAACGTGCAGGAGGTGGCTCTTCGCCTTCGACAAGGCCAGGGTCATCATCTGCAGGCGCGCCTCGGCGCGCGCGAGGTCGGCGCGCAGCTGCGCGTTCGTTGCCCACATGTGCGAATAGGATGGCATCCCCGCCAGGTCGAGGTCGGCATCGACCTCGACCATCCTGGCGGCAAGTTGCGCGGGATCGTTGAGCTTCATTTCACCTCCTCGGGTGGCCCGGCCGGACAGGACCGGGGCAATGGCCTGCGGTGTCGAATGTCAGCGCCGTGTTCAGCGCTTCTTGCCGCCCTTTCGCTTCTCGAGCGGCGGCAGTGCGTTGACCATCGCCAGGATCTCGCTGCTGCTGTGCGACCCGAGCCGTACGATCGCGGCACGGATCAGTTCGGACTCGGTCGGCCTGCGCCCGGCCGCCTTGACGTCGTCCCGCATGACCTTGATCCGCTTGCGCTCGCTCGTCGCCAGGCGGAAGGCTTCCTTCACGCTCTTCTCGGGTCTCGGCTTTTTCTCGGCGCGCGCCTCGGCCTTGGCGGACTTCTTGCCGGTCACTGCAGCTGTCTTCGCGGCGGCAGCGGGTTTTTCGAGTGACGCGGATGCAGGTGCAGACGCAGGCGTTTCGACGGACGTCTTTGCGTCGGTGCCGAGTGTGGTCGCGGCAGGCGTGGTGGAACCAGATTCAATGGCGACGGTCATGGCGTGCTTTCCTCCTGGAACGTGATGAGCCCGCGACCTGCCGGCCGCCCTCCTCGCATTGACATGTCCATGGGCCGACCTCGAAGTCGCTTCGAGCCCCTTGGACAGCCATTCGGAAGGACATCAAGAGCAGGAGCGGGCGGATGAAGAGCCGATAAGGTAATAACTTATTATTTACCTGCCCAAAGTCCCCTGCAAGGCGTCTGCAGATGAATTTTTTGTTGCGGCTTCCAGGGCACGACGTCGCATGGCGAGCGGATCGAATCCGCTCGGATGAACGCGCCGGTCCGCCCGCTTCAGCCGTGCTTCCGGGGTGTGCCGCCCCACAGAGCGGGGCGCGTGTCATCCAGCACCCGACTGCGAAGCCGCGCGTACCCCGGCCCATGCCAGCCGAGTACGTAGCCGGCGGCGAGCGCCAGTGACGGGGTCTCGCGCGTCCAGGCCTCGAGCCGGCTGCGCGCCACCGCCACGTCCTGCAGGAACCCGAGCGTGGTCTGCGCCCGGGTGATCCGCTCGAGAGAGTCTTTGACCGCCTTGTGGCCGAATAGGGGTGCAAAGAACTCGAGCGTGTAGCGCAGCTCCTTCATGCCGATGCGCAGCCGATGCAACTGCGCCGGCTCGAGGCTGGAGGCCGCCTCGAAGCGCTTGCGTGCCCGCCGTCGCGCGCGCCAGCCGTTCACGGGCGAATGCGGCCAGGGCGAGGCCTTCGCCCTGCTCCGCCGCCGGCAGCATGAGCAGCTCGGTGCGGAATACGTCGAGATCCCGGGCCGGACCGAAGCGGTCCGCGTTGTCGCGCAGGCGCTGCTGCCAGGTCTCGGGGAAGGGGGCGGGCAGCACCGGCGCGAACGCCTTGAGGGCCGAGCGCAGCCGCCTCAGCGCCACCCGGATCTGATGAATGAATTCCACCGCCTGCTCCGCGTCCGCGTGGGCTGCGCCGGTGACGTTGCCCTGCCACTGCCGGACGCAGGCCTGGGCCAGCGCAACAAAAGCCTCCTCCACCGGCTACGCCGCATGGAGCGGCGAGGCTTCGGCCCGCACCGGCTGCGGGCGGTCCTTGGCGGTGTCCCCTGTCATGTCCGGATCCATGCCCGCGCTCCTCAATGACGGTTCGCAATGGTGATTGAGTGATTGAACATCACATCGCTGACCGCCTCAAGCAGGCTCAGGCTTCGAGCACATAGGTGCCGGGCGCGGGCGCAAGTGCGGGATGGTCCCCGCCCGCCGCTGGACGTGCCGGCACGAGCTCGCCGCAGCGGGGCTTGAGCCACGCCATCCAGTCGTTCCACCAGCTCCCCGCCTGACGCGCGGTGCGCGCGCGCCACTCGGCGGGCTTGTCGGTGCGGTGTACCGTCGCCGCCCAGTAGGCGCGCTTGGGCGGCGTCACCGGCGGGTTGACGATGCCGAGAATGTGACCCGAACTGGACAGCACGAAGCGCTTGTCGCCGCACACGTAGTGGGTGGTGCGGAACGCCTGCGCCCACGGCGCGATGTGGTCGTCCTCGGCGGCGACCGCGTAGAGCGGCTGATGGATGCAGCCCAGGTCCAGGGGCTCGCCGGCGATCGTCAGTTCGTCCGGCTCGATCAGGCGGTTGTCCAGATACAGGGCGCGCAGGTACCACGCGTGCATCGCACGCGGCATGCGGGTGGTGTCCATGTTCCAGTACAGCACGTCGAAGGGCGCGGGCGCCTCGCCGTACAGCCAGCCATGGACCACGTAGTGCCAGATCAGGCTGTTCGAGCGCAACAGGCGGAAGGAGGCCGCCATGGCAGCGCCGTCGAGGTAGCCGTCGCGCGCCATCCGCGCGCACAGGTGGGCGACGCTGTCCTCGTCGATGAAGACCTCGATGTCGCCGGGCTTGCGGAAATCCACCAGGGTGGTGAACAGGGTCCAGTCGGCGACCGGCATCGCCTCCTCGCCGAAGCGGCGATTGGCCCAGGCCATGTACATCGCCAGCGCCGTGCCACCGATGCAGTAGCCGACCGCATGCACCCGCTCGGCGCCGGTGAATTGGCGTGCGAACTGCACGATGGCGTCGATGCCCTCGAGGAGGTAGTCGTCGAAGCGGACCTCGCTCATCGATGCGTCCGGGTTCTTCCAGCTGGTGATGAAGACGTCCAGCCCCTGGTCGAGGAGGAAGCGCACCAGGCTCTTCTTCGGGTTCAGGTCGAGGATGTAGAACTTGTTGATCCAGGGCGTGACGATCACCACCGGCTCAGCATGGACCTGGGGCCGGGTTGGGGCGTAGTGGATGATCTCGAGCAGGCGATTGCGAGACACCACCGCGCCGGGCGTGGTGGCGAGGTTCTCCCCGACCTTGAAGTCGTCCGCGCGGGTCATGCGAATCTTGCCCGCCTCGAGGTCGTCGAGCATGTTGTGCAGGCCGTGCCACAGGCTCGTGCCGCCGCTCTCGGCGAGCTTGCGCAGGGCGATCGGGTTCGACCACAGGCAGTTCGTCGGCGCTACCGCGTTGAGCCACTTGCGCCACCAGAAGGCCGCCCGCCGACGCTCCTTGCCGGACAGCCCGGGGGTCTCGAACAGCATGTCCTGCAGGTGATGGGTGAAGGCGAGGTACCACTCCTTCACCAGATCCCAATTGGCCAACTCGGTCCACACCGGATCGGCAAAGCGCGGGTCGTCCGCATGCGGCTGCACCGGATCGGGGCTCGGCAATCCCGCGCCCCGGCGCAGGGTGTGCCACTGCAGCTGCACGAGATCGGACGAGAGCCTGACGAGACGCTCGGCAAGCGCCTGCGGGTGCAGCAGCCAGGCGAGCTGGGCGTGAAGGATCGGCGCCGTCACCCCGAACGGGTCGACCGCGGCCACGACGCCATCGTGAAAGTGGGTGAAGTCCCGGTACAGCGCCCGTGTGTCGGGCACACGCGCCGCGATGCCGCCGCCGCGGGTCGGCGAGGCGGACGCCGCGCCATGCACGTGCATATCCATTTTCGTTCTCCCTGGTCGCTGCGCCCGCGCTGCTCCCGGGCCGATCGTCAGGGAATGCCGGACGCCTGTAAGGAGAGTAAGCGTCCGCCGTGACGCATCCATGGCGCGCAGATGACAGCCCCGCATTGCAGGCGAATGACAGAAATACGACCTGCCGTGCGCCCGTGACGTGTCTGTCACATTGGGGCGCGAAAATCTGAAAAATTACCGAAGGTGGTCAGCCATGGAGAAGATCGAGGCGGTTGCGACGCTGGGCCAGGATGAGCTGCTCAAGCCCGCCCGCGTGAAGGCCGCGCTCGCCGCCAACGACCGGCTCAAGCTCTACCTGAGCGTGCTGCAGGCGGCCGATGCTCGCGCCGACAAGGGCGACGTGCCGCCGCTCGAGCTCTCTCGCGAATTCGCCGCCGCGGGCCTCAGCGCGCCGTGGCTCGCGGAGCTGCCCGCCAGCGCCTACCGCGAGGGCAGGATCCTGCACCTGCCCGAGTTCGCCCGCCTCACCGCCCTGCTGCGCGAGGACCTGCGCACCATGGCCCGTCCGCTGGAGGGCGACGCCGGGTTCGACGCGCGCCTGTCGACCTGGACGGCCTGGCTCGAACGACTGGCTCCCGATGCGCTCGCTCCCGAAGAACTGCATGCCCTGGTGAGCGGCAAGCGCGGCCGGGAAGACAGCATTCACCTGCTGGTGATGGACCTGCACAAGGCCCTCAACCACGTCGCGGCCGAGCTCTCGAGCGAGACCATCGACGGCGCCCATGTCTGGCAGCTCGAGCCCGCCGACCGCGCGCGCGTGGCCGCCTTCATGCGTGGTCTCAATGCCACCCGCGCGCTCAAGCTCGACCACCCCGGCCTCGACACCGCCGCGACCTGCGACGGCGAGCGCCTGCTGCTGCAGAACGACATCGGCACCAACGACGCCCACGTGCTGGTGATCCAGGTCCAGGGGCAGCGGGTGAGCCTGACCTACTCGGACCTGCACCGCCGCCGCTTCTCCTTCTTCCGGACCCTGCTCGAGGCGGTCGGCGCCGCGTGGTCCGACCCGCAGTCGCGCATCACCGCCGGCCTCAACGCCGGCGAGGCCTACTACGTGGGCGTCGCCACTTTCGACTGCCGGGACGAGGAACACCTTCAGGAAGTGCTCGAAGGCATCGGCAGCCGGATCGTCTTTCTCATCGACTGGAACCGCGCCCGCAAGCGGCTCGAAAAGTTCGTCGCCAAGCCGCTCGCGCTCGCCGTGCTGACCGAAGTGGCGGGGCGCCGGGTCGGTCACACGAGCTGGCTGGCCGCCGGCGGCGAGAAGCTGATCTTCGGCGCGATGCAGGCCTTGGGCACGGACTATTTCCATCTCGGCGACCGGCTCGACGAGGTGATCGGGGACGAACGCGCAAAGGCCTTCCTGGTCGACGCCTTCGCCCTTGCCACCGACGCAATGCAGCAGCACCAGCCCCTGGCGCTGATCGCCGACGACGTTCGCCTGCTGCTGGCGCGCTACCTGCGCCGCAACGACGAGTTCGACCTGCTCGCCGAACATGCCGCCTACTGCCACGCGCTGGCCGAAGGCATCCGCGACGCGCTCGCGCACGGCCACGAGCGCGAGCGCAAGGCGGCCCGCGCCTTCGCCGAGCGGGCCAAGGACTGGGAGCGCCGCGCCGACCAGCTGGTCATGGACGCCCGCGCGCGGGCGCAGACCCGGCCGCGCTGGGCCGGCTTTGCGCTGCTCGTGCAGACCGCCGACGACGTCGCCGACGCGCTCGAGGAGGCGGCCTTCCTGCTCTCGCTGCTCGCCGCCGATCATCACCAGGGCTGGCGGGGCGAGGTGCAACAGGCGATGCAGGCGCTCGCCGGCGCGGTGCTCGGCGGCGTGCAGGACCATGTGAAGGCGATCGCGATCGCGCGCGGCTTCGGCGAGGCGAGCAGCGCCGAGGACCACGAGGAGTTCGTCGCCGCGCTCTGGCGGGTGCTCAACGCCGAGCGTCAGTGCGACCTGCTGCTGCGCGAAGTCAGGCGTGCGCTCGCCGAGCGCGTGAGCGATGCGGCCACGCTGAGCCTGAGCACCGACTTCGCCCAGGCGCTGGAGGCGGCCACCGACGCCCTGCTGTCGACCGGCTACGGCCTGCGCCGGCTCGCCTTCAGTCGCGCGGGGGTGGGCGAATGAACGCGGACGCCTCGATCGTCTCGCCGGCCGCGCCGCAGGCGACGCCGGCGGTGTGCCTGATCCATGCCCGCGCCCGCCTCCCCGCCGACGCCGGCCCGGCCACGCTCGGCGCCAAGGCCTGGAATCTCGCGCGCATGGCCGCGCTCGGCCTGCCGGTGCCGCCCGCCTTCGTGCTCGGCACCGCCTGGTGCGCCGATCCGGCCGCGCTCGCCCCGACGCACTGGCAAGCCGCGCTCGCGCAGCTCGAGCAGCTCAGCCGGCTGCGCTTCGGCGACCCCCGCCATCCGCTGCTGCTGTCGGTGCGCTCGGGCGCGCCGGTGTCGATGCCGGGAATGATGGAGACGCTGCTCAACATCGGGCTGACCGAAGCGACCCTGCCCGGGCTGATCCGCGTCAGCGGACACCCGCGCCTGGCCTGGGATGCCTACCGCCGCCTGATCGCCGCCTACGGCGAGATCGTGGCCGGCATCGACGCCCGCCATTTCGAGGCGGATCTCGACGCAGCACGCGGCGAGGCGGACGAACGCAGTCTCGATTTCGCCGATCTGCGCAACCTCGCCGCGCGCCATCTCGACACCTACCGGCGCGAGGCCGGCGAGGACTTCCCGCAGAGCGCCCCGGTGCAGTTCGAGCAGGCGATCCGTGCGGTGTTCGCCTCGTGGCGATCGGACAAGGCGCGCACCTACCGCCAACTGCACGGGCTGTCACACGACATGGGCACGGCGGTGACGGTGCAGGCCATGGTGTTCGGCAACGCCGGCGGCCTGTCGGGCGCCGGCGTGGGTTTCACCCGCGACCCGAGCAGCGGCGAGCCCCGACCCTGGGTCGACTTCCTGTTCAATGCGCAGGGCGAGGACGTCGTCAGCGGGCGCCGCAACGCGCTCGGCCATGAGGAACTGGCGGCGGTCGCCCCGCAGGTCTGGGAGGCCTTGCTCGACGCCGCCGACCGGCTCGAGCAGGCCTTCGGTGACATGCAGGATTTCGAGTTCACCGTCGAGGCCGGCCGGCTCTACCTGTTGCAGACGCGCAGCGGCAAGCGGACCCCGCTCGCCGCGGCACGCATCGCGCTCGACCTCTACGCGGAAGGCAGGATCGACGCCGAACGGGCACGCGAGCGCACCGCCGGGCTGGACGCCGATACCCGCCCAGCTTTGCGGGCGACAGCTCGCCGAGGGAGGAGCATCGGTGGCGGTTTCCGATCGTCACCGTCCACGCGTGGTGCGGCGAGTTCGCCAGGCTGTGCCTGGAAGCCTCGCCGGATACCGCGCCGCGGCTTGCCGTCGTCTCGGGCTGAGCGCTCGCTCGCCCCTCAGCGGCCGGCGGCCTGAGCCCGCTCGCGCAGCCGGTTGATGTTCTCGTTCCACTGACGCCGCGCCTCCTCGTCCGAGGCGAGCGACTCGACGCTCGGCGGCGGCGTCTCACCGAAGCGGGCGCGGTCCCAGGAACGCGTCTGCCCTGCGTCCACGTCAAGTGGGCGGTCTGCGGACTGATGCGAAACGCCCGTCGTTCGAATCTGCTGTCCCATGCTTTTTCACCTCCAGAACACGTTGCGAACTCGCGCTAAGGCGACCTCGAAGGCGGATTCTCTCGCTCCTTCGCGCGCTAGCGGAACCATTCCGGCACGAACATCTCCGCCGGCACCGGCTGGCGGGTGTACTCCGGATTGCGCACCCGCGCGGGCAGCTGGATCGGCGGGCGCTGGATCTCGGTGTAGGGAATCCGCTCGAGCAGATGATGGATGCAGTTCAGGCGCGCGGATTTCTTGTCGTCCGCATTCACGATCCACCACGGCGCCTCCGGGATGTGGGTGCGCTCGAGCATGATCTCCTTCGCTACGGTGTACCGCTCCCAGCGCGCACGCGACTCGAGATCCATCGGGCTGAGCTTCCACTGCTTGAGCGAATCGTGGATGCGCGAAAGGAAGCGGAAGTGCTGCTCTTCGTCGGTGATCGAGAACCAGTACTTGATCAGCTGGATGCCGGAGCGCACCAGCATCCGCTCGAACTCGGGCACCGAGCGGAAGAACTCCTCGTACTCGTCGTCGGTACAGAAGCCCATCACCCGTTCGACGCCGGCGCGGTTGTACCAGCTGCGGTCGAACAGCACCATTTCGCCCGCTGCCGGCAGGTGCGTCACATAACGCTGGAAATACCACTGCGTGCGCTCGCGGTCGTTGGGGGCCGGAAGAGCCACGACGCGACAGACCCGCGGGTTCAGGCGCTGGGTGATGCGTTTGATCACGCCGCCCTTACCCGCCGCATCCCGCCCCTCGAACAGGATCACCACCCTGTGCCGGGTGGTGGCGACCCAGTCCTGCAGTTTCACCAGCTCGCCCTGCAGGCGCAGAAGCTCCTGGAAGTAGCGATGTCGCCGGCGCTTCTCCTGCAGCGGACAGGGAAGGGGCTCACAGGGGGCGACGTCGTCGAGGCGGCGATCGTCCAGCTCGAGTTCGAGCTCCTCGTCGTAGCTGTCGAGCAGCTCACGCTCGATCCGCCGGTGAAGTTTGCCGATCTCCTCGTTGTCCATGCGCCGCTCCGCAGCCTTGCGGCCTACCTTGGGTAACTCAGAATTATCGGCGTGCTGTGTTACGGAATTCTGACGCCGTGGGAGGCGTGACGCACGGGACGCGGACGTGGGGCGACGCGTTTTACGGTGGGCGCGTGACCTTCTGACGAGCTCGCAACACAGTGTCGAGGCTTCAGGGGGGCGTGCGTCCGCGGCGCTCACGTCCATGAATGCTGGCGGACTGTGAGGTTACGCGCACATTTCTGCAGCATCGGCGCAATCGCCTTGTCGGCGTGGGGTGTGGCGGATCGTCCAGAAGGTTATCCACAGAATCTGTGGAGGAGTCGGTCCGATCGTTCTGGCCCAGCGGCACAGCCCGGCAACCCCAGGGTCATCGCGTCTGCTCATGAAGTCGAGGTGCTCGAACCTCGCGGTCTGCGCGCCGTGACGTTTGCGGGGGTGGCGCCAAGGCATCGGGTCAGAGAGCCACGAGCTGACTGAGTCGCCCGAAGGGCACGCGCCAGCCGCGTTCGTCCTCGCAGTCGACGCTGGCGGTCTTCTGATTGATGCGCACGATGGTGCCGATGCGCAACTCCAGTGCGGCGCCGGGCGCTTTCCAGTCCACGAAGCGCACCCGCTGCCCGAGATTCAGATGCAGCCGGATCTGCACGATCCGCGCCGGATCCGTCATCAGCCGCTCGATCACGGTGGAGAGGTGGAAGAGTTCCAGGGAACGGGCGCGGTTGAGGGCTTCGAGGGTGGCGGGGTCCATCAGGGGCGGGCTGCAAGAAGTGGATCGAGCGTGCCGCCCAGCGGGACGATGAGATCCGTGCCGAGGCCTACCACCAGTGCGAGCGCCCGATCGTGTTCGCCGTCGTCGCCGTCGTGCTGGGCTTTTCCCCCGCCCGCGGTCGACTCCGGCGCCTGGCCACGCCCCTTCCCCGGCGCGCGGACCTCGCCGGTGCGCTGTCGATTTCGCGGCGCGCCGTTCGACCAATGGGCAGGCGAGCCTCGGCCGAACACCACCGCGAAGGAGAAGAGCGATGAAGCACCTGTGCCTGATCTGTGCCGAGAAGGTGATGGAGCAGATGCCCCGTGCCGATACGGAAACGCACTTCGAGGAGTACCGCGCGTTTACCTATGCCATCCGGCAGAGCGGCCATTTCCTCGCCTGCAACCCCCTGCTGCCGCCCGATGCCGCCACCACCGTCCGGGTGCGCGACGGCCGGGTTGCGATCACCGATGGGCCCTGCATCGAGACCAAGGAGCAACTCGGCGGCTACTACCTGATCGAGGCCCGGGACCTCAACGAGGCGATCCAGGTGGCCTCGCGCATCCCGGGGGCGTAGTTCGGCTGCGTCGAGGTGCGCCCGGTCGCGGAGGATCCGCAGACGCTGCAGGCGCTGGGGCTCGTCGCGCCGGAGGCCGCCCGCTGAACCGGCGCACCGATGTCGATCCGGCCCCCCGCCGATCGACTAGCGGGTACACACCCGTTTCACCCACCCCAAGGAGACCCGTCATGGGCACCGCATCCACCCTCGCACGCACGGAAACCGCGCTGCGCAGCCAACTGGAACACTGGGCGCGCGCGGTTCGCGCCAAGGACATCGAGCGCATCTTCGCCCATTACGCGCCGGACATCGTCGCCTTCGATGCCATCGCGCAACTGCAGTTCAAGGGCGCCGACGCCTATCGCAGGCACTGGGAGGCCTGCATGACGATGTGCACCGGCCCGATGATCTTCGAGCTCCACGAGCTCCAGATCACCGCGGGCGACGAGCTCGCCTTCGTCCACGGCCTCAACCGCTGTGGCGGCACCGGACCGGACGGCAAGGAGATGTCCGGCTGGATGCGCATGACCGTCTGCTACCGAAAGCAGCACGGCGAATGGCGGGTGGTGCATGAGCACTTCTCCGCCCCGTTCGACCCGCAGAGCGACAAGGCCCTGTGGCTCGAACCCTGATGCGCCCCCACCCTGAGGAGAGCACCATGCGGATCGACCCCTATCTCATCTTCGACGGCCAGTGCGAGGCCGCCTTCAGGTTCTACCAGCAGTGCCTCGGCGGCACCCTCGAGGCCATGCTCACGTTCGCCGAGGCGCCCGCGGCCGAGGACGGCGAGCCGGGCTGCGGGCCGGTTCCCGCCGAATTCGTCGACCGCATCATGCATACGTGCCTCGTGCTCGATGGGCAGATGCTGATGGGCTCGGACACCTTGCCGTCGTTCCCCTACGAGGGCATCAAGGGCTGTTCGGTGTCACTCAACGTCGTCTCGATCGCCGAGGCGGAACGCATCTTCGCCGCCCTCTCCGACCACGGCACGGTGCAGATGCCGCTGGGGCCGACCTTCTGGGCAGCCCGCTTCGGCATGTGCACCGACCGCTTCGGCGTGCCCTGGATGATCAACTGCGAGACCGACAAGGAGGGCCGTTGAGACGCGTTTCATGATGCTGGTGATCCCGAAGGGCGAGGAGCGCGCCCCGCCCGGAACGGTGCCCGATGGCCGACAACGAGATCATGCACAAGAACACGATCTGCCTCTGGTTCGACAAGGACGCCGAGGAGGCCGCCCGCTTCTACGCCGCGATCTTCCCGGACAGCCGGGTCACGGCCATCCATCGGGCGCCCGCTGACTACCCGTCGGGCAAAGCCGGCGACGTCCTGACGGTGGCGTTCACGGTTGCCGGCATCCCTTGTCTCGGCCTCAACGGTGGCCCGGCGTTCCCACAGACCGCGGCCTTTTCGTTCCAGATCGCGACCGACGATCAGGAAGAGACCGACCGCTACTGGAACGCCATCGTCGGCAACGGCGGCATGGAGAACGCGTGCGGCTGGTGCCAGGACCGGTGGGGCGTTTCCTGGCAGATCACCCCGCGCGTGCTGAGCGAGGCGATGGCCGCGGGCGGCGAGGAGGCCAGGCGCGCCTTCGAAGCGATGATGGCGATGCGCAAGATCGACGTCGCTGCCATCCAGGCGGCCCGGCGCGGCTGAGCGCCATGGTCGATCCGCACCGCGTCGGGCTCGAGTTGATGCGGCTGGAGGAGGCATGGCAGCACACGAAACGGCGTCCGTGGCGGATGCGCATGCGAGCTCCGCCAGTGCAATCACGCGCCTGTAGGCCGCGCTGCGCGGCACGGACGCCGACCACACGCGGATTCCGCTCAAGCGCGCGGTGTTCCTGCTCGCCGTGCCGATGATGCTGCAGCTGGTGCTCGAATCCACCTTCGCGGTGGTCGACATTTTCTTCGTCGCGAAGCTCGGCGCGTCGGCGAGCATCGGAGCGAGGAGGCTTCGCTGTCAGCGGTGCAGGCCATCGTGGTGGCGCTCATCGTCTCACTGCCCTTCGCGGTGGGCGGCATCGTCCGGGCGCAGGACCTGCTACGGCTGATGGGCGCCGATGCCTGGGCGATCGAACACGGCCACCGCTACACCCAGTGGATGCTCGGCGGCAACGCGGTGATCCTGCTGCTGTTCGTGATCAACGCCATCTTCCGGGGCGCTCGGCATCGACGGGGCGGCGATCGCGACCAACATCGGGCGCGGTGCGGGCGTGCTGATGCAGGCGTGGATTCTCGTGCGCGGCAGCGAACACCTTCGGCTCCGTCGCGCCAGCCTGCGCTGGCATGGCGCGACCCTGATGCAGATCGTGCACACCTCGCTCGGGGGCATCGGCCACATGATCGTGTCGATGATCGCCTGGATCTTCCTGATGCGCATCCTCGCCCGCGTGTCGACCGAGGCGATGGCCGGGGCGACGATCACGATCCGCATCATGATGTTCACGCTGATGCCGGCCTTGGGCATGTCCAACGCCGCGGCCACGCGGGTCGGGCAGAACCTCGGTGCGGGCGAGCCCGAACGCGCCGAGGCCGCAGTCTGGCGCATCGGCTGGATGAACATGGCCTTCACGCTCGCCGTGTCGGTCGCATTCTTCTTCCTGCACGACGAACTCGTCGCCCCGTTCACCGACGACGCGCAGGTCGTCGCCATCGGCGGCGAATGGTTTGCCATCCCGTCGTATTCCTACTTCGTGTCCGGCTGGTGGATGGTGTCGGTGCAGGCCTTCAATGGCGCCGGCGACACGATGACGCCAACGTGGATCAACCTGGTGTTCTTCTGGCTGATCCAGATCCCGCTGGCGTGGGTGCTGGCGCTGCCCTTGGGCTGGGCGCACTCGGGCGTGTTCTGGGGCGTGCTCGTCTCCGAGACCGCGGTCGGCCTGTTCACGCTGTGGCTGTTCAGCCGAGGCCGCTGGAAGACGGCACGCGTTTGAGCGCGGGGAGGCGCACTCGGAGCAGTCGATCGGCGGTGACCGTCACTGAAGGCGTGGTCACGATGCCCCCGCTTTGTCCTCGCCTGCAAAAGAGACTCGATGCGCTGCCCCTGGCCCGAATTTGGCGAGCAGCCGTTGACGCATGTCGGCAGAGATCGATTCCCGGCGCCGGCGGATCGTCTGCAATGAGCGGCACCACCGCTTCCTTCAACCGCTTCAGGTCAAGATCGCCGGCCAGACAGCTTCGGCGGCGAGCACCTCCGGCAACAGCGCCTTCAGGCGCTGCTGTCGATTGCGGCGAGCGCGCGCTCGATCTCCTGCACCCCCGCCGGTCGCACCACCCGTGCGACCTCCTGTCCGCCGCTGAGGAACACCAATGTCGGCCAAAGCTTGACGCGGAACGAGCGGCCCAGCCGGCGCCCCGGGCCATCTTCGATCCTGAGATGGCGCACGCCCGGGTGGGCGGCGAAGGCCTCGGCGATTGCCGGCTGGGCGCCCTGGCAATAGCCGCACCAGGACGCGCCGAACTCGACGACAGTGGGGCCTTCCAGTGCGTCGATGTCGCTGCGCACGGGTTGTGTCGATGAATAAGTGGTCTGCATGTCGAACGCTCCTGGGAGACGAACTGCGGATCGCGTCCGCCACACGCCGTTGGTGCCGGTGGCCGACCGCCTGATCACGCGCGACGGCGCGGGCTAGCGCTTGCGCCGCCGGTGCTGGCCCGACCGCGAAGCAAAAGGGCCCGCATCGCTGCAAGCCCTTGATTTTAATGGTGCCGGCAATAGGAATCGAACCCACGACCTTCGCATTACAAGTGCGCTGCTCTACCAACTGAGCTATGCCGGCAACGGCTGCGGATTATAGCGCAATCGATCCACCGCCCGAAGGTGTTCACATGCCGCTAAACAACTGTATATACTTACAGTACTTCAACAGCGGGATCACTCACGGGAGAGACGGCGATGGAACTCAGGATCGAACGCGTACTGACGGGCCTCGGGCTGTTTGCGGGTCTGTTGTTCGGCACCGGCCATGCCGGCGGCGGGGTGGCAGTGGTGGTGGCGGGGATGGCGATGGCCTGGATGCAACGGGTCGGCGACCCTGACCACGACGGCCAGTGACGTCGCCCTCGCATCCCCTCGCGGCTGGCGGGCGGCGGCCTCAGCGGCCGAACTTGCTCACCAGCTGCTGCAGCTTCTCGCCGCGCTTGCGCTCGGCTTCCTCGCGCTTGCGTTCCGCCTCTTCCGCCTGCCGCTTATCGCGCTGCTGCTTCGCCACCGCGGCGAAGCGCTCCTTGAGGGTGGTGACCGCATGAGCGCGCTGCTCGTCGGTGACTTCGCCGGCCGGATTGCCGTCGAGGTCGAAGCGCTCGGCGGATCGTTCCACCGCCTTCAGGTAGCGCGTCGACGCGGTGTGGATGCGCAGCGCGGTGCGCAGGCTCTTGCGGTCGAAGTCCGGAAAACGCGCGAGGATGCTGGCGTCGATCTTCAGCGCGAGCGGCTTGCAGTCGCGGAAGGCGGCGCACTCCTTCTGCAGGCGCTGCAGCAGCGCACGCGGCTCGATGCGCGGCTTGCGCGGCTGCTGCTCGGTGGCTGCTTGCGGCGCGGCCTCGGTGGCCTGGTCGGTCGCCGTTTCGGCGTGGCTGTCGTCGGGGGTTTCGGTCGTCATCGGGCGGCAAGAACTCGAATGGGCGGGCATGGTCAATCAGGCACCGCGGAAAGGTCGGCGGTATTCTACCCCGCCCCGGCATCCATCAACCGAATACAGGACACCACGATGCAGCCTGAACAGATCCGCGCCATCCTCGCCATCAGCCTGATGGCCGCCTTCGCCGACCAGCACAAGGACGACCGCGAACGCGAGCACATCCGCCGCATCACCGAATCGATCGCCGCGGACAGCGGCGTCGAGCTGATGTCGGTGTATCAGGACGTGCTGCTCGGACGGGTCCGCGTCGAGGAGGCCGCCGCGGCGCTCGATACCCCGGAACTGCGCCAGCTCGCCTTCGAGATGGCCGTTGGCGTGTGCGACGCCGACGGCGTACACAATGCGGCGGAGACAGCCTTCCTCGACCGCCTGCGCGACGCGCTCGGCCTTTCGATCGCGAACGCCGAAAGCGTCACCCGCCAGGCCGACGAGATCGCCACGCTGCCGCTCGAACCGGCTGCCCCCCAGGTGCCTGCGCCGGGGACCACTGCGCCCGCGGTGGATGAAGCCGAACTCGACCGCATGATCCTCAATGCCGCGATCCTCAACGGCGCGCTCGAGTTGCTGCCGCAATCGCTCGCCTCGATGGCGATCATCCCGCTGCAGACGCGGCTGGTCTATCGCATCGGCAAGAACTACGGCTACGAGCTTGACCGCGGCCACATCACCGACTTCCTCGCCACCGTCGGCGTCGGCCTGACCTCGCAGTACGTCGAGCAGTTCGGGCGCAAGCTGGTCGGCGGCCTGCTCGGCAAGGTGCTCGGCAAGGCCGGCCGCGCGATCGGCGGCGCTGCGACCGGCTCGGCCTTCTCCTTCGCCAGTACCTGGGCGCTCGGCCAGGTCGCGCGACGCTACTACGCGGGTGGGCGCAAGCTCGATGCGAACGCGCTCAAGGCCAGCTTTAGCGATCTGCTCGGGGAGGCCAAGGCCCTGCAGGCACAGTACCTGCCGCAGATCCAGCAACGCGCGCAGACCCTCGACGCCGGCAAGCTGGTGGCCGAACTGCGCGCCTGAAACGCACGCCGGGCCGCTCCGCCCACCCCCCGGGGCGGGCCCGCCCTGCCCTTCCCGCTCTGCTATCCTTGCGCCTCGCCGCAACCAACGAAGCCGAAATGTCAGCCAAGCAGTACGACGAATCCTCCTTCCGCGTCCTCAAGGGCCTGGAGCCGGTGCGCGAGCGCCCGGGCATGTACACCCGCACCGACAGCCCCGCGCACATCATCCAGGAAGTCATCGACAACGCCGCCGACGAGGCCCTGGGCGGCTTCGCCAGGAAGATCCAGGTCACGCTCCACCTCGACGGCTCGGTGACGATCGCCGACGACGGCCGCGGCATTCCGGTCGGCCTCCATGCCGAGGAAGGCGTCCCCGTGGTGGTGCTCGCCTATACCCGGCTTCATGCCGGCGGCAAGTTCGACAAGCGCGAGGGCAACTCCGCCTACGCCTTCTCGGGCGGTCTGCACGGCGTCGGCGTGTCGGTGACCAATGCGCTGTCGACCCGGATCGAGGTCGAGGTCAAGCGCGACGGCAAGGTCCATCGCATCGACTTCAGCGAGGGCGGCGAGAAGGTCGGTCCGCTGCGCCAGGAAGGCAGTTGCGGCCGCCAGACCGGCACCCGGGTGCGGGTGTGGCCCGACCCGAAGTACTTCGACTCGCCGCGCGTGTCGATGAACGAACTCGAGCGCCTGCTTCGCTCGAAGGCGGTGCTGTTGTCGGGCGTGGAAGTCCGTCTCGACGTCGAGCAGCCGGGCGGCACGCTGCTCAGCAAGACCTGGTCCTATCCGGAAGGCCTGGCCGGCTACCTGAAGGAGCTCGCCGGCGACCACGAGCCGGTGGCGCCGCTGTTCGCCGGCGAGAAATACGCCGGGCGTGACGATGCGAGCTTCGCCCCCGGCGAAGGCGCGAGCTGGGCCCTGGCCTGGTTCGACTCCCCGGTGCCGAGCGAGTCGTATGTGAACCTCATCCCCACGATCAACGGCGGCACCCACGAATCAGGGCTGCGCGCCGGGGTGTTCGAGGCGATGAAATCCTTCATCGAGCACCACACGCTGCTGCCCCGCGGCGTCAAGCTTCAGCAGGAGGATGTGTGCGGGCGCATGAGCTTCGTGCTCTCGGCACGCCTGCTCGACCCCCAGTTCCAGGGCCAGGTGAAGGAGAAGCTCAACTCGCGCGAAGCCGTCAAGCTCGTCTCCAGCCAGTTGCGCGACCCCTTCGAGATCTGGCTCAACAATCACGTCGAGGCCGGCAAGGCGATCGCCGAGCTGTCGATCAAGCAGGCACTGGCGCGGCAGAAGAGCGCGCAGAAGGTCGAGAAGCGAAGGACCTCCGGCGTCGCGGTGCTGCCGGGCAAGCTGTCCGACTGCGAGTCCGAGGACATCGCCGACAACGAACTCTTCCTGGTCGAGGGCGACTCCGCCGGCGGCTCAGCGAAGATGGCGCGCAACAAGGAGACCCAGGCCATCCTGCCGCTGCGCGGCAAGGTGCAGAACGCCTGGGAGATCGACCCCGACCGCCTGTTCGCCAACGCCGAGATCCACGACATCGCGGTGGCGCTCGGGGTGGATGCCCACCGCGCCGACAGCAAGGTGGATCTCTCCGGCCTGCGCTACGGCAAGATCGTGATCATGTCCGACGCCGATGTCGATGGTGCCCACATCCAGACCCTGCTGCTGACCCTGTTCTTCCGCCACTTCCCCAAGCTGATCGAGCGCGGCCACGTCTATGTGGCGCAGCCGCCGCTGTACCGCATCGACGTTCCCGCCCAAGGCAAGAAGCGCCCGGCGCGCCGGCTCTACGCGCTCGATGAACGCGAGCTCGCCGCGATCCGCGACCGTGCCGAGAAGGAAGGCTTCAAGCCCGACGCGCTCGAGGTCGGCCGCTTCAAGGGTCTCGGCGAGATGAACCCCGACCAGCTGCGCGAGACCACGATGGACCCGGCCACCCGCCGCGTACTGCCGGTGAAGGTGCGCAGCGGCGCGCTCGACGACACGCTGAAGATGTTCACCCTGCTGATGGGCAAGGGCGAGGCCTCCGGCCGGCGCGCCTGGATGGAAGAGAACGGCGACAGCGTCGAAGCCGACGTCTGAGCCCGCCCCCAGCGACGAACAGAACCCACGGCGGCGCGACCCCGGTCGTCGCCGCTCCATCGCATTTCCCGCACGCTCCATGACCACTGACTCACTCGACCTTTTCGCCGACCAGCCGCCCACCCCGCCCGCACCGCCTGACGACGCGGGCGCCGAGGCGGGTGACGACGGCACGCTCGCCCTCGACCGCTACGCCGAGCGCGCCTATCTCGCCTACGCGATGAGCGTGGTGAAGTCGCGCGCCCTGCCCCAGGTGGAGGACGGCCTCAAGCCGGTGCAGCGCCGCATTCTCTACGCGATGAGCGAGATGCGGCTGTCGTCGTCCGCCAAGCACGTGAAGTCAGCGCGCGTGGTCGGCGACGTGATCGGCAAGTATCACCCGCACGGCGACAGCTCGGTGTACGACGCGATGGTGCGAGTGGCGCAGGATTTCTCGCTGCGCTATCCGCTGGTCGACGGCCAGGGCAACTTCGGCTCGCGCGACGGCGACTCGGCGGCGGCGATGCGCTACACCGAATGCCGCCTGACACCGATCGCCGAGCTGCTGCTGGCGGAGATCGACCGCGGCACGGTCGACTTCATCCCCAACTACGACGGCGCCTTCGAGGAGCCGCAGCTGATGCCGGCGCGCCTGCCCTTCGTGCTGCTCAACGGCGCCTCGGGGATCGCGGTCGGCATGGCGACCGAGATCCCGCCGCACAACATGCGCGAGGTCGCGGAGGCGACCTGCCATCTGATCCGCCATCCGGACGCGGGTCTCGACGACATCCTCGCGATGCTGCCGGCGCCCGACTTTCCCGGCGGCGGCCAGCTCATCTCGTCGCCCGAGGCGATCCGCGACGCCTACGCCTCGGGCCGGGGCAGCCTGCGCCTGCGCGCGCGCTGGCGCATCGAGGAGCTCGCCCGCGCCCAGTGGCGGGTGATCGTCGAGGAGCTGCCGCACGGCGT
>NZ_MBFM01000003.1:168097-178456 GCF_001696715.1 Thauera phenolivorans | reverse complement strand
GATGGTGCGAGTGGCGCAGGATTTCTCGCTGCGCTATCCGCTGGTCGACGGCCAGGGCAACTTCGGCTCGCGCGACGGCGACTCGGCGGCGGCGATGCGCTACACCGAATGCCGCCTGACACCGATCGCCGAGCTGCTGCTGGCGGAGATCGACCGCGGCACGGTCGACTTCATCCCCAACTACGACGGCGCCTTCGAGGAGCCGCAGCTGATGCCGGCGCGCCTGCCCTTCGTGCTGCTCAACGGCGCCTCGGGGATCGCGGTCGGCATGGCGACCGAGATCCCGCCGCACAACATGCGCGAGGTCGCGGAGGCGACCTGCCATCTGATCCGCCATCCGGACGCGGGTCTCGACGACATCCTCGCGATGCTGCCGGCGCCCGACTTTCCCGGCGGCGGCCAGCTCATCTCGTCGCCCGAGGCGATCCGCGACGCCTACGCCTCGGGCCGGGGCAGCCTGCGCCTGCGCGCGCGCTGGCGCATCGAGGAGCTCGCCCGCGCCCAGTGGCGGGTGATCGTCGAGGAGCTGCCGCACGGCGTGTCGGCCTCGCAGGTGCTGTCCGAGATCGAAACGCTGACCAATCCGCAGCCGCGCGCCGGGAAGAAAGAGGGCTCGCAGGAGCAGAAAAACCTCAAGCAGCTGGTGCTCGGCGTGCTCGACACGGTGCGCGACGAGTCGAGCGACAAGGCGCCGATCCGCATCGTGCTCGAGCCCAAGTCCAGCCGCCAGAACCGCGACGAGTTCATGGCGGTGCTGCTCGCCCACACCAGCCTCGAGACCTCGGCCTCGGTCAACATGACCATGATCGGCCGCGACGGGCGGCCGCAGCAGAAGCACCTGGTGCAGATCCTGCAGGAGTGGATCGACTTCCGCTACGTCACCGTCGAACGCCGCACCCGCCACCGCCTCGACGAGGTCGATCGCCGGCTGCACATCCTCGAAGGCCGCATGATCGCCTTCCTCCACATCGAGGAAGTGATCCGCGTGATCCGCGAGTCGGACGAGCCGAAGCCGGCGCTGATCGCGGCCTTCGGCCTGACCGAGATTCAGGCCGAGGACATCCTCGAGATCCGCCTGCGCCAGCTCGCCCGCCTCGAGGGCTTCAAGATCGAGAAGGAGCTTGCGGAACTCAAGGACGAGCACGCCGGCCTGCAGCACCTGCTCGACAGCCGCCCTGCGATGACGAAGCTGATCCTGAAGGAGATCCGGGACGACGCGAAGAAATACGGCGACGACCGCCGCACCCTGATCGAGGCGGTCGCCCCGGTGGCGCCGGCCGAGATCTCGGTGCCCGACGAGCCGGTGACGGTGATCGTGTCGAAGAACGGCTGGGTGCGCTCGCGCCAGGGCCACGGCATCGATCCCGCGGGCATCGGTTACAAGGCGGGCGACTTCGGCTTCGCGCTCATCGAGACGCGCACCATCTGGCCGCTGATCGTCATCGACAGCAACGGCCGCGCCTACACGGTGAAGGTGTCCGAGCTGCCGGGCGGCCGCGGCGACGGCGCGCCGATCGCCACCCTGGTCGAGTTCCAGGACGGCGGCAAGCTCGCCCAAGTCGTCGGCGACACCCCGGAGAGCGTGTACCTGTTCGCCCAGTCCGGCGGCTACGGCTTCCTGTGCAAGCTCGCCAACGCCACCACCCGCCAGCGCACCGGCAAGGGTTTCATGACGCTCGACAAGGGCGACAAGGTGCTGACGCCGGCGAAGGCGCACGGCGACTGGATCGCCGCCGCGTCCGAGCAGGGCCGCCTGCTGGTCTTCCCGCGCAGCGAGATGAAGACCCAGAGCGGCGGCCGAGGTGTGATCGTGATGGGACTGGAGGACAAGGAGGCGCTCGCCGCGGTGGCGGTACCGGCCGACGACGCGGTGCTGACGGTCGAAGGCATCGGCCGCGGCAGCAAGCCGGTCAGGCTCGAATACAAGCCCTCCCAGCGCGAGCCGCTGCGCCATCGCCGCGCACGCAAGGGCACGACGATGACGCCGCGCGTGAAGCCGGAACGGATGTACTGAGCCGGCAGGCCGGCGCTCAGCGCGGCGCCGGCAGGCGGTCGATGCCGCGCAGGGTGTCGCCCGGCTTCACCCCGCGCTCGGCGAACCAGCCGAGGTTCATCTCGAGCGCATAGCGCGCAGGGGCGGCGGCACAGTGGTTGGACTCGGTCTGCGGCTGCATGTCCTCGATGTTGATGATCCTGCCCGCCTCGTCGATGAAGGCCACCGACAACGGCAGCAAGGTGTTGCGCATCCACATGCAGTGGGTGGCGAGCGCCGGAAACACGAACACCATGCCGCGATGCACCGGCATCTCGCGGCGGTTCATGAGCCCGATGCGCCGCGCGGAGTCGGTGTGGGCGAGCTCCGCCTCGATGCGATACATGCCCGCCCCCAGCTCCACCAGCGGCAGCGGCGCCTCCGCCGCGGCGCTGCCGACCACGGCCGACAGCAAGGCAAGCGCCATCCCCTTCAGCGTTCCACCCTTCATTTCCCGTTCCCCGCAGGCGTCCGTCCAGGGCGCATTCTAGCCGCGCCTCCCGCTGCGCGCCTGACGGTCGGCGCCACGTGCGCCACCCCGCGCAATGCCGGCGGCACCTCCACCTCGCGCCACGCTCCCGGAGCGAGCGCGTCGAGTCGCCAGGGCCCGACCGCGACCCGTATCAGGCGCAGGGTCGGCAGGCCGACCTTCGCGGTCATGCGCCGCACCTGGCGGTTCTTGCCCTCGCGCAGCACGATCTCGAGCCAGCTGGTGCACACCGTCTTGCGGAATCGCACCGGTGGATCGCGCGGCCACAGCCAGTCCGGCTCGGCCACCCGCCGCGCCTCACAGGGCCGGGTGCGGAAGTCGCCCAGATCCACGCCGCGGCGGAGGGCGGCGAGCGCCGCCTCGTCGGCCTCGCCTTCGACCTGCACAAGGTAGGTCTTGGGCAGCTTGTGGCGCGGATCGGCGATGCGGTGCTGAAGCGCGCCGTCGTCGGTGAGCAGCAGCAGGCCCTCGCTGTCGGTGTCGAGGCGGCCGGCGGCATAGACGCCAGGCACCGGCACGCAGTCCTTGAGCGTGGGCCGTCCGGCCTCGTCGGTGAACTGGCAGAGCACCCCACAGGGTTTGTTGAGCAGGATGAGGCGAGACATGGGGAACGGGGCGCCGGGAAAGAGGGACAGACGCAGGGCAGGAGGCCGCAGCTCAACCCGATTCTAACCCGGACCCGATTCCACCCCGCGGACCCCGCGCGAGCGGCGCGCAGCACGCTGCAGCAACTGCCGCTTGCGACCCCGGGCGCTCATCCCATTACAATAACGGCCCCTCGATCCGGCGCCGGACCGGTCGTCGTCTTCAGGATTCACACATGAGCGCCCACCTGCTTGTCGAAGCACGCACTGCCATCCGGACGAGGCGCAGCCTGCAGGTTCGCGAGAAGGTGCGGCGCGAGGGCGAGGAGCGCTGGAAGTTCGCACTCGAGAACGCCGGACAAGGCGTCTGGGACTGGGACATCGAGCACGGCCGGCTGAGCTACTCGGGCCTCTATGCCGAAATGCTCGGCCACAGCCTCGAAGGCTTCGATCCGGGCGCCGGAGCCGCCTTCGCCCGCGTCCACCCCGACGACCTGCCGAGGATCACCGCGGCGGTCGAGGCCCATCTGGCGGGACACACGTCGTCCTACCTGACCGATCTGCGCCTCCGCCACCGCGACGGCCATTACATCTGGGTGGAGTCGCGCGGCAAGCTGATCGAACGCCGCCCCGACGGCCAGCCGAAACGCATCATCGGCATCCATACCGACATCACTGCGCGCAAGCGTACCGAGGCCTGCCTGCAGCAGAGCCTGGCCGAGCTCGAGCGCTCGCAGTCCGTCGCCCACATCGGCAGCTGGTCGCGCGATCTGCGCGACGGGACGATGCGCTGGTCGAAGGAAACCTATCGCATCTTCGGCCTGCCGCCAGACACTCCGCTGAGCTTCGACCTCGGCCTCGACTTCGTCCATCCCGAGGACGTCGCCGCCTTCCGCCACGCAATGGCGCGGGCCTGCCGCGAGTCCGGCCTGCAGGAGATCACCTACCGCCTGGTGGTGCAAGGCAGGGTGAAGTGGGTCCAAGAGTGGTTCGAATACACGATGGACGACGACGGCAGCCCGCAGGCGGTACTGGGCACGATCCAGGACATCACGCCAATCAAGTGCGTCGAGGACGAACTGCGCGTGGCCAAGCAGCTCGCCGAGAGCGCCAACGAGGCCAAGGGCGTGTTCCTCGCCAACATGAGCCACGAGATCCGCTCGCCGCTGAACGCGATCATCGGCTACGTCGACCTGCTCTCCCGCGAGCTCACCCACCCCGCACACAAGCGCAAGCTGGTCAGCATCCGCGACAGCGCCCACCAACTCATCGCCATCCTCAACGACATCCTCGACCAGTCGAAGATCGACGCCGGTCGTCTCGACCTCGACGCGAAGCCGTTCGCCATCGAGGGTCTGCTCGAGCGCCTGCTGCGACAGTTCGAGGACCAGGCACGCCACCGGGCGCTCGTCCTCTCGGTCGAGGCGCCGCCGGCGACCCGCGCCCTGGTCGTGAGCGGGGATGAGCCGCGCCTGCTGCAGGTGCTCGGCAACCTGGTCGGCAATGCGCTCAAGTTCACCGAAGAGGGCGAAGTGACGCTGCGGCTCGAATGCCTCGAGCGCGACGCCGGCACGGCCCGACTGGACTTCAGCGTGACCGACAGCGGCTGCGGCATCGAGCCCGCGATGCACGAGCGGATATTCGAACCCTTCACCCAGATCGACAGCACGATGACACGGCGCCACGGCGGCACCGGCCTCGGGCTCTCGATCAGCCAGGACCTGGTCGAGGCCATGGGCGGCCGCATCCGCGTCGACAGCGAAGTCGGCCGCGGCAGCACCTTCCGCTTCGAGCTCGCCCTGCCACTCGCCGCGCAGGCCGCGGCCGAGCCGGTACCGCGACGCGCGGCGCCACGGATGCCCCACTTCGGCGGCAGGCGGGTGCTGATCGTCGAGGACCATGCCCACAGCCAGGAAATCCTGCTCGAGATGACCGAAGCCCTCGGCTGCGTGGCGGACGTCGCCAGCGACGGCAGCGAAGCGCTCGCCTGCGCACTCGGCCAGCCGCGCTACGACCTGATCCTGATGGACATGCAGATGCCGGCGATGAACGGCCTGGAGGCCACGCGCGCGATCCGCCGCCTGCCGGCCTACCGCACCACGCCCATCGTCGCCCTCACCGCCAACGCCTTCAGCGAAGACCGCCGCACCTGCCTCGACGCCGGCATGAGCGACCATATGGGCAAACCCGTGACGCTGACCCAGCTCGCCGGCGTGCTTGCCGACTGGCTCCCCTGCGCCCGCGAGGACACTGCCCCCGATGCCGTCACCGCGCCCGCTCTCCCCCCTCAGACTCGGCCGCCTGCCCTGGGCGAAGCGCTTCACCTGCGCCGCTTCATCGACACCGGACGCGCCGACCTCGCCCGCCTCGGGGCACATGTCGAGGCCGGCGAGCGTGCGCCCGCGAAGGCCCTTGCCCACGATCTCAAAGGCATCGCCGGCCTGCTCGGCGCCCACCGGGTGGCGGCGCTCGCCGACGAGATCGGACAGGCCTTGCACGCCGAGCTCGACAGCGCGGTGATCCGCTACCTGGCCGGCAAGTGCGAAGCGAGCTTCGCCGAGCTCGACGCGGCGCATCGGGACGACACCGCCTGAGTCGCCCTGCCGTCTGCCGCCACGCGCCCCCGCGGTGAACCGGCCGGCCGCCGCGACCCGATCCCGCTGCCGGCCATTCAGCGTGGTTTCAGCGCCCCTCCTGCACGATGCGAACCATGCCACCTCGGCATGCCATGCAAACGAAGGAGAGCACCATGAAAACCCGTTACCTGATCGTCGCCGCCACCGCTCTGCTGATCGGAACCACCGCCTTCGCCGGCACGCAATGCACCGCCGCGCCCCAAGCGGGCGGGATCGGCCAGGCCGACATGCTGCAGAAGCTGGTCGACGCCGGCTACACGATCGAGCGCTTCCAGCTCACCGACGGCAACTGCTACAAGATGCACGGCTGGGACAAGGATGGAAAGCGCGTCGAGGTGTACAACGACCCGGCCGACGGCAGCGTCGTCAAGCTGGAAACGAAGGCGGCGATGAAGCGGTGAGCACCCCCTCTCAACTCCCTCCCCGCGTGCCCCGTCCGCCACGGATGGACGGCGGCACGAAGTGAACCATGAAGACCTTCCTCTCTGCCCTGCTGGCACTGGTCACCCTCGCCTGGGGCTGGGACTGGCAGACGGGCGCCGGCGCTGCGTGGCCGCGGTCGTAGAGGCGGTGCGTCGTCCCGCCACCGCGCCGGCGGGCGCCCGCGCTTCAGGCAGGAATGCTTCGAGTTCCGCTGAGCGCAGCGCTGCACCGCCTTTCACCGCTTCATCTCTGATTTGCGTGCGCACGCGCGGACCGTTAGGCTTGCGGCCTTTAGCGGGCGCCGAGGGTGTCTGACGGTCGAGTTTTCCCGGCCGACAGGTGCAAACTGCAGGGGTTTGCAGCCGGACGCCGCGCACGGACTTGCGGAGCACCGAGCGTGCTGGAGATGACACGATGAAATCGATGAAGAGCGGAATTGCACTGGCGCTTTGCCTGGCGGGAACGACGCAGGTCTTTGCCGCGGACTACGTGATGCGGCTCAGCCATCCGCTGCCGCCGACGCACCACATCGCCAAGGTGGTGGAACAGTTCGCCACCGATGTGGAGAACAACACCGGCGGCAAGATCGACGTCCAGATCTTCGGCGCCGACCAGCTCTTCAAGGCCGGGCAGAACCACGCCTCGGTCGCGCGTGGGCAGGTCGAGGCCGGTATGGTCACCAACTTCAACTGGGGGCAGACCATCCCCGAGATGAATGCGATGACCATCCCCTACCTGATGGGCGATGCCGACAAGGTCATGAAGTTCTCCGGCTCGCCCGCCGCGCAGCTGCTCGAGCGGAAGATGCAGGAGAAGGGCGTGGTGAATATCGCCTGGCTGTTCACCACCAATCAGACGATCTTCACCTCGAACAAGGCGCCGCTGGTCGAAATCGACGACTTCAAGGGGGTCAAGATCCGCGGCCTGAGCAAGCTGGTGGACAAGGGGCTCGAGGCGGCCGGGGCCGCGCCCGCATCCATGCCGGGGGCCGAGGTGTACCAGGCGCTGCAGTCCGGCGTGATCGATGCCGCGGTGACGGACATTTCGGCGGGCTACAGCCGGCGCTACTACGAAGTGCAGAAGTACGCGACCGTCTCGCCCTTCTTTGTCGTGTATTACCAGATTTTCGTGAATCCGGCGTGGTTCAAGGATCTGCCGGCGGAACTGCGCGAGGGCATCGAGTCTGCGGCCGCCAAGGCCGAGGCGGGCGCGGTGGAAGCGACAAAGGCTTCCGCTGCCGACGCCCTGAGCCAGTTGCGGGAAAAAGGCATGGAGGTGACCGTGCACACCCCGGAGCAGGCGGCGGCCTTCGCCAGGGTGATGCAGCCGCCGGTCGTCAAGGAGTTTCTCGACTCCTCGACGGACGCGAAGCAATTGGTCGAATACCTGAAGTAGGCAGGCGCTCGCGCCGCCAGTTCGTCTATCGTGGATGACAAGCGATGAAGGATCAGGCTTCGACGGCCTCATCCGCCCCGGGCGCGATCGGGACCGTGGTTTCGGTTCTCGATCGCATCGTGGGCTGGGTCTGCACGTTCGCCATGGGGCTCGCCGCGCTCGGCCTGCTCACCTCGCTCGGCCTGATCAGCTACTCGGTGGCCATGCGCTACCTGTTCAATTCGCCGGTCGTCTGGGTGGATGACGTGATCGGCTTCGTCCTGGTCGCGATCGTGATGCTCGCGGCCGGCGATGCGCTGCGCAAGGGCGAGCACATCGGCGTGGACTTCCTGACGGCACGGCTGCAGGGACGCATCAGGAAGATCGCCGCGGTGTGGAGCATGATCGCGGTTCTGGTCACGGCCGGCTTCCTCGTCGTCGACGGCTGGAACACGGCGAGCTTCGCCAAGACCCTCGGGCTGATGTCGCACGGGCAGGTGGAAATCCCGATGTATCTGCTGCAGATGCTGATGCCGATCGGCGGGGCGCTGCTGTTCCTGGCGGCGATTCTCGCCCTCTTGCGCACCCTGTGCGGCATGCCCACCTACGCGCCGCTCCACCCGCCGCAGGATGGAAGCGGGCGATGACTTTCCTGCTGATTCTGCTGGGCATGATCGCCCTCCTGCTCACCGGCATGCCGATCTTCGCCGGGCTGGCACTGTTCGGCGGCGGACTGCTGCTATTCACCCAGGGCGACCTCGGCGCGCTGAGCGAGGTGATCTTCGGCGAGCTCAACCGCTACCTGCTGGTGGCGATCCCGCTCTTCGCGCTGATGGCGCACGTGATGATCCGCGCGAAGATCGTCGACGATCTGTATTCCACCGCGCACACCCTCACCCGCCACCTGCCGGGCGGACTCGGCATCGCCACGATCGGCGCGTGCGCGCTCTTCGCCGCGATATCCGGTTCGAGCGTCGCCACCGCGCTGACCGTGGGTTCGGTCGCCATTCCGCAGATGATCCGCTACGGCTACGAGCCCAAGTGGGCCTACGGCCTGGTGGCGGCGGGCGGCACGCTGGGCATCCTGATCCCGCCCTCGGCGCCGATGGTTTTGTTCGGCGTGATCACCGATACCTCGGTGGGCGCGCTGTTCATGGCCGGGGTCGTCCCCGGCCTGATGATCGCCCTGCTGTTCGCCGGCTGGAGCGTGATCCAGGCCTCGTCCGGTGCGGTGGCGATCCGGCGCGAGCCCAGGGCCTCGTTCGGTGAAATCGTCGCAGCGGTGCGCAAATCCTTCTGGGCCCTGATGCTGCCGGCCTCGGTACTCGGCGGCATGTATGCGGGCGTGTTCACCGCGACCGAAGCGGCCGCGGCCGGCGCACTGGCGGCGATCCTGATCGCGGGGTTCGTCTATCGCAACTTCGGCCTCGCCGGTCTCTGGCATTCCGCGATCGACGCCTGCCGCACCTCGGCGATGTTGTTCATGATCGTCGCCGGTGCTTCGGTGTTCGGGTATGTGATCACCAAGATGCGAATTCCGCAGGAGATGGTCGAGCTGGTCATCGCCATGGACATCGGCAAGGTCAGCTTCCTGATCGCGGTGATGCTGCTGATCTTCGTCCTGGGGATGTTCCTGGAGACCATCTCCATCATCCTGATCACCACCCCGGTGCTGATCCCGGCCATGCTCCACCTGGGAATCAATCCGATCTGGTATGCGGTGCTGCTGACGGTGAACCTCGAGATCGCCCTGATCACGCCGCCGGTCGGGATGAACATCTTCACGATCAAGGCGATCACCAACGCGCCGATGGCGAAGATCGTTCGCGGCATCATGCCCTACCTGCTGTTGCTGATCGCCAGCCTGGCGGTGCTGATGGCGTTCCCCGAGATATCGCTCTGGCTGCCGCGCAAGAGCTTCGGCGTGGATTGAGTTTTCGGCCGGGCTGGCGCGGTGAATCGGGACTGGGGGCAAGGCCCCCCGAACACCGGCGGATGACGCCGACGAATCCCTACGGCTTTGGCCAGAGGATCATCTGGGTACAACGGAAGAGTGCGATCTTCTTCCCGGTCGCCTCGTCGGTCACGACGGCATCCCAGACCTGGGTGTTGCGCCCGAGATGCTGCGCAGTCGCATGACAGGAAATGCTGCCGTCCTTCACCGTACCGAGGTGATTGGTCTTGAGTTCGATCGTGGTGAAGGACTGGGCGCCCCGGGGTTCGACACTTCACCCCGATTTTCGCCCCTTTTCGGAAAGTGCCTCCAGCGCCGGCGCGGGTTTGACGGCCGCGATCGCAAAAGCGCTGTGGTGGCACGTTTGTAACAGCAACCCTCAAGCTTGACGGCGCTTCTTAGGTGGTTAAAGTGGCGGCATCATGCACGTCAAACTCACCACCTCCGGAGGTCGCCGCTACGTCCAACTCGTCGAGTCCTACCGCGACGAGGCTGGACGGGTAAAGAAGCGCACCGTCGCCACGCTCGGCCGCGCCGAACAGGTCGATGGGTCGCTCGACGCGGTCATCAACGGCCTGCTGAAGATCACCGGCCGCGCGCCGATGGGCGCCAAGCCGCCGGCGCCCACGGTGTCGTTCGAGTCCGCGCGGGCGCTCGGTAACGTGTGGGCGCTGACCGAGCTGTGGAAGTCGCTGGGTTTCTCGGGGCTGCGTCGGGTGTTCCGCCGCACGCGCCGCACCACGGACGTGGAAGCGCTGATCCGGCTGATGGTGCTCAACCGCCTGTGCGATCCGGAATCCAAGCTCGGCGTGCTGCGCTGGGTACAGACCGTGGCGCTGCCCGATTTCGGGCCGAAGGCGGTGACG
>NZ_MBFM01000003.1:155910-168087 GCF_001696715.1 Thauera phenolivorans | reverse complement strand
ATCCAGTTGTTGTCGATGGGTACCCGACCGTCGCCCACGTAGTACGTGAGCGCAGCCCAGCGCTTGAGGCTGTAGTCGATGGCGCGCGCGATGCCCGAGCCGTTGGGAACCTGGGTGCGGCGCGCGAGCAGCCACGCATGCAGGCGTTCGAGAATGGGGCGGGCCTTCGCTTCCCGCAAGCGCTGCCGGGCGTCGATGTCGAGTTCCGCCGCTTCGCGTTCGACACCGTAGAGCTGGGCAATGGCCTCGAGCGCCTCGCTGGCGATCTGGCTCTGGCCCTGGGCAGCGAGATCGAAGAACTTGCGCCGCGCGTGCGCCATGCAGCCGGCTTCGGTTACCCCCAGGGCGATCAGCGCCTTGTAGCCGGCGTAGTCGTCGCAGATCAGCGTGCCGCGCCAGTCGCCCAGAAACGCCTGGGCATGACGGCCCGCGCGGCTGTCGGCGAAGTCGTAGACGACCGCCTTGATCGGATCGAACGCGCCGACGCTGTAGGACCACAGGTAGGCGCGGTGGGTCTTGCCCGCACCCGGATCGAGCATCGCCACCGGGGTCTCGTCCGCGTGCAGCACGGGGTGCGCCAGCACGTCGGCCTTGAGCGCCTCGACTAGCGGCTGCAGGTGTACGCCGCTCTGGCCCACCCACTGGGCCAACGTCGACTGCGGGATCGCCAACCCGGCCCGACCGAAGATGCTTTCCTGCCGGTAGAGCGGCAGATGGTCCTGATACTTGGCCACCAGCACCTGGGCGAGCAAGCCGGCGGTGGGAATGCCCTTGTCGATGATGTACGCCGGTACCGGCGCCTGCACGAGGGTCTCGCACGCCGCGCACGCCCACTTACCCCGGATGTGGCGCTCGACGGTGAAGCGGCCCGGGGTGTAGTCGAGCTTCTCGGCGACGTCCTCGCCGATGCGGCGCATCTGGCAGCCGCAGGCGCAGGTGGTCGAGTCGGGTTCGTGACGGATCTCGGTGCGCGGCAGCTCGGGCGGCAGCGGCTTGCGTCGGGCCTGGCCCTTGGGCGTCGACGTGCCGACACTGGGCTGGAGTTGCTCGAGCTCTTCGCTCATCGCCGCAAGATCGGCCTCGGCGGTCTCCTCGAAGAGCTGCACCTGCTCGGTGGACAGGCGCTCGGTCCTCACGCCGAAGCGATGACGCTTGTGCAGCGCCAGCTCATGCGTGAGCCGCTCGATCTTGGTCTGACGCCACACGAGTTCGCGCTCCTGCTCGATGAGCAGGCGACGCAAGGCGTCGGCATCCAGTTGATCGAGGTCGGCGGGCAGCGGCATGGATCGATCATGTCCGATGCACGCCTCCGCCACCATCGGGGCATCCGCCGATAGCGCGTGTTCAGAGTGTCCGGATCACACCGCCGTCGCCCAGCCGCTGCCATGGCAGCCCGAGCACCAGCGCGTCGAACTGCGCCCGGGTGAGTGCGACACCGCCCTGGCCCTCGGTCCAGTGAAACCGGCCCTGGTTCAGGCGCCGGCATGCGAGCCACACCCCGAAGCCGTCATGGACCAGCACCTTCAAGCGGGTGCCGCGCCGATTGCTGAAGAGATAGGCGTGATGCGGCTGCGCCTCGCCGAACACGCGCACCACCTGCGCGAGCAGCGTGTCCATGCCTGCGCGCATGTCCATAGGTGCGACCGACAGCCACAGCGCCTCGATGCGGATCATGCGAGCCACTCGCGCAGCCATGCACCACACGCCTCGGCGGCCTCGAGCGGCCACTCGAGCTTGACGCGGGCGTTGCCACGCTGCGCCTCGAGGCGGATCACCCGCGCCTCGACTGCGGGAGCGACCTGCACGGGGACAAAGCCCGGCTCAGCCAACGCGGTGAGCGCTGCGCTGTCAGCCTTGCGCCGGCTCGGCGGCTCGATGCCGCGCTCGCGCATCCAGCGATGGACCTGATTGGCGTTCAGGCCGTTGGCCAAGGCAATCCCAGCCACCGAGACGCCTGGCTCACAACACGCCGAGACCACCGACCGCTTGAAAGCTTCGCTGTGCGTGCGCCGGCCTCGGCGCGGGATAACCACATCCATAGTGTCCGCCATCGACTTTGATGGACACGATCTTCAATGGCCTAAGCGGCTGGGGGAAGGTGGGTTCGCCGGATGCTTACACACCGTCAGCGAAAAGGGCCGCGCGGATAGCGTGCGGCCCTCTCTCGACGGGGCTTGAGCGCGGGCACCGCGGCTCTCGGGACGCCTTCGCCGCGCCTGCGGCGGGAGACCCTTGCCCAGTATGTGATCGCTCAGGGGCGAGCCGGTACCATCAGTTCGGCTTCGCCGTCGAGAACCACCGTTTCGCCTACCGTGCACACGGTCGAGAACACCACGCGGCGTTTGGCCGGCTTCAGTTCGGTGACCGTCACCTTGGCTACGACCGTGTCGCCAATCTTCACTGGCGCCTTGAATTTCAGGCTCTGACTCAGGTAGATGCACCCCGGTCCGGGCATGCGCGTGCCGAATACGGCCGAGATGAAGGCGGCTGACAGCATGCCATGCGCAATGCGGCCACCGAACATGGTGGTGCCGGCATATTCGGCATCGAGGTGAACCGGATTGGTGTCGCCGGACACCCCGGCGAACATCAGGATGTCGGCCTCGGAGATCGTGCGGGAGAAGACTGCGCTCATCCCCTGCTCGAGATCTTCGAAGAAATAGCCGTTGAGTTCCTTGAAATCGCGCGTGCTTGCGGTCATGTGCATGTCCCTTGTCGGAGGGTGGGTGGAGCGGCGTCCCGTCGAGATGCCGCGTACAGGATCCAAAGCATAAGCTTACCGCGCATTGCTGTATCGGGGGCGGGCTTCGCCGCACCGACTCGCCCGTATCCCGAGGCGGTGCATGACATCGAGGAGTGTGGCGGGGGCGCTGGGTTAGAATTGATACCGTAGACGGTTCGATGGGTGGCGCGCGTCATGGCGGCCGAGCCATCGGCAGGGAGTGTGTCGCTCCGTGTGGGATTGGAACGTGCGTGAACGGATTAACGGTTCGGTTTGCGTCTGTGAGTTAGCTTGTAGTCGGTCGGGTCGCGTGTGAGCGATTCAGGGGGTGTCCCAGGCGGGCGGCTCCACGAGAGAGGATGTTCATGCTGAAAGTGCTCAGACAATATTTCCCGTTACGAACGTTGCATCAGGCAGCGATCGATGCGGCATTGCTGCTATCGGCTGCACTGATTGCAGTCCTGTCGCAGGCTGGTACCGAGACGGTCGGCTGGACGGTGATCCTGCCTTCGGCCGTTTTCTTTGCTGTGGCCATGGTCGGGTTGAACACGGCGATGGGGCTCTATCGACATCACGGCGGCGCTTCGTCGAGTGACGCCTTCCGGCGCGTCGCGCTCTCGGTGGTGATAAGCGTGCCGATTGCGCTGGTGATTTTCAACCTTTTGCCATGGTCGGCGGTGACGTCTGCACCCACACGCTATTCGACATTGGCCGCTCTGGGCTTGTTGCTGTTGATGCGCGGGCTCGGGGGGCGTTGGGGAGCGAAAGCGATGACGGGTTCGCGGGTGATGATTGTGGGGGTCGGCCCGGATGCAGAGGAAGTGCGGCGCGTGCTCGCCGACGATCCGGCTCGTCATGGATTTCTCGTCGGCTTCTACCCAGGGGTGAAGGACGACGAGTACGTGGTCGACCCGCGGAAGACACTGCCGCAGAGAGATCTGCTGGAGGCCGTGCGCGAGAACAAGGTGACCGAGGTTGTGGTTGCGCTCCGCGAACGTCGCGGCGGCAACGTCTCGCTGCGCGCCCTGCTCGATTGTCGGCTGGCGGGGGTGAAGGTGACCGACGTATCCAGCTTTTTCGAGCGGACCTCGGGGCAGATCAGGGTCGATTCATTACGCGCGAGTTGGCTGATCTACGGCGACGGCTTCCGCCAGGGCGTTCTGCGGACGGTGGTGAAGCGTTGTTTCGACATCGTTTGCTCGCTGGTGCTGCTCATACTCGCCTCGCCGGTGATGCTGCTGACTGCGCTGCTCGTCCTCCTCGAGGACGGTGCGCCTGTGTTCTACCGGCAGACGCGCGTGGGACTCGGTGGCAGGACGTTCGAGGTGATCAAGTTCCGCAGCATGCGGCGCGACGCGGAGAAGGACGGCAAACCGCGCTGGGCGAGTGCCAACGACGACCGGGTCACGCGCATCGGCCGGATTATCCGCAGGCTCAGGATCGACGAACTGCCGCAGTTGTTCAATGTGCTGATCGGTGAGATGAGCCTGGTCGGTCCCCGGCCGGAGCGGCCTTACTTCGTCGATCAACTGGTGAAGGACATTCCCTTCTACAGCGTGCGCCACTGTGTCAAGCCGGGTGTCACGGGTTGGGCGCAGGTTCGTTACCAGTACGGATCCTCGGTCGATGATTCGATCGAGAAGCTCCAGTACGATCTGTATTACGTCAAGAACCACACTCTGGTGCTCGACATCGCGGTCCTGTTCGAGACCGTTCGGGTCGTGCTGACCGGAGAGGGAGCCCAGTAACTCGTGCGGCAGGCGCGGACGATCGGCGGGGGTTTTGCAGCGGAAGCAAGGATGCCGGCGGGCGGAAGGGGGCATTAGTTGTCCGAAGTCGCGTTCTGGGGGTACGGGCTGGCCGCGCTGCTGTATGGCGGCTTCGGGCTTTACGCTTTCGTCGCCTGGCGCGGCGGAGTTCAGGGCGCAGTCCTGCTGGTTGCGGTGCTCGCGTCCTGCCTGTGGGCCGCTGCCAATGCCGCGCTCGCTTACCATGCGGTGCCCGTCACTGCCTTGTCCGCGGTGGTGCTCGACGTGGTGCGCAGTGGCGCCTGGTATGGATTTCTCTTGGTGCTCCTGGTTCCGTTGGGAGCGGCGCGGAGCCGTTGGCCGGTGTCGGTCGCGATTGCGATCGTCGTGGCGCAGATTGCAGCGCTCGCGCTCGTATACTCGCAAGGCAGCGAGAAGCTGCTGCCGATGTCGCCGGTACTCGCCGCATGGCTGGCGCACGGGGTGTTCGGGCTGATCCTCGTCGAGCAACTCTATCGTACGGTGCCGTCGGCCTCGCGCTGGGGGATCAAACCGCTCTGTCTCGCGCTCGGTGCAGGCTACATCTTCGAGTTGTATCTGTTTGCCGATGCGCTGTTGTTCGGCCGACTGGACCAGGACGTATGGGCGGTGCGCGGCATCGCGCACGCGATCGTGGTCCCCCTCATCGCGATTTCGGGCTCGCGCAATCCGTCGTGGACGCTGCGCATGTCGATCTCGCGGGAGATGGTCTTTCATTCGACGGCGTTGGCGGCCTCCGGTCTTTACCTGCTCGTGATTGCCGCGGCGGCCTACTACGTGCGGTATTTCGGCGGCGCCTGGGGCCGCGCGCTGCAGATGACGCTGCTGTTCGCGGGGCTAGTGTTGCTGGGGGTGGTGCTTTTCTCCGGCGCGCAACGCGCAAGGCTGCGGGTTTTCGTCAGCAAGCACCTGTTTCCCTACCGCTACGATTATCGAAACGAGTGGCGCAGGTTCACCGAGTCGCTCTCGTCCGCCGAAGGGGGGCTGGACCTCGGACAATCAGTGATCAGGGCGCTCGCCGACCTGGTCGAGAGTCCGGGCGGGGCGGTATGGCTGAAGCGGCCCGACGGGGCGATGGTGATGCGGTTTCGCTACAATCATCCGGCTTGCGATGGGGTCGAACCTTCCGACTCGCCCCTGTGCCGCTTCCTCGGCGAGCGCGAATGGATCGTCAATCTTGAGGAGTTCCGCGGACGTCCCGGTCAATACCAAGGGCTGGTGATTCCGCCGTGGCTGTCGAAGTTGGCGGGTGCCTGGCTCATCGTGCCGCTGACCGGCGGCGGCGGCCTGATCGGTTTCGTCGTGCTCAACGCGCCGCGGGCTCCGTTCGAGATCGACTGGGAGGTGCTCGATCTGCTCAAGAGTGCCCAGCGCCAGGCGGCGAGCTATCTGGACCGAATGCTTGCGGCGGAAGCGCTGCTCGAGGCGCGCAAGTTCGATTCCTTCAATCGCATGTCGGCCTTCGTCGTGCACGATTTGAAGAACCTGGTCGCGCAGTTGTCGCTGATGCTGAAGAATGCGCAACGCCACAAGGACAATCCCGAGTTTCAACAGGACATGCTCGAGACGGTGGCGCACGTGGAATCGCGCATGCGCGGCCTGATGCAGCAGTTGCAGGAGAAACGCTCGATCGATCCGCCGCGCGTGGTGTCGGTGCCGGGAGTCCTGGACAAGGTGGTGAGGGCAAAGCGCGTGCAGCGCCCGGAGCTCGGTTGGGACGGCAGTGCGGGCGATGATGTCCTCGTACACGCCCATCCGGAGCGGTTGGAAAGAATCCTCGGCCACCTCGTGCAAAATGCACTGGATGCCACCAGTGATGATGGTAGGGTAATGGTGAGGGTCGAGGCCCTCGCTGGCGGCTTGGCGCGGATTATCGTCGAGGACGACGGCTGTGGCATGTCCGAGGCCTTCTTGCGCGAGCGCCTGTCGCGGCCATTCGAAACGACGAAGAGCAACGGAATGGGGATCGGGGTGTTCGAAACACAGCAGTACGTAAGCGAAATCGGCGGCAGGCTCCAGTTCCACAGCGAGGAGGGACGAGGTACGACGGTGAGTATCGAGCTTCCGCGTATCGAGCGGGGAGAAGCGGAGAAGCGGTCAGGAGTGCTCGAAGGAAATGCTTGAAAAGCGGACTCTGCTCATCGTCGAGGACGATCCGGCGCTGCAGAAGCAGATGCGTTGGGCCTTCGACGGTTTCGAAACGGTGGTGGCGAGCGACCGTGAATCGGCGCTCGCCCAAGTGCGGCGGCACGAACCCGCGGTGGTGACGATGGACCTCGGCCTGCCACCCGCACCGGACGACGTCTCCGAGGGGTTCGCGCTGCTGGGCGAAATTCTGGCTCTCGCACCCGATACCAAGATCATCGTCCTGACCGGCCAGCACGATCGCGAGAACGCGGTGCGCGCCGTGGGTTTGGGTGCCTACGATTTCTTTGCCAAGCCTTTCGAACCCGAGTTGCTGCAGCTGACCATCGAGCGCGCATTCCGCATGCACGACCTGCAGGCGGAGAACGCCGCGCTCGTCGCCCAGCAGGCCAGTCCGCTGGCGGGCCTGCTCACCCGTGACCCGGGCATGTTGCGGATCTGCAGGACGATCGAGAAGGTGGCCTCGAGCTCGGTAACGGTGGCGCTGTTCGGCGACAGCGGCACCGGCAAGGAGATCCTCGCGCGTGGCCTGCACGCCCTGTCGCCGCGAGCGCAGCAGCGCTTCGTGGCGATCAACTGCGCGGCCATTCCCGAGAACCTGCTCGAGAGCGAGTTGTTCGGCTATGAGAAGGGCGCTTTCACCGGCGCCGTCAAGCAGACCCTCGGGAAGATCGAAACCGCGAACAAGGGCACGCTCTTTCTCGACGAGATCGGTGATCTGCCGATGTCGCTGCAGGCCAAGCTGCTGCGTTTCCTGCAGGAGCGCGTCATCGAGCGGATCGGCGGCCGCGAGGAGATTCCGGTCGACGTGCGCATCGTCTGCGCGACCCATCGCAACCTCCAGAACCAGATCGCGGAAGGTCTTTTCCGCGAGGATCTCTACTATCGGCTCGCCGAGATCGTGATCGAGATTCCGCCGCTGTGCGAGCGCGACGGCGATGCCGTGCTGCTCGCTCATGCCTTCGTCCAGCGCTTCGCGCGCGAGAACGCCCGCGGAACGATGGTCCTCGGCGAGGATGCGGTCGCGGCGATCGAGGCGCATCCGTGGAAGGGTAATGTGCGCGAGCTGGAGAACTGCCTCAAGCGCGCGGTGATCATGGCCGACGGCAACCGCATCACCACCGCCGATCTCGGGCTGGCGGCGGCCGATGAGGAGTCCGAATACCTCAACCTGCGTCAGGTTCGCGAAGAGGCGGAGCGGCGAGCCGTACTGCGAGCGCTCGCTCGTACCAATGGAAACATCGTGAAGGCGGCCGCGGCCCTCGGCGTGAGCCGGCCCTCCCTGTACGACCTCATGGGCCGCTTCGGCCTGAAGAAGGAGAATTGATCGTGAGTGACCGTCCTGTGGATCGGCGCGCTTCCCGCAGCTCGAAACCTTCCCGGCGGGCGGCGGTCGCCGCTGCCGTGATCTCCCTGTTTCTCCTCGCCGGCTGCAGCCAGAGCCCCGAGGAGATGCTCGACTCCGCCAAGGGCTATCTGCAGAAGAACGATCTCAATGCGGCCAGCATCCAGCTGAAGAACGCCCTGCAGGAGAACGCGAACCTCGCCGAGGCACGCTTCCTGCTCGGCAAGGTGAACCTCGATACGCGCGACCTGCCTGGCGCCGTGAAGGAGTTCGAGCGCGCCCTGCAACTCGGCTATCCGCGCGAGGAGGTCGTGCCGCAGCTTGCGCGCGCGCTCGTCCGCTCCGGGCAGTTCGATCGCGTCGTCGATGAATTCGGTGACGAGCGGTTCGCGGACGCCGGTGCCCAGGCGACGCTGCTGGCGGCGCTCGGGGATGCCCAAATGGGCAAGGCCGAGCCCGCGCAGGCGGCCGCGCAATACGAAGCAGCCCTCGCCGCCAATGCCGAGGAATTCGGCGCGCGCGTCGGCCTCGGCCGCGCACGCCTGTTCAGCGGCGACGTCGATGCGGCGGAGACCGTGATTCGGGAGGCGCTGCAGGCGCATCCGGACAAGGCCGAAGCCCACGCAGCGCTCGCCGAGATCCATTTTGCGCGAGCGCGTCCGGACCAGGCGGTGGCCGCCTTGCAGGACGCGCTGCGTCTCGACCCGGCGAATCTGGGCTATCACTTCACCGTCGTCACCCAGCTTCTGCGCGCGAATCGGCTCGACGAGGCGCTCGCCGGCCTGGAGGCGATGAAGAAGGTGGCGCCCGCCCATCCATCGACCACCTATCTGCAAGCCTTCTTCGACTTCCGCAACAACCGCTTCGTCGAGGCACGCGACGGCGTGCAGAAAGCGCTCAAGGCGATGCCGGATTTCGTTCCCGCTCACCTCCTTGCGGGTACGGTGATGGTGCGGCTGGGCGACCATCTGCAGGCCCGAACCCATCTCAATCGGGTACTCGAGCGCACGCCCGGGCAGCCGCTCGCCCGTCGCATGCTGGTCGTTTCCCATCTTTCCACGGGAGAGGCCGCGCGAGCGGCCGAGCTCCTGCAGCCGCTGCTCGACGCCGGGGCGCAGGATCCGCAACTGCTCGGTCTCGCCGGCCAGGTCTTCATGGCGAACGGCGAGCTCGAGAAGGCGGAGGATTTCCTCGCTCGCGCCGCCAGTGCCGCGCCGGAGGATGCCGGCGCGAGGATGCGGCTTGGCGCGGTCCGCATGGCGGGCGGCGACGCCGAGCACGCGCTGGCCGACCTCGAGGCCGCCGCCGCCATGGACCAGGACACCGTGCAGGCGGACATCGCGCTGGTGATGGCCCACCTGCGCAGCGGCAACTTCGACAAGGCGCTCGAGGCGCAGGCGCAACTCGAGCGCAAGCAGGCCGACAATCCGCTGGTCTACAATCTGCGAGGTGGCCTGATGCTTGCCGGGCGCGACGCCAAGGCGGCACGCGAGGCCTTCGAGAAGGCGCTGTCGATCGACCCGAACTACCTCGCCGCAATCGTCAACCTGAGCCGGCTCGATCTGGCAGATCAGCGGCCCAAGGAGGCGCTCGAGCGCTTGAAGGCCGCGGTCGACCGCGAACCCGGCAAGGCCGAAGCGCGCCTGGCCTATGCCGACTTCCAGCGCCTGACCGGCGCGTCGCCTGCCGACGTGCTGAGCAGTCTGCAAGAGGCCGAGAAGGCGCTGCCTGCCTCGCTGCCCATCAAACTCGCCCTGATCCAGCAATATCTGCGAAATCGGGATGTCCCGACTGCGCTGTCGGCCGCGCAAGCGGCCGTCGCCGCCAACCCGCGCGATGCGGGCGCGCTGCGTGCCCTGGCGCAGGCGCAGGTCGCTTCGGGCGAACCGCGCCAGGCGATCGGCACCCTCGAAAAAGTGGTCGGGCTGATGCCGAACTCACCGGCGCCGCTGGTCCAGATCGCGGAGCTCCAGCGTTCGACTCAGGATCTCGCCAGCGCCGATCAGACGCTGCGCAGGGCCCTGTCGATCGAGCCGGATTCCGCCGAGATCCAGCGCCGTCTCGCGGACGTCATGAGCGCGCGCGGCGATCATGCGGGTGCGCTGGCGATTGCCTCGTCGATGCAGAAGAAGAATCCCGGCGCCGCGGCAGGCTACCTCGTCGAGGCGGACGTCCAGGCGAGGCGCGGCGAGTGGACAGCGGCGGCGAGCGCCTACCGCGCCGCGCAGGAACGCGCCCCTCGTGGTGAGGTGCTGGTCCGGCTGCACGCCGCACTGCTGCGTCTCGACCGCAAGGATGAAGCGGCCAAGGTGATCGACGACTGGCTGCGCGCGCAGCCACGCGACATGGTCGTCCGCGGCTATCTGGCCGAACGCGCCCTGGCGGAGAAGCAGTATCCCGAGGCGGCCCGCGTGTTCGGCGAGATGCACGATATCGCGCCGCAGAATCCGCTGGTGCTGAACAACCTCGCATGGAGCGCGAACCAGGTGAAGGATCCGAAGGCGCTCGAGTACGCCGAGCAGGCCCATGCCCTGGCTCCGGACAATGCCGCGATCCTCGATACGCTCGGCGTGATCCAGATCGCACGCGGCGAGGCACAGAAGGGTTTCGCCAATCTGGAGCGGGCGGTCGAGCTTGCGCCCGACGCAGCGCAGCTGCGGCTCAACCTCGCGCGCGCCTATGCCGATGCCGGCCGCAGCACCGACGCCCGCAAGCAACTCGACACCCTGATGCCGCGACTCACCGAAGGGTCGCCGCTGCACGCAGAAGCGACCAAACTGTTGAAATCCCTCTGAACCTCTGCAGGACTGAGCACATGACCACTATCGCCGTCATTGGCCTCGGCTACGTCGGACTGCCGCTGGCCGTTGCCTTTGGAAAGAAATATCGCACCGTGGGCTTCGACCTCTCGGAGCAGAAGATCGCTGCCTACCGCGAGGGCTATGACCCCACCGGGGAGGTCTCCCGCGAGGACCTCGCGGCTGCCACGCAGCTGAGCTGTCACACCGATCCCGCGGTGGTGCGCGAGGCGGATTTCGTCATCGTCGCCGTGCCCACGCCGGTGGACCAGGCGCATCAGCCCGATCTCACGCCACTGGTGCGCTCATCGGAAACCGTGGGCCGCCACCTCAAGCCGGGCGCGATCGTGGTCTATGAGTCGACCGTGTATCCGGGCGCCACCGAAGAGGTCTGCATCCCGATCCTGGAACGCGAGTCCGGCCTGAAGTGGAAGAAGGACTTCTTCGTCGGCTACTCGCCGGAGCGGATCAATCCCGGGGACAAGGAGCGTACCGTCACCCTGATCGTCAAGGTGGTTTCGGGCGACACGCCTGAGACGCTGGCGACCGTGGAGCGCATCTACGGCGACGTGATCACCGCGGGTGTGTATCCGGCCAGCTCGATCAAGGTCGCCGAGGCGGCGAAGGTCATCGAGAACACCCAGCGAGACCTCAACATCGCGCTGATGAACGAGCTGGCGGTGATCTTCCACAAGCTCGACATCGACACCCTCGAGGTGCTCAAGGCGGCGGGTACGAAGTGGAACTTTTTGCCGTTCCGCCCGGGCTTGGTGGGGGGGCACTGCATCGGTGTCGATCCCTACTACCTGACGCACAAGGCGGAGATGATCGGTTACCAGCCGCAGGTCATCCTGGCCGGGCGACGCATCAACGACAGCATGGGCAAGTACATCGCCGAGCAGACCGTGAAGCAGATGATCGCCGCCGGTTCGAGCATCAAGGGTGCCGACGTGATCGTGCTCGGCCTCACCTTCAAGGAGAACTGTCCCGACTTGCGCAACAGCAAGGTCGTGGATGTCATCCGCGAACTCGAGAGCTACGGCTGCCGGGTCCACGTTCACGATCCGGTCGCCGCTGCGGACGAGGCGATGCACGAATACGGCGTGCAGTTGCGCGACTGGGACGAGTTGCCCGTGGCCGCCGCGATCGTCGCCGCGGTGGGTCACCAGGCCTATCTCGACATGCCGCCGCAGCAGCTGCTTGCCAGGCTCGAGCCCGGCGGTGTGTTCGCAGATGTAAAGTCGTGCCATGATAAGAAGGCACTCGCGGCGGGAGGGGCCTCGGTCTGGCGCCTGTGAAGCACGTCCGAGCCGGCCGGGTGCGCATGTCGCAAGGGAGGCGAGGATGGTGCGAGACCGGGTGGTGAAGGGCTTCGGGAGT
>NZ_MBFM01000003.1:110855-155900 GCF_001696715.1 Thauera phenolivorans | reverse complement strand
TGATCGGTTACCAGCCGCAGGTCATCCTGGCCGGGCGACGCATCAACGACAGCATGGGCAAGTACATCGCCGAGCAGACCGTGAAGCAGATGATCGCCGCCGGTTCGAGCATCAAGGGTGCCGACGTGATCGTGCTCGGCCTCACCTTCAAGGAGAACTGTCCCGACTTGCGCAACAGCAAGGTCGTGGATGTCATCCGCGAACTCGAGAGCTACGGCTGCCGGGTCCACGTTCACGATCCGGTCGCCGCTGCGGACGAGGCGATGCACGAATACGGCGTGCAGTTGCGCGACTGGGACGAGTTGCCCGTGGCCGCCGCGATCGTCGCCGCGGTGGGTCACCAGGCCTATCTCGACATGCCGCCGCAGCAGCTGCTTGCCAGGCTCGAGCCCGGCGGTGTGTTCGCAGATGTAAAGTCGTGCCATGATAAGAAGGCACTCGCGGCGGGAGGGGCCTCGGTCTGGCGCCTGTGAAGCACGTCCGAGCCGGCCGGGTGCGCATGTCGCAAGGGAGGCGAGGATGGTGCGAGACCGGGTGGTGAAGGGCTTCGGGAGTTTTCTCGGCGGCTTTGCTCTGGCGTTGTTCGTTGCAGCGCCGGCGCAGGCGGAGCCGCTCAGGAAGGCGGAAGCAACCGGCGGGCAGGGCGAGGCGCTGTTGCGACAGGCGCTCGCTCTCGAACACGGGGAAGGCGTGCCGCAGGACATGGCGCGTGCGGCAACGATCTACTGCGAATCCGCCCGCCACGGCCATCCGGAAGCGATGTATTCGCTCGGCTGGATGTACGCCAACGGGCGCGGCATGGACCGCAACGACGCCTACGCAGGCACACTGTTCGCGATGGCGGCCTTCCTCGGCCATCCCCAGGCGGCCCGCATGACGCGCTTCACCGGCCCCTATACCGGTGCCTTGCCCGACTGCATGCACCCCGTTCCCGGCCGCACCCCGGGCACGCTTTCGCCGGAAAAGCTCATCGGTTCGATGTCGCCTTCCCGGCGCGAGGTCGCCCGTTTGCTCGTGCAGCTTGCGCCCAAGTACGGCATCCAGCCCGAGTTCGCGCTCGCGATCGCGCTCACAGAGTCCAACCTCAATCCGCAGGCGCTCTCGCCCAAGAGCGCGATGGGGGTCATGCAGCTGATTCCCGCGACCGCCGAGCGTTTCAACGTCACCAAGCCCTACGACCCGGAGCAGAACATCCGTGGCGGCCTGGCCTATCTGCGCTGGCTGCTCGCCTATTTCGAAGGCGACATCCGGCTTGCCGCGGCGGCCTACAACGCCGGCGAAGGCGCGGTCAATCGCCACGGCGGCGTCCCTCCCTACCGTGAGACCCGCGCCTACGTCGAGCGCATCGTGGGCTTCGTCGGCGATGCGCTTCATCCCTTCGATCACCGGGTCACTGCGCCCAGCCCGGCCCTGCGAAAACTGCGTGCGATCAGCGAAGAGGAAATGGGGTCGTGAGATGGATCGTCGGCGAGGGCGTGCGCCAATGTGAAACGAAGTCTTCGCGCCGCGGGCTGCTGGCGGCGTTGCTGGCGGGCATCTGCCTCGCGGTCCTGCCGTCCCCCACGCGGGCTCAACTGAGCGACACCCTGCTCAAGGTCAAGCCGTCCGTGGTGGCGGTCGGGACCTATCAGCGCACCCGCAGCCCGGCCTTCCGCTTCCGTGGCACCGGCTTCGTCGTCGGCAGCGGCATGGAGGTTGCCACCAATGCCCACGTCGTCCCGGACAAGCTCGATGCCGGAGGAATGGAGCAGCTGGTGGTGGTGGTGCCGGGAAATGCGCACAGCGGGACGGTGCGACCGGCGTCGACCGTCGCCACCGATCGCGGCCGGGACCTGGCGGTGCTCAGGCTGCAGGGCGGTCCTCCACTGGCGGCGTTGCGGCTGGGACGGCCGAACGGCGTGCGCGAGGGCCAGGAGGTGGCGTTCACCGGCTTCCCGATCGGGAACGTCATTGGGCTCACCCCGGTGACGCATCGCGGCATCGTGTCCGCGATCACGCCGATCGGCATCCCGCAGGGCAGCGCCCGCGATCTCAATCCCGCCCTGGTGCGTCGGCTGTCCGGCGAGGCGTTTCGGGTGTATCAGCTCGACGCCACTGCCTATCCCGGCAACAGCGGCAGTCCCCTGTTCGATCCGGCCTCCGGCGAGGTGATCGGCGTGATGAACATGGTGTTCGTCAAATCGACCAAGGAGAATGTGCTGAGCGACCCGTCGGGCATCAGCTACGCGATTCCGGTGGAGCATCTGCGCGCGCTGCTCGCCACCGTGCGCTGAGACGGCGGAAAGGATGACGGCCTGCACGTGTGCAGGCCGTCGGTCTGGCCTCGCCACCGGGAATCGAACCCAGATCTAGCGCTTAGGAGGCGCTTGTTCTATCCATTGAACCATGGCGAGCGAGGGCGACATTCTAGCCCGGAGGGCCGTCGCCGACCAAGTGCCTTCGCGCGCCTTGCCGCGTCCGTGCTCATTGCCCGCCGGGGCGGGGTTTGCGTTCGCCATTCCCGCCGGGGACCTGCTTTTCCGTCGCCGCGCTGGCCGCCTTCTGCTCCGCGGCCGGCCTCGCGTCGGTGCGCTCCGGCTTGCTTGCCGGCGCGGTCTGGGTGGCGCCCTTGCCGTTGGCTTCCTTCGTTGGTGCCGGCGCCGGTGCGCGCGAGCCGAGCAGCGGCGGCATCAGGAACTCGAGCGGGCGCGTCAGCAGGCGCATGCCCAGGATGCGGAACAGCGTCCGGCTCTGGGCGAAGCTGATGCGGCGGGCGCGCATCGCCATCGTGAGCGTCAGCGAGAAGCTGATCGTCAGGTTGACGATGCCGATCAGGATCACGCCGCCGAAGGTGAGAAGGGCGTACTCCCACGGCAGTCCGAAGTCGAGCGCGGTGTTGGCGTAGCCGAAGTAGGCTGAGGAGAATGCGATGTGGCGGATGTCCAGCGGCAGGCCGAACAGCACGCCGAGCGCGGTCGTGCCGCCGAGCAGGAAGCCGAAGAAGAAGTTCCCCGCGAGCGCGCCAAGGTTGTTCTCGACGTAGGCCGCCACCGCGCGCATGCGCCGCTCGCCGAGCAGGCGGCGCGGCCACTGGAGCTGCAGCAGGCGCTCGGGGATGCGCTTGTAGGCCGACAGGTTGTCGTAGTAGCCGGCGATCAGGCCCGACAGGAACAGGCATACGCCGGCGATCGCCGCATACACCGGCGCGGCGCTGAGCGGGTGGATCTCACCGAGCAGTTCCTGGGCCTTGTAGGGCGGCACGAAGTGGGCGCCGGTCGCCTCGTGGATCGCCAGCCCGACCAGGATCGCGACCGGGATCGCCAGGCCGATGTTGCCGAGGATCGCCGCGATCTGGCTGCGCACCGTGCGCACCACGATGTCGGCGAGCGAGTCGAGGTCGCGCGTCTTGCCGCTCGCCTCGCCGATCGAGGCCGCGATTGCGTTCGCGGTCATCGCCGGCTGCTTGGTCGCCACCGTGCCGCCGAGGATGTGGATCAGTACGAAGCCGAGCCCGTAGTTGAGGCAGATCGCGAGGGTCTCGTTGAGCGGAGCGAAGCCCTGGTTGCCGATCAGGATCTTCAGCGCCGACATTAGCGCGATGATCGCGCCACCCAGCGCCGCCGACGCGAACATCATGAAATACTCGCTGCGCGTGCTGGTGATGTAGTGCTCGCCGGTCTTGCTCGCGCTCTCGGTCATGCGCAGCGAGAGCAGCTCGACGTTCTTGCCGAGATAGTCGGACAGGTTGTTCTTGCGGCACTCGGCGCGCACCAGCTCCTTGAACAGGCTTACCAGGCCGGGCGCGATGTCGATCAGTACGCGTCGCCGGCGTAGTCCGTTGAGGAGGGCGAGGAGCTTGATCATGCGCGCCAGGTGCTGTTGCAGGCGCTCGAGCTTGAAGGTGAGCGTGAGGCTGGTGCCGAGCTTCATCGAGCGCCGGCGGACCCGGTTCAGGACCTCGGAGCACTGGTCGAGCATCACCGTCAGGTGGCGTTCGTCCTCGATGAGCGCGCCGGGCGTGCTCCACCAGCTGGTGTAGTGGCCGATGTAGGTCAGCAGCTCCGCGTTCTGGGCGAGGAAGGGCGACTCGTGCTCTTCGAGGTTGGGGTCGATCCGCACCAGCTCGGGATCGAGGCCGATCGCCGCGATGTGGTAGGACAGCACGCGCAGGCTCTCGAGGATCTCGGTGACGCCGTGGGGCAGATCGCTGGCGTCGGTCTCGTCCATCGGCTGCTGCTCGGCGAGCAGCACGCCGAGGAAGGCCAGCCACACCTCGTCGTCGATGCCCGTGACCCAGACTTCGTCGTCGCGGCGCGGAAAGATCGCCGACAACATGTCCTTCAGGTAATCGGTGTCGATCACCTCGGGCAACAAGCGGTTGGAGATTCGCCGCCCCATCTCGGAGAAAAAGCCGGTCGACGGCAGCAGCCCGGAGGAGGCATACAACGACACCTGGGCGCGCTCGCGGAACAGGCGCGCGAGCGACGTCTGCATGCGCTCGCGCAGCTCCGGGTGGCGTCCGAGATGCTCGGTGAGCTCGCGCAGGCGCGCCGCGGCGCAGGCGACGTCCGTCGCCCGTCGCGGCCGCAGGTGGTCGACGATCGCCGCCCACTTCAGGGCGGGGTCGATATCGGCGTCTGCGATGCGTGGAAGAAACTCGTCGAGCGTGCGGGCGATCTTTTTCATGGCGTGAATTGTACGGCAAATGATGCAGTGCAATATCCGCGCCGGCCCGCGGGAAGGCCGGCTCGGCTAAAATGCAAGGTTCCCTTGCAAGGGCCGGCCGTGTGCCGGCATTCGCTCATGCCGCTGCTCTCCGTAGAAAATGCCTGTCTCGCGTTCGGCCATGTCGACCTGCTCGACCACGCCTCGTTCCAGCTCGACGCCGGCGAACGCGTCGCCCTCATCGGGCGCAACGGTTCGGGCAAATCCAGCCTGCTGCGTGCAATCGCCGGGCAGGCGAGCCTGGACGACGGCCGCGTCTGGCGCGAGACCGGGCTGGTCACCGCCTATGTGCCGCAGGAACCCGATTTCGAGCTCGACGGCGATGTGTTCTCGACCGTGGCCGATGGCCTGGGCGACGCGGCGCGCCTGCTGGTCGATTACCACGCGGCAATGGTCGCGGTGTCCGAGCATGCCGGGCCGGAAGCGATGGCGCGCCTCGACACCCTGCAGCACGCGGTCGAGGCGGCCGACGCCTGGCGGCTGAACCAGCGCGTGGAGCAGATGCTCGAAAAGCTCGCGCTCCCGAGCGACGCGAGAGTGTCCAGCCTTTCGGGGGGTGGAATCAAGCGCGTCGCGCTCGCGCGCGCGCTGGTCGCCGAGCCCGACCTGCTGCTGCTCGACGAGCCGACCAATCATCTCGACCTCGACGGCATCGTCTGGCTCGAGGGGCTGATCCGTGATTTCCGCGGCGCGGTCATCGTCATCACCCACGATCGCGTCTTCCTCGACAACGTCGCCACCCGCATCATCGAGCTCGACCGCGGCCAGCTCGCCAGCTATCCTGGCCGCTTCGCCGACTACCTGCGGCGCAAGGCCGAGGAGCTCGAGGCCGAGGCGAAGTTCGCCGCGCGCTTCGACAAGCTGCTGGCGCAGGAGGAAGTGTGGATCCGCAAGGGCGTCGAGGCGCGACGCACGCGCAACGAGGGTCGGGTGCGCCGACTCGAGGCCCTGCGCCGCGAGCGTGCGGCACGGCGCGACCGACTCGGTAACGTCAGCCTCGCGGTGGACCGCGGCGACCAGGGCGGGCAGATGGTCGCCGAGCTCCAGCACGTGACCAAGCGCTACGGCGACCGCGTCGTCGTGCGCGACTTCTCCACCCGCATCCTGCGTGGCGACCGCATCGGCTTCATCGGCCCCAACGGCGCGGGCAAGACCACGCTGCTGAAGCTGATCCTCGGCGAGATCGCAGCCGACGAGGGCACGGTGCGGCGCGGCACGCGGCAGACGGTGGCCTATTTCGACCAGATGCGCGCCCAGCTCGACCCCGAGCTGCCGCTCACCGAGGTGATCAGCCCGGGTTCGGAATACGTCGAGATCGCCGGTGAGCGCAAGCACGTGATCGGCTACCTCGGCGACTTCCTGTTCGCCCCGCAGCGGGCGCGCTCGCCGGTGAAGTCGCTCTCCGGCGGCGAGCGCAACCGCTTGCTGCTGGCGCGGCTGTTCGCCCGCCCCGCCAACGTGCTGGTGCTCGACGAGCCCACCAACGACCTCGACATCGAGACCCTCGATCTGCTCGAGGAGCTGCTCGCCGGCTACGACGGCACGCTGTTCCTGGTCAGCCACGACCGCGCCTTCCTCGACAACGTCGTCACCCAGGTGATCGCCGCCGAAGGCGACGGCCGCTGGGGCGAATATGCGGGCGGCTATCAGGAGTGGCAGCGGGTGCAGGCCGAGCGAACCGCCGAGCGCGAGCTCGCGCGCGAGGCGGCCCGCCGCGCCCAGCCGGCGGCCGCCGCGGCGGCGAAGGCCACACCCGCGCGCAGCAACAAGCTGTCCTTCAACGAGAAGCGCGAGCTCGAGGCGCTGCCCGAGCGCATCGCCGCGCTCGAAGAGGAGCAGGCGACACTGCAGGCACGCCTCGGCGACCCTGCCCTCTATCAGCAGGCGCCGCAGGACGTGCCGCAGGTGAAGGCGCGCCTGGAGGCGGTTGAAGGCGAGATCGAGGCGGCGCTGGCGCGCTGGGAGGTGCTCGAGACGCGCGCCGACGCGGGCTAGAAGGCGCCGACGCGGTGCAGCCAGGCCGCCGCGGCAGCAGCGGTGACGACGACCGCCGCCTGGAACCCCGCCCATAGCCGATAGCGGCGGGCGATGCGGGCCGGATCGAGGTCGGAGATCAGGAAGAGCCGGCGGCGATCGGCGGGCCGACGCACCACGTGCGCCTCGAGCGCCTGCAGGGCCTCGGCCTGCTCGCGGCCCGCCTGGCGCTTCGCCTCGGCGCGCGCGAGCTCCCATTCGCGCAGGTCGATCTCGCCGTTGCCGTCGACATCGAAGCGGGCGAGCAGGCCGGCGCGGTCGGCCTTCCATTCCGCCAGCAGCGCCCGCATGCGCGTCGCGCGGTCGAGTCCGGGCGTGACGCTGCCCAAGGTGTGGAATTCGCCGAGCACGTAGATCGCATCGCCGCGGATCAGCGACCACTGGGTCTGGCGCAGCTCGCCGCGACGGAAGACATCGCGCCGGCGTACCAGCATCTCCGCGCCGTCGGGATCGACCGCGCACACGCCGCTGCCGTCCTCGAGCAGGAAGGAGGCGTCGCTCTCGTGGCTGCGCTCGCGCCGCCACTTGCCGTCGGCGCCGCGGCATTCGGTCACCAGCCGGTACCAGAGCACCGGCAAGCCATTGACCGGCGACAGCAGCGGCGTGCCGTCGAGCGGGCGGCCGCGGCCGCGCAGTTCGCCGTAGCCCTGGGGCGCGGAGGCAATGCGGGCGGTCGGCGTGTCCGCGATCAGGCGCGCGTGACCGAGCGCGTGGAACCAGCCGAGGAGGCCGCTCGCGAGCAGCGCCCCGAGCGCGACGAGAGTGCCGAGCGTGATGTCGGCGCGTAGCGCAAAGGCGAGCAGGCCGAGCTGCGCGAGCGGCAGCAGCGCAACGAGCCGGTCGCGTCGCAGGCGGACGAGCATCGGGGCGGGGCGGGTGCGGGGTTCAGCCGCCGAACAGCGCCCTCAGGTCCACGTCGGCCTTTTCGGCGCTGGCGAACTGCAGCAGGGGCTGGCGCGTGTAGCCGAGCAGCCGGGCGACGACGAGGTCGGGGAACTGCTCGATCCGCACGTTATGCACATTCACGGCCTCGTTGAGCCACTCGCGGCGGTCGGCGATCGCATTCTCGAGTGCGGTGATGCGGCTCTGCAACTGCATGAAGTGCTCGTTGGCGCGCAGCTCGGGGTAGGCCTCGACGACCGCGAAGATCTGCCCGAGACCGCTGCGCAGCGCGCCTTCGGCGGCCCCGAGCGCGGCGACGTCGTGGGCCGCGCGGGCCTTCGCGACGCTGGCGCGGGCCTCGGTCACGCGCGCGAGGGTGGCCTGCTCGAACTGGGCGTACTGGCGGCACACCTCGACCAGCTTGGGCAGCTCGTCGTGTCGCTGCTTGAGCAGCACGTCGATGTTCGCCCACGCGCGGTCGACCGCATGGCGCAGGCGCACCAGCGCGTTGTAGATCACGACGCCGTAGAGCAGGACGAGGAGGACGAGGGCGAGCAGGACGGCTGCGCTGATGCTCATGAAGCGGACTCCGGGTGCGATCCGCGCATCTTATACTTGCGGCATCGGCTCCCCACAGCGCTGCCGCCGCGGCAGCGTGAGCTTGCGCACAGGCTTGCCCGAATTGATCGCCATGACCCTCCATCCCGTCAGCACCCCCGGCAGCGCGAGCGGCTCATGAAGCTGCTCCGTGTCCTGCTGATCCTCGCCGCCGCGGCCCTCGCGGGCACGGTGCTCGCGCTCGCCTTCCTCGCCTACCAGCACCCCTCGATGCTGATCGATTTCACCAACCTGGTCTTCTGTGGCTGAGGGCGGGGCGGGCTTCGCTATACTTTCGTCGAGGCAGGCCCGGCGCGGAGGTCGCGTCGTGGCGGTGCGAAATCCAGGGAGACAGACCGCATGAACCCGTTCAAGGCCTTCGTGATCAACCAGGGCGACGACCGCAAGGTCGTCAGCGCCATGACGACGATGACGTCCGCGGAGCTCGACGCCGGCGAGGTGCTGATCCGGGTCCATTACTCGAGCATCAACTACAAGGATGCGCTCGCCGCCACCGGCGCGGGCAAGATCATCCGGCGCTTCCCCTGCGTGGGCGGCATCGACCTGTCGGGCGAGGTGGTGGAGAGCGCAGATCCGCGCTTCAAGCCGGGCGACAAGGTCATCGTCACCAGCTTCGACATCGGCGTCGCCCACCACGGCGGCTATGCGGAGTACGCTCGCGTGCCGGCAGGCTGGGTGGTGCCGCTGCCCGCGGGGCTCGACCTCTTCGAGGCGATGGCGCTCGGCACCGCCGGCTTCACCGCGGCGCTCGGCATCGTACGGATGGAGGACAACGGCCTCGCGCCCGCCAACGGTCCGGTGATCGTCACCGGCGCCACCGGCGGCGTCGGCGGCCTGGCAATCGACATGCTCGCGCGCCTCGGCTACCACGTGGTCGCGCTGACCGGCAAGGAGGCCGAGAGCGACTACCTGAAGATGCTCGGCGCGGCCGAGATCAAGCTGCGCGCCTCGATCGATTTCGACAAGGTGCGCCCGCTCGAAGCGGCGCAGTGGGCGGGCGCGGTCGACAACGTCGGCGGTCAGATCCTGCACTGGGTGCTGGCGACGATGAAGCAGGCGGGCACGGTGGCGAGCATCGGCAATGCCGCCAGCTTCAACATCAACACCACGGTGTTCCCCTTCATCCTGCGCGGCGTCAGCCTGCTCGGCGTCGATTCGGGCTACATGGGCTTTCCCACCCGGCAGCGCGTGTGGGACCGGCTCGCCACCGACCTCAAGCCGCGCCACCTGGCCGAAGTCACCCGCACCATCGCCTTCGACGAGCTGCCCGCCGCGTTCGACGCCTTCATCGCCGGCAAGGCGAAGGGCCGCACGGTGGTGCGGATCCATGACTGAGGCGCTGCCGCGGATCCTCGTGGTCGACGACTCGCGCATGGTGCGCTCGTCGATCATCAAGCACATCCGCGGCCGCTTCGAGGTGAGGGAGGAGGGCGACGGTGAGGCGGCGTGGGAGGCGCTGCTGGTCGACCCGGCGGTGCAGCTCGTGCTCACCGACATCGGCATGCCGAGGCTCGACGGCTACGGCCTGCTCGAGCGCATCCGCAGCGCGCGGGTGGCGCGGATCAGCAGCCTGCCGGTGCTGATCATTTCCGGTGAGGAAGACGATTCCGCGCGCGAGCGTGCGGCCGCGCTCGGCGCCAACGGCTTCATCACCAAGGGCTCGGGCAGCGCCGAGCTGCTGTCGGCGCTCGAGTCGCTGCTGCGCCTGGCGCAGACCGAGCGCGAGCTCGAGGCCAGCCGCGCCGCGCTCGCCCGCCAGAGCGCGATCGATCCGGTGAGCGGCCTGGTGAACGAGTCCTACCTCAAGTGGCGCGCCGAGCAGGACCTCGCCTACGCCCGCCGCCATGGGGCGAACCTGTCGGTGCTCGTGGTCGAGATCGATCGCTTTCGCGAACTCGTGGAGCGGCACGGGGCGCAGGTCGCCGGACTGGTGGGACGCAAGCTCTCCGAGATTCTCGCCTCCCGGGTGCGGAGCGAGGATTCGGTGGCCCAGCTGTCGCCGGCGCAGTTCGTCCTGCTCGCCCACGGCAGCGAACTCGCGGCGAGCTGTGCCTTCGCCCTGCGCCTGCAGCAGGCCCTGGAGAAGCTGGTGCTGAGCTATCGCGGCGAGCGGATCGGCATCACCGTCACCATCGGTGTCGCCAATTCCGCGGTGGATGGCCTCGCCTCGGTCAGCGAGCTGATCGGCGTCGCGGTGGGGCGCGCCGAGAACGGCCGGGCGGCGGGCGGAAACCGGGTGTTCGCCGATCGGGGCGAGGTCAGCGAGGTTTCGCTGGCGAGCGCGAGGCGTGAGCTCACCAGCATCGACGCGGTGCTCAGGCAGTTGCAACGTGGCGACACGGAGGCGGTCGCCGCGCGGCTGCCGGCGGTGATCGCGGCCCTCGCGCCGCTGCTCGACTTGATAGAATCGCGGCTTGGCTGCGACATCCCGTTGAGCAGACTCAAACAGATCGACAAGGAGGCGGGAGTCGCCGGGGTGAACGGCGGAGCCGTGCACCCGATGCCATAGCGGCGACCGGGCGGGGACGCCCCGCGCTGTCGCCTTCATCGTGGATTGAGGGAATCTGAAAGGGAGAGGAGGGCTATGACCACGTACAAGGAATTCCACCGTCGCTCGATCGAGGATCGCGACGCCTTCTGGGCCGAGCAGGCGCAGCTGGTGCACTGGAACAAGCAGCCGGAGCAGATCTGCGATTTCTCGCACCCTCCCTTCGTCAAGTGGTTCAAGGGCGGCGAGACCAACCTCTGCTACAACGCGGTCGATCGCCACGCCGCCGAGCGCCCGGACGATCGCGCGCTGATCTACCTGTCGACCGAGACCGACGAGGAGCGGATCTACACCTTCGCGGAGCTTCAGCGCGAGGTCGAGCGCATGGCGGCGATCTACCAGGAGTTCGGCGTCAAGAAGGGCGACCGCGTCCTGATCTACATGCCGATGATTCCCGAGGCCTGCTTCGCGATGCTCGCCTGCGCCCGCATCGGTGCGATCCACTCGGTGGTGTTCGGCGGCTTCGCCGCGCACTCGCTGGCGACCCGCATCGACGACGCCAAGCCGGTGCTGATGGTGTGCGCCGATGCGGGCATGCGCAATGGCAAGCCGGTGCCGTACAAGCACCTGGTGGACGAGGCCTGCAAGCTGGCCGAATTCCCACCCGCGCGCGTCCTCATCGTCGATCGCGGCCTGGACAAGGATTTCCCCCGCGTCGAGGGCCGTGACCTCGACTATGCCACGCTGCGCGAGAAGCACATCGACGCGCGCGTCCCGGTCACCTGGCTGGAGTCCTCCGAGCCGAGCTACATCCTCTACACCTCGGGCACCACCGGCAAGCCGAAGGGCGTGCAGCGCGATGTCGGCGGCTACTGTGTCGCACTCGCCTCGTCGATCCCGCTCATCTTCATGGGCAAGCCGGGCGAGACCTTCTTCTGCACCTCCGACATCGGCTGGGTGGTCGGCCACAGCTACATCATCTACGGCCCGCTGATTGGCGGCATGGCCACGATCATGTACGAAGGCACGCCGCTGCGCCCCGACGCGGGCATCTGGTGGCAGATCGTCGAGAAGTACAAGGTCAGCGTGATGTTCTCCGCGCCGACCGCCGCCCGCGTGCTGAAGAAGCAGGACCCCGCCTACCTCAGCAAGTACGACCTGTCGTCGCTGCGCCACCTCTTCCTCGCCGGCGAGCCGCTCGACCAGCCGACACACGAGTGGATCATGAGTGCGCTCAAGGTGCCGGTGATCGACAACTACTGGCAGACCGAGACCGGCTGGCCGATGATGGCCGCGGTGCGCGGCGTCGAGGACACCCCGGTCAAGTACGGCTCGCCGAGCTTCCCGGTGTATGGCTACGACCTGCGCATCTTCCGCGAGGACGGCAGCGAATGCGGTCCCAACGAGAAGGGCATCGTCGGCGTCGTGCCGCCGCTGCCGCCGGGCTGCCTGAGCACCGTCTGGGGCCAGGACGAGCGCTTCGTATCCACCTACTTCAGCCTGTTCACCAACCCGGTGGTGTATTCGTCCTCCGACTGGGGCATCAAGGACGAGGAGGGCTACCACACCATCCTCGGCCGCATGGACGACGTCATCAACGTCGCCGGCCACCGGCTCGGCACGCGCGAGATCGAGGAGGCGGTGCAGGCACATCCGGCGATCGCCGAAGTCGCGGTGGTCGGCGTGCAGGACGAGCTCAAGGGCCAGATGCCGATGGCCTTCGCCGTGGTGAAGGACGCCAGCCGCACCGACACCGCCGAGAAGCGCGCCGCGCTCGAGAAGGAGGTCATGAAGACGGTCGACGACCAGCTCGGCGCCATCGCCCGCCCGAGCCGGGTGCATTTCGTCACCGCCCTGCCCAAGACCCGCTCCGGCAAGATGCTTCGCCGCTCGATCCAGGCCATGGCCGAAGGACGCGACGCGGGCGACGTCGCCACCATCGACGACGCCAGCACGCTGGAGCAGATCAGGAACGTGTTGAAGAGCTGAGCCAGCCCTCGCGTAAGGTGAAGAAGGCCCGCGGTCGCGGGCCTTTTTGCTTTCCAAAGGGTCTGGGGGCTGGGAGATGAGGCGTGGGAGGCGATCTCGACCGATCAGACCGGACCGGAGCCCTCCCGGATCTGCTGGCGGACGATCTCCCAGAGGGGCCTGATCAGGCTGCGCATGTTGCGGATGATCTCTTCGATATGCATCACCGAGGGCACGCGGGTGCCCCGATGAGAGATCGCGGCGCCGATCTGCCGGACCTCCACGCCAAGGTGTGAGAAGTGCGCCGCGAGCCTCGGCTCGGTCAGGACGAATATGGTTTCGACATCGTTGTGCTCGGCGAGTGCGACCGCGCCCAGCAGCAGGCTGGTGGGGATGAAGGGGAAACGCTGTTGCGCGCCGAAGGCGGTGAAGTCCTGTTCCTGAATCGCGACGGCGGTGTGTTCTTCGCCCTTGCGGCGGCGGTATTGGGCGCGGACGGCGAGGCGGGAGATCTCGGCGATGCTTCCGCGCGGCAGCCTTGCCGGGTCGACGATCGAACGGTCGAGCGTCGCGGCGCAGGAGCGCTCGAAAGGCAGGGGCGCGTATGGGTCGGCGGGATCCGTCAGCACGATCCGGGTACAGCCAACCCGTGTATGCGGGGCGGCGGCCGTACGCAACAGGCAATGCACGCTGTGGGCGTCGTAGGGATCCACCTCGCGGCGATCCGGTCGCTCGGGTTCGAAGCCGAGATCCTCGCAATAGACCTCGTGACGCACATGGAACACTTCGTCGAGCAAGGGGCCTTCCACAACCCGATCGATGCGGAAATAGTTGTTGAAGCCCTGGCTGAGGTCGCGACGTGCGGAGGTCTGCATGGTCCGGGCTGTTGAGTGTTCTGACATGGGCGGAGGGGTACGTCTATCGCGAAGGAAAAAGGGGGGCAAGTCAGCGCAACGGGCGAAGGTAATCGCGGGAGGTCACTTGGCGCCTTCGGTGCGTCCAGGCCGTCGTATCTCGGCGCAACTGCAGGACCGGGTGCGTGAAACGCGCGGTTACAAGATCATCGCTCCTTATCCATGCCGGATGCAAGGCCGTAGCGCCCCGGCGCGATGACATTGTCAGGGTCGAAGACGGTTTTCAGCTTGTGGATCAGGCGCCAGTACTCCGGGTCGGCCGCCACGATCTTCTCCATCATGTCGGCCCGCGCGCGGTAGGGCTCGAGTCCCCGCCCGCGCATGTAATCGAGAAGATCGTCGGCACAGCGGTGTGCGCGTTCGATCTCCTCGGGCACGCTACGGTCGAACAGCAGGTTGATCACCGCGACCAGAGAAGTTTCGGTTTCGATGTTGAGCGTCATGTAGAGGATGTGGCCGTGACGCGCTGCAACCTCCTGCAGGCCGTTGACCACCTCGCAGGCGAGTCGGCCGTCGAGGGGCAGGGCGGGGCTGATGAACAGCAGTCCGCAACGCGAGGCGTCGAGCTCCACTGCGCGGTCGTTCGGGTGGCCGAATTTCCACAGCAGGTTCTGGATGGGAATGTCGGTCGGCACGCCGAGCGCCAGGCGATGCAGCGGTCGCGTGGCCGCGATTGCGGCAGCGTTGGCGCGCATGAAGGGAATCGAGCGAAGGCGGTGGGTCACGGCGTAGCCGACGTCGAGCAGGCGCTCGGTGATGACCATGAGGCGGGCGATCCTGCGGGTCCGCTGGCGGATTTCGCGAATCGCCGCCCTGACCTGTCCCGGATTCCCGGAAACCGAGGCCAGGCTGGTCCATTCGTGCGGGGCGACCACCTTCATCGCCCGGTCCGCCTCGGCGGCTGCGGCAGTGGGGTCGAAGCCGCACTCGTCCTCGAGGTAGCGGGTGACGCCGTAGCTCAGCGTGGATACCGTGCGGGCACGGTTGCCGATGTGCGTTACCGAGGTCAGCAGGCCCTCGCGCTTGAGGCGTGCCAGTGCGTCGATGAAGGCCGGCAAATCCTCGTCGCGACGCAGCGCCAGCGACACCGCGACCTCGCGCGGGCGGCGCGGGCGCAGGCGGAAGCAGGCGCTGGTGACGATGCCGAAGTTGCTCTGGAAGAAGAGACCGTCGAGCATCGGGCCGAGGCCGAAGGGGTGGCTGTGGGCGAGCGGGGACTCGTCCCCCAGGCGCCTGAAGCCGGTGCGCACGATCTCGCCGGTGCCGGTGACGACCTCCAGGCCGAAGAGGTCGTCCTTGCGCGGCCCGAAGTAGCCGACGCCGCGGTCGAGGGCGTTGCCGATGATGCTGGTGTCACGACCGGCGCCGGTGACGTTGAAGGTCAGGGCGGGGCAGTGCTCCTGAAGGAAGTCGGAAAGCTGGCCCTGCGTCACGCCGGGCTCGACGATGGCCACCGGGTTGTCAACTGAGATGTCGTCTGCATTGAGGATGCGGTTCATGCCGCTCATATCCAGCAAGGTGCATCCCGGTACGACGGGGGACCAGGAGCCATAACCCCAGTTCAAGCCGGTGGAGACAGGATACAAGGGCGTGTTCTTCTGGCGTGCGCGCTCGACCAGTCCGAGGACATCCTCCCTGGAGGTGACGGCCACGCGCTCGACCACCGCATTTGCACGACCTGTGACGTTTGTTCCTTGCTGCAAGGTGTTCTCCTCGGATCTCGGCACCACCAATAGCGGTGGATAGCTTAGCGGCGGGGCGAGGCGTTCGAAAAGCGGCCTCGGCATTGCCCTGTGCTGCCCGACACGGAAGCATGGATTCTCAATGTGTCGGTATTTCTTACATGATGACAAAAATTCAGCGGTCGTACGCCACCGATTAACCAAAAAAATACAATATAAACAATGTAGTGAGGTGATTTTGAGTTTTATGGCATCCGACTTGCTTAGTATGGCTTGCAGCAGTCTGAAGCAAGCTGTCTTGTGATCCCGGCCTCGTGTGGTTCGCTGTGGTGGGGGAGCAAGGAGCAGAAGAGTTTGAAGGGGGGTTCCCCTCGTTGAAACAAAACCCTGGACTATTCGGAGATCGCCATGAAAGTCTTGAAGAAACTCGTTCTCGCCGGTGCGGTTGGTGCGGCCTTCGCCTCGGGTGCCGCCAACGCAGCCTTCCTCAGCAACTGGACCTTTGACACCAATGGTGCTGCTGCGGGTGGCACTATTCTCGTAAGTGAGTTTTTGGACATGGTCGGGGCCAGCTACGTCGAGAACACCTTCTCTGATGCCACGAACTTCACCTTCGAGAACGCTGGCGCATACGTTGTTCCTACCGCTGACGGCACGAACGTGATGCCGAGCGAGGCGCAGATCACCGCGATCTTCTCGGGAACCGGCTCGGGTCAGCTGGGTGGGTCACTCGCGTTCAATGCGGGCTCCTTCCAGATGTACTCGGACACCACTGCCAATTTCGGTTCGACCACCGGCATCTTCGGCGCCGACGACGGCACGCTGATCGCCGATTTCCTGCTGACGGAAGGTACCGGGCAGATCGGATCCGCCGGTCTCCCGAACGGTGAAATTTCGCTGACCTTCAAGGCGACGAACCTTGCCGCGGGGTATTTCTTCAATGAGGACGGTATCGACCTGTCGACCATGGTGGGATCGGAGCTACTGTTCGGCTTCGTCACCACCAACGCTTCGCAAGTTGCTAATCCGTCGCCTAACGTCATAACTGAAATCATGGGCGAACTGTACACGCAGGAGTTTGGTGGTGTCGCGGCGGGTACCAACACCCCGCCGGGAGACTTCATCCTCAGCAACAACGGTCAGTATCGCTTCAGCGAGGTCCCCGAGCCGGGTACCATCGCGCTGGCTGGACTCGGCCTGCTGGGTCTGGGTCTCTCACGTCGCCGCAAGAGCGCCTGAACGCGCTAGGTTCCTCAGCGAAATGCCTGCGACATTGTCGCAGGCATTTTTTTGCGCTGGTGCCCTTGTGAATCCGCGCCGAAGCGTCTAACACTTCACCATATTGTCCCGATGCACCACCTCCGGCGCATCCACATACCCCAGCAGCTTCTCGATCTCCGCCGTCGGCCGGCGCGCGATGCGGCGGCACTCGGCCGCGCTGTAGTTGACCAGCCCGCGCGCGACCTCTTCGCCGCTGACGCTGCGGCAGGCCACCGCCGCACCGCGCTTGAAGTCGCCGCGCACCTCGATCACGCCCACCGGCAGCAGGCTGCGGCCGTGGCGCAGGGCCTCGACCGCGCCGTCGTCGATGACGAGATCGCCGGCGAGCTGCAGGTGGTCGGCGATCCACTGCTTGCGCGCCTGCAGCGGGGTGCTGGTGGCGTAGAGCAGGGTGCCGAGGGGTTCGCCGGCGGCCAGTCGCAGCAGGGGGTCGGGCTCGCGGCCGCTGGCGATGCAGGTGTGGGCGCCGCTGCGCGCCGCGCGCTGGGCGGCGCGGATCTTGGTGATCATGCCGCCCTTGCTGATGCCGCTGCCGGCGCCGCCCGCCATCGCCTCATAGCGGCGGTCCTCGGCGCGGCCCTCGGAGATCAGGGTGGCGTCGGGGTTGCTGCGCGGGTCGGAAGTGTACAGGCCCTGCTGGTCGGTGAGGATGATCAGGGCCTCGGCCTCGACCAGGTTCGCGACCAGCGCGCCGAGGGTGTCGTTGTCGCCGAACTTGATCTCGTCGGTGACCACGGTGTCGTTCTCGTTGATGATCGGCACCACGCCGAGTTCGAGGAGGGTATGCAGCGTCGAGCGGCCGTTGAGGTAGCGGGTGCGGTCGCTGAGGTCTTCGTGGGTCAGCAGGATCTGCGCCGTCTGCAGACCCTCGGCGGCGAAGGCCTTCTCGTAGGCCTCGACCAGGCCCATCTGGCCCACCGCCGCGGCGGCCTGCAGCCTGTGGATCTCGTGCGGACGCTTCTTCCAGCCCAGGCGCTGGATGCCGGCCGCGATCGAGCCCGAGGAGACGAGCAGGATCTCGCGGCCTTCGGCGCGCAACGCGGCGATCTGGCGCGCCCAGTCGGCGAGCGCCGCCTTGTCGAGACCGGCGCCGTTGTTGGTGACCAGCGCGCTGCCCACCTTGACGACGAGGCGACGCGCGTTCTTGATGCGATTTCTCATGATGGCTGGGGCGGTGGGCGGCAGGGCGCGGCGCTCAGTGGCCGCGGCTTTCGTCGTTGTCGAATTCGCTGTCTTCGTCCTCGGGCAGGGCGTCGGACGCGTCGGCCAGACCCGGCTCTTCCTCGTCGTTCTCGGTGAGCGCGAGCTCGGCGGCGGCACGCGCGGCGGCTGCGGCGGCGAGGCGTTCCTCTTCCTCGGCCTTGCGCGCGGCGCGTTCGGCTTCGATGCGGTCACGCTCGGCGTCGAGATAGTCCTGCACCGCGAACACGATCTCGCGACAGCCTTCGCCGTTGATCGCCGAGATCTCGAAGTGGCGCTCGACCGGGCCGTAGGCCTCGAGGAAGGCTGCGACGCGCTCTGCACGCTCCTCCTCGGGGATGAGGTCGAGCTTGTTCAGCACCAGCCAGCGCGGCTTGGCGTGGAGCGATTCGTCGTACTTGCGCAGTTCCTCGACGATCGCCTTCGCCTCACGCACCGGGTCGACCTCGGGGTCGAAGGGGGCGAGATCCACCAGGTGCAGCAGCAGGTGGGTGCGCGACAGGTGGCGCAGGAACTGGTGGCCGAGCCCGGCGCCTTCGGCCGCGCCCTCGATCAGGCCGGGGATGTCGGCGATCACGAAGCTGCGCGACTCGGCGGTGCGCACCACGCCGAGGTTGGGCGCCAGTGTGGTGAAGGGATAGTCCGCGACCTTCGGTTTGGCCGCCGATACCGCGCGGATGAAGGTGGACTTGCCGGCGTTCGGCATGCCGAGCAGGCCGACGTCGGCGAGCACCTTGAGCTCCAGCTGGAGGTTGCGGCGCTCGCCCTCCTGGCCCATCGTCTTCTGCCGCGGCGCGCGGTTGACGCTCGACTTGAAGTGGATGTTGCCCAGGCCGCCGCGGCCGCCGTGGGCGAGGGTGACCTGCTTGCCGTCCTCGTCGAGGTCGGCGATCAGCTCGCCGGTGTCCTGGTCGGTGATCACCGTGCCGACCGGGAAGCGCAGCGTGATGTCCTCGCCGGCCTTGCCGTAGCAGTCGCGGCTGCGCCCGTTCTCGCCGCGCTCTGCGCGGTGGACGCGCGTGTAGCGGTAGTCGATCAGGGTGTTGAGGTTGCGGTCGGCGACCGCGTGGATGCTGCCGCCGCGACCGCCGTCGCCGCCGTCGGGGCCGCCCTTGGGGATGTATTTCTCGCGGCGGAAGGTCGCCACGCCATTGCCGCCGTCACCGGCGATGACCTCGATGCGGGCTTCGTCGAAAAATTTCATGCCTGGAGAATCCCCTGGAAAAGCTGCTGCGCGCTGCGCAAAAACAAAAAAGCCCTACCGCAAGGATAGGGCTTTTCGTACAACTGCCGAAGCAGCCGTGTCACGTGCCGGAAGCGACGATCAGGCCGCTTCGGGAACGATGGTGACGGTACGGCGCTTGAACGGGCCCTTGACCGCGAACTGCACGGTGCCGTTGGTCAGCGCGAACAGGGTGTGGTCCTTACCGATGCCGACGTTGTCGCCCGGGTGGTATTCGGTGCCGCGCTGGCGAACGATGATGTTGCCGGCGAGCACGAACTGGCCACCGTAGCGCTTCACGCCGAGGCGTTTCGATTCCGAGTCGCGGCCGTTACGCGAACTACCGCCAGCTTTTTTGTGTGCCATGTCGGATTACCTCCTGCGCCTTAGGCCGAGATCGCTTCGATGCGAAGCTCGGTGTAGTTCTGACGATGCCCCTGGTGCTTCTGGTAGTGCTTGCGGCGGCGCATCTTGAAAATCTTGACCTTGTCGTGACGGCCGTGGGAAACCACGGTCGCCGTGACAGAAGCTCCGGCAACCACGGGCGAGCCGATCTTCACCGACTCGCCTTCGCCGACCATGAAGACCTGGTCAAGCGTGATTTCGGAACCCACGTCGGCCGGTATCTGTTCTACCTTGATCTTTTCGCCAGCGGCAACGCGATACTGCTTGCCACCGGTTTTTATCACCGCGTACATGGTGTTGCTCCAGTTGATGGGTTTGGAAAGAATCGCGCACCTTACGACGAACGTGCGGCAAAGTCAAGGCGAATCAGGCGCCTGGGGCCCGTCGGCCTTCGGTTTCGACAGCGTCGCCAGCAGCGCCTCGATCGCCTGGTGCTCGGTGCGGTAGCCGCCGTGCTCGGCAATGCGGGCCCACAGCCCGGCGCGCTGCATCGCGTCGATCGCCTGCTTCTTCAGGCCGCAGAAGGCGATCGCCTGGCCTTGGGCGCGGAAGCGCTCGATCAGGCCGGCCAGGGTGTGCAGTCCGGTCGCATCGACCTCGTTGATCCCCGCCGCCGACACCAGCACGACCTTGACGTCGGGCTGAGCACGTGCGGCGCGCAGCATGGCCTCGTCGAACGTGGCGGCGGTGACGAAGCTCAGCGGACTGTCGAAGCGCAGCACCACCAGGCCGGGGTGGGGATGGGCGAGGCCGAAGCGCTCGAGGTCGCGGTAGGTGCCGTCCGGATGCAGGCCGAGCAGGGCGACGCGTGGATACATGCCGCGATACACCATCAGGCCGAGCGACAGCATGAGCCCGGTGAAGATGCCGTTCTGGATCGCGGGTGCGAAGGCCAGTGTGGCGGCGAAGGTCACCACCGCGCCGAGGCCGTCGTCGCGGCTGGCGCGCCAGGCGCGGCCGAGCGCCTTGAGGTCGATGAGGCCGACCACCGCCTGCAGGATCACGGCGGCGAGCACCGGCTTGGGCAGGTGCCACACCAGCGGCGTCAGGTAGAGCACGGTGACGAGCACGAGCGCCGCGGTGACCAGCGAGGACATCCCGCTGCGCGCCTCCAGCGTGTAGTTCAGTGCGGAGCGCGAGAAGGAGGCGCTGACCGGCATGCCGCCGGCGAAGGAGGCCGCGATCTTCGCCAGGCCCTGGCCGATCAGTTCCTGGTTCTGGCGCCAGGCCTGCCGGGTGCGGCCGGAGATCAGCTTGGCGCTCGAGGCCGCCTCCATGAAGCTCACCAGGGCGATCACGAAGGCGGCGGGCAGCAGAGCGATGAGTTCGCCGAGCGACAGCGCGGGGAAGGCGAAATCCGGCAGGCCGAGCGGGATCGCGCCGACCACGGCGCCGCCGCTGCGCTCGAAGCCCGTCGCCGCCGACAGGGCGGTCGCACCGGCGACCACCAGGGGCACGCCCGGCAGCCGGGGCAGGTGGTGCTTGAGCGCGAGGAGCAGGCCGAGGCTGCCGAGGCCGAAGGCGACCGAGGGCGGATGCAGGAGCTCGCCGCCGCTGAGCAGGCGCAGGAAGTCGATCACCAGCTGGCCCGAATGCTGGAGGTCGAGGCCGAACAGCGGCGGGACCTGGGTGAGGCAGATGATCAGCGCGGACGCATTGACGAAACCGCTCAGTACCGGCACCGACAGCAGGTTGAGCAGCCAGCCCAGCTTGAGCGCGCCGAGCGCGAACTGGATCAGGCCCGAGAGCAGCGCGAGGCCGATCGCGAGTTCGAGCAGATGGGGTGAGCCGGGCGCGGCGAGGCCGATGATGCTGGCGCCGGTGAGCAGACTGGTGAGGGCCACCGGGCCGGTGGATAGCTGGCCGCAGGAGCCGAACAGCGCTGCCACCACGGTCGGCAGCAGGGCACAATAGAGCCCGATGTGCGGCGGCAGGCCGGCGAGCTTGGCGTAGGCGAGTGCCTGCGGAATCATCACCAGCGCCACCGTGAGCCCGGCGGTGGCGTCGTCGCGCAGGCTGGCCGCGGTCCACTGGCGGCGCCAGGCGAGGAAGGGGAACAAGCGTTCCAGGGTGGCTTGACGCATGAGCGAGTCGCGCAGGTGTGGAGCCGAATGGTAGCAAATAGCGGTCGACGGCATCGTCCGCCGCCTGCCCGGCGGCGCCTCCCGGGTCGCGAGTGTTTCATTTGTCACGGTCGCATGCGAGTCGCGCACGGTCTTCGGCCGGTCGCACGGCCGCGTTGCTAATATGCTGCGTCATTAATGACAGGGCCGCACCCCAGATGCCTCTCATCGCCGAAACCTGTGTCGCCACCCATCGGGGCGATCGTCCCGAGCAGCAGGACCGCGTCGCAATGTTTCGCCATCCGACGCGTTCGGGGCTGCTGCTCGCGGTTCTCGCTGACGGCATGGGCGGGCATGCGGGCGGCGCGATGGCGGCCGACCAGGTGGTAATTCGCGCGCGCCAGAACTTCGAGGCCTACATGCCGAACGCCGAGAGCCCGCGGGAGCTCCTCGGTGGCGTGCTCGACGAGGCGCACAGGGTGATGCGGCTGACGCGCTTCACCTCGGAGCAGGATCCGCACAGCACCGCGGTGCTCTTCCTGCTGCAGCGCGACCATGCGAGCTGGGCGCACTGCGGCGACTCCCGCCTCTACCACGTGCGCGGGGGGCGCGTGCTGCATCGCACCGAGGATCATTCGCTGGTCGGCGCGCTCGAGCGCAGCGGGCGCATCGATGGCGAGGCGGCGGTTCGCCATCCGCGCCGCAATGTGCTTCTGTCATGCCTCGGCGGCGATCTCGATCCGGAGATCGTTCATGGCGAGGCGGGGCCGCTGCCCGGAGGCGATGTCTTCGTGCTGTGCACCGATGGCCTGTGGTCCTGCATTCCGGAACACGAAGTGGCGGCGCTCGTGCAGTCGCTGCCGCCGAGGGCGGCCGCCGCGCGACTCATCGAGCTCGGGCGCACGCGCGCCAGCGGCCTCGGCGACAACATCTCGGTGGCCATCGTGAAACTGGTCGAGCGGATGCCGGCTGCACCGCATTTCGTGCCGGGCCTGCGCTGACAATCCGGGAAATCCCGCGAGAATATCCGGACGTTTGCATTTCGCCCGAGGGGCGAATGCCGTTAATATCGTCCGGTGAGGCTCGCTCACCGGACCGGTGCGGGCAGGGAGAAGACAAAACCAGAAGCGTGCGAACCGCAACGTCTTCGATTCGATCATCTTCATGGTGCATTTTGCAGTGAATCATTTGGGAGGATTGCCCTCATGCCTCTGACCCTCGGAGTGCTTGCGGAGATGCTTCCGGGCGAACGGCGCTTGTCCGTCGTGCCGGATGTCGTCAAGAGATACCTGGGCCTGGGGGCCCGGGTGCTGATGCAGAAAGGAGCGGGCGCGCCGGCGCACTTCCGCGACGAGGATTTCGCCGAGGTGACGCTGGTCGACAGCGCCGCCGAGGTGGCGGCGCAGGCGGACGTGCTGCTGTGCGTGCAGGCACCGTCGGCCGAGCTGATCGGTGCGATGAAGCCGGGCGCGGTGCTGATCGGGCTGCTGCAGCCGTGGAGCGACGCCGAGCGCGCGAAGCGGCTCGCGGACAAGCAGATCACCGCCTTCGCGATGGAGCTGCTGCCGCGCATCTCGCGCGCGCAGAGCATGGACGTGCTGTCCTCGCAGGGCGCGGTGGCGGGTTACGAGTGCGCGCTGATCGCCGCCGACCACTCGCCGAAGTTCTTCCCGATGCTGACCTACGCGGCGGGCACCATCCGCCCGGCCAAGGTGCTGGTGATCGGCGCCGGCGTGGCCGGCCTGCAGGCGATCGCCACCGCGCGCCGGATCGGCGCGATGGTCGAGGCCTACGACGTGCGCCCGGAGACGCGCGAGCAGATCGAGTCGCTCGGTGCCAAATTCGTCGACACCGGGGTGTCGGCGGCGGGCACCGGCGGCTATGCGCGCGAACTCACCGAGGAAGAGAAGGGCAAGCAGGCCGAGCGCCTGGCGAAGGCGGTGGCGCAGTGCGACGCGCTCATCACCACCGCGGCGATTCCGGGCAAGCAGGCGCCGAAGATCATCACCGCCGACATGATCGCGCGCATGAAGCCGGGCGCGGTGGTGGTCGACATGGCCGCCGAGACCGGCGGCAACGTCGAGGGCACGGTGGCCGGCGAGAAGACGCGGGTCGGCGACGTGCTGGTGATCGGCCCCACCCACATCGCCAGCCGCATGCCGGTGCATGCCTCGGAGATGATCGCCAAGAACCTGTTCAACTTCATCTCGCCCTTCATCCAGGACGGCGCGCTCGCGCTCGACTGGGAAGACGAGGTGCTGGCCGGGACCTGTCTCACGCATGCGGGCGAAGTTCGCCACGCGGGCGTGAAGCAGGTGCTGGGCCTGTAAGGGAGGATCGAGCCATGGAAGGCTTTACCGCACTGTACATTTTCATGCTGGCCGCATTCACCGGATACGAGGTGATCTCGCGCGTGCCGGTGATCCTGCACACGCCGCTGATGTCGGGTTCGAACTTCATCCACGGCGTGGTGCTGATCGGCGCGATGGTCGCGCTCGGCCACGCCGATCCGGACGAACCGCTGCAACTGGTGATCGGCTTCTTCGCGGTCCTGCTGGGCGCGGCCAACGCCGCCGGCGGCTACGTGGTGACCGAGCGCATGCTGGGCATGTTCAAGACGGGTAATGTGAAGAAAGAAGGGGGCGCGCAATGACGTCGAACTGGTTTGTGAGCATGGCCTACTTCGTCGTCACGGTCGTGTTCATCCTCGGCCTGAAGGCGATGGCCTCGCCGGTGACCGCACGGCGCGGCATCGTATGGGCGGGTTTCGCGATGGTGGCCGCGACGGTGGTGACCTTCTTCATCCCGGGGCTGAACAACGTCGGCCTGATGGTGGCGGCGATCGTGCTGGGCGGCGGCGCCGCGTGGTGGAGCGGCAAGGTGGTCAAGATGACCGACATGCCGCAGATGGTCGCGATCTACAACGGCATGGGCGGCGGCGCGGCCGCCGGCATTGCCGCGGTCGAGCTGGTGCGCGGGGCCGAGCACGATGCGGTGACCTCCACCCTGCTGGTGCTGGGCGCGATCATCGGCTCGGTGGCGTTCTCGGGCTCGTGCGTGGCGTTCGCCAAGCTGCAGGGCCTGCTGAACAAGGCGATCCGGCTGCCGGCGCAGAACAACGTGAACTTCTTCCTCGCGCTGGCGACCTTCGGCATCGGCCTCACCGTGGGCTACTCGGCCGCGCCGAGCGGCTTCGAGATCTTCCTGTTCTTCGTGCTGGCGCTGGCGCTGGGCGTGGTGCTGGTGCTGCCGATCGGGGGCGCCGACATGCCGGTGGTGATCTCGCTGCTGAACGCCTTCACCGGCCTGGCGGTGGGCTTCAAGGGCTTCGTCATCGGCAACCCGGCGCTGATCGTGGCCGGCATCGTGGTGGGCGCCTCGGGCATGCTGCTCACGCAGCTGATGGCCAAGGCGATGAATCGCCCGATCAAGAACATCATCTTCGCGCCGATCACCGGTGCGGCGGCCGAAGGCGGCGAGGCGGTCGAGGGCACGATGCGCGAGCTCTCGGCGATGGATGCCGCCTCGCTGATGCGCTACGGCCAGAAGGTCATCATCGTGCCGGGCTACGGCATGGCGGTGGCCGGTGCGCAGCACAAGGTGTGGGAGATGGCGCAGCTGCTCGAGGAGGCCGGCGTCGAGGTGGTGTTCGCCATCCACCCGGTGGCGGGCCGCATGCCGGGCCACATGAACGTGCTGCTGGCCGAGGCGGGCGTGCCCTACGACAAGATCTTCGACCTCGAGGAGATCAACGCCGACTTCGCGCAGGCCGACGTGGCGCTGGTGATCGGGGCCAACGACGTGGTCAACCCGGTGGCGCGCACCGACAAGTCGAGCCCGATCTACGGCATGCCGATCCTCAACGCGGACATGGCGCAGAACGTGATCGTGGTCAAGCGCGGCAAGGGCGCGGGCTACTCGGGCATCGAGAATGCGCTGTTCTACAAGGACAACTGCCGCATGCTGTACGGCAGCGCGCAGCAGGTCGTCGGCGAGGTCATCCAGAACGTCAAGGCGCTCGAAGGCTGATCGCACTTCGGACCGCCGTTCGCGAAAGCGGGCGGCGGGTCGCGAAAAAGGGCGGCAGTGCGGGAATGTGTTTCCCGGACTGCCGCCCTTTCCTTTGGCGGCTCACCCTGCCGCGCACGGCAGGGAGGCGGGCCCAGTGGCTCTGTGCCGCTTATTGCTGCGCGTCGGGCCGGCGGCCGAGGCCACCGAGCAGGACCGCGAGCGGGCGCTGATGCCGGCGCGAGTGCGGCGGCTTTCCACCGGCGCGCGCGCTCGGCTCGTCGGCGCTGCGCGCGACGGCCTCGGCGCTCGGCTGATACGGCTTGCTGAAGTCGAAGCCGTCGGCGGCGATGCTGGATTTGCCGCCGCGACGCCGGGGAGCGGCGGCGCGCTCCACTGCCGGCTTGGCTGCCGGTGCGGGGCGCGCGACGGCGGTGGATGCGGGCACCGCGGCGGGAGCGTCGCGACGGCTGCCGCCCTCCGAGCCCTGGCGGCGGCTCCGGCCGCCACGGCTGCCGGCTTCGAAGAAGTCAGGGTCGGGGTCGAAGCCGGGCACCACCTCGTGCGGAATCTCGAGCTTGATCAGCTTCTGGATCTCGCTCAGCCAGTGCTTCTCCTCCGCGCACACCAGCGACACCGCATTGCCCAGGTTGCCGGCGCGGCCGGTGCGACCGATCCGGTGCACGTAGTCCTCGGCGGTGTGCGGCAGCTCGAAGTTGATGACGTAGGGCAGGTCGTCGATGTCGAGGCCGCGCGCGGCGACGTCGGTGGCGACCAGCACGCGCAACCTGCCAGTCTTGAACGCCTCCAGCGTCTCGGTGCGCTGCTGCTGGCTCTTGTCGCCGTGGATCGCGTCGGCGGAGATGCCGCTGCGCTCCAGGAAGTGCGCCAGCCGGCTGCAGACCAGCTTGGTATCGACGAAGACCAGGGCCTGGGTGTCGGGCTTGTGGCGCAGCAGGTGCGCGAGCAGGTTGCGCTTCATGCCCGCCGACACCGGATGCACCACGTGCGTGATCGTCTCCGACACCATGTTGCGGCGCGCCACCTCGATCAGCTGCGGGTTCTTCAGCATCTGGTCGGCGAGCTTCTTGATCTCTTCCGAAAAGGTCGCCGAGAACAGCAGGCTCTGCCGGTTCGCCGGCAGCAGCGCGAGAATGCGCTTGATGTCGGGGATGAAGCCCATGTCGAGCATGCGGTCGGCCTCGTCCAGCACCAGCACTTCGACCTGACCGAGGTTGATCGACTTCTGCTCGACGTGGTCGAGGAGGCGGCCGGGGGTCGCGATCACGACCTCGATGCCGCGCCGCATCTCCGCCTGCTGGGGGCGGATATCGACCCCGCCGTAGAGGCAGATCGCGCGCAGCGGCAGGTGCTTGCTGTAGGTCTTGACCGACTCGTAGACCTGCATCGCCAGCTCGCGGGTCGGGGCGAGGATCAGCGCGCGGGTCTGGTGGCGGGCCGGCGAGGTGCTGGCGCTGGCGTGGCGCGCGATGCGATGCAGCAGCGGCAGGGTGAAGCCGGCGGTCTTGCCGGTGCCGGTCTGGGCGCCGCCCAGGACGTCATGGCCGGCGATGATGATCGGGATCGCCTGGCGCTGGATCGGTGTCGGTTCGCTGTAGCCGGCATCGGCGACAGCTTTCTGCAGTTCGGGAATGAGGCCGAGGTCGGCAAAGCTCATGGGGGCCTTTCTGGTTCCGCGTGACGCGCGAGGCGGCCGCGGAAAAATTGAAAAGGCGGATTATACACCCCTGCGGAAAACCGATTCATTACAGGGGTTTCGGTGCGCCGGCCTCAGCGCTTCAGGCTGAGATAGGCGGTGACCTCCTCGCGGTCGTGGTACAGGTGCTTGATGCGCAACTCGTAAGGGCCGACGCTGTTGAGGCGCTTGCGGATCAGCTCGCGGCACTGCTCGACCGCATCGAGCCGGCGCTTCATCGGCAGTTTCAGGTTGAATACCGCGTGTCGGCAGCGTCCGGTGGCGATCCATTCGGCCATCAGCGAGGCGATCCGGGAGGGCTGCTCGACCATGTCGCACACCATCCAGTCGACCGGTCGCGCCGGCCGCCAGGTGAAGCCGTCGGCGCGGACGTGCTCGACCATCTCGGTCGCCATGACGTTGTCGCGGAGCGGGCCGTTGTCGATCGCGGTCACGCGCAGTCCGCGCCCGACCAGCTGCCAGGTCCAGCCACCCGGCGCGGCGCCGAGATCGACCGCGCGCTGTCCGGCACGCAGCTGCTGTTCGCGCTCCTCGTCGGTCATGAGCGTGATGAAGGCTTCGGCGAGCTTGAGGGTCGAGCGGCTGGGGGCGTTGGTGGGCATGCGCAGGCGCGGAATCCCCATCGGCCAGGGCGCGACCATGCCGGGCAGGGCGGCGGCGAGCCAGGCGGTCTGCGCGTCGCTGAACAGCACGTGCAGCACCGGCAGTCCGGTGCGGCTGGTGCGCAGGGTCCCTGCCTTCTCCAGCTCGCGGCTCAGCGGTTCGGTGAAGCGCCGGCAGAAGCCCGAGCGCTGCTTGGCCTCGTCGGTGTCCGGCGTCTCGAGCAGGACCCCCGAGAAGCGCTGGCCGCTTGCCTTGACCGCGGCGACGATCGGCGTCGCACGGTCGCGTTCCGGCAGATCGTCCACCCGTGCGAACCAGGGCAGCAGCTGGCGGGCGAACACCGGGCGGCGCCAGTCGAGGGTCTCTTCCGGAATCTCGCGCAGCGGCACCGGTTCGAAACACGCGTAGACCACCAAGCCCGAGTCCGGGTCGGCGCGAACAAAGCCGATCATGCCGGCCTCGGCGGCGATGTCGTCGAGCTCGGCGGCGAGTTCCTTCTCGAAGCCGGCACGGCAATAGGCGATCAGGCCGGAAACGGCGAGCGAGGCGGCGGGTGCGGATTGAGTCATCGGATGGGGCGTTCTCGCGTTGAAGTATCATCGGACGTAACCCGCGATGATAAGCCGAGGTGGCGGCCCAGGCGAGGACGTTCGTGCGCAGCGCCAGCGCCACCGGTAAAGGAGAGGAGCGAAGATGAAGCGTGCGATGGAATACCGGCAGCTCGGCGAGGGCGGCCCCGAGGTCTCGGCGATCTGCCTGGGGACGATGACCTTCGGGCAGCAGAACACCGAGGCAGAAGCGCATGCCCAGCTCGATCATGCCTTCGAGCGGGGTGTCAATTTTTTCGACACCGCGGAAATGTATCCGGTGCCGGCGCGCGCGGAGACGAGCGGCGCGACCGAGCGCTTCGTCGGCAGCTGGCTCGCGCGCCAGCCGCGCGACAAGGTGATCCTGGCGACTAAGGTGGCCGGCCCGTCGCGCAACCTGGACTGGATCCGCGGCGGCCCACCCGCGCTCGATCGCGCGAATATCCGTGCGGCGGTCGAGGGCAGCCTGCGCCGGCTGCGCACCGAGTACATCGACCTCTATCAGCTGCACTGGCCGGCCCGCAACCAGCCGATGTTCGGCCAGTGGCAGTACGATCCCTCGCGGGAGCGCGAATCCACGCCCATTCGCGCGCAGCTCGAGGCGCTCGCCGAACTGGTGGAGGAAGGGAAGGTCCGTCGCATCGGACTCTCCAACGAGCATCCGTGGGGCGTGATGGAGTTCGTCCGCCTGGCCGAGGCGCACGGCCTGCCGCGCGTGGTGAGCACGCAAAATGCGTACAGCCTGATCAACCGGGTGTTCGAGTATGGCTTGCAGGAAGTCTGCCACCGCGAGCGGGTGGGCCTGCTGGCCTACTCGCCGCTCGCCTTCGGGCATCTCAGCGGCAAGTACCTCGCCGACCCAGCGGCCTCGGGACGCATCACGCTTTTCGAGAATTTCGGACAACGCTACGCCAAGCCGGGCGTCGTGCCGGCCAGCGAGGCCTATCAGGCGCTGGCGCGCAGCCGGGGCATGACGCCGACCGAACTCGCGCTGGGCTTCGTCTATTCCCGCAGCTTTGCCCTCAGCACGATCATCGGCGCGACATCGCTCGCTCAGCTCGAACAGAATCTGGCCGCCTGGGACTGCGTACCGGACGCGGAGCTGCTCCAGGCGATCGACGAAGTCCACCTGCGCTTCACGAATCCGGCGCCCTGAAGCGGGAGAGCGCGCTGTCGGCGTCAATTCCTTTCCATCTGCCGAGGGCGGCGGGACTATAATCGCGCGCCGCCTCGCCGTTGTCGCGGCACTTCAGATTGGTGCAAATAAATCCATGAATCAAAAGCGTTTCAAGAGTCTTGCGGCGAGCCTCGGGATCGGCTTGGGACTCGCGTTTTCGTTGCCGCTCGCGGCGGCGGCGAGCAAGCAGGCGACGGTGCAGGAAATCGGTCTGTATCACCGCCTTCCGGCGTCCAAGGCCGCGGCATTGACCGACTTGGTGGACCGCTTCAACGCACAGGGTGGCAAGGTGCGGGTTGTGCTGTCGGAACTGGACTGGCGCGCGCCGTCGGTTCCGCACCTGCTGATCCTCGAGGGCGACGAGGAAGAGGCCTTTCTCGTCGGCAAGCCCCGCTTCAAGCCCCTTCACGCGGTGATGAAGGAAGGTGGCGTGCCGCTGCAGACCTTGCGTCCGCCAGCGATGATGACGCGCACGCCGGTGGATGCGAAGGGCCGCCTGCTCGCATTGCCAGTCGGGCTATCCACCCCGGTGCTGTACCTGAACCGCGATGCCCTGCGCCGGGCCGGGGTCAATCCGGACGCGGCGGCGGTCGCGACCTGGTTCGGATTGCAGGACGTGCTCGGCCGCCTCGCCGACACCGGGCACGCCTGCCCCTATACCGTGGCCCAGCCGGGCCGGGTGATGGTCGAGAATCTCAGCGCCTGGCACAACCAGCCGGTTGCGGTGAAGCGCGGCAAGGCCGACGCGCCGTCCTTCAACGGGATGTTCCAGGTCAAGCACGTGGCGATGATGGCGAGCTGGTCGCGAGCGCGCTACCTGCACATGTTCGAGCGGGAGGCCGAGGCCGAGGAGCGCTTCGCTGCCGGCGAGTGCGCGGTGCTCGCCGCCCCCTCCGCGAGCTGGCCGGAGTTCCGCCGCAAGGGGGCCGTCGATGTCGGCGTGGTGCGGCTTCCTTATCACGAGGATTTCCCCGGCGCACCCCAGAACACCCTCGCCGACGGTCCGGCGCTGTGGGTCTCGGCCGGCAAGAAGGCAGCGGAGTACAAGGCAGTGGCACGTTTCGTCGGCTTCTGGCTGCAGCCCGAGAATCAGGTCGCCTGGCAGCGCGAGACCGGCTACCTGCCGCTCAACCGTGCCGGTCTGTTCGCCTCTGCGAGCGAGCTGCTCGGCGAGGACCTCGAGAACGTACGCGTGGCGGTGGGGCAACTGACGAACAAGCCGGTCACCGGGACCTCCGCCGCCCAGCCCGTGGTCGAGCGCGAGAAAGTGCGCCGCATCATCGACGAGGAACTGTCCGGTGTGTGGGCAGACACCAAGGCCGCCAAGGAAGCGCTGGACAAGGCGGTCGAGCGGGCGTCGGGTCGTTGATCACGCCCGCGCCCACCGCGGTTGACGGCGCTCGCCGCCGCCGCCTAACATCGCCGCTTTTCCAATGAGCGCCACCGTCTTGTCCGTCAAGCAGCTTTTTGCGCCGATCGCCGCCGACATGCAGGCGGTCGATGCGGTGATCCGCGACCGTCTGCACTCCGACGTGGTCCTGATCCGTCAGGTGGCGGAATACATCATCCACAGCGGCGGCAAGCGCCTGCGGCCGGCGCTCGTGCTGTTTGCTGCCGGCGCGACCGGCTACCACGGCACGCAGCACCACGAACTCGCGGCGGTGGTGGAATTCATTCACACGGCGACGCTGCTTCACGACGATGTCGTGGACGAATCCGAGCTGCGTCGCGGCAGGGAAACCGCGAACGCGCTGTTCGGCAATGCGGCCTCGGTGTTGGTGGGCGACTTCCTTTACTCGCGAACCTTCCAGATGATGGTCGAGACCGGGAACATGCGGGTGATGGAGGTTCTGTCCGAGGCGACCAATGTGATTGCCGAGGGCGAGGTCCTGCAGCTCCTGAACTGCCACGATGCCGATGTCGACGTGGAGGATTACCTCCGCGTGATCCGCTACAAGACGGCGAAATTGTTCGAGGCCGCAGCGCGGGTCGGCGGGATCGTCGCCGGGGTCGATCGCGACGTCGAAGACCGGCTCGGCGCCTTCGGAACCCACCTGGGGACTGCCTTTCAGCTGGTCGACGACGTGCTCGACTACTCGGCCGACGAGGCCGAGACAGGCAAGCATCTGGGCGACGACCTCGCCGAGGGCAAGCCCACTTTGCCTCTGATCCATGTGATGAAACACGGTACCGCCGAGCAGGCCGCCCTGGTGCGGCGGGCGATCGAGGAAGGCGGGCGGGACGATTTCGCCGCGGTGCTCGGGGCGATCCGCGCGACCGGTGCGCTCGAGGTGACGCGCACCCATGCGCGAGCCGAAGCGGACAAGGCGATCGAAGCGATTTCTTCACTTCCCGCTTCCATTTTCAAGAATGCGCTGCTACAATTGTCGGACTTTGCAGTTGAGAGAAATCATTAAGGTTTTTTCTCGAGAAAGCGGGTAGTGTCGGGGAATAGCTCAGCCTGGTAGAGCACTGCGTTCGGGACGCAGGGGCCGGAGGTTCGAATCCTCTTTCCCCGACCAATGAATTCAAGAAAGCCGTCCGTAATGGGCGGCTTTCTTGCGTCCACGCTGCGGCCTCTACTGGCGCCCGCAGCCGTGACCGCTCGTCCGACTGTTGCGGAGATGCAATTCAGGGCGGGATCCTGCCCCGAACCGGGGCATGTCGGCTTCCGCGTGGTGACACGCTGCAATACAATGTTGACTCAAGTCAAATTGGCCAGATGCTCGACAGGTAATCTTGCCGCGCTGACGATCCCGGGAATCTTCGGTGCCCCTGGGAGTGCGACACGATGGGTTTTTCAAACTAAGGGGTGACTTACATGCAATCGCAAGCGACTTATAACTATAAAGTCGTGCGCCAGTTCTCCATCATGACGGTGGTATGGGGTATCGTGGGCATGCTGGTCGGCGTCATCGCCGCGGCACAGCTCGTATGGCCCGAACTGAACGTGCACGAATTCCTGCATTTCGGCAGGATCCGTCCGCTGCACACCAACGCGGTGATCTTCGCGTTCGGTGGCTGTGCACTTTTCGCGACGTCCTACTACGTCGTCCAGCGCACCTGCCACACGCGGCTGTTCGCGCCCGGCCTTGCCGCCTTCACCTTCTGGGGCTGGCAACTGGTGATCGTGCTGGCGGCCATCACCCTGCCGCTCGGCTACACCTCCTCGAAGGAATACGCCGAGCTCGAGTGGCCGATCGACATCCTGATCGCGATCGTGTGGGTGTCCTACGCGATCGTGTTCTTCGGCACCATCGCGAAGCGCAAGGTGTCGCACATCTATGTCGCGAACTGGTTCTTCGGTGCCTTCATCATCACGGTCGCGCTGCTGCACATCGTCAATAGCGCCGCGATCCCGGTTTCCTGGACCGGCATGAAGTCTTACTCTGCCTATGCGGGCGTGCAGGACGCGATGGTCCAGTGGTGGTACGGCCACAATGCGGTCGGCTTCTTCCTGACCGCGGGCTTCCTCGGAATGATGTACTACTTCGTGCCGAAGCAGGCCGAGCGCCCGGTGTACTCGTATCGCCTGTCGGTGGTCCACTTCTGGGCCCTGATCTTCACCTACATGTGGGCGGGTCCGCACCACCTGCACTACACCGCGCTTCCCGACTGGACCCAGTCGGTCGGCATGATCTTCTCGCTGATTCTGCTCGCGCCCTCCTGGGGCGGCATGATCAACGGCATCATGACGCTGTCGGGCGCCTGGCATAAGCTGCGTACCGATCCGATCCTGAAGTTCCTCATCACCGCGCTGTCCTTCTACGGCATGTCGACCTTCGAAGGGCCGATGATGGCGGTGAAGACCGTGAATGCGCTGTCGCACTACACCGACTGGACCGTCGGCCACGTCCATTCCGGCGCGCTCGGCTGGGTGGCGATGATCTCGATCGGCTCGGTGTACTTCATGATTCCGCGGCTCTACGGCAGGACGGAGATGTACAGCATCAAGCTGGTCAACGCGCACTTCTGGATCGCGACGATCGGCGTCGTGCTCTACATCGCCTCGATGTGGATCGCCGGCGTGATGCAGGGCCTGATGTGGCGCGCGACCAACGCCGATGGCACGCTGACCTACTCCTTCGTCGAGAGCGTGAAGGCCAGCTACCCGTTCTGGACCATCCGTCTGGTCGGCGGCATCCTGTTCCTCACCGGCATGCTTCTCATGTTCTACAACATGGTGAAGACGATCGCCGGCCAGAAGGCCTATGACGCGCCGGTGCTCGCACCTGCGGCTGCCCACGCCTAAGCGGAGAGATTCGAGAAAATGGCTCAATCCAAGCACGAAAAAATCGAGCGCAACGTATTTCTGCTGATCGTGCTCACGCTGATGACGGTCAGCGTGGGCGGTCTGGTGGAAATCGTGCCGCTGTTCTTCCAGCACTCCACCATGAAGGCGATCGACCAGAAGGGGAACGAGCTTCAGGTCAAGCCGTACAGCCCGCTGCGCCTGGCTGGTCGCGACATCTACATCCGCGAGGGCTGCAGCAACTGCCACTCGCAGATGATCCGTCCGTTCCGCGCGGAGACCGAGCGCTACGGCCACTACTCGGTCGCCGGCGAGTCGATCTACGACCACCCCTTCCTGTGGGGTTCGAAGCGCACCGGCCCGGATCTGGCGCGTGTCGGCGGCCGCTACTCGGACGAGTGGCAGCGGGTCCACCTGATCAACCCGCGCGACGTCGTGCCCGAGTCGAACATGCCCGCCTTCCCCTGGCTCGATCGTCCGCTCAACGATGACATCCAGGCCAAGATGCGCGCGCTGAACAAGGTCGGGCAGCACAAGTACAGCGACGAGGAGATTGCCGCGGCACCGGCCGAGCTCGAGGGCATGACCGAACTCGACGCCGTGGTCGCCTATCTCCAGGGGCTGGGCCTCGCACTGCAGAACGTAAGGTAGGGAGGAGCGCGCCGTGGATATCAACGACATGAGGGTCATCGTCACCGTGGTGGCGTTCGCATGCTTTCTCGGGATCTGCCTCTGGGCCTACAGCAAGCACGCGAAGGCCGGCTTCGACGAAGCGGCGCGCCTGCCCCTGACCGACGACGACCTGCCGGCCGCCAGCGGCCGGCGCGAATGAGAAGGAAGACAAATGGCTGACTTTATCAGCGGTTTCTGGAACATGTATGTGATGGTCCTGGTGGTACTGTCCATCCTGTTCTGCGTCTATGTGCTTGCCTCGAACATGACCAAGCGCACCAAGGGGCCGGCCGAACTGCACGGGCACGTGTGGGACGAAACGCTCGCTGAATACAACAACCCGCTCCCGCGCTGGTGGCTGTACCTCTTCTGGGGCACCATCGTGTTCTCCGTGGCCTACCTCGTGATCTATCCCGGCTTCGGCGACCGTAACCAGCATCGGGGCCAGATCGCCCAGTACGAGGCGGAGATGCAGACGGCCGACGAGAAGTACGGTCCGATCTTCGCCAAGTACCGCGATATGGACCTGATGGCCGTGGCTGCCGATCCGGAGGCCAACGCTATGGGTCAGCGGCTGTTCCTGACCTATTGCGCGCAATGCCACGGCTCCGCTGCGCAGGGCGCGAAAGGCTTTCCCAACCTGACCGACGACGAATGGCAGTGGGGCGGCGAGCCCGAAGTGGTCAAGACCACGATCATGGAAGGCCGCATGGGGGTAATGACCCCGTTCGGCCAGGCGCTCGGCGCGGAGGGCGTGAAGGACGTCGCCAGCTATGTTCGATCGCTGACGGGTCTCGCCCATGATTCGCTGCGCGCGCAGCGTGGTGCGGAGCTGTTCGCCCAGCAATGCGTGGCCTGCCACGGCGCCGACGGCACCGGCAACCCGATGATGGGAGCCCCCAACCTGACCAACAAGAGCTGGCTGTACGGCTCGAGCGAGGCGACGATCATCGAGACCGTGACCCACGGTCGCACCAACCAGATGCCGGCCTTCGGTGACTTCCTCGGCGAGGACAAGGTTCATCTGCTTGCAGCTTACGTCCTGAGCCTGCCGAAGAAGTAAGCAAGACGCAAAGTCGGACCGCAGTATCATGCCCGGGAGGAGGGGGGCCTCCCGGGCTTCCATTTGAAGGTGGCAACAAGAATGGACAGGCATAGTTGACATGAGCAACACATCCCCGAAGCCGCAAGGCGCGGACGCCGACGCGTCGGCTCAGGACACCCTCTACGCATCCCGTCGCAAGCTCTATGTACGCGCGGTCAGCGGCATCTTCGACAACTGGCGCTGGGCGCTGGTGTGGATCACCCAGCTCATCTTCTATGGGCTTCCCTGGCTGCAGTGGAACGACCGTCAGGCCGTTCTCCTGCATCTCGTCGAGCGCAAGTTCTACATCTTCGGTTGGGTGTTCTGGCCGCAGGACGTCATCTTCCTGGCGCTGCTGCTGATCATCTCGGCCTACGCGCTGTTCTTCTTCACCGCCATCGCTGGTCGCCTCTGGTGCGGCTACGCCTGTCCGCAGACGGTCTATACCGAGATCTTCATGTGGATAGAGCGCAAGATCGAGGGCGACCACGTCAGGCGCCAGAAGCTTGACCAGGCGCCGATGAGTGGCGAGAAGGCGGCGCGGCGCGGCCTCAAGTTTCTCGCCTGGGGTTTGGTGGCACTGTGGACCGGCTTCACCTTCGTGGCCTACTTTTCCCCGCTTGAGGAACTGCTGCAGGCGGCAAGGACGCTCAGTTTCGGTCCGTGGGAACTGTTCTGGATCCTGTTCTACGGCGGATTCACCTATCTGTTCGCCGGTGTGATGCGCGAGCAGGTGTGCAAGTACATGTGCCCGTACGCGCGCTTCCAGGGCGTGATGTTCGATCCCGACACCTTGGTCATTACCTATGACGAGGGCCGCGGAGAACCGCGCGGGGCGCGCAAGAAGGGGATCGATCCCCGCTCGGTCAACAAGGGCGATTGCATCGACTGTGGCATCTGCGTTCAGGTCTGCCCGACCGGGATCGACATCCGCGACGGGCTGCAGTACGAGTGCATCGGCTGTGCCGCCTGTATCGATGCCTGCGACCAGGTGATGGACAGGATGAACTACCCGCGCGGCCTGATCCGCTACTCGACCGAGAATGCGATCAAGAAGCACTGGGGCGCCAAGGACATCCTCGTCCACGTGCTGCGCCCGCGCACGCTGATCTATGGCACGATCCTCGCGTTGCTATGCGCCGGCTTCGTCTGGGGACTCGCCACCCGCGAGCCGCTCCGTGTGGACGTGATCCGCGACCGCGCCGCGCTCGCGCGCGAGGTCGAGGGAGGGATGATCGAGAACGTCTACAGCCTGCAGGTAATGAACATGAGCGAGCAGGCGCGCAGCTTCCACTTCTCGGTATCCGGCCTGCCCGGCGTCACGGTCGACGGTGAGAACCTGATCGAGATCGGCCCGGCAGCGACGCAGTCGGTGACCTTGCGAGTCCTCGTCCCCTACGATTCGGGCAAGCCGGGCGCGAACCCCATCGAGTTCGAAGTGCGTGCCGACGACGATCCCTCGTTGTCGCTGCGCGAAGAAACCACTTTCCTTTTCCCGCGCTGACATGAGTACGACCTTGACCGACCGAGATACGAAACCCTGGTACAAGCACGGCTGGCCGTGGTTCCTGATGCTCTTTCCGGCGATCGCCGTGGTGGCGGGCACCATCACCCTGGTGATCGCCGTGCGGACCTTCGACGGGATGGTCGTCGACGACTACCAGAAGGAGGGCAGGGCGATCGTGCAGACGCTCGGACGTGCGGAGCATGCCCGCGAGCTCGGCCTCATTGCACGCCTGCAGGTCCGCAGCGAGTCGGTGCGGATCGACCTTTCTGCAGCCGACCGGGCGTCCTTGCCCGAAGGCGTGGTGCTGACGGTGGTCCACCCGACCCGCGATGGCTTCGATCAGGTCGTGCGCATGACCGGCGGGGACGGCGTTTTCGAAGCGCGGCTGGCGCCATTGTCGACCGGGCGCTGGTTGTTCCAGCTGGAAGACGAGTCGCGGAGCTGGCGCATGAACGGCGCGGCCTATCTCCCGACGGAGTCGGACATCCGCATCGATTATTCCGGCTCGTGATCGACATCAGCCCGGATCAGGCGAAAGGAGTGACGCAATGCTGAAATGGATACAGGTGCTCTGGCCTTCCTTTCTGATCGCAGCGGTAGCGGAAGCCGTGTTCTTCACCGTGATCGATCCGCAGGAGCTCTACCTGTTCGGCGAGCCGGTGGATTACAGCCGGATCGCGACCTATTCGATCGGCTTCCTCGGCTTCTGGCTGGTTTGCGCAGCGTCCAGCCTCAGCACGATCTTCCTCCAGCGACCGGCGAAGGAGATCAACCGGCGAACTTGAGTCCGCCGTAAAGGACGACGGCCCCTTCCGGGCCGTCGTCGCGTTCAGGGTGCGCTCGCGCTTCAACGATAGACCAGTACCGGCGTCTTGCTGTGGGTGAGCACCTTCTGCGTCTCGCTGCCCAGCAGCAGCCCGGCGATACCGCGCCGGCCATGCGAGGCCATGAAGATGAGGTCGCAGCCATGGCGGTCGGCGGCATCGATGATCGCCTCGTAGGGGACCTCGCTGACCACGCTATCGGTGTCTGCATTCACCCCTTCGGCATTGGCCATCTCCTTGGCCTTGGCGAGAATGCGGTCGGATTCCGCCGCCGCCGACTTGGCGAACTGTTCCGGGGTGGTCGGGTCGATCAGCGCGCCCTCGCCATAGATCGGCATCGGGAAGTCGGGCTGGGCATAGAAGAAGGTGATGCGGGCCCCGGTTTCCTTGGCGAGCGAGACGGCCCTGGCGACCGTTCCTTCGGAAAGGTCGGAGCCGTCGGTGGGAACGAGGAAGTGCTTGAACATGGCTTGTCTCCGATGCGCGATGGGTTCGTGATTCATTATAGCGACGACCGGCGCCGCTTCGGGCTTGACCGCAGTCAAGCATTGGGAGGATAAGGGGAACATTACCATCGCGAAGGATGTGCCATGCAACTCACATTCCTCGGCGCGGCGGGCGAGGTCACCGGATCGTGCACCCGCGTCGATCACGATCATGGCAGCTTCCTGGTCGATTGCGGCATGTTCCAGGGTGGGCGCGAGGCCGACGCGAAGAATTTCCGCGCATTCGATTTCGACCTCCGCGAGATCGACTTCGTTCTCCTCACCCATGCCCACCTCGACCACTCCGGCCTGATTCCGCGACTCGTCGCCCTTGGCTATCGTGGCCCGATCTATGCCACTGAAGCGACGGTCGAACTCTTGGGCGTGATGTTGCTCGATTCGGGTTTCATTCAGGAGAAGGAGGCGGAGTGGGCGAACCGGCAGGAGCGCGCGCGTCGCAGCCGGCGCGGCTGGAGTGCGGTGCCGCTCTATACGGTCGAGCAGGCGCGCGCCAGCCTCGGCAGCTTGCGTCCGGTCGCGTATGACGAGACGGTGCATCCGGGGGCGGGGATCCGCTGCCGCTTCCGCGATGCGGGGCACATCCTGGGCTCGGCGATCATCGAGATCGACCTCGATGCCGGCGGCGCCGAGCACCGACTCGTGTTCTCGGGCGATCTCGGACAGCCGATGCGCCCGGTGTTGTGTGACCCGGTGCGGGTCGAGCGCGCGGACGTCCTGTGCATCGAATCGACCTATGGCAACCGGCTTCACCGTCCGATCGACGAGACCTGCGACGAGCTGGTCGCCATCCTCAACGACACCCTGTTTCGCCGTCGCGGCAACGTGATCATTCCCGCGTTTGCGGTCGGTCGAACGCAGGAAATGCTTTTCCTGCTCGCCGAGCTGGTGCGTGACGGGCGGGTCGAACGCCTTGAGGTGGTGGTCGATTCGCCGATGGCGGCGGCGGTGACCGAGCTGACTGCCCGCTTCGAGCGGCTGTGGGACGACGAGACGCGTGAACTCTACCGCTGGTTCATGGCGGGCACGGACCGCTTCAAGCTCAGGCTGGTGGCCGACGTCGAGGAGTCGATGGCCCTCAACGAACAGAGCGAAGGCCTGGTGATCATCTCCGCGAGCGGCATGTGTGACGCGGGTCGCATCAAGCATCACCTGCGGCATAACATCGACCGCCCGCAGAATGCGATCGTGATCGTCGGCTTCCAGGCAGCGGGCACCCTCGGACGGCGACTGGTCGACGGGGCGCGGCACGTCACCCTGTTCGGCACGCGGCTGCCGGTGAGGGCCTCGATCCATACGATCGGCGGGCTGTCGGCCCACGCCGACCAGGCCGCGCTCATCGAATGGATGCGTCACATCCAGCCCCCGCCGCAGCACACCTTCGTGATGCATGGTGAGGCGGAAACCGCGGCGAGCTTCGCGAAAACGGTGAGCGAGCGCCTCGGCTGGCGTTCGGTGAAAGTGGCCGCCGCCGGCCAGCCGTGGCGGCTGCCCTGACCGAAGCGGGCGGATTCAGCCCTGGTGACGCGACAGGCGAAGCGGGTCGTGCAGGGTGATGCGCTTGCCGTGCACCGTGATGAGGCCGCTCTCGGAAAGGTCGTGAAAGATGCGGGAGAGCGTCTCGGGCGAGAGATTAAGGCGGGAGGCGATCACCTGCTTGCTCGTCGGCAGCGCGATATCGCAGGGGGCGTCGCCCTCCGCCTGCTGCAGCAGGTAGCCGATCACCCGCTGGGTGCTCGAACGCAGCGAGTAGGTCTCGACATCCTGGATCAGGCCGTGCAGGCGGATCGCCATGCCGGCCAGCAGCTTCTTGGAGAAACTCGGATCCTGCTCGATCAGTTCGGTGACGACCGCCTGGCCGATATGCAGGAGACGGGTTTCGGCAAGCGCTTCCGCAAACACCGGGTAGGGGTGCTCGAGGAACAGCACCGCCTCGCCGAAGCTCTGCATCGGGCCGATGATCTCCACCACCTTCTCCGTGCCCTGGGGTGAGGAGAAGGCGAGCTTGATCTGGCCGCTGATGACGAAATAGAACCCGTGCGGGTGGTCGCCGCGCTGAAACAGGACCTCGCCGCGTGCCAGCACGCGCTCGCGCGCGTAGCGGGTGACGCGCTCGATGTCACTGTCGGTGAGTTCGCCGAAAAGCGGTATCCTCCGCACCAGGGAGGGGATATCGGCGTTGTGCGCTGGCATCGGGGATTCACTCCTGTGTTTCTTGACTGACATCAATTCTAGCGCGCTGCGGCGCATCGACCGCTTCGGCGGTGCGCCGCGGACGGACGATTCGTTCCATGTACCTAGCGATCAAGCACCTCCACGTCACCTGCGTCGTTCTCAGCGCAGCCGGCTTCCTGCTGCGCGGCTTCTGGATGCTGAGCGGCAGCGCGCTGCTGCGGCACCGCCTCACCCGCGTGCTGCCGCACCTCGTCGACACTTTCCTGCTGGGCAGTGCGATCGCGCTGGCGGTGATGATCGGACAGTATCCGTTCGAGGCCGGCTGGGTCACGGCGAAGGTGCTCGGCCTGCTCGCCTACATCCTGCTAGGCACCGTCGCGTTGAAGCGGGGGCGCACCCTCGCGGTGCGCCTTGCAGCCTTCGGGGCGGCCGTCCTCACCTATGCGTGGATCGTGTCGGTCGCGCTGACGAAGGATGTCGCCGGCTTCCTCAGCATTGTCTGAGCGGCTGCCGCCGGCTCAGCGCCCGCCTGCCTGGTGCTGGAGGATCTTCTTCAGGCGTCCCGGGTCGAGGATCCGGATGTGCTTCTGCTGCACGGCGACGATGCCTTCCTCCTGGAAGCGGGAGAAGGCGCGCGACACCGTCTCGAGTTTCAGGCCGAGATAGGAGCCGATCTCCTCGCGCGTCATCCGTAGATTGAACTCGGCGGCGGAGAAGCCGCGCGCGGTGAAGCGCTGCGAGAGGTTGAGCAGGAAGGCGGCAAGCCGCTCCTCTGCGCGCATCGAGCCCAGCAACATCATCACGCCATGGTCGCGCACGATCTCGCGACTCATGACCTTGTGGAACTGGTGCTGGAGTCCCTCGACCTCTCGTGACAGTTCCTCGAGTCGCGCGTAGCCGATCACGCACACTTCGCTGTCCTCGAGCGCGACCGCATTGCAGGAATGGCTCTCGGCGCTGATGCCGTCCAGGCCGAGAATCTCGCCGGTCATCTGGAAGCCGGTGACCTGCTCGCGGCCGTCCTCGAGCAGCACGTCGGTCTTGAACGAGCCGGCGCGAATGGCGTAGATCGCCTCGAAGGGATCGCCGGCACGGTAGAGGTTCTGCTGGCGCTTGATCTTGCGGCGCGCGCCGACGAGGTCGTCCAGGCGGTTCAACTCATGCTCGGACATCCCGAACGGCAGGCACAGCTCCAGCAGGTTACACTGCGAACAAGCCGACTTCAGGCCGTTCACAGTGACGGGCACTGTCACCTTCATTTGCACGTCGCTCTCGCTCCCTTGTCCGTTCATGACGATCCGGGCCGCCGGGGCGCGCCGTTGATCCACGTCAACCACATCAATAAGTCGATCTGCCATTGTTCGGCTCACGTAACCGCACCACGACCATGACCAGCCAGACCGATCTCATTTTCGACCCGCAACTCATCCGCCGCTTCGACATCAACGGGCCGCGCTATACGTCGTATCCGACGGCAGACCGTTTCGTCGAGGCCTTCAACGCGGATGCGTTGAAGCACTGGCTGGCCAACCGATCCGTTGGAGGCGTGAGCAAACCGCTTTCATTATACTTCCACATCCCCTTCTGTAACACGATCTGCTACTACTGCGCCTGCAACAAGATCATCACCAAGGACCACGGGCGCTCTGCCAAGTACCTGAAATATCTGGCGAAAGAGATCGCGATGCAGGCGGCCTGCCTGGAGGGCAGTCGGCAGGCGACCCAGCTACACCTCGGGGGCGGCACGCCCACCTTCCTGTCGCACGACGAGATGCGCGAGCTGATGGATTCGGTGCGCGAGCACTTCACGCTGGTGCCCAACGGCGAGTATTCGATCGAGGTCGACCCGCGCAAGGTCGATTTCGACACGGTCGAGCTGCTCGCCCAGCTCGGCTTCAACCGCATGAGCGTCGGCGTGCAGGATTTCGCCGAGGACGTGCAGCAGGCGGTGAACCGCATCCAGAGTTACGACGAGACCAAGCTCGTCATCGACGCGGCGCGCGCCAACGGCTTCAAGTCCGTCAGCCTCGACCTGATCTACGGCCTGCCGCGGCAGAACGTGATCAGCTTCAACCGTACCCTGGAGCAGGTGCTCGAGATCTCGCCCGACCGCATCTCGCTCTACAGCTATGCCCACCTGCCCGGGCTGTTCAAGCCGCAGCGCCGGATCTCGGTCAACGACATGCCGAGCGCCGACACCAAGCTGCAGCTGTTGCAGCTCGGCATTCGTCGCCTCACCGAGGCCGGCTACGTCTATATCGGCATGGACCACTTCGCGAAGCCCGACGACGAGCTCACGATCGCCCAGCGTCAGGGCCGGTTGCACCGCAACTTCCAGGGCTATTCCACGCATGCGGAGTGCGACATGCTGTCGTTCGGCGTCTCCGCGATCGCGAAGATCGGACCGATCTACTCGCAGAACGTGAAGACGCTCGACGAGTACTACGACGCCCTCGACCGCGATGAGCTGCCGGTGCTGCGCGGCATCGAACTCACGCCCGACGACCTGCTGCGCCGCGCGGTCATCCAGGCGCTGATGTGCCATTTCGAGCTGTCGATGCAGTCCTTCGAGATCGCCCACCTGATCGACTTCCGCGAATATTTCGCCGCCGAGCTCGCCGACCTGAAGGAGATGGAGGCCGCCGGGCTGGTGAAGGTCGACGGCGACTGGATCAGCGTGCAGCCGGCCGGGCGCCTGCTGGTGCGCGGGATCGCGATGGTGTTCGATCGCTACCTGCGGTCCGATCGTGAGCGCGCACGCTACTCCCGGGTGATCTGAGCGGACCCGGGCTGCGCCCTCTTGCGGTGCAGCGTAGAATGAGTCTCTTCTCAATCGGCCCCACGCCCATGGAATCACGATGTTCGAAACGGGCTATCTCGCCGTCTTCCTGATCGGTTTGCTCGGCGGCACCCACTGCGTGTCGATGTGCGGCGGTATCGTCGGCGCGCTCAGCGTGCAGATTCATCCTGCGGACGCCAGCCGGCGCCAGTGGCCGATCCATCTCTCGTACAACCTCGGTCGCATCACCACCTACACCGCGCTCGGCGGCCTGCTGGGCGCGCTCGGCTCGGTCGGCATGCTCTACGACGGCATGCTGCCGGTGCAGATGACCCTGTACGTCCTCGCGAACCTGATGCTGGTCGCGCTCGGTCTCTACCTCACCGGCTTCACCCGGCTGCTCGCTCCGATCGAGCGCGCAGGTCATCATCTATGGCGCAGGATCCAGCCGGCGACGCGTCGCTTCCTGCCCGCGCGATCGGTGAAGCAGGCACTGCCGCTCGGCCTGTTGTGGGGCTTCCTGCCCTGCGGGCTGGTGTATTCGGTGCTGGCGACGGCGCTGGTGACCGGTTCCGCCACGCGCGGTGCGGGCCTCATGCTTGCGTTCGGTCTCGGCACCCTGCCCAACCTGATGCTCGCGGGCATGGTCTTCAAGCGCTTCCGCGACCTTACCCGCAACAGCAAGGTGCGCTTCGCGTCCGGCCTGCTGGTGCTCGGGTTCGGCGTGTTCGGCCTGTACCACGCGCCGACTCTCGGCGGACAGCTGTGGAACGGCGTGCTGTGCGTGACCTGAGCGCCGCGCGCACCCCGACGCGCTAGTCGTTCGAAAGCGCCCGCAGGATCGGGCACGGCGAGGGCGCGCTGGTGTGGCGGCAGCAATCCACCAGCTCGGCGAGCGCGTCGCGCATCTCCTCCAACTGGCGGATGCGTGAATCGATCAGCGCGATCTTGGCCTGCGCCGCCTCGCGCGCGTGCTCGCGGTCGCGGTCCGCGTTGAGCGCGAGCAGGCCGTCGATCTCCTCCAGCGAAAAGCCGAGTTGCTGGGCGCGGCGGATTGCGCGCAGGCGGGCGAGCTCGGCCTCGCCATACACCCGATAGGCGCCGCGCGTCTGCTGCGGCTCGGCGAGCAGCCCGCGACGCTGGTAGTAACGTACCGTTTCCACGCCGACCCCCGCTCGGCGCGCCAGCGCGCCGATCGTGAATTCGCCCGTCTTTTCTTTGTCCATGGGTTGACTCCGTACTTGAGTACGGGGTTTACACTGCGCTTCACTCAGGAATCCCGCAAGGGGGCGACCATGCAGAAAAAGGATTCGGAAGGCCGGCGGCAGGATGAGCTCGACACGCTGGAACTCGCGATCGAGGGAATGACCTGCGCCGCCTGCTCGACCCGGCTCGAGAAGGTGCTCAACCGCTTGCCGGGCGTCGAGGCCAGCGTCAACCTTGCCACCGAGCGCGCCACCCTGCGTTTCGCACCCGGGGCGCTGAGCGTTGATGCCGCCGCCGCGGCAGTCGAGCGTGCGGGCTTCCGCGCCATCGAAGCCTCTGCGCGCGCCCGCGAGGAGGCGCGCGCCAGGCATGCGCAGGAGTGGCGGCGGGAACTGCGTCATTTCTGGATTGCAGCGCTGCTCACGCTGCCGCTGGCGGCACAGATGCCGGCGATGTTCGGCGGGGGATGGGCGGCCGAGGGCCATCATGA
>NZ_MBFM01000003.1:106358-110845 GCF_001696715.1 Thauera phenolivorans | reverse complement strand
GGTAGTAACGTACCGTTTCCACGCCGACCCCCGCTCGGCGCGCCAGCGCGCCGATCGTGAATTCGCCCGTCTTTTCTTTGTCCATGGGTTGACTCCGTACTTGAGTACGGGGTTTACACTGCGCTTCACTCAGGAATCCCGCAAGGGGGCGACCATGCAGAAAAAGGATTCGGAAGGCCGGCGGCAGGATGAGCTCGACACGCTGGAACTCGCGATCGAGGGAATGACCTGCGCCGCCTGCTCGACCCGGCTCGAGAAGGTGCTCAACCGCTTGCCGGGCGTCGAGGCCAGCGTCAACCTTGCCACCGAGCGCGCCACCCTGCGTTTCGCACCCGGGGCGCTGAGCGTTGATGCCGCCGCCGCGGCAGTCGAGCGTGCGGGCTTCCGCGCCATCGAAGCCTCTGCGCGCGCCCGCGAGGAGGCGCGCGCCAGGCATGCGCAGGAGTGGCGGCGGGAACTGCGTCATTTCTGGATTGCAGCGCTGCTCACGCTGCCGCTGGCGGCACAGATGCCGGCGATGTTCGGCGGGGGATGGGCGGCCGAGGGCCATCATGACCTCGTGCCGCGCTGGCTCCAGCTGCTGTTGGCGACGCCGGTGCAGTTCTGGCTGGGGGCGCGTTTCTATCGCGGCGCCTGGGCCTCGCTGCGCGGGGGCGGCGCCAACATGGACGTGCTGGTAGCCCTCGGCACCTCGATGGCTTACGGCTACAGCCTCGTGGTGACGCTCGCGGGTCGTCACGACCTGCACGTGTACTTCGAGGCCTCGGCGATGATCATCACCCTGATCCTGCTCGGCAAGCTGCTCGAGGCGAGGGCGAAGGCCCGCACCACCGCCGCCCTCGATGCGCTGTTGCGGCTGCAGCCGCGGATGGCGCGCGTAGAGCGCGGTGGCGAACTGGTGGAAGTGCCGGTCGAGCAGTTGCACCCGGGCGACGCCTTCGTGCTGCGTCCCGGGGATGCGGTGCCGGTTGATGGCCTCGTCGAGCGTGGCGAGTCCGCGCTCGACGAGGCGATGCTCACCGGTGAGAGCCTGCCGGTGGACAAGCGCGCAGGCGACGCGGTCTATGCGGCCACGATCAACGGCGAGGGCTTGCTGCGCTGCCGTGCGACCGGCGTGGGCGCGAGCACGCTGCTCGCCGGCATCATCCGCCTGGTCGAGCAGGCACAGGGCTCGAAGGCGCCGGTGCAGCGGCTGGCCGACCGCATCGCCGCGGTGTTCGTGCCGGTGGTGGTGGCGATCGCGGCGCTGACGCTGGCAGGCTGGTGGCTCTGGTCGGGCAATTTCCAGCAGGCGCTGATCAACGCGGTCGCGGTGCTGGTGATCGCCTGCCCGTGCGCGCTCGGGCTGGCGACGCCGACCGCGATCATGGTCGGCACCGGCCAGGGGGCGCGTGCCGGCATGCTGGTGAAGAACGCGGAAGCGCTGGAGCTCGCCGAGCGGCTCGAGGTACTTGCGCTGGACAAGACCGGAACGCTCACCGAGGGGCGGCCGGCGGTCACCGACGTGGTGGCGGCCGAAGGCTGGGAGCGCACCGAACTGCTTGCGCTGGCGGCGGCGCTCGAGCAGGGCAGCGCCCATCCGATCGCCCAGGCGGTGGTGGCTGCTGCGCGGGACGGCAGCGGGTTCGTTCCCGCGGCGGGCACGGCGCGCGCCGTTGGCGGCAAGGGGCTGGAGGGACGCGTCGGCGAAGGCGAGGCGGCGCGCGAGGTGCTTCTCGGTTCGCCCGCCTTCCTCGCCGAACGCAGCATCGCGATCGATGATGAAGCCGTGGCCACGCTCGCGTCAGCCGGCAAGACCCTCGTGGCGGTCGCGGTGGATCGCCGCTTTGCCGGCCTGATCGCGGTCGCCGACCGCGTGCGTGCGGATTCGGCCGAGGCGGTGCGCCGCCTGCGAGCGCGCGGAATCCGCGTCGTCATGCTGACCGGCGACCATCCGGCGACGGCCGCGGCGATCGCCGCCCAGACCGGTGTGTCGGAGTGGCGCGCGGGTGTGCTGCCGGGCGACAAGGCTGCCGCGGTGCGCGAGCTCGGTGCGGGCGGCGCGCGTGTCGGCATGGCGGGCGACGGCATCAATGATGCGCCGGCGCTTGCGGCGGCCGACGTCTCCTTCGCGATCGGGGTCGGTGCCGATGTCGCGGTCGAGGCGGCTGACATCACTCTGGTGCGCAACAGCCTGCTCGGCGTGGTCGACGCGATCGAACTGTCGCGCGCGACGCTGTCGAAGATTCGCCAGAACCTGTTCTTCGCCTTCATCTACAACGTGCTCGGCATCCCGCTCGCGGCTGCCGGGATGCTGAACCCGGTGATCGCGGGTGCGGCGATGGCGATGAGCTCGGTCTCAGTGGTCAGCAATTCACTGCTGCTCAAGCGCTGGAAGCCCCGGCGCTGAGTGGCGGAAGCGGCGCGGCGGCGATGGCCGGCGTGTGTTCGAGGTTCGTCGATTGAAAAGGAGCGCGAGCATGGAAGAAGTCAGGATCAGGGTGGAAGGCATGAGCTGCGGCGGCTGTGTGCGCAGCGTCACGGGTGCGCTGCAGGCGCTGCCCGGAGTGACGGAGGCGGAGGTGTCGCTGGAAGCCTCGGAGGCGAGGGTCCGCTTCGATCCGGCCGAGGTGACGGTTGCGGCCTTGCGTGCCGCGGTGGAGGACGCTGGCTTCGACGCGCCAGCCTGAACGTCCCGCGCTAGCGTTCGAGGCGGAACGCGATCGGTACCCGCAGCCAGCTATCGACCGCGGCCCCGTCCTCGCTTGCAGGTACGAATCGCCAGCGCCGGACCGCCTCGCTTGCGGCGCGGTCGAGGCGGGGCGAGCCGCTGCCCTCGAGCATTTCGATCTCGCGCGCGCGACCGTCGCGACCGACCCGCACGCGCAGCAGCACGGTGCCCTGTTCGTTGAGACGGCGGGAGGCGGCCGGATAGGCGGGAGCGGGATTGTGCAGGTAGTCGGCGTCGTAGCGCGCGGGCGTGCTGCCGCCGGCCTTGCCGTCGTTTGCGCCGTGTCCCGCTTCGGCGGCGGGCCCGGCGGCGCTGGCGGCAGCGGGGGCCGAGCGGGCGAGCGGCAACGTCGATGTGATCGGCGAGTCCGTTTTCGCGGGCGCGGCGACCGGCGGGACGCTCGGCGCGCGCGCTGCCTGTGAGGCGGGCGCGCCTGCCGGTGGCATCGTGCGGGCGGATTTGGCGGCCGCTGTAGACGACGGCGCCGGCGCGGACGGAGGCTTGGCGGGCCGCTTCTCAGGTGCGGGCAGCGTTGCGCGCGCGGGGCGCGGGGCGGTCCTGATGCGCGGCGCAGGCGCGGCGCGTGCAGCGGCCGGCGAGGGCTTGGCGACAGGCGAGGCTGAGGAGGCGGGCGGGGCCGCGGCCGCCGTCGGCTCGATCCCCCGCGCGGCATTCGTCGCCGATGGCACGATCAGGCGCGCGACGATCGGGCGCTCGGCGGGGCGGGCGGGCTGCGGGTTCCCGCCTCCGGCGAGCAGTCCGATCCCTGCCGCATGGGCGCCGGCCACCGCGAGGAAAAGGCCCCACTGCACCGGCGCATACCGGCGCGCGGCACGGGAACCGGGCCGCGGCAGTGTTCGTTCTGGAAGGGAAGACAGCGAGCGGCCCATCGCATTCCGTTCGCGCGAGCGGGGCACGGGCACGGGGCACGCGCTGTGGCGCCCGCCCGCGACACAGTCACATCGATCCTCCAGGCCGGTCTCCGGACTCGCGCAGCGCGCTCACCGTTGCGGGGGCAGCACAGGACTTTCACCTGTTTCCCGATTCTTCGCGGCATGTGGCCACGACACCTGCAGGGCAAGGCCTGATTGTATCCCAGCTGGCGCGGCCCGGGCGCACGCAGGCGCAGGCGGCAGCCAATGAAATGCGGAATTACCCTTATAATCGCAGCACTTTTTCCATGGGAGGGAATTATGGGCTTCGACGTCGTGAGTGCCGGCAGGGACGTGCCGAATGACATCAACGTCATCATCGAGATCTCCGCGCAGGGCGATCCGATCAAGTTCGAGGTGGACAAGGACAGCGGTGCAGTGTTCGTCGATCGCTTCATGGGCACCTCGATGCGCTATCCGCTGAACTACGGCTATGTCCCGCACACCGTCGCCGGTGACGGCGACCCGGTCGACGTGTTGGTCGTGACGCCCTTTCCGCTGCAGCCGGGGGTGGTGATTCGTTGCCGTCCGGTCGGGGTACTCAAGATGGAAGACGACGGCGGCGTGGACGCGAAGGTCGTCGCGGTGCCGGTGTCCAAGCTGACCCCGCTGTACGACAAGGTCCAGACTACCGACGATCTGCCCGAGCTGCTGATGAAGCAGACGGTGCACTTTTTCGAGCACTACAAGGATCTCGAGCCCGGCAAATGGGTGAAGGTGCTGGGTTGGGGAACGGTCGAGGATGCGAAAGCGGAGATCGTCAACGGTCTGGCTGCTGCGCAGAAGAAGTGAGTTTCGACCGCGGACGCTGATGCGTCGGCCAGCAAGGAAAAGGCCCGCATAGT
>NZ_MBFM01000003.1:99094-106348 GCF_001696715.1 Thauera phenolivorans | reverse complement strand
AATCGCAGCACTTTTTCCATGGGAGGGAATTATGGGCTTCGACGTCGTGAGTGCCGGCAGGGACGTGCCGAATGACATCAACGTCATCATCGAGATCTCCGCGCAGGGCGATCCGATCAAGTTCGAGGTGGACAAGGACAGCGGTGCAGTGTTCGTCGATCGCTTCATGGGCACCTCGATGCGCTATCCGCTGAACTACGGCTATGTCCCGCACACCGTCGCCGGTGACGGCGACCCGGTCGACGTGTTGGTCGTGACGCCCTTTCCGCTGCAGCCGGGGGTGGTGATTCGTTGCCGTCCGGTCGGGGTACTCAAGATGGAAGACGACGGCGGCGTGGACGCGAAGGTCGTCGCGGTGCCGGTGTCCAAGCTGACCCCGCTGTACGACAAGGTCCAGACTACCGACGATCTGCCCGAGCTGCTGATGAAGCAGACGGTGCACTTTTTCGAGCACTACAAGGATCTCGAGCCCGGCAAATGGGTGAAGGTGCTGGGTTGGGGAACGGTCGAGGATGCGAAAGCGGAGATCGTCAACGGTCTGGCTGCTGCGCAGAAGAAGTGAGTTTCGACCGCGGACGCTGATGCGTCGGCCAGCAAGGAAAAGGCCCGCATAGTCGCGGGCCTTTTCGTCACTGCCTGTTCTCAGTCGGTCACCATAGCTGCCACCATGGGCGGTCGTCCTGCGCCCCGCCCTTGAAGTAGGCGCTGTCGGGGAAGTTCGTGCGCATCACCCGCTCGCTGTCGTCGCGCAACTCGGCCATGCCGAGCGCGTCGTAGCTCTTGATCAGCAGGAACAGGGCCTCCTCGTTGGCCGGCGCTTCGGGGAAGTTGAGGACCGCGGCCTGCGCGCGATTGATCGCCGCCACGTAGGCGCCGCGATTGTAGTAATAGCGCGCGACATGGACTTCGTGCTGGGCGAGGGAATTGACCAGGTACTGCATACGCTGGCGCGAGTCTTCCGCGTAGCGGCTCTCGGGGAAGCGGGTGACCAGTTCGCGAAAGCTGTCGAAGGCATCACGCGCGCCCTTGGGATCGCGCTCCGAGAGGTCCTGGTTGGCGAGGCCGGCGAGCAGGCCGAGATCCTCGTTGAAATTGACCAGGCCTTTCAGGTAGTAGGCGTAGTCGACGTGCGGATGGTTCGGATGCAACTTGATGAATCGGTCGGCTGCGGCGAGCGCGAGTGCGCTTTCTCCGGACTTGTAGTACGCATACGCGGCTTCCAGCTGGGCCTGCTGGGCGTAGCGGCCATACGGGTAGCGCGCCTCGAGCTTTTCGAATAACTGGATCGCCCGGTCGTAGCCGCCCTCGCTCATCGAGGCCTTGGCTTCGGAGTACAGCTTCTGCGCGTTCCAGCCCGCGGTCTCGTCGATCTGCTCGGGCAGCATGCCGCAGCCGCCGAGCAGCAGCACGGCGATCAGGCCGACTTTTCCCGCTACACTTCTCAAGGTGAACCTTGCCATCGAAAAAACTCGCGTGAATGAACCCGACGATTATAGCCCAGCAGAGGAAGCCGTCTCGTCCGCGACGCTGAGGATTCCGGTTGCACTCGCCGGGCTGCGGCTCGATCAGGCACTGGCGAGGATCTTCCCCGAGCATTCGCGCAGCCGTCTGCAGGGGTGGCTTCGCGACGGGCGGATCCACGTCGATGGCGGTGTGCCCGACGCCAAGCGCAAGGTGGCCGGCGGTGAGCTTTTGTCGGTCGATGCCCCGCCGCCGCCCGAGGCGATCGCCGAACTGCCGGAAGACATTCCGCTCAGGGTGGTGTTCGAGGACGACTGCCTGCTGGTGATCGACAAGCCGGCCGGACTGGTGGTGCACCCCGGCAGCGGCAACTGGAGCGGCACCCTGCTGAACGCGCTGCTACATCATGCGCCCGGGCTGGCGGCGATCCCGCGCGCCGGCATCGTGCACCGCCTCGACAAGGACACCACTGGCCTGATGGTCGTGGCGAAGACGCTCGAGGCACAGACCGATCTCGTTCGCCAGTTGCAGGCGCGCAGTGCCAGTCGCCACTACCACGCACTGGTGCATGGCGTGCTGGAGCGCGACGGCACGGTGGACGCGCCGATCGGCCGTCACCCGACGGTGCGTACCCGCATGGCAGTGGTCGACGGCGGTCGACCTGCGGTGACCCATTACCGGGTTCGCGCCAGGCTCGAGCGGGCGAGCCTGGTCGAGTGTCGGCTCGAGACGGGCCGTACGCACCAGATCCGGGTGCACATGGCGCACATCGGCCACCCGCTGGTGGGCGATCCCGTCTACGGCTCGAAACGCAGCCGTAACCCGCTGTTCGAGGCCTTCCCGCGACAGGCACTGCATGCGTTTCGCCTCGGCCTGGCACATCCGCGCAGCGGCGAGGCGATGAGTTGGGTGCTGCCGATGGCGGCCGATCTGGCCGCCCTGCTGCGCGCCTCCGGAGTCGATTTCAGCTCATGAGCCTGCCCCTCATCGTCCCCGACTGGCCGGCGCCGCCGACAGTGCGCGCGTTGGTCAGTACCCGCGCGGGTGGCGTCAGTCACCCGCCCTACGAAAGCCTGAATCTCGCCACCCATGTCGGCGACGCGACTCAAGCAGTGTCGGAAAACCGGGCGCGGCTACGCAAGCTGCTGCCGTCCGAGCCGCTGTGGCTCGAGCAGGTGCACGGCTGCACGGTGGCCGTGACGGAGACGGGCGGCGGAGTTCCCTGTGCCGACGCCTCGGTGGCGCGCACGCCAGGGCGGGTCTGCGCCGTGCTCACCGCCGACTGCCTGCCGGTGCTGTTCTGTAATGAGGCGGGCACCGTGGTTGCGGCGGCTCACGCAGGATGGCGCGGGCTGGCGGCTGGGGTGCTGGAGGCGACGCTGGCGCGTATGGAGGTGCCTCCGCGGGAGGTGATTGCCTGGCTCGGCCCGGCGATCGGGCCGGCCTCCTTCGAAGTGGGCGGGGAGGTGCGTGATGCCTTCGTCGGCGACGATGCGGGCGCCGCGGCCGCCTTCCGTCCAGGCGATCGCGCAGGGAAGTGGATGGCGGACCTGTTCCAGCTCGCGCGGCTGCGGCTGACGCGCGCGGGCGTGTCCGCAGTCCATGGTGGAGGCATCTGCACCCATGCGGACAGCGCGCGCTTCTACTCCTATCGACGGGACGGCGTGACCGGCCGCTTCGCCTCGCTGGTCTGGCTCGCGCCGTGATGCCCTGCCGCTGGATACGCCGCAGGCATCGTCGCTTCAGCGCGATGGCTATTGATCGGCGTCGGATTCGGCTCTATCTTTGGCAAGGTCGTCTGCGGCTTCGCGATCCAGCCTGCGCCTTCTTCGCGCCGGCGTGCCGAGCAGCCACATGAACAGGGCGAGCGGAGCCAGGCCATAGAATACGAATGTGAGCACGCCGCCGACGACCGTTTCCTCGGTCACGGCGGCGAGCACGGCAACATAGAGCCAGGCGATCGGTATCAGGTACATCGGGCGATTCTAACGCCTGTAGCGCCGGGGCACCGAACGCTTCGTGCACCCCAGAAACCAAGCGGGAGGCAGGGCGCAGGGCGCCAGGTTTCCCGCCCCAGGAGGAACGGATGACCGATTCCAAGGACGGCCAATCCGCAGCAGGGCTGCAGGCCATGCTCGCTGCCGGCCAGGCGATGGCGCAGGGATTTTTCGACACGCTCGCCCGTCAGCATGCGGTGATGCAGGACTCCACCGGCGCCGCCGCACCCAAGGTTCCGATGCCGGAGGCGGAGGCCCTCGCGGCGATGCAGAAGGCATTCGCCGAGAAGCATGCTGCGCTGTGGTCCGCGATGCTCGCCCGCAAGCCCGGCGAGGCGGCCGAGCCGGTCGCTAAACCGGCGCCCGGCGACAAGCGCTTCACGGCGCCCGAGTGGCAGGAGAGCCCGGTGTTCGACTACGTGCGCCAGGCCTATCTGCTCAACGCGGACTTCATGAACCAGCTCGCCGATTCCCTGCCGATGGCCGACGGGCGGGCCAAGTCGCGCATCCAGTTCCTCACCCGGCAGTATGTCGACGCCCTCGCGCCGACGAATTTCGCCGCGACCAATCCCGAGTTCATCAAGACCGCGATCGATTCGCGGGGCGAGAGCATCAGCCAGGGCATCCAGAACCTGCTCGCCGACCTCGAGAAGGGGCGGATCTCGATGACCGACGACAGCGCCTTCGAGGTGGGCCGCAACCTGGCGGTCACCCCGGGCTCGGTGATTTTCGAGAACGAGCTGATCCAGTTGATCCAGTATTCGCCGCTCACCGAGAAGGTGGCGCAGGTGCCGCTACTGATCATCCCGCCCAGCATCAACAAGTTCTACATCATGGACCTCCAGCCGGAGAACTCCCTGGTGCGGTTCATCGTCGAGCAGGGCTTCACCGTCTTTCTGGCTTCGTGGAAGAATCCCGGTCCCGCCGAGGCCGGCTTCACCTGGGACGATTACCTGGAGAAGGGGCCGCTGGCCGCACTCGAGGTGGTGCGCTCGGTGACCCGGGTCAAGAAACCCAACGTGCTCGGCTTCTGCGTCGGCGGCACGATGCTGGCGACCTCGCTCGCGGTGGCGAAGGCGCGCGGCGAGGACCCGGCGAGCAGCGTCACGCTGATGACGACGCTGCTCGACTTCGCCGATGCAGGCGAACTCGGCTGCCTGGTGGACGAGGCGAGCGTCGCGGCGCGCGAGGCGGCGATCGGCAAGGGTGGCCTGCTGCCCGGGCAGGAGCTGGCGAACGTGTTCTCGTTCCTGCGCGCGAACGACCTGGTGTGGCAGTACGTGGTCGGAAACTACCTGAAGGGCAAGAAGCCGCAGGCCTTCGACCTGCTGTACTGGAACTCGGACGCCACCAACCTGCCCGGGCCCTTCCTGACCTGGTACCTGCGCAACATGTACCTCGAGAACAATCTGCGCGTGCCCGGCAAGCTCACCATGCTCGGGCAGAAGGTCGATCTGGGCAAAGTCGACATGCCGGCTTACCTGATGGCGGCGCGCGAAGACCATATCGTCCCGTGGGAGAGCGCCTATCTTGCACGTAACCTGCTCGGTGGGGAGACCACTTTCGTGCTCGGCGCGAGCGGCCACATTGCCGGCGCGATCAACCCTGCATCGAAGAACCGACGCAGTTACTGGACCGCGGATTTCGCGCCTTCGGCGCCGGGCGAGTGGCTCGACCAGGCGACCGAGCAGAAGGGGAGCTGGTGGCTGCACTGGGTCGAGTGGCTGAAGCGCCATGGTGGCAAGCAGGTCGCCGCCCGTGGTCGCCTCGGCAGCACGAAATATGAGCCGATCGAGCCGGCGCCGGGGCGTTACGTCAAACAAAGGGCCTGAATTTCGTCCGACGGACAGCGATTGCGACAGTGAGTATGGGCGGGCACTGTCGGGAAGTTGGGAAGCCCGCCCTTGAGTGATTTTCCAGGGAGAGGAGGAAGCAATGTCTAGAGTTGCATTGGTAACCGGTGGTATGGGTGGTCTCGGCGAAGCGATCTGCATCAAGCTGGCGGCGCTGGGCTACAAGGTGGTCACCACGCATTCGCCGAACAACACCAAGGCGTCCGAGTGGCTGCACGCGATGAACAACATGGGATACGGCTTCAAGGCCTATCCTTGCGACGTCGCCGATTTCGACTCCGCCAAGGCCTGCGTCGAACAGGTCGTGCAGGAGGTCGGCCCGGTAGATGTTCTCGTCAACAACGCCGGCATCACGCGTGACATGACCTTCAGGAAGATGACCAAGGCCGACTGGGATGCGGTCATCAGTACCAACCTCGACTCGGTGTTCAACATGACCAAGCAGGTCATGGATGGCATGGTCGAGCGCAAGTGGGGCCGGGTCATCAACGTCTCGTCGGTCAACGGCCAGAAGGGCGCCTTCGGCCAGACGAACTACTCGGCCGCCAAGGCCGGCATCCACGGCTTCACCAAGGCGATGGCGCTCGAAGTCGCGCGCAACGGCGTGACCGTCAACACCATCTCGCCGGGCTACATCGGCACCAAGATGGTGATGGCGATCCCGCAGGAAATCCTCGACTCCAAGATCCTGCCGCAGATCCCGGTCTCCCGTCTCGGCAAGCCGGAAGAAATCGCAGGGCTGGTGGCCTACCTGTCCTCCGAGGAGGCCGCCTTCGTGACCGGGGCGAACATCTCGATCAACGGCGGTCAGCACATGTACTGAGCCGGGACGGCTCGAAGTCGCCCGGGAAGGCGCGCCCCGCAGGGGGTGCGCCTTCTTTTTATGGGTCTTCCACACCTTATGAAGCGCTCCTGGCTATTGCGGCGCAACACGTCGGAGCGGGCAAGTCTATAATGTCTTCGCGACGGAGCTATTGCGCTGCCGCAGCAAGTGGCGGCGAACTTCGGGATCCCTCCCCGGGGAGCGCCAGCCTCACACAATTACGCGAAGAAAGGATCTCAAGATGTCCCAGAAAGTCGCACTCGTGACCGGTGCCATGGGTGGCCTCGGCACCGCGATCTGCCAGTCTCTCGCCCGGGACGGCTTCAAGGTGGTCGCCAATTGCCTCCCCAACTTCGAACCGAAGGCTGGCTGGCTCGCTGGTCAGCGCGACCTCGGCTTCGACTTCGTCGCTGCCGAAGGTGACGTGTCCGACTACGAGTCCTGCGCCGCCATGGTGGCCAGGATCGAGGCCGAAGTCGGCCCGATCGATGTGCTGGTAAACAACGCCGGCATCACCCGCGACAAGTTCTTCCCGAAGATGGACAAGGGCCAGTGGGATGCGGTGATCAACACCAATCTGAACAGCCTGTTCAACGTCACCCACCATGTTTCAGCCAAGATGGCCGAGCGCGGCTGGGGTCGTATCATCAACATCTCGTCGGTGAATGGCGTAAAGGGCCAGGCCGGTCAGACCAACTACTCGACCGCAAAGGCCGGCGTGCTCGGTTTCACCAAGGCGCTCGCCGCCGAACTGGCGACCAAGGGCGTGACCGTGAACGCCGTAGCGCCGGGCTACATCGGCACCGACATGGTGATGGCGATCCGTGAGGACATCCGTCAGGGCATCATCGACACCGTGCCGATGAAGCGTCTCGGCCGTCCGGACGAAATCGGCGACCTGTGCGCCTACCTGGCCTCCGACAAGGCTGCCTACATCACCGGTGCGACCATCAACATCAACGGTGGCCTGCACATGTCCTGATGCGCTTCGCGTACAGGACAAGGCAGCGTGAAACCCTGCCGAACGGCAGGGTTTCACGAATTACCGTGGAACGGCGGGTTATAATTCGAGCAAAAGCGATTGCGGGGCTGGAGCACCGTCGAGGAGATTAATGTCATG
>NZ_MBFM01000003.1:34531-99084 GCF_001696715.1 Thauera phenolivorans | reverse complement strand
CACCCACCATGTTTCAGCCAAGATGGCCGAGCGCGGCTGGGGTCGTATCATCAACATCTCGTCGGTGAATGGCGTAAAGGGCCAGGCCGGTCAGACCAACTACTCGACCGCAAAGGCCGGCGTGCTCGGTTTCACCAAGGCGCTCGCCGCCGAACTGGCGACCAAGGGCGTGACCGTGAACGCCGTAGCGCCGGGCTACATCGGCACCGACATGGTGATGGCGATCCGTGAGGACATCCGTCAGGGCATCATCGACACCGTGCCGATGAAGCGTCTCGGCCGTCCGGACGAAATCGGCGACCTGTGCGCCTACCTGGCCTCCGACAAGGCTGCCTACATCACCGGTGCGACCATCAACATCAACGGTGGCCTGCACATGTCCTGATGCGCTTCGCGTACAGGACAAGGCAGCGTGAAACCCTGCCGAACGGCAGGGTTTCACGAATTACCGTGGAACGGCGGGTTATAATTCGAGCAAAAGCGATTGCGGGGCTGGAGCACCGTCGAGGAGATTAATGTCATGGCTGAACAGCCGCGCCTGATCAAGAAGTACCCGAACCGCCGTCTGTACGACACCCGTACGAGTTCCTACATCACCCTTGCCGACGTCAAGGAGCTGGTACTCAATCACGAGTCCTTCCAGGTGCTCGATGCCAAGTCCGGCGAGGACCTGACGCGCAGCATCCTGCTGCAGATCATCCTCGACGAGGAAACTGGCGGCGTACCCATGTTCACCAGCGACCTGCTCGCGCACATGATCCGTTTTTACGGCAATGCGATGCAGGGCATGATGGGCAAGTACCTCGAGAACAACATCAAGGCCTTCACCGAGATGCAGGCCAAGCTTCAGGAGCAGACGCGCTCGATCTACGGCGAGAACAGTCCCGCCGGGCAGGATCTGTGGGCGCAGTTCCTGAACTTTCAGGGGCCCGCACTGCAGAGCATGATGGGCGCCTACGTGGAGCAGTCGAAGAAGATGGTCGAGCAGATGCAGGAGCAGCTCGAGAGTCAGACCCGCAACATGTTTACCGGTTTTCAGTTTCCGAAGCAGGAAGGCGAGGGCGAGGGCGAGCAGGCCTCCGTACCCGTCGACAAGAGCAGCTCCCAGAAGTAAGGCCCGCAGGATCCCGCCCGAAGCGTGGCGGGCCTGGCCTCGTTCACAGCAGGCGCGCCAGCATGAAATCAACACTCTCGCCTGACGCGCCGCGCGTCGGTTTCGTTTCCCTCGGCTGCCCGAAGGCGACCGTGGACTCCGAACACATCCTGACCCGACTTCGCGCCGAAGGCTACGAGATCTCGGGGAGCTACGAGGATGCCGACCTCGTCGTGGTCAACACCTGCGGCTTCATCGATGCCGCGGTCGAGGAATCGCTCGACGCGATCGGCGAGGCGCTCAGCGAGAACGGGCGGGTCATCGTCACCGGCTGCCTCGGTGCGAAGGACGATGTGGTCCTTGCCGCCCATCCCCAGGTGCTCGCGGTGACGGGGCCGCACGCGACCGAGGAGGTGATGCACGCGGTGCATCGCAACCTGCCCAAGCCGCACGACCCCTTCGTGGATCTCGTGCCGCCACAGGGCATCCGCCTGACGCCGCGGCATTACGCCTATCTGAAGATTTCCGAGGGTTGTAACCACCGCTGCAGCTTCTGCATCATTCCTTCGATGCGAGGGGATCTGGTCAGTCGGCCGATCCATGAGATCATGCGCGAGGCCGAGGCGCTCGCCGAATCGGGCGTGAAGGAGATCCTGGTGGTGTCGCAGGACACCTCGGCGTACGGCGTAGACGTCAAGTACCGTACCGGTTTCTGGGGCGGCAAGCCGGTCAGGACGCGGCTGCTCGAGCTGGCCAAGGCGCTCGGCGAGCTCGGCATCTGGATCCGCCTGCACTACGTCTATCCCTATCCGAGCGTCGACGAGCTGATCCCGCTGATGGCCGAAGGCAGGATCCTGCCCTATCTCGACGTGCCCTTCCAGCACGCCAGCCCGCGCATCCTCAAGCTCATGAAGCGTCCCGCCAATGCGGAGAGCGTGCTCGAACGGGTGCGCGCCTGGCGCAGCATCTGTCCGGAGCTGACGATCCGGTCGACCTTCATCACCGGCTTCCCGGGAGAGACCGAGGAGGAGTTCGAGCAGTTGCTGGAATTCCTCGACGAGGCTCAGCTCGATCGGGTCGGCGCCTTCGCCTATTCGCCGGTCGAAGGTGCCACCGCCAACGAGTTGCCCGACCCGGTGCCCGAGGAGGTCCGCGAGGAGCGCCGCACGCGGTTGATGGAGTTCCAGGAGGACATCTCGACCCGTCGCCTCGAGGCCCGGATCGGCCGTGAGATGACGGTGCTGGTCGACGACATCGATCAAGGCGAGGCGATCGCCCGTTCCGAAGGCGACGCGCCGGAGATCGACGGTCTCGTGATCATTCCCGACGGCGAGGGGCTGGAGCCGGGCGACTTCGTGCGTGTGCGCATCACCGACTGCGACGTTCACGACCTGTACGCCGAAAGGCTGGACCGGGTCTGAGGCATGGCTGACGGCGCCGAGCGCAGCGAGCGGACCCGGCACCGGTTCCCGCCTGTGCCGGCAGCCGCCGGCGAACGCCCGGTAATCGGTCTCGCGCTCGGCAGCGGCGCGGCCCGCGGCTGGGCGCATCTCGGCGTGCTGCGCGCGCTGGAGGCGGAAGGAATCGTTCCCGACCTCATCGCTGGTTGTTCGATCGGTGCCTTCGTCGGCGCCGCAGCGGCTTCGGGCTACGTCGGCCGGTTGATCACCTGGGTCGAGGCGCTGAAGTGGCAGGACGTGGTGTCGATGCTCGACGTCTCCCTGCGCGGTGGCCTCATCCGCGGGCAGCGCCTGATGGACTTCTTCGGGCGCAACTTCGTCGACCGCGACTTCTCCGAGCTCGACACCAGTTTTGCCTGCGTGGCTACCGATCTGGCCTCTGGACGCGAGATCTGGCTGCACGAGGGAAGCGTCGCCGCCGCGGTGCGAGCCTCGATCGCGCTGCCCGGATTGTTCACGCCGGTCGTTCATGACGGCCGCGTGCTGGTCGACGGCGGCCTGGTCAATCCGGTGCCGGTGTCGCTGTGCCGGGCGATGGGCGCGGACATCGTCATCGCGGTCGATCTCGGTTCCGACATGGTCGGTCGTGCGTGGCGGCGTGCCGCGCTCGAGCCCGCCCCGCCCGAGGAAAGCGAGGCGGGCTGGAGCGAGCGCCTGTTCACCCGCCTGCGCTTCGGGGCCACCGAGCCCCGTGCAGAGGAGGCGCTGCCCTCGCTGGTCTCGGTGCTGACCGGCAGCATCAACATCATGCAGACGCGGATCGCCCGCAGCCGGCTCGCCGGCGAGCCGGCCGACGTGCTGATCTCGCCGCGCGTCGGCCAGCTCGGTCTGATGGACTATCACCGGGCCGCCGAGGCGATCGCCGAAGGCGAGGCGGCTGTGGCGCGAGCGAGGCCGCTGATGCGTTTCGTGCTGGAGCACGAGGGTGAGGACTGAAGCCTGGCGTGCGACCGGCCGCGCCCCCGACCGACCCGGAGAACCCGATGAGGCACTTGCTGGATGACCTTGCCGCGATCGTCGGTCGCGAGCAGTTGCTAACCGTCGACGAGGCGATGGCGCCGTATCTCGAGGACTGGCGTGGTCGCTACCATGGCCGGGCGCTCGCCGTCGCACGCCCGCGCGATACCGTCGAAGTGGCGTCCGTGGTGCGTGCCTGTGTCGCGGCGGGGGCGCCGATGGTGCCCCAGGGCGGCAACACCGGGCTGTGCGGCGGGGCGACCCCGCTCGCGGACGGGCGGGCGGTGGTGATCAGCCTCACGCGCCTGAATCGCATCCGCAGTGTCGACGCCGCCAACAGCACGGTGTGCGTGGAGGCAGGCTGTACGCTCGCCACGGTACAGGCGGCGGCGGCGGCGGCTGGCAGGCTGTTTCCGCTCGCGCTCGCATCCGAAGGCACCTGCCAGATCGGCGGCAACCTTTCCACCAACGCCGGCGGCGTGCAGGTGCTGCGCTACGGCAACACCCGCGAGCTGGCGCTCGGCCTCGAAGTGGTGTTGCCCGACGGCCGGGTCTGGGACGGGCTGCGTGGGCTGCGCAAGGACAACACGGGCTACGACCTCAAGCAGCTCTTCATCGGTGCGGAAGGGACGCTCGGGATCGTCACGGCCGCCGTGCTCAAGCTGTTTGCTTCGGTGCGCAGCCGAGCCACCGCCTGGGTCGAGGTCGCCGGGCCGGAAGCGGCGGTGGCGCTTCTCGAAAGGCTGCGCGCCGCCTGCGGCGACCGCCTCACCGCCTTCGAGCTGGTCGGCGATGCGGCGTTCCGCCTCGTGCTGAAGCACATCCCGGGCGCGGTGGCGCCGCTGCGCGCGCAGGGCCGCTGGTGGGTGCTGCTCGAGCTTTCCGACACCGTCGAGGGGGCTGGGCTGGAGGCGCTCCTGGAGGCGGCGCTCGTGGCTGCGATGGAACTCGGCCTGGTCGGCGATGCAGCGATAGCGCGCAGCGGGGCGCAGGCCGCGGCACTGTGGGCGTTGCGTGAGAACATATCCGAGGCGCAGAAGATCGAGGGTGTGAGCATCAAGCACGACATATCGGTGCCGGTGAGCCGGATCCCGGAGTTCCTCGCGCGCGCGGAAGAAGCCCTGTCCGCGGCGTGGCCCGACGTACGTATCGTCGCCTTCGGTCATCTCGGCGACGGCAACCTGCACTACAACCTGTCGAAGCCGAGTGCGACGGACAATCCCTCATTCGTCGCGCGCACGGCCGACGTTAACCGCATCGTGCATGACCTCGTCGACGCGCTCGGCGGCTCGATTTCCGCCGAGCATGGTCTCGGCCAGCTCAAACGTGGTGAGATCCTGCGCTACAAGGACGAGGTGGAAATGGACCTGATGCGCGCTATCAAGCGCAGCCTCGATCCCGCCGGCCTGATGAATCCGGGCAAGGTGCTTTGAGCGTCGCTGCAAATAGTTTCTGAAACCGCTTTACACGGTCGGACGTGGTTCCTATAATGCGCGCTCTTCGGTGCCGGGGGTATAGCTCAGCTGGGAGAGCGCTTGCATGGCATGCAAGAGGTCAGCGGTTCGATCCCGCTTACCTCCACCACACCCAAGAATGTCCCCATCGTCTAGAGGCCTAGGACACCGCCCTTTCACGGCGATAACCGGGGTTCGAATCCCCGTGGGGACGCCAGTTTTAGATTGCCGACGCAGCCGCGGCAGTCAGACCGGCCGAAAGGCCGGAGCGGTCGAAGTGCGGAGTGGTAGTTCAGTTGGTTAGAATACCGGCCTGTCACGCCGGGGGTCGCGGGTTCGAGTCCCGTCCACTCCGCCAGCATCTAGGCAGGGCGCAAGCCCTGCAAGATTCGGCGCGAAAGCGGCGAATCGGCTGTTGCGATGAGCTTTTCCGAAAGCTATAATCGCCAGCTCCTGTGGGGGTATAGCTCAGCTGGGAGAGCGCTTGCATGGCATGCAAGAGGTCAGCGGTTCGATCCCGCTTACCTCCACCACAAGATCATGGTCCCCATCGTCTAGAGGCCTAGGACACCGCCCTTTCACGGCGATAACCGGGGTTCGAATCCCCGTGGGGACGCCAGTACCCGGAGTCGCGGCACGTTCCGACTCGTACGTGCGCCGAAACCGCGTCACCGTCTGCATGGAGTGGTAGTTCAGTTGGTTAGAATACCGGCCTGTCACGCCGGGGGTCGCGGGTTCGAGTCCCGTCCACTCCGCCAACAAGATCAAGGGAGCCCGAGGGCTCCCTTTTTCGTGCGCCTCCTAGTCGTCCCGCCTGCAATCGGCTAGAGTACTAGGCCGTACGCGCGGGTATGGTTGGCTGCCGTTGCGCGCGCGTGCCAAGACACTCAGGGAGATGATGGATGACGATTAGCAGCATCAGGAAGGTCGGGGTGGTGGGTTCGGGCACCATGGGCAGCGGCATTACCCAGGCCTGTGCGGTCACCGGTCTCGACGTGATCATGATGGACGTCGGCGAGGCCCAGGTCCAGCGTGGCCTGGCGACGATCTCCGGAAGTCTCGACCGCCTGATCAAGCGCGAGAAGATGACCGATGCGCAGAAGGCCGAGACGCTCGGTCACATCGGCACCGCGACCTCGCTGGATGCGCTGGCCGGCTGCGACCTGGTGATCGAGGCAGCGAGCGAGAACGTCGACGTCAAGCTGAAGGTGTTCGCCGATCTCGATGCCATTCTCGGCCCCGACGCGATCATCGCCAGCAACACCTCGTCGATCTCGATCACGCGCTTGGCGGCGGGCACGAAGCGGTCCGAGCAGGTCATCGGGATGCACTTCTTCAACCCGGTGCCGGTGATGGCGCTGGTTGAGCTGATCTGTGGTCTGCAGACCTCGGCGCACACCTACGCCACGGTCGACGCGCTCGCGAAGCAGATCGGCAAGACTCCGGTGAAGGTCAAGAACAGCCCGGGTTTCGTCGTCAACCGGATGTTGTGCCCGATGATCAACGAGGCGGTGTTCACGCTCGGTGAGGGTCTGGCTACCGCTGAGGAGATCGACGAGGCGATGAAGCTCGGCTGCAACCATCCGATCGGCCCGCTCGCCCTGTGCGACCTGATCGGCCTCGACGTCGAGCTGGCGGTCATGCAGGTGCTGTACGAAGGCACGAAGGATCCGAAGTACCGGCCCGCGCCGCTGCTGGTCGAGATGCTCGAGGCGGGCTACCTCGGACGCAAGAGCGGCAAGGGTTTCTTCGAATACAAGTGAGCGCGCGGGGCAGGGCGGGGCGACCCGCCACCTGCTCAGTGTCGTACCGAAGAAAGAAAGCCACCCTCGGGTGGCTTTCGCGTTCCGGATGCTGCCGGAGGTGTTCAGCGCCCAGTGCGCATCGCGTCGAAGAACTCGGCGTTGTTCTTCGTCGCCTTGATCTTGTCGAGCAGGAACTCCATTGCGTCGATGTCGTCCATACCGTACAGCAGCTTGCGCAGGATCCACACCTTCTGCAGCACGTCGGGCTTGAGCAGCAGCTCTTCGCGCCGGGTGCCCGAACGGTTGACGTTGATCGCCGGATAGACGCGCTTTTCAGCCATGCGACGGTCGAGGTGGAGCTCCATGTTGCCGGTGCCCTTGAATTCCTCGTAGATCACGTCATCCATGCGGCTGCCGGTGTCGATCAGCGCGGTGGCGATGATGGTGAGCGAGCCGCCTTCCTCGATGTTGCGTGCTGCGCCGAAGAAGCGCTTCGGCTTCTGCAGGGCATTGGCATCGACACCGCCGGTCAGCACCTTGCCGGAGGCCGGCACCACGGTGTTGTAGGCGCGCGCGAGCCGCGTCAGCGAGTCGAGCAGGATGACCACGTCGCGCTTGTGTTCGGTGAGGCGCTTGGCCTTCTCGATCACCATCTCGGCGACCTGAACGTGGCGGGTGGCGGGCTCGTCGAAGGTCGAGGCGACGACCTCGCCCTTCACCGAACGCTGCATCTCGGTCACTTCCTCGGGGCGCTCGTCGATCAACAGCACGATAAGCGCGACCTCGGGGTGGTTGGCGGTGATCGCATGGGCGATGTGCTGGAGCATGATCGTCTTGCCGGTCTTCGGCGGGGCGACGAGCAGGCCGCGCTGGCCCTTGCCGATCGGCGCGATCATGTCGATCACGCGGCTGGTGATGTTCTCCTCGCCGCGGATTTCACGTTCGAGCCTGAACACCTCCTGCGGATGCAGCGGTGTGAGGTTCTCGAACAGGATCTTGCTCTTGCACTCCTCGGGAGGGCGGCCATTGATCTTGTCGAGCTTTACCAGCGCGAAGTAGCGCTCGCCGTCCTTAGGCGTGCGGATCTCGCCCTCGATGGTGTCGCCGGTGCGCAGGTTGAAGCGGCGGATCTGCGACGGCGACACGTAGATGTCGTCTGTGCCCGCGAGATACGAGGTGTCGGGCGAGCGCAGGAAGCCGAAACCGTCGGGCAGTACCTCGAGGGCGCCGTCACCGTAGATCGGCTCTCCCTTGCGGGCGCGGTTCTTCAGCAGCGCGAAGACGAGTTCCTGCTTGCGCAGCCGGTTCGCGCCCTCGACGTCGTTCTCGATCGCCATCGCCAGCAGTTCGCTGACGTGCAGTGCCTTGAGCTCGGAAAGGTGGAGCGCGGCGGCCGCGGTCGATTCGGAGGAGGAGGCGTCGCCCTCCTCGAGCGAGGTGTCGACATCGAGCACTTCGCCGTCGGCGGGACCATTATGTGGGGGATTACCGTCGCGGTTGCGGGGGCCGCGCCGACGGGCGCGGGACGGACCGCGAGAACGGGCCGGAGCCTGGTCCGGCTTAGAGGTTGCTGTCAATGAAGGCGGTCAGTTGAGATTTGGAGAGGGCGCCCACCTTGGTGGCCTCGACGTTGCCGCCCTTGAAGATCATCAGGGTCGGGATGCCGCGGATGCCGTACTTCGCGGGCGTTTCCTGGTTGTCGTCGATGTTCAGCTTGGCGACCTTGAGCTTGCCGGCGTAATCCTTGGCGACATCGTCGAGGATCGGCGCGATCATCTTGCAGGGGCCGCACCATTCGGCCCAGTAGTCGACCAGTACCGGCGTCTGGGACTGCAGCACTTCGGAGTCGAAGTTGCCGTCGGTCACATAGTGAATATGCTCGCTCATGTTTCCTCGCATTGGGGGGGCAGTGTTGCTGGTGTCGCGGACGCGGGCCGGGAGGCCCGTGCGACGCGAAGCGACGGGATCGCTCCGCGGAAGGTTTTCGAAAGTTATGCGAAGCCGGCCGCGGCGTCAACAGAATCTCGGCGCGGCGGCGCGCATGCCGCGGTGCCGACGTGGCGAAAACGCAAACGGCTGGACTATATTGTCCGTCCGAGTGCCGGCGTGGGTCCCATTGCCGGACGAACGACAACAGGAGGTGGAGAAATGACTTACGTCGTGACCGAAGCGTGCATTCGCTGCAAATATACCGATTGCGTGGATGTATGTCCGGTGGACTGCTTCCGCGAAGGCCCCAATTTCCTCGTCATCGACCCGGATGAGTGCATCGACTGCACGCTGTGCGTGGCCGAGTGCCCGGTCGAGGCGATCTATGCGGAGGACGATGTGCCGGCGGACCAGCAACAGTTCATTGCACTCAACGCCGAACTGGCGAAGCAATGGAAGCCGATCGTCGAGCGCAAGGATGCATTGCCCGACGCCGAGGAGTGGGCGAAGGTGAAGGACAAGCTCGGCGAGCTCAAGCGCTGAGTGGTGGGGCGGACTTTCCGCTCCGCGGGCCTTGCTCTAAGATCGGTCGTCGATAGCCGTCAAACGAAATCCGTGCAGGGGAAAACGAAATGCTGGTGAGCGAGATTCTCGCGATCAAGGGCAAGGTGCTCTATACCATCGCACCGCACAAAAGCATCGCTGAAGCGGTGACGGTGATGACCGAGCAGGACGTCGGTTCGCTCGTGGTGTTCTCGCACGGGCGAATGACGGGTCTGCTCACCTTCCGGGAAGTGCTCAACGCGGTGCACAAGGCGGGGGCAGCGTGGGAGGCGGTCCCGGTCGAGGACGCGATGGTCAAGGATCCCGAGGTCGCCACTGGTGATATGGAGATGGATGAGCTCCGCCGCCTGATGGTTGCGCATCACCAGCGCTACCTGCCGGTGATGGACGAGGGTACGCTGCTCGGTGTGGTGAGCTTCCACGATGTCGCCAAGGGCGTGCTCGAGGAGCAGAGCTTCGAGAACCGCATGCTGAAGAACTACATCCGCAACTGGCCGGCCGGGGAAGGCGAGGCCTGAAGCGAAGCCGGGCGCACGTCGAGGACGTGCGCCCGGCGGCGGCGTGAGGGTCGCGCTTTCGACGCCCGTCGACCGAAGCGGGCGCGAAGGCTGTTGGAATCCGGCGGCGCATCCTCCCAGGGGTGGGAGCGCTGCGTTTCGTTCCAGCGAGAGGAGGAGGCAGCATGGAGAGGATCTGGCTGCAGAGCTATCCGCCGGGGGTGCCCGCCGAGGTCGATGTCGACCGCTATCGGTCGATCGGCGAGTTGTTCGACGAAGGCGTGCGGGCCTTCGCCGCCAAGACCGCCTATGTGTGCATGGGCAAGAGTCTGAGCTATGGCGAGCTCGACATCCTGTCCAGCCGTTTCGCTGCCTACCTGCAGGGCGAGCTCGGCCTGCCGAAGGGCGCTCGCGTGGCGCTGATGATGCCCAACGTGCTGCAGTATCCGGTGGCGATGTTCGGCACGTTGCGGGCCGGCTATACGGTGGTCAACGTCAATCCGCTATACACGGCGCGCGAACTCGAGCATCAGCTGCAGGATGCCGACGTCGATGTGATCGTCATTCTGGAGAACTTCGCTCACACCCTTCAGCAGGTTCGCGCGCGCCTGCCGCTGAAACACCTCGTGGTCACCAGCCTGGGCGAAATGCTCGGCTTCGCGAAGGGCGCGATCGTCGATTTCGTCGTGCGGCGGGTCAAGAAGATGGTGCCGGCCTGGCAGCTCGACGGCGCGCTCAGCTTTTCCGACGCGCTCGCGCAGGGCGCGCGCCACGCCCTGCGCCCGGTCGAGGTCGGCCACGATGACATCGCCTTCCTGCAATACACCGGCGGCACCACGGGCGCGCCGAAGGGCGCCATCCTCAGCCACGGCAACATCGTCGCTAACCTGCAGCAGGCGCACGCGTGGGTGAAGCCCTTCATCACGGAGGGCGAGGAGCTGATCATCACCGCCTTGCCCCTGTACCACATCTTCTCGCTGACAGCGAACTGCCTGACCTTCTTCAAGGTCGGCGCCACCAACGTGCTGATCACCAATCCGCGCGACATCCCAGGCTTCGTCAAGGAGCTGGGCCGGCACCGCTTCACCGCCATCACCGGGGTGAATACGCTTTTCAACGCATTGCTCAACAACCCCGAGTTCGCCAAGCTCGATTTTTCTTCGCTGCGCATCGCGCTCGGCGGCGGCATGGCCGTCCAGCAGGCGGTGGCGGAAAAATGGAAGTCGGTCACCGGGCAGGCGCTGATCGAAGCCTACGGCCTCACCGAGACCTCGCCCGCGGTGACGATCAACCCGCTCGATCTCGCCGAGTTCAATCACTCGATCGGCCTGCCCGTGCCCTCGACCGAGATCAGCATCCGCGACGATGACGGCCTCGAACTCGGCGTCGACCAGCGCGGCGAGCTGTGCGTGCGCGGGCCGCAGGTCAGCCGCGGCTACTGGAACCGGCCGGAGGACACCGCGCGTGCGTTCACGTCCGACGGCTTCCTGCGCACCGGCGACATCGCCGTGATCGACGAGAAGGGCTACATCCGGATTGTCGACCGAAAGAAGGACATGATTCTGGTGTCGGGTTTCAACGTTTATCCGAACGAGGTGGAGGACGTGCTCGCTAGCCATCCCGGCGTGCTCGAGGTAGCCGCCGTCGGCGTGCCCGACGAGCACAGCGGGGAAGCGGTGAAGGTCTTTGTGGTGCGCAAGGATCCTGCGCTGACCGAGCAGGCGCTGATCGCCTACTGCAGGGACAAGCTCACCGGCTACAAGGTGCCGCACCGCGTCGAGTTTCGGGAGGAGCTGCCGAAGACCAATGTCGGCAAGATCCTGCGGCGCGCCTTGCGCGACGGCGGCTGAGAGCGGGTGACAAGGGGGCTTCCCGCAGCGCAAAAAACGCTTGTCTGTGCCGTCGATCCGTGTTTTCATCCTGACATCACAGAAGCCGTGAAACCATGAACCGTTCCAGCCTGTCCCTCGTTGCCTTGGTCGTACGCGTAGTAGGCGTAGGCGGTCGCGCGTCGTAGCGGGTCAGGTAAACGGTCAAACGAATCCAGAACCCCCGTCGGCGCGCAGTGCCGACGGGGGTTTTTTCATTCGATCTCCGCCGGAACCGCAGGGCCACCATCGGGATGCAAAGCAAGGAGATGAAGATGATGCAGATGACCGGCGCACAACTGATTGTGCGTCTCCTCGAACGACAGGGTGTGCGCACGATCGCGGGCATTCCCGGCGGGGCGATCCTGCCGCTCTACGACGCGCTGGGCGGCAGCGAGCTCATCCATCACGTGCTTGCACGCCACGAACAGGGTGCGGGCTTCATGGCGCAGGGCATGGCGCGCGCCTCGGGTCAGCCCGCGGTGTGCTTCGCCTCGAGCGGGCCCGGGGCGACCAATCTCGTCACCGCGATCGCCGACGCCTTCCTCGACTCCATCCCGATGGTCGCCATCACCGGTCAGGTGCCGCTATCGATGATCGGGACCGACGCCTTCCAGGAAGTCGACATCTACGGCATCACGGTGCCGATCACCAAGCACAACTTCCTCGTGCGGTCGGTCGAGGAGCTGCTCACCGTGATTCCCGATGCCTTCCGTATCGCGATGTCCGGGCGTCCCGGGCCGGTGCTGGTCGATGTGCCGAAGGACGTTCAGAACCAGCTCATCTCCTTCACCGACTTTCCCCCGCGCGTCGTCTCCGACTCGCTGCCGCCCGTCGATGCGGAGGCGATCGAGGAGGCTGCCCGTCTGATCAACGAGGCCGAACAGCCGGTGCTCTACCTCGGTGGTGGCGTGGTGCACTCGGGCGCCTCCGCGCTCGCGGTCACCCTCGCAGAGCAGGCCTGCATGCCGACGACGATGACACTGATGGGCCTGGGCGCGATGCCGGTCGACCATCCGCTGTCGATCGGCATGCTCGGCATGCACGGCGCGCGCTATACGAACTTCGTGCTCGAGGAGGCGGACGTGCTGGTGTGCGTCGGCGCCCGCTTCGACGACCGCGCGGTGGGCAAGGCGGCGCAGTTCTGCCCGCGCGCTAAGATCGTGCACATCGATGTCGATCCGTCCGAACTGCACAAGATCAAGCGAGCGCATGTCGCGATCCATGCCGACGTCGGCAGCGCGCTCGAGGCCCTGCTGCCACGCATCCGCAAGTCGATGCGAAAGCGCTGGCTCTCCCATGTCGACAGCCTGCGCTCGCGCTTCCCGATGCAGCTGCCCGGGATGGACGATCCGCGCACCCATTACGGCCTGGTGCGCGCCGTCGCCGCTGCGCTCGACGATGATGCGATCATCACCACCGACGTGGGCCAGCACCAGATGTGGGTGGCTCAGGCCTACCCCTTCCGCCGTCCGCGCCAGTGGATGACGTCGGGCGGCCTCGGCACGATGGGCTTCGGCGTTCCGACCGCGATGGGCGCTGCGCTCGCCGAGCCGGATCGCACCGTGGTGTGCTTCTCGGGCGACGGCAGCCTGATGATGAACGTGCAGGAGTTCGCCACCCTGGCGGAGGAAAACCTGAACGTGAAGATCGTGCTGATGAACAACAGTTCGCTCGGTCTCGTCTATCAGCAGCAGAACCTGTTCTATGGCAAGCGGGTGTTCGCCTCGAAATATGGCGCCGGCCCCGACTTCATCAAGATCGCCGAAGGCTTCGGCATCGGTGCGGTCGACCTCGACCAGGCCGCCAACCCGCGCGCGGCGCTCGCTCAGGCGCTGCAGACGCCCGGGCCCTGCCTGATCCATGCATCGATCGACCGCGAGCAATTCGTCTATCCCATGGTGCCGCCGGGTGCCGCCAATACCGAAATGATCGGAGGCTGATGATGATCGAACAGGTTGCCGACCCCTTGCCCCAGACCGGTTTCGCCAAAGTCGTACTCGAACTCGAGGTGAACAACCACCCGGGGGTGATGAGCCACATTTGCAATCTCTTTGCCCGCAGGGCGTTCAACATGGAAGGGATCCTCTGCATGCCCGTTGCGGGCGGCGAGCGCAGCCGGATCTGGCTGCTGGTGTTCGAGGATCAGCGCCTCGAGCAGATGATCCGTCAGCTCGAGAAGCTGGAAGACGTACTCGCCGTGCGCCGCCACGGGGCGGAGCACGAGGTGTTCGAACGTCTCGAGGACTTCTTCCACTGAGCCGTGCCGCCGGCCTGTGGGGCGGCGGGCGGGCAGGGCGGCTGTGCTAAACTCGGCCGCTTTTCGCGCCCCCGCTTCAGTCCCGTTTCGAGCGAGTTTTCCATGTCCGGCAATACCTTCGGCAAGTTGTTCGCGGTCACTTCATTTGGCGAATCGCATGGTCCGGCGATCGGCTGCGTGGTCGACGGCTGCCCACCGGGGCTGGCGATCACGGCTGAGGAGATCCAGCGCGAGCTCGACCGCCGCAAGCCGGGCACCTCGCGTCACGTCACCCAGCGCCGCGAACCGGACGAGGTCGAGATTCTCTCCGGCGTGTACGAGGGCGTGACCACCGGCACGCCGATCGCGCTACTGATCCGCAACCAGGACCAGCGCTCGCGCGATTACGGCAACATCGCGGAGACCTTCCGCCCCGGTCACGCCGACTATCCCTACTGGCACAAATACGGCGTACGCGACCCGCGCGGGGGCGGCCGCTCCTCGGCGCGCGAGACCGCGGTACGGGTCGCTGCGGGCGCGATCGCGCGCAAGTGGCTCGCTACCCATCACGGCATCGTCATTCGCGGCTACATGGCCCAGCTGGGACCGATCGTGATTCCCTTCGTGTCCTGGGACGAGGTCGATCGCAATCCCTTCTTCGCCCCTAATGCGGGCATCGTTCCCGAACTCGAGGCGTTTATGGACGAGCTGCGCAAATCGGGTGACTCGATCGGCGCGCGGATCAACGTCGTCGCCAGCGGCGTGCCGCCAGGCTGGGGCGAGCCGGTGTTCGATCGTCTCGACGCGGATATCGCCCACGCGATGATGGGCATCAATGCGGTGAAGGGTGTGGAGATCGGCGCAGGCTTCGACTCGGTCGCCCAACGGGGCACCGAGCACGGTGACGAGCTGACGCCGGAGGGCTTCCTCTCGAATCACGCCGGCGGCGTGCTCGGCGGCATCTCGAGCGGCCAGGACGTCGTCGCCAGCATCGCGATCAAGCCGACGTCGAGCATCCGCCTCGACCGTCGCTCGATCGACAAGCAGGGCCGGCCCGTGGTGGTCAACACCCATGGCCGCCACGATCCCTGCGTCGGCATCCGCGCCACGCCGATCGCCGAGGCGATGCTGGCGCTGGTGCTGGTCGATCATGCACTTCGCCATCGCGCGCAGTGCGGCGGGGTCGATTGCGGTACGCCGCGGATCGCCGCGCTCGCGCCCGGCACCAGTCAGCCGGTGCCGTCGCCCCGCGCGCGCTGAGGTGCTGCAGCGCAGCTTGATCGTCGTCAACCGCCCCCGCGGGGCGCACGAGTAGGCTTGAAACGTCTCGCATCACCACCATCGAAAAACGGAGGAAACCCCGATGATTCTCGAACCGCATGACCTCTTCCACGAGTTTCCCGAATACAAGGAACAGATCGAGGCCCTCAAGACGTCCGACGAGAAATTCGCCCGCATGTGCGACGAATATCACGAGGTGAACAAGCACGTGCAGACCATCGAACTCGACGAGGAAATCGCCACCGATTTCGAGCTCGAGGACCTCAAGAAGCAGCGCCTGCACCTCAAGGACGAGCTCTACGGCATCCTGCGCACCGTCACCGGCGCCAGCTGAGCGCGTCGCCCGGGCCGTCGTCCCGGGAGCCGGAGTCGCGGCAGCGGAAACGCCGTTGCCGCGGTAGGATGGAGCGATGCTTCCCTACTGGCGCCTGTCGGCCTACTACTTCTCGTACTTCGCCTTCGTCGGCGCCTTCGCGCCGTATTTCACCCTCTACCTGCAGTCGCTTCAGCTGTCCGCCACGCACATCGCGATCCTCATGTCGCTGATGCAGCTGATGCGCATGCTCGCGCCCAACCTGTGGGGCGTCCTCGCCGAGCGCACCGGCCTGCCGCTGCCGATCGTGCGCGTGTCGGCGGCAATGAGTCTGGCCGGCTTCTCGGCCTTCTTCTTCTCCACGGAGTTCGTCGTCCTGTTCGTCGCGATGGCGGTGATGGCCTTCTTCTGGAGCGCGGCGCTGCCGCTGGTGGAGAGCGTGACCTTCGTCCATCTGGGCGAGCAGGGGCACCGCTACGGCAGCATCCGGATGTGGGGCTCGGTGGGCTTCATCGTCGCCACCCTGGCGCTTGGCCACCTGCTCGAGTCGATGCCGATCCGCGGCCTGCTCGGGGTCATCGCGGCGATCCTCGGCGCCATCTTCCTGTGTTCGCTGGCAGTGCCCGCGGCCACTCCGCGTCCGGCCGGGCGCGACGGCGGCAGCTTTGGCGCGACCCTGCGCCGCCCCGAGGTGCGCGCCCTGTTCGGGGCCTGCCTGCTGATGTCGGCTGCACATGGCGCGCTCTATGTCTTCTACTCGATCCACGTGGTAGAACTGGGCTACGCCAAAGCTTTCGTCGGCTGGCTGTGGACGCTCGGGGTGGTCGCGGAGATCGCCGTGTTCGCCCTGATGCCGCGCCTCATGCGGCGCTACGGCGCGCGCGACATCCTGCTGATTTCATTCGCATGCGCGGTGCTGCGCTTCCTGCTCATCGGCTGGGGCGGGGAGAACCTCGGCCTGCTGCTGTTCGCCCAGCTGCTGCATGGCGCGACCTTCGGGGCCTATCATGCGGCGGCGATCGCGGTGGTGAATCGCTGGTTCCCCGGCCGGCTGCAGTCGCACGGGCAGGCCTTGTACGGCAGCCTGTCGTTCGGCGCCGGCGGCATGATCGGCGGCTTGATCAGCGGCTACACCTGGGACACCATCGGTCCCGCATGGACATACACGCTCGGCTCCGCTTTCGCCCTCGCCGGGCTGGCGTGGCTGGCCTTGGGCTGGCGCGAGGACGGCCGGCGCCTGGTGGACAGTGCTTGAGGAGGATGGAATGAAGGGAATCCCGCGTTTGCTGTTTCCGGCCGTGCTCGCGGCCACCATCGCCGTCGGTTGCCAGACGGTACAGACCACCGGCGCCGGCGTCGTCGGGGTCGATCGCACCCAGATGATGATGGTGTCGGCGCAGGAGGTCGAGCAGGCCTCGGCCAAGCAGTACCAGCAGATCATGGCGGACGCGCGCGCGAAGAACGCGCTCAATCGCAATGCCGCACAGGTGCGGCGGGTGCGCTCGATCACCGCGCGGCTCACCGCGCAGACCGGCCACTTCCGCCCGGATGCGCTGCGCTGGCAGTGGGAGACCAACGTGATCGGCTCCAATGACCTCAACGCCTGGTGCATGGCCGGCGGCAAGATGGCGATCAACAGCGGCCTGATCGAGCGCTTGCGGCTCACCGACGATGAAATCGCCGCGGTGATGGGACACGAGATCGCCCACGCGCTGCGCGAGCATGCGCGCGAGCGGGTGTCGAAATCGATGGTCACCGGGCTGGGGGTGTCGGTGGCGGGGGCGTTGCTCGGGGTGGGCGCGGTGGGGCAGGACCTGATGTCCAAGGTCGCCCAGGTCAGCTTCGAGCTGCCGAATTCGCGCGAGCACGAGACCGAGGCCGACCGCATGGGCGTCGAGCTGGCCGCGCGTGCGGGATACGATCCGCGCGCGGCGGTCAGCCTGTGGAACAAGATGGCGGCGAACTCGTCGGGGTCGCCGCCGCAGTGGCTGTCGACCCATCCGTCTCACGCCAACCGCCTTCGCGATCTCAGTGATTATGCGAATCGGGTCGTTCCGCTGTACCAGCAGGCGCGTCGCTGATATCGGCCGGGCGCTGCCGTGCGCGCGGGCGCCCTTTGTGAAATAATCGTAAGCTTTTCTTTCCTTGGAATTTAGTGGATGGAAGCCCAAACGCTGTACGAGAAGCTGTGGTCCAGCCATGTGGTCCGTGAGGAGGCCGATGGCACGGCGCTGATCTATATCGACCGCCACCTGGTGCATGAAGTCACCAGTCCGCAGGCCTTCGAAGGGCTCAAGCTGGCCGGGCGCAAGCCGTGGCGGACGAGCTCGATTGTCGCCACGGCCGACCACAACACGCCGACCGACCACTGGGAACTGGGCATCCAGGATCCGGTGTCGCGCCAGCAGGTCGAGACGCTCGACGCCAACATCCGCGCGAGCGGCTCGCTCGCGTACTTTCCGTTCATGGACGAGCGCCAGGGCATCGTGCATGTGATCGGCCCGGAGAACGGCGCGACCCTGCCGGGGATGACGGTCGTCTGCGGCGATTCGCACACCTCCACCCATGGCGCCTTCGGCTGCCTCGCGCACGGCATTGGCACCTCCGAGGTCGAGCACGTGCTCGCCACCCAGTGCCTGCTGCAGAAGAAGTCGAAGACCATGCTGGTGAAGGTCGAAGGCCGGCTCGGCCTCGGTGTCACCGCCAAGGACATCGTGCTCGCGATCATCGGCAGGATCGGTACCGCCGGCGGCACCGGCTACGCGATCGAGTTCGGCGGCAGCGCGATCCGCGCCTTGTCGATGGAAGGCCGCATGACGATCTGCAACATGGCGATCGAAGCGGGCGCGCGCGCCGGCATGGTCGGCGTGGACGAGACCACCATCGCCTACCTCAAGGATCGCCCGTTCTCGCCCGAGGACGAGGCCTGGGATCGGGCCGTCGCCTACTGGCGCACGCTGCGCAGCGACGACGGCGCGCAGTTCGACAAGGTCGTCGAACTCAGCGCCGAGGAGATCCAGCCGCAGGTGACCTGGGGCACCTCGCCCGAGATGGTCACCACCGTCGATGGCCGTGTGCCTGATCCCGCCGCGGTCACCGATCCGGTGCGTCGCGAAGGGATGGCGCGCGCGCTGAAGTACATGGGTCTCGAACCCAATACCCCGATCACCGAGATCGCGGTGGATCAGGTCTTCATCGGCTCATGCACCAACTCGCGCATCGAGGACCTGCGCGAGGCCGCAGCGGTGACGAAGGGACGCACCAAGGCCGCCAACGTCAGGCGCGTGCTGGTCGTGCCCGGCTCCGGGCTGGTCAAGCGCCAGGCCGAACGGGAAGGCCTGCACGAGATCTTCCTCGCCGCCGGTTTCGAATGGCGTGAGCCGGGCTGCTCGATGTGCCTGGCGATGAATGCCGACCGCCTCGAGCCCGGCGAGCGCTGCGCCTCCACCTCCAACCGCAACTTCGAGGGTCGGCAGGGCGCGGGCGGCCGCACCCACCTGGTGAGCCCGGCGATGGCCGCCGCGGCCGCGGTGACCGGCCACTTCGTCGACGTGCGCACGCTGGACTGACGACGCGGGCACGTACATGAAAAGACTCGCAGTGGTCCTCGCCACCGTGGTCGCCGGACTTGCCGGCGCCGCCTGCAACACGGTGCATGGCATCGGGCAGGACATCTCGGCAACCGGCGAAATCATCCAGAAGGCAGTGAAATAATGAAACCGTTTACCATTCTCGATGGTCTCGTGGCGCCGCTCGACCGTGCCAACGTCGACACCGACGCGATCATCCCCAAGCAGTTCCTGAAGTCGATCAAGCGCAGCGGCTTCGGCCCCAACGCCTTCGACGAGTGGCGCTATCTCGACGTCGGTCAGCCCGGCCAGGACTGCAGTGGGCGACCGCTGAATCCGGATTTCGTCCTCAACCAGCCGCGCTACCAGGGCGCGCAGATCCTGCTCACGCGCGACAACTTCGGCTGCGGCAGCTCGCGCGAGCATGCACCGTGGGCGCTCGAAGATTACGGTTTCCGCGTGCTGATCGGGCCGAGCTTCGCTGACATCTTCTACAACAACAGTTTCAAGAACGGCTTGTTGCCGATCAGGCTGACAGCGGTCGAAGTCGACGAGCTGTTCGCCCAGTGCGAGGCGAACGAGGGCTACCGCCTGGTAGTGGACCTGGCGGCGCAGACGATCACCCGTCCGGACGGTAAGACGCTTCATTTCGAGGTCGACCCCTTCCGCAAGGAATGCCTGCTCAACGGCTGGGACGACATCGGCCTGACCCTGCGCCACGCGGACGAGATCCGCGCCTTCGAGGCGAAGCGGCGCGCCGAGCATCCGTATTATTTCGCCTGAGACCCAGGCAACGAAGAGGAAATCGAGCAATGAAGATTTGCGTGCTGCCGGGTGACGGCATCGGTCCCGAGATCACCGCGCAGGCGGTGCGCGTCCTGAACGCGCTCGACCTGAAGTTCGAAATGGAAGAGGCGCTGGTCGGCGGCTGCGCGGTCGACGCCGCCGGCACGCCGCTGCCCGAGGCGACGCTCGCACTCGCACGTGCGGCCGACGCGATCCTCCTCGGCGCGGTCGGCGGTCCGAAGTGGGACGGCTATCCGCGCCATCAGCGTCCTGAGCTCGGCCTGCTGGGCATCCGCAAGGAGCTGTCGCTGTTCGCCAACCTGCGCCCGGCCATTCTCTACCCCGAGCTGGCGAACGCCTCGACGCTCAAGCCGGAGGTCGTTTCAGGCCTCGACATCCTGATCGTGCGCGAGCTGACCGGCGACATCTACTTCGGCCAGCCGCGCGGCATCGAGCTGCGTGAGGTCAATGGGGAGTCCCAGCGCGTGGGCTGGAACACCATGATCTACGCGGAATACGAGATCCGCCGCATCCTGCGCGTGGCCTTCGAAGCGGCGATGAAGCGCGGCAAGCGGCTGTGCTCGGTCGACAAGATGAACGTGCTCGAGACCACCCAGCTGTGGCGCGACATCGCGATCGAGGTCGCCAGCGACTATCCTGAAGTGGAGCTCACCCACATGCTGGTCGACAACGCGGCGATGCAGCTGGTGCGCAACCCGAAGCAGTTCGATGTGATGGTGACCGGCAACATGTTCGGCGACATCCTGTCGGACGAGGCCTCGATGCTGACCGGCTCGATCGGCATGTTGCCCTCGGCCTCGCTCAACGCCGACAACAAGGGCATGTACGAACCCTCGCATGGCTCCGCGCCGGACATCGCCGGCAAGGATCTCGCCAACCCGCTCGCCACGATCCTGTCCGCGGCGATGATGCTGCGCTACAGCTTCGACCAGGAAGCGCCCGCAAAGCGCATCGAGAACGCGGTCAAGAAGGTGCTCGCGGCGGGCTATCGCACCGGCGACATCTACGAGCCGGGCACGAAGAAGGTCGGCACGCGGGGAATGGGCGACGCGGTGATCGCGGCCCTCTGAGGTGATTCGTCCGCCGCAGGCCCGCCGGCCCGTGGCGGCAATGGACATTCAAGCAAGGAAATGGTGAGCAACATGAATCGAGTCGGTCTTGTCGGCTGGCGCGGAATGGTCGGTTCCGTGCTGATGCAGCGCATGGTGGAAGAGGGCGACTTCGCCTTCATCGAGCCCGTGTATTTCTCCACCTCGAACGCCGGCGGCAAGGCGCCGTCGTTCGGCGGCAAGGAGGCGGCGGAGGCGCTGCAGGACGCCTACGACATCAAGGCCCTCCAGGCCTGCGACATCGTCATCACCTGCCAGGGCGGTGACTACACGAAGGAAGTGTTCCCGACCCTGCGCGCAACCGGCTGGAAGGGCCACTGGATCGACGCCGCCAGCGCGCTGCGCATGGACGACAGCGCGGTGATCGTGCTCGACCCGGTCAACCGTGATGTCATCGACGCCGCGCTCGCCAAGGGCGGCCGCAACTGGATTGGCGGTAACTGCACGGTGTCGCTGATGCTGATGGGCCTCGGCGGCCTGTTCAGGCACGGCCTGGTCGAGTGGATCTCGGCGATGACCTACCAGGCGGCATCGGGTGCCGGCGCGCAGAACATGCGCGAGCTGATCGGCCAGATGGGTGCGATCCACGACTCGGTCAAGGACCTGCTCGCCGACCCGGCCTCGGCCATCCTCGAGATCGACCGCAGGGTCGCCGAGACCATGCGTTCGGATGGCTTCCCGAAGAAGAACTTCCGCAACACGCCGCTCGCCGGCAGCCTGATCCCCTGGATCGACGTCCCCGTCGAGCACGGCCAGAGCAAGGAGGAGTGGAAGGGCGGCGCCGAGTGCAACAAGATTCTCGGCAACGCGCCATTCCGCATGCAGGGCTCGATCCCGATCGACGGCCTGTGCGTGCGCATCGGCGCGATGCGCTGCCACTCGCAGGCGCTGACGATCAAGCTGAAGAAGGACGTCCCCATCGACGAGGTCTCGGACATCATCGCGGGCGCCAACCAGTGGGTGAAGGTGGTGCCCAACGAACGTGAGGTCACCGAGCGCGAACTGACCCCGACCGCGGTCACCGGCACGCTGTCGGTCCCCGTGGGTCGCCTGCACAAGCTGGCGATGGGGCCGGAGTACCTCGGTGCCTTCACCGTCGGTGACCAGCTGCTGTGGGGCGCCGCGGAGCCACTGCGCCGCATGCTGCGCATCCTGCTCGAGGACTGAGCGGGGATGCCCGACGGGCGGGATCGGTGTCGCTCGCGTCGCCGTTCCCGCCCTTTTTGCGTGGGGATGTGCATCGCGTCACGCGCGGGCTATGCATACGTCCTGAATGGGGCTGCTCGCGCAGTCCGTAGATGCTAGATTCCGTTCGCGGAGTCATCTTGCGATCTGGAGGATGGCCGGATTTGCGAGGGAGCGGGGTTTTGAGAAACAGCATGGATGGATCCTTCAAGGCATCGCTGGTTGCGCTGGCGCTCGCCTCTTTTCCCTTTTGCAGCGACGCAGCAGGGCTGGGCGGAATCAGCGTCCACAGCGGCCTCGGTCAGCCGCTGCGCGCCGAGATTCCGGTCAAGGCCACGACGACCGAGCTCGATTCGCTGAGTGCGCGCGTGGGCTCCCCCGAAGCCTTCCGCCAGGCCAACGTCGCTTACTCTCCGAGCGCGGCGGCCGTCCGCGTCAGCGTGGACAGGCGGGGGTCTCGCCCCGTGCTGCGCCTGAGCACCGATCGTCCGCTCAATGAACCCTTCGTCGAACTCGTGCTCGAGCTCGACTGGGCGGCGGGAAGACTGGTGCGCAACTTCACCTTCCTGCTCGATCCGATCGATCTCGCGCAACGGACGCCGGTTGCAGCCCGCGTCGATGCCCCGGCTGTGGCACCCATGGCGCGGCCGCGCGCGACGGAAGCGGCGCCGACGGTCGTCGATGCTGGCGCCGCCACCCGCTACGTGGTCAGACGCGGCGACGCCCTGCATCGCATCGCCAGCGCGCATCAGCACCCCGGTACCAGCCTCGACCAGATGCTGGTTGCAATTGCCGATGCCAACCGCGACGCCTTCGATGGCGGCAACATGAATCGCCTGCGTGCCGGTTCGGTACTCGATATTCCCGCCGCGGAGCGCGTGCGTGCGCTCGATGGCACGGCCGCGCGCCGCGAGGTGCTCGCGCAGGCGGCCGACTTCGAAGCCTACCGGCGCCGCCTTGCGGGGGTTGCCGCGCAGGCGCCAGCGACGCCCGAGCCCGCCGCGGAACAGCAGGCGACGGGCACGATCGTGCCGCGCGTCGAGGAGGCGCGCCCCGAGGTCGAAGGCGACCGGCTGCGAGTCTCCAGCGCGGAACAGTCAGGTACGGCGGCTGGAGGCGGCGACACCGCGAGCCGGCTGCAGACGCTCGAAGAGGAACTCGTCTCGCGCGAGAAATCGCTCGAGGACGCCAACGCGCGCCTCGCCCAACTCGAACAGAGCGTGCGCGACCTGCGCACCCTGCTCGAGCTGCGCAGTGAGGCCATGGGCCAGGTCGAGCAGCAGGCCGGCACGCTTTCGGCCGATGCGGGTGGCGCTAGCGTCGCCGCGGCGCCGCCATCGCCGGGCCAACCCGCCGCTCCCGCCGCCGAGCGTCCGGCTGTCGAGCCCTCGCTGGTCGACGACTCCCGCCTGCTTGCCGGCGGCGGCGCGATCGCTGCCCTTTTGCTCGGCCTGCTCGCCTACCGTTCGCGCAAGCGCAAGGCCGAGGCTTCCGGTCGCGGCGTTCCGCCCCTGTCCAGCACCGGCGGCGCGGGTCACACGGTGCTCGGCACCGCCGGCGGCCAGCAGGTCGACACCGGCGCGAGCGTGCTGCACACGGAATTCAGCCACGGCGGCCTGTCCGCGATCGACGCCGACGAGGGCGTCGATCCGGTGGCGGAGGCCGACGTCTACATCGCTTACGGGCGTGACGCGCAGGCCGAGGAAATTCTTCAGGACGCGCTCAGGACCGACCCCGAGCGTGCCGCCATCGCGCTCAAGCTGCTCGAGATCTACGGCAGACGAAAGAGCGTCAAACAGTTCGATCTGGTGGCGGCCGACCTCTATGCGCGCACCGGCGGCAAGGGGCCGGACTGGAGCAGGGCGGCGGCGATGGGACGTGCGATCGACCCCGACAACCCGCTTTACCGCGACATCGAGGCCGGGCCCCTGACTGCGGCCGAAGCGCCCACCGAGATCCCGCCGCTCGGCAAGAGTGCCGCCCTTGCCGCGACCTTCGCCGTCGGCGGCGGCGCGCGCGCGAGCGCTGACGGCGGCCAGGGCGGGCGGTCTGCCCCGGTGGCCGCGCTGTCCGACGAGCCGCGGCCGAGCGAGGAAAGCGTGCTTCCGCTGGAGTTCGACCTCGGACTCGACGTGGGCGAAACGGCGCCTGCCGCCGCGGGTGCCTCCGCGAAACCGCAGCCGGTGGGCGACGCGCAGCACGCGCCGGATTGGGCGGCGGAGGAAACCGTGCCGGCGCTCGCCTTCGACATCGACTTCGATGCCTCCGAGGCGGCGCGGGAGCAGGCCGACATTCGCGCGGCGGCGACCAGCGGGCTGGATTTCGAACTCGGCAACCTGGGCGTCGAGGCGGATGACGGCGCGGTTGAGCCGGCCGCTGAACCCGCGCCGGCGGGTGCGAAGCCGGCACACATGGGTTTCGACTTCAGTCGCCTCGACTTCGACCTCGAACTCGACGCGTCCGCCGCGGACGATGCAACGCCGGTCCCGGAACTGCCGGCCCTCGAGCGGCCGTCGCAGCCCGACGCGATGGAGCCCGATGCTACCCAGCCGGGCGACGACTGGACGGAGTCGGTCGTCGCGGCGGAGGGCATTGCCGCCGGCAGCGAGGAAGCGGCGACCAAGCTCGAGCTCGCACGCGTGTATGACGAACTCGGCGATCGCGATGGCGCCCGCGAACTCCTGGAAGAGGTGATCCGGGAAGGCTCACTCGGCCAGCAGGCGGCGGCGCGGCAGATGCTCGCCCGATTCGGCTGAGTTCGTGATGTGGGTATCGGCGCTGCGCCACGGCGGGAAGGGCCGCGTGCCGTCGATGCATTCGGGCCTGATCCTGCTGCTCTGGCTGGCCGGTGTCATCCTGCTGCAGGCCTTGCCGCTGCCGGCCCTGCTGCCGGCCGCGCTTGCCTGCCTGTTCGTAGCCCTGCTGTTCGCCCGCTTGCGGGCGCTGCGCCTGTTGCGCAGGGTGCGGGTGCTGATGCTGGCGATCGTGATCCTGTTCGCCTGGTTCACACCGGGCGAGGCGCTCCTCCTCGTCTGGCCGTCGGTGAGCCCGACGCGCGAGGGCGCGCTGATGGCGCTAGAGCACGGCGCCCGCCTCGCGGCGGTCGTCTGCATGGTCGCCCTGCTGCTCGAGCGGCTGCCGACCGAGCGCCTGGTAGGCGGGATGTACGCCCTGTGCCGGCCGCTCGCGCTGTGCGGCGTGTCGCCCGAGCGCCTCGCGCTGCGGCTGCTTCTGGTGCTGCGCTACGTCGAGAGCACGGGGCCCGGCGCGGCACGTGATTGGCGCCACTGGCTGGCCGAAGACGCCGGGCCGGTCAGCGCCGAAGTGGTCCATCTGCGGCGTGAGCGTCTCGGCGCGGCCGACTGGCTGCTCGGTGGCGCGCTGATCGGCCTCGTCTGCTGGTGGGCGCTGGCATGACGCGCATTGCGCTCGGCCTGGAGTATGCGGGCGACGCCTTCCTCGGCTTTCAGAGCCAGCGGCACGGACGCACCGTGCAGGACGTGCTCGAGGCGGCGCTGGCCCGGATCGCCGGCGAGCCGGTGCGGGTACATTGCGCTGGACGTACCGATGCGGGAGTGCATGCGAGCGCACAGGTCGCGCATTTCGACACGGGTGCGCGACGTCCGGTTTCGGCCTGGGTGCGCGGCGTCAATGCGCTGCTGCCGGCGGCGGCGGTGGTGCGCTGGGCGGTGGAGGTCGACGAAGGCTTCCATGCGCGCTTCCTCGCCTACGAGCGGCAGTATCGCTACCTGCTGTTCAACTCTCCCACCCGGCCGGCGCTGCTGGCGGGAAGGGTGGGCTGGTTCCACCTCCCGCTCGACGAGACGAAGATGGCGGAGGCGGTGCGCCTGCTGCTGGGCGAGCACGATTTCTCCGCCTTCCGCGCCGCCGGCTGCCAGGCGCGCACCCCGGTGCGCCTGATGCACGAGGCCCGCGTGCGCCGCGACGGCAACATGCTGGTGTTCGACTTCCGGGCCAACGGTTTCCTGCACCACATGATCCGCAATCTGGTCGGCGCGCTGGTATACGTCGGCAAGGGCCGGTATCGGCCGGAGTGGATCGGCGAGCTGCTGGAGGTGCGCGACCGCAAGCTGGCGGCGCCCACCTTCGCGCCCGACGGACTCTATCTGTGCGGGGTCAGCTACCCGCCGCGCTGGCCGCTGCCGGGGGATGGGCGTATCATCGCGCTGCCCGAATTACCCCGCCTCTGAATGCACCGAACCCGAATCAAGATCTGCGGCCTCACTCGCGAGGAGGACGTGCATGCGGCCGTTGCCGCGGGTGCCGATGCGATCGGCTTCGTCTTTTACCCCCCGAGTCCGCGCGCGGTGAGCTTCGAGTGCGCTGCCCGGCTCGCCGGCCTCCTTCCCCCCTTCGTCACCGCGGTGGGTCTGTTCGTCAATCCCGAACCGGCCTTCGTGCGCGAGGCGCTCGCCCAGGTGCCACTGCAGCTGCTGCAGTTCCATGGCGACGAAACCGACGCCGAGTGCGCGCGCTACCGCCGCCCCTGGATCAAGGCGGCTCGCGTGCGTCCCGGGGTCGATCTGATAGAATTTGCGGCTTCCCATCCGGGCGCGAGCGGGATCCTGCTCGACGCCTTCGTCGACGGTTACGGCGGCGGCGGGAAGACATTCGATTGGTCCCTGATTCCCGACGGCTTCGAGCGGCCGCTGATCCTGTCCGGCGGCCTCGATGCGGACAACGTCTCCCAGGCGGTGCGCCGAGTGCGCCCGTGGGCGGTCGACGTCTCGAGCGGGGTGGAGATCGCCAAGGGAATCAAGGATGCGGCGAAGATCGCCGCATTCGTTGCCGGAGTTCGACATGCAGAAGGCTGATACGCCCTACCAGTATCCCGATGCCCGTGGGCATTTCGGCCCCTACGGCGGCGTCTTCGTCGCCGAAACTCTCGTTCCCGCCCTTGAGGAACTGCGCGAGGCCTATGACGCCGCACGCCGCGACCCCGAGTTCATGGCGGAGTTCGAGTACGAACTGAAGCACTACGTCGGTCGTCCGAGCCCGATCTACCACGCCAGGCGGCTCTCCGAGCGCTTTGGCGGCGCGCAGATCTATCTCAAGCGCGAGGATCTCAATCACACCGGCGCGCACAAGATCAACAACTGCATCGGCCAGGCCCTGCTCGCGCGGCGCATGGGCAAGCCGCGCGTGATCGCGGAGACCGGCGCCGGTCAGCATGGTGTGGCGAGTGCGACCGTGGCCGCTCGCTATGGGATGGAATGCGTGGTGTACATGGGCTCGGAGGACGTCAAGCGCCAGGCCTCCAACGTCTATCGGATGAAACTGCTCGGTGCCAGCGTGGTGCCGGTCGAGTCCGGCTCGAAGACGCTGAAGGACGCCCTCAACGAGGCGATGCGTGACTGGGTCACCAATGTCGCCGACACCTTCTACATCATCGGCACGGTCGCCGGCCCGCATCCCTACCCGATGATGGTGCGCGACTTCCAGGCGGTGATCGGCCAGGAGTGCATCGCCCAGATGCCCGAGATGGCCGGCCGCCAGCCCGATTGCGTGATCGCCTCGGTGGGCGGCGGATCCAACGCGATGGGCATCTTCCATCCCTACCTCGACGTGCCGGGGGTGCGCCTGATCGGCGCCGAGGCGGCGGGCGCGGGGATAGACACCGGACGCCATGCGGCCTCCCTGAGCGCAGGGCGCCCAGGCGTGCTGCACGGCAACCGCACCTATCTGCTGCAGGACGAAGACGGCCAGATCATAGAGACGCATTCGGTGTCGGCCGGTCTCGACTACCCGGGCGTCGGTCCGGAGCACGCCTGGCTGAAGGACTCGGGCCGTGCGGAATACGTCGGGGTCACCGACGACGAGGCGCTGCAGGCCTTCCATGACCTGTGCCGCCTCGAGGGCATCATCCCCGCGCTCGAGTCCGCGCATGCGATCGCCTGTGCCACCAGGCTGGCACCGACGCTGTCGCGCGACCAGATCCTGCTGGTCAATCTTTCCGGCCGCGGCGACAAGGACATGCACACCGTCGCCGAGCGCTCCGGCATCCAGTTCTGAGCCGGCGCGGTCTGCAGGCCGGCCCGCCACAGGAAACCCTATGTCCAGAATCCAGAACCGCTTCGCGCGCCTGCAGGCCTCCGGCCGGCGGGCGCTGATCCCCTTCATGACCGCCGGATTCCCCGACGCCGCGCTGACGCTCTCGCTGATGCGCGCGCTGGTGGCCGGCGGCGCCGACGTCATCGAGCTCGGCGTCCCCTTTTCCGACCCGATGGCCGACGGCCCCACCATTCAGCGCGCCTCCGAGGCGGCACTGGCCGGCGGCATGTCGCTGCGGAAAGTGCTCGATATCGTTCGCGCGTTCCGTGCCGAGGATGGCGACACCCCGGTGGTCCTCATGGGCTATGCCAACCCGATCGAGGCGATGGGCGTCGATGCGTTTGCCGCCGCCGCCAGTGACGCCGGCGTCGATGGCGTGCTGGTGGTCGATTATCCGCCGCAGGAAAGCGAGGCTTTCAGCGCAGCGATGCGCGCCAACCGGCTCGATCCGATCTTCCTGCTCGCGCCGACCTCGACCGAGAAGCGCTTCGCCGAGGTGGCGACTCTCGGCAGCGGCTACATCTATTACGTCTCGCTGAAAGGCGTGACCGGCGCAGGCAATCTCGACTTCGACGAGATCGCTCGACGCATTCCGCAGATCCGTGCGGTGGTCGGCATGCCGGTCGGCGTCGGCTTCGGCATCCGCGACGCCGACAGCGCGCGCCGGATCGGCGCGGTCGCCGACGCCGTGGTGATCGGCAGCCGCATCATCGAAGAGATCGAACAGAGTCCGCGCGATGCGGTGGTGGCCAACGTCACCGCCTTCATGCGCGACATCCGTCAAGCGCTCGACACCCTCGAGCCCGTACAGGGAGCAACCCGATGAGCTGGCTCCAGAAGCTTCTTCCGCCTCGCATCAAGCGCAGCGATTCCTCCGCCCGCAACAAGTCCATTCCCGAAGGCCTGTGGAGCAAGTGCACCGCCTGTGAGGTGGTGCTCTACCGCTCCGACCTCGATAGCAACCAGGGCGTGTGCCCGAAGTGCGGCCACCATCAGCGGCTGCGCGCGCGCCAGCGGCTCGAGCTGCTGCTCGACAAGGAGGGGCGCTTCGAGATCGGTTCCGAGGTGTTCCCGGTCGATGCGCTCAAGTTCAAGGACTCGCGCCGCTATCCCGACCGCCTCTCGGCGGCGACCGCCGATACCGGCGAGACCGACGCGATGGTCGTCATGCAGGGCGCGATTCTCGGCCAGCCGCTTGTCGTGGCCTGCTTCGAATTCGAGTTCCTCGGTGGCTCGATGGGATCGGTGGTCGGCGAGCGCTTCGTCCGTGGGGCGCGCGCCGCGCTCGAACAGCGCCTGCCCTTCATCTGCATCACCGCGTCGGGCGGCGCTCGCATGCAGGAGGGTCTGTTCTCGCTGATGCAGATGGCCAAGACCACGGCGATCGTGACCCAGCTCGCCGAGCGCAAGCTGCCCTTCATCACCATACTCACCGATCCGACGATGGGCGGGGTGTCGGCGAGCTTCGCCTTCATGGGCGATGTGGTCATCGCCGAGCCGGGCGCGCTGATCGGCTTCGCCGGCCCGCGCGTGATCGAGCAGACGGTACGCGAGACCTTGCCCGAGGGCTTCCAGCGCGCCGAGTTCCTGCTCGAGAAGGGCGCGATCGACATGATCGTCGACCGGCGCCAGCTGCGCGACAGGCTCGCCGGCCTGTTGACGCTGCTGATGCGCCAGGCGCCGGCTGCCGCGGCGTGAGCGCGGCCGCCATGCAGGAGGCTGCGCTGCCGGCCACGCTCGATGATTGGCTTGCGCTGCTCGAGGGGCGCCATGCGGCCGCGATCCAGCTCGGGCTCGAGCGTGTGCGCAAGGTGCGCGATGCGCTCGCGCCCGGCCCCGATGCAGTGGTCATCACCGTGGGCGGTACCAACGGCAAGGGGTCGACGGCGGCGATGCTGGAGGCGGTGCTGCTGGCCGAGGGTTACCGGGTCGGCTGCTACACCTCGCCGCACCTTCTCCGCTACAACGAGCGGGTGCGGGTCAATGGCAACGAGGTCGGTGACGAAGCCCTGGTCGCTGCCTTCGCCACGGTCGAAGCGGCGCGTGGCGATACCCCGCTGACCTATTTCGAGCACGGCACGCTCGCGGCGTGGGAATTGTTCCGCAATGCCACACCCGATGTGATCGTGCTCGAGGTCGGCCTCGGCGGGCGGCTCGATGCGGTCAACGTCTTCGACGCCGATTGCGCGATCGTCACCAGCGTGGCGATGGACCACATGGACTACCTCGGCAACGACCGCGAATCGATCGGCCTCGAGAAGGCCGGGATCTTCCGCAGCGGCCGCCCGGCGGTGTGCGGCGATCCGCAACCGCCTGCGAGCCTGGTCTCGCACGCCGAGTCGATCGGTGCGCCGCTGTGGATCAGCGGGCGCGATTTCGGCTTCGGTGGCGACCGCCAGCAATGGGGCTACTGGCGCTACGAGGCGCCGCCCGCCCAGGGCCGCCTCCTGCGCAGGGGCGGACTGGCCTACCCGGCATTGCGCGGCGCCAACCAGCTGCTCAATGCCTCGGCGGTGCTGACCACGCTCGAGCTCCTGCGCGAGCGCATTCCCGTTTCGATGCAGGCGGTCCGCGAGGGTCTGTCGCTGGTCGAAGTGCCGGGCCGCTTTCAGGTGCTGCCGGGCCGGCCCTCGATCGTGCTCGACGTCGCCCACAACCCTCAGGCGGCCGGCGTGCTCGCCGAGAACCTCGGCAGCATGGGCTTCTTTCCGGAGACCTGGGCGGTGTTCAGCATGCTCTCCGACAAGGACGTCGAAGGGGTGGTGGAGCGCGTGCGCGGCCGTGTTGACCACTGGCTTCTGGCCGACTTGCCCGGGCCGCGCGGCCTGCCTGCCGAGCAGCTGCGTCAGCGCCTCGAAGCCGTCGGCATCAGCGCCGACGTCCGCTGCTTCGCGAGTCCTGCGCAAGCCTTTGTTGCAGCGCGAGAGAGCGTTGCCGAGGGTGATAGAATCGTCGCTTTCGGATCCTTCCTGACGGTGGGCGAGGTGCTCGCAGCCTCACGCGCCGTCCGGCAATGACACAGAGCCTTTGCGGTGAGCGACCAAGACGACCTCGAAATCAAGAAGCGCGCGCGGCGCCGCCTGGTGGGCGCAGCAGCGCTCGCCCTGGCGGCCGCGATCGTGCTGCCGATGATGATGGAGCAGGAGCCGCGACCGGTGGATCAGGACATCCAGATCGCCATCCCCGAGCGTGATGCGGACAGCGCGCTGGCGCGGCCGATCGCCGGGCCCGGGCCGGATGCGGAGATCGCCGCAGTCGATCCCGAGCTCGGCGTGGCGGTGCCCGAGGCGCCTCCCACCGCCGAGGCGTTGAGCGAGCCGGAGCCGCCGCCGCCGCCGCCGAAGCCCGAATCGCCGCCGAAGCCCGAACCCAAGCCGCAGCCGGCACCTTCACCCAAGCCCGAGCCCAAGCCGTCACCGACGCCGAAGCCTAAGCCGACGCCGCCCAAGGCAGCGCAAAAGTCGGCCGAGGAGGCCGAGGCCGAACGCGTGCGTGCGATCCTGCGGGGCGAGAATCCGCCACCGGTCGCCGCTGCGGCGCCGAAGAGCGCATCCTTCCTGGTCCAGGTGGGGGCCTTCGGCGACGCGGGACGGGCGGCCTCGATTGCCGCCGAGCTGAAGAAGGCGGGCATCGGAGCCTACACGGAGAAGGCAGGAGGCGTGACCCGGGTGCGGGTCGGGCCCTTTGCCAACCGCGCCGCGGCCGATCGCGAGGCAGGCCGGGTGCGTGCGCTGGGCCATGCGCCGGTCGTGGTGAGTCGCTGACCGGCGTCGATGACTGTCTTCGACTACGTTTTTCTCGGCGTGCTCGGCCTGTCCGCAGCCGTCGGCCTCTGGCGTGGCCTGATCAGCGAGGTGATGGCGGTGCTCGCCTGGGTGGCGGCACTGCTCGCGGCCTGGCTGTGGCACCCGCACGCGGCGGGCCTCTTCGTCGGCATGATCGCGGAGCCAGTCTGGCGGCAGGTGGCCGGCGTGGCCGTGATCGTGGTCGGCGTGCTGCTGCTGGCCGCGCTCGTGCGCTACCTGTTGCGGCAGCTGCTCAGAGCCGCCGGGCTGGGACCGGCCGACCGCTTCTTCGGCGCGATCTTCGGTCTCGCCCGCGGTCTGGCGATCGTCTTCGTGGCAGTGCTGCTCGGCGGTCTCGTCGGCATGTCACGCGAGGCTTGGTGGGCGCAATCCCTGTTCGCGCCCCCGATGGAAAGGGCGGTGATTGCCGCCAAACCCTGGCTGCCCGACGCGGTGGCCAACCGGATCCGATTCAGATAGGCAGAAACCCATGTGCGGAATTCTTGGTGTCGTTGCGACCACCCCGGTTAATCAGTTGCTCTACGACGGTCTCCAGGTGCTCCAGCACCGTGGTCAGGATGCCGCTGGCATCGCCACCTGCGCAGGCGGGCACTTCAACATGCACAAGGGGTCGGGCCTGGTGCGCGACGTCTTCCGGACGCGGAACATGCGCAACCTGGTCGGCAACTGGGGCATCGGCCACGTTCGCTACCCGACTGCCGGCTCGGCCTATAATGCCTCCGAGGCGCAGCCCTTCTACGTCAACTCGCCCTTCGGCCTTCTGCTGGCGCACAACGGCAACCTGACGAACTCCGAGGCGCTCAAGCGCGAGATGTTCGTCTCCGACCTGCGCCACATCAACACCAGCAGCGACTCGGAGGTCCTGCTCAACGTCTTCGCGCACGAACTGCAGGCGGCGTGCAACGGCCTCAAGCTCGACGAGGAAGCGGTGTTCCGCGCCGTCGCCGGGGTGCATCGGCGCTGCCGCGGCGCCTACGCGGTGGTGGTGATGATCGCCGGTTACGGCCTGCTCGCCTTCCGCGACCCCTTCGGCATCCGCCCGCTGGTCATCGGGCGAAACGACACCGAAACGGGCGTCGAGTGGATGGTCGCCTCCGAATCGGTGGCGATCGACGTGCTCGGCTTCAAGCTGCTGCGCGACGTCGCCCCTGGCGAGGCGGTGCTGATCGATACCGCGGGCAACTTCCATAGCCGGCAGTGCGCGAGCAAGACCACGCTCGCGCCCTGCATGTTCGAGTTTGTCTACCTCGCCCGGCCCGATTCGATCATCGACGGCGTGTCGGTGTACGACTCGCGGGTCAAGATGGGCGAGTTCCTCGCCGACCGGATGAAGCGCATTCTGCCGGACGCTCAGATCGACGTGGTCATCCCGATTCCCGACTCGAGCCGCCCGTCGGCGATGGAAATGGCGCACCGGCTCGGGCTGCCTTACCGCGAGGGTTTCGTCAAGAACCGCTACATCGGCCGCACCTTCATCATGCCCGGCCAAGCGGTGCGCCGTAAGTCGGTGCGCCAGAAGCTCAACACCGTGCGCCAGGAGTTCGCCGGCAAGAGCGTGCTGCTGGTGGACGATTCGATCGTCCGCGGCACCACCAGCCGGGAGATCGTCAACATGGCGCGTGAAGCGGGCGCGACCAAGGTCTATCTGGCCTCGGCGGCGCCCCCGGTGCGCTACGCGAATGTCTACGGCATCGACATGCCGACCCGCGGCGAGCTGATCGCCTCCGACCGCGACGAAGAGGAAATCCGTCGCGAGATCGGCGCCGACGGTCTGATCTATCAGGATCTCGAGGACCTGAAGGCGGCGGTGCGCGCGATCAATCCGTCGATCGCCTTCTTCGAAACTTCCTGCTTCGACGGGATCTATGTCACCGGCGACATCACCGCCGAGTACCTCGACGGAGTCGAGAACCGGCGCGGCGCGGGCGAGGCCGAGCCCGCTGCGCAGGACGAGCAGGACGAGGCCGAGGGCGGGCAGCTCGACCTCAATCTCGGCTCCGGCCGCAACGATTGAGCAGGAAGACGACGATGACACCGCAACCGGACGGTCACGAGCCTCATTTCGACACCCTCGCGGTCCGCGCCGGCATTGAGCGCAGCCAGTTCGGCGAGCACAGCGAGGCGCTCTACCTCACCTCGAGCTTCACCTTCGAGAGCGCGGCGCAGGCGGCGGCGCGCTTCTCGGGCGCGGAGCAGGGCAACGTCTACGCGCGCTTCTCCAACCCCACCGTGAGCGCGATGCAGACGCGGCTGGCGGCGCTCGAGGGCGCCGAGGGCTGCGTCGCCACCGCCTCCGGCATGTCGGCGATCCTGTCGCTGGCGATGGCGCTGATGCAGGCGGGCGATCACGTGGTGGCCTCGCGCGGCCTGTTCGGTGCCACCCAACAGCTGTTCGGCAACATCCTGTCGAAGTTCGGCATCGAGACCACCTTCGTGCCCGCGACCGATCTCGACGCCTACCGCGCCGCGATCCGCCCGCGCACCCGGCTGTTCTTCGTCGAGACCCCATCGAACCCGCTCACCGAGGTGGTCGACATCGCCGCGGTGGCCGCGATCGCGCACGAGGCCGGCGTGCTGCTGGCGGTGGACAACTGCTTCTGCACGCCGGCGCTGCAGCGCCCGCTCGCGCTTGGCGCCGACGTCGTCGTGCATTCGGCGACAAAGTACCTCGACGGCCAGGGACGTGTGCTCGGCGGCGCGGTGGTCGGCGCGAAGGCGGTGACCGACGAGGTGTACAAGTTTCTGCGTACCGCGGGGCCGAGCATTTCGCCCTTCAACGCCTGGGTGATCCTGAAGGGCCTGGAGACGCTGCGCATCCGCATGGAGGCGCAGTCGGCGAGCGCGCTCGAGCTGGCGGGCTGGCTCGAGGCGCAGCCCGGCGTGTCGCGCGTGTTCTATCCCGGGCTGGCCTCGCATCCGCAGCACGCGCTGGCGATGCGCCAGCAGAAGAGCGGCGGCGCGATCCTCAGCTTCGAGGTCAAGGGCGGCCGCGAGGCGGCGTGGCGGGTGGTGGATGCGACCCGCACGATCTCGATCACCGCCAACCTGGGCGACACCAAGAGCACGATCACCCATCCGGCGACCACCACCCACGGCCGCATCTCGCCCGAGGCGCGCGCCGAGGCGGGGATCGGGGAGGGGCTGCTGCGCGTCGCGGTGGGCCTGGAGTCGGTCGAGGACCTGCAGGCCGACCTGGCGCGCGGCCTGGCGGGCTGATACGTCGGGACGCGCCCGCTGCCACGTTCAGGCGGCGCCGCCGCCTTCTGCGCTGAGCGTGCGGCCGTCGAAGCGCAGCCAAGTGGCGGTGTCGTGCCAGTCGGCCAGCACCCAGCGCACGCATTCGCGACCGTCGACCGCGTGCACGTGGCGCGCCGGACGGTGGGTGTGGCCGTGAACCAGGGTCGGGCCGCGATGGGCGCGCAGCAGGGCCTCCACCGCGGCGGCGTTGACGTCCATGATTTCCGTCGCCTTCGTCTTCTTGGCGCTCTCGCTCTGCTGGCGCAGGCTCTCGATGAAGGCCTTGCGTGCCGCCAATGGCTGGGCAAGGAAGCCGGCCTGCCAGGTGGGATCATTCACCTGGCGACGGTAGGCCTGGTAGGCGAGGTCGTCTGTGCACAGGGCGTCGCCGTGGCTGAGCAGCAGGCGGGGCGCGTCCTCGCCGTCGCCGAAGGCGACGATCGACGGATCGGGCAGGAGGTGGAGACCGGCGGCCTCGGCGAAGCCTTCGCCGGCGAGCAGGTCTCGATTCCCGCGCATGAAGAACACCCGTGTGCCGTGCCCGGCGAGCGCCTTCAGCGCCGCACACAGCTCGCGGTTGAACGGCGACTCGAGGTCGTCGTCGCCGGCGAGGTACTCGAACAGGTCGCCGAGGATGAGCAGGCTCGCCGCCTCGCGTGCCGGACCGTCGAGGAAGTCGAGGAAGGCGGTGGTCGTCGCCGGACGTTCCTCGCACAGGTGGAGGTCGGAGATGAACAATGCCGGAAGCGCCGCGCGGGCGGCTTCCGGCACCGGGGCAGCCGCCGCCGGGGCGGGGCCGCGCAACGACTTCGAATCAGACAACTTCGGCGCGCTCGATGATCACGTCTTCCTTCGGCACGTCCTGGTGGAAGCCGCTCGAGCCGGTCTTCACCGCGCGGATCTTGTCGACCACGTCCATGCCTTCGCTGACCTTGCCGAACACGCAGTAGCCCCAGCCCTGCAGGTCGGGCGAGCGGTAGTTGAGGAAGTCGTTGTCGGCGATGTTGATGAAGAACTGGGCGGAAGCGGAGTGGGGCGCCTGCGTGCGCGCCATCGCGATCGTGCCGCGCTCGTTCTTCAGGCCGTTGTCGGCCTCGTTCTTGATCGGCTCACGGGTGGGCTTCTGCTGCATGCCGGGCTCGAAGCCGCCGCCCTGGATCATGAAGCCGTCGATGACGCGGTGGAAGATGGTGTTGTCGTAATGGCCGGCCTCGACGTAGGCGAGGAAGTTCTCGACCGTGACCGGGGCCTTGTCGGCGTCCAGTTCGAGGGTGATCGTACCGTGGTTGGTGTGCAGCTTGACTGCCATGTGATGCTCCTTGGGGTTATTGCCTGCCGGCGGCCGGGGCGTCGGCGCCGTCGACGCGGGCGCTGCGGACGACGACCGGGTCGACCGGGACGTTCTGGTGGAAGCCGACGCTGGTGGTCGGCAGCTTGCCGATCTTCTCGACCACGTCCATGCCGCGCACGACCTTGCCGAACACGGCGTAGCCCCAGCCGTCGCGCGAGGGGTAGTCGAGGAAGGTGTTGGGTGCGAGGTTGATGAAGAACTGCGCGCTGGCCGAGTGCGGGTCGGCGGTGCGCGCCATCGCGATCGTGCCCGGCAGGTTCTTGAGGCCGTTCTTCGCCTCGTTCTCGATCGGCGGGCGGGTGGCCTTCTGCTTCATCTTTTCATCGAAGCCGCCGCCCTGGATCATGAAGCCGTCGATCACGCGGTGGAAGACGGTGCCGTCGTAGTGGCCGTCCTTCGCGTACTGAACGAAGTTCTCGGCCGACTTCGGCGCCTTGTCGGCATCGAGCTCGAGCACGATTTCGCCGTGGCTGGTGTCGAGCGTGACCGTCGGGCCGGCGGCCCACGCGCCGAGACTGACGCTGGCGAGGGCGAGCAGGGCAAGAGCGGATTTCTTCATGCGGACTCCGTGGGTGGAGGCGCCATGGCGGCGCCTGAAAGGGGGGCGGGAGCCCCGTGCTATACTCGACCGGCTTGAATCGGGGCGGCCGGTGGACAGGTTCGGCGCAAGCCCCGGATTTTACCAACAAGCACAGGACTCCCACAATCGCGCGTCCCGCGCGGTGTTTCCGCCCTCTCCCATGCTGACCATCTACAACACCCTCTCCCGCGGCAAGGAAGCCTTCCAACCGATCGAACCGGGCAAGGTCCGCATGTACGTATGCGGCATGACCGTGTACGACTTCTGTCACCTCGGCCACGCCCGCGTCATGGTGGTGTTCGACATGGTCGCGCGCTGGCTGCGGGCGAGCGGGTACGACGTCACCTACGTGCGCAACATCACCGACATCGACGACAAGATCATCCGTCGCGCGCAGGAAAACCACGAGTCGATCCGCAGCCTCACCGACCGCTTCATCGCCGCGATGCACGAGGATGCCGACGCCCTCGGCGTGCTGCGTCCCGACTTCGAGCCGCGCGCCACCGATTACGTCGCCAGCATGCAGGGCCTGATCTCGCGGCTGGAGCGGAACGGCCTGGCCTACGTCGCCGCCAACCGCGACGTGTGCTATTCGGTGCGCAAGTTCGAGGGTTACGGCAGGCTGTCGGGCAAGTCGATCGACGAACTGCGCGCTGGAGAGCGGGTGGACGTCGCCGGCGACAAGAACGATCCGCTCGACTTCGTGCTGTGGAAACACGCAAAGACCGAGGAGCCCGTCGAGGTGAAGTGGCCCTCGCCCTGGGGCGAGGGCCGGCCCGGCTGGCATATCGAGTGCTCCGCGATGAGCTTGGATCTGCTCGGCGAGCACTTCGACATCCACGGCGGCGGCATGGACCTGCAGTTCCCGCACCATGAGAACGAGATCGCCCAGTCCGAGGGCGCGCACGGCCACACCTTCGTCAATTACTGGATGCACAACGGCTTCGTCCGCGTCGACGACGAGAAGATGTCGAAGTCGCTCGGCAACTTCTTCACCATCCGCGAGGTGCTGCAGAAGTACGATCCCGAGGTGGTGCGCTTCTTCATCCTGCGTGCGCACTACCGCAGCGCGCTGAACTATTCCGATGCCCACCTCGAGGACGCGCGCAACGCGCTCACCCGGCTCTACACCGCGCTCAAGAACGTGCCGGCACAGGGCGCGGCAGCGGTGAACTGGAACGAACCCCATGCGCAGCGGTTCCGCGCGGCGATGGACGACGACTTCAACACCGCGGAGGCGGTGGCGGTGCTGTTCGAGCTCGCCAACGAGCTCAACCGCAGCGCCGATGTCGCGCTGGCGGCGCAACTGAAGGCGCTCGGCGGGGTGCTCGGCCTGCTCGGTCGCGAGCCGATCGTCTTCCTGCAGGCGGGTACGCCGGCGTCCGGCGGACTCGGGGCGGAGGCGATCGAGGCGCTGATCGCCGAGCGTGCCGCGGCGAAGAAAGCGAAGGACTACGCCGAGGCCGACCGCATCCGGGCCGCGCTGCTCGAGGCCGGCATCGTGCTCGAGGACGGCCCGGGCGGCACGACCTGGCGGCGTGGCTAGGCGCAAGGTCCGGCGCGCGCGCAAATCCGGCTTCACCCTTTCGCTGCTGCGCAGCCGCGGTTCGACGCTGCTCGGCTTCGTGCTCGGGCTCGGCGGCTCGCTCGGCGGCGGGCTGTGGTATGGCCAGGAGCTGGTGATGTCGCGGCCGACGACGGTGTACCTGGGCGTGCCCCGCTCGCAGCCGGACGGTCCGGCGGGCTGGCAGCGGGTGCTGCACAATGACGCCTTCGCCGCTGGCTATTCGGAATGGCGGGGTGGTGCCGCGTGGGTCGCTTACCGGGCGACGCCGCGGCCGCCCGGCGCGCGTGGGCTGGCGCGGCCCGATCGCTTCGAGCACGACTGGCGCACCCTGCGCTGCCTGACCATCGTCGCCTGCGTGCGCCACGAGGACTACACCGGCAGCGGTTACGACCGCGGCCATCTCGCGCCTAACCACCTGATCGCCACCCGCTACGGGCGTAAAGCCCAGCACCAGACCTTCCTGATGAGCAACATCGTGCCCCAGCGGCCGGCCCTCAACCGGGGCGTATGGCAACGGCTGGAGGCGGCCGAGGACGCGCTGTCCAACCGCTTTGGGCCGCTGTGGGTGTTCACCGGGCCGATCTACGACGCGCGTCCGGCCTATCTGCCGGGCTTCAAGCTGATCGCGCTGCCCAGCGCCTTCTACAAGATCCTGGTGCGCGAGGATTCCGCCGGCGGGGCGCCGCGGATGCTCGCCTTCGCGGTGCCGCAAGACGTGGAGGGCGGCGAGGATCTGCGCCGCTTCCTCGTCAGCGTGGCGGACGTCCAGCGCTGGACCGGGCTCGACTTCTTCCACCAGCTGCCCGACGCGGTCGAGGCCCGGGTGGAGGCCCGCATCGACACCTCGAGCTGGGGCTTCTAGGCCGCAGCCGCGCGGCACGGGCCGACACGCCCGCCGATGTCGCCTCGGCGGGTGCTGCGGCCCGGTCGTCGGATCAGCTGGCGAAGAACTCGCGCACCTTGTCCATCCACGACTGCGCCTTCGGGTTGTGGCGCACCGCGTTGCCGCTCGAGATCTCCTCGAACTCGCGCAGCAGTTCCTTCTGGCGGTCGGTGAGCTTGACCGGGGTCTCCACCACGACGTGGCAGAGCAGGTCGCCGTGGACGTGGCTGCGCACGTTCTTGATGCCCTTGCCGCGCAGGCGGAAGACCTTGCCGCTCTGGGTCTCGGCCGGGATCTTCAGGCGCGCCATGCCATCGAGGGTGGGAATCTCGATCTCGCCGCCGAGTGCGGCGGTGCTGAAGCTGATCGGCATTTCGCAGTGCAGATCGTCGTGCTCGCGCTGGAACACCGAGTGCGCCCGGATGTGGATCTCGACATAGAGATCGCCCGCGGGGCCGCCGTTGATGCCCGGCTCGCCGTGGCCGGCGTGGCGCAGGCGCATGCCTTCGTCGATGCCGGCCGGGATCTTCACCTCGAGCGTCTTCTGCTTCTTCACTCGGCCGGCGCCGCCACAGTCGCGGCAGGGATCGGGGATGATGCGGCCCGCGCCATGGCACTTCGGGCAGGTCTGCTGGATCGAGAAGAAGCCCTGCTGCACCCGCACCTGGCCGTGGCCGTTGCAGGTCGGGCAGGTCTTGGGCTGGGTGCCCGGCTTGGCACCGGTGCCGTCGCAGGTGTCGCATTCCTCGGTGGTCGGGATGCGGATCGTCTTCTCGGCACCGCGCGCCGCTTCCTCGAGCGAGATCTCAAGGTTGTAGCGCAGGTCCGCGCCGCGATAGACGTTCGAACGCCCGCCGGCACGGCCGCCGCCGAAGATGTCGCCGAAGATGTCGCCGAAAGCGTCGGCGAAGCCGTCGAAGCCCTGCGCACCTGCACCGGCGCCCATCGAAGGATCCACCCCGGCGTGCCCGTAGCGGTCGTAGGCCGCCTTCTTCTGCGGGTCGGAGAGAACCTCGTAGGCCTCCTTGGCCTCCTTGAACTTCTCCTCTGAATCCTTGCTGTCCGGATTGCGGTCCGGGTGGTGCTTCATGGCCAGCTTGCGGTAGGCCTTCTTGATCTCGTCGTCGCCCGCATCGCGATTGAGGCCGAGGACTTCGTAGTAATCCCGTTTGGACATGGTGCTTCGCTCAGTCTGGTATCAAGCAAAGGCCGAGCCGGCGCCGGAGCAGCGCTCCGGCGGGGCTCGGCCGAGAAGGATTCGCCAGAGCGACGATTACTTCTTGTCCTTCACTTCGGTGAATTCGGCATCCACCACATCGGCGTCGTCGGACTTGCCACCTGCGGACTGCGCACCCGCATCAGGCTGCGCGGCGCCCTCGGCCTGAGCCTGGGCGTACATGTGCTCGCCGAGCTTCTGCGCAGCCATCGCCAGCGCCTGGCTCTTGGCCTCGATGCTGTCCTTGTCGTTTGCCTTGATGGCGTCTTCGGCGTCCTTGATCGCGGCTTCGATCTTCGACTTTTCGTCGTCGGAGAGCTTGTCGCCGTACTCGGTCAGGGCCTTGCGCGTCGAATGGATCAGGGCGTCGCACTGATTGCGCGCGTCGACCAGCTCATGCGCCTTCTTGTCGTCTTCCGCGTGTGCCTCGGCGTCGCGCACCATGCGCTCGACTTCGTCATCCGACAGGCCGGAGTTGGCCTGGATCTTGATGCGGTTCTCCTTGCCGGTGGCCTTGTCCTTGGCCGACACGTGAAGGATGCCGTTGGCGTCGATGTCGAAGGTGACCTCGATCTGCGGCATGCCGCGCGGCGCCGGCGGGATGTCGGAGAGGTTGAACTGGCCGAGGCTCTTGTTGCCCGAGGCCATCTCGCGCTCGCCCTGCAGCACATGGATCGTCACCGCGCTCTGGTTGTCGTCGGCGGTGGAGAACACCTGCGAGGCCTTGGTCGGGATCGTGGTGTTCTTCTGGATCAGCTTGGTCATCACGCCGCCCAGGGTCTCGATGCCGAGCGACAGCGGGGTGACGTCGAGCAGCAGCACGTCCTTGACCTCGCCCTGCAGCACGCCGCCCTGGATGGAAGCGCCGACCGCGACCGCTTCGTCCGGGTTCACGTCCTTGCGCGGGTCCTTGCCGAAGAAGGCCTTCACCTTGTCCTGCACCATCGGCATGCGGGTCTGGCCGCCGACGAGGATGACGTCGTCGATGTCCGAGACCTTCAGGCCGGCATCCTTCAGCGCGACGCGGCAGGGCTCGATCGAGCGCTCGACCAGATCCTCCACCAGCGACTCGAACTTGGCGCGGGTCAGCTTGACGCTCAGGTGCTTCGGACCCGAGGCATCGGCGGTGATGTAGGGCAGGTTGATGTCGGTCTGCTGGCCCGAGGACAGCTCGATCTTCGCCTTCTCGGCCGCTTCCTTCAGGCGCTGCAGCGCGAGCACGTCGTTCTTCAGATCGACGCCCTGTTCCTTTTTGAACTCGGTGACGATGTAGTCGATGATGCGCTGGTCGAAGTCCTCGCCGCCGAGGAAGGTGTCGCCGTTGGTCGCGAGCACTTCGAACTGGTGCTCGCCGTCAAGGTCGGCGATCTCGATGATCGAGATGTCGAAGGTGCCGCCGCCGAGGTCGTAGACCGCGATCTTGGAGTCGCCCGGCTTCTTGTCCATGCCGAAGGCGAGCGCGGCCGCGGTCGGCTCGTTGATGATGCGCTTGACCTCGAGGCCGGCGATGCGGCCGGCGTCCTTGGTGGCCTGGCGCTGGCTGTCGTTGAAGTAGGCCGGCACGGTGATGACCGCCTCGGTCACTTCCTCCCCGAGATAGTCTTCGGCGGTCTTCTTCATCTTGCGCAGGATCTCGGCCGACACCTGCGGGGGGGCGATCTTCTTGCCGCGCACTTCCACCCAGGCGTCGCCGTTGTCGGCCTTGACGATGGCGAAGGGCATCATGGCGATGTCCTTCTGCACTTCCTTCTCTTCGAAGCGACGGCCGATCAGGCGCTTGATCGCGAACAGGGTGTTCTTGGCGTTGGTGACCGCCTGGCGCTTGGCCGGCGCACCGACCAGGATCTCGCCGTCTTCGGCGTATGCAACCACCGACGGGGTGGTGCGCGCGCCTTCGGAGTTTTCGATGACCTTCGGCTTGCCGCCTTCCATTACGGCAACGCAGCTGTTGGTGGTGCCGAGGTCGATACCGATGATCTTGCCCATGTGTTTTCCTCTGGATGTTTGATTTCGATGCCGGACGCCTCGGCCCGGCCTGATGCGAATATGGGGTTCGCCCACCGGCTTTCAAGCCGGTCGCACACTTATTCGGCTTTGGCCTTCGAGACCATCACCATCGCCGGGCGGATCACCCGGTCGTGCAGCAGGTAGCCCTTCTGCAGTACGTGGACCACGGTGTTCGGCACGCCTTCGGCCTCGACCATGCCCATCGCCTGATGCTTGTTGGGGTCGAACTTCTGGCCCATCGGGTTTTCCTCGGCGAGGCTGGCACTGGCGAAGGCCGATACCAGCTGGCGCAGGGTCAGCTCGACGCCTTCGCGCAGGCTCTCCAGGGTCTGGTTCTCGGTAGCGAGCGCGGCTTCCAGACTGTCCTTGACCGGCAGCAGTGCGGTCGCGAACTTGTCGGCGGCGAACCGGGAGGCCTTCAGGATGTCCTCCTGCGCGCGGCGGCGCACGTTCTCGGTCTCGGCCTTCGCGCGCAGCCACGCGTCATGGTGTTCCTCGGCCTTGAGTTCGGCCTGGCGCAGGCTCTCCTGGAGGCTGGGGACGACGTCGGCAACGTGCGGATCGCTGGCCTCGGTCGCCTCGGATGCGGCATCGACCTGCTCGATCGGCTTGTCTTCGATCTCGGGCGTGTCCTGCTGCTGTTTCGGTTCCTGCATTGGCCTTGCTCCCTGTGTATTCCGTCGGACCGCGATTCAACTGGGGTCGGCGGACCGGTTTTCAAGAGGGCGACCGAATTTTTGTCTGGCGCGCACCCGTTGCCCGGTTCTCCGTGGGGCACGCCGATGGCAATATGACGGCGTGGCCCGTGTGCGGCGGGCCGGATCATGCGCCGGCTCGCCCCGACTGGCTGGCGGCGCCCAACCGGAGCTTCCGATCTTGCCGTCCCTTCTTCATTCATCCTCGCTCGCACTGATGCTATCCATGGCTGCTTCGACTGCGCTCGCGGCTAACCCCGAGCCCGATTCGTCCCCGCAAACGGTCGTCGAGGACGCGGCGGCCGAAGACGACGATATGCTCGACACCAGCCGGGCCTCGATGCGATCGGCCACCGAGTGGCTGGCGAGCGGAATCAACAGCTGGTTCGGCGAGCGCCCGTTCGAGGATGGCGGCAGCGTGACCGCTGGCCGCTTTGCGGTGCGCTCGCTGTGGCGGCAGGACGACGGCTGGGACTTCAACGTGCGTTTCCGTGCCCGGGTCGAGTTGCCGAACCTGCGCGACAAGGCCTACTTCTTCTTCGGTCAGGAGAACGAGGAGGAACTGGTCAGCGACCGGCCCGAGGCCTTCACGCGCGAGCAGCAGCTGCTCAAGACCGATCGCAGCGACGACCAGACGGCCTTCGCAGGGCTCGGCCTGCTGCTGCGCGATAACCTCGATTTCCGCATCGGCGTTCGCAGCGCCTACAAGGTCTATGCGCAGGCGCGTTACCTGCACGACTGGCGCCTTTCCGAGCGGAACCACCTGCAGTTCCGCGAGACGGTGTTCTGGCGGGTGCACGACGGCTTCGGCTCGACCACCTCGCTCGACTACGAGCACCTGCGCACGCCGACGCTCGCGTTCCGGTGGCAGAACGGGGTGACCATCACCGAGGAGACCAACGATTTCGCATGGGGGTCGAGCCTCGGCGCCTTCAAGTCCTACGGCGACGACCGCCTGCTGTCGACCGAACTCGTCATTACCGGCGAGACCGGCTCGCGCCACGATGTCGGCGAGTACGGGGTGAGGCTCAAGTGGCAGCAGCCGGTGCTGCGTCGCTGGCTGATCGGCGAGCTGATCGTGGGGCACTACTGGCCACAGGACGAGGAGGACGAGGAGCGCGAACGCAGCTGGGCGCTCGGCGCAGGCGTCGAGATGCGCTTCTGAGAACGTGCGCACGCCGGACGCCGCGCACGCCGCCGCCGCCTGGCGCGAAGGCGTGCGAGGGGGTGCGCGTGTTACCATTCCACCCTTTTGATTCAAGCGGCTTTCACCGCTGCCGAGCATGACTCAGTTCGCCAAGGAAACATTGCCGATCAGCCTCGAGGAGGAAATGCGCACCTCCTACCTCGACTACGCAATGAGCGTCATCGTGGGGCGCGCGCTGCCCGACGCGCGCGATGGTCTCAAGCCCGTCCATCGACGGGTGCTGTTCGCGATGCACGAGCTGTCGAACGACTGGAACCGGGCCTACAAGAAGTCGGCCCGTATCGTCGGCGACGTCATCGGCAAGTACCATCCGCACGGCGACACCGCGGTGTACGACACCATCGTGCGCATGGCGCAGGACTTCTCGCTGCGCTATATGCTGGTCGATGGCCAGGGCAACTTCGGCTCGGTCGACGGCGACAACGCGGCGGCGATGCGTTACACCGAAATCCGCATGGCACGCATCGGCCACGAGCTGCTCGCCGACATCGACAAGGAAACGGTCGACTTCGGGCCGAACTACGACGGCTCCGAAAAGGAGCCGCTGATCCTGCCCTCGCGCATCCCGAACCTGCTGATCAACGGCTCGTCGGGCATCGCGGTCGGCATGGCGACCAACATCCCGCCGCACAACCTCGGCGAGGTGGTGGATGCCTGCCTGAAGCTGCTCGCGGAGCCCGATACCGATATCGAGGCGCTGATCGAGATCGTGAAGGCGCCGGACTTCCCCACCGCCGCGCTGATCTACGGCCTTTCCGGCGCGCACGAGGGCTATCGCACCGGCCGCGGCCGGGTGGTGATGCGGGCGCGCACCCATTTCGAGGACATCGGCAAGACCGACCGCCAGGCGATCGTGGTCGACGAGCTGCCCTACCAGGTCAATAAGCGCACCCTGCAGGAGCGCATGGCCGAGCTGGTGAACGAGAAGAAGATCGAGGGCATCAGCGAGATCCGCGACGAGTCGGACAAGTCCGGCATGCGCCTGGTGATCGAGCTCAAGCGCGGCGAGATGCCCGAGGTGGTGCTGAACAAGCTGTTCAAGCACACCCAGATGCAGGACACCTTCGGCATGAACATGGTGGCCCTGGTCGACGGCCGCCCGCGGCTGCTGAACCTCAAGCAGATGCTGGTGTGCTTCCTCGAGCACCGCCGCGAGGTCGTCACCCGTCGCACCATCTTCGAGCTGCGCAAGGCGCGCGAGCGCGGCCACATCCTCGAGGGCCTCGCGGTGGCGCTGTCCAACGTGGACGAGATCATCGCCCTGATCAAGGCGGCGCCGACGCCAGCCGACGCCAAGCGCGGCCTGATGGAGCGCACCTGGCGTTCGGCTCTGGTCGAGGAGATGCTCGTCCGCGCCGCCGCCGAAAACTACCGTCCCGACGGGCTCGCCCCCGAATTCGGCTTCGGCGAACATGGCTACCGCCTCTCCGACGCCCAGGCCCAGGCGATCCTCGAGCTGCGCCTGCAGCGCCTGACCGGACTGGAGCAGGACAAGATCGTCGCCGAGTACCGCGAGGTCATGTCGTTGATCGCCGACCTGCTCGACATCCTCGCGCGCCCCGAGCGCATCACCGCGATCATCGTCGAGGAGCTCACCGCGGTGCGCAACCAGTATGACGATCCGCGTCGCTCCGAGGTGGTGCTGAACACGGCCGAGATCAACATCGAGGACCTGATCACCCCCGAGGACATGGTCGTCACCCTGTCCCACACCGGCTACTTCAAGCGCCAGCCGCTCGCCGACTACCGCGCCCAGCGCCGCGGCGGCCGCGGCAAGCAGGCGACCTCGATGAAGGACGAGGACTTCATCGACCACCTGTTCGTCGCCAACACCCACGACACCGTGCTGTGCTTCTCCAGCCGTGGCCGCTGCTACTGGCTGAAGGTGTACGAGGTGCCCGAAGGCACGCGCAACTCGCGCGGCAAGCCGATCGTCAATCTGTTCCCGCTTGTCGAGGGCGAGAAGATCACCGCGGTGCTGCCGATCAAGGAATTCGACGAAGAGCACTTCGTGTTCATGGCGACCTCGGAAGGCACGGTCAAGAAGACCGCACTGACTGCCTTCTCCAACCCGCGCAAGGCCGGCATCATCGCGGTCAGTCTCGACGACGGCGATCACCTGATCGGGGTCGCGATCACCGACGGCGATTCCGACGTGATGCTGTTCTCCGACGCCGGCAAGGCGGTGCGCTTCGCCGAGAGCGACGTGCGGCCGATGGGGCGCGAGGCGCGCGGCGTGCGCGGCATGACGCTCGAGGAAGGGCAGCGGGTGATCGCGATGCTGGTGGCCAAGGATGAGTCGCAGTCGGTGCTGACCGCGACCGAGAACGGCTATGGCAAGCGCACCCCGGTGGCCGAATACACCCGCCACGGCCGCGGCACCAAGGGCATGATCGCGATCCAGACCTCGGACCGTAACGGCAGGCTGGTGGGCGCGGTGCTGGTCGAGCCGAACGATGAGGTGATGCTGATCTCGACCGGCGCGGTGCTGATCCGCACCCGGGTCGAGGACATCCGCGAACTGGGCCGTGCCACCCAGGGCGTGACCTTGATCAACCTCGACGAGGGCACCTCGCTGGCAGGCATCGAGAAGGTCGCCGAGTCCGACGTCGATGTCGTGATGAGCGAGGGCGAGGAGCCGCAGGACGCCGGCGGCGAGCCCGCCCCCGAGCAAGGAGACGAGGCGTGAGTCGCGTGTGGAACTTCAGCGCCGGACCCGCGGCGCTGCCCGAGGAGGTGCTGAGGCAGGCCGCCGCCGAGATGCTCGACTGGCACGGCGCCGGCATGGGCGTGATGGAGATGAGCCATCGCGGCGAGGCGTTCACCGCGATCGCCGCGCAGGCCGAGGCCGACCTGCGCGAGCTGCTCGCGGTGCCGACGAACTACCGCATCCTGTTCATGCAGGGCGGGGCGATCGCGCTCAACGCGATCATCCCGATGAACCTGATCGGCGACAAGGGCGTGGCGGACTACGTCGTCACCGGCTCGTGGTCGACCAAGTCGCTCAAGGAGGCGCGCAAGTACGGCGAGGCGCACCTCGCGGCGAGCGCCGAGCCGAGCGGCTTCACCAGCGTGCCGCCGATGGCGGCATGGCGCCTGTCGCACGATCCCGCCTACCTGTTCGTCTGCACCAACGAGACCATCGGCGGCGTCGAATACCCCTTCGAGCCGGACCTCGCCGGCATCGGGCACGCCGAGGTGCCGGTGGTCGCCGATATGTCCTCGCACATCCTGTCGCGCGCCATCGATGTCTCGAAGTACGGCCTGATCTTCGCCGGCGCGCAGAAGAACATCGGCCCCGCCGGGCTCACCATCGTCATCGTGCGCGAGGACCTGCTCGGGCGCGCGATGCCACACTGTCCGACCGTGTTCGACTTCAAGGTGCTCGCCGAACACGGCTCGATGTACAACACACCGCCGACCTACGCGATCTACGTCGCCGGCCTGGTGTTCCAGTGGCTCAAGCGGCAAGGCGGCGTGGCCGCGGTCGAGGCGAGCAATGTCGCCAAGGCGAAGCTGCTGTACGACTTCCTCGACGCCAGCGACTTCTACGAGAATCGGGTCGACCCGGCGTGCCGCTCGCGCATGAACGTACCCTTCTTCCTGAAGGACGAGGCGCTCGATGCGGCCTTTCTCGCCGAGGCGACGGCCGCGGGCCTGGTCCAGCTCAAGGGCCACAAGTCGGTCGGCGGCATGCGGGCGTCGATCTACAATGCGATGCCGCTCGCCGGCGTTCAGGCGCTGGTGGATTTCATGCGCGACTTCGCCGCGCGCAAGGCCTGAGCCCGAGCGCCCGGGCGAGCCACGCACGACACACTATCGGACTGGACTGACGATCGAGCATGAGCGACGAACTGCTTAACCTGCGTAACCGCATCGACCACCTCGACGAGGAAATCCTCGCCCGCCTCAGCGAGCGCGCCAAGTGCGCGCAGCGCGTCGGCGAGATCAAGCACGGCAACGTCTACCGCCCCGAACGCGAGGCCCAGGTGCTGCGCCGGCTGGCCGAGATCAATCCCGGCCCATTGCCGCCCGAGGCGGTGAAGAAGATCTTCCGCGAGGTCATGTCGGCCTGCCTCGCGCTCGAGCAGCCGCTCAGGGTCGCCTATCTCGGTCCGGCGGGCACCTTCTCCGAGAGCGCGAGCCGCAAGCACTTCGGCTCGGCGCCGAATTTCATCCCGCTGGCGACGATCGAGGACGTGTTCCGCGCGGTCGAGGCGGGTAATGCCGACTACGGCGTGGTGCCGGTGGAAAATTCCACCGAAGGCGCGGTCGGCGGCACGCTCGACCTGCTGCTCGCCAATCCGCTCAAGGTCTGTGGCGAGGTGAAGCTGCGCATCCACCAGCAACTGATGTCGCAGGCCGACGGCATCGGCGCCGCGCGGCGGATCTACTCCCACGCGCAGTCGCTCGCCCAGTGCCACGAATGGCTCAACCGCACCCTGCCGCACCTGCCGCGGATTCCGGTGTCGAGCAATGCCGAGGCGGCGCGCATGGCGTCCGAGGATCCCGAATCCTGCGCGATCGCGGGCGAAGCCGCCGCCGAGCTCTACGGGCTGAAGATCCTCGCCGCCAACATCGAGGACGATCCGGGCAACTCGACCCGCTTCCTCGTGATTGCCGAACACGACGCCGGCCCCTCGGGCGATGATCGCACCTCGCTGGTGCTGTCCACCCCGAACCGCCCGGGCGCGGTGCATACCCTGCTCGAGCCGCTCGCCCGCCACGGCGTGGACATGAGCAACCTGCAGTCGCGCCCCGCACGCGCGGGGCTGTGGGAATACGTCTTCTACGTCGATTTCAAGGGTCATCGCGAGGACGCGGCGGTCGCCGCGGCGCTCAGGGAGCTCGACGAGCGTGCCGCCTTCGTGAAGGTGCTCGGCTCCTACCCGGTGGCCGCGATCTGAGAACCAAGGAGCTGCAAATGACCGTCGCCAACCAGGCCCCGGACTACATCCGTTCGATCACGCCCTACCAGCCGGGCAAGCCGATCTCCGAACTCGCGCGCGAGATGAACCTGATCGAGGCGAGCATCGTCAAGCTCGCCTCCAACGAGAACCCGCTGGGCATGAGTGCCGCGGCGCGCGATGCCGCGCAGCAGTCGCTCGGCGATCTCGCCCGCTATCCGGATGGCAACGCCTTCGCGCTCAAGGCGGCGCTGTCGCGCAAGTTCGACCTCGCCCCCGAGCGGCTGGTGATCGGCAACGGCTCGAACGACATCATCGAGCTGGCGGCGCGCACCTTTCTCGCGCCCGGGCGTTCCTCGGTGTTCTCGCAGCACGCCTTCGCCGTCTATCCGCTGGCGACCAACGCCACCGGCGCGAAGTGCATCGAGGTGGCGGCGAAGCACTTCGGCCACGACCTTGAGGCGATGCTCGCGGCGATCGAGCCCGACACCCGCATCGTCTTCATCGCCAACCCGAACAACCCGACCGGCACGCTGGTCAGCGGGGCCGCGCTCGAGGGCTTCCTCGAGCGCGTGCCGGCCCAGGTCCTGGTCGTGCTGGACGAGGCCTACACCGAGTACCTCGACGCCGGACAGCGCTATGACGCGCTCGCATGGCTGGCGCGCTTCCCCAACCTGCTGATCTCGCGCACTTTCTCCAAGGCCTATGGCCTCGCGGGCCTGCGTGTCGGCTACGGTATCGCTCACCCCGAGGTGGCCGACCTGATGAACCGTGTGCGCCAGCCCTTCAACGTCTCCAGCGTCGCGCTGGCGGCGGCCGAGGCGGCGCTCGGCGACGAGGAGTTCATCGCGCGCAGCGCCGAGATCAACCGTCGCGGCATGAAGCAGCTCACCGAGGCCCTCGCCGAACTCGGCCTCGAGTGGATTCCGTCGGCGGCCAATTTCGTCACCTTCAAGGTCGGCGATGCGGCGGGCGTCAATCTCGCGCTGCTGCGCCAGGGCGTCATCGTGCGTCCGATCGCGGGTTACGGCATGCCGGAGTGGCTGCGGGTGTCGATCGGCCTGCCCGAAGAGAACGCGCGCTTCATCGAGGCGTTGCGCAAGGCGCTCGGCTGAGCGGGGGCGCGGAGCGGATGGCAGCGATCGGCAAACTCGTCGTCTGCGGCGTCGGCCTCATCGGCGGCTCCTTCGCGCTGGCGCTCAAGCGCGCCGGCGTGGTTGGCAGTGTGGTCGGGATCGGGCGCAGTCGTGCCACGCTCGAGTGCGCGCGTGGGCTTGGCATCATCGACGGGATCGCGTCCGACTGGGCCGAGGCGCTGGTCGACGCGGACATGGTCCTGCTCGCCGCGCCGGTCGGCCAGATGGACCCGATCATGGCGGCGATGGCGCCCCATCTGCGTCCCGGCACCCTGGTCACCGACGCCGGCAGCACCAAGCGCGATGTGGTCGCGGCGATCGAACGCCGGCTCGGCGCCCACCTCGCCAACGTCGTGCCGGCGCATCCGATCGCCGGCGCCGAGAAGAGTGGGCCGGAGGCCGCCTTCGCCGAGCTTTACGATGGGCGAAAGGTGGTGCTGACGCCCTTGTGCGCCAATGCCCCCGATGCGGTAGAACGGGTCAGGGCGGCGTGGGCGGCCTGCGGCGCGACCGTGGTCGACATGTCGCCGCCCGAGCACGATCAGGTCTTCGCCGCGGTCAGCCATCTGCCGCACTTGCTCGCCTTCGGTTTGGTCGAGGACCTCGCCCGTCGCCCGAACGCCGAGCTGCTCTTCTCGCACGCCGCCGGCGGTTTCCGCGACTTCACCCGCATTGCCGCCAGCCATCCGGAGATGTGGCGCGATATCTGCCTCGCCAACCGGGTGGCCCTGCTCGGTGAACTCGACCAGTACGTGGTCGAGCTCGGCCGTCTTCGCGACCTGCTCGAGGCGGGCGATGGCGGCGGGCTCGAGCAGGTGTTCGACTTCGCCCGGCGCGCGCGCGTGGCATGGGGCGAGGGCCTGCCGATCAACTCTCATTCCGGTGAATGATTCCCTGCGCGAGGCGATGATGGAATTTCTCGATCTGCCGCCGATGCTCGGCGCCGCGGGCAGCGTCCGCCTGCCGGGCTCGAAGAGCATCTCCAACCGTGTGCTGCTGCTGGCCGCGCTGGCGGAAGGCGAAACCGACATCCGCGACCTGCTCGCGTCCGACGACGTCGAGCGCATGCTCGAGGCGCTCAGCGCGCTCGGCATCGAGTGGTCCGGCGCGGAGGAAGCCAATCGCTATCGCGTGCGCGGCGTCGGCGGACCTTTCCCGGTCAAGCGTGCCGAGCTCTTCCTCGGCAACGCCGGGACCGCCTTCCGGCCGCTGACCGCGGCGCTCGCGCTGTCAGCGGGCGAGTACCGACTGTCCGGGGTGCCGCGCATGCACGAGCGGCCGATCGGCGACCTGGTCGACGCCCTGCGCCAGCTTGGCGCCGACATCAGCTGCCTCGGCAACGAAGGCTATCCGCCGCTGCTGGTGCGTCCGGCGAGCCTGCGCGCGGGCGGCGTGGTGCGGGTGCGCGGCGACGTCTCCAGCCAGTTCCTTACCGCGCTGCTGATGGCGCTGCCGCTGAGCGGGGTCGAGACCACGGTCGAGGTCGTCGGCGAGCTGATCTCAAGGCCCTACATCGCGATCACCCTCGAATTGATGGCACGCTTCGGCGTGCGCGTCGAGCGCGAGGACTGGTCGCGCTTCGTCGTCCCGGGCGGAGTGCGCTACCGCAGTCCGGGCACCGTCTTCGTCGAGGGCGATGCCTCGTCCGCGTCCTACTTTCTCGCCGCCGGCGCGATCGGCGGCGGTCCGGTGCGGGTCGAAGGGGTGGGCGTGAACAGCATCCAGGGCGACGTGCGCTTCGCGGAGGCGCTCGCGCAGCTCGGTGCCCGGGTCGCGATGGGCGACAACTGGATCGAGGCTCGGGCGCCTGCGGAGGGCCGGTTGAAGGCCTTCGATCTCGACCTCAACCACATTCCCGATGCGGCGATGACGCTCGCGGTGGCGGCGCTGTTCGCCGACGGCCCGTGCCGGCTGCGCAACATCGCGAGCTGGCGGGTGAAGGAGACGGATCGCATCGCGGCGATGGCGACCGAGCTGCGCAAGGTCGGCGCAGAGGTGGAGGAGGGGGCGGACTACCTGCGGGTCACGCCGCCGCCGCGCCTGTGCCCGGCCGCCATCGACACCTACGACGATCACCGCATGGCGATGTGCTTCTCGCTGGTGAGCCTGGGTGGCTGCCGGGTGCGGATCAACGACCCGAAGTGCGTCAACAAGACCTTTCCGGGCTACTTTCGCGCCTTCGCCCAGGTGGTGAGGCCGGTCCCGGTGATCGCGATCGACGGTCCGTCGGCTTCGGGAAAGGGCACCGTCGCCGCCGAGGTGGCGGCCGCGCTCGGCTGGCACCACCTCGACAGTGGCTCGCTCTACCGGCTGGTCGCGCATGCGGCGACGCGGGCGGGCATCGCGCTCGGCGACGAACCGCGGCTCGCTGCGCTGGCCGCCTGCTTGCCCGCGCGCTTCGAGGGTGGGCGCATCCTGCTCGACGGCGAGGATGTCGGCGACGCGATCCGCAGCGAGGCCTGTTCAGCGGGTGCCTCGAAGGTGGCAGTGCTGCCGGCGGTGCGGGCGGCGCTGTTCGACCGCCAGCGCGATTACCGCGCCGCGCCTGGCCTCGTTGCCGAAGGGCGGGACATGGGCTCGGTGATCTTCCCCGATTCGGCGCTCAAGATCTTCCTCACGGCGTCGGCCGAGGCGCGTGCGGAACGTCGCTATAAGCAGTTGATCGAAAAGGGGTTGGCTGCTAGTATGATTGACTTGCTGCAGGATCTTCGGGAGCGGGATGCGCGTGACGCGGCCCGCACCGTGGCCCCGTTGCAGCAATTGCCGGACGCGGTCCTGCTCGACACCACTTCCATGGGGGTCGCGCAAGCCGTGGCTTTTGTCCTTGATCTCGCCCGCGAACGGGGTCTCGAGATCAGAGGCTGAAGACCGGCTAAACCGCGCATCCGTGGGGCACAGGCTCCGGGGGTGTGAATTTAAAACCTACTTTCCATGCCGCCGCGAGGCGGTTCCGGGTTTCTTCCAATCTATGACCACTGACACCCCCGTTTCCTTCGAAGAAAGCTTTGCCGATCTTTTCGAGGAAAGCCTTGCCCTGCAAGAAATGCGTACCGGCGAAGTCATCACCGCCGAAGTGGTGCGCATCGACCAGAACTTCGTCGTCGTCAATGCCGGCCTGAAGTCCGAAAGCTATGTTCCGGTCGAAGAGTTTCGCAATGACCGTGGCGAACTCGAAGTCGAAGTCGGCGACTTCGTCCACGTCGCCATCGACGCCCTCGAAGACGGCTTCGGCGAGACCCGCCTGTCGCGCGACAAAGCCAAGCGCATCTCCGCCTGGAACGACCTCGAGAAGGCGCTCAACGAAGGCTCGCTCGTCAAGGGCGTGATCACCGGCCGCGTCAAGGGCGGCCTGACCGTGATGACCAACAGCATCCGCGCCTTCCTGCCCGGCTCGCTGGTCGACATGCGTCCGGTCAAGGACACCACCCCCTACGAGGGCAAGGAATTCGAGTTCAAGGTCATCAAGCTTGACCGCAAGCGCAACAACGTCGTCGTCTCGCGTCGTGCTGTGCTCGAAGAGTCGATGGGCGAAGAGCGCGAAAAGCTGCTCTCCACCCTCAGGGAAGGCACCGTCATCAAGGGTATCGTCAAGAACATCACCGACTACGGTGCGTTCGTCGACCTCGGTGGCATCGACGGCCTGCTGCACATCACCGATCTGGCCTGGCGCCGCGTCCGTCACCCGAGCGAAGTGCTCAACGTCGGTGACGAGATCGAAGCCAAGGTGCTCAAGTTCGACCAGGAAAAGAACCGCGTTTCCCTGGGCCTCAAGCAGCTGGGCGAAGATCCGTGGGTCGGCATCTCGCGCCGCTACCCGCAGGGCACCCGACTGTTTGGCAAGGTCACCAACATCACCGACTACGGCGCCTTCGTCGAGGTCGAGCAGGGCATCGAGGGCCTGGTCCACGTGTCCGAGATGGACTGGACCAACAAGAACATCCATCCGACCAAGGTCGTCCAGCTCGGCGACGAAGTCGAAGTCATGATCCTCGAGATCGACGAAGACCGTCGCCGTATCTCGCTCGGCATGAAGCAGTGCATGTCCAACCCGTGGGACGATTTCGCGATCAACCACAAGAAGGGCGACAAGGTCCGCGGTCAGATCAAGTCGATCACCGACTTCGGTGTGTTCATCGGCCTGGAAGGCGGTATCGACGGCCTGGTGCACCTGTCCGACCTGTCGTGGAGCGAGTCGGGCGAGGATGCCGTGCGCCGCTTCAAGAAGGGTGACGAGGTCGAGGCCGTGGTGCTGGCGATCGACGTCGAGCGCGAGCGTATCTCGCTTGGCATCAAGCAGCTCGAGGGTGATCCCTACACCAGCTTCATCGCCACCCACGAGAAGAACACCCTCGTGCGCGGCACGGTGAAGTCGGTCGAAGCGCGCGGCGCGGTGGTTGCGCTGCCGGACGGTGCCGAAGGCTACTTGCGTGCTTCCGAGGCCGCCGCCCACCGGGTGGACGACCTGACCACGATGTTCAAGGTCGGCGACGAAGTCGAGGCCCTGATCATCAACGTCGATCGCAAGACCCGTTCGATCAGCCTGTCGATTCGCGCCAAGGATCAGGTCGAACAGAGCGAAGCGATGCAGAAGCTGGCCTCGGAGAGCTCCGCTGCTTCGGGCACGACCAACCTCGGCGCGCTGCTGAAGGCAAAGCTGAACGAGCAGAACAAGTGATCTGACCGGTCATGACCAAATCGGAGCTGATCGCCCAGCTGGCGGAGCGTTTTCCGCAACTGGTCGCAAAGGACGCCGATTACGCGGTCAAGATGATCCTCGATGCGATGACCGACGCCCTCGTGCGCGGTGATCGCATCGAAATCCGCGGGTTTGGAAGCTTTGCGCTGAATTACCGTCCGCCTCGCGTGGGGCGCAATCCGAAATCCGGCGAGAAGGTGCACGTACCCGAAAAGTACGTGCCGCACTTCAAGGCCGGCAAGGAACTGCGCGAGCGGGTGGACATCGTTCAGTGACCGTGCGGCAATCGGCAGGTTGAGCAGTACGGAAGGCGGCTTTGGCCGCCTTCTTTTTTGTCTCGGCCTCGGGGATAATGCGCGACATGCGCACAGTCATCTGGATCATCCGCCTCGTCCTCTTCTTCCTGCTGTTCGGCTTTGCGGTGAAGAACGACCATCTCGCCAACCTGCGCTTCTTCTTCGGCGCCGAGTGGCAATTGCCGCTCGTCTTCATCATCGTGATCAGCTTCGCTGCGGGCGCGCTGCTCGGCGTGAGCGCGACCTTCGGCTCGCTCTTCGGTCAGCGCCGCGAGATCTCCCGCCTGCGGCGGCAACTCGAGCGTGCAGAGCGCGAAAAGCCGGTGGTGGTGGTCGATACGCCTCCGCCGCAGCCCTGAGCGCGGCCGGGTCACAGATGGAAATCGAGTTCTGGTGGCTCCTCGCGCTGCCACTTTTCTTCGCGCTCGGCTGGCTCGCCGCGCGCATCGACATCAGGCAGGTGGTGCGCGAGTCGCGCGCGCTGCCCCGCTCCTACCTCAACGGGCTCAACTTCCTCCTCAAGGAACAGCCCGACAAGGCGATCGACGCCTTCATCGAGGCGGTTCGCATCGATCCGCAGACGATCGAGCTGCACTTTGCCCTAGGCAGCCTCTTCCGGCGCCGCGGCGAGACCGACCGTGCGATCCGCATCCACCAGCTGCTGGTTGACCGCGAGGATCTCAGCCAGGAGCAGCGCCTGCAGGCGCTCGCCGAACTGGGCGAGGATTTCCTCAAGGCCGGTCTGCTCGACCGCGCCGAGGCAGTGTTCCTGAAGCTGCGCGACAGCGGGGCGCAGGACGTGGCGCTGCCCTTCCTGCTCGAGATCTACCAGCAGGAAAAGGACTGGGCGAAGGCGATCGAGGTCGCGCGCGCCCTGCCGAACCACGAGAGCGTGATGTGGCGCCGGGAGGTGGCCAATTTCCACTGCGAACTGGCTGCCGGTGCGCTTGCCAATTCCCGCTTCGACGAGGTGCGTGCCCATCTTGACGAGGCCTTCGCGATCAACCGCGGCTGCGTGCGGGCGAGCATGTTGCTCGGCGACCTGCTGCAGGCCGAGGGGCGCGACGAGGCGGCGCTGGAGGCCTGGAAACGGGTCGAAAATCAGGATCCGGTCTATCTTTCGCTCGTGGCCGAGCGCGTGATGGAGGCCTACGAGCGCCTTGGCCGGGTGGATCAGGGGCATCAGTTGCTGCGCTCGTGGATGGAGAGCCACGCCTCGCTCGGCCTCCTCGACGAGCTCTTCCAGCGCGAGCTCGAGAAGGCGGGGCCGCCCGCCGCTTATGCGATGGTGCGTGAGGAGCTCAGGCGCAATCCCACCCTGCTCGGCCTCGAAAAGATGCTCGAGGCGGCCGTGCTGAGCGCACCCCCCGAGCTGCGCAGCGACATCGAGATGGTGAAGCAGCTGATCCACGGGCACACCCGCAAGGTCGCGCGCTACCGGTGCAGCGCCTGCGGTTTCAAGGCGCGCCAGTTCCAGTGGCGCTGTCCCGCCTGTGGCGGCTGGGAAACCTACCCGCCGCGGCGCACCGAGGAGTTCGATCTCACGCCCTGAACCTCCTGGCGCCCGCCGGGTCTGGTGATCATCGGTCGCGCGTCGCGTGCGGCCGCTCACGGGAAATTTTCAGCAAATGGAATTCAAGACCCTCGAAGACTACGTCGGCCAGACGCCGCTCGTACGCCTGAAGCGCATCGTCGCCGGGCGCAACAACACCATCCTCGCCAAACTCGAGGGCAACAATCCGGCCGGTTCGGTAAAGGACCGCCCTGCAGTGTCGATGATCGTGCGCGCAGAGGCGCGCGGTGACATCAGGCCGGGCGACACCCTGATCGAGGCCACCAGCGGCAACACCGGCATCGCGCTGGCGATGGCCGCGGCGATGCGCGGCTACCGCATGATCCTGGTGATGCCCGAGAACCAGAGCGTCGAGCGTCGCCAGACGATGCGCGCTTTCGGCGCCGAGCTGGTGCTCACGCCGACTTCGGGAGGAATGGAGATGGCGCGCGATGTCGCCGCGCGCATGCGCGACGAGGGCAAGGGCATCATCCTTGACCAGTTCTCCAACCCCGACAATCCGCTCGCCCACTACGAGGGGACCGGCCCCGAGATCTGGCGCCAGACCGGCGGCAAGCTGACGCACTTCGTCAGCTCGATGGGCACGACCGGCACGATCATGGGGGTGTCTCGCTACCTCAAGGAGCAGAACCCGGCGATCACGATCGTCGGCTGCGAGCCCGAGGAGGGCTCGTCCATCCCCGGCATCCGCAAGTGGCCCGAGGCCTACCTGCCGAGTATCTTCGACCGTGCCCGGGTCGACCGCGTCGAGCCGGTCAGTCAGGCTGCAGCGGAGGAGATGACGCGACGGCTGGCACAGGAAGAAGGCATCTTCGCCGGCATTTCGTCCGGTGGCGCGCTGCATGTGGCCTTGCGCATCGCCTCGCAGGTCGAGGATGCGGTCATCGTGACCATCGTCTGCGATCGTGGCGACCGCTATCTCTCCACCGGCGTCTTTCCCGCCTGATTCATTCGGTCCGCGCGGGGTGCTCGTCGCCGCCCGCGACCCGGCGGGCCGCGCGTTTGCACGCGGGCGCCGCCCGCGGGGCGGGTCCGTCCGGTGCTTCCACTTCCTTGTGCTGCTCCTGCTGATCGCGTCGCCCCCGGCGTCGGCCTTCGGTCCGATGCGGCTGAGCGTCGAGCGGGTGAGCCATCCTGCGCTCGAAGTGCGCGACCTTCGCTTCGAATATGAACCGGATGAGGGGCGCGCCCGGCTCGAGATCGCGGCGCTGCGGCTGGCCGGGCAGCGGTGGTCGAGGCTGCGGCTCGACTGCCCGCAGGCGCGCATGTCGCTGCAGGCGCTCGAATGCCGTGGCGGCCGGCTGCGTGCCGACGGTCGACCGCTGCCCTTCAGGCTCGAGCTGACGCTCGACACCGCCGGACGCCGCGGCCAGCTGGTGATTGCGGATGGGGCTGGTGGCCGCGTCGTCGCCCGACTCGCGACCGACGGCAGCCTACGGGCGAAGCTGTCCCGTCTGTCCCTGCAATCGCTGGCGAGCTGGCTGCCGGCGCTCGCGGACTGGCAGGCGGAGGGGCATTTCGATGGCGAGGCCGAATGGCTGGACCGCGGCGGTGCGGAGCGTATCCGGGTGCGTGGGACGCTGACCGGGGGCGGCTTCTCCAGCGCCGACGGTCTGCGCGCGGGCGAAGCGCTCGGTGTCGAACTCGAACTCGATGCGCACACGCGCAGTGGCGGGTGGGACTGGTCGGCCTCACTCGGGTGGCATGAAGGCGCGAGCTTCTGGGATCCCTTCTATCTCGAGGCAGGGCCGGTGCTCGAGGCGAGCGGTCGCCTGCGCGGCGACCGGCTGGAGGTGCGCCAGGCGAACGTGACGCTGGACGGGGTCGAGCGTCTGGCGGCGAGCGCGAGCGTGGATCTGGCGCGAGCGCATGTCGATGAAGCGGCGCTTTCGCTTGCGGGGGCCGATCTTGCCCGCGTCGGGCCTCGCTTCCTCGCGCCGCTGCTCAGCCCCGCGCGGGCGGACCAGCTACGTTTCGCGGGCAGCGTGAGCGCCGGACTGCGTCTGGTCGATGGCACCCTCGTCGAGCTCGATGCGGTGTTCGTGGAGGCCGGTTTCAGCCTCGCCGCCCCGGGCGGCGGAGTCGCCTTCGGGCCGCTGAGTGGGCATCTGCCCTGGCGTGCCGGGGAGGCGACGCGCGCCCGTCTGCAGATAGAGGGTGGGCGTTGGGGCAAGCTCGCGCTCGGTGCGTTCGACCTCGAGGTGGCGCTGGCCGGCACGGGCGCGCACGTCGAACGGGCGCGCGTGCCCCTGCTTGACGGCGCGGTGGTGCTCGAGGGCCTCGCGCTGCGCCGCGAGGAAGCGGGCTGGAGCGGCAGTGGCAGCGCCTTCGTCGAGCCGCTGTCGATGCCCTTGGTGAGCGAGGCGCTCGGCCTGCCCGCGATGACGGGCACGCTGTCGGCCTCGCTCCCCGGCTTGCGCTTGCGGCCCGGCGAGATCGTGCTCGACGGCGCGCTGGTGGTGTCGGTGTTCGACGGCTACCTGCGGGCGAGCGGGCTGCGCGTGCGCGAGCCGTTCGGCGTCGGCGCCTACCTCAGCGCCGACGTCGTCGCCCGCCATCTGGACCTCGCCCAGCTCACCGACACCTTCAGCTTCGGCAGCATCAGCGGCTTCATCGACGCCGACGTGCTCGGCCTCGAGCTCGCGCACTGGCGGCCGCAAGCCTTCGACGCCCGCATCGTGAGCAGCGAGGGCAGGTATCGCAAGCGGATCAGTCAGCGCGCGGTGCAGAACATCAGCGCACTCGGCGGCGCCGGGGCGATGGCTGCGCTGCAGCGCAGCCTGCTCGGCCTCTTCGAGACCTTCGGTTACCGCGAGCTCGGCCTGCGTTGCGTGCTGCGCGGCGCCGTATGTGAAATGAGTGGGATCGAGGACGGCGACCTCGCCGACGGTGGGTTTCGCATCATCCGCGGCGGCGGCGTGCCGGCCCTGGATGTCATAGGCTACAATCGACGCGTCGACTGGAAGGAGCTCGTCGACCGGCTTCAGCGCGTGCTCGCCGAGAACGTCTCGCCAGTCGTGCGCTGATCTCGCGCGCCGCTCGGACGGTGCGCTCAACCGGAGCAATCCCATGCGCCTCGCGCTCGCAGCGGTCCTGCTGACGACGGCTACGGCCTGCGTCACGATCAATATCTACTTTCCCGCCGCTGCGGCGGAGAAGGCGGCCGACCGCATCATCGAGGAAGTCTGGCAACTGCAGGAGTCCTCGCGTCCCGCCGCTGAGGCCTCCGATGCCGCCGAAGGAGAAAGCAAGCAATGAACATCAAGCGCTGGATCGCCGTGCTCCTGCTCGCGTTTTCGAGTGCGCTCGCCGCACAGGGTAACCTCGAGATCGACTCACCCGCGATCGCTGCGCTGAAGGGGGCGATGCAACAGCGCCACGCGCGGCTCGCGCCGCTGTATGCCGCAGGCGCGGTGGGGCAGGCGGCCGACGGCACGATCGCGCTGCGCGACGCCTCCAGCGTTCCGCTCGCCCAGCGCGGCCAGGTCAACAGCCTGATCGCTGCCGAGAACGCTGACCGCCTCGCCCTCTATCGCGAGATCGCCCGCGCCAATGACCATCCGGAGTGGGAGGCGGACGTGCGCCGCACCTTCGCCCAGCGCTGGATCGATCGCGCGCAGCCGGGCTGGTGGGTGCAGCGCGGCGGAAGCTGGGTGAGGAAGTAATGGCGGTTATCGTCTTCGACATCGAGACCATCCCCGACGTCGCGGGCATTCGAGCCCTCAACGAGCTGCCGGACGAGCTGTCGGACTACGAGGTCGCCGAGTTCGCCTTCCAGCAGCGTCGCGTGGCGTCCGGGTCGGATTTCCTCCCGCATCACCTGCACCGTGTGGTGACGATTTCCTGCGCGATGCGCGACGCCCGCCAGTTCCGGGTGTTCTCGCTGTCCGAGCCCGACACGGGGGAGGGCCAGATCATCCAGCGCTTCTTCGACGGCGTCGAGCGCTTCACGCCGCAGCTGGTGTCTTGGAACGGCGGCGGCTTCGACCTGCCCGTGCTGCACTACCGCGGCATGCTCCACGGCGTCGGTGCGCCGCGCTACTGGGACCAGGGCGAGGGCGATTACGCCGATTCACGCGACTTCAAGTGGAACGGCTACATCAGTCGCTACCATTCCCGCCATCTCGATCTCATGGATCTGCTCGCCCTCTACCAGCCGCGCGCCAATGCGCCGCTCGACCAGCTGGCGAGGCTTTACGGCTATCCGGGCAAGGTGGGCATGGACGGCTCGCTGGTGTGGCAGGCGTTCCAGGACGGCCGGATCGGCGAGATTCGCGACTACTGCGAAACCGACGTCGTCAATACCTATCTCGTGTACTTGCGTTTCCAGCGCATGCGCGGCCAGCTCGATGCCGCGGGACTCGCGGCGGAAGAGCAGGTGGTGCGAGAAGCGCTGGCGGCGATCGATGCGCCACACTGGCAGGAATTCCTTGCCGCATGGCCCGAAAAGTGAACCGCGGCACCCGCCGCATAATAAGGAGAGTATCCGCATGTCCATCATCGCAACCATCATCGTCGGCCTCATCGTGGGCCTCATCGCGCGCCTGCTTTTCCGTGGCGAGCAGAAGATCGGCCTGATCCTGACCGCGCTGCTCGGCATCGCCGGCTCGATGCTGGCCACCTTCGGGGGACAAGCGCTCGGCCTGTACCACGCGGGCGAGGCGGCCGGGTTCATCGGCGCGGTGATCGGCGCGATCGTGATCCTGTTCATCTGGACCCGCGTGAGGCGCTGAATGCGTCCGGGGTAAGCCGGATCGTAAAAAATCTTTGACAAGCGGAACGCATTCTCTATAATGCGTGGCTTGCAGCAGGCGCGTAGCTCAGTTGGTTAGAGCACCACCTTGACATGGTGGGGGTCGTTGGTTCGAATCCAATCGCGCCTACCAAAATTTCTGGAGTCGATCCGTAATGTTCCGAACTAGCACTCAGTACGGAAGCTGAAACTGGTCGGTTCCGCTTGTCTGCTGAAGGGAAAAAAGCGCGGCCACCGCGCTTTTTTTTCGTCCACGTTTTCATCTGTTACGCTGTTTTGCGCCCAACCCCCGCACGAGGCCAGAGAAACATGCCCAACATCACGCTCCCCGATGGGGCCGTCCGCAACTTCGAACATCCGGTCTCGGTCGGCGAGGTCGCGACTTCGATCGGCGCCGGGCTGGCGAAGGCCGCGCTCGCCGGTCGCGTCGGAGACCGGCTGGTCGATCTGTCGCACAGCATCGAAGGCGACGCCGAGCTGGCGATCGTCACCGACAAGTCCCCCGAGGGGCTGGAGATCATCCGGCACTCGACCGCCCACTTGCTGGCGCACGCGGTCAAGGAACTGTTCCCCGACGCCCAGGTGACGATCGGGCCGGTGATCGAGAACGGCTTCTACTATGACTTCGCCTACAAGCGCCCGTTCACCCCGGAAGACCTGGTGGCGATCGAGCAGCGCATGGCGGAGATCGCCCGGCGCGAGCTTCCGGTGCAGCGCGAGGTGTGGCCGCGCGACAAGGCGGTCGCTTTCTTCGAATCGATCGGTGAGCACTACAAGGCGGAGATCATCGCCTCGATCCCCTCGGACGAAGACGTCTCGCTGTACCGGCAGGGCGATTTCATCGACCTGTGCCGGGGGCCGCACGTGCCGTCGACCGGCAAGCTCAAGGTGTTCAAGCTCACCAAGCTGGCGGGTGCATACTGGCGCGGCCGATCCGACAACGAGATGCTCCAGCGCGTGTATGGCACCGCCTGGGCGAAGAAGGATGAGCTCGACGGCTATCTGCACATGCTCGAGGAGGCCGAGAAGCGAGACCACCGCAAGCTCGGCCAGCAGCTCGACTTCTTCCACTTCCAGGACGAGGCGCCCGGTTCGGTGTTCTGGCATCCGAAGGGCTGGCGCCTGTTCCAGACCCTGATCAACTACATGCGCGATCGCCAGGAAGAAGCGGGCTACGTCGAGGTCAACACGCCCGACGTGATGGACCGCGCGCTGTGGGAAACCTCCGGTCACTGGCAGAACTACCGCCAGAACATGTTCACCACGACGACCGAGGACGAGCGCGTGTTCGCCCTCAAGCCGATGAACTGCCCGGGCGCGGTGTCGATGTTCGCCCAGGGGCTGAAGAGCTATCGCGATCTGCCGCTGCGCATGGCCGAGTTCGGCAAGGTGCACCGCTACGAGCCGTCCGGCGCGCTGCACGGCCTGCTTCGGGTGCGCCACTTCACTCAGGACGACGCCCACATCTTCTGCACCGAGGCGCAGATGGAGCAGGAGTGCAAGGATGTCGTCGGGCTGATTCTCGACATCTACAAGGATTTCGGCTTCGATAGCGTGCGAATCAAGCTGTCGACCCGGCCGGAGAGCCGCATCGGTTCAGACGAGGTGTGGGACAAGCTGGAAGGGGCGCTCGCCTCCGCGCTCGACCACATGGGCATCGCCTACGAGCTGTTCCCGGGCGAGGGCGCCTTCTACGGGCCGAAGCTCGAGTTCGTGTTGCGCGACACCATCGGACGGGACTGGCAGTGCGGCACCCTGCAGGTCGACATGAGCCTGCCGGAGCGGTTCGACATCGACTACGTCGCCGAGGACAACAGCCGCAAGCGCCCGGTGATGCTGCACCGTGCCCTGTTCGGCTCGCTCGAGCGCTTCACCGGCATTCTCATCGAGCACTACGCCGGCGCGATGCCGTTGTGGCTGGCGCCGGTGCATGCGGTGGTGATGAACATCTCCGAAGGCCAGGCGGAATACGCGACCGAGGTGGCGAAGGCGCTCAAGCACGCGGGCTTCCGGGTCGAGGCGGATTTGCGCAACGAGAAGATTAACTATAAAATTCGCGAACATAGCGTGCACAAGCTTCCTTACCAGATCGTGATCGGCGAAAAGGAAAAGGCCGCGCGAGTGGTCGCTGTGCGTGCCCGGGGTGGTCAGGATCTTGGCCAAATGTCCCTCGATTCGTTGATCGAACGCTGGCGTCGCGAGATTGAAGCGAAAGCCGGGTCGGTCTGATTTTTTGTCTTCGTGGAGAGTTGAACCATCGCTCAAGAAAAAAAGCAGCGCGTAAATGGGGAGATCAGCGCGCCACAGGTCCGGCTGGTTGGTGAAGAAGGTGAGCAGCTCGGTATCGTGTCCCTGAGGGAAGCCCTTGCAGCAGCCGACGAAGCAGGGCTGGATCTTGTCGAAATCGCACCGATGGCGGCGCCGCCGGTATGCAGGTTGATGGATTTCGGCAAGTTCAAGTATCAGGAACAGAAGAAGGCCCACGAAGCCCGAAGCAAGCA
>NZ_MBFM01000003.1:14371-34521 GCF_001696715.1 Thauera phenolivorans | reverse complement strand
CGGCATTCTCATCGAGCACTACGCCGGCGCGATGCCGTTGTGGCTGGCGCCGGTGCATGCGGTGGTGATGAACATCTCCGAAGGCCAGGCGGAATACGCGACCGAGGTGGCGAAGGCGCTCAAGCACGCGGGCTTCCGGGTCGAGGCGGATTTGCGCAACGAGAAGATTAACTATAAAATTCGCGAACATAGCGTGCACAAGCTTCCTTACCAGATCGTGATCGGCGAAAAGGAAAAGGCCGCGCGAGTGGTCGCTGTGCGTGCCCGGGGTGGTCAGGATCTTGGCCAAATGTCCCTCGATTCGTTGATCGAACGCTGGCGTCGCGAGATTGAAGCGAAAGCCGGGTCGGTCTGATTTTTTGTCTTCGTGGAGAGTTGAACCATCGCTCAAGAAAAAAAGCAGCGCGTAAATGGGGAGATCAGCGCGCCACAGGTCCGGCTGGTTGGTGAAGAAGGTGAGCAGCTCGGTATCGTGTCCCTGAGGGAAGCCCTTGCAGCAGCCGACGAAGCAGGGCTGGATCTTGTCGAAATCGCACCGATGGCGGCGCCGCCGGTATGCAGGTTGATGGATTTCGGCAAGTTCAAGTATCAGGAACAGAAGAAGGCCCACGAAGCCCGAAGCAAGCAGAAACAGGTGCAGGTGAAGGAGGTCAAGCTCCGCCCCGGCACCGACGAGAACGACTACCAGATCAAGTTGCGCAACCTCAAGCGCTTCCTGGACGAAGGCGACAAGTGCAAGGTCACGTTGCGCTTCCGCGGCCGCGAAATGGCCCACCAGGAAATCGGCATGCGTCAGCTCGAGCGGATCAAGGTCGATCTCGAGGAGCTCGGTCAGGTCGAGCAGATGCCGAAGATGGAAGGTCGCCAGATGGTCATGGTGATCGCACCGAAGAAGAATCGCTGATTCGGCGTATATGAATCTGCCTCCGCAGGGGGGCGATGCCGTTGGAATCCGGACGGGTTCCGACGGAAAACAAGTGGTGTCAGGTACTCAAACGTGCGGCGGCAATCGCGGTCGCGCTACCTGACGGCATCCAATAATCGGAGTTCAGCAATGCCCAAGATGAAGACCAAGAGCGGAGCCGCGAAGCGGTTCAAGGTCCGCTCCAGCGGTGGGATCAAGCGGTCCCAGGCGTTCAAGCGCCACATCCTTACCAAGAAGACGACGAAGGTGAAGCGTCACCTGCGCGGCATGACCGAAGTGCATGCGGCAGATGAAAAGCTCATCCGCGCCATGCTTCCGTACGCCTGATAGGAGACCGCCATGCCTCGCGTCAAACGTGGTGTAACCGCCCGCGCTCGCCACAAGAAAGTCCTCGTCCAGGCCAAGGGTTTCCGCGGCCGTCGCAAGAACGTCTATCGGATCGCCAAGCAGGCGGTGATGAAGGCCGGTCAGTATGCCTACCGTGACCGCCGTACCCGCAAGCGCGTGTTCCGCGCCCTGTGGATCGCGCGTATCAACGCTGCGGCCCGCGAACTCGGCATGACCTACAGCACCTTCATGAACGGTGTGAAGAAGGCGGCGATCGAGATCGACCGCAAGGTCCTGGCCGACCTGGCCGTGTTCGACAAGCCCGCCTTTGCGGCGATTGCCGAGCAAGCCAAGGCCAAGCTCGCTGCGTAAGAAGACGCAGCCCCAAAAAAGGAGGCCAAGGCCTCCTTTTTTTTCAAGATTTCCCGCACCACAGCATTCCCGGATGGCAGGCATATGAATCACCTGGATCAACTGGTTCAACAGGCCACGGCCGAGTTTGCGGCCGCCGCCGACGGCGCCCAGCTCGAGCAGGCCAAGGCGCGCTACCTCGGCAAGAGCGGCTCGCTGACCGAGCAGCTGAAGGCCCTCGGCAAGCTTGCCGCCGAAGAGCGTCGCGAGGCGGGCGCCGCGATCAATCGCGCCAAGGGCGCGATCGAGTCCTCGCTCGAGGCGCGTCGCCAGGCCCTGCGCGAAGCCGCGCTGCTCGAGCAGCTGGCGGCGGAGGCGCTGGACGTTACCCTGCCGGGACGCGGCCAGGGCACCGGCGGCCTGCATCCGGTGAGCCGCACCCTCGAACGCATCGAGGGCTTGTTCCGGTCGATCGGCTTCGTCGTTGCCGACGGCCCCGAGATCGAGACCGACTGGCACAACTTCACCGCGCTCAACACCCCGGCCAACCATCCGGCACGTTCGATGCACGACACCTTCTACCTCGAGGGGCACGACGACGTGCTGCTGCGCACCCATACCAGCCCGGTACAGGTGCGCGAGATGCTGGCCCACGTCGAGCGCTACAAGGACCTCGACACCATGCCCGAGCTGCGCATCATCGTGCCGGGCCGGGTGTACCGGGTGGACTCCGACGCCACGCATTCGCCGATGTTCCACCAGGCCGAAGGCCTGTGGATCGGCGAGAACGTCAGCTTCGCCGACCTCAAGGGGGTGATTGCCGACTTCCTGCGCAAGTTCTTCGAGAGCGAGGACCTGCAGGTGCGCTTCCGCCCATCCTTCTTCCCCTTCACCGAGCCTTCGGCCGAGATCGACGTCGCCTTCATGAGCGGGGCGCTCGAGGGCCGCTGGCTCGAGATCGCGGGCTGCGGCATGGTCCACCCCAACGTGCTGCGCTTCGGCGGCTTCGACCCCGAGCGCTACACCGGCTTCGCGTTCGGCATGGGGCCCGACCGGCTTACCATGCTGCGCTACGGCGTGAACGACCTGCGACTGTTCTTCGAAGGCGATCTGCGCTTCCTGAGTCAGTTCAAGTAACACGACCCCGCTGCCGAACCCGGGCAGGTCAATCCAGGTAATCGAACCATGCAATTCTCCGAACAGTGGCTGCGGACCTTCGTCGATCCGCAACTCGACAGCAACGAACTCGGCCACCTGCTGACGATGGCCGGCCTCGAGGTGGAAGAAGCCGATCCCGCCGCGCCGCGCTTCACCGGCATCGTCGTCGCCCGCATCGTCGAGGCGGTGCAACATCCGAACGCCGACAAGCTGCGCCTGTGCAAGGTGGATGCCGGCGGCAGCGAGCTGCTGCAGATCGTCTGCGGCGCGCCCAACGCGGCGGCCGGCATCAAGGTTCCGTGCGCCCGGGTCGGCGCCGTGCTGCCGGGCGAGTTCCGGATCAAGGCCGCCAAGCTGCGTGGCGTCGAGTCCTTCGGCATGCTGTGCTCGGCGCGCGAGCTCGGGCTGTCGGAGGACCACGGCGGTCTGCTGGTGCTGCCCGAGGACGCCCCGATCGGCGCCGACATCCGCGACTATCTCGCGCTCGACGACACCCTATTCACGATCAAGCTCACGCCCAACCGCGCCGACTGCCTCAGCCTGACCGGTGTCGCTCGCGAAGTGGCGGCGCTCACCGGCAGCCCGCTCGTCGAACCCGAGATCGCGCCGGTGGCGCCTGCCATCGATGCGCGTCGAGCGATCGTGCTCGATGCGCCCGAGGCCTGCCCGCGCTACTGCGGCCGTGTGCTGCGCGGCGTCGATGCCCGCGCGGCGACGCCCGACTGGATGGTGCAGCGGCTTGCGCGCAGCGGCATCCGCTCGATCAGCGCATTGGTCGACATTACCAACTACGTGATGCTCGAGCTCGGCCAGCCGCTGCATGCCTTCGACAACACGCGGCTCAGCGGCGCGATCCACGTGCGCCATCCGCAGGGTATCGAGCAGGTGCTGCTGCTCAACGAACAGACGGTCGCTCCCGCGGCCGATACCCTGCTGATCGCCGACGAGGCGCGTGCGCTCGCCCTCGCCGGGATCATGGGTGGAGAGGAAAGCGGCATCAGCCTCGACACCACCGAGGTGTTCCTCGAAAGTGCCTACTTCACGCCGGACGCGATTGCCGGACGCGCGCGTACCTACGGCTTCGGTTCGGACGCTTCCCACCGTTACGAGCGCGGGGTGGACTTCGAGCTGCCGCGGCGTGCGATGGAGCGGGGGACCGCGCTGATCGTGGAGATCTGCGGCGGCGAGGCGGGGCCGGTGGAGGAGGCGGTGTCGCCCGCCCATCTGCCCGCACGCCATGTCGTGCGCCTGCGGCCGGCGCGCGCGAGACGTCTGCTCGGAGTCGGCATCGACGACGAGGCGATGGCCGCGCTGCTCGAGCGGGTTCATCTGAAGGTCGAACGCGTCGGCGGCGACCTGTTGGTGACGCCACCGTCGTTCCGCTTCGACATCGCGATCGAGGAGGATCTGATCGAGGAGCTCGCCCGCCTGCATGGCTACGACGACATCCCGGCGGTCCCGCCGCAGGGCAGGCTGCAGATGGTGGAGAGCGCGGAGGACCGCCGTCCGGTCTGGGACCTGCGCCATCGGCTGGCCGCGCGCGGCTTCCAGGAAGTCGTCAACTTCGCCTTCGTCGAGGAGGTCTGGGAGCGCGACTTCGCCGCCAACGAGAACCCGATCCGGCTCGCCAATCCGATCGCCAGCCAGCTCAGCGTGATGCGCTCGACCCTGGTTCCCGGCCTCGCCGCCAACCTCGTCACCAACCGCAACCGCCAGCAGGACCGCGTGCGGGTGTTCGAGATCGGCCGCTGCTTCGAGCGCAAGGCTGACGGCGAGCCGGTCGCCGGCTTTCATCAGCCGCTGCGCATCGCCGCGCTCGCCGCCGGCGATGCCTTGCCCGAGCAGTGGGGCGAGCGCGGCCGCAAGACCGACTTCTACGACCTCAAGGGCGACCTCGAGGCGCTCTTCGCGCCGCTTCGACTGCACTTCGAGCGGGTCTCGCATCCCGCCCTGCATCCCGGCCGCGCCGCCGCGGTGCTGCTCGACGGGCGGCGCATCGGCGTGCTCGGCGAACTTCACCCGGTCTGGGTGCAGCGCTATGAGCTGGGCACGGCGCCGGTGGTGTTCGAGGTGGAACTCGAGGACGCGCTCGCGGCGCGCCTGCCGGGCTACGTCGAAATCTCGCGCATGCCGGCGGTGGTGCGCGATCTCGCGCTGGTTGTGGGCCAGGACGTCACCGTCGCGCGCGTGCTCGAGGTGCTGAAGGCCGCGGCACCGGCGGTGGTGAGGGAGATCACCCTGTTCGACGTGTATCAGGGCAAGGGCATCGAGCCCGACCGCAAGAGCCTTGCGTTCAGGGTATCGATGCAAGATACTCAGCGCACCCTCGGAGAGGCGGAAGTCGAGTCTGCGGTGGCCGCGCTCGTGCGCGAGGCTGAAATCGCGCTCGGCGCACGACTGCGTGGTTCGGGAGAATGAAGGTGACCCTGACCAAGGCAGAGCTCGCGGACCTGCTGTTCGAGCAGGTCGGCCTCAACAAGCGCGAGGCCAAGGACATGGTCGAGGGCTTCTTCGAGGAGATCCGGATGGCGCTCGAGCGTGGCGAGTGCGTCAAGCTGTCGGGCTTCGGCAACTTCCAGTTGCGTGACAAGCCGCAGCGGCCCGGACGCAATCCGAAAACCGGCGAGGAGATCCCGATCACTGCCCGTCGGGTGGTGACTTTCCATGCCAGCCAGAAACTCAAGGCAGCAGTGGAGCAACTCAGCGATGCAAGCAAGCAGCCCTGACATTCCGTCCAGCGAACTCCCGCAGATTCCTGCCAAGCGCTACTTCACGATCGGCGAGGTAGCCGAGCTCTGCGGCGTGAAGCCGCACGTACTGCGCTACTGGGAGCAGGAGTTCACCCAGCTCAAGCCCGTCAAGCGCGGCGGCAACCGGCGTTACTATCAGCATCACGAGGTGATGCTGATCCGGCGCATCCGCCACCTGCTGTACGAGGAGGGCTTCACGATTTCCGGGGCGCGCAATCGACTCGGGGAGTCGGCGATCATGCAGCATGAGGACGCGCAGGAGCTCGAGCGCTGCAAGGCCTTGATGGCGGAAGTGCGCAGCGAGATCGAGGCGGCACTCGCCGAGCTGCGCGGCTGAACCTCGATAAAAAATCATCGTGGGGGGGCTGGTAAATCCGTCTTTCGCCGCTATAATGGCGGCTTGTGTCGGGGCGTGGCGCAGCCTGGTAGCGCACTTGCATGGGGTGCAAGGGGTCGCGAGTTCGAATCCCGCCGCCCCGACCATTTGAATCTGTCTTGCGAAAAAAGCCGCCTAGTGCGGCTTTTTCGTTTTCCGAGCTCGACCCGATGGCCGTTACCTCCGTCCGCCGCAGCGTCGGCCTTCTCGCCGCCTGCCAGGCCCTGCTGTTGTGCAACGCGGTGACGCTGATCGCGGTGAACGGCCTGGTCGGCGTCCGTCTTGCGCCCACCCCGGCGCTCGCCACGCTGACCATCACCGGCTATGTCATCGGCACAGCCCTGACGACGATTCCGGCCTCGCAGTTCATGAAGCGTTTCGGGCGCCGCAGCGGCTTCATGTTCGGTGCCGGCCTCGGCGTGCTCGGCGGTCTCGCGTGCGCGCTGGCACTGCAGCTCGAAAGCTTCTGGCTGCTCTGCTGCGGCACGCTGATTGCGGGCACTTACAACGCCTTCGGCCTGCAGTACCGCTTCGCCGCCGCCGACATGGCGCCGGCCGACTTCAAGGCGAAGGCGATCTCCTATACCCTCGCCGGCGGCATTGCAGGCGGCTTCATCGGTCCCGCCCTCGGCAACCTCACGCGCGACGCGATGGCAATCGAGTTCATGGCCACCTACGCCTCGCTGTCGGGTTTCGCCCTGGTCGCCCTGCTGATCGCTAGCCGCCTGCGCCTGGCCGAGCCGACGACCGGTGGGCCGCAGAGGGGCAGCGGCCGCGGCCTGCTCGAGATCGCGGGCCAGCCGGCCTTGCTGGTCGCGGTGCTGGCTGCCGCGGTCGGCTACGGCACGATGAACCTGCTGATGGCCGCGACCCCGCTGGCGATGGATGTGTGCGGCTTCCCCTTCGACGACGTCGCCTTCGTGCTGCAGTGGCACGTCCTCGGCATGTATGCGCCTTCCTTCTTCACTGGCGGCCTGATCCGACGCTTCGGCGTGCTGCGCATCCTGCTCACGGGGGCGGTGCTGATGCTCGGCTGCATCGCGATCGCGATGTCGGGGCTGAGCCTGATGCACTTCTGGTGGGCCCTGCTGCTGCTCGGTGTTGGCTGGAATTTCCTCTACATCGGCGGCACCACGCTGCTGACCGAGACCTATCGGCCCGAGGAGCGGGCGAAGGTGCAGGGTGGAAACGACTTCATCGTGTTCGGCGTGCAGGCGCTTTCCTCGGTCGCAGCCGGCGCGCTGGTGCTCGGCCAGGGTTGGGCGACGCTGAACACCTACGCGATCCCGGCGGTCGCACTCACCGCGCTTGTCAGCGCAATCCTGATGATGCGCGCCCGGCAGCGGGCCTGATCGTCGGATCCGTCCGTCCTCACCCGCGCGCGGCGAAGAAGTCCTCCGCGGCCAGTGCCGCATGGATGCCCTCGATGCCGGTCAGCGCACCGCAGCGAAGGTGCAGCGCGCCCGATGGCAGTGTGGTTTCCACCTGCGGGTTCAGACGGATGAGGCGATCGCCGGTGGTCTCGGCGAAGTGCCTGACGGTGGGCACATGGGTGCCGGCGCCGATCTCGATCGTGAGAATGCGGCGGGCGCCTTGCCGCCAGCGCACGTAGTGGCGCTCCTGCACTGCGCTGCGGCCTTCGAGCCACTGCCCATCGCCGAACATGAGGATGTTGGGGCGCGCGATGCCACCGCAGTGAGGGCAAGGCGGTGGTGGATTGAGCAGGCGGCAGACGGCGTCGTCGATCTCGGGCACGAAACCGTCGGCGGGCCAGATCTCGCCGGCACAACCGTGCTGGCACTGCAGGTGGTGGATGGAGCCGTGCACCTCCAGGACCCGGTCGGGCTCGTAGCCGGCGCGCTGGAACTGGCCGTCGACGTTCGAGGTGAACACGAACAGGCCGTGGCGCAGGCGCCGCCCGATCTCGCGCAGCAGGCCGAAGCCGCGGTGCGGACGGGTTCGACGGTAGAGGGCGAGGCGGTGACCGTAGAAGCCCCAGGCCTGCGCCGGATCGCGGCGAAAGGCCGCGGGGTTGGCAATCTCCTCGAAGGCGAGGCGGGCTTGGGCGAGCGCGGGGTAGGCCTTCCAGAAGCCTTCGCTGCCACGGAAGTCGGGCAAGCCGGAGTCGACGCCGATGCCCGCGCCGGCGGCAACGACGAGGCCGTCGGCTTCCGCGATCCATGTCGCGGCCAGGGCGAATGCCTCGGGTGAGGGAAGGCAGGGGGCGGAGTCAGGAGCCATGGGGTCGGTTCCCTGGTATGGACGGGCCACAATGCATGCTAACGCGTGCGGGGTCGTGCGTGCGTCTGGGCCCACGGCCGGGCGATGGGGACGTGAACGCAAAAAATGCCGCCCGTTCGGAACGGGACGGCATTTCCGTGTCGGACCGAAGCCCGGCAGCGACGGTCCGCAGACCGCCGCTGGAAGGCGCTCAGGCGACCTTGCGGGACGCGGTGCTGACGGCCTTCACGGTCGCGTCGGTCGCGGCCGAAACGTTGGCTTCAGCGAGGTCGGTGACCTGACGGGCGGCCTTGGTCATGCTGTCGTAGGCGCTGTTGGCGGCGGCGACGGCCGAGCGCATTGCGGTGACGGCAACGTCCGAGCCAGCCGGGGCCGACTTGGCCGCTTTGTCGAGTGTGGTGGCGACGTTCTTGTTGATCTCGGCGATCTGGCCGTCGAGCAGCTTGGACGCGTCTTCCTGGCTCTGCGAGGTGATCTCGTACACGTTGCGGGCGTAGGCGACCGCCTTCTCGACCACCGGCTGGGCAAGCGAGGCCTGCAGGGCGGCGAGTTCCTTGACGTCCTTGACCGCGAGCAGGGCGCGGGTGCTGGCGACGCTGTCTTCCATCACCGAACGCGCGGTGTTCAGGTTCAGCGCGGTCAGGCGCTCGATGTTGGCGAAGGCGCTGGTGGCGAGGGTCTGCAGGGTCTCGATGCTGGCCTGGTTGCTGGCGACGAACTGCTCGGGGGCGGTGAAGTTGGTCATGTCGGTAATCCTTGGTCTGTCGATCGGTGGGGCGCTGCTTTTGTTGCGGCGCAACATGGAGCTCATTATAGGGGGCGATCGAGGGGTGTCAAGGAATTTGTGCGGTGCACCAACCGCGTGTTTCGACTCGCCCCGTTCAGAGATAACGCTCGCCGTGGGCGAGACGGTTGACCCGCTCCGGCAGGTCGGCGCGCCGACAACGAACCGGCAGCACCGAGCGCGACAAGCCTTCGCCGATGCGGATGTCGGTGAGGGTGATCTCGTTTACCGCGGTGGACGGCGCGGCGTCGACCCGGCGGTTCATGCGGTCGAGGCGCAGAACCACCTTCTCCGCCTGGAGGTGGTCCGCGGGGTGCGACAGCACGGAGTCGATCACCCCGAAGTAGTCCTCCATGCTGCCGAGTGCGATCCTGGCCTTGCCGAGTTCCGCCGTGGTGCCGGCGAGCTCGCTTTCGAGCGCCTCGATCTCGTCGCCGTGGATGCGGCTGTCCTCGGCGAGCGAATCCAGGCCGTGCGCGCGGCCTTGCAGCCATCGCAGTCGCGCCTGCTGCCGCGCGTGGAACTGGGTGAGCTCGTGCGTGCGCTCCTGTGCGGTGCGGACCCGCTCGAGGGCGATCTGGATCAGGTGGCGGAAGGTGCGCTGGCACAACTCGAGCCGCATCGTCTGCTCGTCCGCCGCCGGCACGACGATGCGGTGTTCGCTGAAGCTCACCGTTTGCTGCGGGATCTCGGTGCGGACCATGTCACCTTCGAGGCCCGTGCCGAGCACCGTACGTTCGCGTCGCTGCATCGATAGCAGGGCGAATGCCTCGTCGCAGGCGATGTTGGCGCTGTCGCCGAAAAAGGCGCGCAACTCCTCGCTGTCGCCGAGTGTGGTCCCTACCCCGGCGGCGGTCGCGAAGAGCGCATTGAGGTGCGGGTCTTCGCGCCACCCCTTTTCGGAGAGCAGTAGGGGTGGCGGGAGCTCGAGAATGTGCGAGCGGATGTGGAGCAGGCTGTGGACGACGCCACCCTCGAGTCGGGCGCGATAGTCGGGTAGCGCCCGGAGACGCGGCTCGACGGTGTCGACCACCAGATCGACCGCCTTTGGCAGGAGCGGGCGAGCGTGTTCGGGCAGGCGGTCGGCCGGGGTGCTGGAATCGCGTTCGAGAAGTCGTGCAATGAAATCGAAGAGGGCCATCGTGAAGTTCGCAGTAGGGGCGCAGTCGGCGGCGGTCGGTGGATCGTCGCAGGCATGAGGATCGGGAGCGTGTACAGTCGCGCCTGAACAGTCGAGGACAAATCAGGGAAGCGAATGAAGTTGAAGAAGATCGTCGCCTTCGTCGCGATGCTGGCGATCGGCGGCTGGTATTACGCTACACTTTATCTGGCGATCGCGGAGATGCGGCGTGCAGCGCAGGACGGGGATGCGACCGGCTTTGCCGCCCGGGTGGATTTCCCCGCCGTGCGCGCCAGTCTGAAAGCGGACCTGCAGGCGCGGATCGGCGGCGAACTCGCGCCGGAGCTGCGCGACAACCCCTTCGCCGCCCTCGGTGCGGCGCTGGCCGGATCGATGGCCGGAGTGCTGGTCGATGCGCTGGTGACGCCGGAGGGCGTGGCGATGCTGCTGCGAGGGGTGATGCCCGAAGCCGGCGAACGGCCGGAGGCGGGCGAGGGGCGGGAGCCGGTGCCGGGGCAGGCGCGCAGCCCGCGAGCCGCCGACGAGGACAGGCGCGAGCCAGCGATCGTCGAGCGTGGCTACACCGGCTGGAATCGCTTCGAGTTCGTCGTTGCGGCGGCCGAGACGCCCGACGACACCGTTCGTTTCATCATGCGGCGCCACGGCCTGGCGGACTGGAAGCTGAGCGCGATCGACCTTTCGGAACGCTGAGCCCGTCCTTCGCTCCGCCGGGTGCGCGCAATCAGCTGCGCGGGTCGCGCAGCGGGGCGATGACGGCGCTGACCCGGCTCGGCGAACAGTTCAGGTAGGCCGAGGACTGTAGCCAGTCCTGATCGGGGTAATAGGCGAACATGTACTGCCCGCCCTTCAGATGGTCGACGACCTGCTGGCCGATCTCCGGGCGCACCGCGGGGCAGCCCTGGCTGCGGCCGATCCGGCCCTGGCGTCCGATCCAGCTCGGATCGACGTAGTCGGCGGAATGCACCACGATCGCGCGCTCGCGTGCCCGGTCGTTGATGCCCGGCTCGAGCCCGTCCATGCGCAGCGAATACCCGTGCTTGCCGACGTAGGTCTCCTGGGTGCGGAACAGGCCGAGGCTGGTCTGGTGGCTACCCACGTTGTTCGAGAAGCGGGTGGCGAAGTTGTCGCCGGAATTCTGTCCGTGGGCGACGAAATCCTGCAGAACCAGCTTGCGGCGCTCGAGGTCGAAGATCCATAGGCGCTGTTCGGAGGAGGGCCGGGAGAAGTCGATCACCGCGAGCCGCTCGGCGGCGTCGAGGCCATTGGAAACAGCACAGTCCATCGCGGCGATCGCCTTGTCGAGCACCTTGCGATCGAGCGTGGGCGCCGCGGTGGCAAGCGAATCGAGCAGGGCTCGGGAAGAGGGGCTGCCGGCCTGGGCCGGGAAGGAAATGACGCTGGCGAGGGTGGCGAGCGCGAGCAGGCCGCGGCGGACCGTATTCGTCATGCAGTATGATCTCCCTGATTGCGCAGAATAAAGCGCGCGCCTGGGCCGCATCCGCCGGGATACGGCAGCGCACGCCCCGCCGGGCGCGCAGCGAGTAATCGCTGCGCTCGGGGCTGCGTTCGCATAGGGCGCGGATTTTAACATGCAATCAATGGAGTACACGATTTGTCCCTGTTCAGAGCACTACTCTTCCTGCCTTTGATGCTGCTGCCATTGGCGGTGAGTGCCCAGTACGGTTACTCGACGGAGATGAGCGCGCTGATCCGCTCGCAGATCGAGCAGCTCGCCGGCGAGCCGAAGGTGGAGTGGCGGGAGGAGTTATCGCGCTTCTACGCGCGGCGCGGCGACCGGCCTGCGTGGGATACAGCCGACGGCATCCACCGCCTGGTGGCCGCGATCGAGACCCTGCGCGACGACGGCCTCGAAGTGGCGGACTACGATCTTTCGCACTTGCGCTCGCTTGCCGGCAAGCACGCGCTCGGCGAGCGTGTCTTCCGCGAGCTGCTTGCCAGTCGCGTGTTGCTGCGGGCGCTAGGCGACCTTTCTTTCGGCCGCCTCGACCCCGCCCAGGTCGAGCCGGTGTGGCATGCCGAGACGACACCGCCCGCATTCCTGAACCGCGCCCGGCTGGTCGAACTGGCCGAGCTTGCAACCGAGGATCCGATGCGTGCGCTCGCGCAGGCGCGTCCGGACCTGCCCGAGTACCGCGTGCTGCGCGCGGCGCTCGCGCCGCTGCGGGCGGTGCAGGCGCTCGGTGGCTGGCCGGTCGTGGGCGCGGGACCGACCCTGCGCCCGGGGGCGCTCGACCCGCGCGTGCCGGCCCTGCGCGAGCGTCTGCGCATCGCAGGACATGAGGTCGGCGAGCGGCGTGATACCGCATACGAGGGGGCGCTGGTCGAGGCGGTGCGCGCCTTCCAGCGCGAGCACCGCCTCGATGTGGACGGCGCGCTCGGTCCGGCGACGCTGGCAGCGCTCGACGCCTCGCCCGCGGCACGCATCCGCCAGTTGCAGGCAAACCTCGAGCGCCTGCGCTGGTATGCGCGCGAACGCGAGCCGACCGGCGTGGTGGTCGATGTCGCCGGTGCGGTGCTCACCTACTTCCGCGACGGCAGCCCGATCTGGCGCACCCGCGTCCAGGTCGGCCGGCCAACGCGGGAGACCCCGTTGCTCAAGTCCGAAGTCACCCATTTCACCTTCAACCCGACCTGGACCGTGCCGCCGACCATCCTGCGCGAGGACAAGCTGCCGGTGATCCGGCGCGATCCGGGCTATCTCGCGCGCAACCGCATGAAGGTCATCGGGTCGGGCGGACGAGTGATCCCGCCGGACGAGATCGACTGGTCGAATCCGGGCGGCCTGATACTGCGTCAGGACGCCGGGCCGGGCAACGCGCTCGGGCAGGTCGTGATCCGTTTTCCCAACCCGTTCGCGGTGTATCTCCACGACACCCCGAGCAAGCGCCTGTTCGACCGCAACGCGCGCAGCACGAGTTCGGGTTGCGTGAGGGTGGAGGGCGCACTCGAGCTCGTCGCGCTGATCAGCGCGGACGGCGGTGGTCCCGACGAGGCGGCGGCGAAGGCGATCCTCGATAGCCGCCGCACCCGCAACGTGAGCCTGCAGCGGAGGGTACCGATCGTGGTCGTCTACTGGACGGCCGGTGTCGACGAGGACGGTAGTCTGGCCTACCGTCCCGACATCTACGGGCTGGATGCGCCCATCGTGCAGGCACTGGGCGAGCGGCGCGCCTCGCTCGCGGCGGAGGCGGGTGCCAGGCCGGCCGCGCTCGCGCTGCGCTGAGCCGCCTTCGGCGGCGCCGGGGCGTGCTGGCCGCTGTGCTAGAATCTTGCGTCCTCCGCCGCGCCAGAAGGCCTGTCCCAGCCCCAGGGCGGCAACCCGTACGGAATCGAAATGCGCATCCTGGTCAGTAACGACGACGGCTATTTCGCCCCCGGCATCGCGGCTGTGGCCGAAGCGCTCGCGAAGATCGCCGACGTCACCGTGGTCGCGCCCGAGCGCGACCGCAGCGGCGCGAGCAACTCGCTCACGCTCGATCGCCCGCTGTCGCTGAGGCAGGCGGCAAACGGCTTCCATTTCGTCAACGGCACCCCCACCGACTGCGTTCACCTCGCGGTCACGGGCATGCTCGACCATCTGCCGGACATGGTCGTGTCGGGTATCAATCACGGTGCCAATATGGGCGACGACACCGTCTATTCCGGTACGGTCGCGGCCGCCACCGAGGGGCATCTGCTCGGGGTGCCGTCGATCGCGGTCTCGCTCGTAAGCAAGGAGGCAACGGACTTCAGCCATGCCGCACGCATCACCTGCGATCTCGTGCGGCGCTTCATGCAGAGTCCGTTTCGCCACCCGGTGCTGCTCAACGTGAATGTTCCAGATCTCGCCTACGAACGGATGAAGGGAGTCCGCGTCACCCGGCTGGGCAAGCGTCACAAGGCCGAGCCGGTGATCCGTACCAAGACGCCGCGCAACGACACGGTGTATTGGATCGGTCCGGCGGGCGGTGCCGCCGACGCAGGCGAAGGGACGGATTTTCACGCGGTGGCCGAGGGCTACGTGTCGGTGACGCCGCTGCGCATCGACCTGACCCACACCGGCCAGGTCGATGCCGTGGCGGAGTGGATCCGGCAATGAGCGTGCGCGCCGTCGATGCGGGGCAGGCCAGCCGCGCGCGCGCGCGCATGGTCGATCGCCTGCGCACGCAGGGCATCCGGGACGAGCGCGTGCTCGCCGCGATGCAGGCCGTGCCGCGCCACCAGTTCGTCGACGAAGGCCTCGCCTTCAGCGCCTATGACGACACGCCGCTGCCGATCGGCTTTCAGCAGACGATCTCGCAGCCGTTCGTGGTCGCACGCATGATCGAGCTGCTCGTCGGCGGAAGGGAACTCGGGCGGGTGCTCGAGGTGGGCGCCGGGTGCGGCTACCAGGCGGCGGTGCTGTCGCGGCTGGCGACCGAAGTGTATGCAGTGGAGCGCATCCGCGGGTTGCTCGATCGGGCTCGCGACAATCTTCGCCCTTTGCGGCTCCCCAACGTGAGGCTGAAACTTGCGGATGGCAGTCTCGGTCTTCCCGAGGCGGCCCCGTTCGACAGCATCGTGGTCGCTGCGGCCGCGATCGGGCTGCCGCAGGCCTTGCGGGATCAGCTCGCACCGGGCGGGCGGCTCATCGTCCCGATCGGCGCGGGGGCCCAGCAACGGCTGCTCCTGGTGGAGCGTCAAGGTAAGGTATTCAAGGAAAGCTGGTGCGAGGCGGTGCGCTTCGTGCCCTTGCTGACAGGTATGGAATGAAGGACTCAATGCGGATTCACAACAGAACCAAGACCCTCGCCCTCGTCGCCGCGCTCGGCATCCTCGGCGGCTGCGCTGCGCCTGGCACGGCGCCGGTGCGCAACGGCAGCAGCGCTGCCGCACCGGCGACGGCTCCGGTCGATTCGTCGACCACCTACGTCGTTCGGCCGGGCGACACCTTGCTTGGCATCGCGCGCCAGAAAGGTCGCAGCCTGGCGGATCTGGTCTCGTGGAACGGCCTTTCCAATCCCGACCAGATCGAGGTCGGTCAGCATCTGCGCATTGCACCTCCGGACGTCGGAACCGGGTCGGCGGTCGCGGTCGCGGTGCCGGTGCCGGGCAGTTCGGTGACGGTCGCCCCCGCCGTTTCGTCCACCAGCGTGCCGATCCAGCAGGGGCCGCAGGGCGGCACCCAGCCTTACAGCGACCAGGCCTGGGCCAAGGTCGATCCATCGGCCGGGGCGGCCGCGATCCCGCCGGCGAAACCGCCGGCGACCGCGACCGACGGCAAGTGGAGCTGGCCGTCGGGCGGACGCGTGATCACCGGCTACAACGAAGCCAGCAACAAGGGTGTCGACATTGCCGGCAACCCGGGCGATCCTGTCTATGCCGCCGCGCCCGGCAAGGTGGTGTATTCCGGCAGCGGCCTGCGCGGCTATGGCAAACTGGTTGTCATCAAGCACGACCAGGAGTACAACTCGGTCTATGCTCATAACCAGAACCTTCTGGTCAAGGAGAACGACGAGGTCGCGAAAGGGCAGAAGATCGCTGAACTAGGAAGCACCGACGCCGATCGGCCCAAGCTGCATTTCGAGATCCGCAGGCAGGGCCGCGCGGTCGATCCGATGCAATATCTCCCGCCGCGCTGACGAGACGAGCCATGGAAGATCCGGTTGCCCCTGACGATTTCGAGAGTCAAGACCAGCCGGATCTCCCGCTTGAGGTCGAGGTCTTCTTCGAGCGTCCGCAACGCGAGCCTCGCAACGAGTTCCTCGGCGACGTCACCCAGCTCTACCTCAACGAGATCGGCGCCAATCCGCTGCTGACCGCCGAAGAGGAGGGCCGTCTCACCCGACTCGTCCGAAGCGGCGATTTCGAGGCCCGGCAGATGATGATCGAGCGCAACCTGCGCCTGGTCGTCAACATCGCAAAACATTATCTCAACCGCGGCATTCCACTCCTCGACCTGGTCGAGGAAGGCAACCTCGGTCTGATGCATGCGCTCGAGAAGTTCGACCCGGAGCGTGGCTTCCGCTTCTCCACCTATGCCACCTGGTGGATCCGGCAGAACATCGAGCGCGCGATCATGAACCAGTCGCGCACCATCCGGCTTCCGGTCCACGTGGTGAAGGAGCTCAACCAGGTGCTGCGCGCACAGCGCGAGATCGAGGCGAAGCAGGAAAAGGGTTGCACACTCGAGCAGATCGCCAGGCGGCTGGACAAGTCGGTCGATGAGGTGCGCGCGATACTCGCTCTCGCCGACCACACTGCCTCGCTCGATGCGCCGCTCGACATCGATCCCGCGCTCTCGATCGGCGAATCGCTTGCCGACGATCGCGCGGTCTCTCCGGACGATCAGATCCATGCGGGCGAAGTCGAGACCCTGGTGCGCGAATGGCTGCGCATGCTCGGCGGCAAGCACCGCACGGTGATCTACCATCGCTACGGCATCGACGAATGCGAGCTGATGACGCTCGAGGAGCTTGCCACCCAACTCGAGCTCACCCGCGAGCGGGTGCGCCAGATCCAGCTCGAGGCGCTCGCCCAGTTGCGCCGCATCCTCCGTCGTCGCGGCATCGAGCGCGACGCGCTGTTCTGATCTCCTGTCGTTGCGGGCGGCCGTTCCCCGGCCTTCAGCGGCCTGTCGCGGCCAGCCGGTCACGCTGGCGACGGATCGTCTCGGCGAGCTCGAACACCGACATCGCGTAGAAGCTGCTGCGGTTGTAGCGGGTGATGACGTAAAAGTTGCGATAGCCGAGCCAGTACTCGGTCGTCGCGTTCGGCGACTCGAGATCGACCAAGGTGGCGGTCGACGCCGGCGCGCTGCCGCCGATCGTCGTCACGCCGATGCTGGCGAGCGCGCCGGGATCGAGCGCGGGCTCGATGCCGGCCGCGACCAGCGGGGCGGGATCGACGACCCCGGCGAAGCGCGCACGCTCGGCAATCGGGGCGCCGGGCTGCCAGCCGTGCACGTGCAGGTAATTGGCCACACTGCCGATCGCGTCGTAAGGATCCGATTCGAAATCGATCTCGCCGTTGCCGTCGAAGTCCACCGCATAGGCGCGCAGGCTGCTCGGCAGGAACTGCGGGTAGCCGAGGGCGCCGGCGTAGGAGCCGTAGTAGCTCGCAGGATCGCGGCGCTGCTCGCGCGCCATCAGGAAGAGCGCTTCCAGTTCGCCACGGAAGAGTTCGGCGCGCCGCGGATAGTCGAAGGCGAGCGTGGCCAGGGCCGACATCGTCTCGAAGTTGCCGGTGTGTCGGCCATACACAGTCTCCACGCCGATGATCGCGACGATGATCTCCGGCGGCACGCCGAAGTGCTCGCTCGCGCGCTCGAGCAGCGCGGCATTCTCGTCCCAGAACGCCACGCCGCCGCGGACGCGGATCGGGTCGAGGAAGCGGGCGCGGTAGTTGCGCCAGGATCGCACGCCACGCTTGCTCGGCGGGGTGATCAGGCGGATGACGTCCGGCTCGTGGCTCGCGCGCGCCAGCGCGGTGCCCAGTTCGTCGGCGTCGAAACCGTGGCGCTCCACCATCTCCTGAATGAACGCCTGGCCTTCTGCGCGCTCCGCGTAGGAGGCGCCGGCGCTCAGCGGGAGCAGCAGGCTGGCGGTGAGGGCGAGGTGGCGGGCGAAGCGGGCGGTCGTGGCTGAGGTCATGGCAATCTGAGCTTCCGTATCTTGTGGTGGAGTCGGTGCGCCGCGGCGACGTCGGCCTCGGGGCCGTAGCGCAGGCGGGCGTAGGTGCGCGCGATCTCGCGCAGGGCATCGGCCTGTTCCGGGAGTGCGGCGGCAACTCGCTCGCCGTAATCGAGCGGGCCTTCCCAGGATTCACGCGCAAGGCCCTTGTGTGCCAGGCGCTTGCCGAAGAGCGCCCAACTCCGCGAGAGCCGATCGCCGCGACGCTGCTGGCGCCCGGCCCACAGCAGAAGGGCGCCGAGCAGGAGTGCGAAGGCGACGCCGATCGCGCCGCCGAGGGTCACCCAGTCGGTGCGATCCAGGCCGAGGCGGCCGAGCAGGTCGCGCTGGATGCTCGAATTGTAGCCAATAACCCACTGGTTCCAGGCATTGGATGCGGCTTCCCAGCGGTGGCGCACGGTGCGTAGCCAGTCCAGGCCGGCGCGCATCATCAGCGGTCGGACCTCGCCTTCGGGCAGTGCGGCGGCGATGCCGGACTCGATCCGGCCCGGTGCCGCAAGCGCGGTGGGATCGACCCGTACCCAGCCCCGGCCCGTGAGCCACACCTCTGTCCAGGCGTGCGCGTCGGACTGACGCACCACCATGGTGCCGTCGATCGGGTTGATCTCGCCGCCCTGGTAGCCGGTGACCACCCGCGCCGGCACGCCCGCGGCCCGCATCAGCACGGTGAAGGCGGCCGAAAAGTGCTCGCAGAAGCCGCGCCGGGTGTCGAACAGGAATGCGTCCACCGTGTGGCGGCCGAGCGCGGGCGGACGCAAGGTATACACGAGGCCGGCGCTGCGCAGGCGCGCGAGCGCTCGCTGCAGCACTGCCTCGTCGGACACGGCGCCGGTTGCCAGCTCGGCGCCGAGCGCGACGGTGCGCGGATTGTAGCCGGCGGGCAGGGCGAGCGCGGCGGCCAGGGCCTGCCTCCGCTCGTCGATGCCGACCGCGGTGTGCGGTTGAGCGGCGAGCTGGAAGCGGCTGCGCGTGCGGATGGGCTGGGAGCTCAGGGCCTGGTAATCGCTCGCGTGGAGGACGCCCTGGAGGCCGGCGGCCGGAAAGTCGAGGGCGAGCAGCCAGCGTCGGTTGTGCGGCTCGAGCGTCAGGCGGTAGTCGAGGCGCGGCCCCGAGGGTGAGTAGAATGGCGAGGACGACTCGAGCGCTCGGCCGGCGCGCCAGGTGCGGCCGTCGAATGCGGTGAGTACCGGGCCGCGCCAGTAGCGCTGCGCGGGCGGCGGGGGCGTGCCGTCGAACTCGGCACGGAAGGCGATCGCCCCGGACTCGCCGAGATTGCTGATCGAGCCCGGGCTCATGGTTTCGGAGAGGCCGGTGAGGCCGCTGTAGGCATCCGCGGGCAGGCCCCACAGCGGCCCCGGCAGGCGCGGGAAAAGCACGAAAATCACCAGCATGAAGGGCAGCGCGTGCGCGAGCAGCAGCGCGCTCACCCTCAGGCGCTCGCGGTTGTCGGCGGTCCGGTCGGCGAGCGCGTTCAGGGCGGTGACCGACACCAGGGTGGCACAGAGCGCGAGGGCCGCCACCGGCAGTGACTGATCTCCGAGAAACACCGCCAGCTGGAGGAAGAAGCAGAGGAACACGCCGGCGCGGATGTCGCGCGCCGAGTCGGTCTCCAGCAGCTTGAGGCAGAGCAGGATCGCAAGCAGCGCGATCCCGGGGTCCTTGCCGAAGAAGTGTCCGAAGCTGTAGCGCACGCCCGCCGCCGCGGCGACGCCGAGCGCGAGCACCAGGAGCGACCATGGCGGGTGCCGCTGTTCGATCAGCAGCAAGGCGCGCCAGGCCAGCAGTGCGCCGCAGAGCGCCGAGGTCCAGAGGGGGAGCCAGGCGAGATGCGGCAGCAGGGTCAGCGCGGCGGCGCCGAGCAGCCACAGGCCCTGGTCGCGATCGAGCGCGGGGGGGAGCACGGAGGCAGCCGGCCGGCCTCGCGGCAGTCGTGCGGCCACGGCGTCAAGCATCACGCGTTCCCGACGGTACATTCCGGAACAACGCCAGCTGGCGCAGGCAGCGGTGCAGATGGAGTTCGCCGCGGCCGGGCGCGATCGTCGTGCCGCCGAGCACGAGCGCGTAGCGACATCCGCTGCGCTCGGCGGCGAGCAGCCAGGCGGCGAGCCGCGACAGCTTCGCCTCGAGGTCGAGTGAAGGCGGCAGCGCTGCCGAGTCGAGCAACAGATCGGCGCCGACCAGGCCGGTGAACTGCTTGGTCAGCAGCGGTCCGCCACGCGCGACTACTTTCCAAGCGACGTGGCGCAGTGAATCGGCGTCGCGGAAGCGGCGCAGGCCGCTGAAGTCCTCGTCGCCCTCGCCGCCGCTGCGCAGCCGGGTTCCGTCTGCGGCGCGGTCGACCGGCAGCGGCGGCGGGTCTGCCTCGGGCGCGGGATAGACCAGGCAGGTGGTAGCCGGGGTGAACACGCTCCAGGCGCGCGCCAGGCC
>NZ_MBFM01000003.1:7112-14361 GCF_001696715.1 Thauera phenolivorans | reverse complement strand
CACGCCCGCCGCCGCGGCGACGCCGAGCGCGAGCACCAGGAGCGACCATGGCGGGTGCCGCTGTTCGATCAGCAGCAAGGCGCGCCAGGCCAGCAGTGCGCCGCAGAGCGCCGAGGTCCAGAGGGGGAGCCAGGCGAGATGCGGCAGCAGGGTCAGCGCGGCGGCGCCGAGCAGCCACAGGCCCTGGTCGCGATCGAGCGCGGGGGGGAGCACGGAGGCAGCCGGCCGGCCTCGCGGCAGTCGTGCGGCCACGGCGTCAAGCATCACGCGTTCCCGACGGTACATTCCGGAACAACGCCAGCTGGCGCAGGCAGCGGTGCAGATGGAGTTCGCCGCGGCCGGGCGCGATCGTCGTGCCGCCGAGCACGAGCGCGTAGCGACATCCGCTGCGCTCGGCGGCGAGCAGCCAGGCGGCGAGCCGCGACAGCTTCGCCTCGAGGTCGAGTGAAGGCGGCAGCGCTGCCGAGTCGAGCAACAGATCGGCGCCGACCAGGCCGGTGAACTGCTTGGTCAGCAGCGGTCCGCCACGCGCGACTACTTTCCAAGCGACGTGGCGCAGTGAATCGGCGTCGCGGAAGCGGCGCAGGCCGCTGAAGTCCTCGTCGCCCTCGCCGCCGCTGCGCAGCCGGGTTCCGTCTGCGGCGCGGTCGACCGGCAGCGGCGGCGGGTCTGCCTCGGGCGCGGGATAGACCAGGCAGGTGGTAGCCGGGGTGAACACGCTCCAGGCGCGCGCCAGGCCGAGCGGCCAACGCGTCTCGAGGACGGTGCGTCCGATCGCGAACTCGCCGCGGCGCGCCGTCGGGCAGGCGAGCGCGATCTCGGCGCCATCGCCAGCGGCGAGTTCGAAGACAGTCTCGCGCCCATGCGCGCGCAGCGCCAGCGCCGGCCGGCGCGCAGCGCGCGGGTTGTCGATAAGGAGGCGGAAGACCGCGTCCTCGCCACAGAACACCGCTTCGCCACGCCCGGGGCGGATCGTGAGGTCGAGCAGGTTGCGCGCCGCGTGCACCGTGCTCGCCAGCGCGACGCCGCCGAGCAGGAAGGTCAGCGCGTAGCCGAGGCTGAGGCTGTAGTTGATGGAGGCGATCAGCATCACCAGCAGGACGAGCGCGAAGACCCATCCTGCGGCGGTGGGCAGAACGTAGATGCGGCGCTGGCCGAGGTGGATCGGGGCGGTCTCGACCGCGCGCGCGCCGAACAGCCAGCGCTCGGCCGCGCCGCGGAGGGCGCCGGCATTGCCCGCCGCCATCAGTCGAGGCCGACGGAGCGCAGCAGCCGGGTCAGCGTCGCGGGCGCTGCCGGGCGCCCGTCGGCGGCGACGTGCAGGCGGTGGCCGGCGACGTGCGGGAACACCGCCTGCACGTCCTCGGGAAGCACATGGTCGCGACCGCCAATCAGCGCCCAGGCGCGCGCCGCGGCGAGCAGGGCGAGGCCGGCGCGCGGGCTGAGTCCGGCGCTGAATTCGCCGTCCCGGCGCGTCGCGGTGAGCAGCGCGTGGACGTAGTCGACCAGCGCGTCGCCGACGCTGACCTCGCGCGCGGCACGCTGCAGCTCGAGCAGCTGCGCCGGTCCGATCACTGGCGGCTGGCGCGCGAGCATCGAGCGCCGGTCTTCGCCGCGGAGCAGCGCGCGCTCGGCCTCGGCCGCCGGATAGCCGAGCTGGATCCGCATCAGAAAACGGTCGAGCTGGCTCTCGGGGAGCGGGAAGGTGCCGATCTGGTGCGCCGGATTCTGGGTGGCGATGACGAAGAAGGGTTCGGGCAGGGCGAGCGTCTGGCTGTCGGCGGTGACCTGGCGCTCCTCCATCGCCTCGAGCAGCGCGCTCTGCGTCTTGGGCGTCGCGCGGTTGATCTCGTCGGCGAGAATCATCTGAGAGAACACCGGGCCGGGATGGAAGGTGAAGCTGGCGGTCGAGCGGTCGAATACCGATACGCCGAGAATGTCCGCGGGCAGCAGGTCGCTGGTGAACTGGATGCGCTGCAGCTGCAGACCGGTCAGCCTCGCCAGCACGTGGGCCAGCGTGGTCTTGCCCACGCCGGGGATGTCCTCGATCAGGAGGTGGCCGCCACCGACGAGGCAGGCGAGCGCGAGCCGCAGTTCGTGTTCCTTGCCGAGGATGATGCGGCTGGCGGCGTCCAGCAGGCGACTGGCATCGTTGTTCGACATGGGGCGGTGCTGTGAAATTGGCAGGGAAGCGGTGATAATAGATGACAAAGATCATGCTCCCGAGGGCATTGTTCCTCGTGCGACGCCACTTTTCGCGCGGGGCCGGAAGCCGGGGCGAAGAATCGGAGGAAGGGGATGACCACGACGGCGTACATCACGCACCGCGACTGCTCGCTGCACGGGATGGGGCAGTTCCATCCCGAAAGTCCGGACCGGCTCTCGGCGATCAACGATCGCCTAATTGCGGCCGGTCTCGATCTTTACCTTTCCTTTTACGACGCGCCGCAGGCGACCCGCGAGCAGATCGTCCGGGTCCACCCTGAAAGTCATCTCGACGCGCTGTTGGCACAGGTCCCCGAGCACGGCATCCATCACGTCGATCCCGATACCGCGATGAACCCGAACACAATGCAGGCCGCGCTGCGTTCGGCCGGAGCGGGCGTGCTGGCGGTGGATCTGGTGATGAAGGGCGAGGTCGAGAATGCCTTCTGTGCCATCCGCCCGCCCGGTCACCATGCCGAGCGCACCAAGGCGATGGGCTTCTGCTTCCTCAACAATGCCGGCATCGCCGCGCGCCACGCGATCGACGAATGGGGGCTGGAGCGGGTCGCGATCGTCGATTTCGACGTCCATCACGGCAACGGCACGGAGGACTGCTTCCGCGACGACCCGCGGGTGATGATGGTGAGCATCTTCCAGCATCCCTTCTATCCATATTGCGGCACCGAGCGGCCGCCCGCCCACATGTGCAACGTGCCGGTGCCGGCCGGCACCCGGGGCGACGCCTTCCGCCAGATCGTCAGCGACATCTGGGTGCCCACCCTGCGCAGCCACAACCCGCAGATGATCATCATCTGTGCCGGCTTCGACGCCCACTACGAGGACGACATGGGCTCGCTCGGTCTGCTCGAGGCCGATTACATCTGGGTCACCGAGCAGATCAAGGCGGTGGCCGAGGATTGTGGGCACAAGCGCATCGTGTCGCTGCTCGAGGGCGGATATTCGCTGTCCTCGCTCGCGCGTTCCGCGGTGAGCCACATCAAGGCGCTCGCCGACCTCTGAGCGGCCGGCGCCGGGCCTGCAGGAAAATCCGCCCGGCACTCGCCGAGTTTCGGGGTTCGGGTAGAATCGTGATTTTCACGTTTCGGCCACAGTCATGATTACCGGTTCGTTAGTCGCCATCGTCACCCCCATGAACGACGATGGGAGCCTCGATTTCCCCCGCCTGCGCAGCCTGATCGACTGGCACATCGGCGAAGGTACGGACGGCATCGTCGTCGTCGGCACGACCGGCGAGTCGCCCACGGTCGATGTCGAGGAGCACTGCGAGCTGATCCGGGTGACGGTGGAGCACGCGGCCGGTCGCGTGCCGGTGATTGCCGGCACCGGTGCCAACGCCACTGCCGAGGCGATCGAGCTCGCGCGCTTCGCCGCGGAAGCCGGCGCCGCAGCCCATCTGTCGGTCGTGCCCTACTACAACCGGCCCACCCAGGAAGGGCTGTACCGCCACTTCCGCACCATCGCGGAAGCGGTCGAACTGCCGCTGATCCTCTACAACGTGCCGGGGCGGACGGTGGCCGACCTCGCCAACGATACCGCGCTGCGGCTGGCCGAGATCCCCAACGTCGTCGGCCTCAAGGATGCTACCGGCAACCTCGACCGCGCCTGCGATCTGATCGAGCGCGCGCCCGCCGACTTCGCCCTCTACAGCGGCGACGACATGAGCTCCGCCGCCTTCCTTATGCTCGGCGGCCATGGCGTGATCTCGGTGACCGCCAACGTCGCCCCGCGTGCGATCCACGAGATGTGCTCTGCCGCTGCCGCCTTCGATGCGCGCCGCCTGCGCGCGATCAACGCGACCCTCGTCGGCCTGCACCGTGACCTCTTCTGCGAGGCCAATCCGATCCCGGTGAAATGGGCGGTGGCTCGCATGGGCCTGATCGGCTACGGCATCCGCCTGCCGCTGACGCCGCTGTCGGAGGCGCTCCAGCCGCGCGTGGTGGCGGCGATGCGCAAGGCCGGCATCGAGGTCTGATTCCAACTCTCCAAACCGGAAACCCCATGACTCATCGTTTCATGCGCACTTCCGCCTCCCCCGTCGTGCTGTCGCTCGCGCTTTCGCTTGCGCTCGCCGGCTGCTCGGGGTCGCTGGTCGAGTCCAAGAAGATCGACTACAAGAGCGCACGCAAGGTCGCGCCGCTCGAGATTCCGCCCGACCTGACCGCGCCCACGCGCGACGATCGGTTCGCCGTGCCCGACGTCGCCCCGCGTGGTACCGCGACCTATTCGGCCTACACCGCCGACCGCGCCGCCTTGCCCAGCACCGCGGCGACGAGCGCCGAGGTGCTCGTCGTGCCCGAGAGCATGCGCGTCGAGCGGGCCGGCTCCCAGCGCTGGCTGGTCGTTCCGGGCACGCCCGAGGAGCTGTGGCCGAAGATCAAGGATTTCTGGCTCGAGATGGGCTTCATCCTCAACATCGACAGCCCGCAGATCGGCGTCATGGAGACCGACTGGGCCGAGGACCGCGCGAAGATCCCGCAGGACTTCGTGCGCTCCGCGCTCGGCAAGGTGCTCGACGGCCTGTTCTCCACGCCAGAGCGCGACAAGTTCCGCACTCGCATCGAGCAGGGGGCGGAGCCGGGCACGGTCGAGGTCTATGTCAGCCATCGCGGCATGATGGAGATCTATCCGAACGAGGCGAAGGACTCCACGGTCTGGCAGCCGCGTCCAGCCGACCCCGAACTCGAGGCGGAGATGCTGCGCCGGCTGATGATCAGCCTCGGCGCGGAGGAGTCGCGTGCCGCGGTAGCGCTGACCGAGGCGCCGGCGGCCGAGCGTGCCAGCATCACCACCCTGGCCGGTGGCCAGGTTGGTCTGAACATGGAGGAGCCCTTCGACCGCGCATGGCGTCGCATCGGCCTCGCGCTGGATCGCATCGGCTTTACCGTGCAGGATCGCGACCGCAATGAAGGCCTGTACTTTGTGCGCTACGTCGACCCCGAGGCCGAATCGGCCAGTTCGGGCGGCGGCTTCCTGTCCAAGCTCGCTTTCTGGCGCAGCGACGATGAGAAGCCGGTCGAGGCCGGCAGCGAGTACCGGCTGCGCGTGGCGGGCGAGGGCGACTTGTCCTCGGTCACGGTGCTCACCCGCGAGGGCGGCGTCGATGGATCGCCGACCGCGCGCCGCATCCTCGGGCTGCTGCACGAGGAACTGCGCTGAGTCACTGCCGGCCGCCCGCAGCATCGGGCGGTTGGGCAGGGCAGCATCGGCTGCCCGCGTAAACGCAAGAAAGCCGGCCCGGAGGCCGGCTTTCTTGCGACTCGAACGGACGAATTACTCCGCGGCGTCCTTGGCGGCTTCGACCGCATTGGCGGCGGCGTCCTTGGCGGCTTGGGCTGCGTCAGCGGCAGCCTGCTGGGCTTCCGAGGCGGTTTCCTTCACTTCCTCGACGGCGGCGGCGCCGGTCTGCCGGGCGCTGTCGGCCGCGTCGGCAGTGGCTTCCTTGGCGCTCTCGGCGGCGTCCGCGGCGGCTTCCTTGGCGTCCTGCGCGGTATCTTCGGCGGCGGCAGCGGCGTCCTTGGCGGCGTCGGCAGCCTGGTCCGCAGCTTCCTTCGCGGCGTCCGCAGCCTTGTCCGCGGCGTCCTCAACCTGTTCCTGGACGGTCGGGGCCGGAGCGACAGCCTCTTCTTTCTTGCCGCAGGCGGTCACGGCGAGAGCGACGAGGGCGGCGACGAGGAGAGAATTCTTCATTTTGTGTTTCCTTTGCAGTTACGGGGCAGCAGTGGTCGGCCATGTCCGGACGGGACGTCGGTGATGCCGAACCTGCAAAGATTCTAGCACGCATGGATTTGACCCTTGCAAGCCTTTTGGTGCACTGCGCAAGTCACGCTGATGCCCCGCAATCCCATGCCGCACAAGGGATATACAGGCCCGCGCGGAATGCAAATTGTTTCAAAAGCCACCGGCGCCGATCGACAGGGATGGCGGATTGACGGCCCGTCCTGCCAAAGTTCCTCGATTCGCCCCTCAGGCGGGCGCGCCGAAGCCGTCGCAGTACCACTGGTAGAGCATTTCCGTGAGCGCCGGTCCGGCCTCGGTCGGCGGTAGCCGACGGCGATGGGCGAGTTCGGCAATCGTCTCCCGCAGTGCCGCCGGCAGCTCGATCGCCTCCCCGTTGAGGTGAAAGCCCGCCTCGGAGAACAGCAGCTGAGTGCGGGAATCGAGCGCATAGCCAGCCCGGGCCACAGCGCGTGCGAAGGCCTTCGGCTTCATCGCCGGCTCGGGTGGATGGAAGAACACATGCGGCTTGGGTTCGGTGAGATAGTCGCCGACGAATTCGGCCACGTCCTGCCGGCTCCAGCGGATGCCGGCGAGCATGCGCTCGATCTGATCGATCATGCGCGGGCCGATTTCGGCCGAGTTGTCCTGCAGCTCGAGGTCGGGGTCGGCATAGATGCCCGCCAGGCACAGCCGCTCCTGCAACCAGGCGAGGAACTCGGCGCCGAGTTCCTGCGCGGTCGGCGAGCGGAAGCCGATCGAGTAGGTCGTGCATTCGCCCACCGCGATCCCGTTGTGCGCCCAGTGCGGCGGCAGGTAGAGCATGTCCCCGGGTTCGAGGAGCAACTCCTCGGTGGGCTGGAAGTTCTGCAGGATGCGCAGCGGGGCGCCCTCGACCAGGCTGCGGTCGGTCTGGTCGGCGATCTGCCAGCGCCGCCGTCCCGCCCCCTGCAGCAGGAAGACATCATAGTTGTCGAAGTGCGGGCCGACGCCCCCGCCATCGACCGCGTAGCTGACCATGAGGTCGTCGAGCCTGGCCTGGGGGATGAAGTCGAAGCGGTGCAGCAGCGCGTCGGCTGCCGCCAGGTGCAGGTTGAGGCCCTGCACCAGCACGGTCCACGGGCGGCGCTTGCCGCGCAGGCGGGCGCGCTTCTGCGGGCCGTGCTCGACCTTCCAGTCGGTGCCGGGGGTGTCGGCCGCGTAGCGGATCCAGCGCGACTCGACGTCGGGATCGCAGGCGAGTTCGAAGAGTGCGTCGTGGTCGAGCAGGCCGGCGAAGCCGGGGACGGCCTGGCGCACGAGGAGGGGT
>NZ_MBFM01000003.1:0-7102 GCF_001696715.1 Thauera phenolivorans | reverse complement strand
GCCTCGGAGAACAGCAGCTGAGTGCGGGAATCGAGCGCATAGCCAGCCCGGGCCACAGCGCGTGCGAAGGCCTTCGGCTTCATCGCCGGCTCGGGTGGATGGAAGAACACATGCGGCTTGGGTTCGGTGAGATAGTCGCCGACGAATTCGGCCACGTCCTGCCGGCTCCAGCGGATGCCGGCGAGCATGCGCTCGATCTGATCGATCATGCGCGGGCCGATTTCGGCCGAGTTGTCCTGCAGCTCGAGGTCGGGGTCGGCATAGATGCCCGCCAGGCACAGCCGCTCCTGCAACCAGGCGAGGAACTCGGCGCCGAGTTCCTGCGCGGTCGGCGAGCGGAAGCCGATCGAGTAGGTCGTGCATTCGCCCACCGCGATCCCGTTGTGCGCCCAGTGCGGCGGCAGGTAGAGCATGTCCCCGGGTTCGAGGAGCAACTCCTCGGTGGGCTGGAAGTTCTGCAGGATGCGCAGCGGGGCGCCCTCGACCAGGCTGCGGTCGGTCTGGTCGGCGATCTGCCAGCGCCGCCGTCCCGCCCCCTGCAGCAGGAAGACATCATAGTTGTCGAAGTGCGGGCCGACGCCCCCGCCATCGACCGCGTAGCTGACCATGAGGTCGTCGAGCCTGGCCTGGGGGATGAAGTCGAAGCGGTGCAGCAGCGCGTCGGCTGCCGCCAGGTGCAGGTTGAGGCCCTGCACCAGCACGGTCCACGGGCGGCGCTTGCCGCGCAGGCGGGCGCGCTTCTGCGGGCCGTGCTCGACCTTCCAGTCGGTGCCGGGGGTGTCGGCCGCGTAGCGGATCCAGCGCGACTCGACGTCGGGATCGCAGGCGAGTTCGAAGAGTGCGTCGTGGTCGAGCAGGCCGGCGAAGCCGGGGACGGCCTGGCGCACGAGGAGGGGTTTCTTCTGCCAGTATTCGGCGAGGAAGCGCTGCGGTGAAAGGCCGCCGAGCAGGGCGAGCGAGGGTGCGGAATTCATGGCGGGATTATAGGTAGGCACCGAACGCCGAGGGGGTAGAATCGCGCAGTTTCTCCGTCCGGTAGCCGCCATGCCCTTTGCAGTCATCGAGTCGCTCGACCACGAGGGTCGCGGCATCAGCCATGTCGACGGCAAGGCCGTCTTCATCGAGGGCGCGCTGCCCGGCGAGAAGGTGGAGTACGCGGTGCTGCGCGAGCGTCCGCGCTATGCGCAGGCGGAAACCGTGCGCGTGCTCAAGGCGAGCTCGCAGCGGGTGGTACCGCGCTGCGCGCACTTCGGCAGCTGCGGTGGCTGCTCGATGCAGCACCTCGATCCGGTGGCTCAGGGGGCGGCCAAGCAGCGCATCCTGGAAGACGCCTTCTGGCATATCGGCAGGCTCGCGCCGCAGATCATCTACCCGGCGATCCATGGCTCTTCGTGGGGCTATCGCTACCGCGCGCGGCTGAGCGTGCGGGTGGTGCCGAGCAAGGGCGGGGTGCTGATCGGCTTCCACCAGAAGCGCTCGAGCTACATCGCCGACATGCGCGCCTGCCCGGTGCTGCCGCCGCGGATCTCGGCCTTGGTGCCCGAGTTGCACCGCCTGATCGCGAGCCTGTCGATCGCCGACCGCGTGCCGCAGATCGAGATCGCGGTGAGCGATACAGGGACCGCCTTCGTCTTCCGTCACTTGCTGCCCTTCAGCGCGGAGGACGAGGCGAGGCTGGCAGCCTTCGCCGACGCGCACGGGATCCAGGCATGGGCCCAGCCCGGCGGACCGGACAGCGCGGCGCCGCTGCATCCGAAGGACGGCCCGGGGCTGGCCTACTTCCTGCCCGAGTTCGATGTCCGTCTGGACTTCCGGCCGACCGACTTCACCCAGGTCAACGTCGACATCAACCGGCTGCTGATCCGACGCGCGATGCAACTGCTCGACCCGCAGCCCGGAGAGCGCATTGCCGACCTGTTCTGCGGGCTGGGCAATTTCAGCCTGCCGATCGCGCGCCGCGGCGCCACCGTGATCGGCGTCGAGGGCAGCGAGGCGCTGGTCGCGCGAGCGGCTGAGAACGCGCGCGCCAACCGCCTCGCGGCGAACAGCGAATTCCATGTGGCCAACCTGTTCGACAGCACCGAGGACAGCCTCACGGCGCTGGGTCGCCTCGACAAGATGCTGATCGACCCGCCGCGCGAAGGCGCGATCGCGGTGGTGAAGGCGATCTCGCCGCAGCAGCGGCCGGCGCGCATCGTCTATGTGTCGTGCAATCCGGCGACGCTGGCGCGCGACGCGGCGGTGCTGGTGCATGAAAAGGGCTACGTGCTGCGCGGCGCCGGCATCGCCAACATGTTCCCGCAGACCTCGCATGTGGAGTCGATCGCGCTGTTCGAAGCGGGCTGAGCAGACGGGGCGTTGCCGCGAATGGGGACGTCGCAGCAGCGCAGACGGGGTGATGGGAGGGTTCACATTTCGCTGGCGGGCTGGAACAATACCGCGCCACCTCTCCGTAATTATTAATACAAAATCAGCAAGTGACGCATTCGCCCCCGACTGTCGTGCCGTCCGATCCCAACCGGGCGTGGCAGGCGCGCAGCCTCGCCCACGTCTGGCATTCCTGCACGCAGATGCAGCGTGCACATGCGGCGCCCCCGCTGCGCGACGACTGGGACAGCGCCGCCCTTGCGTTCGCACTCGGCCTGCCGGTGTTGCTGGTGGTCGGCCTTCGGCTCTGCTGCATCAATCATGCGCAGCTCACCGCCGAGACGATTCGCGCCAGCGGCCTGCGCCTGTGCGGCTGGGGGGGCAACACGATCGACCTGCGGCTGCCCCATGTCGCGCAGAATCTCGACGCTCTCGGGCGCGGCCTCGGCAGCGCGCCCTGTCCCGGCCTCGTGCCGCGCCTGCCGGAGCCCGCGCCCTACCTCAACGTGCCCGCGCTGCACACCCTCTTCAACTCAACCCGGATATCCGACCTGGAGAACGAATGAGCACTCTCGCCACCCTCTCGCCCGATGCGCTGCGCCGCACCGTCACGTCCACCCCTTCCATCACCGCCAGCGGACCATGGACGGTGGAGGCGGTCGAGGCCTTGTACGCACTGCCCTTCATGGAGCTGGTGTTCCGCGCGCAGCAGGTGCATCGTGATCACTTCGATCCGAGCGAGATCCAGCTATCCACTTTGCTGTCGATCAAGACCGGCGGCTGCGCCGAGGACTGCGGCTATTGCTCGCAGTCGGCCCACTTCGACACCGGCTTGAAGGCCGAGAAGCTGATGCCGGTGGAGGAGGTGCTGGAGGCCGCGCGGGCGGCGAAGGCGCAGGGCGCGAGCCGCTTCTGCATGGGCGCGGCATGGCGCTCGCCGAAGGCGCGCGACATGGAGCGAGTATCGGCCATGGTGCGCGAGGTGAAGGCGCTCGGCCTCGAGACCTGCATGACCCTCGGCATGCTCGACGCCGACCAGGCGGCCAGCCTGAAGGACGCCGGCCTCGACTACTACAACCACAATCTCGACACCGCGCCCGAGTACTACGGCAAGGTCGTCGGTACGCGCACCTACCAGGACCGGCTCGACACCCTGCAGAACGTGCGTTCGGCCGGCATCAACGTCTGCAGCGGCGGCATCCTCGGCATGGGCGAGACGCGCGCCCACCGCGCCGGACTCATCGCCCAGCTCGCCAACCTCGACCCCTGTCCGGAGTCGGTGCCGATCAACAACCTGGTGCCGATCCCGGGGACGCCGCTCGAGGGCGTGGCGCCGATCGACCCCTTCGAGTTCGTGCGCACGATCGCGGTGGCGCGCATCACCATGCCGCGCAGCTACGTGCGGCTATCGGCCGGGCGCGAGCAGATGGACGAGGCGCTGCAGGTGCTGTGCTTCATGGCCGGCGCCAACTCGATGTTCTACGGCGACCACCTGCTGACCACCTCCAACCCGCGGACCGGCCGCGACCGCAGCCTGCTCGAACGCCTCGACATGCGCGTCGAGGGGCACGAGGGCTGATGGACGCGCCAGCCCAGGCTGCGCCCGAACCCTTCGACGCGGCCTTCGTGCGCGATCCCGACCCCGTCTACCGCGCGCTGCGTGAGGCCGGGCCGCTGCACTGGCACGCGGACTTCTTCCAGGGCGCCGGGCTGCTCGCCCGGTGCGCGATGCTGCTCTTCGCCGGACACGAGATCTCCCGCAACCTGCTCGGCCGACCGCGACCCGGCGCGCTTTCCCGAGCCCGGCCGCTTCGACATCCGCCGCCGCGACGGCAGCACCCTCTCCTTCGGCTGCGGCCCCATGTGTGCATTGGCGCTGGCCGGCGCTGCGCCTGGCGCCCCGGGGGCGGGGCGGGATGCGGTGGCGGACTCGGTGCTATAATCCGCGACCTTGCGGAGGCGTGGCAGAGCGGTTGAATGCAACGGTCTTGAAAACCGTCAGGGGTTTGCGCCCCTCGTGAGTTCGAATCTCACCGCCTCCGCCACGGTTGAAACCAAGCCCCTGTTTCATGGGGCTTTTTTTACGTCGTGCGATCGGTACGGGCCGGTCGACGAACCAGGAGGCGAGGGGGTCGTGAAGAAACTACGTGATGATGTTTCCATCGGAGAGTTCAACGAGATGGGGCAGGAGTATCTGCCCGGGGCTCTCGGTCTGGAGATGCTGGAATTGGAAGAGGGCTCGCTGAAGAGCCGGATGCCGGTCAGGAAGCTCCACTTCGCCCCCAACGAGTTCCTGCACGCGGCCAGTGTCGTCGCCCTGGCCGACACGACCTGTGGCTACGCGACGATCGCCCATCTGCCGCCCGGCGCCCCCGAGTTCGACAGTTACGCTCGCAAGTGCTTGTTTTTGCTAGAGCGCACTTTCAAAAATGCCACTACAGCAGCGCCAACTGCTCCGGCGCCGCTGGTTTTCCTATCCCCAATGCATGAAGCACCTCGCTTTGCTCCGTGCTGAGCGTCGACACCCCCGCCACCGGCTCGCCGCCGTTCAGGCGCACCCGGTGATGCTGGATGCGCTGTAGTTGCTCGAGCGCCCGCTCGGGCGTGTAGCCCGCATCTGCCACCTTCAGTCGGCTACGCATCACGCGGTGCAGGATCAGCGCCATGAAGCAGATCGACGCGTGCGCGCGAATCCGCTCGGGCAGGCGGTGATACACCGGACCGATCTCGATCTCGGACTTGAGCACCTTGAAGCCGCGCTCGATGTCGGCGAGCGACTTGTAGCGCTGAATCACGTTCTGCGCGGTGAGAGTCTGTGAAAATATCCCGCAAATGCTCTCGGTATAATTCTTGCATTCCAGCCACCATCCGGTAACCCAGTCATGACTGCTCGCGCCCGCGTGGTTCTGCCCAACCGCACCCAGATGGAATTTCGCGCCAGCGACCTCGAGTCGCTGCTGCCGGAAGGTCATCGGGCGCGGCTGGTGTGGTCGTATGTGGCCGGGCAGGATCTGGGGCGCTTCTATGAGCGGATCCGGGTGCGTGAGGGCGGGGTTGGTCGGGCGGCGATCGCGCCGGAGATCCTGTTGTCGCTGTGGCTTTACGCGACGCTCGACGGGGTGGGCAGTGCGCGCGAGGTGGCGCGCCTGACCGATGCGCACGATGCGTACCGCTGGCTGTGCGGCGGGGTGCAGGTCAATTACCACACGCTGTCGGACTTCCGGAAGGATCACGGCGAGGCGCTCGACGAGTTGCTCAGCGCCAATGTTGCAACGCTCATTGCCGCCGGGGTGGTGAAGTTGCGCCAGGTGGCGCATGACGGCATGCGGGTGCGGGCCAGTGCGGGGGCGGGATCGTTTCGGCGCGAGGACAAGCTCGCGGGCTACCTGGAGGCGGCCCGCGAGCGGGTTGCGCAGCTCAAGGCCGAGCTCGAAGCCGACCCGGGCAAGGCCGATCGGGCTCGTCAGGCGGCACGGCTGCGTGCGGCCCGCGAGCGCGAGGCCCGGGTGGCCGAGGCGCTGGCGCGCTTGCCCGAACTCGAAGCGATCAAGCGCCGCCAGGGCAAGGCAGCCGATCAGGCGCGCGCCTCGACGACCGATGCCGAGGCGACGGTCATGAAGATGGGCGACGGCGGGTTTCGGCCCGCGTACAACCCGCAGTTGGCCAGCGACGTTGACTCGTTGGTGATCGTGGGCGTCGAGGTGGCCACGGCGGGAAGTGACCAGGGTCAGATGGTGCCGATGATCGAGCAGGTGCGTGAGCGTTGCGGCCAGGCGCCCGAGGCCTGGTTGGTCGATGGCGGCTTTGTGGGTCACCAGCAGGTCGAACAAGCGAGCGCGCACACCACGGTGTATGGACCGGTGCCGGCCGCGAAGGACAAGGCAGTGGATCCGCACGAGCCCAAGCCCGGTGACAGCGCCGCTGTTGCAGCATGGCGAGCGCGCATGGGCACCGAGGAGGCCAAGGCGATCTACAAGAACCGGGCCGCGAGCGCCGAGTGCGTCAATGCCCACAGCCGCAACCGGGGGCTCCAGCAATTCCGCGTGCGCGGCCTGGCCAAGGTCAAGTGCGTGGTCCTGTTCTTTGCCTTGGCCCACAACCTGATGCGGATGGCCAGCCTGGCGCCGGAGATGCTCGCCCTCGGGAAAGGTGCGTCTGCCGTGTCCGGAATCGGGGCTTGACGTAGGGAATCGCGAAAAAACCACCCGAAAAACCAGAAAGAGCGAGCGCACTCATGCTGAACAGATCATCTGCCCGCCACAGCGGTCACAAGCCCACTCGCGCCCCCTTCGGCGCGGGTGGCCGAAAAGATCACAGGCTCTGAGCCCCTCGGCGTTGGTCACCAGCAGCAGCTTGCCGTCCATCATTTCGGCAAGACGCTTCGCCTTGTCGTCGATGTGGTAGCTGAAGAGTTCCTCACCCAGATCCACCTTGAGGATGCGCGACAGGTGCGCTTCGCTGACCGCGTGGTAGAAGCGCGCCTTGGCGCCGCTGTCCGAGAGCTTGCGCCCTCGGTGCTTCACGCCTTCATCCTGCTCGGTGAGCTTGCCCGACCATTGGTCCGCCTGGCGGATCAGCGCGTCGACACGCTCATTGCGCTGCTCGGTCTTGGTTGCGGCCGTCGCGGGATCGTGCGCAACCACCAACCGAAGGTCGTTCCAGGTGTGCTCCGAGATGACCTCCTGCGTGGCGCCAGCGCACTGCGCTTCGTGGAAGGGTTCGAGCAGCTCGATGA
>NZ_MBFM01000002.1:608954-724197 GCF_001696715.1 Thauera phenolivorans | reverse complement strand
GGAGTCTCAAGGCTGAGCAGTTGATCACAGCGTAGCGAGCCCCGGAAGGATGGGGTTCGTGGAGCGCTTACCATGCACTGGGGATAGGAAAACCAGCGGCGCCGGAGCAATTGGCGCTGTTGTAGTGGCATTTTTGAAAGTGTGCTCCAGAAAACACAAGCACTTGCGAGCGTAACTGTCGAACTCGGGCGGCCTCGATCGCCGACAGGTGCGACAACCAAAACGTGCTGCGCTCCGACATGCTCGTGCTCCCCGGAAAACGGAAGCCGAAGCATGCGGGCTCACCCAGGGCTACGTAAGGATGGGGTTCGTGGAGCGCTTACGGCGCAAGTGCTTGATTCTGCTGGTGGGCCCTGCGGGATTCGAACCCGCAACCAAAGGATTATGAGTTTCCTTTTAAATCAATATGTTATTGATATTGAAGGGAAGTTGAGCATAGATCAAGCATACTGAAGATATGTAAGAATCAGTAGCTTAGCGAAGCTGAACATACGTGTCTGAAGCTGGTGTTTGTACTGCTTGCGTACCGAAGAGCGCGCTTCAAGCTGGCGTGCTGCCAAAGCGCTAGTCCGTTGCTGGCAGCACGTGTCTATCGCTTCAGATTCGTTTCCGGTGCTCTCGATTGAGTTGATCGTAGACCTGAGCACCGAGCCACCTTGAGACCACTTCCTGAAGGTCTGGCTTGGTCATGTAGTCGGCAAAAAGCTCGTCGTTGAGTTCCATGCGCTCGATGAACAGGGACTCAAGTACCTGGCGGAAGACCAACTGGAACTTGTCGAGCGAATTCACTTCTGCTGCACGTTGCAACGACTCGTTCTGGCTTGCGGCCTCGGCGATCTGATCGAAGAAGAGCTGATCGGCGTCGTTCAACTCCCCTCCAAAACGTTGATTGATGATGTCGATCAGGCGCGACAGGGACACGTGGTCCTCGCGCACCATCCCCGACCCGACTTCGCGGGGTCCGTCGAGCGGCTTGGCGTAGCCCTGGTTCAGGCTGATGGATCCCTCGCTGATCTTTTGAAGGCGGTAGTAGCCGAGTTCGACCTCTTCGTCGAACTGGTACCCAGGCCCGCTCTTGCGCTTGGGGAGCTTCAGCGCCAGATAACGCAGGTAGGTGAACAGCTTCTCCAGATCGCTGTCCTGGTAGGGAATGACCTGGCTCAGGAAACCATAGAGATTACGGAAGGCCTGCAGCTTGCCACGCCAGAGCTCGGCCTCTTCCTCCTCGCCGGCCTGCAACTGCTTGAAGCGCTCAACCGCCTTGTCGAGCAGCGCGTTCATGGACTTGTGGTCGCCCGGGCTCTGCCTGCGTTTGGGTGCGAAAAAGACCTGCGAGAACGCGTCGATCTCTGCCTGCAGGTAGATGCCGGAAGCGTCGAGTTCGGCCTTGACCTCATACAGGCGGTCCGGGTCGACATCTTCGCCCATCACCGAACCCTCGTAGTACTGCCGAAAAGCTTCCTGGATCTCCTTCGGGTCATTGACGAAGTCGAGTACGAAGGTGTCGTCCTTGAGCGGATGCGTGCGATTCAAGCGAGACAGGGTCTGCACCGCCTGGATGCCCGATAGCCGCTTGTCCACGTACATCGTATGCAGCAGCGGTTGATCGAATCCGGTTTGGTATTTCTCTGCCACTAGCAGCACGCGGAAGTCGGGCTTGCCGAAGGTCTCAGGAAGGTCTTTCTCCTTCAGGCCCGAGTTCATGTCGACTTCCGTGTATGTCTTCCCCGGAATCTTGTCGTCCTCTACAGCACCCGAGAAGGCGACTAGGCTCTTGATGGGGTAACCCTTCTCTTTGATGTAGCGATCGAACTCCTGCTTGTAACGCACGGCCTCGAGCCGCGAGCCGGTCACCACCATCGCTTTTGCATGGCCGCCGATCTTGTGGAGGGTGAAGTGCTGGAAGTGTTCCACCATCACCTCGGTTCTCTGTCCGATGTTGTGAGGGTGCAGGCGCATGAAGCGGGCCAGCGCCTTGGCGGCCTTCTTACGCTCGACGTTGGGGTCGCCCTCGGCTTTCTTGATCAGCTTGTAGTAGGTTTTGTAGGTGACGTAGTTCTTGAGCACATCCTCAATGAAACCTTCCTCGATCGCCTGGCGCATGGTGTAGCGGTGGAAGGGTTCGCCGTTCCGGCCGAAAATCGCCAGCGTCTTGTGCTTGGGCGTGGCGGTGAAGGCGAAGAAGCTCATGTTCGGCTGCCGGCCGCGCTTGGCCATGGAACGGAACAGGCGCTCCAACTCGACTTCGCCTTCCTCCTCAGCCATCTCTTGCGCCTTCTTGCGCAACTCGGCTCCGCCCAGCACGCCCTTCAATTCCGTGGCCGTCTCGCCTGATTGCGAACTGTGCGCTTCGTCGATGATCACCGCGTACCTGCGCGTGGGCAGATGGCTCTTGCCGCCCTCGCCGCGCTCCTCGTTCAGCTTGGCCAGCTGCCCCGACACGAAGGGGAATTTCTGCAGCGTGGTGATGATGATCGGCACGCCCGCTTCCAGCGCCTCGGCCAACTGGCGCGAATCCTCGTCAATCTTCTGCACCACGCCCTGGCGGTGATCGAACTGGTAGATGGTGTTCTGCAGCTGGCGATCGAGCACCACGCGATCGGTGATGACCACCACGCTGTCGAACAGCCGTTCGTCGCGTTCGTTGTGCAGGCTGGACAGCCGATGCGCCAGCCAGGCAATAGTGTTGCTCTTGCCGCTGCCGGCCGAGTGCTCGACCAGGTAGTTATGACCCACGCCCTCGCTCACGGCGGACGCCACCATCCGGCGCACCGCCTGCAACTGGTGGTAGCGAGGGAAGATCAGGCTCTCCTTGCGTACCTTCTTGCCTTCGTCGGTCGTCTTCTCTTCCACATCCAGATGCAGGAAGCGGGCGAGCAGGTCGAGCAGGCTGTCGCGCTGCAGCACCTCTTCCCACAGGTAGGCGGTCTTGTAGTTGCGTCCCTCGCGATCGGGCGGGTTGCCGGCGCCGCCGTCCATGCCCCGATTGAAGGGCAGGAAATAGGTGGACGAACCCGCCAGGCGCGTGGCCATGTGGGCCTCCTCGGTGTCCACCGCAAAGTGCACCAGACTGCGCTTGGTGAACACGAAGATCGGTTCGCGCGGGTCGCGGTCGTGGCGGTACTGGTGGATGGCATTGGCTGCCGTCTGGCCACTCAGGGGATTCTTCAGCTCCAGCGTCACCACCGGAATGCCGTTGACCGACAGCACCACATCGAGCGACTTTTCCGACTTCGGGCTGAAGTGCAACTGGCGGGTCAGTCCCAGCCGATTGGCCTGGTAGCGCGCCTCCAGTTCCGGGTTCAAGCCGTGGGCGGGGCGGAAGAAGGCAATCCGCAGCGTGCGCCCGAAGCATTTGAAGCCGTGGCGCAGAGTCGCCAGCGCGCCATGGGTATCCAGCCACTTGCACAGCGATTCCAGCACGCGGGCGCCGGTCTGTTCGCCGTGCAATGCCTCCAGCTTCTCCCACACCTTGCCCTGGGTGGCGCGGATGAAGGCCAGTGCTTCGCTGGGGAAGATCGCGCGCTCGCGGTCAAAGCCTTTGGTATCGACCCGCGTGTAGCCCTCGCCCAGCAAGACCGCCTCGATGGCGGTTTCAAAAGCAGCTTCACTGGTGCGCTTCATGCGGGCAATCTCTTCAGCTTCTTCAGCAGATAGTGGGCAACGATTTGCGAGAAGGGAGGCAGCTCGCTGCCCAAAGAGCCATCCCACTTCGGAAGCTCTCTCGCATGATCAAGCTTTGCGTTTCCAAGGCCTTGAAGGAAACCGGTCAAAGCGTATTTTCGGTTCTCCGTAAGCCGGCTCAAGTTGAGATTGAGTACCTCATTAATCGCCGTTCTTACCGCCTCATCGTCCGATGTGATCTCCCCATTGCCCAAGAAGCGAATCTTGCGCTCGATCGGGTGGGCTGGATCACATACGCTGAAGCACAGGTCTCTGTTGCCCTTATGGGTATCACAGTGTTGCCTGTCGATGGGCTGTCCCTCGTTTCCTTTGCACACGCCGTGCAGATTGCCAAAATCGAGCTGCCGCTCTGGGTAGTCGGTCTGGCATTGCCAGTGTTCGATCTTCATGTCCTCGGCCGTGGCCCGAATACGAGACTGGCAGTAGCAGCACACGCCGCGCTGCTCATTCACCAAGGCTTGCCGCAGGGCCGCCTTGTCCGCGTAGTTGTTGTAGTCGGCATGCGGCTGCTTGCGATGTTGGGTCAAAGTGGCGGGTTCTGGCCCTTTCCGGATTGTCCGCATCTATTCGGCTCCCTCCAGAAAACGGATCAGTGAGCTGGCACGGGTCAGTTCGGGCTCATCCTCGCCTAGCAGGGTGTTGAAAATTCTCGCTTCACCTTCGGTTCCCAGCCGCCTGGAAAAAAATCGACGCAGAAAAGAGCCGACCCGAGCCGCCCTGATGACGATTCCAGCCGTTTTCCCAGCCGATTGTGCAACCGCAATCGAGCAGCGCTCCCGTCGCTGCAAAGACACCGTATTCAACCGTCAAATGCCGCAACGCAAGTGGCGCGATAGCGCCATCGGGTTACGGCGCCAGCAAATTACCCAGCCGCGTCAGGTTGTAGGCGGCGAAATTGAGCAGCGCATGCGCGCGAATCGTGTCCAGCCCGCGCGCCATCAGGCGGCGCAGCGTGCCGATGTCCTTGGCCCAGCCAAACGCCTCTTCGATCATCTTGCGACGACGCAGGCTCACCGCATAGCCTTCGGTAGCCTTGACCGCCACGGGCACGGCGCTGCCCTTGGTCTTGGCGGCAACGTGCGCCAGCACGCCCAGCGGCGTGAGCGCAGCGATGAACTCGGCCGTGTCGTAACCCCGGTCGGCCGCCAACGTCGGCTGATGCGTCGCGTCGGCCGGCTTCACGGTGCGCTTGACCATCACCAGCGCGGCCTCGCGCTCGGCAGTGCCGGTAGCCTGGGTGGTGTGCACATCGACGATCAGCCCGTTGCGGTTCTCCGCCAGCGCATGGGTTGTGAAGCTCAGGTAGGCGCCTGCGCCGCCCTTGCTGGCGAGCAAGGCGTCCGGGTCGGTGCGCGAGACGTGCGTCGCGTTCGAACGTTTCTGCCCCCGGAAGTCCACCTCGGGGTTGCGTCCCTGATCCGGCCCCGGGGGCTCGTCCGAACCGTCGCGTGCGGCCAGGCTCTTGTGCGAAGCCCACGCCCGCAGCAGCGAGCCGTCGACGCTGAAGTGCTCGTCCGAGACCAGATCGGCCCACTCGGCAATCGCCACCACGCCACCGAAGAACTCGCGCATCACGCTTTCCTTGAGCAAGCGCTCGCGATTGGCCGAGAACGTCGAGTGATCCCACACCGCCTCGTCCAGCGTCAGGCCCACGAACCAGCGATACATCATGTTGAAGTCGATATGCTCGACCAGTACGCGCTCCGAGCGAATCGAAAACAGGCATTGCAGCAACGACGCGCGCAGCAGCCGCTCCGGGGCAATCGAGGGACGGCCGCCTTCGGCATAGAGCGAATCGAAAGTGGGCGACATCGCACGCAGAACCAGATCGGCCAGCACCTTCACCCGCCGCAATGGATGATCCTGAGGAATTCGCTCCTCGATATTCACGTAGCTGAACAAGGCGTTCTGTTTATGATCGGTGCCGCGCATCGGAATTGTCAGACCGTTAATGCAACAAGCATTATAGCAGATCTAAAACCCTTGCACTTACTGGGAAACGTATTAAATCAACACCCTGCTAGCTTGCTTGCGAGGGCCGCGATTACGGATCGAGCGTCGTCGAAGCGCTCCTGGTCGATCAGTTCGAATAGAGTTTTCAGTTCACCGTCCACTTGTCGGTTGCGCACTAGCGCGCCCATCAGCTCTTGAAGGATGCGGTTGGCATCCATGCCATAGGCCTCTGTCGGTACGGTCACGCTCACCTTGCCATCCACAAACTCGAGAAAGCGCACACAGCGCGCAGGCACCTCGCCCAGCACCAACGGGGAATGGGTGGTGACCACGAACTGGCAGGATTGGAAGGTCTCCCGCAGGCGCTGAAGCACATCGCGCTGCCACTTGGGATGCAGGTGCAGCTCGATCTCGTCGATCAATACCAGTGCCACACCGTCGGCGATGGGGTTGTCACTGTCCGGGTTGGCAATGGACAGGCGTCGGGTGAGGTCGAAAACCAGGGCCAGCAGGCCGCGTTCACCATCAGAGAGTTGCTCAAGAAACAGTGGTTGGCCACGCTTTGTCACGCTGAAACGCGGCGGGCGAGCATCGTGCAATTCCAGGTCGCAGACCTCAGGCAGAAATGTCTGAATCGCTTGCTGCAGGTGCTGGAAAAGTCGATCTTTGGTCGCCGTAGTTGCCTCGGATGCAACAACCCGATACCAATTGGCGAAATCGTTAAGCGACACCTCCAGTTGGTTGAGCGCCTTGTCATACGCCGTTGCTGCGTCGAGCTTCTTTGTCTTGGGCAGTGCCGGTGGAAGTCGAGACAGAAAGCGAGAGGTGGTGTAGAACACGGCAAATGGCTGCTGACGGCACTCCTTTAGGGCAGCAAGCAGGTCGTCTGCATCAATCGCTGAGTCATCGGGCAAAATTCGGACAGCAGGAACGTCTGAGGTCTGACCAAGCTGGAATTCAATCAGCCTGATTTCGTCGTTGATCTCCTGTTCTTCTTTTGAACCCTTCTTGGTCTCGCGTGTGGCAAAGCGCAGCTCATCTCGACGCTTGATCAGCGTCTCTGTTTTGTCGGCAGCCAGTGGTGCCGCGCGGTTCAGATCGACAATGACCGTTGCCGTATCGAGGCCAAGCGTCACCGACATGGCGAGCCCAGGCTTGCCCGATTGAACGTCGGTATCGTTCAAGCCGAGAGGAGTCTCCCGGGAGACCGTGAACTTCGGCAGCGCCAGCGATAGCGCGCTCGTCAGTGCCTTCAAAACACCGGATTTTCCCACACCGTTGACGCCCGCAATCACCGTCACATCATCGGCAAAATCGAGGTCGATCTGATCGAAGCCTCGAAAGTTGGCCAGCGCGATTTTCTTCAGCTTCATCCAGCCATCTCCTCCAACGGGATCTGCCCGGTGACTGCAGCCGAGATCAGTGCGGCGCGGCGCTCCTTCAGGAGGCTGATAGAGCTTCTAATGTATTCGCGGACTGGAGCCGATATCTCGGCATCGCGTTCGAGGAAGGTGATGATCTCCTCCTGTTCGGCCTTTGGCGGCAGTGGGATGTGAATTTCCCCGTATCGCGTCGGACTCAAGTTGGCCTGGCCGATCGCCGGAATCGCGTTCTTTCGAGCGAACTCCAGAAACAATGACGAATTCAGTAGCGCGACCAAGTATTGCGGCGTTGCGCGATGATTCGTACGAATACGAACCAGATAGGAAGCGAAGGTCAAGGGCTCGTCTGGGTCGAAATCCACTAGCCCGACCTTTGCGATCTGATCAAGACTGTTCGTTCGGTTGAAGAGCAGATCGTTTCGCCGGAGCAGCAAGTGGCCGTCGACCTCCGTAATCATTCCGGACTTCGAAACATCAACCCTACCATCGACAATGCAGCTCATACGGAGGACTGCAATTTCTCCTTCGTCTCTGATGCTTTCCGACAACCCATAGTCCGATGAAGCCCAGGTGCGCTTCAATTGGCAGGTATTCCAGTGCGCTGGAACTTCGTCTAGCCACTCTAGGCCGGAGGGTTTGAGCGGGGCGTTGGGGTCGAGGCCGCGGGTGACGACGCGGCTGATGAGGCCAGCGCGCTTTTCTTCCAGTAACGCCAGCATGCGTTCCTTTTCGGCAATCAGTCCGTCGATGCGGGCGGTTTCGCGGTCGAGGTAGTTGGCGATAAGTCGCTGAGCACTGATTTTCGGCAAGCTGACCTTGATGTCGCCGAGATCTGAAGCATTGATAGCCGGATAGCTGACGCCGGTAGATCGGCTCTCTACCTCCCACAGAAACTTGCTTGCCCGAAGGGCATACTTGCAGAACCGGTGGTCGAGCAAGTTCGACGGCCTGACGACGGCAAATCCTGTCGAGACGATTAAATTGTCCGGTGGATTCTCGACCGGCGCTATAGCCTGAAGGTAGGTGCGTACGGTTGAGATGATGACATCACCATCACGCACGACGCGGCGGGCACGGCTGGGCGCATCTTCGAAGCGATAGTTGACGATGTCGTGGACTCGCCCTTGAGAATCAACGTTGCCGATGTCGATGTAAGCCAATTCAAAATCAGCGTCGGAGGACTCTGAGAGTGCCTCGTCGTTGATGGTCGCCGCGTACTTGAGACGTTGTGCCGGAAACGGTGTTGTCGGCATCACTCCGTCACCTCCCGCAGCAAGCCCAGGATCCGCTTTTCAACCTTGGCCAGATCGGCATCGATCTCGGCCAGCGGCCTCGGCGGCTGGTACTGGAAGAACACGCGGTTGAAGTTGATCTCGTAGCCCACCTTGCCGATGCCGCCGTCCTGCTCGTCCAGCGTCTCGCGGTCGATCCATGCATCCGACACATAAGGCTGAACTTCGCGCTGGAAATAGCTGACGATGTCTTCCTTGAGCGGGATGCTCTCGAAGTCCTTCAGCGCCGGGTCGGGTTCGTATTCGACGTGCTTGCCCTTGCCTGCAGCGTGCAGACCCAGAAGGGCGTAAAAGGCTTCGTCCTCGAGGGGGGGTACCCCCTGAGGGAACAAGGCTTCCTCATCGAGCGTGAACTTGATGTGGCGCTTGGCAATGACGGGCGCGGCCTCTGGGTCCGTTACGGTGAAGCAGTCGCGGAAGATCTTCTTCTGTGCTGTGCCTTTGGCGCCCTTGGCCCAGCCTTCGACATCATCCGGCAGGGTTCTGAATATCTGCTGCACTGCGTCCCAGGTTTCGTTCCAGTCCAGCAGCGGTTCGCTGTCGAGTGCGTCCTGCACGGCCAACAGGGCGTCGTACAGCTCGGGGCAGGTATTGAGGAAGCGTTCGCAGGCGTCCTCGGTGATCTGGAAGCGCAGGCGCAGCGGGCGCAGCACGGTGATGCGGCGATAGCCGAAATCGGCGTTGTCGAAGACGCGGCTGGTCTGGCTCTCCTCCATGGAGCCGTGTTCGCGGGTGATAAGCTCAAGCGCGGTGTGGTCCAGGTAGCGGCGTTTGTCGCCGAGGCTGCGCTTCATCGGCGTATAGCGCTCGCGGGCGTCGATGAGCTGGATCTTGCCCTTGCGGTGCCCAGCCTTGCGGTTGGTGACCACCCAGATGAAGGTGCCGATGCCGGTGTTGTAGAACATCTGCTCCGGCAGGGCGACGATGGCTTCAAGCATGTCGTGTTCGATGATCCAGCGGCGGATCTCGCTTTCGCCGCTGCCGGCGCCACCGGTGAACAAGGGGGAACCGTTGAAGACGATGGCGGCTCGCGAACCCGGCAGATCCTTGTTGCCAGATTGGTAGTCCGCGAACTTGCTGATCATGTGAAGCAGGAAGAGCAGCGCGCCATCGTTGATCCGGGGCAGCTTGCCTCGGTATATCTGCCCGTTCGGCCCTTGGCCACGGAAACTGGGCCAGCGGTCGATTTCCTTCTTCTCGGCCTTCCAGTCCACGCCGAATGGCGGGTTGGCGAGCAGGTAGTCGAACCAGTGCATGTCCTCAAAACGGTCGTCGATCAGGGTGTTGCCGAGTTCGACGCGGCTATCCTTTTGGCCCTTGATCAGCAGGTCGGATGCGGCCACCGCATAGGAACGTGGGTTGTAGTCTTGCCCGTAGACTTTGACGGTTGCCTGCTCGTTGTGAGCGCGAATCCAATTCTGTGCCTCGGCCAGCATGCCCCCTGTGCCGCAGGCAGGATCGCAAATGGTGACGATGACGCCGGCCTGGGTGAGCACGTCGGTGTCCGGCTCCAGCAGCAGGTTGACCATGAGCTGAATCACTTCACGTGGGGTGAAGTGATCGCCCGCCGTCTCATTGGCCGATTCGTTGAAGCGGCGGATCAGGTCCTCGAACACCAGCCCCATGGTGATGTTGTCGACGCGCCTGGGATGCAGGTCAATCTCGGCGAATTGGGCGACAACCTGGTAGAGACGGTTGGATTCCTCGAGCTTTTCGATCTCTTTACTGAACTCGAAGCGCTCGAAGATCTTGCGGACGTTCTCCGAGAACCCCTGGATGTAGTCCTCCAGATGGCGGCCGATGTTGTCCGGATCGCCCTTGAGCTTGTAGAAGTCGAGCTGGCTGTGGTTGTGGAAACCCAATGAGCGCCCGTCCTCGTCTTTGGCCAGGTTGTTGAGGATGGCGTCGATGTTGGGGGTGTTCTTCGCTTTGAGTGCTTCGTAGCGCTTGAGCACCTCGTCTTTGGAGGACGCGAGTACGGCATCGAAGCGGCGTAGCACGGTCAAGGGCAACATCACGCGCTCATACTGTGGCGGGCGGTAGGGGCCACGCAGCAGGTCGGCGACGGACCAGATGAAGTTGGCGAGCTGTTGGAAGTTGCTATTTGTCATTGCTGATCTGCCCAGGCAGCCATGTCAGGCTGCGGAAAGTGCTTGAATCAGGTGCGGGTTGATGAAGAGCTTCTCCCGTCCGGCCTTCATCTCGCGCAGGAGGCCGATGTCGACGAGTTGCTTGAGATAGACCGATGCCGTCTGGCGCTGGGCGATGTCGGCATCGACGACGTTGGCGATGCGGCAGTAGGGCTGCACGAAGATCAGCTCGGTCAGCTCGCGGGAGTAGATGCCGGGCGCGTCACGCTTCATCCGCTCTGCGGTTTCATCGATGAGCGCCCTAATTGCCTTGATGCGGGACGTTGTCCATTGCGCAGTACTGCGAACCGCGCCGAGCATGAACAGTATCCAGGGCTCCCAGGCGGCATCACGGCTGACGTTCAGCAGGAGCCGGTAGTAGTCCTGTTTGGCCTCGATGACGGCTTTGGACAGGTAGAGCACCGGGATGTCGAGCAAGCCCTGCTCGACCAGGTACAGCAGGTTGAGCACCCGGCCGGTTCGGCCATTGCCATCGACGAAAGGGTGGATGGCCTCGAACTGGTAGTGGCCGATGGCCATGCGTACCAGCGGGTCGATGTGCTCGGCCTCGTGCAAGAAGTGCTCCCAGTTGGAGAGCTTGTCGCGAATGCGTGCCTCACCTTCGGGCGGGGTGTAGATCACCTCGCCGCTGCGGTCGTTCATCAGCGCCGTGCCCGGCGTCTTGCGGATGTCGATAGCGACGCCCTTGATGGTGCGGCAGATGTCGACCGCGGTACGGGTCGTGAGTGGATGACGACTCAGCGATTGGAATCCCTCGCGCAGCGCTGTCCGATAGCGGAGCGCTTCCTTCGTCGCCGGGTCGGCCATGGACTCGCGATCATCGGCAAACTGGAAGAGGCGATCCGTCGTCGTCACGATGTTCTCGATCTCCGAGCTCGCCTGGGCTTCCAGCAAGGGAATGCTGTTGATCAGCACGGCCTGGTTGGGGATTAGCTCACCGGCCTGCTTGAGTTCGGCGACGGCGGCACGCGCCTCGATGCAGGCCTTCAGGATGGCCCGAGACTCGACTTCCGCCTGAGGGGGAAGGGCAGGGAGGTCGTTGTATGGCTTGCGCGGGTCGAAGGTCATGTGTCGATAGCAGGCTGATTCATCGACATTTCGATCGGACGTGTCGACGGATTCGACATGATATCGTTTCGTGTCGAAAAATGACGATATTCTCTACAAATTGGGCTCAGTTGAGCGGTGTCTAGGGGAGTGATGTGCAGAGACTGGAACGAGCAGTAGAGGCGGGAATGCACCGATTGCGGGGTGTGCCAGGGACGCAGATTGCGGCGGGACCGGCGCCCAGGGAGGTGGGTTACCGCTTGCTTTCGGCCCTCCTTAGCTTCGGTTTCTTCGCTCTGTACTCCCAGGCGGTGTTCATTCTCTTCATGGGGAACGAGGGCTTCTTCTCCTACGACATGCTGGTAAACGGGGCGGTCGGGATCGGTGTGTTCTTCCTTGCTACAGAGCTGACTATCGTGATGTTTGCGATCTCTGCTGTGGGGGTGGTGATCCCGGCGCTACGGTGGTGGTATCGCAGAAGTATCGACTGGGTACATGTCGCAGTGCTCGGCGTGGTCAACCTGTATGTCATCCTTGGCGTGGCTGGCGCGCTGAGCCGATCGCAACAGGACTGGATGATCTGGCTCGTGATCTTCGCCGTTAGCATCCTGGTATGCCTTCAAATCGGTGCCCTAATTCACGGAACAGCCAAGGACAGCCTGCGCAGCCTGGTTATCGTCTTGGTCTGTTTGCTGGGCATTACGGCCGTGGCGCACAAGGAGACCGTGGCGCTGCTCGAGTTCGGCCTCAAGCACTTTGGCGTTGGCGGCAACGTCCCCGTGACGCTCGAGCTGGAGCATCCGGCCGAGGCTAAGACGGTCGATGGGCGCCTCGTCTTCTTGTCTCCCGAGAACGCCTACGTCGTTCTGGATGGAGACAATCGGGTGTCGATCATTCCCCGGTCGAAGGCCGAGATCATCAGCGTTTCCTCCCGTAAGTCGCCCGCGATGTGATGTTTGCCGGCGTCAGCCTATCCTGCACTAGTCGTGCTTCACGCCCATTTTTTGGACATGTCCAAATTTTGGAACTGCGGGCAGCGTCTGTCTGTTGCTCGGCGGTGCGCTGAAGTTGTCTTGCGCACCGCTGCTTCAGCTTTTCCGGGTGGAGGGGCCTCCAATATCCTTGGTTGCCAGCTCAGCGTGCCGTGTGTTCATGGCCTCTACCATCTCGACTACCAGCTGATGAAGGGCGCCGATGCTCCGCTTGGTGAGCCGGAATTCTTCCAGGTTCGCTTTGTAGGCCGCCGCGAACTCCAGTGGCTCGATGACGCCGAACTCGTAGCTGACACATGTGCGAGTCGGATCTTCGGCAATCTGGTACGTGCCGTCAGGTTGCTCTACCGTGACGGGGGCTGGTCCAACCGATCGGTGTGCCCGGAGGATTTCGCCGGTATGAAACCTGGGGCCGAAGGAATGGCTCGTCAGGTTGCGGAAATCGCGGCTGTGTTTGCGGTAAGTCTTCGAGTCGATCTGCGTCCACAGATCGCGGAACCGTCGGTACGCGTTCCAGTGGGAGCCGAGACGATCCAGTTGCGCCAGTCGTTGCCGCACGGAGAAGCGAGTACCCGGCTTGAGCGCATCTTGGTCGAGGCGATCCTTGCTGTTCGGAACGGTGAAGCAGTTCGCATGGTGCAGGGCGGTTTCGGCAACTTCGAGAAGCCGTTCCGCCACCGCGCGGGGTTGGTACATCGCGAAGAACGCCAGGGGTTCGACAAAATGATAGGCGATCTCCCAGCGCGTTTCCTCGTCGTATTCGGGTAGCAGCTCGATCCAGGTGGCCCACTCGTGTAGCCGCATCGCCCAAACGTTGATGGCTCTGTGCCGTTTCCAGTGGAAATTGACTTCTCAACAAACATGACGATCGGTGGTACAACCGCCCGAACCTGACGCCGACCTTGCGCCCGATGAACACCCAGATCGAAGCCCTCTTCACCACCGCACTTGGCCTGCAGCCGCCCTGGCACGTCGCCAAGGTCGAGCTCAACATAGCCAAGCGGCGGATCGACTTCGAGGTCGAGCACACCGGCGGCCGTGCAACGTGTCCGGCGTGTGGGGCCGAGCACCAGCTGATCCACGATCGGGTGCGGCGCAGCTGGCGTCACCTGGATTTCTTTCAGTTCGAAGCGTGGCTGCATGCCGAGATCCCGCGCGTGCAGTGCAACGGCTGCGGCAAGACCACGCAGCTGCCGGTGCCGTGGGCGCGTGAGGGGAGCGGCTTTACCCTGCTGTTCGAGACGCTGAGCCTGTCGCTGTGCCAAGAGATGCCGGTGCGCCAGGCAGCCAACCAGTTGCGGGTTGCCCCGAAGCGCCTGTGGCGCCGCGTGCGCCATTACGTCGAGGTGGCCCGCGCCAAGGACGACATGTCGGGCGTCCGTTACGTTGGCATCGACGAGACCAGCGTCAAGCGCGGGCACGCGTACATCACCGTCGTGCATGACCTTGAAGCCAAGCGCCTGCTGTTTGCCACTCCCGGCCGCGATCACGGCACGTTGCAGGCCTTTGCCCAGGACATGCGTGCGCACGGCGGCGATCCGCTGGCCATTGAGCACGCCTGTATCGACATGAGCGCGGCCTACGCCAAGGGAATCGGCCAGTCGCTGCCCCATGCCCGGATCAGCTACGACCGCTTTCATGTCGTGGCGCTGGCCAACGCGGCGATGGACGAGGTGCGTCGCGAAGAGGTGCGTAGCTCGGCGGCAGCGGTGCGCGAAGCGGTCGGCGCACAGAGCAAGAAGACGCTGCGTCAGCTGCTGTGGGGGATGCGCAAGAACCCGGTGAGCTGGACCCGTGCCCAGTTCGAGGCGATGCACTGGCTGCAACGCTCGAATCTGAAGAGCGCGCGCGCCTGGCGCCTGAAGCAGGCACTGCGGCTGGTCTATCGCGATGCAGCCGCGAGCAACAGCGAGGAGATCGCACAAGGTGCCATGAACAAATGGCTGAGCTGGGCGCGCCGCAGCCGCCTCGAGCCCTTCAAGCGGCTGGCCCTCACCCTGAAGGCGCACCTCGGCGGCGTCGTGCGCGGCATGCTCGACGGACGCAGCAACGCCTACGTCGAAGCGATGAACGGCCTGCTCCAACAGACGAAGACCGCCGCCCGAGGCTTCCGCAACATCGAGAACTTCATCGCCATGGCCTACCTGCGCATGTCCAAGCTCAAGCATCTACCGCAGAACCCCCTGGTGCCGGCCGTCGCCCGCGACTACGGGCGCTACCGTCATGTTTGTTGAGAAGTCAATTTCCACTGGAAACGGCACAGAGCCACGTTGATGCCGTTGATGGCCTCGCGAACGGCGCTGGGGACGCTCCAGCTCCATTGAAAGCTGCCGTTTGCCTGCGAAGCATCGTCAGCGATGGCGAACGAGACCAGGCCGGGGAAGGTCTTTTGCCGGCTCCAGCCAAGCTCGTGGAATCGGGTGTATGCGCCAATCATGGCCTCTCGCCATCTGGCATTGGCGGAGGTGGGGTCTTCGTCGGGTTGCTCGTCGGGGTGTGTGCTCATGCGCCGGTCCATAAGAAGAATAGGAATATTATTCTTATGTTCTTGTTTCCGGCGTTGCGCTGAGCCAGCGGAACCTTATCCACGGCCCGAACCTGTGGGAAACCGGCCCGCGAGCCTACGCATCGCAAGAGGCCGGTTTTCCACAGGCGCCGCGCAGCGGCGGGGCGGTGGGTAAGGTGTTGAGTGGGGCGAGGAAGTGAAGGGCGCCCCGCACGGATGGGGCGCTGCTCGCTGAATCTGCCGCGTTGTCAGCTGCGTGCAGGGCGGTTCTGCTTCTGCATCAACTCACGAAGACCCGCGCGATAGGCGGGCTGAGGACTTGAGGCCACGCTGTTGCCCCCTTTCAGCGCGTTGACTGCCTGGAAGGCCTTGCCGCCCACCCAGCCTGAGAGATTGCCAACGCCGGCGATGGTCTTTCCTGCTGTTTGCCCGGCGCCTTTGCCAACGGCGGCTGCACTTCTTGCGGCGCCGGTCATCTGCCCGATGGAGAGGACAGCCATCGACAGTCCCCCAGCCAATGCAGACGCCATGCCTGCTACACCCTTGATGACCGCGTACAGGATGCCCGCGATGATCAGTAACTCGAATGCGATGAGCGCCATGTTCTGATCACCCGTCCCGACGGTGACCTTGGTCAGTTCGTGTTCGTAGATCATGACGCCGAGGGTGAGCACCGTTGCCGTGAGCACGACGATCAGGATGTGGTTGAGGACGTAGCCGATCCACTGGTCGAAGAATCTGGCGGTGACGGGAAACAGCAGCGCCATGATGAACAGCGGGCCGATGGCGAACAGGATCTTCAGCAACATTGTCGACATGACGATGGCGATGCCGCCGACCACTACAACGAGGGTCAGTCCGACGGCGATCAGAACGGCGCAGACGTACCAGGCGTAGGCGCTGGTCAGTTCGGTCCAGCCGGCCTCGCGGGCGTTCTGCATGCACTGGGCGATGAGGTCCATGCCTTGGCCCAGCGTGGCATCGAGCGTCCCATAGATCGTGCCGGTGCCTCCGCTGCCTACTGCGGCCGCAAGGGCGGCTTCCAAGCCTTTGAGCGTCTCCACCACGAGTGCCAGGTAGTTGCCGGCGTTGAGCGCGAGGGCGCCGATCAGCGCGATCTTCGCGCTCTTGACCAGGAAGTCGCCGAACGGCTGTTGCACCTTGCCGGCGATGATCAGGTAGCCGTACAGGGTGAAGTAGAGTGCTGCGCCCGAGATCGCCCATGGGGTGATCGTCGTGATCATGTCAGATGAGACGTTAGTGACGAACGCTGCGGTGGCATTGTCGATCGTGCCGCCAACGCCTTGGAAGACAGAAGTGGTGACGGCCATCGCTACTTGCCTCCCAACTTGAGGTCGGTGCGGGGTTGTACGTTGAGCGTGCCGCGTTTGCCGGCGTCGGCGCGCGTTGTCGCGCGCTCCGCATTGATGCAGTTCGGTGTGGCCGACAATTCGCCTGGGTTGCTTCGGCATTGTTGCAGTCTGTCTGCGCGCTCGGTCGGGTGCGCCAGAAACCAATCGACGGTTTGCGTCGGATCGGGGTCTGGAGCGCAGGCGGTGACTACGAAGAGGAGGAGAACGCCGGAGGCGATCGTGTTCTTCATCATCGTTCCTCCCGCACGGCTTGCTGTGCCCTTTGCTGGCCCGCCAGGGTGTTCAGTGGTTCTGGTCTCTCCAATGAGTCCAGAACGCGAAGCGCGTAGGCGAGTTCTGCCGCTGAGATGAGGCGCAAGGCTGCGACCGTACGCAGCGCTTCGATCCGCGTCGCCGCCCAGGTGGTTGCGTGGTTGGTCCGTCCGTACAGGTGTGCGAACAATGGAAGGCCTCCTACCGAAACGGCGCAGAGCAGGAGCGGCGAAGTGTCGTTGGCGAGTCCGTAGATCGTCCCGACGATGAAGGCGCTTCCGGTGCAGATCGCCACGAGGTCAGCCGTGGCGAGGCTCGAGTCTCGGCGCAGGACTTCACCGCGAAAGCCGAGCAGATTGAGCGCATGCCAGAAGCGGAGGATGAAGAAGATCCCCAGGGCGATGATTGGGAGTGGGAGGAGGGTCAAAGTTGTCATGATCTGTTCCTCACTCACGGCCAAGGGAGAAGTGCATCGGTGCTACCCCGAGCGTTCCACGGCGCGCGGCGTCGCGCATCTGGAGTTCGTGCGCCTGACGCTTTTGGATTGCGTCTTCCGCCTGGGCGATGATCTGGAACATCTGCAGCTTGGTGGCTTCGTTCTGGATCATGGCCTGTTCGCTGGCGATGCGGCCTTGCAGCTCTGCGATGGCCTTCGGGTCCTCCGTGCCGTTGATCCGATTCATCAGCTGCTCGATCTGTGACAGCCGTTGCTGCGCGCGCTCATAGGCTTCTGTGGCAAACGCCTTGTCCTGGGCACTCTTCACGGCACGAGCCTGGCATGCGATGCGTTCGTCGTCCGCCGGGATGTGCGCGCAACCATCAAACTTCCTGGTCGCGTCGTAGATCGTTTGGGCTGTGCCCGAGAGGCCGGCGTAACCACCGGTTCGGACCAAGTCGTAAACGGTTTGCCAGTCGTTCGGCAGATACTCCCGATACCGCGGATCATTCAGGATGGTGCCCAGGTTTCGGGAGCCGGTCAGCGCATCGTATTGCTGCTTCATCTGGTCGAGCTGGGCCTTCATCTGTGAGATCTGCTCGACATATTTGGCGATGCTTTCGATGTGGTTCATGACGTCGGTCGCAATGCTTGCCCCGTCGGTGACGGGAATCTGCGCATGGGCGCCGGATGCCTTGATCAGCATCCAGCCTGCGACAACGCATATCACGAGTGCCTTGATGATGTTCATCGACGTGTTCCTTGTGGTGGGTTGGTGGAAGAGGTCAGCGGTCGCGGTCTTGACCGGTTGAGCGCTTGAGAGCCGGCTCGGCAACTGGTGTGTCTCGGCTCGCCGCTGGGGGATTGCGATCTCGCAGCGCCGGCATCTGCCGGACAAAGTCGACGACGCCCATGGCGAGTCGGCGGTCTTCGTTGTTCGGCGATCGGGCGAGGCCGGCTGCGATCTGCCGGTATGCGGTGAGTGCTGCACGTTGGCTTGCGCTGAAGTTGTCTTGCGCGCGCTGCGGTGCCTGCTCTGTGGTGAGCAGAGAGGCCTCACGGCGGACACGACTGGTCTTGTGGATGGTCTGCTGTCGCTTCGAGCGCTTGCTTACGCCGCGGGCGGTTCGTGGTGTGGCGTTGGCTCGGACGCCTTGCTCACGAAGTCTCTCGGCGAAGTGCTCGCGCCACCGTTGTAGATCCGCCTTGCGCGGGTTGAGGCGAGTGCCGTCAATGCCCTGTGCTTGCACGCACAGATGGACGTGGGGGTGTTTCTCGTCGTCGTGTGCTGCAAAGACGTAGTGGTGATTGGCCGAGAACTCGCTCTGGGCGAAGCGTCGTGCCGCCCGGGTAACCGCATCGCGGTTGGTGCCTGGTGGCATCGAAAGGACGATGTTGAAGGCTTCCCGGCGCCGGCTTTCCATGGGAATGCCGTACAGGCCGTGAGTCCATTCGTGCTTCAGGTCATTCACGGCCGCACGTCCGTCGACGTGCTCGCAAGCGTCGTTCTCCAGCGTCACCTTGCCGTTGCGGGAAATGTAGTCAAGGTGCGCGGCGATCTGGCGCATCCCCTTTCCGCCACCGGATATCTTCACCATGACCTCGGGCGCTTTGCTGATGGTTTCCGTGAGCTGACGGCGGACCCCTGTCGGTGTGCTCGGCTTGGAATGGGTGGAAGCGGCCACGGTAGTACGCGTGATCGTCAGCTTGGCGCCTCGCGGGCGGATCGGTGCGTAGAACAGCCGGTCGCCCCATTCCTTGAGGACGCCATCAATCTCGACGGTCATTTCAGTACCCACCGATCAAGGTTGGCGCGCATCACCATCGTGACTTCCTGGGTGTGCGAGGCGATCACCTGGTGGAGCGCGTCGATGCGCTCCTTGGTCAGACGATCTGGAAGACGTCGGTCGAGATTGGCCTGGCGTGCGATCTGGTTGAGGTTGCGGCCAATGGCGAGCAGGCGCGAGTTGGATTCGCCAAGGGCGCGCAGCTCCACCATGCCGAACTGGGGTTGATGGGTCAGGCATGCGCGGATCAGGTTGATGATCCATTGGTTCGGTGAAACGCCTTCGAGCGCCGCCGTGGCCTTGATGGCGGAGAGTTCGGAGGTCGATAGCCTTAGCTCGATGCGCACGCGTGCATGATCGGGGTCGGGAAGTTGCGTGCTGACTGGCTTCATCCCGTCAGCTGCCGCGCTGGTCAGCTTGACGATCACCTGGCGGATAGCGGCGCTCGGGGTGAGGCCGGATTGCCTGCAGAACTGCACCCAGCGGTTCTTCAGGTTGTCTCCCAGGTGGACGCTGAGGATCTTGCTCACCTTGGCGCCTCCTCGTCGTGAAGGCGTTGGTCGGAATCCGGTGCGGGGGCACCGCGCAGGATCTGTTTGATGGCCTGCTTGGACTTCGCCACTACCTCGGGCGACGCGCGACGCGCAGGCGCACGGCGTGAAGCGGATTCTTGTTCGGCACGCTGCCTGCGCAGTCGGTCGGCTGCGGCACGTTGCCCCCAGCTCACGGGTTTGCCGGCGGCAAGGCGCTTTGCGAGGCCTGCGATGACTGCGTGACGGTCAACGACCGGACCAGCGTCGATATCCGCAAGTCGGTCACTCCACACGTCGGCGAGTTGCTGCGGTTCACATCCGTAACGGTCTGCTGTCGAGAGGATGGTGTCGTGGTCTGCGGCAGCCGCTGTGGAAAGGTGTAGCGAGGTTGTGGTGCTTTCCGGCTCGTCGGGATGGAGGGGATGGGGGAGGATTCTTTGAAACTTCTTGGGATTCTTATTGGGAATAGATTCCGCAGATTCCCGACTCTGGATGCCGCGCTTCCCGGGGACTAGTTGCCGGATTTCACGGAGTCTAGATTCCGTGAAATCGTCAATCTGATGATTCGTAGGTGTTTTTTCTCGCGGTGCCGCCAGGAACCGAACGTAGTTCATCGGATCGACGCGATAGTGGAGTCGCGCTGGCTGGCCGCGACGGGCTTCGTGCAGCAGCCCGCCCTGCTTCAGGCGGTTACGGGCACGTGACTGAGCGTCCGGGCCGACTCCCAGCATGTGTTCCCAGCTGCCGCAGGCGGCAAATACGCTTCTCGGCTCTGTCGGCGGAGTGCCGGTCTGCGGAAGGTCGAACCATCCGCTGTTCTTCTGGGAAAGCGCGGACAAGTAGGCGGCTTGCGCGAGCATGGCGGCTGCAACGAGGTCGCCGTCGAGGCGACTGACCAGCGCAATCGGAATGCTCAGGCGCGGCCCTTCGATCGTGCGAATCAGCTCCGCAGGGTCGATCAAGTGTAAGCGCTCCACGAACCCCATCCTTACGTAGCCCTGGGTGAGCCCGCATGCTTCGGCTTCCGTTTTCCGGGGAGCACGAGCATGTCGGAGCGCAGCACGTTTTGGTTGTCGCACCTGTCGGCGATCGAGGCCGAGGGCATCACCACGAAGGCCTACGCCGAGCGCGAGGGCCTGTCGCCGCAAGCGCTTTACCAATGGCGTAAGCGCCTGGTGGCCGGCGGTCGCCGCAGCCGCGCCAAGCTTGGCGGATTCGTTCCGATCCAGATCGAGCCTTCGATGACGGCCCGCACGGGCTGCACGGTAATGATCGGCGCACAGCTGCGGCTCGAGTGCGCGACGCTGCCCGGCGTCGACTGGCTGGCCGCGCTGTCGGCGGCGCTCTCGGAGCGGAGGCGCTGATGCATCCGGGGCACACCATCGGCGCGGTGTATCTGTACCGGCCGGCGATCGACTTCCGCAAATCCATCGGCGGGCTGTCGGCGCTGGTCGAGCAGGAACTGGGGCTAAACCCGTTCGGCGACGCGCTGTACCTGTTCATCAACCGCCGCCGCGACAAGCTCAAGGCGCTGTACTGGCACCGCAACGGCTTCTGCCTCTGGTACAAGCGACTCGAAGCCGAGCGCTTCGCCTGGCCGGCGGCCGAGGCGGGCCAGCCCACCTGCACGCTGACGATGAAGGAGCTTGAGTGGCTGCTCGAAGGCTTCGATCTGTGGGCGGCTAAACCGCATAAAACGCTGCATTACCAATCAGTTACGTAGCATGATCGGGTATAATTCCGGCATGCCGCAACGTACCGCCGTCCCTCGCTCGAACCCCGCCGTCGGCGTGTGCGCATCCGTCCTCCCCGAGCAGTTGCCCGACGATCCAGCGGCGCTCAAAGCTTTGCTGCTGGCACAGCAGCAGGCGTTCGAGGCACGTGAAGCCGAACGGCAGGCAGCCTTTGATGCCCGCGAGGCGGAACTGCAAAAGGCCTTCGAGGCGCGCATCCTCGAGATCTACGAGCAACTACGCCTGGCGCGTCGGCGCATGTTCGGGCCCAGCAGCGAATCGCACGCGGGCCAGGGCTGGCTCTTCGACGAGGCCGAAGCGCTGGCCGCATCCGCACCCGAGGCGGACGACACCGCGACTCTGCCGCCCCCGGCCACCGAGCCGTCTGGCCAGACCCCGGCCGACGCCGGCAAGAAGAAGGCGCGCGGCAAGCGCAAGCCCTTGCCCATCGAGCTGCCGCGCATCGACGTCATCCATGACGTCCCCGAGGCCGAGCGCACCTGCGCCTGCGGCACGCCCATGGTCGAGATCGGCCAGGACGTCAGCGAACAGCTCGATATCGTGCCGATGCAGGTGCGCGTGCTGCGCCACATCAAGAAGCGCTACGGCTGTCCCAAGGGCGACCAGGCGCCCGTCAGCGCCCGCGCCCCGGCGCAGGTGCTACCCAAGAGCAACGCGAGCAACGACCTGCTGGCGATGCTGCTCGTCACCAAGTACGTCGATGGGCTGCCGCTGGCGCGTTTCGAGTACGTGCTCGCCCGCGCAGGCGTGCTCGTGCCGCGCCAGACCCTGGCGCGCTGGGTGATCGGCACCGCACGGGCACTGCAGCCGGTCGCCAACCTGATGCGCGATGTGCTGCTCGGGCACGACGTCATCCACATGGACGAAACCCCGGTCCAGGTGCTCAAGGAGCCTGGCCGGGCGGCGACCAGCAAGAGCCAGATGTGGGTGCAGCGCGGTGGCCCGCCGGGTAGGCCGGTGATTCTCTTCGAGTACGATCCGAGCCGCGCGCAGGCGGTGCCCTTGCGCCTGCTCGAAGGCTGGAAGGGGCATCTGATGGCCGACGGGCTCGAGAGCTACGGCGCCATTGCCTTCACCGAAGGGGTGACCCGGCTCGGTTGCTGGGTCCATGCACGCCGTCGTTTCGTCGATGCCGGCAAGGTGCTGCCCGAAGGCAAGCGTGGTCGCGCCCACGAGGCGCTGGCCCTGATCGGCAAGCTCTACGCCATCGAGAAGGAGGCGCGCGAACTGAACGACGCCGAGCGTCTGGCGCTACGCCAGAGCCGAAGCCGTGCCGTCATCGGTGAGCTTCGCGGTTGGCTCGATCAGGTGCTCCCCACCGTGCCGCCCACCTCGATACTCGGCGGTGCCCTAGGCTACCTGCATCGGCAGTGGCCGCGACTGACGCGCTACCTCGAGCGCGGCGACCTGCCGATCGACAACAACCCGGCCGAAAACGCCATCCGACCCTTCGTCGTTGGGAGGAAGGCGTGGCTCTTCTCGGACACCCAGGCCGGCGCGCGTGCCAGCGCGCTCATCTACTCGCTGATCGAGACCGCCAAGGCCAACAACGTCGAGCCGTACCTGTGGCTGCGCCACGTACTGCGCGCCTTGCCTACCGCGACCACCGTCGAACACTTCGAGGCCCTCCTGCCCTGGAGTCTCAAGGCTGAGCAGTTGATCACAGCGTAGCGAGCCCCGGAAGGATGGGGTTCGTGGAGCGCTTACGATCAAGTCGGAAAAGTCGTTGGCGCCGGGAGGGAGTGCTTTCATCGGAGGCCTGTCAGGCGACGGACTCATCGATGAAGCGCGACAGGTGCGTCACGCTGAACAGCACCCGGCGACCGATGCGCCGCTTGGCCGGGCGGAGCTTCTCGGCAACCTCGTTGTTGCCAGCGAGGGTGAGCCGCAGACCTTCAGGGCTACGGTTAAGAACTTCGGCGACCTGCTGGATGGTCAGGAGGGGGCTGCCGTAGCGTTGGAGGAGGATTTCTTCGGTCGTCACGCTCATACTCCCAGGGAAGGAAAGTTGAGCGAATTTTGGCCGCTTAAATGCCTATGTCAAACCATCGACTTTTTCCAACGTGTTGAAAATGAACAAAATATAGTGGTTTGGCTTGCGTTATTGGGTGCCGTTGAGAACAAACTTGATTGGATCGGTAACGAAAGTGATCGTCTTGGACAAGCGCACATGGTCAAAGCTGTTGTCGTTTCTCGATTATTGCTGTGTGCTATTGAAAATTAATGAGGATTGAATGTAAGCGCTCCACGAACCCCATCCTTCCGGGGCTCGCTACGCTGTGATCAACTGCTCAGCCTTGAGACTCCAGGGCAGGAGGGCCTCGAAGTGTTCGACGGTGGTCGCGGTAGGCAAGGCGCGCAGTACGTGGCGCAGCCACAGGTACGGCTCGACGTTGTTGGCCTTGGCGGTCTCGATCAGCGAGTAGATGAGCGCGCTGGCACGCGCGCCGGCCTGGGTGTCCGAGAAGAGCCACGCCTTCCTCCCAACGACGAAGGGTCGGATGGCGTTTTCGGCCGGGTTGTTGTCGATCGGCAGGTCGCCGCGCTCGAGGTAGCGCGTCAGTCGCGGCCACTGCCGATGCAGGTAGCCTAGGGCACCGCCGAGTATCGAGGTGGGCGGCACGGTGGGGAGCACCTGATCGAGCCAACCGCGAAGCTCACCGATGACGGCACGGCTTCGGCTCTGGCGTAGCGCCAGACGCTCGGCGTCGTTCAGTTCGCGCGCCTCCTTCTCGATGGCGTAGAGCTTGCCGATCAGGGCCAGCGCCTCGTGGGCGCGACCACGCTTGCCTTCGGGCAGCACCTTGCCGGCATCGACGAAACGACGGCGTGCATGGACCCAGCAACCGAGCCGGGTCACCCCTTCGGTGAAGGCAATGGCGCCGTAGCTCTCGAGCCCGTCGGCCATCAGATGCCCCTTCCAGCCTTCGAGCAGGCGCAAGGGCACCGCCTGCGCGCGGCTCGGATCGTACTCGAAGAGAATCACCGGCCTACCCGGCGGGCCACCGCGCTGCACCCACATCTGGCTCTTGCTGGTCGCCGCCCGGCCAGGCTCCTTGAGCACCTGGACCGGGGTTTCGTCCATGTGGATGACGTCGTGCCCGAGCAGCACATCGCGCATCAGGTTGGCGACCGGCTGCAGTGCCCGTGCGGTGCCGATCACCCAGCGCGCCAGGGTCTGGCGCGGCACGAGCACGCCTGCGCGGGCGAGCACGTACTCGAAACGCGCCAGCGGCAGCCCATCGACGTACTTGGTGACGAGCAGCATCGCCAGCAGGTCGTTGCTCGCGTTGCTCTTGGGTAGCACCTGCGCCGGGGCGCGGGCGCTGACGGGCGCCTGGTCGCCCTTGGGACAGCCGTAGCGCTTCTTGATGTGGCGCAGCACGCGCACCTGCATCGGCACGATATCGAGCTGTTCGCTGACGTCCTGGCCGATCTCGACCATGGGCGTGCCGCAGGCGCAGGTGCGCTCGGCCTCGGGGACGTCATGGATGACGTCGATGCGCGGCAGCTCGATGGGCAAGGGCTTGCGCTTGCCGCGCGCCTTCTTCTTGCCGGCGTCGGCCGGGGTCTGGCCAGACGGCTCGGTGGCCGGGGGCGGCAGAGTCGCGGTGTCGTCCGCCTCGGGTGCGGATGCGGCCAGCGCTTCGGCCTCGTCGAAGAGCCAGCCCTGGCCCGCGTGCGATTCGCTGCTGGGCCCGAACATGCGCCGACGCGCCAGGCGTAGTTGCTCGTAGATCTCGAGGATGCGCGCCTCGAAGGCCTTTTGCAGTTCCGCCTCGCGGGCATCAAAGGCTGCCTGCCGTTCGGCTTCACGTGCCTCGAACGCCTGCTGCTGTGCCAGCAGCAAAGCTTTGAGCGCCGCTGGATCGTCGGGCAACTGCTCGGGGAGGACGGATGCGCACACGCCGACGGCGGGGTTCGAGCGAGGGACGGCGGTACGTTGCGGCATGCCGGAATTATACCCGATCATGCTACGTAACTGATTGGTAATGCAGCGTTTTATGCGGTTTAGCCGCCCACAGATCGAAGCCTTCGAGCAGCCACTCAAGCTCCTTCATCGTCAGCGTGCAGGTGGGCTGGCCCGCCTCGGCCGCCGGCCAGGCGAAGCGCTCGGCTTCGAGTCGCTTGTACCAGAGGCAGAAGCCGTTGCGGTGCCAGTACAGCGCCTTGAGCTTGTCGCGGCGGCGGTTGATGAACAGGTACAGCGCGTCGCCGAACGGGTTTAGCCCCAGTTCCTGCTCGACCAGCGCCGACAGCCCGCCGATGGATTTGCGGAAGTCGATCGCCGGCCGGTACAGATACACCGCGCCGATGGTGTGCCCCGGATGCATCAGCGCCTCCGCTCCGAGAGCGCCGCCGACAGCGCGGCCAGCCAGTCGACGCCGGGCAGCGTCGCGCACTCGAGCCGCAGCTGTGCGCCGATCATTACCGTGCAGCCCGTGCGGGCCGTCATCGAAGGCTCGATCTGGATCGGAACGAATCCGCCAAGCTTGGCGCGGCTGCGGCGACCGCCGGCCACCAGGCGCTTACGCCATTGGTAAAGCGCTTGCGGCGACAGGCCCTCGCGCTCGGCGTAGGCCTTCGTGGTGATGCCCTCGGCCTCGATCGCCGACAGGTGCGACAACCAAAACGTGCTGCGCTCCGACATGCTCGTGCTCCCCGGAAAACGGAAGCCGAAGCATGCGGGCTCACCCAGGGCTACGTAAGGATGGGGTTCGTGGAGCGCTTACAGTGGTCGACGCTGCGCTGTGTCGTCATCGGAATCTGGTAGAAAATGGATTCTCGCAAGCAAAGACCCCGCAGACCAACAACACGCTTCGCTCCCTTGCATACTGAATTGCCCACCACCTCTCCTCGCCGCCGCACGCTGGCGGCTGTGCTGCTGTTTGCGATGACGGTGCTCGCCGCGCTGGCGGGCACCGGGCATGGGCCGCCCGTGTGGATCGCCGGGCTGGCAGCCTGGGGCGCGGCCGTGCTGTTGTGGCCACAGCTTGCGCGGGCGCAGAAGCGCCAGGCGCTGCTGCTGGCGGGCGCGGGCGTGGTGGCCTTCGGCGTCGCACTGGGGCGCGGGGGCAGCCCGAGCTTGCTGGGCTTGCTGACGCAGAACACCGCGCTGCTGGGCATGCTGGCGGCGGTGAGCTTCCTGCGCCTGCTGCGCACGCCCGAGGCCGGCAGCGCAGGCCTGCCCAAGGGCCGCGGTGCGCTGTGGCGCACCTTGGGCGCGGTGCACGTTCTGGGTGCAGTGATCAACCTGTCGGCGGTCTTCATCATGGCCGACCGCATCGGCCCGGACGGCAAGCCGCGCCAGGACCAGGCGGCCGTGCTGGTGCGCGCCTTCCTCGCCGCGGCGCTGTGGTCGCCCTTCTTTGCCGCCACCGCGGTGGCGCTGACCTATGCGCCCGGCGCCAGCCCGCTCGGCCTGGCCGCATCCGGCATGGCGCTGGCGGTGGTGCTGCTGTGGCTCGCCGGCCGCGACACCGAGCGCAGCAGCGGCAACCGGGCGGCCGATTTCATCGGCTATCCGATGCAGGCGTCGGCGCTGAAGGTGCCCGCGGTGCTGGCGGTGCTGGTCGGGGCCGGACATTGGGTGGTGCCCGAATGGGCGGCGCTGGCGGTCATCAGCCTGGCCGCGCTCGCGGTGGTGTGCGTCGTGGTGCTGGCCCAGCAGGGCGCGCGGGCGGGCGGCCGTGCGCTGTATGGCCATGTGCGCGACCGCCTGCCGGGCATGTCGGGCGAGCTGGTGCTGTTCCTGTCGGCGGCGGTGTTCGCCAGCGGGCTGCGTGCGCTGATGGACAGCGGCGGGCTGTGGCTGCCCTTTTCCGCGTTCGGTGTGACCGAGGCCGCGCTTGTGCTTGCGGTGATGATCCTGCTCGCTGCGCTCGGCATCCACGCGGTGATCACCATCGCCATGGCTTCGGCCTGGCTGGCGCCGCTGCAACCGGAACCGACACTGCTCGCGCTGGTGTTCGTGCAGTCGTGGGCGATCGGCCTCGCCGCCGGGCCGATGTCGGGCATCCACCTTGCGTTGCAGGGCCGCTACGGCCTGTCGGCCGCACAGCTCGCGCGCGCCAACGTGCGCTACTGCCTGCAGGCCTATGCGGCCGCGGTGGTGTGGCTGGCGGTGATCGGCAGTGTGCTGGACGTGGAGTTGTTGCCGGCCTGGGGCTGACGCGTATCGCGGGGCTCCATTGCTATCCGCGCGTGTAGCCTTCGGCCCAGGTCTTGCGGTCCTTGATCCAGACAGGTGTCAGGATCGGCAGCAGCCAGAGTCGAGCCCCCAGCGTCGCAAGGTTTTCAGGCTGATCTTCCAGCGGGCGGCGAGCTGCCTTTCTCATCCGCCGTTTTGCCACGGAATCGGCGGCGCCACCAGCCGCCGGGCGCGGCCGTCGCCGACCGTGCCGAAGCGCGCGTCGCGTTCTTCCCATGCTGCTTGCGCCTGCGCGATGTCGGCCTTGTCGAAGCCGACGAAGTTCCACCACACCAGCACCGGTTGTTCGAACGGCTCGCCACCCAGCAACAAGGCGCGCGCGCCTGCGGGCAGGGCCAGGTTCAGGTCCCGACGCCCTCTGCCGAGATAGGCGAGCTCGTCGGTGCGGATGGTGTCGCCGTCGATCGTCGCGTCGCCCACGAGCGGCATCAAGCCGTACTCGAAACCGGGATCGAGCTCGAGCGTGAGCGCGCTCGTTGTGTCGCAGGCGATGTCGATGCCGACCAGCGGCGAATGGATGCGCGCCGGCGCGCTCCGCTGGCGGTAGCGACCGGCGAGAAGGGTCAGTTCGGCGCCGCCCTCGCGCCATTGCGGCAAATCGGGGTAGTGCGCGAAAGCCGGGTCGCAATCCTGGTCCTCCGGCGGCAGGGCAATCCAGAGCTGCGCCGCATGCAAGCGCTCGCCGTCGCGCAGCGAATCCTCGGTGTGGGCGATGCCGTGGCCGGCGGTCATCAGGTTGACCTGGCCGGGGCGGATGAGCTGTTCGTTGCCCAGGCTGTCGCGATGCAGGACCTCGCCCTCGATCAGCCAGGTGAAGGTCTGCAGGCCGATGTGGGGGTGCGCGCCGACGTGCAGGCCCTTGCCCGGCTCGAACTGCACCGGGCCGGCGTGGTCGAGGAAGCACCAGGCGCCGATCGTCCGCTGCTCGCGATTGGGGAGGGTGCGGCGGACGAGCAGGCCGTCGCCGAGGTCGGCGTTGCGGGGCGGGATGCGGACGATCGGGTTCATGGTCAGTGTCCTTGTAGGTGACGTGTCGCGGGCCGCCTGCCTCGTGCCACGCTTCATGCAGTCCAGTCTAGTCGCGATGCAAGCACATTCCACCGCGCGGCCGCAGGCATCGACGCGAGTACGACGTTCCGGCGGGACCATCGGAGCTTTCCCCCACCACGTCTTCCACGGAGAACGAGGCGGCCCGGCCGCTTCCGCAATGGCGCGCGAGCCAGTTTTCGACGTGCTCCGCGACTTCCTCCCAGCCCGGCTCGGCGAGAATCCAGTGGGCGTGATTCGCGAACGCCATGAAGCTCGCCACGTGCCGGTACTTCCTTGCCACCCGCCAGGCGACGCTGACCGGCACGATCCGGTCCGCGTTGGCGCCGACGACCAGGACGGGACACCTCACCCGCGAAGCCGCCACCCTCGACGCGCGCGCCGAGTCCAGCGGCCAATAGCCGATCTCGAAGATCACGCGGCCCGACTCCGCAACGAGGCGCTCGTAGGCGTCCGCCTGCTGGCCTTGGGGCAGTCGGTGGAGCAATGCGTAGACGGCATCGCGGAAGCCCAGTCGCGCCGGCTTTCGCCAGAAGCCCCATGAGCGCTGGATGGACCAGAAGCTCCGGATCACCGATGGCGTCACCGCGACGACGCCGGCAGGGGCGGCGGGCGTGAGCAGGACGAGGGCGCTGCACAGACCGCGGGCTGCCAGCATCTGGCCAAGCAGCCCGCCCATCGAGTGCCCCATCAGGATGGGCCGGGTGTCGAGCTGGGCGAGCTCGCTTTCGAGCGCAGCCACGTAGTCGATAAGACTCGCGCTGCCCAGGCGAGGGTCGGGATCCGCGGTGGGCGGGCTACCGTGATAGGGCAGGCTGGCGACGACACAGCGGTAGCCGGCGCGCTCGAAGAAGCGGCGATAGTGCTCCCAGCACCAGGGGCCGCCCCACATGCCGTGGATCATGAAGATCGTGTCCGTCATCGTCATCCCTCCCGCCGCCTTCGCATCCAAGCCCGCCCACGCAGCACGGAGCCCGCGCAGATTCCACTGTAGCCGCCCGCAGCACGCCGTCCAGGCCGGCCGTCGTCGCTATCCACTACAAATGAGACCGGACAGGCTTTTCCTTGATCTGCTCTGGCAAGTCCTTGAAATCACGGAAAAGAGCCCCATCTGGAAGCGGTCAGTCGTTACCGCCGCGCCAATCCGTTTCCCAGATGTCACAACAAGGAGCTTCGGCCTCGTGAGATTCGTCATGCCCATCGACCAGATACCTGCCTGGCCGCGACGCCGTCTGACGCATCTCCCGGTGGATGACGCGCCCAACGCGTGTCCCCTCCCGCAGGCCCGACGCGAGCGAGCTGGGCAATGAAGGCGCCCGAAGCGTTGGCGCCGATCCCATCCTGGCTTCGCGCCGCGGCCGGATTCGTCCTGCTCGTGCTCGCCGCGGTCTTCGCCGAACCGGCGTTCCGCCTCCTGCCTGCGGATCACGCCGTGCAGCCCTGGTTCGACCCCGCGCGCAACGCAGCGATGGCGCTGGCGGTGTTCGCCGGGGCGCGCCTCATCGATGCGCTGCTCACTGCCCGGCTTTCGCGGCGCCGCAAGGGGCAGCGACCGGTACCGAAGGTGCTCCTCGACCTGTTCCGGGTGTTCCTCTACGCGCTGGCGACCCTGGTCGCGCTGTCGCTGTTCTTCCGGCAGGATCTCTCCGGCATCCTGACCGGCTCGGGGCTCGTGCTGGCGGTGCTCGGGTTCGCGATCCGCAACGTGGTGGCCGACACCCTGTCGGGTATCGCGCTCGGCATCGAGGCGCCGTTCCGCATGGGCGACTGGGTCCGCATCGAAAACCTCGCGCAGGGCCGGGTGCAGGAGATCGGCTGGCGGACGACGCGGCTGGTCACCCGCGACAGCACCTACGTGATCCTGCCCAACAGCCAGATCTCGCGGCAGCGGATCACCAATTTCAGCGCGCCGCGCAAGGAGTATCGCGACCATGCCGAACTGATCCTGCCGGTGAGCCTGCCGGTGGCGGCGGCCAAGGCGCTGATGCGCGAGGCGCTGTCCGCGGCCGAGAGCATCGTCGAGGGCAAGCCACCGGAGGTGGAGGTCGTGCGCTACGGGCCGCAGGGCATCTGCTATCGCGTCAAGTACTGGGTGCCGCAGCACGACCGCGAGCCGGTGTGTCGCAACGAGGTCTTCAGTCTGGTCGACGCTGCGCTGCGCGAGAAGGGCGTCGCGCTCGTGCCGGCGCCCATCACGTCACCCTGCCGACAGGAGGCGGGAGACACGGAGAATTGACACGCCTGTCGGTCGGGAGTACTAGTCAGTCCCCCCTGCGGCCAGCGCTCCGCATAACCCTCAGCCCGGACGCGGGAGCATCGATGACGGCACCACAGCCCAACAACCCGCTGCACGGCCTGACCCTGGAGCGGATACTGAATGAACTGGTAACGCGCTTCGGCTGGGCGGGGCTCGGGCGGCGGATCGACATTCGCTGCTTCAATCACGAGCCCAGCATCGCCTCCAGCCTCAAGTTCCTGCGCCGCACGCCGTGGGCGCGCGAGCAGGTGGAGGCGCTTTATCTCGATACCCTGCGAGCGGCCACCGGGCCGACCGCTGCGACCGACCGCAACACACCGAGGAGCAAATCGAACACGTGAAGACCCCGAGCAGAATCGAGCCGCTGGTGGCCGACGGCCTCGTCGACCGCGTCATGCGCCAGCTCATGAGCGGCAAGGAAGCCATGGTCTATGTCGTGCAGTGTGGCGACGAGCTGCGCTGCGCCAAGGTTTACAAGGAAGCCAACAAGCGTGGCTTCCACAAGGCGGCCGACTACGTCGAGGGGCGCAAGATCAAGAACAGCCGCCAGGCGCGCGCGATGGCCAAGGGCTCGCGTTACGGGCGGCAGGAGCAGGAGGCCGCCTGGCAGCACGCGGAGGTCGACGCGCTGCGCCGGCTCGCTGCGGCGGGCGTTCGCGTACCGACACCGTACGATTTTCACGAGGGCGTGCTGTTGATGGAGCTGGTGACCGACGAGGACGGCGAACCGGCACCGCGGCTCAACGACCTCGCCCTCGGCGAAGACGATGCCCGACGCTTCCACGCCGATCTCGTGCGCCAGGTCGTGCGCATGCTCTGCGCCGGCATCGTTCACGGCGACCTCTCCGAGTACAACGTGCTGGTCGATCGCGTGGGGCCGGTGATCATCGATCTGCCGCAGGCGGTCGACGCCGCGGCCAACAACAACGCGCGCGCCATGCTCGAGCGCGACGTCGACAACCTCGCCGCCTACTTCGGCCAGTTCGCCCCCGATCTGCGCGGCACCGAGTACGGCAGGGAGATCTGGTCCCTGTACGAATCCGGCAAGCTTCACCCCGAGGTCGAGCTCACCGGGGTCGTCGCCGCGGACGAGGCGCCGGCGGACCTCGGCGAAGTGATGCAGGTCATCGAGGCCGCGCGCAGGGAAGAGGCCGCCCGCCAGGCGGGCAGGGCGGCGGTGGGCACGGACTGAAGCTCGAGGCGGATTCTCATGCGGCCCCATCTGCGCGTCTCCCCCGACGAAGTCGAGATCACCGCGATCCGCGCCCAGGGTGCGGGCGGGCAGAACGTGAACAAGGTGTCGAACGCGGTGCATCTGCGCTTCGACATCGCCGCCTCCAGCCTGCCGGAGGAGGTGCGGACGCGGCTGATGCAACTCGGCGACCAGCGCATCAGCAAGGACGGCGTGGTGATCATCAAGGCGCAGAAGTTCCGCAGCCTGGAGAAGAACCGGGCCGAGGCGCTGCGCCGGCTGGAAGAGCTGATCGACCGTGTTGCCGCACCGCCGCGGACGCGCCGCGCCACGCGGCCCACGCGTGCCTCGGTCACGCGACGCCTGGAGGGGAAGGCACGGCGCGCATCGGTGAAGGCGGGGCGGGGGAAGGTGGGCGAGTAGGGCCGCGGGCGGCAGTCAGTCGGCGTCGAGCAGCCGCACGCATTCGTCCATCAGCGAGCGCGTCAGGTCGGATTCGTAATTGGGGTCGAGCGCTTCCATCATCTCGTGCGCGGTACGCAGCCCCGCCTCGCGCGACAGCGAGTCGGCGATCTGGCGCGCCAGGTCGTCGCTGAGCTCCGACAGGCGGCGACGCTCGGCCAGCGCCAGACTGCGCCCGGTGCGACCGAGCCAGTCCGCGACGAGGCTCGCGCCCTGTGCGGCGGTAGGCCACTGGCCGTGCTCGTAGAAGAGCGACAGGCGCTCGGCGGTGAGGGCGAAGAGCAGCGCGGCGCGCGTGCCGCGGCTGTCGGCGGGGGATGGGGGAGCTTGCTGCGGGCGCATTGGTCGGATTCGGGCGTCGGTTGGGATCTGGCAGGGATGGTACTTGCCCCCGCCCTCATTGGATCAGGCTTTTCTCGGGCAGGGACGTCTGGTTTTGTGATCCGAGGGTGGCGTCGCTTCGCTCCGGCAGTTGCTTCTTCCGCTGCCGCGACGTCGCTTCGCTGGGGTATCGTTGTGGCTCGCGGCAGTCGCTCGCCGCATCCTGCGAGGAGGCAGCGTTCGTGAACCCGATTGTCGCATCGGCGGCATGCGCCGCGATGCTGTTGCTGATCAGTGCGCCCGCTTCCGCGTCGGCCGAACTGGCGCGGACGAAGTACTGCATGAACTGCCACGGTTTCGGCAGCGGGATCGTCGGGCCAGGCTATCGGGAGATTGCCGTCCGGCGTAGCGGCGAGCCCGGCGCCGAAGCCTCGTTGGCGCAACGCATTCGCCACGGAAGCAGCGGCGAATGGGGCAGAACGGCGATGCCGGCGAATGCGGTCAGCGCCGATGAGGCCGCGCAGCTCGCACGCTGGATCCTCTCCCTGGCGCCTGGTCGCTAGGCCTTGGCTTGGCGCGCGAGGAGTCCGCAGTCCCAGGGAGGGCCGGATGCCGCGTCTCGGAGGCCGCGCACGCGGTCGACCTCACCCCCTCGCCGTGTTTCCCGGACGCCGAAATCCGGCTAGGGTTTTCTTGATAGGAAGTCTCACCCTGGGTGAGCTGGTGCATCGAAGAATCAGGGCCGGAGCTCGGGATAAGTCTGGCGCAAGCGGTAGTCGGCGAAGAATGCGCCGAGTGGCAGCAAGGCACCCACGAGCAGCAGCAGTGCGAGGCCGGGACGCAGAATGCCTCGGGCAAGTGCGCTCAAGGTCGCGGCCGCGAGCGATAGAAAGAGTGCGCCATGCACCGGCCCCAATATGCGTGCGCCGAGCGGCTGGTCGAGCAGGTATTTGACGGGCACGGCGACGAACACGAGCGCCAGCAGCGCAAGGCCATCAGAGAAGGCGAGCCAGTAGAGGATCTTGCGATGGGTATGCACAAGGCGGTCCGGGTCGAGTGGATCGGCGGGAGGGATTAAAGTATCAGGAAAAACTGATAGATATATGGTGAAGCGTCTTGCTGCCACATCCCGTCAGATCTGGCAGTATGCGGGCCACTGTGTCAGGCAGGCACTGTTTGCTTGCGCGTGTCGTCGTCGCGTCGTGGCCCGTTCAGAGCATGAACATCAGTTTTGCCAGCACGACGATACCGATTCCGAGCCCCATCGCCAGATAATGCACTGCCTCGAAGCGGTCGATGCGGAAGTCTTCCGGCCCGCCGGTCACGATGAGAAAGTGCTTGAGGTGACCGCCGGCGCTGCGGCTGCGATGCTGCATGAAGACAAACGGTGAAGTGGCGAAGATGGTGAGCAGTCCGAGGGCGAGGCTCATCTTGACGGTGAGCATCATGCCGAAGCGGGTGTCGATGAACGCCGCGAATCCGCCGAAGCTTTCGATGTAACCGAAATACATGTAGAAGCCGGTGATATAGAGCGGGATCACGGCGAAGGGGTAGGTGCGGCGGATACGTCGGAAAAGGTAGAACTCCACCTGTTGAAACAGCTCGTCGCCGATCAGCTTGCGTACCGGTTCGAGAATCAGGACCTCCATCGCGACGGCGCCGACGAAGAGCACCGCGCACAGGAGGTGAAACATCACGACGAGTTGGTGGTCCATGACTGGCTCCTGCGCTAATCGATAATGGGAATGAGTCGCAATATAGATCAGAGGTCGCCGACGATGACTTGATGCATGTTAAGAATGGCCTTTGAGCAGTCAGAATCGCCGCGATGGCGCCTCGGCAAGCAGCGTTGGCCGGGCTGGACGCCTCCGCCAGCTTCTCCGGACGTTCTTCAGGCTTTGGACATGACGATGATGACGGCCACGAGCACGCCACCGCCCAGCGCCACCAGACTGAACCTTTTGGCCTCCCTTTCCGCGCGCGGAAGCAGATGGGTCGCGCCGACATAGACGAGCGCCCCTGCGGAGAGGGCGAGAAGGGCGCCGAGCCTCTCGGTCCCCACCTGGCTGACGAGCGGGTACGAAGAAAGCATCCCGAGCGGTGTCGTCCCAGCGGCTGCAAAGGCGGCGAGCAGCAGTGCCTTGCGCTCCCCGAAGCCGGCGTTCAGCAGCAGCAGGTAGGTGATGATCCCCTCGGGGAATTCGTGGAGGACCATCCCCAGCGTTGCCAGCGAGCCGGTGAGAATGCTCACGTTGAAGGCGATGGAATAGATGAAGCCGTCGATGAAGGAGTGAAAGCCGATTCCCAGCATCGGAATCAGGCCGATGACGTAATCCCTGCGCTCGGGACTGCGCTCGCACACGAAGGCCGTCACGAAACGGTTGAAGAGGTGAAGACCGAGGAATCCGCTCAGCAGCCAGGCCGGTGCAGCCGCGTTCATGGTGAATGACTTCGGGATGATGTGGAGAAACGAGGCCGAGATCAGCACGCCGGCTGCGAAGCAGACGAAGTAGGTCATGTTCTGCTGACCCCACGCGGCAAAGCGCCGGATCGTGTAGATGCCGAGGGAGGTCACGATGGCGGCCAGGACGCTGGTGCCGAACGCGATCCAGAAATGGCTGCTCATGTCCCCTGTCTCCCGTTTTTGCGCCGAACCGACAGCTTGCCCGGCGGCGGCCGGCGTCGTCACCGCCGAGTCGTCGACCCGCTTCGCCGTTCGCTGTGCCTGCGGCTCCTCAGGCGCGACCGCCGCGCCACCGCCGCCCCGGCCCGGCACCGCCGCGGCCAGGGCCGCCGCCCGCGCCGCCGCGCTCGACGCAGCGCTCGACGCAGCGCTCGAAGGCGGGTAGATGGCGTTGCTGCGAGGCTTCCTGGAGTCTGCGCAGGACCTCGAGGATCTCGGGCCGCCCGACGGCCGCGAGCAGGCGGTCATACATTTCGGCGTTGGCGATCTCCGCCGCGACCCCGGCCTCGCAGGCGGCCAGCAGGCTGGGATAACGCTCGACCCGTCCCGGCCAGGTGTTGTCCGGCACCGGCAGGGCGAACTGCCGGAACAGCGACAACAAGGCCTCGATGTGGCGACCTTCCGCGTCCCTGATGTGAATGAACGGCGCCACCTCGCCGAAGTCGGAGATCACCTGATCGTAAGTCGCCCAGGCGTGGTACTCGTCGTCGAGTGCCTCGTGCAGCACGCGGATGTCGTTGTCGTTGAGCGCATTCATTGCATGATCTCCATGATGGTTGTCGCGACTTTCATTGGCGAGTGTCTCGGTTGCTGCGCGAAAGGCGACGCAGATAGAAGGTTTCGCCCTCATGCTCGAGCCGTCGCAGATCTCCGCTCGCGAGCAGTCCTTCGACCACCTCCATGCCGGCGCCGGCCTTCTCGGCCAGGGCGCGAACGACCGACTCGCGCAACGGATGTACCGCGCTGATGGCGAGAATCTCGGCCGGCAGGTCGCCACCGAAGGCGAATACGTCGCCTTCGTACTGGGTCAGCAGTTCCACCTCGACCCCCTGGGTGCTGAGGATCTGATGTGCTTGCAGCACGACCGACTCGTCCGGCCCGCGGATGCCGCTCACGGCAGGCGGGCGGTGGGGGATGGCGAGATAGGCGCGCCCGATGCCGGCCTCGCCCATGAAGCGCGCCAGCGCCCGGCAGTCCTCGATCCCATCGTTCATGCCGGCGATCAGCATGGTCTCGCTCACCAGCTGGCCCTCGAATTCACGGGCGAAGCGCTTGATCCCCGACAGAATGTCGGCCAGGCGCAGCACGCCATGAGGTCGATTGACGCGGTCCCACACTGCCGGGAGGACGCTGTCGATCTTCACGCTGACCCAGTCGGCCCGGCTCAGGGCTTCGCGCACTTCGGCCTGCCAGATCAGCGAGGCATTGCTGATGACCGCGATCGGCAAACCGAGCTCGCGCAGTGCGTCGATCGATTCGGCCAACCGGAAATCCAGCGTGGGCTCACCATCCGGGACGAAGGTAAGGTAGTCGACCGTTTCGCCGCGGGCCCGCACGGCGTCCACCCGGGCTCGGACCTGCCGCAGGATTTCCGCCGGCGCCAGGAAGGGGCGGCGGATGAGTTCTTCCTCGTGCGTCGGACCCACCTGGCAATACACGCAGGAGTAGCTGCAGTGCTTGGGCGGGATATTGTTGATCCCGAGGCTGCGACCGAGGCGACGTGAAGGAATGGGGCCGAATGCAATGTCCATGAGCGTAGTCCTGCAACGAGTTGCGTGGGCGGCGCAGAGCGCGGGAGAGAAGATTTCCCATCCGCTTGCGTTGAAATCAAGCAAACAGCGTGCCTTCTGACTCGTCGATTACAGGCCGCCTGTGGGCCGTAACACGCGCCGCTTCGCCTTCAATATTGGCCCGGATCCTGCTTAGGTGAAGGTGGCTGACAGTTTTTGGCATACCTTTGGACGCGCATGTGAAGGCGCACGAGCGGAGAGTGGAGATGCTTCAAAGAATGTCTGGATCGTCCTATCACCCCAGCTACTGGCTTGCGGCCCTGGGTGCCGGCGGGCTCTCGGTGTCGTTTTTCATGTACCTGATGTGGTTGCTGCCACACCCGGGCTTTCCGATGCCCACCTGGGAGCATCTTCAAGGAGTCTGGACAGGCGGGGCCGAGATTTCAACATCCGTCCGCTTCGTCTCGATGGCGGCCACGCTTGCCGTGATCGTGCTCGCTGCGCTGCACTTTGCCCTGCTGTGGTGGAACATCCGCGAATATCGCGCGCCCGCCAACCGGCCGGACCTGGATGCCCTGCGTGACACGCCGGCGGAAGTGCAACTGATGGCGGTGCCGCTCACGCTCGCGATGACGGTCAACGTCGGCTTCGTGCTCGGCGCGCTGTTCGTGCCGGGCCTGTGGTCGGCAGTGGAGTACCTGTTCCCCTTCGCGCTGATCGCCTTCCTTGCGATCGGCTGGAGCGCCCTTCGCATCTTCGGGCGCTATCTCTCCCGATTCCTCGTCCACGGGGGATACCGCGGCAGCGAGCACAACCACCTCTCGGCCCTGCTCGCGGTGTTCACCTTCTCCATGCTCTCGGTCGGTTTTGCCGCACCCGCGGCGATGTCGCACCTCAAGCTGGTTTCCGCGCTTGCGGCGACGCTCTCGATCCTCTTCTTCGTCATCGCCATCACCGTTGCCGTGATCGTGCTGGTGGGCGGCGCCGCCGCGATGATGACGCACGGGCTTCAGCCCAAGGCGACGCCGAGCATCTGGATGCTGGTGCCAATCCTCACGCTGCTCGGCATCGAATGGGTGCGGCTGCGGCATGGCCTGGCGCATCACTTCTCTTCCGGAAACGACAGCGGCGGGATGTTCTACATGCTGACCGCGATCTTCATGCTGCAGATCGGCGTGATGCTGATCGGCCTGCGGGTGATGCAGCTCAATGGCTATCTGCGCCTGCACCTGGCGGGCGAGGGGCGCGACCCGGTGAGCTTCGGCCTCATCTGCCCCGGCGTGGCCCTGTTCGTCATGGGAATGTTCTGGTGGCACCTGGCCTGGGTCGATAGCGGCCTGATCGCGAAATACAGCGCAGGCTATTGGATTGGCATCGGCCTGCTCGCCATCGTCCAGCTCGCAACGCTGCTGGCGCTGCTGAGGCTTTCGTGGACCCTGATGCTCGGACGCGAGACGAGGATCGTCGGGGTCGATGCATGAGGGCTGCCCGGTGTATCCGGCCCGCATTGACGCGAGGGGCGGGCGGCCCTACCCTCGACAGTACGAACGGGGCGCCATCCACGTAGCCGGCAGTGTCCCGTCCGCACCCTTCGGCCAGCAAGGAGAAGGGCCTTTCCAATCCCCTGCATGACGTGGGAGGTGAATATGGAAGAGCAGGATGTATCGTGTTCGCGCGTATCGGGTGCGGTACCCGACGCGCCGGTCGAAGCGGACCAGGTCCCGGCCGAGTCCGCAAGCCAGAGGGAGGTGCCCAGAATGGTCGCACGCGTTGGACAGAAGGCGCCGGATTTCGCGGCGCCCGCCTACTACCAGGGAAGCTTCACCAACGTGAAGCTGTCCGATTTCGCTGGCAAGTGGGTAATGCTGTGTTTCTACCCCGGTGACTTCACCTTTGTCTGAGCAACAGAAGTGTCTGCGGTCGCAGCGCAATATGATGCTCTTCAGGCATTGGATGTAGAGGTCCTTTCAGTCAGCGTCGATAGCCATTTCGTACACAAGATCTGGAACGACGAAGAATTGTCCAAGATGGTCGATGGCGGTGTGCGTTTCCGCATGGTGTCCGATCAGGCGGGCAACATCGGGCGCGCCTACGGCGTCTATGACGAGCAGCAAGGCATCGAGATGCGTGGCCGTTTCATCATCGATCCCGATGGTGTGATCCAGGCCATGGAGGTGATGACGCCGCCCGTCGGTCGCAAGCTCGCCGAAACCGTCCGCCAGGTGCAGGCCTTCCAGCATGTCCGGGCCACCGGCGGCAAGGAAGCCACGCCCGCCGGCTGGGAGCCCGGAAAGCCCACACTCAAGCCGGGGCCCGACCTTGTAGGCAAGGTTTGGAAGGTCTGGAATCCCTCGATGGAGTAGCTCCGTCACGGATCCGTGGTGGAACCCCGTCCGAGTGGCGGGGTTTTTTCTGAACGAAGGGATTCCCGATTGTCAAGGTCGGCGCGCCGGGTTTTCATGCCGGTCTTTCCTGAAAACCCTCGATCCCCCCGTTGGGGCCTGCGTTATGACAAGAGAAAGCCTTGCCTCTCTCCCCGCCGTTGACCGCTTGCTGGCCGACCCGGCGCTCGGCGAACAGGCGAACACCCACGGTCGTCGCGTCGTCACCGATGCAGTACGTGCCGAGCTGGCTGCGGTCCGCGAGGCGGTCCGTGCGGGTGGCCAACCGCCCGCCACGGCTGCGCTGGTCGGGGCCGTTGTCCGGCGTGTCGAGGCCGCGAGCCTTGCCCGGCTGCGTTGCGTCTTCAACCTCACCGGAACCGTGCTACACACCAACCTGGGGCGGGCGACGCTTCCGGAGGAGGCGATCGCGGCCATGGTGGACGCAGCACGCCATCCCTGCGCGCTCGAGTACGATATCGATTCCGGCGGCCGTGGGGATCGCGACGACCTCGTCAGCGAACTCCTGACGGAGCTCACCGGCGGCGAGGCCGCCACCGTGGTCAACAACAACGCCGCCGCCGTCTTCCTGCTACTCAACACCCTGGCCCAGCGCAAGGAGGTCATCGTCTCGCGCGGCGAATTGGTCGAGATCGGTGGCGCCTTCCGCGTGCCCGACATCATGAAGCGCGCCGGTGCGCGCCTGATCGAGGTCGGCTGCACCAACCGCTGCCATGCCCGCGATTTCGAGGAGGCCATCGGGCCCCGCACGGCGGTGGTGATGAAGGTCCACACCAGCAACTATTCGGTCGAAGGCTTCACCAAGGCGGTGCCGCGGGCCGAACTGGCAGCCATCGCCCACGCACACAGCCTGCCTTTCGTCGAGGACCTCGGCTCGGGTACGCTCACCGGACTGGAGGCTTGGGGTTTGCCCCACGAGCCGACGCCGCGGGAAGCGATCACTGCGGGTGCCGACCTCGTCACCTTTTCTGGCGACAAGCTGCTGGGCGGTCCGCAGGCCGGCATCCTGGTGGGTCGCCGGGAGCTGATCGGGAAGATCAAGAAGAACCCGCTCAAGCGCGTGCTGCGTGTGGGCAAGATAACGCTCGCGGGACTCGAGGCGGTTCTGCGCCTCTACCGTGATCCCGATCGCCTGCCCGAGCGACTCGAAGCCTTGCGTCTGCTGACTCGGCCCCAGGGCGAGATCCTTGCCCAGGCACAACGTCTGCAGGCAGCACTCGCGCAGGCGCTGGCCGATTGGCCGCTGACGGTGAGCATCGCGCCGATGCACTCGCAGATCGGTTCGGGCAGCCTGCCGGTGGATCGCCTGCCATCCGCTGGCCTCCTCTGCCGTCCGCAGCGCAAGGGCGGCACGCTGAACCGCCTGGAGAAGGCGCTGCGCGGGCTGCCCGTGCCCGTCATCGGTCGCATCGCCGACAATGCGCTCTGGCTCGATCTGCGCTGCCTGCGTCCGGAAGACGAAGCGGACTTTGCCGGCCACCTGGCCGATCTCGCCGCAGGAAGAGACCGCGCATGCTGATCGGCACCGCGGGTCACATCGATCACGGCAAGACCACCCTGGTGCGCGCTCTCACCGGGGTGGACACCACGCACCTGCCCGAGGAAAGGGCACGCGGCATCACCATCGAGCTCGGTTACGCCTTCACCCCGCTGGAGAGCGGGGACGACACCGCCGGCGGGCAGGTACGCAGCCTCGGCTTCATCGACGTACCCGGCCACGAGCGTTTCATCCCGACCATGTTGATGGGCGCCAGCGGCATCGACTTCGCGCTGCTCGTGGTCGCGGCTGATGATGGCGTCATGCCGCAGACGCGGGAGCATCTGGCCATCCTGCATCTGCTCGGCGTCGAGCGCGGCGCGGTCGCGCTGACAAAGTGCGACCGCGTGCCCCCCGCGCGCATCCAGGAAGTCGAGGCGCAGATCCTCGCCCTGCTCGCGTCCACCTCGCTGGCGGATAGCCCTGTGTTCGCAGTCTCCGCGGTCTCGGGCGCGGGCGTCGAGCCCTTGCGCCGCCATCTGCAGCGGCTTGCCGAGACGGAAGCGCCGCGGCCCGCCGATTCCGGGTTTCGGCTGGTGGTGGACCGACGCTTCTCGCTCGCCGGTGCAGGCACTATCGTCACCGGCACGGTGCTCGCCGGCGCGGTGCGGGCCGGGGACACCGTGCTGCTCGCCCGGCCCGACGGATTCCGGCGCGAGCTCCGCGTGCGTGGCTTGCGGGTCAACGGTCGTGCAGCGGATGCGGGCGCGGCCGGCAGTCGCTGCGCGGTCAATCTGAGCGGCATCGATTACGGCGAGGTCGAGCGCGGCGACTGGCTGTTCCTTCCGCAGGCGGTGCGCGCCACCGATCGCCTCGACCTTCGGCTGCAGCTGCTACCCGACGCCCCGCGCAAGCTCGCCCAGTGGTCCGGCGCGACGCTGCATCATGCCGGTGGCCAGGCCATGGCACGCCTGGCCCTGCTCGACGAGGCGCTCGAGGCGGGCGGGCTCGCGCCCGGGGGCAGTGGCCTGGTGCAGGCGGTCTGCGACCGTCCGCTGTTCGCCTGCTGTGGCGACCGCGTCGTCATCCGTGATGCAGCGGGGCGCGAGACGATCGGCGGCGGCCGGGTGCTCGATCCCTTTCCGCCCGCTCGCCATCGTCGTCGCCCCGAGCGCCTTGCCATGCTGGCGCTGCTCGCAGCGCCCGATCCCGCCACCCGTCTTGCGGCCCTGGTCGAACACGCGCCCCTCGGTGTGGATCCCGCAGAGCTTGCCCTCGCACACGATCTGCCTGGCGGCCGAATCCAGGCCCTGGTGCCCGACGCGAGGCATCTGGCGACCAGATCGGGCGGCCGCATCTTCTCGGTCGCCGCCTGGACTGCACTGGGAGAAACGGTGCTGACACGGCTCGCGGTTCATCACGCGGATTTCGCCGACGAACCGGGGGTCGAGCGTGAGCGGCTGCGGCGGATGTGCGCACCACAGCTCCCGCCGGACGTCTTCCTCGCTCGTCTCGAAGCACTGCTCGACGAGGGACGGGTGGCACGCGCCGGCTCGAGCTGGCACTTGCCGTCGCATACCGTCGAGCTGACGCCGGCCGACCGGCGGCGAGCGGACCTGCTGGTCGAGCACCTTCTCGCGGGGAGCTTCGACCCACCCTGGGTGCGGGAACTCGCAGCCCGTTGCGACCTGGATGAAGCCGCCACCCGCAGCCTGCTGCGGCGGATGGCGATGCGCGGCGAGATCTTCCAGGTGGTGCGCGACCTCTTCTATCCGCGCCCGACGGTCGCCCGCCTGAGCGCCATCGCAACCGAGCTGGCCGAAGCCAACGATGGCCATGTTCGTGCGGCGGATTTCCGCGACCGGATTGGCGGCGGTCGCAAGCGGGCGATCCAGATCCTGGAGTTCTTCGACCGCGTCGGCTTCACGCGCCGCGTCGGCGAAGGCCATCGTCTCGCTCATGTGGTGCGCGGCGAGCCGCCGGTCCAGGGTGGCAAATAGTCGCGGGATGTGAGGTTACAATATCTCGGCGCGAGGAAGAGAGGCGTTCCCCGGTGGGGCGACTGGTCTTCAAAACCAGGTGGGGCCGTCAGCCGGTCCCAGGTGGGTTCGACTCCCATTCTCTTCCGCCAGCGTAACGGCGGACGGCAGGCCGAGGCCGATGGTGTGCCGACTGAACGCCGATGACGCGCATCGTCGCGAGTCCGGGACGGACCGGTCCCATTCCACGCAGGAAAGATTCCTACATGACTAGCAAGATCAGAATAGCGATTGCCGGCTACGGCAACCTGGGCAGGGGCGTCGAAGCGGCCCTTGCGCGCAGCCCCGACATGGCGCTCGTCGGCGTATTCACCCGGCGCAATCCGGCCGACCTCGAGCTGCAGAGCGCAGGGGTGCCGGTGCATGCGATCGACGGCATCGCCGATTTCGTCGATGCGATCGACGTGCTCATCCTCTGCGGCGGCTCGAAGACCGACCTGCCCGAGCAGGGACCGGCGCTGGCCGCACGCTTCAATACCGTGGACAGCTTCGACACCCATGCGAAGATTCCCGATTACTACGCCGCGGTCGATGCCCAGGCGCGGCGTGGCGGCCACACCGCGCTGATCTCGGTCGGCTGGGATCCGGGCCTGTTCTCGATCAACCGCCTGTATGGCGAAGCGGTCCTGCCGGACGGCGTCACTTACACCTTCTGGGGCAAGGGGCTGAGCCAGGGCCATTCCGACGCGCTGCGCCGGGTGCCGGGCGTACAGGGCGCGGTGCAATACACCATCCCCTCGCCCGAGGCCATGGAGCGCGTCCGCAGCGGGTCGCGCCCCGCCCTCGCCACCCGCGAGAAGCACACGCGCGACTGCTACGTCGTGCTCGCGCCGGGTGCCGACGCGGCGACGGTCGAGCAGGCGATCGTGACCATGCCGGACTACTTCGCCGATTACGACACCACGGTGAGCTTCATCAGCGCCGAGGCGCTGCAGCGCGACCACGCCGCGATGCCGCATGGCGGCTTCGTCATCCGCAGCGGCACCACCGGGGCGGAGAGCTCGCAGATCATGGAGTTCTCGCTCAAGCTCGACAGCAATCCCGAGTTCACCGCGAGCGTGCTGGTGGCCTATGCGCGCGCGGCATTCCGGCTCAACCGCCAGGGCGAGGTCGGCGCCAGGACGGTGTTCGACGTCGCCCCCGGCCTGCTCTCGCCCAAGGACCCCGCCGAACTGCGCAAGGAACTGCTGTAGTCGGCACACGCGCACCCTGCGCTGGCGCGTGTCGACGTACGCCCGCGCTGCGCGGCGCACGTCCGAACAGGGCGGTCCACGCTAGCGCCGCACCTCGAAGATCAGATTGAAGGGCGTCTCGGTGGCGCGGCGGATGTGCGAGAAGCCGGCCTTGCGGAACACCTCGGCAAGACGCGCCTCGCCCGCCTGCGCACCGAGCACCATGTGCCCGCCGTCGGAAATCGCGTGTGCGCAGCACAGCGTCGTCGATGCAGCGTAGTACAGGCGGGCAACCGGCGAGACGTTGTCCTCGATGCGGTCGTTGGCGAAAGGCTCGATCAGCATCACGGTGCCGTCGGGCGCGAGCGTCGTGGCGGCGTGGCGTGCCGCGGCGACCGGGTCGCCCATGTCGTGCAGCGCGTCGAAGAAGCAGATCAGGCCGTAGCCCTGGCCCGGATAGCCATCGGCGCGCGCGACCTCGAAGGTGACGCGGTCCGCCAGACCGGCGTCGTCGGCGTTGCGGCGTGCCGCCTCGATCGAGGCTTCGTGCACGTCGAAGCCGTGAAAGCGCGAGCGCGGGAAGGCCTCCGCCATCAGCAGGGTCGAATGGCCATGGCCGCAGCCGACGTCGGCGACGGTGACGCCGGCCTCGAGCTGCCCGACGACGCCGTCCAGCGCCGGCAGCCACTGCGGCACGAGACTGCCGCGGTAGGCATTGCGGCACGAGACTGCCGCGGTAGGCATTGCGGTAGAAGGCCGCCACGCCGCAGTAGAGGCGCTCGTCGTGCTCGCCCCACGCGACCCCCTTGCCGGTGCGGAAGGCCTCGAGGGCCTTGTGCTCGTCGAACCACATCGAGGCCGGCACCTGCCACGCGTTGGGCAGGTACACCGGGCTGTCCTCGTCGGCCAGCACCAGCGCCTGCTCGGGCGGCAGCTCGTAGGTGTCGCTGCCCGCGTCATAATCGACGTAGCCGCCGGCGACCTGTGAGTTCAGCCACTCGCGCACGTAGCGCGCCGCGCAGCCTGCGCGTGCGGCGAGCTCGGCGGCGCCGATCGGGCCGACGCCGGCCATCGCCTTGTAGAGCCCGAGCTTGCTGCCGAGGCTCACCATCACGCCGCCATAGCCGGCCGACAGGTCGCCGACCGCACGGTCGAGGAAGGTTTCGAGTTTGGTCTGGTCGATCACGCATGCGTTCATGGTCTTCGACTCCTGCATGGGGTTGAGGGACTCGCGACTGCAGGGGCATGATCGCAATACGGCGCGCGCGGCCCCAGAGGCGAATTCGCCCGGGATCGGTCCGTTCGTGCCAGACTGGTCGCGCCAGGGGGGCCGCCGGCCCGTCCGTCCGCGACCCCGATGTAGTTCCGCATCGACATGGAGCACGCGCGATGGCGCTACCGCCGGTTCCGCCCGGGCAGCCTTCCCGTCACGTATGTCTCGTCGCGCTGCCCGACGGCGCGGTATCGACCCTGTTCGGGCTCTTCGATGCGATGAACGCGTTCGCGCTGATGGGCTTGTCCGACGCGGCCGCTGGCGTACAGGCGCCATTCCGGCTGGACATCGTCGGCGAGCGGAGCGGTCCGCTCGCGCTCGCGAGTGGGGTCGAGATCACGGTCGGGCGCTCGATCGACAGCGTCGAGGCGAGCGACATCGTGATCGTCCCTTCGGTGGTGCTGGGGCCGCGAGGCTGGACGAAGGGGCGCTATCCACGCCTTGTCGAGTGGCTTGCACGCATGCACGCGCACGGCGCCGTGCTGTGCTCGGCCTGCTCCGGGATCTTCCTGGTCGCCGAAACCGGCCTGTTCGACGGCCGCGATGCGACGGTGCATTTCGGCTATGCGCGCGCCTTCGCGGCCGCGTATCCGGCGGTGTCGATCCATCCGGAGCGGGCGCTGGTGATCGCCGGCCGACGCGAGGAGCTGGTGAGCTCGGGCGCGTCGACCACCTGGCACGATCTCGTGCTCTACCTTTTCGCGCGCTATGCCGGCGCGAGCGCCGCGCAACAGGTCGCGCGCATGTTTGCGCTGCAATGGCACCAGGACGGGCTCGCACCCTACATCGTCTTCGAAGGGCGGACCGATCACGGCGATGCCGAGATCGTGAGCGCACAGCAGTGGCTGAGCGAACATTTCGCTGTCGCTCACCCGGTCGACGAGATGATCAGGCGCTCGCGGCTCGCCGAGCGCACTTTCAAGCGCCGCTTCGCGGCCGCGACCGGCCTCACGCCGATCGCCTACGTGCAGCGCCTGCGCATCGAGGACGCCAAGCGCCGGCTCGAGCGCACCGACGCGTCGATCGACGAGATCAGCTGGCGAGTCGGCTACGAGGATGCGGCCTTCTTCCGCCGCCTGTTCAAGCGCACCACAGGCCTTACGGCGGGCGCCTACCGACGCTGCTTCCGCATGCCGGCGTTCGCTTGCCCGCCGCCGCAGAACGGTTGATTGTGCCACGCCGTGCTCGCCGGCCACGGGCTTATAATGCCGTTAGCATTATCGGGGAGGGTGCAATGAGGACCACGACGAAGGCGATAGCGATGGCGATCCTCGGGCTGCTGGTCGTTGCCGCAAGCGCGAACGCCCAGGTGTTCAGGTGCGAGGCGGGCGGACGGACGGTGTTCTCAGATAGGCGCTGCGACGCCGATGCGGTGGCGGTCGATCCGCGCCCGGCGGCGGGCGACTTCGACCGTGCAGCGGCGGCGGCGCGGGACGCGCAGACCTCGCGCATCCGTGCCGGGCTCGAGGCTGACGAGGCCGAGCGGCGGGCCGCACGCGAGGCGGCGGAGGCGAGCCGCGAGGCGGAGCGGGGTGCGCAGGCGCGGCGCTGCAGCGAGCTGCGCCTGCGAGCGCAGGAGCTCGCGTCTCGGGCGGCGCGCATCGACGACCCAAAAAGGGCGCGGCGCGAGCGGGCGAAGGCGACGCAGGCGGCCGATGACTTGTGGTGGGCGTGTAGAACGCTGGGTTGAGTCGCGGTGCGCCTTTGGGCGTGGTTGTGTGCGGTCCTTGCGCTGCGCTACGATCCGCCTCCCGCCATTTCGCGTCCGGAGATCTCCGATGCAAGCGTTCGCCAACCAGGTCGTCGATCTGCTCAACGGCCTCCTCTGGGGCAACATCCTGATCTGGCTGCTGGTGGGTACCGGTGTGTACTTCACCCTGAGGCTCGGCGTCATCCAGCTGCGCCACTTCGGCCATATCTTCAGCGTGCTGCGCGGCAGCCGTCATGCCGACGCCTCGGGCATCTCCTCCTTCCAGGCGCTGTGCACCTCGCTCGCCGCGCGGGTGGGTACCGGCAACATCGCCGGCGTGGCGGTGGCGATCACCATGGGCGGGCCGGGCGCGATCTTCTGGATGTGGGTGATCGCGATGGTCGGCATGGCCACCGGTTTCGCCGAGGCCACCCTCGCGCAGCTGTTCAAGATCCGCGACGACAAGGGCCAGTTCCGCGGCGGCCCGGCCTACTACATGGAAAAGGGCCTCGGCCAGCGCTGGGCGGGCGTGCTGTTCTCGATCTTCCTGATCATCGCCTTCGGCTTCGCCTTCAACTCGGTGCAGTCGAACACCATCACCGGCGCGATGGTCGGCGCCTTCGGCCTCGACATGGGCACGACGACGGTCGCCGGTCTCGAGATCGGCATCGCCTCGCTGGTGATCGGCCTGGCGGTGGTGGTGCTGACCGCCCTCATCATCTTCGGCGGCCTGCGCTCGATCGCGCGCTTCGCCGAGATCGCGGTGCCCTTCATGGCGGTCGGCTACCTGCTGGTGGCGATCGGCATCATCCTCACCAACCTGCCGGCGGTGCCCGAGGCGCTGGCGCTGATCTTCAAGAGCGCCTTCGGCCTGCACGAGGCGGCTGCGGGCGGCATCGGCGCGGCGATCCTCAACGGCTTCAAGCGCGGCCTGTTCTCCAACGAGGCGGGCATGGGCTCGGCGCCGAACGCGGCCGCGGCCGCCACCCCGTATCCGCCGCACCCCGCCTCGCAGGGCTATGTGCAGATGGCGGGGGTGTTCATCGACACCATGCTGATCTGTACCGCGTCGGCCGCGATCATCCTGCTCGCCGGGCCTGTCGAGGGCACCGGCATCGGCCTGGTGCAGAACGCGCTGGCGGCCGAAGTGGGCGGCTGGGGCAAGTACTTCCTGGCCGTGGTGGTGCTGTTCTTCGCCTTCACCTCGATCGTCGCCAACTACTTCTACGCGGAGAACTGCCTCGTCTTCCTCGAGCACAATCACCCGGCCGGGCTGCTGATCTTCCGTCTGCTGGTGCTCGCGATGGTGTTGTTCGGTGCGATCGGCTCGCTGCCCTTCGTGTGGAACTTCGCCGACGTGGCGATGGGCCTGATGGCGATCACCAACCTCATTGCCATCCTGCTGCTGTCGAACCTGGCGGTGAAGCTGGCGCGCGACTACGATGCGCAGCGCGCCGCCAGCAAGCTGCCGAGCTTCGACGCCAACCGATACCCCGAGATCCGCAGCAGGATCGAGCCGGGCATCTGGCACTGAGCGGGGCTGCCCTCGAAGGGCGCCGACACGGCGCCCGAGGGCGGGCTCACGAACCGATCGCCTGCAGGATGTTGTAGACGATCACCGCGAACACCGCCATCACGCCCGCCCACAGCATGAAGACGCCGTAATCCTTCTCGCGCAGCGAAAAGCCCATGCCGAGGAGAAACAGGCCCAGGGTGAATGCGCCCACGGTGGGCCAGAAGGAAGCGAGGTTCATGTTCATGTGCTGACAGCCTCCGAAACGTCGGATCGCCGGTCCGGACCGAATATGCGCGTGGGCGCCGGCAGGCAATGCGAGTCCGCGGGGAAGGTGGGAAGGTTCGCGAGCGGCCGGCAGGGCGAGGGCCCCACCGCAGCCCGATGGTAGCACCGCAACATGACATGCGTCTTGGCGCGGCGCCGCTAGGGTTCCCGGCGTGGACGGGGAAATCTTCCTGCAGGGAGCGCACAAGGCGGCAGCTTGCGTACTGACACGATGTGTGGATTCGGTTCATGCTCCGACTAAAGGACGAAACGGAGACGGAGCCCATCCATGCGCGACACATTTCCCTTGTTGGTCGAGACCGACTTCCCCGCGCTCTCGCGAGCTCGGCTCGAAACGCTGCAGGCCAATCTCGGCTATCGCTGCAATCAGGCCTGCCTGCACTGCCATGTGGCGGCAAGTCCGCGCCGCACCGAGGAGATGAGCTGGGAGACGATGGTCCTGCTGCTCGCGGTGGCGCGTCGGCACCGCGTGGCCACGCTCGATCTCACCGGCGGCGCGCCGGAGATGAATCCGCACTTCCGTCGCCTCGTCACCGAAGCGCGGGCGACCGGACTGCGTGTCATCGACCGCTGCAACCTCACCATCCTGAGCGAACCGGGCTACGAGTGGCTCGCGGACTTCCTTGCCGACAACCGGGTCGAGATCACCGCCTCGCTGCCGTGCTATCTGGAAGACAACGTCGATGCCCAGCGCGGCGACGGCGTGTTCCGCGCCAGCCTCGAAGGCCTGCGGACCCTGAACGCGCTCGGTTATGGCCGGCCCGACACCGGCCTGGTGCTGAACCTGGTCTACAACCCGCTCGGCCCGAGCCTGCCCCCGGCTCAGCAGGCGCTCGAGCAGACCTACAAACGCGAACTGGCGGCGCGCTACGGCGTGGTGTTCAACCAGCTTTTCACGCTGACTAACATGCCGATCCAGCGCTTCGGCAGCCAGCTCGTCTCGCGCGGGCAGTTCGACGGCTACATGAGCCTGCTCAAGGACGCCTATCGCCCGGAAAACCGGGCCGGCGTGATGTGCCGTTCGTTGGTCTCGGTGAATTGGCAGGGGCAGGTGTTCGACTGCGACTTCAACCAGATGCTCGGGCTGCCTCTCCGTGTCCGTCCGCAGGCGCCGACCCACCTGTCCGACCTGCTCGATGCGGACCTCGAAGGTCACGCGATCCGTGTCGCCACGCACTGTTACGGCTGTACCGCGGGACAGGGGAGCAGCTGCGGCGGCGCGCTCGAGCACGCGTCCGACGGCATGCAGGATGCGTCCGTAGCTGCCGCGCACGGCGACCCTCGGTAAGCGCGTGATGAATCGCCGCAAGCGGGTGCTGCTGCTGGTGATCGCCGTCGCGATCGGTGGCTTCTTCTTCTTCGACCTCGGGCAGTATCTCGACCTGGCGTTCCTCAAGTCGCAGCAGGCCGCGATCGAAGGCTTTCGCGACCGCAACCCGGTGGCGAGCATTGCCATCTATTTCGTCATCTACGTGGTCGTCACGGCCTTGTCGATTCCCGGGGCCGCGCTGCTGACCCTGGCCGGCGGAGCGGTGTTCGGCCTGCTGTGGGGGACGGTGGTGGTGTCATTCGCGTCGACGCTCGGTGCCACCGCCGCTTTCCTGCTGGCGCGCTTCCTGCTGCGCGACTGGGTCGGCCAGCGCTTCGGCCAGCGCCTCGCGTCGATCGACGAGGGCGTCCGGCGCGAAGGGGCGTTCTATCTGTTCACCCTGCGCCTGGTGCCGGTGTTCCCCTTTTTCCTGGTGAATCTGCTGCTGGGGCTGACCGCGATGCGCACCCGGACCTTCTTCTGGGTGAGCCAGATCGGCATGCTCCCCGGCACGGTGGTGTACGTGAATGCCGGCACGCAACTCGCCCGCATCGACAGCCTGGGCGGAATCCTGTCGCCGGCGTTGCTCGGCTCGTTCGCCATCCTGGGCGTGTTTCCGCTCATCGCGCGGCGGGTGGTGGAGCGCATCCGGGGCCAGCGGGTCGCTGCGCGCTGGCCCCGACCCGCACGTTTCGACCGCAACCTGATCGTCATCGGTGGCGGCAGCGCCGGCCTGGTGACGGCCTACATCGCCGCGGCGGTGAAGGCCAAGGTCACGCTGGTGGAGCGGGACAAGCTCGGGGGCGACTGCCTCAATACCGGTTGCGTGCCCTCGAAGGCGCTGATCCGCTCCGCGAAGTTCCTGTCGCACGTTTCGCGAGCGAGCGAGTTCGGCGTTGCATCGGCCGAGGCGCGTTTCGACTTCGCCGAGGTCATGGAGCGGGTGCAGCGGATCATCCGTGAAGTTGCGCCGCACGACTCGGCCGAGCGCTACACCGCGCTCGGCGTCGATGTGGTGCAGGGCGCCGCGCGCATCGTGTCGCCCTGGGCGGTGGAGATCGAGACGGCCGAGGGTGAGCATCGACGCCTCACCACGCGCGCCATCGTCGTCGCCACCGGCGCACGTCCCGCGGTGCCCGATCTGCCGGGGCTAGAAGAGGTCGGCTACCTGAGCTCCGACACCGTGTGGTCGCTGCGCGAACTGCCGCGCCGGCTGCTGGTGCTGGGCGGCGGGCCGATCGGCTGCGAGCTTGCCCAGGCGTTCGCGCGCTTCGGCGCCCGGGTCACGCTGCTTCACCGCGGACCGCGCCTGTTGCCGCGCGAGGATGCGGATGTTTCCGAGCTGGTGATGCAGCGCTTTCGCGCCGAAGGCATCGATCTGCGCCTGGGCCACCACGCCAAGGCCTTCGTGCGGGAGGGCGACGACAAGGTCCTGATCGCCGATCATGCCGGCCAAGCGGTGCGCGTTCCCTTCGACACGGTGCTCCTTGCGCTCGGACGCAGCGCCAATCTGAGCGGCTACGGGCTCGAGGAGCTCGGCGTGCGCTGCGCGCGCTGCGCGCGGACGATCGAGACCAACGCCCTGCTGCAGACCAACTACCCCAACATCTACGCCGCGGGCGACGTCGCCGGCCCCTGGCAATTCACCCACACTGCCGCCCATCAGGCGTGGTATGCGGCGGTCAACGCCCTGTTCGCTCCGTTCAAGACCTTCAAGGCAGACTATCGGGTCATCCCCTGGGCCACCTTCGTCGAACCCGAGGTCGCCCGCGTCGGGCTCAACGAGCAGGAGGCGCGCGCGCAGGGCATCGCCTTCGAAGTGACGGTCTACGGCATCGACGACCTCGATCGCGCGATCGCCGACAGCGAGGCGCACGGCTTCATCAAGGTGCTGACGGTGCCGGGCAAGGACCGTATTCTCGGCGTGACCATCGTCGGCGAGCATGCGGGCGACCTCATCGCGGAATACGTGCTGGCGATGAAGCAGGGGATCGGCCTGAACAGGATTCTCGGCACCATCCACATCTATCCGACCCTGGCCGAAGCAAACAAGTACGTGGCGGGGAACTGGAAGCGGGCGCACGCGCCCAAGCGTTTGCTCGGCTGGGTGAAGCGCTTCCACGACTGGCGCCGGGGGGCGGCGGGCTGACGGTGGATCAGGTCATGGTGAGCATTCCGACGAGGGCATGAGCGTGAAGGATCGCAGGGAGGAGTCGATGGCGGCGCCCGGGATCGAGGTCCAGCCCCATGAGCTGTCGATCGTGATCCCGGTGCTCGACGAGGCCGCCGGCGTCGTCGAGCACCTGCAGGCGCTTCAGGGCTTGCGTGCGCACGGCGTGGAACTCGTCGTCGTCGATGGCGGCAGCAGGGACGACACGGTCGCGCTGGCGGCGCCGCTGGCGGACCGTGTCGAACAGGCGGGCCGGGGGCGGGGGCGGCAGATGAACGCGGGCGCGCGTTGTGCGCGGGGCAGGGCACTGCTCTTTCTGCATGCCGATACCCGGCTGCCGGCCGATGCGCTGCCGGCGGTTCGCCAGGCGATCGGCGACGCTTCCCCTTGGGGTCGTTTCGACGTGCGCATCGTCGATGGCCCAGCCGCGCTCGCGATGGTGGCCTGGGCGATGAATCTGCGTTCGCGCCTGACCGGCATCGCGACCGGCGACCAGGCCATGTTCTGCACCCGGGCGGCCTTCGACCGTGCTGGCGGTTTTCCGGAAATCCCGCTGATGGAAGACATCGTGCTGTCGCGGCGCCTGCGCGCGATCGCGCGTCCGGCCTGTCTGCGCACGAGGGTCGAAACCTCGGGGCGACGCTGGGCGCGTCACGGTGTCGTGCGGACGGTGCTCACGATGTGGTGGCTGCGCCTGCGCTTCTGGCTCGGCGCCTCGCCCGAGGCGCTCGCACGCGCTTACGGCTACGCGCCCCGATGAGCGGCGGGCACGGGCAGCCTGCGGCCATCGAGCTGGCGATCCTCGCAAAGGCGCCGGTGGCCGGTTTTGCGAAGACGCGGCTGATTCCGCATCTCGGCCGCGAGGGGGCGGCAGCGCTGCAGCGCTGGCTGCTGCGGCGCGCGGTGCGGGTGGCGGTGAGGGCGGACCTCGGGCCGGTGAGCCTCTGGTGCGCGCCGGACACCGGGCATCCGGACTTCGAGCGCTGCCTGGCCTCGGGCGAGGTCCGGCTGCTGTCCCAGCCGCAAGGTGATCTCGGCGTGCGCATGCAGGCGGCCGCGGCAGCATCGCGCACGCCGGCCGGCATGCTGATCATCGGCACCGACTGCCCGGTGCTGACGCCGGTGCTGATCCGTCGCGTTGCACGCGCGCTCGGCCAGCACGATGCGGTGGTCGTGCCGGCCGAGGATGGGGGTTACGTGCTGATCGCGCTCCGTCGTGCCGATCCGCGCCTGTTCGCGGACATCGACTGGAGCACCGACCGCGTCATGGAGCAGACGCGGGAACGCCTGCGCGCGCTCGGGCTGCGCTGGCACGAACCGGCAGCCCTGTGGGATGTGGACCGGCCCGAGGACTTCGAGCGGCTGGCCGCACTTAGCCCGGCGGTCCGCGCGGCGGTCGCGCCGGCGGAGCGGACATGAAGCGGCTCGTGCTCGCCGGCGCCGGACACGCCCACCTGCATGTGCTGCGAGCGTTGGGCGAGGGGCGTTGGCGCGGCGTCGAGGTGGTGCTGATCTCGCCCCATCCGCGCCAGATCTATTCCGGCATGGTGCCCGGCTGGATCGCCGGCCACTACCGTATCGAAGAATGCGTCGCGCCCATCCCGCCGCTGGCCCGGGCCGCGGGCGTGCGCTACGTTCAGGGGGCGGTGGTGGGCATGGACGCGGATCAACGTCGCGTCCGCCTGGCGGACGGGCGTGTCGTCGCCTACGACCTGCTGTCGCTCGACACCGGCGCGGGGCTCGCGCTCGAGGCGGCGCTGGCCACCCATCCCGGCGTGCTCCCGGTGCGGCCGCTCGAGTCCTTCGTGGCGCGATGGCGGGACGCGCATGCGGCGCTCGTGCGCGATCCCGGCAGCCGCGTGGCGGTTTGCGGGGGTGGCGCGGCGGGGGTCGAACTGGCGCTCGCGGTCGCCTATCGATTGCGCGTGGAGACCGGCAGCGAAGCACCGAGGGTGGTGCTTGCATCCGGCGACACGCTGCTTCCGGGGCACGCCCCCGGCGTAGTCAGGCGGGTGCGCACGGCATTGGCACAGCAGGGTGTCGAACTCGTCGAGGCGCGCGTCCGGGCCGGGCGCGACGGCCTCGAGACCCTTGCGGGCGGCCCGGTGCGCGCGCAGTGGATTGTGGCGGCGACCGGCGTGCGCCCTCCGACGTGGCTCGCAGGCGCCGGGCTTGCGCTGGCGCCGGACGGCTTCGTCGCGGTGGGACCGGGCCAGCGAAGCGCCTCGCACCCGCAGGTTTTCGCGGCGGGCGACGTCGCCACGCGCGTCGATGCACCGCGGCCGAAGTCCGGTGTGCATGCGGTGCGAGCCGGGCCGGTGCTGACGGCCAACCTGCAGCGCGCGCTCGCGGGGCGCGACCCCTTGCCTTACCGGCCCCAGCGGAGAAGCCTGTACCTGCTGGCGACGGGGCCGAAGGAGGCGATCGTGTCATGGGGCGGGCTCGCTGCGAGCGGCGCGCTCGCATGGCGCTGGAAGGACTGGATCGACCGGCGGTTCATGCGGCAGTACCAGAAACCGGCCGGCGATTGATTCGCCCGCGGATCTAGCGCACTGAACGCATCCAGGCCAAAACGAGCGCGACGGTCAGCGCGACCAGCAGCACGAACAGCAGCACGAACAGCAGGGCCGCATGGCGGCGCACCGCCAGTTCCAGGGGCGCCCGGGCGGCGAACGTCAAGACCGTGCTGTCAGTCTGGCGCTGACCGCATCGACGAGGGCGACGAAATCGGTTTCGCTGTGCATCTGCGTCGAAAGCGTATTCATGTTTCGGAGAATGGCGGTCAGTTCCGCGATCGTGCGGCGGATCTCGGTGTAGAGGTCGATCTCCTCCCTGAACCCTTTCAGGTCGGCAGCGGACACGGTCTTGAGGGCTTCGTCGAGTTCCCGAATCTGCGCCTCCCAGTGCTGCACGTAACGCACCCGTTCGGCCGCACGCTGAATCTTCGCGTCATCGAGCAGGACCGGGAAGACGCGGTCCTGAAAGTCGCCCCGTGCTGCGACCTGCATCAACTCGAACATGCAGTGCGGCGAGCGCAGGTACTTGTCGCCGATCACCGCAATGACGCAGCGGCCGCGGCCGAGTCGTTGCATGAAGGCGTGGATGTCGGCCTTGTAGCCCAAGGCGTGCTTGTCGCGCACGACCGCGATGCCACGCGCGGCGAACACGCGCTCGAGGCGGTCGACGAGGGCTTCGCTTTCGCCGCCCCAGGCATAGGAAACGAAGACTTCGGGCGAGGCATCTGCCGATCCCAGCGCGATGTCTGCCGGGCTGGAGGGGGTGGCCTCAACGCTCCCGGAGCGGTCCGGCGGCATTCGAGCGAGCGAGGATTCGAGCGCCTTGAATACCGCATCGACGTTCTGCCTGTTACGGCCGAAATCGAACACCGTCGTGCTCACCTTGCAGCTGCTGCGCACATGGACGGTGGCCCCCTCCACCCGGAGCTCGATGTGCTCGCCGAAGGACTTCCAGTTGACCCCGCCGCTTGCCTCGATGCGCCCTTCGGCTGGCAGTTCGCGCTCGATCGTGAAGCCGCTTTCCACCAGCGCTCCCCGACATCTGTCGAACAGTCGCGCCGCTGCCAGCGGGTATTTCCGCGCCTCTTCGTGACTCGCTCCCATTCCGGCCTTCGCTGTGAATGCACTCGCCGCGGTCCCGCCGGGGCGGGCCTCGTGGGCGTCGAAGCGTTGCTGCCGCCGCCTGCCGGCGCGCCGGCGGACGCGCCGATGACTGACGACGGGATCACCCGATTCTAGCGGCTTGCAGACGGTGCGGCGCGGTGCGCTTCGGCCGGCCTGTGCCTGCCGCGACTACCGCAGCAGCAGGGTCGCAATCGTCGCTGCGCGCAGCAGATCGGTGGTCTTGCTGCCGAAGATCAGCGAGCGCAGCGGCGAGTGAGCCCAGGCGCCCATCAGCAGCATGTCGATGCTGCGCGCCGCGATCTCGCGGGCGATGACCGTTTCCGGGTCGCCCGGCAGGTAGTCGGCGACGACCCGGAATCCGGCCGCCTCGAGCGCTTCGCGGGCCCAGCCGAGCTGGCGATCGGCGTCACCGCGTTCCTTGCCCGCCATCACGATGTCGATCGGCAGGCCCTTGAACAGCGGGCTGCCGGCGATCATGTCCACCCCCTTGCGGGTGACCGCGGTGCCGTCGTAGGCGAGCATCACGCGCGCCGGCGCCTTGAAGCCTTCGGTGACGGTGAGGATCGGCTTGTGCACCGCGCGCACCACGCGCTCGACGTTGCGCCCGAGCGCCTTCGCGCTGCCCGGCTGCGCGGTCGCGGCCGAGGCGCCGCGACGGCCGAGGACGAAGAGGCGAACGCCGGCCTCCTGCTCGGCCAGGGTCTGGTCGAGCGCGCCGTGGCGCTGGCGCATGTCGACCGACGGGGCGCCGGCGGCCAGCGCACGCTCGCGCAGGCGGTTGAGGAAGAGGCGGCCCTGTTCGCGCTTGCCGCGGGCGATCGCGGCCTCCTTGTCGCTGAGCGCGCTCAGCAGGTGTTCCTGCGCGTTGATGCCGATCGCGCCGCTGTGGTCCTCGCCCGAGCCCTGTTCGAGGTGGCGATCGATCACGTGCAACAGCTCGAGCGGTGCCTCCATGCGGTGCGCGGCCCAGGCGGCGTACTCGGCGACGGTATCGGCGAAGTGGGACTGGTCCACGCAGGCCAGCACTTTCCTGTCTTGCTTGTTCATGCCGTTCTCCTCAGTGGCCCATCAGCAGGTCGTCGGCCCCGTCCTTGTCGTGCACGGCGAACCTGTCGACCATCGTTGCGCTGGCCTCGTTGAGGCCGACGACCTCGACCTCCGTGCCTTCGCGGCGGAACTTGACCACCACCTTGTCGAGCGCACTGACCGCCGTGATGTCCCAGAAGTGGGCGCGCGACACGTCGATCACCACCTTGTCGATCACTTCGCGGAAGTCGAAGGCGGCGACGAAGGCGTCGGCCGAGGCGAAGAAGACCTGGCCGCTGATCGTGTAGCGGCGCTGGCGACCTTCGTCCTCGGCGATCGAACGCACGCGCAGCAGGCGGCCAACCTTGTGCGCGAAGAAGAAGCCCGAGGCCAGCACGCCAACCAGCACGCCCTGCGCCAGGTCGTGGGTGGCGACGGTGACCGCGACGGTGGCGATCATCACCACGCTGGAACTCGGCGGGTTCTCGCGCAGCTTGCGGATCGAGTTCCAGTCGAAGGTGCCGATCGACACCATGATCATCACCGCCACCAGCGCTGCCATCGGGATCTGCGCCACCCAGTCGCCCACCAGCATCAGCAGCGCGAGCAGGAAGAGGCCCGCCGACAGCGTCGACAGCCGGCCGCGGCCGCCCGACTTCACGTTGATCACCGACTGCCCGATCATCGCGCAGCCCGCCATGCCGCCGATGAAGCCGCTGGCGATGTTGGCCACGCCCTGGCCGACGCACTCGCGGTTCTTGTCGCTGGGGGTGTCGGTGAGGTCGTCGACGATGGTCGCCGTCATCAGCGACTCGAGCAGGCCCACCACCATGAGGGTCAGTGAGTAGGGGAAGATGATGGCGAGCGTCTCGAGGTTGAACGGTACGTCCGGCAGCAGGAACACCGGCAGGCTGTCGGGCAACTCGCCCATGTCGCCGACAGTGCGGATGTCGAGATCGAGCATGATGGCCACCGCGGTGAGCACTACGATGGTGACCAGCGGCGAGGGGATCGCGCGGGTGAGGTAGGGGAACAGATAGATGATCCCGAGGCCGGCGGCGGTCATCGCATAGACGTGCCAGCTGACGTCGGTGAGCTCGGGCAGCTGGGCCATGAAGATCAGGATGGCGAGCGCGTTGACGAAGCCGGTGACCACCGAGCGCGACACGAAGCGCATCAGCGCGCCGAGCCGGATCCAGCCCGCGACGATCTGCAGCACGCCGGTGAGGACGGTGGCGGCGAGCAGGTATTCGAGGCCGTGCTCTTTGACCAGCGTGACCATCAGCAGCGCCATGGCCCCGGTAGCGGCCGAGATCATGCCCGGGCGGCCGCCGGTGAAGGCGATGACCACCGCGATACAGAACGAGGCGTAGAGGCCGACCTTGGGATCGACGCCGGCGATGATCGAGAAGGCGATCGCCTCGGGAATCAGCGCCAGCGCGACGACGAGGCCGGCGAGCAGATCATTGCGAATATTGGACAGCCAGTCCTGCTGGAAGGATTTCATTTGTCGTTATCGGTCCATCGAAGTGGGCGCGCGTCCGCAACGGAACGCAGGAACTCGCGTGAGGCCGGTTCGCAAATGAAGCCTCGCCCCAAAGCGTGGGCGGGGGTGTCCGGAAGCGCGCATCGGGGCGGATGCGCGGGGGCGCCGGATTCAGGCGCGGGATCGGCCGGACAGGGGCGGATCGAGCGAACGCGTTGCAGCAAGCCTCGCGCGAGCGGGAAGAAAGAAAAACAGCTCGCAGGCTGGGGCAAGGCTTACATGGGTCGCTCGTCGGTGTCGCAGGAAGAGGGGCTTTCCGCTCGTGTAGTCCGCGCGGGAACCGGGGCGGAGGCGGTCGGCAGCCCCGGCAGGGTAGCGGACTCGCTGCGATGCAGCAAGCACATGCGCGCCGGCGAGGATTGGGCGTGCTTTCGCGCCACCCGCCAGACCCAGCCTGGCTTTCGCTCACCCGGCCCGGGCGGCCGCCTCTCGTCCGCCGACCCCGACGTCGTCGAGGAACAGCTGGTCGGCCCGCAGGAAACCGACCAGCAGGGTGGCGAGCGCAGGATAGAAATCGAAGCGCGGCGCGGCCTGCTGGCAGCGTCCGACGAAGCGCGGCAGCCAGTCGAGCAGCGCGCTGCGCAGGAAGGTGGCCTGGTCAGTGGCGGCCGCGGCAATGTCGTTGCGAGCGGCGTCTTTCTCCGCCAGGTCGGCCATCAGCGCCAGCGGCACGGCGAGGTGGTCGGCGGGTTCGCGGAAGTCGGACTGGATCGAGAGTGCGCGGGCGGCGAGGAAGTCCCGCATCCGTGCCTCGGCCGCGCCGTAGAGCGGCGAGGCGGCCTCCTTGCCCTCGTAGGCGGAGGCGTAGGGCAGGGCGCTGGTCTTGCCGTCGAGCAGGAAGAGCTGGGCGAAATCCGCCGCCAGCTCGAGGCGGGGCAGGTCGGTGCCGCGCAGCGACGCGATCGCGGCCTCCAGCCGTCTAAGCTCCGCCTCGAGGCCGAGTCCGCCCAAGCCTGCGAAGGGCGCGAAAGCACCCTCCGCGAAGTGGGTCCGGTACATGTCCTCGGACACCTCCTTGGCGTAAAGCGCCGAGAACCAGCCGTAGAGCCTGCTGCGCTCGGCGCTCGCGAGCGCCCACTCCGCGGCGTCGATCGCGCCTTGCTCGCCTGCGCTCATGTGGCCTGCACCTCGCGCCCGTCCGGATCGACCTCGGTCGGGCCACCGAAGGCGGTCACCGGCGGCGCCTTGCCGACGAACTTCTCGATGTCGACCACGCAGGTGTTGGCGCTGGTGGCCTGGGCGAGGCTGGAGGTGCCGATGTCGAGCGTCAGCGTGTTGGGGTCGCCGTAGGTGTCGAGCGCGCCGATCTCCGGGCCGGTCGGCCCGTACCAGGCGCCTTCCTGGATCCGCGCCACGCCCGGCGGGAAGTCGTCCGAGACATGGGCGCCGGCCAGCAGCTGGCCGCGGTCGTTGAACACCCGCACCAGATCGCCGTGCGAGATGCCGCGCGCGGCGGCGTCCTGCGGGCTCATGAACACCGGCTCGCGCCCCTGGATCGCGTAGGTTGCGCGCAGCTCCTCCGATTCGCACAGCTGCGAGTGCAGGCGCTTGTCCGGGTGCACCGACTGCAGCCACAGCGGGAAGCGGTCGGAGCCGGGACCGCCGTGGGAGCGCTCGGCCTTTTCCATCCACACCGGATGGCCCTTGCAGTCGGCGTAGCCGTAGCGCTCGATCTTGCGGCTGAAGATCTCGATGAAGCCCGACGGCGTGCCGAGCGCATGGACCTCGGCGTCGTCGCGGAAGTCGGCGTGGCGCACCTAGGGCTTGCCCTCGGCGAACATCACGTAGCCCTGCTTCCAGAACTCGGTGAAGGGCGGCATCGCGATGTCCTTGAGGCCGTTCTCGGCGCGGCAGTCCTCGTAGATCTTCTCCACCCACTGCATCTCGTCCATGCCACGGGTGTATTCCTGCTCGCGGTTGAAGCGGCGGGTGAGGGCGCGGAAGATGTCGAAGTCGCTGCGCGAGTGGAACAGCGGGTCGACCAGCTTCTGCATCGCGATCACGCCGCGGTTGCTGTACGAGCCGTAGGCGTCGAGGTCGTTGCGCTCGTACGGCGTGCACGCGGGCAGCACGATGTCGGCGAAGCGGCAGGTGGCGGTCCAGTTGTAGTCGATCGCGACCACGGTCTCGAGCTTGCGCCAGGCTTCCTTCATGCGGTTGCGCTGGGGCTGGCGGTGCCACTGGTTGCAGCCGCTGAAGATCGCCATCTTGTAGGGGGCGAGCTTCACCTTGCCGCCGTTGAAGTCGATCTCCTTGCCGGGTTCGAGCAGGGCGTCGATCACCCGCGCGATCGGGATCACCGTGCTGTAGTCCTTGTAATCGGTATTGTCGTGCTTGGGCTTGCGGCCCGGATCGAGGTTGAGCGGGAAGGCGCCCGGCATCGCCGCGCCCGAGGAGGACACGCCCACCGAGCTGTAGTGGTGCGCGTAGCTGACCCCGCCGCCCGGCAGGCCGATCTGGCCGAGCATCGCCGCCAGCACCGCGCCCATCCAGTAGGGCTGCTCGCCGTGCTGCTGGCGCTGGATCGCCCAGCCGAAGATGAGCTGGGTGCGGTGCTGCGCCATCAGCCGCGCCAGCTCGCGGATGCGGTCGGCCGGCACGCCGCAGATCGCGGCCGCCCACTCCGGGGTCTTCTCGATGCCGTCCTCGCCCCTGCCTTCGAGGTAGGGGACGAAGCGGTCGAAGCCGAGGGCGTAGGTGTCGAGGAAGGCCTTGTCGTAGAGGTCTTCCTTCACCAGGGTGTGCGCGATCGCCAGCATCAGCGGCACGTCGGTCATCGGATTGACGTACTGGTGCTCGGCGCCGAGGTAGTTGAGCGTCTTGCTCCTGACCGGGTCGAGGCAGATCACCTGCACGGACTTGTCGGCGATCTTCTGTCGCAGCTGCTCGTAGTAGGCGTAGGCCTCGTGGGTTTCGGTGTTCCAGCCCACCTGCAGGTTCTTGATCGGGTCGTTGGCCCAGAAGATCACCAGCTTGCTGTGCTCGAGGATGAGTTCCCAGGAGGTGCCCTGCGAATAGACCTCGGTCGAGCCGAGCACGTAGGGCAGGATGATCTGACCCGCGCCGGTCGAGTAATCGCCCACGGTGCCTACGCTGCGTCCGTGCATGCCGACGCCGCGCACCATGTGGTTGCCGCAGCTATGCACCTGGCCCACCGAGCGCCAGCCCACGCCGCCGGTGTGCAGCGCCCACGGGCCGTGCTCCTTCTGGATGCGCTCGAGCTCCTCGTAGAAGAGGTCGATCGCTTCGTCCCAGCTCACCCGCACGAAGCGGTTGTCGCCGCGCTGGCTCGTGTCGCTGAGGTGGCGCCTGCGGTACCAGTCCAGCCGCACCATCGGGTAACGCACCCGCGAAGGGCCGTAGATCAGGCCCTTGATGCCGTCGATCATCTCGGTCGGATGCTTGTCGAGCTCGAAGGGGCGGATCTCCACCACCCGGTCGCCGACCACCTTGGCGCGCATCGCGCCGAAGTGCGAGCCGGAGATCTTCCAGGTGGTGATGTCCTCGGTGGCGGCAGCCGCCTCGCTGGCGGCAAGGGCGGAGCGAGCGGTCAGCAGGCCGGGCGCGACCATCGCGCTGCCCGACATCGCTGCCATCGCCTTGAGGAAACCTCGCCGAGAGTAGTTCATTTTGTTCACCCCCTGATCAAGGACGGGCCGTCTGCAGCGTGCTGTCGGGCGCGCCGGGGCCGTGCTGCGTCGTGCTGAAATCGGAAGAATGGGTCTGCAGGTACTTGAGCACCACGCGTGCCGTGTCTTCGTCCATGCTGGTGAAGCCGACCATGCCGCCGAACAGGCCAGGCCAGGTGTTGGCGTCGAAGTGCGCTTCGTCAGGCTGGCGGTGGCACACGCTGCAGCTGCTGTTGTAGCTGGCGCGGGCGATCGTCCACACCGGCTCGACGCTGTCGATCAGGCTGCCCTTCGGCATCCAGGCGCTCGCCGTGACCTGCTGCCACTCGAGACCGGTCATCGGGTCTTCGCGGCTGTCGAGCACCTTGACGAGGTTCTCGTCGCGGGCGACTTCCTTGTCGAGGATGGCGCTGGTGATGTTGAGCCCGAAGTCGCTGTACCACACGCGACCGTAGCCCTTGTTCTTGCGCCACAGTGCGAGCTCGACGCGCTGGGCGTCGCCCTTGATCTCGAGCACCTTCACCGGCGCGGCGACCTCGATCGAGCCGATGCGCTGGCTCAGTCCCTCGTCGGCGAACAGCACCTGCGGAACGGCGAGGTAATAGGTTTCGCCCGCAGCCACGCGCTGAGAGGATGCCGAGGACACCAGGGTGTCGAATGCCGGGTTGCGCGCGCCCTTCATCTCGGGCAACTGGTGCGCGATGCCCTTGTGGCAGTCGACGCAGCTCTGGTCACGCGCCGCCGCGTTGCGCATCGCCACCTGCGAGGCGGGCCGCATCTTGTCGAAGTCCATGTCCTTGTAGTCGTGGCAGGCGCGGCACTCCCTGGAGCCGTTGGCGGCGAAGCGCGTCCATTCACGTTGCGCGAGCACGATACGGTGCTCCTTGAACTTTTCCCGCGTGCCGATGGTGCCCACCAGATGGCCCCACACCTCGCGGCTAGCCTGCATCTTGCGCGCGACCTTGTCGGTGAATTCGTGCGGCACGTGGCAGTCGGGGCAGCGCGCCCGGACCCCGGTGCGGTTGTTCCAGTGCACCGTCTTCTGCAGTTCGGGCAGGAGGTTGTCGTGCATCGTGTGGCAGCTGATGCAGAACTCCTCCTTGTTGGTCGCTTCCATGGCGGTGTTGAAGCCCTGCCATGCGAGCACGCCGGCGATGAAGCCGCCGGTGACGAGCACCCCGAGTCCGATCCTGACCGATGGCTTCAGGAAAAGGTCTCCGATGAAGCGGATGAGCTTTTTCATGATGTTGCTCCTGCGTGTTGTCCGAGTGCCGCACCGGCGGGGGCGCTGGGCGCCTCCCGCGCAAGGTCAGGAGTCAGGACGGCGGGCCGAAGAAAAGGATCTGCAGAAACCACACCACGAAGCCGTAGGCCGCGATCGCGAGCACCATCGCGATGGGCAGGCCGACGAAGGCGAGGAGCAGGAATCTGGGCCACTCGCGCTTGTGACCGGTTTCGTCGGCAACGGATGGGGCGGCGAGTTCGATTGCTTGCTTATTCACGTCTCTGTCTCCGTGCTCACTGATTCACCGAAGAGGAACTGCGCCGAAGTCCGAGCCCCGGTGCGCCCGGTGGAGAAATCACCCATCCACTATAGGGATCTGCCGTTAACGCCGGGGCAAGTTTTGTGAATGGGAGCGGCTTCGACGTTAACGAGGTTAACGTTACGCCATGCGGGCGGCGCGACGTCGCAGCATTCCTGTCAGGCCCTTCTGGAACTCGACGATGAGGAAGCTGGAGGCGGCGATTGCGGCGATCATCGCCCAGTCGGCCGCGCCGAGCGGGGTCGTCTGGAAGATGCGATTGGCCCAGGGCAGGTAGGTGAAGCCGATCTGGAGCGCGAGCATCGCGAGGCTGCCCGCCCAGACCCAGGGGTTGCCGAAGCCGTCGAGCGCCCAGGGGGCGCGATCGAGCGAGCGGCAGCTGAAGAGGTAGGCCGTCTCGATGGCGACGAACACGTTCGTGGCCAGGGTGCGCGCCTCCTCGAGCGTGCGATCCTGGTGCACCGCGAGTTCGAACAGGCCGAAGGCGCCGCCCAGCATCAGCAGACTCACCAGCAGGATCCGCAGCATCAGGCCGCGATCCAGGATCGGCGCGGCGGGCGGTCGTGGCGGACGGCGCATGATGCCGGGCTCGGCCGGCTCGAACGCGAGGCTCATGCCGAGCAGGATGGCGGTGCTCATGTTGATCCACAGGATCTGCAGCGGCGTGATCGGCAGTGCGGTGCCGGCGAACACCGCGACCAGGATCACCAGGCCTTCGCCCGCGTTGGTGGGGATCGTCCACGCGATGAACTTGACGAGGTTGTCGAAGATCCCGCGGCCTTCCTCCACCGCCGCCTCGATGGAAGCGAAGTTGTCGTCGGTGAGCACCATCTCGGCGGCTTCCTTGGCGACTTCGGTACCGCCCAGGCCCATCGCCACGCCGATGTCCGCCTGGCGCAGGGCAGGGGCGTCGTTGACACCGTCGCCGGTCATCGCCACCACCTCGCCGTTGGCCTGCAGGGCTTGCACGAGGCGCAGCTTCTGCTCCGGCTCGACGCGGGCGAAGACATCGACGCGCGCGGCTGCCGAGCGCAAGGCGTCGTCGTCGAGTGCTGCCAGCGCGCGGCCGGTCAGGGCCGCTTCACCGTCGCGCATGATGCCGAGCTGGCGCGCGACCGCCATCGCCGTGCCCGGATGGTCGCCGGTGATCATCTTCACGCGGATGCCGGCGGCGTGGCAGGTGCGCACCGCGCTGATCGCGCGCGGACGCGGTGGGTCGATCATGGCGACGAGCCCGAGGAAGACGAGCCCTTCGCGCAGGTGCTCGTGCGTCAGCACATGGTCGGGCGACAGCTCGGAGCGCGCCAGCGCCAGCACGCGCAGGCCTTCTTCGGCCATCCGCACCGCGACCTTGCTGATGGTGGCGACATCGACCCCGACCAGGCCGTCGTCATCATCGAGCATGGTGGTGCAGGCGGGCAACAGCTTCTCGATTGCGCCCTTGGCATAGACGATGTGCTGGCCGTCAACCTCGTGCAGCGTGGCCATGAACTGACGCGCGGCGTCGAAGCTCAGCTCGTCGCGGCGCGGGAACACCGCGTTGAGCGTGTCCTCATCCAGGTCGGCCTTGCGTGCGGCGGTGATGAGCGCGCCCTCGGTCGGGTCGCCGTCGATCACCCACTGGTTGTTGTCGCGGCGCAGGCGGGCGTCGTTACACAGCGCAGCGGCCACCAGCGCGGCGCGCAGGGCGCCGCGGGGCGCGACCGGCAGGCCGGCGTGCTCGATGCGGCCTTCCGGGGCGTAGCTGTTGCCGGTGAAGGTAAAACGCGCGCCGCCTGCCCAGGCCTCGCGCACCACCATCTCGTTCTGGGTCAGCGTGCCGGTCTTGTCGGAGCAGATCACCGTCGTGCTGCCGAGCGTCTCCACCGCCGGCAGCTTGCGGATGATGGCGCGGCGCTTGGCCATGCGCGCGACGCCGATCGCGAGCGTGATCGTCATCGCCGCGGGCAGACCCTCGGGAATCGCGCCCACCGCCAGCGCCACGGCGGCGATGAACATGTCGAACAGCGGCTGCCCGCGCCACACGCCGACCGCAAAGGTCAGCGCCGCGAGCAGCAGGATGGCGACGAGCAGGCGTTGGGCGAACACGCCCATTTTGCGCGTGAGCGGTGTCGCCAGGTCGGGTGCGGCGCCGATCAGGCGGGCGATGCGGCCGGTCTCGGTGTCGTCCCCGGTCGCGACCACCACCCCGGTGGCGCGACCGGCGACCACCAGCGTGCCGGTATAGGCCATGTTGCGGCGGTCGGCGAGCGGAGTGGGCGCGGGCAGTGGCGCGTGGTTCTTGTCGATCGGGGTGGATTCGCCGGTGAGCGCGGCCTCGGCGGTGCGCAGTTCGCGGCTGTGCAGCAGGCGCAGATCCGCCGGCACCTTGTCGCCGGCGGCAAGATGAACGACGTCGCCCGGCACCAGTTGCACGGCGTCGATGCGCGTTCGGCGCGCATCGCGGGTGACGCTGGCCTCGGTGGCGATCACGCGCGCGAGCGCGGCGAGCGCCGCCTCGGCCTTGCCCTCCTGGAGGAAGCCGACCACGGCGTTGATGAGCACCACGGCGAAGATCACGCTCGAATCGATCCACTCTCCGAGCGCGGCGGTGACGGCACCGGCCACCACGAGTACGAGCACCAGGGGCTGGACGAACTGCAGCAGCAGGCGCAGCAGCGGCCCTCGGCCATGCCGCTGCGACGGGGTGTTGGGGCCGTAGAGCGCTTGTCGCTTGCTCACCTCGGCGGCGTCCAGGCCACGCGCCGGGTCGACCTGCAGGCGCTGCGCGGCGTTGCCCGCTTCGATGGCGTGCCAGTGTCTGTTTTGCTGCGCCGCTTTGACCTTGTTCGTCATGCCGTGTCCCGATCTCCCGGTTCCGTGCAGCTTGCGCGCGGTGCCGGATGATCCGCCCCTCGATCCCGTATTCACGATCCTTGCCGATTAGGATCACACTCCGCTGCGCCCCCGAGGTGGGCGAAGGCGTAGTCGCCCTCTTCGACCACGATGCTCACTCGGCCGACTCGAAACGCAGATACGCCCGGTTGACGTTGCCGCGGTGCAGCTCGTCATAGTTCGCCAGGCGGGAGAACCGTGGTGCGTCGCCGAGCTGCGCGACCGCCTCGTCCACCCCGGCCATGTCCTCGGCCAGCGCCTTCACCCCGCTCACGATGAAGGCGAGATAGTCGCCGGTGTCGGCCTGCGCACGGGCGAGGTCGGTGACGGCGCCATGGCCCGGGACGATCACCTTCGGCTCGAGCGCCACGAGCGCCTGGAAGGCCTCGAGCCAGCTCTCGGCATTGCTCTGCGGCAGGATGCCGAGCAGGCGGTCGACATAGACATGGTCGCCGGCGAAGGCGACGCCCTCCTGCGGCAGCCACACCACCACGTCGCCCGGGAAATGGGCATCGGCGAAGTAGTGGATCTCGACGAGGCGTCCGCCCAGGTCGAGCGTCTCGTGGGCGCCCTCGAGGCGGCGGTCGGCGGTCACCGGCGCGGTGCCGTCGAGCCGCTCCTTCAGCACCGGGCGCAGGCCGTCGAGCTGGGCGAGGGCGTTCTTCTCCTGCGCCTCGGCGGTGCGGGCGAGCGCGATCACCTCCACGCCCTTGCCGCGGAAGTAGCCATTCCCCAGCCAGCGGTGATCCTGCACGCCGGTGTTGATCACCCAGCGCACCGGCTTGCCGGTAAGCCGGGTGGCCTCGGCTTCGAGCAGCTGCGCGCCCTGCCGCGAGGCGCCGCTGTCGATCAGCACGGCGCCCTCGGCAGTGTCGATGACGCCGAAATTGGCGTTGAGGCCGTGGTTGTCGTAGGTGCGCCCGCCGGTCGGTCCGACGAGGGCGTGCACGCCGGCCGCGACCTCCCGGTGGTCGAGGCTGAAGGTGTCACTGGCGGCCGCGGGGGCAATCAGCGCGGTGCCGATCGCGAGGCAGGAGAGGAATCTGGAGAGTGTCGTCATGAGTGCGGAAGAAGGTGCGGATGTGCGCATCCGCGTGGCGGGAAAGAAGCACGGGCGCGGAGCCCGTGCTTCCACGATCGGCAGGCGGTCAGCCCCTGGCCTGCTCCTGCTCGGCCTCCATCAGCATCGCCGCGAGCGAGCTCAGTCCTTCCTGTTGCGCGGCTTCGGAGATTTCCTCGAGGGGGGCGCCGCGATCGATCGCCTGCGCGGTTGCGCTGGTGTCGGGCAACTGGGTGCGGAAGTCGCGAAGTCGCGTGCTCAGCGCGCCGAGCACGCTGTTGTCGGATTCGCCTGGCGATCCGGTGGCGTTCTGCTGTTCGAGCGCTTCGAACAGCGCACCCGAAAGCGCATGCAGGCCTTCGGCGCTCGCGCTATTGGCGATTTCCTCGGCACTCGCGCCGCGCTCGATCGCCTCCGCGGTCTTGCTGTTGTTCGGCAGCGTGTCGCGGAAGTTGCTGAGAATCTGCTGGATGATCTCCATCTGTGTCTCCTCGGTGAAGTGAAAGGGCTTGCTCGAGCGGACGCTTGCGGTGCCGTGCGCCTCTGGTTTTTCCCAGTGTAGGCGATCGGCGGCGGCCGGGGGCGCGGGTGGCGGGATGCCGTGGGCGACGCTGGGCCCTGAGTGCCTGTTGATCTGCGCCCCGGAATCCCCTATCGTTGCGGTCTATTCAAGTCTGCTAAAAATATTGACCTGTTGGAGCGCGACGGATCGCCCGGCGGACGATCCAGTCGACGAAGCACGAAGGTGATCATGGAAAAAGCCGCTGCACTCGCCGTCTTCGAATCGCTGTCCTCCGGCATCCGGCTCGACATCTTCCGGCTGCTGGTGCGCAGGGGTCCGGACGGCCTGGTGGCCGGGGAAATCTCGACCACGCTCGACCTGCCGCCGACCAACGCGTCCTTCCACCTGAAGGCGCTCACCCACGCCGGGCTGGTGTCGGTGGAGCAGGAGGGGCGCTACCAGCGCTACCGCGCCAACCTGTCGCTGATGCGCGAGCTGATCGTGTTCCTCACCGCGGAGTGCTGCGACGGCATGCCGGAGCGCTGTGCGGAGACGCGCGCCGCCTGCGCCGACGGTCTCGAATGCTGATGCGGGCACCAGGAGAATCGATATGGGTTTGTTCGAACGCTTCCTGACCGTCTGGGTGGGCCTGGGCATCCTCGCCGGGGTCGGCCTCGGGCTGGTCATGCCGGGCGCCTTCCAGGGCATCGCCGCGATCGAGTTCGCACATGTGAACCTGGTGGTGGCGGTCTTCATCTGGGTGATGATCTACCCGATGATGATCCAGATCGACTGGCACGCGGTGAAGGACGTCGGCCGCAAGCCACGCGGACTGGTCCTGACCCTGGTGGTGAACTGGCTGATCAAGCCCTTCACCATGGCGGCGCTCGGCGTGCTGTTCTTCCACTACATCTTCGCGCCCTGGGTCGATCCGCAGTCCGCCAGCGAATACATCGCCGGCATGATCCTGCTCGGCGTGGCGCCGTGCACCGCGATGGTCTTCGTGTGGAGCCAGCTGGTGCGGGGCGACGCCAACTACACCCTGGTGCAGGTGTCGGTGAACGACATCATCATGGTGTTCGCCTTCGCGCCGATCGCCGCCTTCCTGCTCGGCGTCACCGACATCACCGTGCCGTGGGAAACCCTGGTGCTGTCGACCGTGCTCTACGTGGTGCTGCCGCTGCTCGCCGGCATGGCGACGCGGCATGTGCTCGAGCGTCGTTCGCCGATGGCGGTGGCGGCGTTCGTCGGTCGGCTCAAGCCCTGGTCCATCGTCGGCCTGATCGCCACCGTGGTGCTGCTGTTCGGCTTCCAGGCGCGCACCATCGTCGACCAGCCGATGGTGATCGGGATGATCGCGGTGCCGCTGATGGTGCAGAGCTACGGCATCTTCCTGATCGCCTACATCGCCGCCAAGTCCCTGAAGCTGCCGCACAACGTCGCCGGCCCCGCCTGCCTGATCGGCACCTCCAATTTCTTCGAGCTCGCGGTGGCGGTGGCGATCTCGCTGTTCGGCCTGAACTCGGGCGCGGCGCTGGCGACCGTGGTCGGCGTGCTGGTCGAGGTGCCGGTGATGCTGTCCCTGGTGGCGATCGTCAACCGCACGCAACACTGGTTCGCGCCCGCCGCCGTCGCGGCGGCGCAGCCCGTCATGAAAGAGGAAATACGCTGATGAGCGACATCGCGATCTACCACAACCCGCGCTGCGGCACCTCGCGCAACACGCTGGCGATGATCCGCAACAGCGGCGAGGAGCCGACCGTCATCCAGTACCTGAAGACCCCGCCGGCGCGCGAGAAGCTGGTCGAGCTGATCGGCGCCGCCGGCCTCGGCGTGCGCGGCATCATGCGCGCCAAGGAGGCGATCTTCAGCGAGCTCGGCCTCGGCGATCCGGCGAAGACCGACGACGAGCTGATCGACGCGATGATGGCGCACCCGATCCTGATCAACCGCCCGATCGTGGTCACTCCACTCGGCACCCGGCTGTGCCGTCCCTCGGAGGTGGTGCTCGAGATCCTGCCGCATGTCCAGCGCGGCGCCTTCACCAAGGAGGACGGCGAGCAGGTGGTCGATGCGGAGGGGCGCCGTGTCTGAGCCCCTGCCCGAGCTGCCCAACATCGACCCGGCCCTGTTCCGCGTGCCCGACCCCGCACAGCTGCACAGCGCGCGGCTCTCGACCCATCCGCCGCGTATCCTGCTGCTCTACGGCTCGCTGCGCGCACGCTCGTTCAGCCGCCTGGCGACGGAGGAGGCCGCCCGCCTGCTGCGCGCGATGGGCGCGGAGACGCGCATCTTCTACCCGAGCGGCCTGCCGCTGCCCGACGACGCGCCCGACACCCACCCCAAGGTGGTCGAACTGCGCGAGCTCGCCCAATGGGCCGAGGCCATGGTGTGGTGCTCGCCCGAGCGTCACGGCGCGATGACCGGCATCATGAAGACGCAGATCGACTGGATTCCGCTCGCGGTCGGCGCGGTTCGTCCGACCCAGGGCAAGACCCTGGCGCTGATGCAGGTGTGCGGCGGCTCGCAGTCCTTCAACGCGGTCAACCAGATGCGGGTGCTCGGGCGCTGGATGCGCATGCTCACCATCCCCAACCAGTCCTCGGTGGCGAAGGCCTTCCTCGAGTTCGACGAGAACGACCGCATGAAGCCCTCCGCCTACTACGATCGCATCGTCGACGTGATGGAGGAGCTGGTGAAGTTCACCCTGCTCACACGCGACGTCGCGCCCTATCTGGTGGACCGCTACAGCGAGCGCAAGGAAAGTGCCGAAGCATTGTCGAAGCAGGTCAATCAGCGCGCCATCTGATCCCGCCCGGCCGGACGGGAACCACGCCCATCGCCGCGGCGCGGCGAGGCCTTGCCTGCTCGATGCCTGGACGACACACGAAGCCGAGCTGTGGGCTTACCTTCGCCATCACGTGCGCCCGCCCGCGGACGCGGAGGATCTGCTTCACGATCTCTTCGTCAAGGCCTTGCGTCAGGGCGAGCGTTTCTGCGCCGTGCGCGATCCCCGTGCCTGGCTGTTCGAGGTGGCGCGCAACGTGGTCGTCGATCGTGCCCGCCGCGTCCGCAACGGCGAGCCCCTGCCGGAAGACCTGGCCGCGCCGGAATTCGAAGTTGCGGTGGTCGACCAGCTGTCGGCCTGCCTGCCTCGCGTGCTGGCGGAGTTGTCCGAGGAGGATCGCGAGGCCATCAGCCTGTGCGACATCGGCGGCATCACCCAGGCGCGCTTCGCCCAACTGAAGGGGCTGTCGCTGGCGGGCGCGAAATCGCGCGTGCAGCGTGCGCGAAAGCGGCTGCGCGAGCGGTTGCTGCGTGCCTGCCAGGTCCGCCTGGATGAGCGCGGGCAGGTGTGCTGTTTCGTGCCGAGGCCGCCGCTGGAATGAAACCCCGTGCGTCGCTGCACCCGCCCTGAAGTGGGGCGGCGGCCTCTTCATCGTCAGGCCGGCGCAGAATCGCCGGGGAGTCTCTTCCCGCCTCACATGCAGTATGGTGGCGGTTGATGCCGATACCGGATGGCCAGGGCGATCATGGCGAGGGAATGCACATGCAGTGATGCCAGTCGGCGCGAGGTCGCCGAGATCGCCGCGGCGCTGGGCACGGACATCGAGCGCGGCCTGGGGGCGGTAGAGGCGCGCGCCCGTCTCGCCCGCGGCGGGCGCAACGAACTGCGCGCGGCACCTGCGGTTCCGGCCTGGAAGCGTCTGCTGGCGCAGTTCAACGATCCGCTGATCTATCTCCTGCTCGCCGCAATCGTCGTCACGCTCGTCGTGTGGGAGATCGAGGGACGCACGGGCTTGCCCTTCGATGCGATCGTGATCGCGGTGATCGTCGTGCTCAACGCGATCCTGGGTTTCGTGCAGGAGGCGAGGGCGGAGAATGCCGCCGCCGCCCTGGCGAAGATGACCGAGGTGAGCTCGGGCGTCATCCGCGATGGGACACCGCTGCGCATCCCGAGCGCGGAGCTGGTGTGCGGCGACCTGCTGGTGCTGGCCGAAGGCGATGCCGTCGGCGCCGACGCCCGTCTGGTGCGCGCGGCCACGCTGTTCGTGCAGGAGGCGTCGCTGACCGGCGAGAGCGAGGCGGTCCTCAAGGACGTCGCCACCCGCGCCGATGCGGCGTCGATCGCCGACCAGCAGAACATGGTCTTCAAGGGGACGGCGGTGGTGCAGGGCACCGGCCTCGCGCTGGTGACGTCGACCGGCATGGACACGCAGATGGGGGCGATCGCCGCGCTGCTCGAGGGCACGCAGGAGGACCCGACGCCGCTGCAGCGTGAGGTGACACGCATCGGCCGCATGCTCGGCATCGCGGTGCTGGTGATCGCGGTCATCGTCGTCGGGTCGATCCTGCTGACCTCCGAGATCCGCAGCGCAAGCGATCTGCTCGGCGTGCTGCTGCTCGGCGTATCGCTCGCCGTTGCCGCCGTCCCCGAAGGCCTGCCCGCGATCCTGTCCGTCGTGCTGGCGCTCGGCGTGCAGCGCATGGCGGCGCGCAACGCGATCGTCAAGCGCCTGTCCTCGGTCGAGACCCTCGGGTCCGCGTCGGTGATCTGCTCGGACAAGACCGGCACTCTGACCCGTTCGGAGATGACCATCGTGCGCGTCGCGACCCTGTCGGGCAGCACCGAGGTCAGCGGCGTCGGCTACGCGCCCGAGGGCGAGGTGCAGCAGGCGGGCCAGCCGCTGGCCGATGGGGCGCTGCATGCCGAGCAGGTCGTGGTGCTCTCCGGCGGCAGCCTGGCCGGCAACGCCGACCTCCGCCAGGCCGCCGGCGGCGGCTGGGAGATCCAGGGCGACCCCACCGAAGCGGCCTTCCTCGTGGCAGAGCGCAAGCTCGGCGTGCACGAGCGGCGGCAAGGCCGCTTCGAGCGCGTCGGCGAGCTGCCGTTCACCTCCGAACGCAAGATGATGTCGGTGATCGCGATCGATCATGAGCACGACGATGCGCGGGTGCTCATCGCGAAGGGCGCGCCGGACGTGCTGCTCGCGCGCTGCACCCACGCCCGTCTCGGCCCCGACGTGGTCGTGCTCGACGACGGTCTGCGCTCGCGCCTGCTGGGCGAGGTCGACGAGATGTCCGATGCGGCGCTGCGCCCCCTCGCGGTGGCCTACCGGCCGCTCGCCGCGGGCGAGGATGCCGGCAGGAACGCGGCGCTGGAAACCGACCTCATCTTCGTCGGCACCGTCGGCATCATCGATCCGCCGCGCGAAGAGGCGGCGCAGGCGATCGCCGACGCGCATCGGGCGGGCATCCGCGTGATCATGATCACCGGCGATCACCCGCGCACCGCGGCGCGCATCGCCGCCGACCTGGGCGTGGTACAAGCCGGGGCGGAGGCGATCACCGGCATCGAGATCGACGCCATGGACGACGCGCGGTTTGCGGAGGCGGTGCGCACGACCTCGGTCTTCGCCCGCGTCGCGCCGGCGCACAAGCTGCGCATCGTCGATGCGCTGCAGGCCGAAGGGCAGGTCGTCGCCATGACCGGGGACGGCGTCAATGACGCGCCTGCGCTGAAGTCGGCGGACATCGGCGTGGCGATGGGGCGGACGGGTACCGAGGTGACGAAGGAGGCGGCCAAGATGATCCTGGCCGACGACAACTTCGCCACCATCGTCGAAGCGGTGCGTGAAGGACGGGGCATCCTCGACAACATCACCAAGTTCCTGCGCTACCTGCTGTCGTCGAACATGGGCGAGGTGCTGACGATCTTCCTCGGCGTGGTCGGCGCCGGCGTGATCGGCCTCACAGCGCCCGACGAGGCGGTGGTGGTGCCGCTGCTGGCGACGCAGATCCTGTGGATCAACCTGCTCACCGATTCCTGGCCGGCGATGGCGATGGGGGTGGATCCGCACACCGACGACGTGATGGCGCGCCGCCCGCGCCGCCCGGACGAGCGCGTCATCGATGCCCGCATGTGGATGGGGGTCGTGCAGATCGGGCTGGTGATGGCGCTGGTCGCGCTGCTGACCATCGATCTGTTCCTGCCGGGCGGCCTCATCGAGGGCGCGCACGACATCGACACCGCACGTACCGCCGGCTTCACGGTGCTGGTCTTCGCCCAGTTGTTCAACTGCTTCAATGCCCGTTCCGCCGTCACCAGCGCGTTCCATCGACCCTTCGTGAATCCGTGGCTGTGGGCGGCGGTGGCGCTGTCGGCGCTGCTGCAGGTGGCGGTCGTCCATCTCGCCTTCCTCAACCAGGCGTTCGGAACGGTCCCGCTCACGGGCGAGCAGTGGCTGATCTGTCTCGCGATGGGCAGTGCGGTGCTCTGGTTCGGGGAGTCGCGCAAGCTCGTGCTGCGGCTCGCAAGCGCGCCGGCGGCTGCATCCTTTTCGTCGGACGTGCGTCTTCATGAATGAAGCGGCCCATCGTCGAGCAACGGGTCGTCCGGCGCTCGGTCGAACCTGAGCCGGAGCGCCCGTCGGGCAGCAAGGCCTTCTCGCCGGAGTGTGTGTCATGGACACCGTACTTTCCTGGATCCTCCCCGTCTTCCACGGCGGGCTGGGCAATCTGGCCGCCTATCTCGCGGCTCACGTGCTGCTGTGCCTGCTTCCGGCCTTCTTCATCGCCGGCGCGATGGCGGCGCTGATCCCGAAGGAGACCGTCACCCGCTTTCTCGGGCGCAACTCCAGCAAGGCGGTGTCGTATCCGGCGGCCGCGGCGGCCGGCTCGCTGCTGGCGGTGTGTTCGTGCACCATCGTTCCGCTGTTTGCCGGCATCTACAAGAAGGGCGCGGGCCTCGGGCCGGCGATCACCTTCCTGTTCTTCGCGCCGGCGGCCAACATCCTCGCCCTGGTCTATACCGGCGGCGTCATCGGGCCCGACCTCGCGATCGCGCGCTTCGTGCTGTCGCTGATCTTCGGCATCGGCATCGGGCTGCTCATGGCGCTGATCTTTCGCGCCGACGACGCCGCGCACGATCTGGCGACGGACAGTCCCTTCGCCGCCCGCGGCGAGGGGATCGGGCGCACGGCGCTGGTGTTCCTCTTCGTCTGGGTCGCGCTGCTGCTGGCGGGCACCTTGAAGCTCGACGTACTGACCGGCACCTACCTCGCGATCGACCTGCCGCTGGCCGAGGCGCAGGCCTGGCAGGGCGTGCTCGACAGGCTCGTCCCCTATGACGCCACCCGGGGCGAGGAAGGCGTCTCGCTGCAGGGCGTGGTGCTGATCGCGCTGCTGGCCGGGATCGGGCTGAGCGCCTGGCGCGGCTTCGAGAACATCCAGGATGGGGCCAGCGCATGGACGTGGACCAGCCTCGGCCTGATCGCCGTGACCCTGCTGGTGGCCGCGCTGTCGGTGCAGGCCGTGCCCGAGGGTTTGCGCGTGGGCCTGACCGGCAAGTTTCTCGCGGTCGCCGTCAGCCTTGCCGGGCTGTACGCGATCGCACGGCACCGGCTGTCCGAGCAGGAACTGGGCGACTGGCTGTGGGAGTCGTGGCGCTTCGTGAAGCAGATCTTCCCGCTGCTGGTGATCGGCGTGTTCATCGTCGGCATGATCCGCGTGCTGATTCGCCCGGAGTGGATCGAGATGCTGGCTGGTACCAACTCGCTGACCGGCAACCTGGCCGGCGTCGCCTTCGGGGTGTTCATGTACTTTCCCACCCTGGTCGAAGTGCCGATCGCGAAGATGTTCCTCGACCTCGGCATGCACCGCGGGCCGCTGCTCGCCTACCTGATGTCCGACCCCGAGCTGTCGCTGCAGAGCATGCTGATCATCTCGGCGATCATCGGGCGCAAGAAGACGGCCACCTATGTCGGACTGGTCGCGCTCTTCAGTGCGACCGCCGGCTTCACCTATGGCGCCTGGATCGACGGCACCCCGCTGCTGGCGCTCGCCCTGTATCTTGCGGGCTTCATCGCGGCACTGGCCGTGCTGCTGTCGATCGCCAGCCGCCACGTAAGCTCGTCCCCACTGAAAGGAGTCTGATCATGCTCAGCATCAAGGTTCTCGGCCCCGGTTGCGCCAACTGCCGCAAGCTCGAGGAGATCGCGCGCGAGGCGGTCGCCGCCACCGGCGTGGAGGCGGAGATCATCAAGGTCACCGACATGCAGCAGATCGTCGCCTACGACGTGCTGAAGACGCCGGGCCTGGTGATCAACGAGAAGCTGGTGTCCTCGGGCCGCATCCCGACCGCGGCGAGCATCGCCGAGTGGATCCGGGCGGCCGGGTGAACGCAAGGGAGAAGGGCGTCCTGGGTTCAGGGCGCCTGCACGTGAATGCGGTAGTGGAGATATGCGCGAAACCGGCCTTCGTCGACCATCGCCTTCACGCCCAGTCGATGCAGCCCGTGTTCCTGTAGCACGCGCAGCAGCGTGGCCTGCCGGCGATGACGGCGGCGCAAAGCAAAAAGCCCGGGAACGCATTGAGGTCCCGGGCTTTTCTACATATTCTGGCGGAGAGGGCGGGATTCGAACCCGCGTCAGGGTATTACCCTGAACACGCTTTCCAGGCGTGCGACTTAAACCACTCATCCACCTCTCCGTGGAAGCGCGAGATTATAGCCGCGCTCCGCGAGGAGTCAAAGCCTTTGGGCCGTCTTCGGGACGTTTGACGAGAAAGGAAGGCATGAATCAGGCGCGAAACGTGCTCGGGGGCCCGCTGCTGGCCTGTAGTTACTCCCCGCTCACCGGCTTCTACCGCACCGGGTGCTGCGACACCGGTCCGGACGACGTCGGGCTGCATCTGGTGTGCGTGCGGGTGACGGATCAGTTCCTGACCTTCTCGCGCCGCATGGGCAACGACCTGTCCACGCCGCGGCCGGAGTACCGCTTCCGCGGGCTCAAGCCGGGCGACCGCTGGTGCCTGTGTGCGCTGCGTTGGAAGGAGGCGCTCGAAGCCGGTGCGGCGCCGCCGGTCGTCCTCGAGGCGACCAATGAACTCACGCTCCGGGTGATCGACCTCGATACCCTCAAGGAATATGCATGGTGAGCATGCCGTGGCGCTGTTTGTGCGCCGCGGCGTGACGGATGCACGGGGACGAACGGGCGGCTCTCGCTAATCTGGCCCCGGGGCAGGGATTTGCCCCGATCAACCCAGAATGCGAGGCAAAAAAGAATGTTTTCCCAATTCCCACGAGTCCTTCGAGCGGTGCCGGCCATCCTGGCCAGCGCGCTCCTTGCCGCCCCGGTTCATGCCGCGGTGATCTACAACGAAGGCCCCGCCGCCGAGCCGACTGACAGCGTGGTGCTGGAGCTGCCGGATGGTCGCAAGCTCGAGTTTTACGTCGAGCGCAATGGCAATTCGCCCTTCCTCAGTGCTTTCGTGACCGCTGATGGCGTGCGGGTGCTGAAGGAGTCCGCGCTCGACCTCGATGCGCTGATCGACGCTCAGTCGGGCCCCTTCGTCGAACGCCTCAATCTCTATAAAGTGCGCGATAGCGGCAAGGCCGATGGCGACCAGATCGCTTGGGAGTCCCGAGTTCGACAGTTACGCGCGCAAGTATTTGTTTTTGTTAGAGCGCACTTTCAAAAATGCCACTACAACAGCGCCAACTGCTCCGGCGCCGCCGGTCTTTCTATTCCTAACGCATGAAGCACCTCGTTCTGTTCCGTGCTGATCGTCGACACCCCCGCCATGGGCTCGCCGCCGTTCAGGCGCACGCGGTGATGCTGGATACGCTGCAACTGCTCGAGCGCCCGCTCGGGCGTGTAGCCCGCGTCGGCGGCCTTGAGGCGGCTGCGCATCACCCGGTGCAGGATCAGCGCCATGAAGCAGATCGACGCATGCGCGCGAATCCGCTCGGGCAGGCGGTGATACACCGGGCCGATCTCGATCTCGGACTTGAGCACCTTGAAACCGCGCTCGATGTCGGCGAGCGATTTGTAGCGCTGAATCACGTTCTGCGCGGCGAGGCCCTCGGCGTTGGTGACCAGCAGCAGCTTGCCGTCCATCATTTCGGCAAGACGCTTCGCCTTGTCGTCGATGTGGTAGCTGAAGAGTTCCTCACCCAGATCCACCTTGAGGATGCGCGACAGGTGCGCTTCGCTGACCGCGTGGTAGAAGCGCGCCTTGGCGCCGCTATCCGAGAGCTTGCGCCCCCGGTGCTTCACGCCTTCGTCCTGCTCGGTGAGCTTGCCCGACCATTGGTCCGCCTGGCGGATCAGCGCGTCGATGCGCTCGTTGCGCTGCCCGGTCTTGGCAGCCGCTGTTACCGGGTCGTGCGCGACCACCAGCCGCAGATCGTTCCAGGCGTGCTCCGAGATGACCTCCTGCGTGGCGCCAGCGCACTGCGCTTCGTGGAAGGGTTCGAGCAGCTCGATGAACTCGTTGTAGCGCCGACCGGGCACGGCGACGATGAATTCGAGCGGCTTGCCGCTGGCCAAGCGCACGGCCTTCAGCGCCTCGAGGTTATCCAGGCTGAGCAGTCCCCGGTCGGCCACCAGCACCAGGCGCTGCACCGACGGGAAGCGCTCGAGCACCTTGGTGAGCGTGGGCAGCAGAGTGCGCGTCTCAGCCGTGTTGCCGTCGAACACCTCGTGGTAGATCGGCAGCCCCTCGGCGGTCTGCACCACGCCGAGCATGAACTGGCGGGCGATCAGCCCCTCCTTGGCCATGCCGTACTGGCGCACGTCACCGGCCTGCTGGCTGAGCCCTTCGCTGCGGATCGTGGTGAGGTCGTAGAAGACCACCGACAGATCCTGGTCGATCAGCGGTCGCAGCAGCCCGGCGACCACGGCATCGACCTCGTCCTGATGATCCATCAGCGCATCGAGGCTGCGCAGCAACTGCTGGTGGGTGACCGCCTTCGGTCCGAAGTCGGGCAGCGCCACCGTCTGCACCCAGCGCAACACGCCGAGTTTGGATTCGGGGTCGCACAGGCGGTTGAGCACCATCAGCCGAATCAGCGCTTCCACGTCCGTGGTGCGGCGCGTGCGGCGAAATACCCGCCGCAGCTCCGAGAAACCCAGCGACTTCCACAGCTCGGTCAGCGCCCACACGTTACCGAGCGCCCGCGCGGACTCGAACGACACCGTCGGCGCCGGCGGTTTGGCGGCCATCGGCTCGCGGCCGGTGATCTTGAGCAGGCCGTTGATCACCGCGTCGAGCGCACCATCGACCTGCTCGGCGCGGCCGAGCGTGGCGACGGTGCGCTTCTTCACCCGTCCCGCCTCGTCGCGATAGGACTCGACGAGTTGGACGTAGCGGCGGCCTCCGGAGGTGGTGAGCTTGACGTGCATGTTGCCGCCACTTTAACCACCTAAGAAGCGCCGTCAAGCTTGAGGGTGGCTGTTACAAACGTGCCACCACAGCACTTTTGCGGTCGCGGCCTTCAAACCCGCGCCGGCGTTGGAGGCACTTTCCGAAAAGGGGCGAAAATCGGGGGGAAGTGTCGAACCCCGGGGGAGTGGGCGTCCAAGCCCACCGGCTACCTGGGCTTCTCCTTCACCGATGCCAAACAGGAAGTCCGCTATGGCTGGGTCGACGTGGCGATCTCGTCGGACGGGCTGAGCGTGCGCGAATGGGCCTACGAGGATGCGGCCGGCCTGCCGATCCTTGCCGGCGCGCGCGAGAGCGTGGGCGACACCGCAGGCGACGGCCCCATCGAGAATGTGGGCGACGCCGCCTCGGTGAATCCCGTGCCCGAGCCCGGCGTGCTGGCGCTGCTCGGCATCGGTGCGCTCGGCCTCGTCGCGGCGCGCAAGCGCGCCAAGCGCTGATCCTTGGGCTGACGTCGTCATCCCGGGCACGGCTGCGCTCAGTTCGGCGACAGCACGGCCCGGAGTGCTGAAAAGCCCGCCATCCGGCCGGTGCCGCCATCGATGGCGGTGAGCAGGATCAGGTACGGTCCGGGGCGCGCGAGCGGGCGCGACAGCGGAAAGTCCGCGTGCTCGCGCTCGGTGAGCGCCTCGCCCTTGAAGCAGGACGCATCCGCGGTGTCGGCGAGAACGCAATCCTCGTCGAAGACCTGCACCCGGTAATACACTTCGCGACCCAGTGCCGGCCAGGAGATCCGCGGTCGTGTGCCCTTGCTCACGGCGGCGGTGAAGGCGGGTGGGACGTTTCCGGTGGAACCGAATAGCGTGTAGCTGCCGTGGGCGGCGACGAAGTAGTGGCAATCACCGGCGCTGACTTCGGTCTTGCCCGCAGTGTTGTCGAAGTCGCCGGAGATGCGATCGGTCCCGGCATCGTACCGACCACCGAAACGACCGCCGACGGCAGCCCCGTCGACCTTGCCCTTCCATTCGCCACGAAGGTCCGTGCCGACGCGTGTTCCGCCGACCGTGCCGATGTCCATCCCCGCCTCGCAGCCGATAAAGCTGAACGGCATCAGGCCGGAAAAGCGCCCGCCGTGCGGAGGAACTTTGAGAAGCACGCCGCCGACGGTGGGATCCTCAGGATTGTTCGCAGCGTCCTCGACGTAGTAGCCGATGTAGAGTCTTGCGGGCGCCGTCGGGCTTGCCGTCGCCATTGAGGATGAGCAGACGGCCATTGCCGCAAGGCTGAACGCGGACATCAGCCTGCGTGAGGGCAACAGTGCGAAAAGCCACAGCGCGGCGGCGGGGAAGGATGGTGCAGCATTCGGAGGTCCCATCCGTGCCTCACCAGTCGCCACCGGCCATCACGTTGCGTAGCGGGCCCTTGAAGTCCTTGCCGTGATCCTCCACGTCCCAGCCGAACAGTACGCCGTCGTCATGGATGCGAAACTTGAGACGGATCGCGCGGCCACGCTGGGCACGCACGTAGGTGAAGAGCTCTTCGGGGATGCGTTCGAGGACGGGGACGGTGTAGTCGCCGACGATGGTGCCGCCTTTCCAGCCGCCCCGCATGTCGAGCACGAAATCCCCTTCGCGCCAGGTGACCCGGACCCATTTGGGGAAGGACTGATAGCGGCTGCCGCCGTAGGCGCTGACTGCGGAGTTGCGTTCGTTCAATCGCGCGTTGCCGAAGATCGATTTGCCCGTGTCGGTTGTTCCCTTGACGCCGTATTTGTCCTGTGCACCCGGCGCGAGCTCGTGGTAAACGATGAAGCCCCAGCCGCGAAGATCGCGGTCGGTCCTTGGTTTGGCGTAACTCGCGCAGGCGGTGAGTGCGGGCAGGCCGAGCGCCAGCGTCAAGAAGTCGCGTTTGTTCATTCGTCCTCTCCTCATTGCAGGATCATCTCGATGTCGTAGTCGTTCGCCGCCAGCCAGGCGAGATAGGCTTCCATGTCCACGCTGCCGGAGACATTTTGCACCGGCCAGTCGTCATAGCGGATAAAGGCGGTGGTGTCCGCGTGGCGCATGCCGTCGATGTGGGCCTCGCGCTGCAGGGCGAGGCTGCCATTCTGATAACGGACTTCGCGGTCTTCGGAATGCTCGTTGGGCGCCGGGCCCTCTTCGGCGAAGAGGTTGCTGCTTTTGTCATGCATTACGGGCTGGGGACTGACACTGCGATCAAGAGCATCCACATCCATCTTGACATTGACGCTCTCCGCCTCCTTTACCATCCAGGCCAGTGCGACCTTGGCGAGATCGCCCTCTTCGAAACTGCCGCCGATATCCGAATGCGAGCCCAGAAAGCCGCGCTCGATCCTCGTCTTGCCGTCCGGCGTGTCCATGCCTGAGATGGATTCCAGCGGGAACAGGCGCCGGTATTCATTGAGCGCGACCGCATGGGCCACATGGGCGAATTCGTCTGGGATGCGGAGGTCGTATGAGCCGACGTGCACGCTCAGGACCGTGTCCCACAGCCCGATGAAGCGCAGATTGACGCGCTGGCACCGGAACTGATGGTCGCTTGCGTACCGGTAGTAGCCGTCCCGGTAGCTGGCGGCGACCTGGTTGGCGAAATCGCGCGCCTGTGCCGCTCCGCGGCTGAAGCCGATGATGTCGATGTCGAACGCAAGCTCGTCCTCCACCCCGTCGGCGTGGCGGTCGAGATAGTCGACCATCGCTGCGACGCGTTCCTTTCCCGTGAACGAGAACGCCATGTCAAGAGGGTTGCCGCCCTTGTAGACGGCATTGTGGATTCCCGTGCCGGGGTCGACAGTGCCCGGACCGGTGATGTAGTAGGTCCGACCGTCATCATAAAGCTCGCGAAAATTCACCACATTCGACACCGGCTTCCCCGGTATCTCCTCATTCCCCGTCCCGTCGAACGCAAACAGGATCAGGCCGAGTGGGTCGGCGTGCGTCAGCGGGTTGTGCGCAGCGTAGGCGAAGGGGGTGGTGAGCCGATGCGGTCCCAGCGGGTCGGGCTCGAGGTACTGGCCGCGGCGGGGGTCGTAGGTGCGCAGGACGTTGTCGTGCCAGCCGGTTTCCGCGTCGAAATATTGGCCGGGCAGACGCAGGTTGAGCACGAACGGTCGCCTCGTCGTCGGTTCGGTGCGGCCGACAACCGGGCGAGCCTCGCCGTAGACCGAATGATCGGCGCGCCAAATCACGCGCGCCCGATCGTCGGTCACCGCGGTCGGCGTGCCGATCTCGTTGGCGTGGATGTAGCGGATGCGGGTGCCGCGACCGAGGAGCTCGTTCCAGCCGATCGAGAGGATGCGCGCAAGCCGGCCGCGTTCCTGCAGACGGCGTCCGCTCGGGTAGTCGAGCAGCGCCACGGGCGTACCGTGCGCATAGACATAGCGACGCATCAGGCGCGCCGCGCCGCGCCCGCCGCGCGCTTCGCCGACAAGCTGGTGGCCCTGCCAGAGGAAGTGGGTGTCTTCGGCTGCGAGACCGTCGGCAGTCTTGCGCGGGAAGACCTCCTTCTGGATCCGCAGCCCGTGGGCGTTGTGGCGGTAGCGGGCGAGCAACGCGGGTGCAGGGCTGCTCGCGCCGGCGATGCCGCTGCGATCGCGAATCTCGACCGGGCGGCGGTCGGCGCCATAGGCGAGTTCGTAGTCGCCGATCCGGCTGGGCAGCCCGCCTGCGTCGCGCTCGAGAAGTGTTCGGTGGAAGTCGTCCGTGCGACCGTCGATCCGCCGACCGAGCGTGTCCCCGAGCCGATCGTAGGCGTAGTACTCCGCTTGGGGTGTGGCGCCTTGTTCCGCATGTTCGGCGGCGATGAACCGCCCGCCCAGGTCGAAGCCGAAACGGCTGTGCCTGTGCCGCAGTGCATCCTCGCGCGCGACCATTTGTCCGGTGGGATCATAGCGGTAGGCCCAGCGCTCGATCAGACCTGCCAGGCCGGCTTCCGCGGCGTGGGCCACACGTAGCCAAGACAAAAGTGGCTGTTGGGCGGGGGGGGCGATGACATGATGCTGAAGCGCAGACAGTCGACCGTCTGCCCCGATCGTCCATCTGGCCTCGACGCCATTGCCGAAGCGGTAGCCGCCCGATACCGGCAGTCCTGGGGCTTCGGCGCGCAGCGCGTCCGCCGGGCTGGCGGACCGTATCAGAGGTGTCCTGCGACGGAGCGGATCGACCCAGTCGATCCCCCGTAACTGGCGCCCGGAGCCCCAGCGATAGTGGAGCGTGCCGCCCTCGGGCAGTTCGTGCGCGAGGACCCGGTCGGCTTCGTCGTAGCGAAAGCGCTCGACGTACTCGAAAGCACCGAGATCGGGGCGACCGTATTGCCCGGCGCGTGCGATGCGGCGGGTGGCGATCCGCCCGAGGGGGTCATGAATTCGTGTTTCGGTCTCATGCGGATGAGCGATGCGCACGAGATGCGGCCCTTCGTAGTGAAGCCGGGTGACCGCGCCCGGGCTCCCCGGTCGGCTGACCGAATGGGCGACGATGCGCCCGGCCGCGTCGCGCTGCCAGCGCCAGACGCCGCCGTCAGCGAAGCGTCGCTCGATCAGGCGTCCGGCGGCGTCGTAGTCGAAGGTTTCCAGTCCGGTCGCATCGGTCCGCCTGGCGCGCAGGAGGCCGAAATCGTCGCGCCAATGCGCCAGACCCGCCCAGTCGCTGATAGCGGCCGATGTCGCGGGTGGAGGCGTACGAGCGCTGGCAGCCTGCCCGACCGCCGGCTGCGGCAGGGGGGCCATCGGCCGCGAGTGGCCGTCCTGGAGCCACAGGCCGTGGCCGCGGCTGGACACCATGGCGGCGAGGCCTTGTCGACCGTCGTGCCCGAACCAGCGCACTTCGCCGTCGGGCAGCGTGATCCGCAGCGGGCGACCGAAGCCGTCGCGTGCGATCTCGAGGATCGCATCGCCGCGCTGCCATCGCAGCGGGCGACCGTCCTCGTCCAGGCTCAGCCGGATGGGCACGCCGTCGGCGGGGGTGGCGGCGACGATGCGCCCGAGCGCGTCGCGCTGCAGTCGTTCGAGCAGCGCCATCGGACGGTTCAGTGCGAGGAGATGGTTGCCGGCCTCGTCGTGGGTGAGGAAGGTGATGTCGCTGTCCGCGGGGGTCGAGGCAGGGCCGTTCGGCAGCGGGCCGTCGAAGGCCTGCAGCAGGCTGCGGCCGCGGGCCTGCCGGTAGGTGTAGCGAGTCGTCCGTTCCAGCGGCACGCCCCCCGGGACGGGTCGGCCCTCGGCATCGACCGGGCTGTAGCCGGTCTCGAGAAGCTCGACCGGCTGGCCGTGCATGTTGTAACGCAGCGCGAGTCGATGCTCCCGGCCGGGGACGACGCTGGGTCGGGCGAGCAATGTCGGTCGGGTGAGCTCGCCCTCGTACTCGTAGCGGAGAAAATGCGATTTCCGCTCGCCCGCGGCCCCCGCGGTGGAGAGGTCGATGCGCTCCAGGCGACCGCGCGTGTCGAAGCTGAAGCGCCTCGTCTCCACGACCCGTTCGTGCGCGGGATCGACGCGGTGGGATTCGATCAGGCGACCATGCTCATCGTAGCGGTGGCGGATGGCGAGCTCCGCACAGTCGTGGCAGGGTCGGGCAAGGGTCTCGAGCAACCTCCGCTGGCGACCGACCAACCCATGGATGTGGCGGAGCGTTCCTCCTGTGCCATCGGTGACGATGGTGATGCCCCTGGCGCCGTCCTTCGCCGCGCGCTCGAACACGAGCCGGACCGTCTCCGGGTCCTCGGACTCGCTCGGTTCGCCACGCATCGAGAACACGCCGCGACCCTCCTCGTCGTACCGCCAGGTGTTCTCTCGCCGCGCGACGCGGCTGCCGTCTCGCGCGGTCGTGGTGGCGGTGATGCCGGTGAGGTGGCGTGGGTGACGCGCGTCTTCGTAGTGGTACTCGCGCCCGACCCTGCCGGCAGCGACCTCCCGCTCCACCTGCGTCAGTAGCGGCTCCGGTCTGCCGCCCGGCGTGGCAGGCGTGGCGTCCGCATAGCGATAGTGGAAGCTGCCGGCCGGCGAATCGATCTGCGATACCTGGCGGCCCGCACCCTGGCCCGGGGTGCGGGCGTAGCGGAAGCGCAGCTCGCGCTCCTGCGGGTCGACGATCCGCAGCAGGCTGCCGTCGGGCGCGTAGTGAAGGCTGACGAATTCCCCGCTAGGCGCGAGGATCTGGATCAGGCGGCCGTCGGCGTCGAAACCGAGCGCGCGCCCGGCGCCCGCGCCGTGGGTCCAGTGCCAGACGTAATGCGTACCATCGTCCGCGGTGCGGGTCTCGATGTAGCCATCGGCGGGATCGGTGCTCGCGCAGCGCGTGCCGCTGTCCGGTTCGCGCCTGAAGATCAGGCCGCGTCCATCGGCCTGCACGATCTGAAGCGTGTCGCGGATCACATGCAGCGTGGTCTCGTAGCTGAGCCGCCAGCCGCGGCCGAAGAGCCCACTGGCGCGGCCGCTGTCGGCGTAGGCGCTGTTGTAGTGGCGCACGATTTCCAGGCCGAGCACGCCCGGCAAGGGCGCGAGGTCGGTTTCACGCTGGTACTTGTTGCCGTTGAGGACATCGATCGGATTGCCCGCGCCGACGTCTAGCGCGCCGCCGGCGCCGCCCTCCTGACTGGCCGGACCGGCTCCGTCGCACGTGGCGCCGCCGGCGCTCGGCCGGCATACGGCAGGGGCGGAAGGCGCGGAACCGATCGCCGGGTCGAGAATCGAGCCGCCGTCGTTGGCGGGCGAGGTGGACTCGCCGTCAAAGAACCCGGCGTGCGTCGGCAGCAGGGACTGCGCGAACAGTGTCGCCACCGCGACGATCCGCCGCAGTGCGCGTCCCGGGCGGCGGCAGGGGCCGAGGCAGATCATGGGCATGGAAGGTCTCCGCTGTCGTCGGAAGGGGGCGTGGGTGCGTCACCGCCTTGAACGGGCTCCACGATCGGAGGCGAGGGCGGCTTGGGCTCGGTGCAAAGGGGATCGAGGCTGCCGCAGGGGGGAAGCGGCTCGGGTGGCGCCGGTGTGCCCGGCGCGATCGGCGTGTCGCCGCCGCCCGAGACCGGGCGGGGAACGATCGCGCCGCTCTCGATCGCGTCGGATTGCATGCGCACGGTCACGTGGGAAACCAGCGGAATACGCCCGGCAGCGAGCAGGCGGCTGCGAAACGCGTCGCGATCGTCCGCATCGAGGGTGCGCAGCGCCCAGGTGAAGAAGCGCCCTGCGAGGGGCATCTGTTTCGCGCGCGGGATGCCCCAGGTGAGGCGAAGCTTGAGCAGGTTGGCGTCGGCCAGGGTCTGGGCCGAGCGGTTGTGTGCGGGGTCCGCGGCACAGCCGGGGCGGTCGGGCGGACAGCGCCGATGGGCGAGGGCTGCACTGGGAATGACGCGTTCGGCGGTCCCCAGACGGTGCGCCGCCGCGGGACTGTGGAAGTCGTCGAAGCTCTCCTTGCTCGGTGACAGGATCTCGATGCGCACGGCGCCCGCGAGGTCGTCGTGGGCCCGGCGGGCCGCCGCGGCGAGTTCCCCGGCGTTGCGGCCGCCGCCGTAGTAGGCGGTCATCGCGCGCGTGAAGGCGAGCCGGATGCGCGTGGGGTCGGCATGGGCCAGGCTGCCGGCGCGGGCGGCCTCGAAGCCCGCGTAGTTCAGGCTGCTCTTGGCGTGGAAGGCGAGCCCGGTCTGCAGGATCGCCATCGTCAGCGCGAGCAGGGTGGGGGCGACGACGACGAAGCCGACGAGGCCAGCGCCATGCTGGTGGTCGCGCCGGACGATGGCATCGAGCGTGCGGGGCGTCATCGGGCACTCATCGCTGCGACGAGCTCGTCGAGGCGCTCGCCGCGGAAGATGCGCGCGCTGGCCAGGCTGCCGGCCGGCAACTCGAGCACCGCGCGCGCGCCGGCGCAGCGCATCGCGCGCCACGGGCGGAATGCGCTGCGGGTGGATAGGACGACGCCATCCGGGCTGATGAAGGCGAGGTCGATCGGATAGACCATGCCGAGGCTGTGCACCGCATTGCACGGCAACAGCAGCAGGCCGTGCCCCGGCGCCAGCGTGCGGGTGGCGAGCAGGCCGCGGGTGCGTGCGAAAAATCCGGTAGCGATGCGGACCCTGTAGTCGCGGTCGGGGCGACACATCCTCAGACTCTGCATCTCACAGCCCCATCTCCATGAACTTGAGCGCGATCGGGAAGCCGAGCACGAGGAAGGTGCAAGGGAAGATGAAGGCGATCAGCGGCAGCAGAAGCTTCACCGGCGCTTCCATCGCTTTCTTCTCGGCGAGCGCGAAGCGCTCCATCCGGCGCTGTTCGGCCTGCGCCCGCAGCACTGGACCGAGGCTCATGCCCATGCTCTCGGCCTGGATGATCGCCGACACCAGATACCCGATCGCCGGCTCGTCGAGCCGCTCGGCGAGTTCGCGCAAGGCGTCGGCGCGCGACTTGCCGGCACGGATGTCGCGCAATACGCGCTGCAGGCCGTCGCGCAGCGGACCGGCCGGACCCTTGGCGACCGCCTGCTGAAAGGCGCCGGTGAGGTTCAGTCCGGCCTCCACGCAGAGCGTGACCAGGTCGAGGAAGAAGGGCAGCGTCTTGAGAAGCAGGCTGCGCTGGCGCTGCACGCGATCGTTGAACCACGAGAGCGCCAGGAGGAGGCCAGCTGCGCCACCGATGACAAAACCGATCGATACGCCGTGCCCGGGCAGGTTCGCCGCCGCGGTCGCGCCGACCAGGCCGAGCGTGAGCGCTGCCGCGACACGATGGGCGAGCAGCTGGGACGGCGTCATCACGTAGTCGAGCCCGGCGATGCGCAAGCGGGCGAGCGTGCGCTGCTGCAGGCGCGCGGGCAGCCGCGCCCCGCCAAGGTGGGCGATCCAGCGTGTCGGCCACCACAGCCAGTGCACGAACGCGGGCGGGCGGTCGAGCCAGCTGCGGTCCTCGGGCGGGATCGCGGCGATTGCGCGCGCGACCACGAGCGCGACGAGGGCGACGCACAGGCCGATGGCTAGGGCGCTGAGGGCGAGGACGGCGCTCATACGTCGATCGCCACGATGCGAAGGATCAGCATGACGCCGCAGGCTTCGAGCACTGCGATCACGCCGAGCGTGGCCCAGCCCATCGGCGTCGACCACATCACGGCCATCGCCTCGGGCTCCATGCGGCCGAGTACGAGCAACAGGAGGGCCGGGAGCAGGCCGACCACGATCGCCTGCAGCTTGCCCTGCGCGGTCAGGGCTCGGATCTTCTCCTCCATCGCGAGCTGGCTGCGCACCGTGTGGGCGCTGCGCTCGAGCGCCTCGGCGAGGCTGCCGCCGGTTTCGCCGGCGATGCGCATGGCGGCGATTACCATCGTCAGCGACGATAGTGGGACGCGCCCGGCGAGGTGCTCGAGCGCCTCGTCGAGGCTGACGCCGAGCCGCTGCTCGCGCAGTACCAGGTCGAATTCCTGCGCCAGCGGGGGGCTGCCCTCCCGCACCAGCTGCTGCAGGGCGTGGGTCAGCGATACGCCGGCGCGCAAGCCACCGGCGATCACCAGCAGGGCATCGGCCAGCTGGCCTTCGATCAGGCGCATTCGCCGCACGCGCAGCCGACGGTAGGTGAGTCCCGGCACGAGCGCAGTGCCGGCGCCCAGCGCGAGCCCGATCAGGGGCTGCCCGCTCACGAGCCAGCCGACCAACCCGCTGAGGGCGACGAGCGCGAGGTTGGCCGCGAACAGGCGGGCAGGGTCGAAGAAGAGGAAGAGCTCGCCGAGACGGAAGCGCGCCTCGGCGGTGAAGCGGGCGCGATAGATGGTGAGCCCGTCTTCGCCGATGGCGGCCATCGCCCATGCCAACAGGGCGACCGCCAGGCCTGCCCCGACGGCGGCGAGAAGCGGTTGGGTGCTCATGCCGGCAGACGGTCGAAGATGGTGAAGTCGAGCGCGACCTGGCGCTGGCGCAGCTCGTCGTAGAAGTTCGGCACCGCATCGCAGCCGACGAAGCGCTCTCCGCGCTGGCCTGCGCGCTCGAAGCGGAACAGCTCCTGCAACTGGACGCGGCCGCCCTCGAGGCCGGTGACCTCGCAGATGCTGGTGACCCGGCGCGTGCCGCAGGCGAAGCGGGTCTGCTGCACGATGATGTCGATCGCGCTCGCGATCTGTTCCCGGATCGCGTTCAGCGGCAGGTCCATGCCGGCCATCAGCACCAGGGTTTCGAGGCGGGCGAGGGCGTCGCGTGGGCTGTTGGCGTGAAGGGTAGTGAGCGAGCCCTCGTGGCCGGTGTTCATCGCCTGCAGCATGTCGAGCGCCTCGGGGCCGCGGCATTCGCCGATCACGATGCGGTCGGGGCGCATCCGGAGCGCATTGCGCACGAGCTCGCGGATGCTCACCGCGCCACGGCCCTCCAGGTTGCTCGGGCGCGCTTCGAGCGACACCAGATTGTGGTGGTCGAGGCGAAGCTCGGCGGCGTCCTCGATCGTGATGACGCGTTCGCCTTCGGGGATCAGGCCCGAGAGCAGGTTGAGGAAGGTGGTCTTGCCGGTGCCTGTGCCGCCGGAGACGACGATGTTGCGCCGCTCCTCGACGCAGATGCGCAGGAACGCCGCCATCGCGGCCGACAGCGTGCCGCGCTCTAGCATGTCGGCCATCGTCAGGTGGCGGCGTGCGAAGCGGCGGATCGTCAGCGTCGGTCCCTTGAGCGCGAGAGGTGGGATCACCGCGTTGACCCGCGAACCGTCCTTCAGTCGGGCGTCGACCATCGGCGAGCTCTCGTCGATGCGGCGACCGATCGGTGCGACGATGCGCTCGATCACGCCCAGCACCGCGCGGTCGCTGGTGAAGCTGCAGGGATGGCGCTCGATGCGGCCGTCGCGCTCAACGAAGATCTCGTCGAAGCGGTTGACCATGATCTCGCTGATGCGCTCGTCCTCGAGCAGGGCCTCGAGCGGACCGAGTCCGATCGCCTCGTCGAGGACCTCGCGGCACAGTCGGTCACGGTCGACCGCGGCGGGAATCGCAGGGTCGGCGGCGACAATCTCCGCGATCAGGGCAGCGGTCTCGTGGCGCAGCTCGGCGTCCGACATGCGGCCGAGATCGCGGCGGCGCAGGTCGATGGTGTCGAGCAGGCGTTCGTGCACCCGCTGGCGCCAGTGCAGTTTTGCGGGGTCGGGGAGGGTGGTGTCGCTCATGGCTGGCCTCGCTCGCCACTCAGGGCGCGTAGATGTTCCCGAAAGGGTCGTGAATGGGCCGGGCGCCGCGATCGGGCGGCGTCGGTGCGGCAAGGCGGCGCTCGGCGCGCTCGCGCAGCGCGGTCGCGCGCGGGTCGGAGCCGATCTCGCCCGGCTTGACCGACCAAGGGGTGAGGAAGACGACGAGCTCACTCTCGCGGTTCTGGAAGCGCTTCGAGCGGAACAGGCTGCCGAGCACCGGCATCCGGCCGAGGTAGGGGACGGCGCTGACATCGTTCGCCTGCTCCTGGTTGATCACGCCCGAGAGCACCAGGGTCTCGCCCTCGCGCAGGTTGAACTCGGTCTCGGTGCGGCGCGAGAGCAGGCCGGGAACGCCCATCACGCTGACGCTGCGGTCGAGCGAGCTGACCTCCGTCTTGATGCGCGCGCGGATCGTGCCGGAATCGTCGGCGACCGGCTCGATGATCTCGAGGCGAATGCCATATTCCTTGAACTCGATGTTCGGCGTGCCGGTGGCCGAGGCGGTCGCGATCGGGATCTCGCCGCCGGCGAGGAAGTTGGCCGTGCCGCGGTTGCGTGCGGCGAGGCGGGGCTGGGCGAGGATCACCGCATCCCCCTTCTGGGCGAGCAGGTTGAGCCGCCCGACGAGCGAGCCGACGAGGCTGAAGCGGCTCGAGAACGGCCTCAGACGCTGGCCGTCGATGCTGATTTCGGTGCGCGCGTCGCCGTCCTCGAGCACTCGGGACAGGTCCGCCCCGGTCCGGTTGTCGTGGTACAGGTCGCCGACGATGTCGAGCCCGAGCAGCGGTTTGCCCTGGCTGGTCCAGTCGATGCCGAGGTCTTCCAGTCCGTTGCGCGAGATCTCGACGAAGTGGACATCGAAGGCGAACATGCGATCGAAGCCGACGCGGCTGGTGAAGTCGATGACCTGGGGAAAGCGCTTGACGATCTCGGCGATCCTGTCGCGGTCCGCGTCCGAGATGTTCTCGCCTTCGATGACGAGATGGTCGCCGAGGGGGCGGCTGCGCACGTTGGGGATGCTGTCGAGAAAGGCATGCAGATCGCGCGCGAGCCGGCCCATGTCGTGCTGGCGCACGGTGATCTTCATGCGCTGGCTGCGTCCGTCGCGCGTCCACACGTGGAGCATGGTGTCGCCGGCGGCGTTGGCGATCAGCAGGATCTCACGCTCGTCGAGCACCGCCGCGGAAAGCACCTTGCCGTCGCCGACAGCCAGTCGTTCCGCATTGCGTTGCGGCAATACGCGGGTTTCGCCGGCGAACATCTGCACTTCTGCGAGGGCGGACTCGCCGCGGGCGGGGCGGAGGTCGAAGGGCACGACGCCGGAAGACGTCGTGCTCGCGGTGGCGGGCAGGGCGGGAGCGACGAGCAGGAGGGGAAGGGTGAGCGCGATCAGCGCCCGGCTGCGGCGGGTCATCGTTCGTCGGTCTCCAGAGCGACAGGGGTTGGAGAGGCGCGGTCGGAGAGAAGCTCTGAGAGCGCTTGTGCGAAGCGACCCGGCGAAAGGGGGGTATTGCCCTCGGCAATGGGTCCGCCTCGGCCGCCGTAGATGACGGGCACGGAGGGAGGGGGTGCTGATGGCGGATCGTCCAGCCCGAGCAGCGCGAAAGCATCGCCGCGCGGACGCGCCGCATGGTGTCGGTCGCCAGGCGGCCGCAGCACGGCGCTCAGGCTGCCCACGCTGCGGGCGGCGAGAAGCCTGCCCGCCTGGTCGGGGTCGAGCTCGAGGGTGATGGTGGTGAAATCGGCTTCGCCGGACTCGGCACCGCCGACGCGGGAGCCGGTGGCGAGCACGCTGACCTCCTGCAGCAGGGGAAAGCTGAAGCGCCGGCCATCCTTGGCCACGTCGAGCACGAGGTCGATGACGTCCCCCGGTTCGAGCAGGCCGGAGATCGAGCTGAGCTGATCGACCGGCACCGTGACCGCGCGCCGTCCGGGCGCAAGGCGCGCCGAAAAACGCGCGGCCCGTTCGCCCTTGAGCTGCGACCACAGCAAGGGTTCGCCGCCGCGCGCGGGGAAAGCGAGCGCGGCACCGGCCGCGCGGTCGAACTGCTCCGGCGTGATGGCCGCCGAGTGGAGCCATTCGCGCGGCACCTCGCGCACCGCGACGTTGTCGTGGGTGACCCGGGCGCCAGCGGCGAGGGTCTCGCGGGCGACCACGGCCTGCGCCATCGGCTGGCGCGCCTGCTGTTCGATGTCGGCGACGCGCTGTTCGACATGGCGCATCGCCAGCCAGGCGGCGGCGAGTCCGAGCAGCGCGGCGACGGCGAGGGTGATCCAGTTGCGGTTCAGGGCGAGCTTTAGTTTCATGACGGATTCATAGCGGCAGGGCAAGAGCGTGGAGGAAGCGCGCGAAGCCAGTGCCGACGGCATCGGCGAACTGCGCGATCAGGGGCGGTTCGCCGCCAAACGGCAGCCCAAAGAGGCCGACGACCACGGCGAGCGCGAGCAGGTACTCGGGGATTGCCTGCGCGCGCTCGCGGGCGGAGGACGAGGGTGTGTGCGTACGGGCGCGGACTGCGTGGCTCACCCCGCTTCTCCCCGGTAACGAACCAGCTGGAGCACAACCACGGTCTCGCCGGCGCGTCCGGTGACCAGCGCCAGCGCGTCGCGCCCATCGCCGCCGAACCAGACGCTGCGCCCGCCAGCGATGGCGATCTCCCGCTCCGGCCGGTAGCCGCGGCGCTTGAGCTGGCGCAGCAGGTGGCCGACGTTGAGTGCGATCGAGTGGCGGTTGTGCCACACCAGCGTGCGCGCGCTGCGACCTCGGTCCGTGGTCTCGACGTCGCCACTCAGCCGGCTCGCTGCCGGCAGGACGATCTCAAGCGGCCGCGACGGTGCGCCGCCGAACTCGGTGACCGCCACGCTGCCTTCGGTGTGGTGACGGTCGGTGGCGCGCAGCCTTACGCCGATCAGATGGGCGCCGTCCTGACTTGCGAGCAGGCGCCAGCCCTCGTGCTCCGTTTCGATCCGTGCGGTGCCGAGCGCCTCGCGGAAGTGGGCTTGCACCGTGCCAAGGGGTTGCGCCACCCGGAACAGCCGGATGCGCGTCGGGCGAGCGCCAATGCGGACCTCGTCGGCGAGTTCGAAGGAGGCGGCGCCCGCCGGGAGGGCGATCTGCCCGCCTTGTCGCTCGGCGTTGGCGGCGATCGCGCGCTGTGCGACAGGGAGGTCGAGGAGCGCCATCAGCGCGAGGGACAGGGCCAGCCTGGGCAGCTTGCGACAGGCGATCATCGGCAGGCTCCCGGCAGGCGGTCGCAGGGGACGAGCTCGGGGTCGACGCGGTCCACGGCGAGGGCCGGGTCGAGTACCAGCGGGGGCAACAGCGTGCCCACCGTTTCGCCGAGCATCTTCAGCGACCTGATCGGGTACACGAGCGGGCCGGCACTGCTGATGCCCGCGGCCACCGCGGCGGGGGACGCGGTCGCCCAACCGTCGGCGAGGATCAGCTGATGGCGGCTGATCTCGAGCCCGAGGCGGTCGAACGGCGGCAGCGCTTCGAGATCGTGCAGTCGCACGTTGATCTGCAGTGCGTGCTCATTGCGCATCGGCAGGTCGAGACCGTGCGCACCGGCGAGCAGCGCTCCCTCCGGAATCAGGGGCCCGGCCCGTCGCACTGCGATCGATACCGTGGTGTCCGGGTCGTCCAGCAAGGGCGTGCCGTCCGGGTCGGTCCACAGGGGGTTGAGGGCGGCCGTGGGGGCCCGCCTGCCCTCGCCACTTTCGATCGGCGCGTCGCTCGCGCCGAAGAAGCGGGTGCGTACCTCGGCGGCGAGCCTGGCCTCGCTCTTGAAACCCGCGGCGCCATGGGCGATCGTGCTTTCGAAGGCGAGGTAGCGGGCGGCGAGCTCGGTGGCGTGGGCGATGTCGAGGTATTTGCCAAGCATGGGCACGAGCGCGAACAAGGGCACCAGCACGAGGGCGAGGACGAGGAACTCCACGGTCGACTGGCCGTCCTGCGTGGTGGTGCCGGGGCGAGGCGGGAGGGCGATCGGCCTCATGGCAGCACCGCCCCTTCCTGGCGCGCCGCGGCCCAGGCACGGTCCGCTGCGCTCGGACTCGCGAGCCGGACCTGCCAGTAGGGCGCGTACAGGCTGGGAAGCTCGGTGCGGCCGTCAGTCCGCGCGTTGCTGCGGTCGAAGAAGGCCTCTGCGCGGGCGAGCGCAGCGAATTCGTCCCCGGGAACGGTGGCGTCGAACTGGTGCAGCCGTCCACTCGGCTCGACCCGGCTGCTGCCACCGGACAGGCGCAGGGCGCGGCGTGGCTTGCTTACCCGCAGGCTGAGGCCGGTGCTCGTCTCGGAGCCTGCAGCGAGATCTGCGAGGCCGCGGGTGGCGGGCAGCCCCGTGAAGCTGGCGCCGACACGATCGAGCTCGCGCATCGAGGGCTCCGCATAGCCCTTCGAGGTCTTCGGATTGTCTCGATAGCTGCCGCCATGGTCGCCGCGGCCGCCCTCGCTCGAACCGGTTTCCGCCGCGCTCCAGGCAAGCGACTGGCGCTGCCAGCGCCAACGTCCCTTGCGCAGGCGCTGGCCCTCATGCTCCAGGGTGTCGAGTGCGCGCCACTGGTCGAAGCCGATCAGTTCGGTCCCGCCGCGGCGCTTGAGCTCGACGTTGCGCTGCAGCGGGAAGATGTCGGGACCGCCGATCGACCAGCGGCGGTCGCGGCTGAACTCGTCGAGGGAGCGCGTGGTGAGCTCGGCGAGCCGGCCGCGCAGATCGCCTCCGGCCTCGTTGCGACCGTAGCGGCGGGTGAAACTGGCGAAACCGTGGCTGGACGGGATCAATTCGGCGGACATCGCCGGGTCGATGCGGCGTACAAGTTCGCTGGCGAGCGCCTGCTGGGCGGCCCCGGTCGCGAGGCTGGCGTGGAGCAAGGTCTGCGAGCCTGCCAGCGCATGAGCGGCGCCGTCATGGGCGGCGACGATCGTGGCGAGGCTGCGCTCGAGTGCGGGCAGGGCGCGGGCGATCGGCTGGCCACCGAGGGCATTGGCATACGCGGTGCCGCCGAAGGCGGCGACGAGTCGCAGCAGGTCAGGATAGTCGGAGGGCTCGTAGATCCAGCTCGTGGAGAGACTTGCGAGGAGGGGCGCATTGGCGACGCCGCGCTCGAAGTAGCGCAACCAGGCCGCGAGCCCGACCGCCTGCGCGATCGCCACCTGGTTGGCCACGATTGCCCGGTTGGTCCAGGCGTCGTAGTTCAGGGCACGCGTTTCCATCAGGGCGACGCTGTAGGCGACGGCGTCGGCCGCGTTGGTGAGACGGATCTTCTCGTCGACCGCGCGACCGCTGTTGAACATCAGGTACATGACCGCGGCACAGGCGAAGAGGAAGAACAGGCCGAGGGCGAGCACCTGACCGCGCTCCGCGCGTAGGCGGCACGTATGGCGCAGAAAGGTCATGCGGCACTCCGCGCGTCACGGGCGCGCCCGTGCCGGGCCCCGGGCAGGGCCGACAGGGACGCGGAGAAGGCGAGCGCGGCGAGACCGAGCGGGATCGCGTCGCCGTGGCGCACGTAGGGCGTGATGCCGATACGTGGCTGCAGCGTTGTCTCGAGCACTGCCGGCTGGTGCGGGGGGACGACCGCGTCAATCCGGCCGTCGGCGCGGATCGAGGCGGTCCAGCCGGTGTTCGCCACCCGCAGCAGCGGTTTTGCCGCCTCGAGCGCGCGCATCTGGGCGGCCGGCAGGTGCTGATGCATCGGCAGATCGCTGCCGTCCCAGCTGTCGTTGGAGAGGACGACGAGGTAACCCGCGGCTGCGCTCGCTTCGCGCGCTGCGTCGCCGAACAGGTCCTCGAAGCACAAGCGCAGGCCGATGCGTATGCCGCCGAGGACTGGCGCGGGCTGCAGCCGGGAACCCGGCACCGCGTCGAGCATGGGCACGCGCGCAATGCGCTCGAACAGCGGCCGCAGGATGGCGGCGGCGGGGATCGTCTCGCCGAAGGGCAGCAGGATCGTCTTGTCGTAAGTCTGTGCGCCGGAGGCGCCGACGATGCGTGCAGAGTTGTGATGACGCCGAGGATCGTCTTCAGTGCGGCGGAAGAGGCCGAGCAGCACGTCGCGGTTCTGTTCGCGCGCGCGTCGCTCGACGACGTCGAGGTAGCCCGGCGGTAACTCGTGCTCGAGCAGGGGCAAGGCGGTCTCGGGCAGGATGGCTACCCTTGCGCGGCTGTGCAGCGTGAACTCGGCGTAGCGTTGCAGTGCCGAGACGACACCATCGCTATCGAATTTCTCGCTGCCCGCGTAGCCGCCCTGCATCAGCGCGGCGCGCAGTGGCGCGCCGGCCGGACGCGTCCATTCGATGCGGGCGGCGAGTTCGGCGGCGGCGAGGATCGCGAGGAGGGAAAGGGCCGCGGCCTTCCGCGTGCGGCACCCCCCGAGGCAGATCAGCGCGATCGCCCCGCCGAGCGCCACGGTCAGTAAGCCCACGCCGAGGCCGCCGATGAGCGGTGCGAGGCCGGCGAGCGGCGCCTCGACCTGGGTGTGGCCGAGCGGCGCCCAGGGAAAGCGGAAGCTGCCAAGCTGTCGCAACCATTCGGTTCCGGCCCACAGCGCGGGCAACAGCAGGCAGGCGGTCAGTGCCGGCCGGGCATGCAGGGTGTGGGCGACGAGGGAGCAGGCTGCGGGACCGGCGGCGAAGGCGGCGATCACGAGGGTCGGTGCGCCGTAGGCGAACCAGGCCGCATGGTCCGGTTCGATCCCGGAATACAGCCAGCCGAGCACCGGCAGCCAGGCGCCGACGCCGAAGGCGATGCCGCCCGCCAGTGCCTGGCTTCGGCCCGGCGCACGCAGCACGATCCCGGCGAGAACGGCGAGTCCGAGGGGGGCGGCCGGCCACCAGGCTACCGGGGCTTGCGCGAGCGCGAGACCGAGGCCGCCTGCCGCGCCCGTCGCCACCCAGCGCCAGCGGCCGTCGGGGTGCAGGTGTGGCAGGAGGGGCAGCATGGTCATGGTCGAACCGGCCCGCCGCCTCAGCGGCCGACGTTACCGGTGTAGTTGTCGAGGGTGCGCTTCTGATTGGCCTGCGTGGCTGAATTCCCTGCGGCGGTCTGTGCGGCGCTCTTGGCGGCGGTGCCGTCGCTACCGGCGATTTCGCTCGCGATCGCCGCGGTCTGGTTGCGCACGGTCTGACCGAAGTATTGGTAGACCGCGATCGCCGCCACCGCGATCAGCGCGACGATGATGATGTATTCGGTCATGCCCTGCCCGAGCTGGGCGGCGACGCGCTTGCTGTATGCCATGGTTCGGTTCCCCCGCGATGTGTTTCAGTGACCGAATAATGGCAAAGGCATATCCGCTGCGTCAATATGACAAAAGAGTTAAAGGCGAATGTGTCGCGAGCGGCAGAGAAGAAGCATCATCCGCACGCCAGGTGCGGACGCCCGGGTCCGTGGGTGGCGAACCTGAACCTCATCTCGACCTGGCACCGCGGGATCGCGGCGGTTGCCGCTCCTACCGCACGTCGCGCGATTGCGCCTTGGCGGAAGGCGGGCGGCCGTCCGACGCCCCTCCACAGGTATGATCGATCCCGCCGTGCCCCCTTCGCCATCGCCCGCCATGCGCTTCGCCACCGACCTCATCTCCCTGCTCGAACGCTCGCTGCCCGCCCCGAACCCGCGGGTCCGCGCCCTCCACCTGCCGCCGCCATCGGCGATCGGCTCGAAGGCGGGCGAGTTCTGCGCGCTCGAGCTCGACGACGGTTCGATCGGCCTGTCCTACGTGCTGCTCGACGACAGCCTGGCGCGCCTGCTCGACGGCGATGCGGCGGGCGCGGTGGCGAGGATGGATGCGCTCGAGCTGGCGCGGCAGTTCGTGAAGGGTGGGGCGGCGGAGCGCACGCTCGGCTTCGCCGCCGCCAATGCGCTGTCGCGCACGGTGCTGGACCGGGCGGGCTACCGGCCGCCGCGCGGCGGGGATTCGATCGGCGGCATCGACCCGCGCCCGGGCGAGCACATCGGCATGATCGGGCTGTTCACCCCGCTGCTGCGGCGGGTGGTCGACGCCGGGGCGAGGCTCACCGTGGTGGAGCTCGAGCCGGCGTGGGCGGGGGACTTCGACGGCTACCGGGTGACGCTCGACGCGCGCGAGCTCGAGCAGTGCGACAAGGTGCTGTCGACCAGCACGGTGCTGCTCAACGACAGCCTCGACCGCATGCTCGCGCATTGCCGGCGGGCGCGCTACGTGGCCCTGATCGGGCCGAGCGCGGGCTGCCTGCCCGATCCGCTGTTCGCGCGCGGGGTGAGTGCGGTGGGCGGGAGCTGGATCGACGACGGCCCCGGCATGATCGACGCGCTGCGGCGCGGCGAGCCATGGGGGGCCTTTGCCTGGAAGTTCCTGATCCGGCGCGAGGACTATCCGGGGCGCGCGGCCGCGGACGGGTCCGCGCTCAGCGCAGGCCGATGATCATGCTCATCATGAGCGCGAGCACCACCATCAGCGCGCACCAGGCGACGACACCGGCGGCGAGCACGAAGCTGCCCATCAGGCGGGCGCGGTCGTGCCCCTGGAGGTTGAACAGCGGCTCGACGCCGTGATAGATCAGCGCGGCCGAGCCCACCCACGCCACCGCCATGGCGGTGATCGCGGCCCACATCGAAGGGATGAACAGCACCAGCGCGCCCAGCCAGAGCGGCGTGGGGGCGACCGCGGCGAGCATGAAGGCATCGTGGTAGCTGGGCTGGGCACCGGCGACGTTGCCCATCTGCTGGATGATCGAGGCCATCAGCGCGACCATCAGCAGCTGCACCGCGACGAAGGCGACGAAGAGCGTGGCGGCCTCGCCGCCGCTGAAGGCGGGGACCACCTCGGGGAAGACCGCCCCCGGCGTGACGAAGATCGAATACACGAACATCGCCGCCGGAATCAGCGACATCGGCAGGACGTAGAAGGTGAGCATCCTCATCACCGACGGATGCATGCGCATCAGGTCCGGCCAGCCCTCCGAGTAGGAATAGAACATCTTGGGCAGGTTCTGTAGCGTCATGGTCGTCTCCTCCTCTCGATCTCGATCGGGATTCGGCCTTCGGCCACGACCCTCGCGCCGCATGCGTCGAGGAAAGGCGGCCCAAGGCCCGCGAACCGTTGACCCTCGAGGTCGGATTTGGTGCCCCGGGACCGTTCCTGCGCGGCGCGCGCCTCAGCGCATCGTCACCATCTCCTCCGCGCTGGTCGGGTGGATCGCGATGGTGTCGTCGAAGTCGGCCTTGGTCGCCCCCATGCGGATCGCCACCGCGAAGCCCTGCAGCATCTCGTCGGCACCGTCGCCGATGACGTGGCAGCCGACGATGCGTTCCTCGGGGCCGGCGCACACCAGCTTCATCGCGGTCTTCGGGCGGTGCTCGGTCATCGCGTTGTACATCGCGGTGAAGCGGGTGGTGTAGACCTTGACCTCGGCGTGCTCCTTGCGCGCCTGGTCCTCGCTCAGGCCGACGGTGCCGATCGGCGGGTGGCTGAAGATCACCGAGGGGATGGTGTGGTACTCGAGCTTGCTGTCGGGCTGGTCGCGGAAGAGGCGGGCGGCGAGCCGGCGGCCCGCGGCGATCGCCACTGGGGTGAGCTCGGCCTGGCCGGTGATGTCGCCGATCGCGTGGATGTGCGGCACGTTGGTGGTCTGGAAGGCGTCGGTCGGGATCACGCCGCCCTCGCCCAGCTCGACACCGGCGGCATCGAGCTCGAGGCGGTCGGTGTTGGGGTGGCGGCCGATCGCCCACAGCAGGCAGTCGACCTCGATGCTGCTGCCGTCGTCGAGCGCCACCTTCAGGCTGCCGTCGGCGTTGCGGGTGATCTCCTTCGCCTGCGTGTGCAGGCGCAGCTCGACGCCGTTGTCCTGCATCTGGCTCATCAGCTCCTCGCGCACGAGGGCGTCGAAGGGGCGCAGCAGCACGTCGCCGCGCACCAGCATCGTGACCTCGGAGCCGAGCGCGTTGAACACCCCGGCGAGCTCCACCGCGATGTAGCCGCTGCCGACCACCGCGACCCGGCGCGGCTGCTGCTCGAGGCCGAAGAAGCCGTCCGAGCTGATGCCGAGCTCGGCGCCCGGGATCGGCGGCACGTTCGGCCGGCCGCCGGTGGCGATGACGATGTGGCGGGCGCGGAAGTGGTGGCCGGTGACATCGACCGTGTGCGGATCGACGAAGTGGGCGAAGCCGTGCACCAGGTCGACGCCGGCCTTCTGCACCATGCCGGCGTAGATCCCGTTGAGGCGTTCGATGTAGGCGTCGCGGCGCTGCTTGAGGGTGGCCCAGTCGAACTCGTGGCCGGCCACGGTGAAGCCGTAGCCGGGCGCGTCGCGCAGCGCGTCGGCGATGCTGGCCGCGTACCACATGACCTTCTTCGGCACGCAGCCGACGTTCACGCAAGTGCCGCCGAGGCGGTCCGATTCGATCAGCAGCACCTTCGCGCCGTACTCCGCGGCGCGCCGCGCGGTCGCCACGCCGCCACTGCCGCCGCCGATCACCAGATAGTCGTATTCGGTCATTCGTGCTCACCCGTTCGGTTCGTCGATCCGTGTCCGCAGCCTGTGCCTGCCGGACGCCGCGGACAATCCTAACCCGGCGCGCCGCCCACGACACCCGCATCGCGCAAACATTCGCGCCGGATCGCGGCCAGGACAGGGGGCGTCCCGGGCACTTCGCGCGGGAAGTCGCGGTCGAAGCGGCATGCGAGCCCGGGAGGAGAGCGCGATGACACCCGAACACCTTGCGAGCCTGATCGGCGAGATCGAGCAGACCGATCCGCCGGATTTCGACCGCCTCGCGATCGATGCCGAGGGCGCGCGGCGGCTGATGGCCGCCCACCTGTGCGAGCTCGACCACCGCCTCGCCGAAGCCGGCCTCGGCAGCGAGGAGCGGCTCGAGATGATGGCCGCGATCGCCGCGCACACGATGGTGGAGAACATGCTGCTGCAGCTCGCGCGCCTGCGCCGCGGCGGTTCGGAGGTCGAGTTCCGCACCTGGATGAAGCGCCACGGCATGGGCTGAGCGGGGCGGGCGGCGGCGCGGCCCCCGGCGCCGTACAATGGCGGCGATATGAACGCATTCACGACCACCCCCTCCGGCGCCGCGGGCGCCGGGATCCTCGAGCGTGCCGTGCCCGGCTATCGCGCCGCGCCCTTTCTGCCGACCTCGCGCAAGGAAATGGACGCGCTCGGCTGGGACGCGTGCGACATCGTGCTCGTCACCGGGGACGCCTACATCGACCATCCGAGCTTCGGCATGGCGCTCATCGGCCGCCTGCTCGAGGCCCACGGCTTTCGCGTCGGCATCATCTCCCAGCCCGACTGGCACTCGGCCGAGCCTTTTCGCGCGCTCGGCAAGCCGCGCCTGTATTTTGGCATCACCGCCGGCAACATGGATTCGCTGGTCAACCGCTATACCGCCGACCGCAAGATCCGCTCGGACGACGCCTATACGCCCAACGCCGAGGCCGGCAAGCGCCCCGACCGCGCGGTCACCGTCTATGCGCAGCGCGCGCGCGAGGCCTTTCCCGGCACGCCGATCGTGATCGGCAGCATCGAGGCCAGCCTGCGCCGCATCGCCCATTACGACTACTGGTCGGACAAGGTGCGCCGCTCGGTGCTGCCGGATTCCAAGGCCGACATCCTGCTGTTCGGCAACGCCGAGCGCGCGCTGATCGCGCTCACCCACCGCCTCGCGGCCGGCGAACCGATCGAGTCGATCCGCGACCTGCGCGGCACCGCCTTCATGGTGAAGCCGGGCTGGCTGCCCGCGGACGAATGGCAGGAGATCGATTCGCTCGCGCTCGACCGGCCGGGCCGCATCGACGCCCACCCCGACCCCTACGCGATGGCGCCGGCCGCCGCCGCGCCGAAGGCCGCCGCCGACGGCGCGCAGCCGGTGCGCATCGTGCCGGCGGCCGAACGGCTGGCCGCGCGCCGCGCCGAGCGCGCCCACACCCTGGTCCGCCTGCCGTCCTACGAGCAGGTCAAGGACGATGCGGTGCTGTACGCCCACGCCTCGCGCGTCTTCCACCTCGAGTCCAACCCCGGCAACGCGCGCGCGCTGGTGCAGCGCCACGGCGAGGGGCCGGGCGCGCGCGACGTGTGGATCAACCCGCCGCCGGTGCCGCTCACCACGCCGGAAATGGACTTCGTGTTCGACCGCCCGTTTGCCCGCGCACCGCATCCGAGCTACGGCGATGCCCGCATTCCGGCGTGGGACATGATCAAGTTCTCGATCAACATCATGCGCGGCTGCTTCGGCGGCTGCACCTTCTGCTCGATCACCGAGCACGAGGGCCGCATCATCCAGAGCCGCTCGCACGCGTCGATCCTCCACGAGATTGCGGAGATCCGCGACAAGTCGCCCGACTTCAAGGGCCACATCACCGACCTCGGCGGACCCACCGCGAACATGTACCGCATGGCCTGCAAGAGCAAGGCGATCGAGGAGAACTGCCGGCGCCTGTCCTGCGTGTACCCGGGCATCTGCGAGAACCTGAACACCGACCATTCCTCGCTCGTCGAGCTCTACCGCAAGGCGAGGGCGGTGCCGGGCGTCAAGCGCATCACGATCGGCTCCGGCCTGCGTTACGACCTCGCGGTGCGCTCGCCCGAGTACGTCAGGGAGCTCGTCACCCACCACGTCAGCGGCCTGCTCAAGATCGCCCCCGAGCACACCGAGGAGAACACCCTCTCGAAGATGATGAAGCCGGGCATCGGCACCTACGAGACCTTCGCCCGCATGTTCGAGAAGTACTCGCAGGAGGCGGGCAAGAAGCAGCACCTGGTGCCGTACTTCATCGCGGCGCACCCGGGCACCACCGACGAGGACATGCTCAACCTCGCGCTGTGGCTCAAGGCCCACGACTTCCGCCTGGATCAGGTGCAGACCTTCCTGCCCACGCCGATGGCGCTGGCGACCACGATGTACCACACGCGCAAGAACCCGCTCAAGAAGGTGTCGGCGGATTCGGAGGCGGTCGAGACCGCGCGCGCCGGGAAGATCCGCAAGCTGCACAAGGCCTTCCTGCGCTGGCACGACCCGGAGAACTGGCCGCTGCTGCGCGAGGCGCTGATGCGCATGGGGCGCCCGGAGCTGATCGGCAACGGGCCGAACTGCCTCGTGCCGCGCCACCAGCCGGCGGCGATGGCGCCCGGTGCGGCGGGCGGGCAGGGCAGGGCCAGTGCTCAGCGTCGCCCGCCGCGCGGCCAGCCGGCGCCCGCTGCACCCGCGCCGCGGGGCGGGCGCAGCGCCACCAGGCCCGCCGGCGGCCGGGGGCCGCGCGGCGGCTCACGCTGAGCGGCCCGCCTGCCTGGTGCAGACTGCCGAGAGATCGCGACTGGAGCCGCCCCGCACCGTGTGCCGGGCGGCTCCGGCTTTGTGAACGCGATTAACGGATCCACAGCCGCCGTTTGCAATTCTCCTGCCTCGGTTAACCGTGGCCGAGGAAGATCACGCTCGACAAGCGCCTCCGGCCCTTCGGGCCCGAACGTGATCCAGGAGAACCGCATGACCCTCAGCCGCCGCGCCTTCCTCAAGTCCACCGCCGCCATCGCCGTCGCCAGCGGCGGGCTCAAGCTCTTCGGCGTCAACGAAGTCTTCGCTTCCGACACCGTGCTGATTCCGCACGCCACCCACTACGGCCCTTTCACGGCGGTGGTGAAGAATGGCGTGCTGATCGGTGTGCAGCCGCTGAAGGACTTCGACCCGATGCCCACGCAGATGCTGCTCGAGGGTGTGCTGAGCCGCACCTACCACCCGACCCGCGTGCAGTACCCGATGGTGCGCCGCTCCTATCTCGCCAATCCCCGTGGCGACACCAAGCCGCACCTGCGCGGCAAGGAGCCCTTCGTGCGCGTGTCCTGGGAAGACGCGCTCGCCCTGGTCGCCGACGCCAGCCTGCGCACGATCGAGGAGCACGGCAACGACGCGCTGTTCAGCTCGTCCTACGGCGGCTGGTCGCATGCCGGCGTGCTGCGCCCGCAGGTGCTGCAAGGCCGCCTGTTCGGTCTCATCGGCGGCCACAGCGTGACCACCGGCGACTACTCCGGCGGCGCTTCGCAGATCAGCCTGCCGCACATCATCGGCGACATGGAGGTCTATTCGACGCAGACCGCGTGGGAGGTGATCCGCGACAACACCGAGGTCTTCGTGCTCGTCGGCTGCGACCCGTGGAAGAACAACCGCATCGAATACACCGTGGCCGACCACCAGATGTATCCGCGCTGGGAGGCGATCCGCGACGCCGGCGTGAAGTTCATCGCGATCGACCCGCAGCGCACCACCACCGCCCACGCCATGAAAGCGGAGTGGGTGAAGATCATCCCCAACACCGACACCGCGCTGTTCCTCGCGATGTGCTCGCACGTCTACACCAGCGGCAAGTACGACCAGGCCTATCTGGACAAGTACACCGTCGGTTTCGACAGGTTCCTGCCCTATCTGCTCGGCAAGGATGCTGACGGTACGCCGCCCAAGACCCCGGAATGGGCCGAGCGGATCACCGGCATTCCGGCGGCGAAGATCGTCGAGATGGCCGACCTGTTCGCCAGCAAGCGCACCCAGTTCGCCGGTGCCTGGTCGCTGCAGCGCGCCCACCACGGCGAGATGAGCCACTGGGCGATCATCGCCTTCGCCGCGATGACCGGCAAGATCGGCAAGCCGGGCGAGGGTGTGGGTTTTTCCTGGCACTACGGCGGTGGCGGCATGCCGGTGTCGGGCAAGCGCAGCGCGGTCGGCATCGCCCAGGGCCGCAACCCGGCGAAGGGCCGCTGCCCGGCCTCGCGGATCTCGGAGATGCTGCTCAACCCCGGCAAGCCCTATACCCGGGACGGCGCCACCTTCAACTACCCCGACGTGCACATGATCTACAACGCGGGCAACAACTTCGTTCATCACCAGCAGAACACCAACGAGCTGATCGAGGCGATGGCGAAGAAGGTGCACACCGTGGTGAACCAGGACCCGTGGTGGTGCGCGTCCTCGCGCTACGCCGACATCGTGCTGCCGGCCACCACCACGCTCGAGCGCAACGACATCAGCAGCGGCGGCACCTACGCCAACGACAAGATCTGGGCGATGCGCCAGGTGATCCAGCCCTATGGCGAGAGCCTCGACGACTTCGAGATCTTCCGCCGCCTGGGCGAGCTGTTCGGGGTCGAGTACGGCTTCACCGAAGGTCTGACGGTGTTCGACATCGTCAAGAACAGCTACGCCAACACCGACGCCACGATCCCGTTCGAGGAGTTCTGGGAAACCGGCGTCGCCGAGATGGCGGTGCCCGACGCGGCCCGGCGCTGGGTGCGCCACGGCGACTTCTACACCGACCCCGAGAAGAATCCGCTGCACACCGCCACCGGCAAGATCGGCCTCTACATCGAAGCCTTCGAGCGCTTCGGCACGAAGGAATGCCCGCCGATCCCGAAGTACCTCGAGCCGGCCGAGTTCCTCGGCAACGCCAGGCCCGGCCAGGTGCATGTGGTCAGCCCGCACCCCTTCATGCGGGTGCATTCGCAGATGGCCAACGCCGAGTGCGCGAAGCACCTGAACATCCAGGGCCGCGAGTTCGCGCTCATCAGCGAGGAAGACGCGCGCGAGCGCGGGGTGAAGGACGGCGAACTGATCGAGGTCTACAATGACCGGGGCGCGGTGATCGTCGGTGCGCGGGTGTCGCCCGACATCATGAAGGGCGTGATCAGCATCTACGAGGGCGCCTGGCTGTCGAAGGACAGCAAGGGCCGCTGCAACAGCGGCGCGATCAACGTGCTGACCACCAGCGTGGCGGCGAGCGACCTCAGTCAGGCCACCAGCGCCAACACCTGCCTCGCGTACTTCCGCAAGTGCACCGACGCCGAGGGGCCGAACCGCGCCTACGAGCCGCCGGTGGTCGAGACCACCGCCGCGCGCATCGACGCGGCGGCGCTCAAGCTCACCGACCGCGCACACGAAGCGAAGGCGGCCTCGACCGCAGGCATGACGCCGGGCGAACAGCTCTTCTACCAGCGCTGCACGCTCTGCCACGTGCCGCGCGAACCGGCCGACTTCACCGTGAAGCAGTGGCACGGCATCACCGAGAGCATGTTCCCGCGCGCCGGCCTGACCGACGAGGAACGCGCCCTGGTGCTCGATTTCCTCGAGAAGAACGCCAAGCCGATGTGAGCGGCGGCCGCTGAAGCGGCCAGCGCGCGGCGCCGACCGGGCCTCAGGGCCGGGTCGGCGCCACTTCGTACACCGGCACGAAGCCGGCCGGCGGCAGCATCCAATCCACCGGGAAGCGCTCGAGGCGCGCGGCGTCGACGAGTTCGACCGCGGGGCCGACATGGGGCTCGATCGCGAGTCCCTCGAGCGCCCGCAAGACCTGCCGCATCGCCATCCGGCCCTGCAGCACCGGGAAGTCGGTCACCGACACCAGGATGCGACCGCGCAGCAGGCCGCTGTGGACGCCGGGCGTCAGGTAGGACGAGACGATGCCGACCTCGTCCTCGCGCCCGCGCCGGCGCAGTTCGGCGATCGCCGCCTCCGCCATCGGCGCGTTGCCGACCAGGTAGTCCAGCCGGGGGTGGGCGTCGAGCACCTCTTCCACCAGCCGGCGCTGGATCGAGCGCCCGGTGTCGCCCCAGCGCACGCTGGCGATGCGCACCGCGCTGTCCGCGATGGCGTCGCGGAAGCCGCGATCGATGAAGTCCACCCAGCCCGCGTCCTCGAGGCCGGGGAACCAGGCGATATCGACCGGCGCCGAGCCGGCCGGGTGGCGCGCCGCCAGCCAGCCGCCGATCTTCGCGCCGAGCTGGTACCAGGGCACGCCGACCTTGCCGCGCACCACGTCGGCGTCGATGTCGTTGACCAGCGCCAGCACCGGCTTGCGCGTTCGCGCCGGCGCGAGCAGGTCGTCGAGGCCGGCAAGGCTCACCGTGCCGACCAGCAACGCGTCGACACGCTCGTCCGCGAGGCAGCCGGCGACGTGTTCGCGCTGGCGCGCCAGCCCGGCGTAGCCACCCGACTCGAGCACGCGCAGGCCCACCCCGAGCGCGCGCGCCTCCTCGACCATGCCGTAGTTCACCGCGAGCCAGTAGCTGTCCTTCAGATGCGGATAGACGGCGCACACCTGCCACGGACGCGAGGCGGCGATCCGCGCCATCGCGGGCGCGGGCGCATCTGCCGCGGTCGCGGCGCGCTGGTCGCCCGCCCAGCGCTCGATCGGCCACGCCGCCGTGGGATCCGCCGCCGATGCGGAGGCGGCGGCCAGCAGCGCGGCGAGCGCGAGCGTGCCCAATGCCCTGGCGGCGCGGCACCGGTAAGATGAAGCCATTTTGTTGCTGATCATTGGGTCAGGCGAAACTGCGCGGAACACGCCCCGATATGGACGCTCCATCTTACGTGAAAGCCGTTCCCGCCCGCCGCTTCGGCCTGCGCGAGCGGCTGCTGCTCGGCCTGCTGCTGGGCGCGCTCGCCACGGTGATGGTGGCGGTGGTGGGATGGATCAGCTTCCAGCGCGTGGTCGCCAGCCAGCAGGCGATCGTCCGCGACACCCTGCCGGCCGCCGACGCCCTGCACGAGGCGGTGCGCGGCAACGCTCGCCTCGCGGCGCTCGCGCCGCGGCTGGCGCGCGCCGACTCCAGCGCCGAGCTCGCGCAGCTGCGCGCGATGCTGGAGGCCGACGTGCCCATGATCCGCGACCGCCTGGGCGCGCTCGATTCGCCGCACGTCGAGCCGGAACTGCGCACACGCCTGCAGGCGACCGGCGAAGTGCTCGCTGTCCGCCTTGGCGCGATGGCCGACACCATCGCCGAGCGGCTGCGGCTGCGCGACGACCTCGCCGCCATGGGGCGCACGCTGCGCGCGCAGGTCGACGCCCTCGAGACGCTTGCGGGGACCCAGGCCGACAACGCCACCGCGCTGCTGGTGTCGACCCTCACCGCGCTGATGCAGCCGTCGCAGCCAGGCGGGGCGCTCGAAGGCGCGGCACGCGCCGCGGCGAGCGACCGCCTGCTCGACCTCGACCTCGATACGCTGGAGCGCATGCACGAACTGAGCCTGACCGTGCATGCGCTCGGCGCCCTGGTCGACCGCCTCGACGAGCTCGACACCGACGAGCGGCTGGATGCCGCGCGCAGCGAGTTCGGGGCGCGCCTCGCGTTGCTCGCGCGCCGCCTGCGCGACATTGGCGACCCGGTCGCCCGTGCGCAGGGCGTTGCGCTGCACGATGGCCTGGGGGCGGCGCTGGCGCCGGCAGGCGCCTTCGCGCTGCGCGCCCACGCGCTCGCGCTGCGCACCCACGGCGACGCGCTGCAGGGCGAGGTCGGCACCCTCACCACCGAGCTCGACGCGCTCGCCGGCGAACTGATCCACCGCGGCGGGCGCATTCTCGCCTCGGCCGGACTGGCCGCCGAGCGCAGCGCCACCTCGGGGCTGGTGGCCTTCGGCGTGATCGGCGCGGCGCTGCTGCTGGTGACCGCACTGGTCATCGGCCGCGTGCTGCGCCGGCACACGCTCGGGCGCCTGCTCGCGCTCGAGGAGGCGACCCTGGCGCTCGCCGCGGGCAGGCGCGAGGTGAAGATCGACACTGCAGGCGACGACGAGCTCGCCTCACTGTCGCGCGCGCTCGAGCGCTTTCGCAACGACGCGATCGAACGCGACCGGCTCGCCGAGGCGCTGCGCCAGCAGCAGGCGGCGCTGGAGCAAGAGGTCGCGGCGCGCACCGCCGAGTTGCGCCAGAGCAATGGCGCGCTTGCGCGCGAGATGGCTGAGCATGCCGACGCGCGCATCGCCGCCGAGAAGGCCGACCGCGCGAAGACGGCCTTCCTCGGCACCGTCAGTCACGAGCTGCGCACGCCGATGGCGGGGATCCTCGGGCTGCTCGAGCTGCTAGAGGACGCCGAGCCCGCGCCTGGCCAGCAGCAGTACCTCGCCCAGATCCGCGCGGCGGCGCTGCTGCTGCTCGAGCTGCTTGAGGACATGCTCGATTTCGCGCGCATCGAGGCGGGCGGGGTTCATGTCGAGAACACACCGTTCAGCCTGCGCGATGCGGTCAACGACGTCTTCGCGGTGCAGGGTTCGCGGGCGGCGGCGCGCGGCCTGGCGCTGGTTGCCGACATCGAGCCGGCGATAGCGGATCTCGTGCTCGGCGATCGCCGCAAGCTGAGCCAGATCCTGCTCAATCTCGTCGGCAACGCGATCAAGTTCAGCGACGAAGGCGCGGTCACGGTGCGCATCGCGGCGGGGAGCGCGCCCGGCGCGCTCGCCTTCGCGGTCGAGGATCACGGCATCGGGATCGATCCCGAGCGCCAGCGCGAAGTCTTCGAGCCCTTCGTCCAGGTGCGCGACACCGGCCGCCACCATGCGGGCACCGGCCTCGGGCTCGCGGTGTGCAAGCGTCTGGTGCAGGCGCTCGGCGGCGAGATCGCGCTGCGCAGCGCGCCCGGGCGGGGCACGACGGTGAGCTTCGAGCTGAGCCTTGCGCCGGTGGCCAGTGCGCCGTCCGCCGCCACCGGCGCGCAGGCCGATGCGCTCGAGCGCGGCCACGCCGTGCTGGTGGTCGAGGACGACGCGGTCAATCGCATGGTCGTCGAGCGCTTCCTGCAGCGGCTCGGTCAGCATCCGATGTGCGCCACCGACATCCAGTCGGCGCTGCAGGCGCTCGCGGCGCAGCGGCCGGCGCTCGCCCTGATCGACATGTACCTCCCCGATGGCGACGGCCGCGAGCTGCTCGCCCGCCTGCGCACGCTGCCGGGCGGGCGCGAACTGCCGGTGGTGCTGATGTCCGCCCACATTCCTGCGAACGAGGTGCAGGCCTTGCTCGATGCGGGGTTCAGCGCGTTCCTGTCGAAGCCCTTCACCCGTGTCCAGCTGCAGGCCTTGCTTGCGCGCCTGCTGTCGACGCCCGGGGCGGCAGGCACCGGCGAATTCCCGACCTCGGCGGACGCGGGGGAAACCGCCGACGCGCCCGGCACGCAGCCCGCTGACGCGCCCGTCGAATGGGTGAGCCTGGCCTTCCTGCGCGCCGAGCGCGAGGCGCTCGGAGAGACGGTGCTGGCCGGGATCGCCCGCGTGTTCCGGGCCCAGGGCGATGAACTGGCGGCGGCGCTGCTGGCCGCCGCGCGGGCGGGGCAGGCCGAGGACTGCGCGCGGCTCGCGCACAAGCTGCGGGGCGCGGCCTTCAATCTCGGACTCGAGCGGCTGGGGCGCGCTGCGGGCCGGCTGGAAGAGGACCTCCGCGCACACGCGGCGGGTACCAGCTTGGCGGCGCGGGCCGAGGCGTTGCGACACGACTACCTGCACAGTCTCGAGCATCTGGAAGTCGCGCTGCACCGCCTCGAGGAGCCCGAGGCGTGAACCCTCAGGCCCGCCGCCGCTCGCTGTCGACCGCGAGCCGGTAGCCTTCGCCGCGCACGGTCACGATCAGCGAGTCGGCGCGGCCTTCGTCGATCTTGCCGCGCAGCCGGCGCACGAGGACGTCGATCGTGCGGTCCTGCGGCGCCCAGTCCCTGCCGCTCACGGCCCGCGACAGCCGGTCGCGGTCGATTACCTCGCCGGGATGACGCACCAGCAGGGCCAGCACCTCGAACTCGCCGCGCGTCAGCGTCAGCTCGCGGCCGCCGGCGTCGCACAGGCGGCGCCTGGGCAGGTCGAGCGTCCACCCGGCGAAGCCGAACACGCCCTCGCTCTCGGCGGGGCGATGTTCGCCGGTGCGCCGGAGCAGGCTCTTGACCCGGGCGAGCAGTTCGCGCGGGTTGAAGGGCTTGGTGACATAGTCGTCGGCGCCCACCTCGAGGCCGACCACCTTGTCGACGTCATCGCTGCGGCTGGTGACGAGGATGATGCCGATCGACGGATTGCGGGCGCGCAGGTCGCGCGCGAGCGAGAGGCCGTCCTGCCCCGGCAGGTTGACGTCGAGCAGCACCAGGTCGACCGGATTGCGGCCGAGCGCCTGCCAGAAGGCCACGCCGTCGCCCGCCAGCAGCACACGGTAGCCCTCCTGGGTGAAATAGGCGTTCAGCCTGGCCTGGGCCACGAGGTCGTCATCGACGACCAGAAGGGTCGGGCCGCTCGTTTCCCGCACTCCCTGCATCCCGGATCTCGTCAACATAAAGTCGGGATTCTAGCGGTGAAGCGGCCCACCGCCACCGCTGGCGGGGCGCTGATCCGCGTGAAGCGCGATCGAGCGCGACGAATGGCCTGCCATGTAACTCACGGCTATATACAAGTGCCTGGAAATGCATTCCAGGAGATAAAAGCCTGACCTAGAATCGTTCTCACTTGGACCTGCGGGCCGCGCGCCCCAGGTTCCCATCAAGCACTTTCGCGGACGCCCATCTCATGTTGAAGAAGCTCATCGTCTCCGTCGCCCTCGCCACCGGCAGCCTCGTGCTCGCCGCCCCGGCGCTGGCCAGCACCCATGCCGCCCCGGCGGCTTCCCGGACCGCCCCGGCGCCGAGCGCGGCGGCGGTCTCGCCGCTGCTCTCCGCCCAGGATCTCGCCACGCTGCTCGGCCAGCCGGGCGTGCGTGTGCTCGACATCCGCGCCGACAAGGACTACGCCGGCGGGCACATCCCGGGCGCGGTCAACACCCCCTATGGCAAGTACCGCGGCCCGCAGGACAATCCCGGCGCGCTGCCGGCCGAGGCCGCGCTGAGCGCGCTGCTGCAGGCCGCCGGCGTCGACCGCGACACCCATGTGGTGGTGGTGCATGGCGGCACCGATCACACCGACTTCGGTGCCGCGGCGCGGGTCTACTGGACGCTCAAGGTCGGCGGCCTCAGCCGGCTGTCCATCCTCGATGGCGGCACCAAGGCGTGGAAGGCGGCCGGCGGCGCACTCGAGACCACGGCGCCGACGGTAACCCCGACACAGTTCAGCTACCACTACGACCACGAGCAGATCGTCAGCACCCAGGAGCTCGCCGCGGCGGTGCAGGCAGGCGCGACCCCGCTCCTCCTCGATGCGCGGCCGAAGTCCTTCTTCGGCGGCGAGGCGCGCACCGACGCGGCCGCCCGCTACGGTACGCTGCCCGGCGCCACCTCCTTCGACAACGCGCAGTTCTTCCCCAAGGGCGGCACCACGCTGAAGCCGGCGAGCGAGCTGAAGGCGCTGGTGGCGCAGGCGGGCATCGGTGACGCGCCGGCGGTGTCCTTCTGCAACACCGGCCACTGGGCGGCGACCAACTGGTTCGTGATGTCGGAGATCGCCGGCAACGAGCAGGTCAAGCTCTATCCCGAGTCGGTGGTGGCGTGGAGCCAACGCGAGCTGCCGATGCAGAACCAGCCCTCACGCGTGAGTGCGCTGGTGCAGGACGTCAAGCGCGCGTTCGCCAGGTGAGCGGGAAGGAAACCGAACGATGCGTTTCATGAACCGACTCCTGCTGGTGGCGGGCGGCCTGGCGGGCGTGTTCGCGGTGATGCTCACCGCCGGCGTGCGCCAGGGCCTGCTCGCGCTGCTCGGCATCGGCTTCGGCGCCGCCCTGCAGGGCGCGCGCTTCGGCTTCACCACCGGCTGGCGCGACTACATCGAGCGCCGCGACCCGCAGGGCCTGTGGGCGCAGATGCTGCTGCTCGCGCTCGCGGCGGCGCTCACCCTGCCGCTGCTGGCGGCCAACCCGGGCGAGCTCGTCGGCGCGGTGGCGCCGCTCACCTTCAGCCTGGTGCTCGGCGCCTTCCTGTTCGGCGCCGCGATGCAGCTCGCCGACGGCTGCGGCTCGGGCACGCTGTATAAGGCCGGTGCGGGTGCGCCGCTGTCGGTGGCGGTGCTGCCGACCTTCGCCATCGGCAGCTTCGTCGGCGCCTCGCATCAGCCGGGCTGGGTCGCGCTCGGCGGCCTGCCGGCGGTCGACCTGCTGCGCTTCGGCTGGCCGGTGGCGCTGCTGCTCACCGTGCTCGGCTGCGGCCTGGTGTCCTGGCTGGCGGCGCGCGGCGCGCGACAGAACGCGCGTGCCCGCATCACGGGTCGTCCCGAGGCGCTGCCGAAGGCGCTCGACGCGGCCTCAGGCTACGGTGGCTGGGCCCGGCGCTGGTGGATCGGCGCGCTGGTGCTCGCGGTGCTGTACACCGCGCATCTGGTGGTCGCCGGCCAGCCCTGGGGCATCGTCTACGGCATCGGCGTGTGGGGCGCGAAGGTCGCCGCCGCGCTCGGCTGGAGCCCGGTGGGCGATGCCTTCTGGGGCGCGGCGCCGCACGCCACGCGGCTGGCCGAGCCGGTGCTCGCCGACGTCACCTCGGTGACCAACCTCGGCCTGATCTATGGCGCGCTCGCCGCCTCGCGCTGGAACGGCGTGGCGATGTTCACCACGCCCTCCGCGAAGCGGCTGATCGCGGCGAGCGTTGCAGGGCTGGTGATGGGCTACAGCTCGCGCATGGCCTTCGGCTGCAACGTCGGCGCCTTCTTCGGCGGCGTGGCCTCGGCCAGCCTGCATGGCTGGGTGTGGTTCGCGCTCGCCTTCGCGGGTTCGATCCTGGGCGTGCGCCTGCGTCGGCGCATCGCGGCCTGAGGAGGAGGGGACATGGACAGCAAGCGAATCTTCCGCCTCGTCAATCTGCTCTTCTGGGTGCTGGTGCTTGCGCTGGTCGCGCTCGACACCGCGAGCACGAGCGGCGTGCGCGTGGAGCCGCCGCCGATCGCGCTCGGCAGCGGTCAGGCGGCCTCGGGCGGGCACTGCTCGGGACGCTGAGACCCGCGGTCGGGCCGACCCGGCTGCCCCGGCGCAGCGCGCCGGCGACGGGCGCCGCAATCTCCTCGCGGCGTGGCGGCGCCCGTTCTTCAATGCGGCATGCGGTCGACCTCGGCCGCGAGCGCCCTCAGGCCGGGCGAGATCTCCACCGGATAGGGCGTAGCGGGCGCGGCCGCGCGCAGCGCCTCGGGCAGGCGGGCGAGTTCGGCCGCGGCGTGCTCGCGCAGGGCGGCCAGCGGTTCGGCGGGCGCGAGGCGTCTGCCGTCGCGCATCACCGGCTGGAGCAAGGGCTCGCCGCGCCCGCTCACCGCTTCCTTGCGCTGCGCCACGAGGTCGCCGCCCAGGCGGCCGTCGGCGTCGAGTGCGCGATACACCTGCTTCGCCCCCGGCCATGTGGCCTTGCCCTCCGAGCGTTTGCGCCGCCCGCGGCCGGCGTATTCCTGCAGCTTGTAGGCGGAGTCGAGGGCGGGCGCGTCGATCGAGGTGGTGAGGTGGGTGCCGATGCCGAAGCCGTCGATCGGCGCGCCCTCGCCGAGCAGGCGGGCGAGGCGGAACTCGTCGAGGTTGCCGCTGGCGAAGATGCGCACCTCGCCGAGGCCGCCCGCATCGAGGATCGCGCGCACCTGGCGCGCGTGCTCGGCGAGATCGCCGCTGTCGAGCCGCACCGCGGCGAGGCGCACGCCGCGGGCGCGCAGCGCGGGGGCGAGTTCGACCACCTTCGCCGCCGCGGCCTCGGTGTCGTAGGTGTCGATGAGCAAGGTCACGCTGGCCGGCTGGGAGGCGGAGAAGGCTTCGAAGGCCTCGTGCTCGAGCGCGTGCGCCTCGATGTAGGAGTGCGCCATGGTGCCGAACACCGGGATGCCGAAGCGCTGGCCGGCGAGCACGGTGGCGGTGCCGCCGAAGCCGGCGAGGTAGCTCGCGCGCGCCGCGAGCAGCCCGGCCTCGGCGCCGTGGGCGCGGCGCAGGCCGAAATCCACCAGCAGCCTGCCCGGGGCGGCGAGCACGCAGCGCGCCGCCTTGGTGGCGATCAGGCTGGAGAAGTTGATCAGGTTGATCAGCCGGCTCTCGACGAACTGCGCCTCGCCGATCGGTGCCTCGACGCGCAGCACCGGTTCGTCGGGGAAGAAGGCCGTGCCCTCGCGCATCGCATGGACCTCGCCGCTGAAGCGGAAAGCCGCCAGCCAATCGACGAAGTCGTCGCGGAAGCGGCCGCTGTCTCGCAGCCAGGCGAGCTCATCCTCGCGAAAGCGAAGGTTCTCGAGGTAGTCGAGGGCCTGTTCGAGCCCGGCGGCGAGCAGGAAGTTGCGCTGCGCGGGCAGGGCGCGCACGAAGAGT
>NZ_MBFM01000002.1:421320-608944 GCF_001696715.1 Thauera phenolivorans | reverse complement strand
GGCCGGCTGGGAGGCGGAGAAGGCTTCGAAGGCCTCGTGCTCGAGCGCGTGCGCCTCGATGTAGGAGTGCGCCATGGTGCCGAACACCGGGATGCCGAAGCGCTGGCCGGCGAGCACGGTGGCGGTGCCGCCGAAGCCGGCGAGGTAGCTCGCGCGCGCCGCGAGCAGCCCGGCCTCGGCGCCGTGGGCGCGGCGCAGGCCGAAATCCACCAGCAGCCTGCCCGGGGCGGCGAGCACGCAGCGCGCCGCCTTGGTGGCGATCAGGCTGGAGAAGTTGATCAGGTTGATCAGCCGGCTCTCGACGAACTGCGCCTCGCCGATCGGTGCCTCGACGCGCAGCACCGGTTCGTCGGGGAAGAAGGCCGTGCCCTCGCGCATCGCATGGACCTCGCCGCTGAAGCGGAAAGCCGCCAGCCAATCGACGAAGTCGTCGCGGAAGCGGCCGCTGTCTCGCAGCCAGGCGAGCTCATCCTCGCGAAAGCGAAGGTTCTCGAGGTAGTCGAGGGCCTGTTCGAGCCCGGCGGCGAGCAGGAAGTTGCGCTGCGCGGGCAGGGCGCGCACGAAGAGTTCGAAGACCGCGGTGTCGTGCATGCCCTCGTCGAAATAGGCCTGCAGCATGGTGAGTTCGTAGAGGTCGGTCAGTAGCGCGCGCTCGCCGTCCATCATTTGCCTGGTCCTCCCCGGGTTCGCGGTGCGGGCGATCGATGCGCCTGGAGCCAGCCGTGCGCATCGCTTATGCTTCGGGCACAGCCGTCGTTCGCGCGCAACGCATCCCCTTACGTCAGAGGTGAGTATGGACCGCCCTCCCGGCAAGCGCACCTGCCTGTACGACACAGAGCAGCTCGATCGGGTGGTCGCCGACATGGCGCGCCAGGCCGCCGGCCTGCTCAACGGCCGCGACAAGGTGGCGGTGATCGGCATCCTGCGCCGCGGCGCGCCGCTCGCCGACCGCCTCACCGCGCTGCTCACCGGGCGCTACGGGATGCCGCCGCCGCTACGGCTCGACCTCTCGATCAAGCGCTACGCGGACGACCTCAGCCTGCTCTATCCGGAAACCCGCCTCACCGAGCAGGCGCAGCACGCCGCGCTCGATCTCGCCGCCTACACCCTGGTGGTGGTCGACGACGTGCTGTACACCGGCCACTCGCTGTTGCGCGCGATCGAATACCTCGCGCGCAAGCAGCCGGCCGAGATCCGCGTCGTGACCCTGGCCGACCGCGGCGCCACCCTGCTGCCGCTGCGCACCGACGTCGTCGGCGTGCGGCTCGACATCGCGCCCGCCGACATCATCGAATGCAACGTGCCGCCCTACGAGCCGGCGTTCCGCATCGAGCTGCTGCAGCCGCAGCGCGCGTAGAGGCGGCGGCCCACGGGGAGGGGCAGCGCTTACATCCGCTGCGCAATTCGGCTTTCCCAAGCGGAGCCATCCCCGGCACAATGGCGGGCTTGTCGACCCCGGTCCGCGGACCCCTCCCATCCGATGCGCTATGAATTTCTCGTCGGCCTGCGCTATACCCGCTCGCGCAAGCGTGCTCAGGGCCGCAACCGCTTCATCTCCTTCATTTCCCTCGTATCGATGTTCGGCATCGCGCTCGGCGTGGCCGCGCTGATCGTGGTGCTGTCGGTCATGAACGGCTTTCAGGAGGAGCTGCGCACGCGCATCCTCGGCGTCGCCTCCCACGTCCAGGTGCATAGCCCGGGCGAGCCGGTGGCGTCCTGGCAACAGGTCGCCGACGAGGCCGTGCGCCATGATTCGGTGCAGGCGGCCGCGCCCTACGTGCAGGAGCAGGGCATGCTGTCCTTCGACCAGACGGTGCGCGGCACGATGGTGCGCGGGATCATCCCCGCGGAGGAGGACAAGGTCGCCGACTTCGCCCGTCACATGCAGTCGGGCAGCTTCGACGCGCTGCAGGCGGGACGCTTCGGCATCCTGCTCGGGCGCGACCTCGCGCTCGCGCTGAAGGTGCGCACCGGCGACAAGGTGACGCTGATCGCGCCGCAGGGTCTGGTGACGCCGGCGGCGGTGCTGCCGCGGGTCAAGCAGTTCGAGGTGGTCGGCATCTTCGAGGCGGGCATGTTCGAGTACGACTCGGCGCTCGCGCTGGTGCACCTGGCCGACGCGCAGGCGCTGTATCGCATGGGCGACGGCGTCAGCGGCGTGCGCCTGAAGCTCGACGACCTGTTCGCCGCGCCGCGGGTGGCGCGCGAACTCGCCGGCATGATCTCGACGCCGGGCCTGATCGTCAGCGACTGGACCCGCAGCCACGCCAACTTCTTCCGCGCGGTGGCACTCGAGAAGACGATGATGACCCTGATCCTGTTCCTCATCGTCGCGGTGGCGGCCTTCAACATCGTTTCCACTCTGGTGATGGCGGTGCAGGAGAAATACGCCGACATTGCGATCCTGCGCACCCTGGGCGCGAGTCCCGCCTCGGTGATGGCGATCTTCGTGCTGCAGGGCTCGATCATCGGCCTCGTCGGCCTGGCCGCCGGGGTCGTCGGCGGGCTGGCGATCGCGCACAACCTCGACATCGTGATTCCGGCGCTGGAGACGCTGACCGGCGCCACCCTGTGGAACAAGGAGATCTACTACATCAACGAGCTGCCCTCGCAGGTGCTGCCGGCGGACGTGATCGGCATCGTCTCGGTATCCTTCGTGCTGACCCTGCTGGCGGCGCTCTATCCGAGCTGGCGCGCATCGAAGGTGAATCCGGCGGAGGCCCTGCGCTATGAGTGAGCAAGCGAAGATCGGAAACGCCGCCGATACGGCGGTGCTGGCCTGCGAGGGCCTGGAGAAGCGCTTCCGCGAGGGCGCCGACGCGGTGCGGGTGCTTTCCGGCGTGGATCTGGCGGTGGCGCGCGGCGAGCGCCTCTCGATCGTCGGCGCCTCGGGTTCGGGCAAGAGCACGTTGCTGCACCTGCTCGGCGGCCTCGACGTCGCCAGCGCCGGCAAGGTGCGACTGATGGGGCGCGACTTCTCGACCCTGTCCGAGGCCGAACGCGGCCGCCTGCGCAACGCCTCGCTCGGCTTCGTGTACCAGTTCCACCACCTGCTCCCGGAATTCAGCGCGCTCGAGAACGTCGCCATGCCGCTCTACATCCGGCGCATGGACAAGGCGCAGGCCGACGAGCAGGCGGCGGCGATGCTCGGCGAGGTGGGCCTCGGCCACCGGCTGGATCACACGCCGGGCGAGCTCTCCGGCGGCGAGCGCCAGCGCGCCGCAATCGCCCGCGCGCTGGTGACGCAGCCGGCCTGCGTGCTCGCCGACGAGCCCACCGGCAACCTCGACCGTCGCACTGCGGAGGCGGTGTTCGACCTCATGCTGTCGCTCAACGAGCGCCTGTCGACCAGCTTCGTCGTCGTCACCCACGACGAGAGCCTGGCGCGCCGCGCGCAGCGCACGCTGCGCCTCGACGACGGCCGCCTGGTCTGAAGCCGGGCGCGTTCAGCGCTGACGCGCGGCCTGACGCTGGCGCCAGGTGCGGATCAGCCACAACCGCCAGGCCGCGCGCACGATGAAGTAACCGCTGATCGAGAGGCTCGCGGCGAGCAGCACGAGGCCGAGCGCGAGCGGCTTGCCCAGCTCCCCCATCCAGTCGATGACTGCCGACATCCAGGTCGACAGGCCCAGGCCGCCGAGTTCGGGCGGCGGGATGAAGTCGGCGCCATTGCCGCCCATCGCCCAGTTGCCGAGGCCGAAGGCGGCGACGTAGAGCGGCACGATCGTGAACGGGTTGCTGTAGAGCGTCGACACCAGCGCGAGCGGCAGGTTGACCCGCAGCAGCACGCAGGCGATCGCCGCGCTGAGCATCTGCAACGGGCCGGGGACGAGGCCGCAGAACAGCCCCACCGCCACCGCGCCGGCGGCGGAGTGGCGGTTCAGATACCACAGGCGCGGGTGCAGCAGCGTGTTCGCGAAGGGCCGGAACCAGCGGTTGCTGCGCACGCTTTCGTGGTCGGGGAGGAGGCGTCGGAGTCGTCTGCGCATGGTGTCGTCCGGCGCGATTCTAGCAGTGCGCCCGGTGGCCGCGGGTGCCCGGCGCGGCGGATTTGATGCTTGTTGTAACGGCAATGTCGTTGGCATTATTGATGCCATGCGCATCAGAACCGTTGTCTTCGCCGCCGGTGTTTGGGCCTTCCAGCAGAGCCAAGGGCTGCCGCCGCCCGCGCTGCTGCACGCGGGGGCGCTGGTCTGGCTGGCGCTCGTGCTGTTCGCTCTTCTCGTCCGCTGGCGCCGGCCCGTGGCTGGGTGGAGGGCGGGCTGCATCCCTTTCCTGCTCGTCCTGCTCGCCTTCGCCGCGGGCTGGCTGTGGGCGGGGCTGCGCGCCGAGTGGCGGCTCGCCGACGCGCTGCCCGCCGCGCTCGAGGGCGAGGATCTCGTCGTCGTCGGCCGCGTCGCCGACCTCCCGCAGCCGTTCGCGCGCGGCGTGCGCTTCGGCTTCGAGCTCGATCCGGTCCAGCCCGAGGGCGTCGCCGCCGGCGCGCCGCGCCGGCTCGCGCTGTCGTGGTACGCGGCGCGCGACGGCGAGCAGGCGATGCCGCAGGTGCGCGCCGGCGAGCGCTGGCGCTTCGTCGTCCGCCTCAAGCGGCCGCATGGCCTCGCCAATCCGCACGGCTTCGACTACGAGGCCTGGTTGCTCGAACGCGGTATCCGCGCCACCGGCTATGTGCGCGGCGAGGCGGTACGGCTCGACGCCGAGCCGGCGGGCGCGCTGCAGTGGCTGCACCTGCGGCGCGGCGAGGTGCGCGAGCGCCTGCTCGCGGTGCTCGGCGAGCGGCCCTACGCCGGCATCGTCGTGGCGCTGGCGGTCGGCGACCAGCGCGCGATCACCCCTGCGCAGTGGGAGGTGTTCCGGCGCACCGGGGTCAATCACCTGGTGGCGATCTCCGGGCTGCACGTCTCGCTCGTGGCGCTCGTCGCAGGGATCGTCTGCGGTGGCCTGTGGCGTCGGGTGCCGGCGTTCAGCCTGCGGCTGGCGGCGCTCAGGATGGCCGCGCTGGCGGGGCTGATCGCGGCGACGGCGTACGCGATGCTCGCCGGCCTCGGCATCCCGGTGCAGCGTGCGCTGCTCATGCTGGCGGCCGCGGCGCTCGCGCTGCTCGCCGGGCGCGAACCCGGTCCTGGTCGCATCCTCGCGTTCGCGCTCGGCGCGGTGCTGGTGGTCGATCCCTGGGCGGTGCTCGCCGCGGGCTTCTGGCTGTCCTTCGCCGCGGTCGGCGTGATCCTCCATCTGCTCGCCGGTCGCCACGGGGTCGGCCGAAGCCAGGGCTGGCGCATCGCGCTGAAGATTCAGCTCGCCTTGCAGTTCGCTCTGGTGCCCGCGCTGCTGCTGCTCTTCCACGCCTTCTCGCTGGTGTCGCTGCCGGCCAACCTGGTGGCGATTCCGCTGGTGAGCTACGTGGTGACGCCGCTCGTGCTGCTCGGCGTGGTGCTGCCGGTGGATTCCCTGCTCGTGCTCGCTCACGCCTGCCTCGGCGCGATGATGGCGTGGCTCGAATGGCTGGCGGGCTTCGAGCGCGCGGTGTGGCAGCAGGCGGCGCCGCCTGCCTGGCTCGTGCTCGCAGGCGCCGCGGCGGTCGGGCTCCTCCTGCTGCCGCGCGGCACGCCGGGCCGGCCGGCGGCGCTGGTGGTGCTCGTGCTGCTGTTCGGTTGGCCGGCGCCGCGGCCGGCCGCGGGCAGCTTCCGCGCCACGGTGCTCGACGTCGGCCAGGGGCTGGCGGTGCATGTGCAGACCGCGCGCCACGATCTGCTGTACGACGCCGGCCCGCCCTACGGACCGTCGGCGGACGCGGGCGCGCGCGTGGTGCTGCCCTGGTTCGCGGCGAACGGGGTGGAGCGGCTGGACCGGCTGCTGCTCTCGCACGACGACGCCGACCATGTGGGCGGCGCCGGCGCCGTGCTGGCCGGGGTCGACACGGGGGAGGTGTTCGCCGGTGGGACGACGCCGGCCGGCGCAGAAGGCCGGCCGCTGCACGCTTGCCGCGTGGACGAGCGCTGGGCGTGGGACGGGGTCGAGTTCGCATTGCTCCATCCCGACGACGAGGGCGACGCGCGGCGCGACAACGACCAGTCCTGCGTGCTGCGGGTGGCGGCGCCGGGCGGCTCGCTGCTGCTGGTTGGCGACCTCGGCAGCGCGGGCGAGGCGGCGATGCTGGCCCGCCAAGGCGCGGCGGCGCTCGCCAGCTCGGTGGTGGTGGTTGGCCACCATGGCAGCCGGACCTCGTCCTCGCCGGCTTTCGTCGATGCGGTCCGGGCCGAGGCGGCGATCCATTCGGCGGGCTACCGCAACCCCTTCGGCCATCCGCATCCGGCGGTGTGGGCGCGCTGGGCCGAAGCGGGCGCGCGCAACTGGCGCACCGACAGCCAGGGCGCGATCCTGGTCGAGGTCGGCGCCGACGGCGTCGCCCTGTCCGCCGCACGCGAGCGCGCACCACGCTACTGGCATGGGCGCTGAGCGGCCGCGCGGCGAGCGGCGATGCTAGACTCGGGCAGACCAATGCCGACCGGAGAGCGAGTCCGACCATGAGCCTGCGTGATCTGTTCACAGCGCCGCCGCCGCCCGAGCGGCCCTATCACGGCCATCGCGAGCGCCGCGTGCAGTGCATCGGCCCACACGGCCTGCACCGCATGGCCTACACCGAGTGGGGCGAGGCCGACAACCCGCGGGTGCTGGTCTGTGTCCACGGCCTCACCCGCAACGGCCGCGATTTCGACGATCTCGCCCGCGCGATGGCCGGCGAATACCGGGTGGTCTGCCCCGACGTGGTCGGCCGCGGCCGCAGCGACTGGCTGGCGATCAAGACCGACTACGGTTTTCCGCTCTACGTGGCCGACATGGTGACCCTCATCGCCCGCCTCGACGTCGAGGAGGTGCACTGGGTGGGTACCTCGATGGGTGGCATCATCGGCATGCTGCTCGCGAGCCAGCCGCACAGTCCGATCAGCCGTCTGGTACTGAACGACGTCGGTCCGGTGATCACCAAGGTGTCGCTCGACCGCATCGGCCAGTACGTCGGGCGTGCCCCGCGGTTCGCCGACATCGCGGCGGCCGAGGCTTACCTCCGTGAGGTCGGTGCGCCCTTCGGGGCGCTCACCGACGCGCAGTGGCGCCATCTCACCGAGTACTCGGTGCGGCCGGTCGAGGGCGGCTTCACGATGGTCTACGATCCCGGCCTCGGTGACCCCTTCCGCGCGAATCCGCCGACGGCCGACATCGACCTGTGGCAGATCTACGATCACGTCGCCTGTCCGACCCTCGCCCTGCGCGGCGCCGAGTCCGATCTGCTCGAGCCCGCCACCTTCGAGGCGATGGGCGAGCGCGGGCCGAAGGCGCAGACCGAGGAGTTCCCAGGCGTCGGCCATGCGCCGATGCTGATGGACCCGGCCCAGATCCAGGTGGTGCGCGACTTCCTCCTCGCCGGCTGAACCCCGCCCCGATGCGCAGCTTCCTGGTCGATACCCTCGGCGTCGCAGACGCCTTCGCGGTCGTCTGGTTTCTCGCCGCGTGGATCGGCTACGGCTGGTTCTCCGAGCGCAGCCGCTGGGCGCAGAACGGCCTGCAGGACGTCGGCGACCAGCATCGCCTGCGCTGGGCGCGCCAGCTGGTTCGGCGCGAGATGCGGATGACCGACGCCGCGCTGGTCGGCAACCTGATGCAGAGCGTGTCGTTCTATGCGAGCACGACGATCTACATCATCGCCGGCCTGCTCGCGCTGCTCGGCACCCTCGACCAGGTGATCCGCTTCGCCTCCGACCTGCCGTTCGCGCGCGAGAGTTCGCGCGCCCTGTGGGAGCTCAAGCTGCTGTTGCTGCTCGGCGTGTTCGTGTTCGCCTACTTCAAGTTCACCTGGGCGCTGCGCGAGTTCAATCTGCTGTCGATCCTGATCGGCGGCACGCCGTGGATGAGGGCGGGGGAGGACGACGCCCGCGCCGAAGCCGCGGCGCAGCGTCTGGGAAAGGTCAATTCGCTCGCCGGCGACGACTTCAACCGCGGCATCCGCGCCTACTACTTCGGGCTCGCCGCGGTGGCCTGGTTCATCCAGCCCGGGCTGTTCATCGGGCTCACCACGGTGATCGTCATCGTGCTGTACCGGCGCGACTTCGCCTCGCCCACGCTGGAAGCCTTCCGCGCCGAGGAATGAGGCGCGGGACGATGCTCACCAGCCCGGATTGAGCCGGCGCGCCTCGCCGATTTCAGTGCGGATGATGCGGAAATGCTCGAAACGGCGCGGCAGGATCTGACCGGCGGCGAGCGCGGCGAGCAGGGCGCAGCCGGGCTCGGCATCGTGGCGGCAGTCGCGGAAGCGGCACTTGCCCAGATGGGGGCGGAACTCCACGAAGGTCTCGCATAGCTCGTCGGCGTCGAGGTGGGCAAGCCCGAAGGCCTGCAGGCCCGGGCTGTCGATCAGCCAGCCGTCGGTGACGCGGTCCTCGCCGAGCGGATAGAGGCGGGCGAAAGTGGTGGTGTGCTTGCCGGTGTCGAGCGCGGTGGAGATCTCGCGGGTGGCGGCCTTCGCCTCGGGCACGAGCGCGTTGGTGAGGGTGGACTTCCCCATCCCCGACTGGCCGACGAAGATGCTGCGCTCTCCGTGCAGGCGCGCGCGCAGCGCGGTCGCGCCGTCGAGCGCGGAGACCTCGAGGATCTCGTAGCCGAGCGTGCGGAAGGGGGCGAGCTGGGCGCGGGCCGCGTCGAGGCGGTCGCCGAGGTCGGCCTTGTTGAGCACGATCAGCGCGGTGATGTCCTGGCTCTCGGCGGCGGCGATGCAGCGCGAGATGAGCAGGTCGGAAAACCCCGGCTCGGTGGCGACGACGATCGCCACCAGGCTCAGGTTGGCGGCGATCAGCTTCTCGCGGAAGGCATCCGAGCGCCACAGCAGGCTGCGGCGCGGATGCAGGTGCTCGATCGCGCCCTGGTCGTCGCCGCCGGGCAGCACGTCCACCTCGTCGCCGCAGGCATAGCTGCTCCGCTTGCCGCGCGGGGTGCAGCGCAGCCGGCCTGCGGAGGTATCGACTTCGTAGTGACGACCGAAGGCGGCGACGATCAGCCCGGGCAGCAGCTTGGCCCCCTGGGCGCGGACGTGGCTGCCTCGGCTCACTTGAACTTGTAGTACTGCTTGTTGAGATAGCCGGCGATGTTGCGCTCGTCCTCGGGGAAGAGGTCGAGGTTGAGCATCGTGGTGCACGCGGTCAGCTGCTGCTCGAGCCCGCTCGGGGTGGTGATGCGGCGGTCGTCGCGCAGGTAGATCGTCGAGCCGTCCTGGTCGCCGAACTTGTCGGCGTGGCAGCCCACGCACAGCTCGGCATGCATCTGCTCGCCGGCCTCGATGTCGGCGTCGTGGAAGGGCTCCGCCGCGGCGGCCGGCAGCGACAGCGCGAGCAGCGCAGTCAGCGCGGCGGCGGGGGCAAGGGTGTGGTTGCTCATGTCGTCCTCCTCGTCTTTCTGATGGTGGGGTGTTACAGCGACTGCAGCCGTGCCACGCGCAACGCGGCCGGCGGGTGGGAATCGAAAAAAGCGGAGTAGAGCGGGTCGGGGGTGAGGGTCGAGGCGTTGTCGCGGTAGAGCTTCACCAGCGCACTGACGAGGTCGGCGGCGTGCGTCTGGCGCGCGGCGTAGGCGTCGGCCTCGTACTCGTGCCGGCGCGACCAGTGACTCGCGAGCGGCGCGAGCGGGAAGGTGAAGGCCGGCAGGGCGAGGAAGAACAGCGCCAGCGCGCTCGCGGTGTCGGTGGCGCTCATGCCGAGCCCGGTGAAGAACCAGGGCTGCTGCATCAGCCAGCCGAGGAGGGCGAGCAGCAGCAGGCTGGCGGGGGCGAGCAGGGCGAGCCGCTTGAGGATGTGGCGGTGGTGGAAGTGGCCGAGCTCGTGGGCGAGGACCGCCTCCACCTCCTCCGGACCGAGCTTGGCGAGCAGGGTGTCGTAGAAGACGATGCGCTTGGCGGCGCCGAAGCCGGTGAAGTAGGCGTTGCCGTGCGCGGAGCGGCGCGAGCCGTCCATCACGAAGAGGCCGCGCGAGCGAAAGCCGCAGCGCGCGAGCAGGGTCTCCACGCGCGCCTTCAGGGCCTGGTCGGCAAGCGGGGTGAAGGTGTTGAACAGCGGCGCGATGAAGGTCGGCCACACGAGCATGAACAGCAGGTTGAAGCCGAGCCACAGCGCCCACACCCAAAGCCACCAGGTGGCGCCCATCGCCTGCATCAGCCACAGCACCGCCGCCAGCAGCGGCAGCCCGACGAGGGCGGCGAGCAGGCCCTCCTTGACCGTGTCGGCGATGAACAGCGCGGGCGTCATGCGGTTGAAGCCGAAGCGCTTCTCGACGACGAAGGTGCGCCACAGGGTGAAGGGCAGCTCGAGCAGCCAGCCGATCACCGCCAGCGAGGCGAGGAGGACGACCCCGTGGGCGATACCGCCGGCCTCTGCGACGCCTGCCCACGCGTCGTGGAGCCACTGCAGGCCACCGCCCAAGGTCAGCCCGAGGACGAGGGCGGTCGACACCGCGAGCTCGGGCAGTGCCAGCCCCATGCGCGCCACCGTGTAGTCGGCCGCGCGCTGGTGCGAGGCGAGGCCGATGGCGTCGGCGAAGGCGGGCGGCACCGTGTCGCGGCGGGCGAGCACGTGCCGCACCTGGCGGCGCATCAGCGCCGCGCGCACGATGGCGCTGGCGAACAGCAGGGCGAGGAAGAGGGCGGCGAGGAGCTTGGCTTCGGGCATGCGGAGCGTCGGGGATGCGCGGGCAGCTGGTGGGGGCGCGTGGTGGACACGGCGATCTCGTCGATCTGTGACACAATCCCGGCCTCATTTGTTTCGCCCAGAAATGTCGGGAAGGCTCGCGGATTATGGCACAGGACCCCAAACACCTCATCTGGCTGGACATGGAAATGACCGGCCTCGAACCGGACCGTGACCGCATCATCGAAATCGCGGTGGTGATCACCGACGAGCGCCTCGAGACCGTCGCCGAGGCGCCGGTGATCGCGGTGCATCAGCCCGACGCCGTACTCGACGCGATGGACGAGTGGAACCGCAACACCCATGGCAAGTCGGGCCTCATCGAGCGGGTGAAGGCCTCGAGCGTGGGCGAGGCGGCAGCCGAGGCGCGCATGCTCGCCTTCCTCGAGGCGTGGGCGCCGGCGCGCAGCTCGCCGATGTGCGGCAACTCGGTGTGCCAGGACCGCCGCTTTCTCGCGCGCTACATGCCGCGCTTCGAGGCCTGGTTCCATTACCGCAACCTCGACGTGTCGACCCTCAAGGAGCTGGCGCGCCGCTGGCGCCCCGAGGTGTACGCGGGGGTGAAGAAAACGGGTGCGCACACCGCGCTCGCCGACATCCAGGAGTCGATCGCCGAGCTGCGCCACTACCGCGACACCTTCCTGAAGCTCGACTGAGATGCCCGACGAACCGCAGTCCGGATCCGCCAGGCAGGCGCCGGCGGCGCACGGCTGGCGCGGCTGGCTGCGACGCAACCGTCGCCGGCTGATCGTGATCGCGCTGGTGGTCGCCTTCTTCTATCTGCTCGGCTACTTCACCCATCCGGTGGCGATCCCCGGCATGTGCAAGATCTACGGCTGAACGCGGGCGGTTTCAGCCGCCCCGCAGTGCGTCGGCGATCGCCATCAGGCTGGCGCTGGTCGCGTCGCGCTCGCCTTCGGCGTCGGCGAGCCGGCGCGCCATCTCCTTGCCGAGCTCGACGCCGTACTGGTCGAAGCTGTTGATGCCCCAGATCCAGCCCTGCACGAAGACCTTGTGCTCATAGAGCGCGAGCAGCTGGCCGAGGTGGAAGGCATCGAGACGCGGCATCAGCAGCGTGGTGCTCGGCTGGTTGCCCGGGCAGACGAGGTGCGGCGCGAGGCGCTCGACCTCGGCCTCCGGCAGGCCCCTGGCGCGCAGCGCGGTGCGCGCGCCGTCGATGTCGCGGCCGTGCATCAGCGCCGCCGCCTGGGCGAAGGCGTTGCCCACCAGGCCGCGCTGGCGCGGCTCGTCGTCACCCACCGGCACGATGAAGTCCATCGGCACGCTGCGCGTGCCCTGGTAGAAGAGCTGGTGGAAGGCGTGCTGACCGACGGTGCCGACACCGCCCCAGACGATCGGCGAGGTGTGCGCCGTGGTGCTGCTGCCGTCGCGCAGCGTGCGTTTGCCGTTGCTCTCCATCTCGAGCTGCTGAAGCCAGGCCGGAAAGTTGCGCAGGCCGTGGGCGTAGGGCAGCACGGCGAGGGTCTCGAGGCCGAGGAAGTCGGTGTTCCACAGCCCGACCAGGCCCATCAGCACCGGCAGGTTGTCGGCGAAGGGGGTGTCGCGGAAGTGCTCGTCGAGGGCGCGCGCGCCGGCGAGCAGGCGATCGAAGGCCTCTTCGCCGAGGCCGACCAGCAGCGGCAGGCCGATCGCCGACCACAGCGAATAACGTCCGCCGACCCATTCCGGCAAAGCGAAGGTGCGCGCGGGATCGATGCCGAATTCCGCCGCCGCCGCGGTGGCGTTGCTGACCGCCGCGAAATGGCGCGACACGTCGGCGCCGGCCGGCAGGCGCGCGCGCAACCAGTCACGGCCTGCCTGTGCGTTGGCGAGGGTCTCCGCGGTGCCGAAGCTCTTCGAGGAGACGATGAACAGGGTGCTCGCCGCGTCTGCGTGTTCGAGCGCCTCCTCGAGATCGCGCGGGTCGATGTTGGCGACGAAGTCGATCGCCACCGGCCGTTCGGCGACGGTCGAGCGCAGCGCTTCGGCCACCAGGCGCGGGCCGAGATCGGAGCCGCCGATGCCGATGTTGATGACGCGGGTGATCGGCGCGTCAGTCGCGCCCGCCACCTGCCCGGCGCGCAGCGCCGCGGCGAACGCGCGCAGCGGGCGCTGGTCGAGCTTGGCACCGGCCGGCGCCGCGCAACTGCCGCGCAGCGCCATGTGCAGCGCCGGGCGTCCCTCGGTGTGGTTGACCGCTTCGCCGCCGAAGAAGGCGCGGATGCCTTCGGCGAGGCCCGCCTCGGTGGCGAGCGCCAGCAGCGCATCGAGCGCTGCCGGGTCGAGGCGCTGTCGCGACAGGTCGAGTGTCAGGCCCTGCCAGTTTCGTGACAGACGATCGAAGCGGCTCACATCATCGACGAACAGGCTGGGCAGGGTGCGGGTCTGCAGCCGGACGGCGTGGTCTTGCAGCGAAGCCCAGGCGGGCAGGGCCTCGGGAGAAAGGGTGGAGGGCATCAGCTGGGCGTCCTGCGATAAAGGCGGTAGAGCTCCTGGCGCTTGCCACCGCCATGGCGGTATTCCCAGATTATGTGCCATTCGGGTGCGATCGTGGCGCTCGCCGAGGGTCGTTCGCCGATGCGCAGCAGCAGCGGGCAGGGGCTGGTGTCTTCCACCACGCGCACCACGCGGATTGCACCGAAATAGTCGAGCGAGGCCCGCACGCCGGGCGGCAGGGGCTCGGCCGCGATGCAGGCCGGCGGCTCGCCGGCGAGCGCCAGCTCGAGCGAGCGCACCATCGGCCGGTAGCTGCGGCTGTGATCGAACCACGGCATCAGCAGCACCACCGCGAGGCACCACAGCATCGTCATTCCCATCGCCCAGCTGGCCGGGCCCCGCGAGGCGGTGCGCGGCAGGCGCCAGACGAAGCCGAGCCAGGCGGCGCAGATCAGCACGCCGAGCACGAGCTGGGTGCCGGCCGCGGTCAGCACGAAGTCGGGTGCGATGCGCGCGACATGGCGCGCGAGGCCCGGCGGCCAGCCGAAGGCCTGAGCGGTCCACCCGAGCCAGACCAGGATGGCGAACACGCCGAAGGTCATCAGCGCGAACCAGTCGAAGGCGTTCGCCGCGCCGCGCCGCAGGCTGGGCACGCCGCCGGCAGCGAGCAGGGCGGTGGCCGGCACCAGCGGGATCAGCCGGGCCTGGCGCGGCTCGCCGATGAAGATCAGCCAGACCAGTACGAGCATCAGCGACAGCCCGGGCAGCAGCCAGGGCAGGGTCGCGAACTTGCGCCCTGCGCGCCACAGCGACCACAGCGCGATCGGCCACAGCGGCCAGGTGAACCAGCCGAGCAGCTCCGCCTGCGTGCCGAGATCCGCGAGCACGGGCGCGTGCAGCTGGATGTCGAGCCACTGCGCCGCAAGCCAGCGGTTGAACTGCGCAGGTTCGAGCAGGTGCAGGGCGAGCGGCCACGCCGCCATCAGCACGAGGGCGAGGCTGAGGCCGAGCAGCAGCCCGCCGCTCGCGCGCGGAGAGCGACAGTCCGGGCTCAGCAGCAGGGCGAGCGGAAACAGCGGCAGGCTCAGCAGCAGGCCGGGCAGGCCGGCGGCGAGAAACGCGAGTGCGCTGCCGAGGCCGGCCTGCAGGCTGCCGCCCACCGGCTGCACGGGCACGCGGGCGAGCCCGCGCAGGGTGAGGGCGAGCATCGCGAACAGCGCGAGCAGCGGCTGGGTCTCGTGTGCGTGGATCACCAGGCCGAGGGTGCCGAGGGTCAGCAGCGCTGCCGGCGTGCGAGTGGGGCGGCCGTACAGCGCCTCGGCGGTGCGCGCGACGAGGAAGATGCCCATCGCGGTGAACAGCACGCTCGCGAGGCGGGCACCCTCGTGCGCCGCGAGGAATCCGCTCGCCGCCCAGGCCAGCACGGACGCGGTCCAGTAGTAGAGCGGCGGGTACTCGTACATCGGCTCGCCGCCGAGCATCGGCAGCAGCCAGCCCTCGCCGCGCAGCATCGAGACGACCGGGCCGAGATGGCGGGCATCGTCGCCACGCCAGGGGTCGTGGCCGGTGAGGCCGACCAGCAGGTACAGGCCGACGAGCACGCTGAGACCCAGCGTGCCGTAGATCCTGCGCTGGAGCAGCGAGTCTTGGGAGGTCGGACTTTCGTTCATGCGCGTTCGGAATCGGGTGGTGCGCGAAGCGCGGGGGAGTCGGGGCGCAGACCGCTGCGCCAGCCCGATTCTATCCGCCCGCCGCCGCTGTGATGACGATGATGGACGAACGGCGGGGGCGGCGGCAGATCGGCGGGCAACAAAAAAGGCAGCCGAAGCTGCCTTTTTTACTGCCCGCGCCGGCATTTCGCACGGTGCGGTCGGCGATCAGCTCAGGCGCTGAACGTTGCCGTACTTCTGGCGGAAGCGCTCGACGCGGCCGGCGGTGTCCACGATCTTCTGCTTGCCGGTGTAGAACGGGTGGCACGCGGCGCACACTTCGACGTGCAGTTGCGGCTTGCTGATGGTCGAGCGGGTGGTGAAGGAGTTGCCGCAGGAGCAGGTGACGCTCACGTCCTGATACTTGGGATGGATATCCGCTCTCATGTCTGTTCCTTACATGCGGGCGGAGGATGTGACCGCCCTGATTGATTAAGCGCGCGATTATCTCTCAGGCCTTGGCGAAAGGCAAGAATTGCGCACTCGACGCGTCCGGTGCGCGGGGCGGATCGATTACAATCCGGCGCACATTTCAACCTGGCAATCGCCCGCGCGCGCGGGCTCGAGGAGAGAAGCGCCGTGCGTCTGCTGCTCGCGCCGATGGAAGGGCTGCTGGACCACGTGCTGCGCGCGGTCCTCGCCCAGGCTGCCGACTACGATCATGCGGTGAGCGAGTTCGTCCGCGTCACCGATGCGCTGCTGCCTGCGCGCGCCTTCCGCCGCATCGTCCCCGAACTCGACCGCCCCGGCTGCACCGCTGGCGCGATGCCGGTGCGGGTGCAGCTGCTCGGCTCCGATCCCGCCTGCCTGGCCGACAACGCCGCCCGCCTCGCCGAGCTCGGCGCGGCGGGCGTCGATCTCAACTTCGGTTGCCCGGCGCCGGTGGTCAATCGCCATCGCGGTGGCGCGGTCCTGCTCGACGAGCCCGAGCTGCTCCACGAGATTGCGCGCGCGGTGCGCGCCGTGGTGCCGGCCGACGTGCCGTTCACCGCCAAGATGCGGCTCGGCGTCGGCGACAAGGGCAGGGCAGTCGAATGCGCGCAGGCGCTGGAGGCCGGCGGAGTCGAGACCCTGGTGGTGCATGCCCGCACCCGCGACGAGGGCTACCGGCCGCCGGCGCACTGGGAGTGGGTGGCGCGGGTGGACGAGGCGGTGGCGGTCCCGGTGGTCGCCAACGGCGAGGTATGGACCGCTGCCGACTGGCTGGCCTGCCGTGATCGATCGGGCGTCGCCGATGTCATGCTCGGGCGTGGCGCGGTCGCCGATCCCTTTCTCGCCGCGCGCATCCGCGCCGGCGAGCTCGTCGTGCCCGACGACGACAGGCGCGCACGCGAGTGGAGCGCCCTGCAGCCGCTGATCGCCGACTTCTGGCGCCGGGTACGCGCCAACTGCGCGCCGCGCCACGCCCCCGGCCGGCTCAAGCAGTGGCTCAACCTGCTGCGCCGCAACTACCCGCAGGCCGAGCAGCTGTTCCGCACGGTGCGTCCGCTCGGCGAGCCCGCCGCGGTCGATCGCGCCCTGGCGGCCGAGGGCATCGGCTGCGCCGCGCTGGCGCGGGCCGCCTGAGGAATTCCCGTAATGAGCTACGCCAATTCCCGCATTCCCGAGAGCGCCCAGCAGGGCATCCACGAGAATCTCGCCCGGCTGGTCGACAAGCACCTTGCCGAGCCCTTCCGCAAGCCCTTCGCCGACTACAACCGCGCCGCCCTCGAGGCCGCCCTCGCCGGCCGCCCGCCGGGCGCGCCGCTGATCCTCGACGCCGGCTGCGGCGTCGGCCACAGCACGATTCAGCTCGCGCGCGCCCATCCCGACCACTGGGTGATCGGCGTCGACCAGTCGGCTGACCGCCTCGCGCGGCGCAAGCCCTATCCTGCTGCGCTGATGCCGACCAACATGGTGTTCGTGCGTGCCGATCTGGTCGATTTCTGGCGCCTGCTCGACGAGGCGGGGCTGCGCCTGGCGCGCCACTACATCCTGTACCCGAACCCGTGGCCGAAGATCGGCCACGTCACCCGGCGCTGGCATGCGCATCCGGTGTTCCCGTTCGTGGTGCGGCTGGGCGGCGTGCTCGAATGCCGCACCAACTGGCGCGTCTATGCGGAGGAATTCGCCTTCGCCCTCGGCCGCATCCTCGGCGCGCCGGTTCCCTGGGAAACCTTCGAGGCGCCCGCGCCGCTGACGCCCTTCGAGCGCAAGTACCGCGATTCCGACCAGCTGCTGTACCGTGTCGTCACCGAACTCGCTGCATCCCCTTCCGGAGAACAAGCATGACTAGCGCCAACCCCAATCCCCACCTGATGAGCGACGACGATTTCGAGGCGCTCGAGGAGATCCTGACTTCCGAGGTCGTGCCCGAGGACTGCATGGACCTCGAGATGCTCGACGGCTTCCTCGCCGGCGTGCTGATGTCCCCGCGCGTGATCCCGGCCGAGCGCTGGCTGCCGGCGGTGTGGTCGGCGCACGGCGACGAAGCCTCGTTCGGCGGCGGTAGCGGGCTGCAGCGTGCGATCCGCCTGGTCAAGGCCTACTACAACGAGATGGCGACCACGATCGGCCTCGACGAGGACGTGGAGGAGTGCTGGGAGCCGTTCTGCTTCGCGATCGCCGAGGGCGACACCCTGCAGCTGGGCGAGGAGTGGATCGAGGGCTTCGCCCAAGGCCTCGACCTGTGGCCGCAGGGCTGGGAGGAGGGGCTGCCCGAGGATGCGGTGGAGGCGGTGCGCGCCACCCTCGACGAGGTGCTCGCGCCCTGGGGCGAGGACGAGGCCGCGCAGGCCGACGAGGAGACGCGGCTGGGCTGGCTCGAGGCGGTCGGCGATGCGGTCAACGACGTCTTCGCGCATTGGCGCGACCTCGAGCTGCCCGCGCCGCAACCGCTCGCGGCCGACGCGGCGGTCGCGCCCGCGGCCGCCACCCCCGGCCGCAACGATCCCTGCCCCTGCGGCAGCGGCAAGAAGTACAAGAAGTGCTGCGGCGCGATCAACGAGCCGGATGATGCGTGAAGACCCCTGCACCCGGTGCGGCGCATGCTGCGCCGCCTTCCGCGTGGACTTCCACCGCTCGGAGCTGGCGAGCGCCACGCCGGGCGGCGTACCGGACGCGCTCACCGTGCCGGTGACCGCCACCCTGGTGCGGATGCGCGGCACCGACGCGGCGCCCGCGCGCTGCGTCGCGCTGGCGGGTGAGATCGGCCGCTCGGTGCGGTGCACGATCTATGCTGGGAGGCCTTCGCCGTGCCAGGAGTTCGCGCCCTATGCGCCGCTCGGCATCGGCGACGACGCCTGCGCCCGCGCCCGGCGCAGGCAGGGGCTGGCACCGCTCTGAGCGGCGTTTTTCATTCCTCCGAATATTTCCGCAAGTCACTGATCCATAAAGTTTTAAATCGCCTCTTGCGCGCGCGCGACAGATCGCTAGAATCCGCGCGCCGAGGTCGATCGACCGCCCTTGAATCTTCCTGACCGCACCGGGTTTTTACGGTGCAGGTTCCGCGAGCGCAACGTGCGTGGTCGGCCCGGTGGTGCGCCCCTCTGCCACCCCCATAGCCCGCGACGGAACACGCGATGGAAGACTTCAACCCCTGCCTCGATTGCGGCATCTGCTGCACCCACTTCCGCATCTCCTTCTACTGGGGCGAGATCGACGAGGTGCCCGGCGGCTTCGTGCCGACCGCGATGACCGAGAAGCTCAATCACCACATGAGCTGCATGAAGGGCAGCAACGCGGTGCCGCGCCGCTGCAGCGCGCTCTCCGGCACGGTGGGCGAGCAGGTCGCGTGCACGATCTACGAGAACCGGCCGACGCCCTGCCGCGAGTTTCCGGTCTATTTCGAGGACGGCAGTCCCAATCCCAAGTGCGACGAGTTGCGGGCGACGATCGGCCTGCCGCCCTTGCCCGACTTTTCGCTGCCGCACGCCGCCTGAGCGGGGCCGATCCCCTTACCCGTTCGCGGGGAAGCAGACCGCCGCCAGTACCGCGAGCGGGCCGGCGGCGCGGATGCGCTCGATCTGGCCGCAGTTGCGCGCGAAAAGCGAGCCGGCGAAGCCGAGCGAATTGACCGAGACGTCGGTCCACTTCTCGCAGCGACGCGGTACCAGCAGCAGCCAGTCACGGATCACCAGCAGGTTGTAGGGGGGCATCGGGTCGGCCGCAGGCGGCAGCCCGACGCGCGCGCAGGCGGCGGCGAAGGCGTCCGCCAGCATCGCGCCGCCCGCCTCGGCGGATGGCCACGCGCGCGGCAGGCGGACCAGGGCGTGGCGCCAGGGCAGCAGCGCGCTGCTCACCACCTCGCCCTCGCGCACGTCGGGCAGACTGGCGGCGAGCGCACCCAGGCCATGGTCGGGCACCCACTGCAGGTGTTTGTGGGCCTGGCTGGCGCCGGCCTCGGTGCCGCCGTTGTAGAAGCCGAGCCCGCCGTGGCAGCGGATCACCGCCGCGAGCGCGTCGAAGTCGGCGGCGGTGAGCGGCGCCGTCTGCGCCTCGTAACGGCGGGTGACGATCAGCAGGTGGCGCGCGATCACCGGGAACTTGTTGAGCACCACGAGGTGGTCGGTGCCGAGTTCGGCCACGGTCAGCGCCGGCTCGGGCGGGAGGAAGGGATTGAAGGCCGGGTCGCGCCGGATCACGGTGTCGACCCGCGCCTGCTCCTTGAGCGCGAGCGACGAGATCCAGCGTACAGAAAAGGGCAGGCCCGCCTCGCTGAGCTCGGTGCACTCGGTGCGGATCGGCTGCAGCGCGCCGCTCTCCAGCGCAAGGGTGGTCACCCGGTCGGCCCGGGCAAGGAGGTCGTCGTCAGCGGCGAAAGGGTACGGGCTGTTCATCTTGGCGGGTGGCGGGAGACAATCCCGTAATTCTGACATGGCCGCGGCGCCCTTTGCCGGGTGCCGCCTGCGGGAGCAAGACGATGACGATCACCTTTGCCGTGCGCGGCGACCACATCCAGCTCGACCAGCTGCTGAAGGCCTGCGGCTTGGTGGATTCGGGCGGCGCCGCCCATGCCGCGGTGGAGTCCGGCCAGGTGCGGGTCGATGGTCGCCCGGAGAACCGCAAGCGCGCCAAGTTGCGCGCCGGGCAGCGGGTCCGCTTCGGCGACCAGGACATCGTGCTGGTCGCCGCCCAAACCTGAACCCCGCGTCGCGCCGGCCGCGGGCCGGGCCGCCATTGCCCGTGGTCAACGCCCGACGCGCCGGTGCGGCCTATGCTGTCTCCATGACCTGGCTGCGTGCGCTCGTCTTCCTGTTGAGCTGCCTGTCCGTGCCGGCAGCGGCGGCGGAAGTGGCGGTGCATCTGTTCGAGCGCGAGGGCTGTCCGCACTGCGCGCTCGCCGCCGCCGAACTCGAGCGTCAGGTGGGGCAGGGCGTCGACGTCGTGCTGCGCCGCCACGAGATCGATGGCGACGAAGCCGCACGCCAGCGCTTTGCCGCGCTGGTCGCGCTGTTCGGCATCGAACGGCCGGCGGTGCCGCTGGTGCTGATCGGCAGCCGCGGCTTCATCGGCTTCGACGATGCCGGGGGCGTGGGTGCCGCCTACGCCGAGGCGATCGCCGCTTGCCGCCGCGACGGTTGCGAGGACCTCGTCGCGGGTCTGGCTGCGGAGGGCGGCACGGAAGGGGATGTCGGCGCCGCCACGGCGCCGGTGCGCAGCCGCGTCAGCCTGCCGCTGTTCGGCGAGGTCGAGCTCGCCAACCTGTCGCTGCCGCTGCTCACCGTGGTGCTCGGCGCCCTCGACGGCTTCAACCCCTGCGCGATGTGGGTGCTCGTCTTCCTGCTCGGCCTCCTGCTGCCGATGCAGGACGCCGCGCGGCGCTGGATCCTGGGCGGCGCCTTCATCCTCGCCTCGGCGGCGGTCTACTACGGGTTCATGGCGGCCTGGCTCAACGCGCTGCTGCTGCTCGGCATGTCGCAATGGGTGCGGCTGGCGGTCGCGCTGGTGGCGCTCCTCGCCGGTGCACACTACCTGCGCGAGTGGCTGCGCAACCCGGCGATGGTGTGCGAGGTCACAGCGCCCGAGCGGCGGCGGGCGGTGTTCGCGCGACTGCGTGCCGCGGCGGGTCAGCCCGGCCTGCTGCTCGCGCTCGCCGGCATCGTCGGCCTCGCGGTGGCGGTGAACCTGGTCGAACTATTGTGTTCGGCGGGCCTGCCCGCGGTGTATGCGCAGATGCTGACGATGAGCGCGCTGCCGGCCTGGCAGCACTACGCCTACCTCGCGCTCTACGTCTTCGTCTTCATGCTCGACGACTTGCTGGTGTTCATGATCGCGATGACGACCCTGCGCATCACCGGCGCCTCGGCGCGGCTGACCCGGGCCTCGCGCCTGCTCGGCGGGGTGCTGCTGCTCGCCATCGGCCTGGCGATGCTGTTCCGGCCGCAGTGGCTCGCCCTCGGCTGAGTCCTGCGGGCGGGGCCGCGCGGCGGCGTCAGTCCGCGTGGATGTCGCCGTCGACGTAATACCAGCGGCCGTCCTCGCACACGAAGCGGCTCGTCTCGTGCAGGCGATGGGCGCGGCCGCCGATGCGGTAGCGGGCGACAAACTCGACGGTGGCTTGCGTCGCGTCCCGCTTCGCGTGCGCCTTCAGCCGGAGGCCGATCCACTTCGGCCGCGGCTCCTCGTCGAGCGCGAGCTCGGCGGGCCGGGTCGAAGGGTGCCAGGTGGCGAGGAGGTAGGCGGCGTCGCCGAGGGTGAACGCGGTATAGCGCGAACGCATCAGCGCAGCGGCGTCGGCCGCCGGGCGGGCGCCGGCGAGCGCCGGGCCGCAGCACTGGTCGAAGGGCTTGCCGGTGCCGCAGGGACAGGGGGCGGGCTTCATGGAAGGTGGGGGGCGATCGGGGAGGGGTGCGGAGGCCGCCATTGTGCCGCGTCCTTCGGTCGCCGGCGCAGCGCTGTTCGTGGCGGCGCCATGTCGATGCGGTATGCTCGGCCGGTTCGAACTCTCGCCTGCCCGCCATGCAACCCGAAACCCAAGTGCGGATCCGCCACACCCGCCGCTATCTGCTGCTCGGCCTGCTGACCGCGGCGCCGCTGTGGGTGACCTGGCTGGTGTTCGACTTCATCTTCTCCCAGCTGTCGCGGCTGGGCGCGCCCGGCGTCGCGGCGATCGCGCGCGGCCTGCGGCGCAACTGGCCGGAGATGGCCGATTTCGTGCTGCTGCCGGTGTTCCAGTCGGTGCTCGCGGCGGTGTTCACCCTGCTGGTGTTCTACGTGCTCGGCTGGTTCGCCTCGCACGTGATCGGGCAGCGCATCATCGGCTGGCTCGAGCGCCTGGTGCAGAGCATCCCGCTGGTGGCGGCGATCTACGGCGGCACCAAGCGCCTGCTCGCGGCGGTCAAGGAAAAGCCCGCCGGGGTGCAGCGGGTGGTGCTGATCAACTTTCCCTCGTCGGAGATGAAGGCGGTGGGCTTCGTCACCCGGGTGATCCAGGACGAGCACAGCGGCGAGGATCTCGCCGCTGTGTACGTGCCCACCTCGCCCAACCCCACCTCGGGCTACATCGAGATCGTGCCGGTGTCGCAGGTAGTGTCGACCGACTGGACGATGGACGAGGCGATGAGCTTCGTCATGACCGGCGGCGCCACCTCGCCCGACCGGATCCGCTTTCGCAACCCGCCATCGGGGCCGGGCGCCTAGTCGGCCAGACAGCGCATTGCTCCGGGATTTCGCCCGCTTCCCCAATCGCACCCTTTGCCCAACTCCAGCGGGTGCGCCGATGTCTACGCGCTTCAGGTATTCGGGGCCTGGCTCGGGTAGCCGGCTTCGCGCTGGCTTCGGATGGCGAGAATGAAGACGGTGTCGATCACTTCAACGTAGCGATACAGCGCAACGTAGCCACGTTCACGCCGTCCGATGATCAGTTCGCGTTTGCCGGCGCGCACTGGCCGTCCGATCTGCGGGCTGTGCGCCAGCACGTCGATGGCATCAATGATGTCGCGGATGCGCCCCTCAGGATCTCGCGCCTGATGGCGCTCGAGGTGATCGAGGATACGGTCGAAGTCGTCGGCCACCTTGGGCGCCAGTTCGATCGTCGCCATCCCTAAGGGGTGGGCTTGCGCACGGCGGGCCGCGCTGCGGTTTCACCGCGAACGCGAGCCTCGAGGTAGCGGCGCATTTCGCTCCAGGAGATCGTTTCGCCACGCTGGATCAGTGTGGCGTACCGCTGATCGGCTTCAGCGTCGAATGCGTTTTGCCGCTCGGCTTGCGCCGTCTTCTCGGCAATCGCCTCCAGGATGAAGCCGTGCGCGCTTGTGCCCGCCCGCGCTGCGGCCGCAGCGACCCGGGCCTTGAGCTCTTCCGGTAGGCGGATGGTCGTGGTGGACATGGCTTTTCCTGGCGATTTCTCTCCCGGTCAATGTAGCACATGCGTGTCACAACCGAGACCCGAATGATCGCCGCTGAAGCGCCTTGTGGGGTCTGCTGCGCGGCCCGCCGACATCCGGTCCGGCGGGCCGCCAGCCGGCCCCCTTCATCAGTCGGCGAGGATCTCCCGCAACACGTAGGGCAGGATGCCGCCGTGGCGGTAGTACTCGATCTCGATCGGGGTGTCGATCCTGCACAGCAGCGGCACCGCCAGCGTCGAGCCGTCGGCGCGGCGCACCTGCAGGGTCAGCGTCTGCTGTGGTTCGAGCCCGCTTGCGATGCCCTCGAGGGTGAAGTGCTCGCTGCCGTCGAGACCGAGGCTCTGCCAGCTGTCGGCGGCGGCGAACTGCAGCGGCAACACCCCCATGCCGACCAGGTTGGAGCGGTGGATGCGCTCGAAGCTCTTCGCCACCACCGCCTTCACCCCGAGCAGCGCCGTGCCCTTGGCTGCCCAGTCGCGCGAGGAGCCGGTGCCGTATTCCTCGCCGGCGAACACGATCGTCGGCACGCCGCGCGCCATGTAGTGCGTGGCGGCGTCGTACACCGTGGTCTGCTCGCCGTCGATGAGCGTGTAGCCGCCTTCCACCCGGGTGCCGTCCGGATTGAGCGGCAGCATCAGGTTCTTCACCCGCACGTTGGCGAAGGTGCCGCGCACCATCACGTCGTGGTTGCCGCGGCGCGAGCCGTAGGAGTTGAAGGCCTCGCGCGGGACGCCCTGTTCGAGCAGCCAGTGGCCGGCCGGGCTGGTCTCGCGGAACGAGCCCGCGGGCGAGATGTGGTCGGTGGTCACCGAGTCGCCGAGCAGCAGCAGCGCCTTCGCGTCGCGGATGTCGCCCACCGGCGCGGGCGTCATGGAGAAGCCGTCGAAGAAGGGCGGCTTGGCGATGTAGGTGGAGGGCGGCCAGTCGTAGACCTGGCCGTTGGGCGCGGCGATCGCGTTCCACAGGTCGTGGTCGCGGGTGAAGTCGGCGTACAGGCGGCGGTAGGTCGCCGGGTCGGTGGCGAAGGGCATGACCTCGGCGATCTCGTCCGAGCTCGGCCACAGCTCGCGCAGGAACACCGGCTCGCCGTCGCTGCCGGTGCCGAGCGGCTCGGTGGTGAGGTCGATGTTGGCGCGACCGGCGAGCGCGAAGGCGACCACCAGCGGCGGCGAGGCCAGGTAGTTGGCGCGGATGTTCGGGTGGATGCGGGCCTCGAAGTTGCGGTTGCCCGACAGCACGGCCGCCACCACCAGGTCGTGCTCGACGATCGTCTCGTTGAACTCCCGCGCGAGGTCGCCCGCGTTGCCGATGCAGGTGGTGCAGCCGTAGCCGGCGAGGGCGAAGCCGAGCGCGCCGAGCGGCTCGAGCAGGCCCGCCTTGTCGAGGTAGTCGGTGACCACGCGCGATCCGGGCGCGAGCGAGGTCTTGATGTGCGGCTTCACCTGCAGGCCGCGCAGCACCGCCTTCTTCGCCAGCAGGCCGGCGGCGATCAGCACCGCCGGGTTGCTGGTGTTGGTGCACGAGGTGATCGCGGCGATCAGGACGTCGCCGTGGCCGAGATCGATGTCGTCACGCCCGCTGTCGAAGCGGTCCACCAGCTGGCCGGGCTCGTGGCCGAAGCCGTTCTCGGTGACCGGCGCGGAGAACAGGGTCTCGAACGCGTGACGCATCGCGGGCAGGGCGATGCGGTCCTGCGGACGCTTCGGCCCGGCGAGCGAGGGCACGATGGTGGCGAGGTCGAGCACCAGGCTGCGGCTGTAGTCGATCTCGCCCGCGCGCGGCACGCCGAACAGGCCCTGGGCGCGGAAGTAGGCCTCGAGCAGCGCGCACTCGGCCTCGTCGCGGCCGGTGGCGCGCATGTAGGCGACGGTCTTGTCGTCCACCGGGAAGAAGCCCATCGTCGCGCCGTACTCGGGCGCCATGTTGGCGATGGTGGCGCGGTCGGTGACCGACAGGCTGGCGGTGCCCTCGCCGTAGAACTCGACGAACTTGCCCACCACCTTCTCGCGGCGCAGCATCTCGGTGACGGTGAGTACCAGATCGGTGGCGGTCGCGCCCTCGGGCAAGCTGCCCTTGAGCTCGACGCCGACCACGTCGGGTGTGAGGAAATACACCGGCTGGCCGAGCATGCCGGCCTCGGCCTCGATGCCGCCCACGCCCCAGCCGACGACGCCGACGCCGTTGATCATGGTGGTGTGCGAATCGGTGCCCACCAGGGTATCGGGGAAGACGAGTTCGCCGCCGTCGCTCGCCAGGCTGCGCACGCCGCGGAAGAGGTATTCGAGGTTCACCTGGTGCACGATGCCGATGCCCGGCGGCACCACGCGGAAGGTGTCGAAGGCCTGCATGCCCCACTTCATGAACTGGTAGCGCTCGCGGTTGCGCTCGAACTCGAGCTCCATGTTCTGGCGCAGCGCCTGCGGCGTGCCGTAGTAATCGACCTGCACCGAGTGGTCGACCACGAGGTCCACCGGCACCAGCGGCTCGATCAGCTTCGGGCTGCGCGCCTGCTGCACGGCGACGTTGCGCATCGCCGCGAGGTCGGCCAGCAGCGGCACGCCGGTGAAGTCCTGCAGGACCACGCGCGCGACCACGAAGGGAATCTCCGCGCTGCGCTCCGCGTTCGGCTTCCACGCCGCGAGTTCGCGCACGTGCTCTTCGGTGACCTTGCGGCCGTCGCAGTGACGCAGCACCGCTTCGAGCACGATGCGGATCGACACCGGCAGCCGAGAGATCGCACCGAGGCCTGCGGCCTCGAGCGCGGGCAGCGAGTAGTACTGCGCGCTGCCGCCGTCAGGCTTGGTGAGGGGCTTGAGCGTGTCGAAAAGGTTGTGCGGCATCTGCGTTCTCCTTGTTCTGCCGGTGGGATAGGGAAGGAATAGCATACAAACATGCGACTTGCCCCCACCGCGAGCGTTCCCCGCGGGGAGACGCGTCGCCCCCGGCAAGCCGCGGTAGGAGCGCAGCCCTCTGCGCGATGGCGGCGCTTGTGCGGGCGACGCGGCTGCTATCGCCCTGGGGGCAGGGCTCCTACACGGGAGGGCGGTGGCGGGTAGCGGGTGGCGGGGTAGGAGCGCAGCCCTCTGCGCGATTTGGCGGCTGTGCTGGCGATGACGGCTGCTATCGCCCTGAGGGCAGGCCTCCTACGGGGCGTCGCGGGCGCGTGCTGCGCGGGGCCGCGGGGAGTAGAATTCGCGGCTGTTGTGCCGCTTTTTGGCGAATCGGTGGTGCGCTGCACCGCAAGTCTTATAAAAGACATATAATTCGCCCCGATCCGCGCGGGAGACCCCCGTGGGGAGCCCTGATCACCGCCACGAACAAGTGAGGAAGTCACCGTGCTTGAAGCCTACCGTGCCCATGTCGCCGAACGTGCCGCCCTCGGCATCCCTGCGCTGCCGCTGAGCAAGCAGCAGGTCACCGAGCTGGTCGAACTGCTTAAGAACCCCCCCGCCGGCGAGGAGGACTTCCTCGTCGAGCTGCTGACCTACCGCGTGCCGGCCGGTGTGGACGACGCCGCCAAGGTCAAGGCCGAATTCCTGGCCAAGGTCGCCAAGGGCGAGGAAAGCTGCGGCCTGGTGTCGCGCGCGAAGGCCACCGAACTGCTCGGCACCATGCTGGGCGGCTTCAACATCAAGCCGATGATCGACCTGCTGGGCGACGCCGAGCTCGGCGAGATCGCCGCCGAGGGCCTCAAGAAGACCCTGCTGATGTTCGACTATTTCCACGACGTCAAGGAACTGGCCGAGAAGGGCAACGCCAACGCCAAGGCCGTCATGCAGTCGTGGGCCGACGCCGAGTGGTTCACCAGCCGCCCGGAAGTCCCCGCCTCGCAGAAGCTCACCGTGTTCAAGGTCACCGGCGAAACCAACACCGACGACCTCTCGCCCGCCCCCGATGCCTGGTCGCGCCCCGACATCCCGCTGCACGCGCTGGCGATGCTGAAGAACCCGCGTCCGGGCATCGAGCCGGAAGAAGCCGGCGTGCGCGGCCCGGTCAAGTTCCTCGAGGAGCTGCGTGCCAAGGGCAACCTGGTCGCCTACGTCGGTGACGTCGTGGGGACCGGCTCCTCGCGCAAGTCCGCCACCAACTCGGTGCTGTGGTTCACCGGCGAGGACATCCCCTTCGTCCCCAACAAGCGCTTCGGCGGCGTATGCCTCGGCTCCAAGATCGCCCCGATCTTCTTCAACACCATGGAAGACGCCGGCGCGCTGCCGATCGAGATCGACGCCGGCAACATGGAGATGGGCGACGAAATCGAGCTCCAGGTCGACGACAAGTCGGGCAAGGTCACCGCGCTCAAGAACGGCGAAGTGATCGCAGAATCCCAGCTCAAGACCCTGGTGATCCTCGACGAAGTGCGCGCCGGCGGCCGCATCCCGCTGATCATCGGCCGCGGCCTCACCACCAAGGCGCGCGAAGCGCTCGGTCTGCCGCCCTCGACCCTGTTCCGCCTGCCGCAGGCGCCCGCCGATTCCGGCAAGGGCTTCTCGCTGGCGCAGAAGATGGTCGGCCGCGCCTGCGGCATGCCGGAAGGCCAGGGCGTCCGTCCGGGCACCTACTGCGAACCGCGCATGACCACCGTCGGCTCGCAGGACACCACCGGCCCGATGACCCGCGACGAACTCAAGGACCTCGCCTGTCTCGGCTTCTCCGCCGACCTGGTGATGCAGTCCTTCTGCCATACCGCCGCCTATCCGAAGCTGGTCGACGTCAAGATGCACCGCGAGCTGCCGAGCTTCATCAGCACCCGCGGCGGCGTCTCGCTGCGTCCGGGCGACGGCGTGATCCACTCCTGGCTCAACCGTCTGCTGCTGCCCGACACCGTCGGCACCGGCGGCGACAGCCACACCCGCTTCCCGATCGGCATCTCCTTCCCGGCCGGCTCCGGCCTGGTCGCCTTTGCCGCGGCGACCGGCGTGATGCCGCTCGACATGCCGGAATCGGTGCTGGTGCGCTTCAAGGGCACGATGCAGCCGGGCGTCACCCTGCGTGACCTGGTCAACGCGATCCCGCTGTACGCGATCAAGGCCGGCCTGCTCACCGTCGAGAAGAAGGGCAAGAAGAACATCTTCTCGGGCCGCATCCTCGAGATCGAAGGCCTGCCGGACCTCAAGGTCGAACAGGCTTTCGAGCTCACCGACGCCTCGGCCGAGCGCTCCGCCGCCGGCTGCACGGTCCACCTCAACAAGGAACCGATCGTCGAGTACATGAACTCGAACATCACCCTGATGAAGTGGATGATCGCCAACGGCTACGAGGATGCCCGCACCCTCAAGCGCCGCATCAAGGCGATGGAAGAGTGGATCGCCAAGGGCGAGCTGCTCAAGGGCGACGCCGATGCCGACTACGCCGCGGTCATCGAGATCGACCTCGCCGACATCAAGGAGCCGGTCGTCGCCTGCCCGAACGACCCGGACGACGTCAAGCTGCTGTCCGAAGTCGCCGGCGACAAGATCGACGAAGTCTTCATCGGCTCGTGCATGACCAACATCGGCCACTTCCGCGCCGCCGGCAAGGTGCTCGAGGGCAAGTCCGACATTCCGACCCGCCTGTGGATCGCCCCGCCCACCAAGATGGACGCGATGATCCTCAACGAGGAAGGCTACTACGGCGTGCTCGGCAAGTCCGGCGCCCGCATGGAGATGCCGGGCTGCTCGCTGTGCATGGGCAACCAGGCGCAGATCCGCAAGGGCAGCACCGCGATGTCGACCTCGACCCGCAACTTCCCCAACCGCCTCGGCATCGACACCCGCGTCTATCTGGGCTCGGCCGAGCTGGCCGCGGTGTGCGCGCTGATGGGCAAGATCCCGACCGTGCAGGAATACATGGCGCAGGTGGAAGTGGTGAACAAGAAGGCCGGCGACATCTACCGCTACATGAACTTCGACCAGATCGAGGAATTCCGCTCGGTCGCGGACACGGTGGAAGTCTGAGTCGGTAAGTAGCCGGAAGGCTGGGACGGCCGGGAGGCCGTCCTGGTGGAGAGACCCCTCGTCAGCGATGGCGGGGGGTTTTGCTATTGCGGCGCTCCCGGTCAGAACTTCAGGATCTCGCCATCCGCCGGAATCCGCACGCGATCCTGAATGCCATGCTGCTCGACGTATTCCTGCAACTGCTCGCGGCTCAGGGTCATGTGGTTGATCGCATCCATATGGACGGCGACGATGGTCGCATTCGGCGCGGCACGGTAGGCACGGAGCACGTCGTCCTTGCTCATGATGATCGAACCGGGGTAGCCGATCAGACGGGCGTCGCCTGCGTTGAGGAGGACCACGTCGGGGTTGAATCGGGCCAGGCTCTGCTCGACCTCGCCACGCCACACGGTGTCGCCGACGAGATAGACGGTGGGCGAATCCGGTGCCTGAAAGACGACCCCCATGGCCTCGCCCAGGAAGCCCGCCAAGCGCTCATCGGCGTACATTTCGTCGGTGCCGTGCTGGCCGCCCGTCTTCGTCAGGCGCACCCCTTCGAAATCCGTCTCCGTCCCCATCAGGCGAACATCGGTGAAGCCCTGCCCACGAATGATCTTCGCGTCGGCTTCATGCTGCACGAACAAGGGGAGGTCTTTCGGAATGTACTGATGCTCACCGCCGTCCCAGTGGTCGAGATGCGTATGCGTCACGATCACCGCATCCACGCCCTTCAGCACCTCCGGGGCCGGCATCGGCAGCTCGACCATCGGGTTGCGGCGATCGCTGCGAACCGTTCCTTCAAAGCCCGGATAGGCGCCCTTTTTCGCGAGCAGGGGGTCGATGAGGAAGACCTTGCCTGCATAGTCGATCTTCGAGGTGGCGTTGCGGATGTGCTGCATCTGCGCCGTCGCGGGGGTCGGCGTTGCGGTGTCGTCGGCGGCCTGCGCCGGCAGACCTGCCAGCCCGAGGGAGAGGGAGATCGCGAGGGTACGAAGGACTGCGGTTGGCTTCATGTTTCGGCTCCAGAAATGGCGTTGGTCGAAAGCGCCATTGTCGGCCGGTCACGGCATTCATAGAATTGGCCTGAAGGTCATCTATCGAAACATTCGGGCCACAGCACCCGGAGCGATCGTGCCATGTTGAAACCCCTTCCCGCCGTTGCGCTGATCGTTCCCCCCGGGGTCAGTGCGTTTCACTTTGCCGTGCCGTACACCGTGTTCACCCTGGCGCTGCCGGAAGGACCGCTATTCGACCTGAAGGTCGTCACCTCGGGCGCTCGAGCGCTGCGGGCCGAGCGTGCTCTGATGGTGCTGCCGGACGGCGGGCTGGAATTGACCGAAACGGCAGACATCGTCGTGGTGCCGAGCTGGCACGACCTGAGCGCGCCCCCGGAGCCCGACTTGCTCGACGCGCTGTCGCGCGCGCATGCGCGCGGCGCCCATGTCGTGGGGCTGTGCTATGGCGCCTACGCACTCGCCTATGCCGGGCTGCTCGACGGCAAGCGGGCCGCCACGCACTGGATGGCCGAACAGGATTTCTGCGTACGGTTTCCGCGCGTGAAGCTGGACATGAACGCCCTCTACGTCGAAGAGGATCGGCTGATCACCTCCGCCGGCACGGGCGCCGGGCTGGACTGCTGCCTGCATATCGTGCGCGCCTACTACGGCCCCAAGGCCGCCAACAAGGTCGCGCGGATGATGGTCATCCCGCCGCACCGGGAGGGCGGGCAGGCGCAGTTCATCGAGCAACCGATCGCCTCTTCGACGCAGGACGCACAGATCAACCGGCTTCTCGACTACCTGCGCGCCAACCTCACCGCGCAGCACAGCGTCGACGACCTGGCGGCGCAAACCGCGATGAGCCGGCGGACCTTCACCCGGCACTTCAGCAAGGCGACCAGCATGACCTTGGTCGAGTGGCTGGTGAATGAGCGCCTGCAGCGGGCCCGCGAGCTGCTCGAGACCACCTCGCTTCCGGTCGAGAAAATCGCCGAACTCGTGGGGTTCCAGACGCCGGTGTCGCTCAGGCAGCACTTCCGCAAGCGGTTTCAGGTGAGCCCGCGGGACTGGCGCCGGACATTCGGTCAAGGCGAAGCGATTCCTGCCTAGAAGGACGGTTTCAGGCGCTTCCAGATTACGCGTGCCGAATGGCAGTCGCTGACGGAGGCCACCGACCGACCGGCACTACCGGAGCCGAGAAGTAGGTCTCGCTTGGCATCAAATTCGCATATCTGCGTCTCCCGCCTTGGGGATAATCGCGGCATGAGTCGTCGTTACCACAAGTCCAGGCGCGAACCCGGCCTGATCGAAATCGCCGCCACCTCCAACTGGAAGGTGGCCGCCGGCATGTCCCTCGTGTGCGTGGTGGGGGCCCTCTTCGTCATCCCCGCCCTGTTCGGCAGCAGCAGGGTGCTCGGTGCGCTGGTGCCGATGCTGAGCGCATTCGCGTGGCTGATCGCCTGCGTCTTTGGTGCGATCTCGCTGCTCCGATTCATGAAGGAGCAATCATCCGCTCCCGTCCCAGCAGCGAACATGGCGGCCCGGCGGACGGTGCCGCCGCGCGTCGAGCCTGCTATTCGGCAGAAACCCGAAAGCAACAACGCGTTGAATTCGAACGAATGGGGGCAATCCGCCGCCGCATCCGCGACGGAGGCGAAGCCAACGAAGTGGTCGCGCGAAGTCGTCAACCGCATCGAATGGAAGCGCTTCGAGGATCTGTGCTGCGAGTTCTACAAAGTGCTGGGCATCCGCGCGGAGACCACGGCGCTCGGCGCGGACGGCGGGGTGGATGTGCGTCTTTTTCAAGACGACACCGATCCGCAGCGCTGCACCGCGGTCGTGCAGTGCAAGGCCTGGAACCAATTAGTGGGTGTGAAGGAAATCCGCGAGCTGCGCGGCGTGATGGCGCACGAGAAACTCGACAAGGCGTTCTTCATGGCGCCGAACGGCTTTACCGACGATGCGCGCGCCTTCGCCGCAGCGAACGGAATCACACTGCTGGACAGCAGGCTGTTTCTCGCGATGGTGGAGCGATTGCCGGAAGCCTCGGCTCAGCATCTTTTGACGTTCGCGACGGCAGGCGAGTGGGCGATTCCGACGTGCCCGAGTTGCGGCGACAAGATGGTCGCGCGCGACGGCAAACGCGGACGGTTCTGGGGGTGTGTCCGTTATCCGAAGTGCCGGGCGACGATGCCGATGCGGGCATCGGCATTCTGAGATTGCCGGCGCGGGAGCTGCGAACTGCGTAACAACGGCGTGCTGATCGATAGCGGATTATGCCTTTGGAGTTTTATGGTTTTCATTTCTACTGATCTCGCCTCTTGCTCTCGCAAAAGGCACAGGCTGCTTCTTTCTGGTTGCCAGCCCACGGATCAAGATCGGGGTGAAGTCGGCGGCCTATGTACAGACGTGGGCACAGAAATCACTCAGTCCGATCCGCTTTGATATTGCGCATAAGCGAGCGTGGTATGCAGAGACCAACACGTACGCGACGGAGGCAGCCCGATCCGCTGATATCTACGTGCTCTGCGTGTTCGCTGCGATCGCGCGGGCTTCCGCGAATCCGCGTGACCCCGACCAATGGTTCTTCCTCGCATGCAGGGCATCCCTTTTGAATGAGAGATTTCCGACGCAGAAGACTGTGGCCCTTTCGGCCTTAGAGAGGTTAGGCTTGGCGAGGCTGAAGTATGACGCTCTTGATGAGCATATTCGCGTGCTGGGAACTACGAATGCGATACAGCCGGGTTTGCCCTTACGGGCTTGGGGGTGGAGGTCTCAGTCCGGCCAGAAGCCGTCATTGGCAACCCAATCCGGATAGCGGCTATCCGGGCAAGGCGGTATGCTCACGGCCTTTGTGCCAGATAGGTCGCATCGCGCCGTAAGGCCGTCGGCTGCTGCTTTTCCTGAATTTTTATTCTGTGTTGCGCGTAGTTTCTGTTTCTAGACAGAAAATCGTAGAGCAAGTTATCAGGCATTCCGATGTTACGCGGCAGAAGTGCCGCCAGAAAACAAAGCTATGACTCACGAAAGGAAGGGGGGTATTTTGAGCGAAATCGTCGAACATGCTGACGGCGGGAATGGGCAGCCCGCTCGGATCGGCGACTCGAACCTGCCGGTTTCGATGAAGGTGTACCAAGACATTTACCACCAGATCACGGGACGAACCGAGCAGATTCGAAAGAGGTACACGGACAATATCCTCTTGGAGATGACAGAGCTGGAGCAGCTGCATCACAAGATTCTGCAGCTGTGCGACGTGCATGATGTCGTGGCGAGGAACGAAACCATTTCAGTGTTTCATGACAAGGAGCGAAAGGAGCAGTTCACGTCATTTGAGCGCTTTCGGAGATACAACGCGAACAGCCCTAGCCCCTGCGTCAACGTCGTCCTCAAGTACAACTTTTCCATTGTTCCCGCGGGTCGGCAGCGTCCGCAGGAGTACGTGGTAACGGTTCGCCTCACCTCTCGTGTTGCGATCCTGCGGCAAGCCGAGGAAGAGGCGCCCCCCTTTATTCGCGGCCGAGTTATTGCTCTCATTGGAGACAACACCGCAGGGCGATCGCACCGACATTGCATACCCATATGACGTAAACGGTTTACGATCATGCACTTAGAGACCCCCTGTTCACAACGTCATATTTTGTGTAGTTTCCTACCTTTTTGGGCCTCCCATGAAGGCAGGAAACGTCATGCCGCTGACGCAGGTGTTTGTCTCGATTTCCGATCCACGCAGCACACGTCACAACCGCCACGATCTGGCCGAACTGCTCACGGTTGCGGTGTGCGCGGTGCTGTCGGGCGTCGACGACTTCGTCGACATCGAGTTGTGGGCCGAGGCCAAGATCGACTGGTTGCGCAGCTTTATGAAGCTTGAACACGGCGTTCCGTCTCATGACACGATAGGCCGCGTGTTCGGCATGATCGCGCCGGACGAGTTTGAAGCCGCGTTTCGACGCTGGGTCGGCATGGTGGTGCCGGTGTTGGCCGAGGATACTGTCGTCGCCATTGATGGCAAGAGCAGCCGGCGAAGTGGGAACAAGGGCAAGACCCAAGCTAGTCCGCTGCACATGGTCAGCGCCTTCGCCGCTGGCATGGGCGTCGTGCTGGGCCAGACCGCCACGGCCGAGAAGTCGAATGAGATCACCGCCATTCCGGAACTGCTCGCTACCCTGGCGCTCGAGGGCTGCGTGGTGACCATCGATGCGATGGGCACGCAAACCAAGATCGCACGCACGATCCGAGAACGTGGCGCCCACTACGTCCTGTGCGTCAAGGACAATCATCCGAAGCTCCTTGATTCGATCCTGCTCGCGAGGCTCGGCGTGAAGGAAGTGCTCAAGCCGGCTTCGACCCACGAGACGACCACTCCCGGCCACGGTCGAATTGAAGTCAGGCGCTGTTGGGCCTTCGACGCGGTCGATCGGCTCTACCAAGGTGGAGAATGGAAAGATCTGGCCAGCTTTGCCGTAGTCGAACGCGTGCGCACTGTTGGCGATCGTACAAGTACCGAGCGTGCTTACTACATCAGCAGCCTGCCCGCGGACGCAGAGCGAATCGCTCGGGCCGTACGCAGTCACTGGGAAGTAGAAAATAGGCTTCACTGGTGTCTCGATGTGCAGTTCAACGACGACCAATCACGCGTGCGAAGCGGTCATGCCGCCAACAACCTGGCCATCGTGCGCCATATCGTGATGAACCTGCTGCGGCTCGATACCACGCGCAAAGCGAGCATCAAGTCCAAGCGAATGTTGGCTGCTACAGTTGATCATTATCGTGCTGAATTGCTAGGTGTTATGACATGAAGGTGCGATTGCCCTGGACAACACCGCTGAAGTCACGGTGGACTACGCCGACTACGTCATCGCTCGCGGCTTCTTGGAAGCCTTCGATGAGTGGATACGAGGATGCAAGTGCGTCCCGAAGAAGGACTGGTTACGCCGACTGCAAGGCTGGTCACATCTAATTCCACAGGCGCTCCAGCTTGGCGTCGCGCTCCTGATCGTTTGGTACGCACTTGCTGCGATACCTAGCTACTTCGCTTCGGGATCCTCGCCTGAGGCGTGGGCGCGATTCGTCGTCTTGTATATGGGGGCATCGTATGTGCTGCTTGCAGTGGCACAAGCGGCAGGCCGCATGATCGAGGAAGCAATCGATACGTTTCCGACGCTTTCATATCTAAAGCTCAATAAGGGCGACGAGCGAATGATCTCCGAGTTCCAACGGCGCGCTCGAGGTGCTTCGATGACGTTGGTTGGAGGTGCGGTTCTCACGGTCATTCTTGGGATCATCTCGGCTAAGCAGGGCGATCGCACCGACATTGCATACCCATATGACGTAAACGGTTTACGATCATGCACTTAGAGACCCCCTGTTCACAACGTCATATTTTGTGTAGTTTCCTACCTTTTTGGGCCTCCCATGAAGGCAGGAAACGTCATGCCGCTGACGCAGGTGTTTGTCTCGATTTCCGATCCACGCAGCACACGTCACAAACGCCACGATCTGGCCGAACTGCTCACGGTTGCGGTGTGCGCGGTGCTGTCGGGCGTCGACGACTTCGTCGACATCGAGTTGTGGGCCGAGGCCAAGATCGACTGGTTGCGCAGCTTTATGAAGCTTGAACACGGCGTTCCGTCTCATGACACGATAGGCCGCGTGTTCGGCATGATCGCGCCGGACGAGTTTGAAGCCGCGTTTCGACGCTGGGTCGGCATGGTGGTGCCGGTGTTGGCCGAGGATACTGTCGTCGCCATTGATGGCAAGAGCAGCCGGCGAAGTGGGAACAAGGGCAAGACCCAAGCTAGTCCGCTGCACATGGTCAGCGCCTTCGCCGCTGGCATGGGCGTCGTGCTGGGCCAGACCGCCACGGCCGAGAAGTCGAATGAGATCACCGCCATTCCGGAACTGCTCGCTACCCTGGCGCTCGAGGGCTGCGTGGTGACCATCGATGCGATGGGCACGCAAACCAAGATCGCACGCACGATCCGAGAACGTGGCGCCCACTACGTCCTGTGCGTCAAGGACAATCATCCGAAGCTCCTTGATTCGATCCTGCTCGCGAGGCTCGGCGTGAAGGAAGTGCTCAAGCCGGCTTCGACCCACGAGACGACCACTCCCGGCCACGGTCGAATTGAAGTCAGGCGCTGTTGGGCCTTCGACGCGGTCGATCGGCTCTACCAAGGTGGAGAATGGAAAGATCTGGCCAGCTTTGCCGTAGTCGAACGCGTGCGCACTGTTGGCGATCGTACAAGTACCGAGCGTGCTTACTACATCAGCAGCCTGCCCGCGGACGCAGAGCGAATCGCTCGGGCCGTACGCAGTCACTGGGAAGTAGAAAATAGGCTTCACTGGTGTCTCGATGTGCAGTTCAACGACGACCAATCACGCGTGCGAAGCGGTCATGCCGCCAACAACCTGGCCATCGTGCGCCATATCGTGATGAACCTGCTGCGGCTCGATACCACGCGCAAAGCGAGTATCAAGTCCAAGCGAATGTTGGCTGCTACAGTTGATCATTATCGTGCTGAATTGCTAGGTGTTATGACATGAAGGTGCGATTGCCCTGCTCGGCTAAGCTCGAGAAGATGCTGTGAAACATAACATGGCAGTCGACGCGGACGTCCTATCGGCCGGCTCTCGCCGGCCCATTGTCCGCCGGTCACTTCTACGTTAACGACAGCTTTCCCCGAAGCTCGACGGCAGCAACGGGCCGGCACCGGAAGTAGGGCGCCAGGCTCGGTTCGATTCGTGATTCGCTATCGCACCGCCATAGCATGGCTCTTGCTATTGGCCGCGAACGCTCAGTGGAGATTTCTCAGGCACGGTAATTCAAGGCCAACATGACACTCATCGGCGCACTCCCGCTATGCCCCTCATATCGCGCCTTGCCGCAATAAACGAACGGAGCAGCCTTACCCCCGGCCAGCTTGGCTTCGCGAACGAATAGATGCAGCGCGATCCCTCGCTTTTCATGCTCGATGATCTCCCGCCCGCGTTTGCTCTCCGGAGTCGTCGAATTCTGGCTCGACCACTGGAAGGTGTCCTCGTCGATCCAGCGGTCCAGATACCGATGATCTTCCGACTTGCCTTGCTTGTTCAGCGTAACCAACAGCGTGTGAGCATTGCGTTCCGGCAGCACGACATGGCCGCTGTTCCAGTTCCCCGGGTTGAATTCGACACCGAACAGTGCCGGGATCTCTTCGCGCATGAAGGATTCTCCCACCGCGAGTTCCAGGGGATCGATCACTGCCTTGAGGCGGGCGAGGGTGCGTAGCTCTTCGGCCATTTCGGTGGTGACCACAATGTCTTCGTAGTCGGGGTTGTTCGCGACGAGCACGTAGCTTCCGTCAGGTTGTTTGTTCACCACGCGCAGCAGGTATTGATCGTCGCCCGTGCGGTCCTGGCGTTCGATCGCCATGACGTTGCCGGTGATCGAGCCTGCGGTGGTGGGACTGATCAGCTCCAGCAGCAGGTAGTCGCCGTCGCGGATCGGGTTCTTGCCGCCGTTCATCGAGTTGCCCGAGGCGCGCGCGATGAAATGGCGGGCGGGGTCGAGTCTGCCGTAGCCTGGGCCGAGGCGGCGATGTTCCTCGGCGTCGGCATGGGCGGTGCGGAAGTGGCCGCAGGCGATGCGGAGATTCGGGAAGTAGGGGAGTTCGGTTCCTTCGGGCCGTGAATGCGGAAAGGCGATGACGTTGTCCGCGTTCGGCGTGGTCGCGCGCCGGGCTTCGTAGGCGGCGAAGCGGTAGTCGATGAGTTCCTGCGCCATCCCCGCCAGGATTTCCCGCCGTTCGGGTGCGACGGAAAAAGCGGGCTCGAAGCGTTCGCCCTCGATCCGAAAGAAGGTCCGCGCATTCTTGCCCTGGTTGCCGCCGATCCAGGCGTTGACCGGGTTGCTCTGCCAATAGCGTCGCCAGGCCGCGCTCGTGCCTTCTTCTGTGTCGTCGGGCGTTTCCGGTAGGTCCGCCAGCAGCGGACGGCGGCGCTGCAGGACTTGCCATGAACGCTCGGCGAGCTGTGCGAGCGTGGGGGCGGCGCGCCAGCCGTCGAGCTCCTGAAAGGCCTCGAGCAGCACCATCTTGAAGCTCTTGGTCATGGCGGTGGTTTCCAGCTCGCGGAGGAAATCCGGATGAGCGGCATGGACGGCCAATTCGGCCTCGTCGAGATCGTTCATCGACTGCACCAGACCGAACCAGCTCGTGTTTTCCTTGCGCATCCGCGCGAGGCTGGCCCCGCTGCGGTAGAACTCGGCGAGCGTCGGTCGGCGGCCGAGGCCTTTCTTCAGCGCTTCGTATTCCCGCGCGATGCCGTGGCCGTCGAGCGATTTTAGGAACTCGATCAGCTTCAGGTCGTAGTTGATGTAGCAATCCGCCGGCAGTTCGAGGCGCCGCGATTCGAGCCTGCGCGCGAACTCGGCGAGCTGCTTGTAACTGCTGCCGATCTGACCGAGCGCCTGCGATTTGTGCAGGAAGCTGTGATGGTTGCCGATGAAGTCGAGGACGACGAGGCGCTCCTTGCCTTCTGCCTTGCGCAAACCGCGGCCGAGTTGCTGCAGGAAGAGGATCTTCGACTCGGTCGGCCGCAGCATCAGCACGGTGTCGATTGCGGGCAGGTCGACGCCTTCGTTGAAGAGGTCGACCGAGAAGATCACCTTCAGGTGGCCGTCCGCGAGTTGCTCCAGTGCTTCGCCGCGCGCCAGCGTCGAGCCGGCGTAGACCGCGGCGGCGGTGATGCCCTGGAGCTGGAATTGAGTCGCCATGTACTCCGCGTGGCGCACCGATACGCAGAACGCAAGGGTGCGCTGCTGCGCCCGCTTGCCCCATTCCTTAAAGGCGTGGCGGGCGCGGGCGAGGGTGGCGAGCTTGTTGGAGAGCTTGTCCGGGTCGAAACGGCCGTTGCGCCAGGGGATCTCCTCGTAGTCCACCGACTCGTCCCAGATGCCGAAGTAGTGGAAGGGGGCGAGCAGCTCGGCTTCGATACCGGCGAAGAGGTCGCGGGTGAAGACGAGGTTGTCGTCGCACAGGGAGAGGATGTCCGACTGATCGGTGCGGTCAGGCGTGGCGGTGAGGCCGAGCAGGAAGTGCGGTGCGAAATGGGCGAGCAGGCGGCGGTAGGTCGGCGCGGCGGCGTGGTGAAATTCGTCGACGACGATGTAATCGAAGTGCTGCGGCGAGAAGCGCTCCAGATGGGTGTTGCGGCCCAAGGTTTGAACCGACGCGCACAAGACGTCCACCTGGGTGTCGCGGGTCTGCCCCATGTAGTAACCCACCCGCGCCCCCGGCCGGATGCGCACGAAGGTTTCCGCCGCCTGGGTGAGGATCTCTTCGCGGTGGGCGACGAACAACACCCGCCGGGCGCCGAGTTGGGCGGCGTCGAAGGCGGCGAGCCAGGTTTTGCCGAGGCCGGTGGCGAGCACGACCAGGCCGCGCCGGTAGCCTTCGCGACGGCTCTGGGCGAGCGCGGCCAGCGCTTCGTTCTGAATCGGCGTCGGGGGCGGCGGCGGATCGCCATCTTCGCTGCCCGGTTCGATTTGCCGGGGTGGCGGCACGCGGCGCGCTTCGTAGCGGTCGATCCAAGGGTCGCTCAGTTCGACGGTGCGGGGATCGCGGAACAGTTCCTCGAAGCGGGCGCGCGCTTCGAGAAAGCCGTCGTCGCCCGGGTAGTCGACCCGGTAGTTCCATTCCAGCCCGTCGGTGAGCGCCGCGCGGCTGATGTTGCTGGAGCCGATGAACACCGTGCCGTGCAGCGCGTTCGGATCGGGGAAGTGGGCGAACAGATAGGCCTTCATGTGAAAGCTACGCCCGCGCGATTCGAAGATTCGGACCTGCGCCCCTTGCTCCTGCAACAAGGCCAACAGCCGCAATGCCTCCGGGTCGGTGATGTCGAGATAGTCGCTGGTGAGGACGCGGACGCGGGCGGGCGGTCGCGCGCCGTCGGCGTCGCGGCCGAGCGCGTCGTGCAGGTCCGGCAACAGCAGCCGCAGGCCGCTCGCCTTGACGAAGGACACGGCCAGATCGATCTCGTCCGCTCGCGCGATGGACTGGCAAAGCTGGGGAAGGAAGGGGTGGTGCTGCTCGCCAGTGAAGAGCCGATGGACGGGACGGGCGCCGCGCCGCAGCAGCGCATTCAACCACTGCTCGCTCCGCTCGGGCCGCTGGTCCTGCGTTATCCAGCACTCCAGCGCTTCGAGCTCCGGCAGCCCGCTGGACCATTGCGCAAGGCGTTGTGCGGTCGCGTCGGTGAAATGCCGTTCGCCATCGCTGCGTTCGCCTTCGCCATGCTTGAAGCTGAGGTAGAAGACGCCGCTCGGCTTGAGGCTGGCCCAAAGCCGGGCGAGGGTTGCGGGCAACTCGGCTTCGGCCACGTGCAATAGGCTGGCGCAGGCCCAGATGCCGTCGTAGCAGGCATGCTCTCCGACGTCCTGGAAGTGTCTCACCTCCACCGCCTGGCCGATGAGGGCTTCCGCCCGCCGCGCGAGTTCGGCCGAGGCGTCGAAGGCGCGCACCCGGAAGCCGGCGTCGAGGAAGGCCTTGCTGTCGCGCCCCGAGCCGCAGCCGGCGTCGAGGATCAGCCCGCCCGCCGGAACCTGCGCCAGAAAACGTTCCTGCAGCGCCGACATGTCCACATGCAGCGTGCCCTCCACGAAGCGGGCGGCATTGCTGTCGTAATAGCGGACGGTACGGGGCATGAGCGAATGCGACCGCGAGGAATTTCCGCCTCTGGCCGGGCAAGGTTGTCGGTTCGAATGCTCGCAAGGCTACCAGGTCCCCCCATCCCACACCCGTGATCCACGACCGCCGCGCGGTTTTTCTCACTGCGCCCGCTTCTCCGGTGGACGCCGCCCGCCCGCTCATGCAAAGTTCATGCGCCCAAAAATCCGAACGGAGTCGATGCCGTGTCTTTCCGCCGTCCAGCCCGCTCTCTCGCGCTCGGCCTCGGCGCGCTCGCAGGCGCGCTCGTGCTGCACGACGCGGCCGCGGCGGATCCGTTCTTCGACGACATCCCGATCGTGCTCACCGCGTCGCGCATGGCGCAGTCGCCGGTGGATGCGCCGGTGGCGGTGAGCATCATCGACCGCGAGATGATCGAGGCCTCGGGCTTCACCGAGATCCATGACCTGCTGCGCCTGGTGCCCGGCTTTCTCGTCGCCGACTGGGCCGACGGGTCGCCCACGGTGGCCAACCACGGCGTGGGCGACGCCTACGATCGCCGGATCAAGGTGATGATCGACGGCCGCACGGTCAACAGCCCCCTGTTCGGCAACACGGCCTGGCAGGATCTTCCGCTGCGGGTCGACGACATCGAGCGCGTCGAGGTGGTGCGCGGGCCGAACGGTGCGGCCTACGGCGCGAACGCCTTCCAGGCGGTGATCAACCTCATCACCCGTCCGCCCTCGACCGAGCGCGGCGCGGCGCTCATGAGCCGCATCGGCCGGGACGGTTTTCACGACCACGGCTTCCGGCTCAACGGCAGCGCGGAAGGCGCGATCGACTGGCGGCTCTCCGGCTCGCACCGGCGCGCGGTGAATTTCCGCCCCTTTCTCAATGACAACGGCGCCCTGAACGGGCGCGAGACGATCGCGCGCTCCGTGCTCAACCTCGGCGTCGAGACCCAGCTCAACACGCGCGATGCGCTCGAGCTGCTGGTGGGGCTGAGCGAGGGCGGTAGCGAGCGCGGCATTCCGGGCGATCTCGCCGAGCCCGAGCGCGAGGACGACACGCGTTCGCGTTTCCTGCATCTGGCCTGGCGGCGCAGCTTCGCGGCCGACTCCGAGTTCTCGCTGCAGTACTATCATCAGGACGAGCGCGTCCGCGCGGGCTGGCTCAACACCGCCTACGCGCCGCTGGTGATTCCCGTGGAGCTCGACGGCGATTCCCGCCGCGACGATCTCGAGCTGCAGTACAGCGCGAGCCTCTCGCCGGCCTGGCGCCTCCTGCTCGGGGCCGGCGTGCGGCGCGAGGCGGCGCGGGTGTCGTCGATGTTCAACACCGGCAGCACCCTCAGCGGCACCAGCAGCCAGGTCTTCGGCAGCGTGGTGTGGTCGCCGCTCGCGCGCCTCAAGGTCGATCTCGGCGGCACCCTCGAGGACCACCATTACAGCGGCTCCCTGTTCTCGCCGCGCGTCGCGTTCAACTACGCGCTGACGCACGAATCCGCGCTGCGCCTGTCGGCCGGGGTGTCGTACCGCACCCCCTCGCTGGTCGAATCGCGGGCAGAGCAGGTGGTGCGGGTCGGCTCCGAGATCAAGCAGCTGCAGTTGCGCGCGGGCGAGAACATGCAGCCCGAGCGCGTGAAGCATCTCGAGATCGGCTACGCCGCGATGTATCGCGAGCTCGGCCTCGGGGTGGATGTGCGCGCCTTCTACAAGCGCTACGACGACTACATCGACGACCAGCGCTGCTTCTATCCCTCGCGGCCCTGGGAGGAGCCCGGTTCGCCGGCGGACCGGATGTGTCCGCCGCCGCCGCCGGGTTTCGCGCCCTACGAGTACGACTTCCACGTGGCGCGTAGGCCGCGCTCCTACCTGTTCCAGAACGCCGGCACCTTCTCGATGAGCGGCGGCGAGTTCAGCGTGGACTGGCGGCGTCGCGGCTGGGGCCGGGTGGTGCTGTCGCAGGCGGTGATCGACATCGACGCCGACGAGGACATCCTCGATCGCGACTTCGAGACCAGCGCGCCGCGCTCGATCACTTCGCTGCTGCTGATCAAGGACTTGTCGCCGCGCTGGCGGGCCAGCCTCGGCTATTACCACCACGCAGGGATGAACTGGCTCAACGACGGCGACCGCGTGCCCGCGGACGGGCGACTCGACCTCAAGCTGGCGCGCACCTTCGGTCCGGCGGGGTCGGACAACGAGCTGGCGATCGTGGCGCAGAGCGTGAACGGGCGGTATGCGGACTTCCATGAAGGCCGTTACCGTCACGAGCCCGCGCTGTTCGCCAGCCTGCGACTGGGGTGGTGAGGGTGCGCCTGCCTCATCGGCTCGTCCTGCACGGCTGGTTCGGGTGCGGCCTGCTGTGGCTCGGGCTGCTGCTGCCGTCGACCGTGTTCGCGCTCGAGGTGGCGGTGGTGGTGTCGCAGCCCGCCGGCCCACACCAGGCCTTCGCCGACGCTTTCGGCCGGGTGACCGCCGGTCTCGGCCACCGCATCGTCCTCGCCGGCAGCGCACGGCAGGGGGTGGACGACCGCGTGCTCGCGCGCGCCGACCTCGTGGTGGCGAGCGGCGAGGCGGCGGCGGCGGCGGTGCTCGGCCGGCATCGGCGGCCGATCCTGGCGACGATGCTGAGCCGCGAGGCCTTCGAGCGGCTGCGCCGGCGGCATCCTGAGGCGGCGCTGTCGGCCTTCACCCTCGACCAGCCCGCTGAGCGGCAGCTGCGGCTGCTGCGCGCGCTGCTGCCCGAGAGCCGGCGGGTGGGCGCGCTCGTCGGTGACGCCGGGTTCGACCGCGAAGCGCTCGCGTCGGCGGCGGACCGGGTCGGCCTCGCGCTGACGACGGCCGTGGTCGCCGGCGAGAGCGCGCTGATCCGCGGCCTCGAGAATGTGCTGCGCGACAGCGACGCCTTTCTCGCGATCCCCGACCCGTTGCTGTCGAGCCCGTCGGCCGCGCGCGCGATCCTGCTCACCAGCTACCGCTTCCGCAAGCCGGTCATCGCCTTCTCGCAGGCCTATGTGGAGGCGGGCGCGCTCGCCGCGGTGTACACCACGCCGGAGCAGGTCGCGACCGAGGTGGCGGCCTGGCTCGCCCGCGCCAGGAAGGACAAGCCGCGCCTGCCGGCACCGCGCGGGCCGGCCGCCTTCGAGATCGCGATCAATCACCAGGTGGCGCGCGCCCTCGGCGTGCGGGTGGACGACGAGGCCTCGCTTCGCCGGCTGACCGAAGGCGCGGCCTCACGATGAAAACTTCGCGTCTGAGCCTGCGCACCCGCCTCCTGCTCACCGTGCTGCTGCCGGTATCGCTGCTGCTCGCCGTGGTGGCGGGGGGGGCGGTGGTGCGCGGCGACCGCATGACCGCGAGCGCGATCGCCGAGCGCGGGCTGGCGATCGTCAGCTTTCTCGCCCCGGCCGCCGAGTACGGCGTGATCTCGGGCAACGCCGGGATCCTCGGCGACGTGCTCGCGGCGCTGCGGGCGCAGAAGGACGTCGTCGCGGCGACGCTCTACGACCGCGAAGGCAACGTGCTCGCCCAGGGCGGCAGCCCCCGCTTGCTCGACGCCGCGGCGGTGCTCGCTGCCCGCGCCCCGGTTCATCTGCACCGGGGCGCCGGACGCACCGGCTTCGCCGCCCCGGTGCTGAGCCTGCCGCTGGTGGTGGACGCGTTCGCCGCGTCCGCCGCAGCGCCCGAGCCGCAGCCGGTGGGCTGGGTGTATGTCGAGATCGACACCAGCGCCCGCGAGGCCGAGCGGCGCACGGTGCTCTTCGCCACGATCGCGGCCGCGCTCGGCGTGCTGGTGCTGACCGCGGGGCTCGCGGTGCGCCTGGCCGACTCGGTCGCCGAGCCGGTGGCGCGCCTGGTGGAGGCGGTGCGGCGGATGGCGGCGGGCGAGCTCGGCGTGCAGGTGCCCGACCGCGCCGGCAGCGAGGAGTTGCGCGAGCTGCAGCGCGGCTTCAACACCATGGCGCGTGCGATCACCGATGCGCACCAGACCATGCAGGCGCGCATCGACGAGGCCACCGCGCAGCTTGCCCATCAGGCGATGCACGATGCGCTCACCGGCCTGCCGAACCGACGCGCCTTCGAACGCGCGCTGGAGGATGCGGTGGCGCACTCGCGCCGCGCCGGCGGCCGCAGCGCGCTGTGCTTCATCGACCTCGACCATTTCAAGGAGGTCAACGACAGCGCCGGCCATGCGGCGGGCGATGCCTTGCTGCGCGCGGTGGCCGAGCTCATCGGCAGCCGGCTGCGCACGGACGACCTGGTGTGCCGGATCGGCGGCGACGAGTTCGCGCTCATCCTGCGCGGCTGTTCGCGCGAGGACGCACGGCGGATCGCGGAGAGTGTGTGCGAGGCGGTGGCCGGCCTGCGCTTCGCGTGGGAGGGGCGCGAGTTCCGCATCGGCGCGAGCATCGGCTTCGCCACCATCGACACCGGGGTGGCGAGCGTCGCGGACGTGCTGCACAAGGCCGATCACGCCTGCTACGTGGTCAAGCGCGCCGGCCGCGGGCGGGTGTCGGAGTTCGAGGCGGACGCTGACGGCGGGGCCGCGGCGCTGCCGCCGGGGTAGGCCGCGTTCGCGTTCGGGGAGGGATGCTCCCCGGCGCACCGCTCACTCCTCGCCGTCGGCCGGCATGTTCGCCCAGATCGTCTTCATCCTCGCCTCGAACAGCGCGGGGTCGGCGAGCAGCGAGGGCGTCGCCAGCCGCCGGGCGCCGCGTGGTGCGGCCATGGCCGGGAGGGCCTTGCGCACCACGTCGTCGATCACCGCGAAAACGAAGCTGCGCACCTCACGCGTGAAGATGTCGTTGTGGCCGTCCATGACGGTTTCGTCGGTCTTGAGGAAGTACAGCGGGTAGTGCGCGGGCAGGCCGCGGATCGCCGGCTGGCCGCGCAACGTGGTCCAGCCCTTCGGTTCGCAGCCGGCCGGGTTCACTGCGCACGGAGTGAGCTCGAAGCGGATGTCCTCGCCTTCGGCGCGGGCGGCGAGGCGGTGGGTGAGGAAGGGCGCGAAGTTGCCCGCGGTGGTGGCGTCGAGGTGGCGCTCGCGCAGCGGGATGCTGACCTCCGGGGCCTGGCGGTCGTAGAAGTAGCTGCGCGTGAGATCGTGCTGGCGCCAGGTGAGCAGGCCGATCGTCTGTCCGAGCGGAAAGGCGCGGTGGGTCGCGCCGTCGGCGTCGGTGCTGAGCGAGATGAAGATCGGCAGCTGGTCCGCCACGTGGCTGCGGGCGCGCGCGGCCTCGACCAGCGGCAGCACCTGGTTCGCCTCGATCGCCGGGTTGAGCACGAGCACGCCGTCGCCGAAGATGCGCGCGCCGCCGTCGGTAGCGTTGCTGATGCGCTCGGTGAGCACGTCGGCCAGCGCGCGGACGACGATCGCGCCGCCGAAGCTGTGGCCGACGACGACGAAGACGTTGCGCGGGTCGTCGGCGGTGGCACCCTCGAGCTCGAGCAGCAGGCGGGTGACGCCGCCGCTGCCGAGCTCTTCGGCGACCGCCTTGCGGTCCCAGAAGGTCAGCTGCTCGAGCACCGGAACGTCGATGCTCGCGCCGCGCCAGCCGACGTAGACGCCGATCAGCCGCCGCTTGCCCATCGCCTCCGCGTAACGCGCGTCGAGCAGCCGCGCCATGGTGTCGAGCACCGCCTTGAAGCTGCGCACGTTGCCATCCTCCTCGCTGGCGTTGTGCTTCCAGCCATGGACGAAGGCGACGACTACCGCGCCTCCGCCGTCCGCCTTGCGCCGGATCCGCTGCACCACGTCATCGACGCGGGCGTCGTCGAAGGCGTTGCCGCGCTCGCTGAACTCGACGAAGGCGACGTCGTGGGAGGCGAACTCCTGATAGTAGCTGCGCAGGCATTCGGCGCTGGCGGGGGAGGCGAGGCAGACGCCTGCGCCCGGGGGCTCGGGGTGATAGGGGTCGTTGTGCGCGCAGCCGACCAGCGTGGCGGCGAGCAGCGCGATGCCGGAGCGGCCGCGCAGGAAATCACGTCGTGTGCCGCTCATGCCCGCCTCCTGCGATGCCATCCGGTGATTCACGCTAGCTCAGGCGGGGAGGCCTTTCAAGGCGGGGCCTCGCCGACGATCCAGTCGTGGACGGTGGCCACGCGCGGGTCGGCGAGCGCACCGGCCGAATACACGAGGCAGTAGCGCTTGCCGGTGGACACCGGCTGCGTGAAGGGCGCGACCAGCCGGCCGCTGTCGAGCTCGTCGGTGATCAGGGTGCGGCGCGCGATCGCCACCCCCATGCCGGCGATCGCGCACTGCATGGTGATGTGGTTGCGGTTGAACATGTAGCCGCGTCGCACCTCGACCTGCGGCGCACCTATCGCGCGCAGGTAGCGTTCCCATTCGGCGTAGGGCGGGCTGCCGCGCCAGGCGGTCATGTCGTGCAGCAGCGGGTAATGGCGCAGGTCGTCGGGCGTGCGCAGCGGCGGGCGGCCCTCGAGGAGTTGTGGCGCGCAGACGGGGAAGATCTCCTCTTCGAGCAGCACCGTGCTCTGGAAGCCGGGGTAGGTGCCGTCGTTGAGGTCGATCGCGAGGTCGAACTCGCCGTCGCGCAGCGAGTAGGTGCTGTCCTCGGCCACCACCTGCAGCTCGATCTGCGGAAAGCGCGCCATCAGGCGCGGCAGCCGCGGCGCCAGCCAGGTGGCGAGGAAGGAGGGCAGGGTGCGCACCCGCACCACGCCACTCAACGCGCCGCCGCGCAGGCGGTCGATCGCGAGCTCCACCGCCGCGTACGCCGGGTCGACCGCGGCGAGCATGCGCTTGCCCGCGTCGGTGAGCTCGAGCCGGCGCGGCAGGCGGCGGAACAGGCGCTGGCCGAGCCAGTCCTCGAGCAGCTTGATCTGCTGGCTCACCGCGCCGGTGGTGATGTGCAGCTCCTCCCCCGCGCGGGTGAAGGACAGATGGCGCGCGGCGGCGAGGAAGACGCGCAGCCGGGTATGGACCTGGGTGGAGCCGCCTGTGCTCATGGTTTAGCCACGCTAAAGCCGCGATGAAAAACAATCGATTGAGTGCCTGCCGGTACCGCAAGAGAATCCGCTTGATGCAGCCATAAGCATTTTCATGCTTAGCGGAATTAAAGCAAGACCGTTTCTCCACCGGAGCGCCCACCATGTCAATCAGCGTCCTCGACCTCTTCAAGATCGGCGTCGGCCCATCCAGCTCGCACACCGTCGGGCCGATGCGCGCGGCGTACGATTTCGTCGTCGAGCTGGCGCGGCACACCCCGCTCGACGCGGTACGGCGGATCGAGGTCAGGCTCTACGGTTCGCTGTCGGCGACCGGTATCGGCCACGGTACCGATCGCGCGGTCGTCGCCGGCCTGATGGGCGCGCGCCCGGACGAAGTCGATCCGGATTTCCTGGTCGACGCGGTGGACGCGGTGCGCATCGATGCTCGCCTGCCCCTGCCCGGCGGGATGGTCGTGCCCTTCGACTGGGCGCGCGACATGCGCCTGCTGCCGGTGAGCCTGCCTTACCACCCCAATGCGATGCGCCTCGCCGCGCATGGCGAAGCGGGTGTGCTGTACCAGAACACCTACTACTCGGTCGGCGGCGGTTTCGTGGTCGACGAGGCGCAGGCACAGTCGGGCGCGCCGGTCGTGGCGGCGGTCGACGTCCCCTATCCCTTCGAGGACGGCGCCGAACTGCTCGCGCAGTGTCGTCGACACGGTCTGCGCATCAGCGAGCTGATGATCGCCAACGAAAGCGCCTGGCGCAGCGAAGCCGAGACGCGCGCCGCCCTGCAGCGCATCTGGGCCGTGATGCGCGCCTGCGTGAAGCGCGGCGTCGGCCACGAGGGCGTGCTGCCCGGCGGGCTGAAGGTGCGCCGTCGCGCGCCCGCGCTGCATCGCAAGCTCAGCCAGCAGACCGCCGGACGCAACATGATCAGCGACTCGATGGCGGCGCTCGACTGGGTCAATCTCTATGCACTGGCGGTCAATGAAGAGAACGCCGGCGGCGGCCGGGTCGTCACCGCGCCGACCAATGGCGCGGCCGGCATCATCCCGGCGGTGCTGCACTACTACATGAAGTTCATGCCCGGCAGCAGCAGCGGCGACGTGGAGGATTTTCTCCTCGCCGCCGCCGCGGTCGGCGTGCTGTGCAAGAAGAACGCCTCCATCTCCGGCGCCGAGGTCGGCTGCCAGGGCGAGGTCGGCTCGGCGTGCGCGATGGCCGCCGCCGGCCTCACCGAGGTCCTCGGCGGCACGCCCGAGCAGGTCGAGAACGCCGCCGAGATCGGCCTCGAGCACAACCTCGGCCTCACCTGCGATCCGGTCGGCGGCCTCGTGCAGGTCCCCTGCATCGAGCGCAACGCGATGGCCTCGATCAAGGCGATCAACGCCGCCCAGCTCGCCCTGCGCGGCGACGGCGCGCACACGGTGTCGCTCGACCAGGTGATCCGCACCATGCGCGACACCGGCCGCGACATGCTCGACAAGTACAAGGAAACCTCCCGCGGCGGCCTCGCCGTCAGCTTCCCCGAGTGCTGAGGGCGGCGCCTGCGCGCGTCCCGCATCCGCCGATCCGGGCGACCGACCAGCCACACAAGACACCCCACGAGGAGACACTCGATGACCACCGCAACTCCGACGGCCCTGCAGCGCGTGATGCGCCTGAGCCTCATCTCCCAGATCGCCATCGGTCTGGCCCTGGGCGTCGCCTTCGCCCTGATCGCGCCCGGCGCCACCCGATCGGTCGCCCTGCTCGGCGATCTCTTCATCGCGGCGCTGAAGGCGGTCGCGCCCATCCTGGTGTTCGTGCTGGTGGCGGCCGCGATCGCCAATCACAAGCACGGCCAGCCCACCCACATCCGCCCGGTGCTGATCCTTTACCTGCTCGGCACGCTCGCGGCGGCGCTGCTGGCGGTCCTGGTGAGCTTCGCCTTTCCGACCACGCTGGTGCTCGATGCCCCGGCGGCCACCGGCAACCCACCGGGCGGCATCCTGCTGGTGCTCAAGAACCTGCTGCTGAGCGCGGTCTCGAACCCGGTGAAGGCGCTCACGGACGCCAACTTCATCGGCATCCTGGCATGGGCGATCGGCCTGGGCGTCGCGCTGCGCCACGCCAGCGACGGCATGCGCAGGGGGCTCAACGAGCTCGCCGACGCGATCTCGAAGATCGTGCATGTAGTGATCCGTTTCGCGCCGCTCGGCATCTTCGGCCTGGTCGCCGCAACGCTGGGCGAGACCGGCTTCGACGCGCTGCTCGGCTACGGCCGCCTGCTGCTGGTGATCGTCGGCTGCATGCTGGTCGTCGCGCTCGTGATCAACCCGCTGTTCGTGTTCTGGAAGCTGCGCACCAACCCCTATCCGTTGGTGTTCGCCGCCCTGCGCGGCAGCGCGGTCACCGCCTTCTTCACCCGCAGCTCGGCCGCCAACATCCCGATCAACCTCGAGATGTGCCGCCGCATGGGCCTGCACGAGGACACCTACGCGATTTCGATCCCGCTCGGCGCCACGATCAACATGGCCGGCGCGGCGATCACGATCTCGGTGATGACCCTGGCCGCTGCCCACACCCTGGGCATCCCGGTCGACATCCCCACCGCGCTGCTGCTGTGCGTCGTGTCCTCGCTGGCCGCCTGCGGCGTCTCGGGGGTGGCCGGCGGCTCGCTGCTGCTGATCCCGATGGCCACCGCGCTGTTCGGCATCGACGCCGACGTGGCGATGCAGGTGGTGGCGATCGGCTTCGTCATCAGCGTGGTGCAGGATTCTGCCGAGACGGCGCTCAACTCCTCCACCGATCTGGTGTTCACCGCCGCCGCGAGTGCGGCCGCGACCGGCGAGCCGCTGAAACTGGAGCGTGCCTGACTGCCATGCCAGGCATGCAACATTTCGCCAGCGACAACTACGCCGGCGTCTGGCCGCCGGGCTGATGCAGGTGCCGGGGGCGAAGCTGATGTTCCCGGTCGAGGCCAACGGGGTCTTCTGCGAGCTGCCGCCGGCCTTGCTCGACGGCCTGCGCGCGCGCGGATGGCGCTTCTATACGTTCATCGGCGCCGGCGGCGCACGTTTCATGTGCGGCTGGGACACGCTGCCCGACAGCGTGGATGCGCTGCTCGCGGACGTGCGCGCATTGTCGGGCGCGTAATCTCGACTCGATCAGCCCCCGGCGGGGTCGCCGCGCGCTCCGCTGCGGCATGAGTCTCCCCGACCCGGGTCATGGATGACCCGCTGCGGTCCGGACCGACCCAGGCACCGGTCGCGACCCGGGACGGCGCTTGTGCCCGAAGTGGGCAGTGGGCGCCCAGCGCGCCGTGGGTCTGAAACGACCCGGCGCGATTGCCTCCAGATCCGCGGCCCGCCTCCGAAACCCGCGCCAGCGCTGGGTCGCGCGCCTCCCGCGACGCCTGGCCCGCCTCTTGCGTATCCATTGCCGACACAACCCGGAGTCGGCCCGATGTCCGATGCCAAGCTCTCGAGGGTGGTCGAGGCGATCGAGGCTTACTTCGCCCGCCACCCGGACGCCGCCGACAGCGCCGAAGGCATCGCGAGCTGGTGGCTGGCCGGCGCCGGGATCGAGGCGAGGGCGGACGAGGTGCGCAACGCGCTCGCGATCCTCGCCGAGCGCGGCACGGTGGTGGCGCGGCGCATGCCGGACGGGCGACTGATCTACGTCCGTGGGCCGCGCCGACGGGACATGCATTGAGGGAGCTCGACGGCAGGCGACGATGGCGAACGTGTTCGGGGTGCATTCGGTCGGCAGTTCGATAGCGACCTTCCTGCGCAACACCTATCCGCAGGCGCTGGCGGGGCGCGCGATGCCGGCCTGCGAGTTCGCGCTCGCCAGCGCGGGGCAGCTCGCCGGCGAGCCGGAGGAGGGCAACCGCGTGACCCTGTTTCTCTACCGCATCGCGATCAACGAGCACGGACGCCAGCGCGGCCGTCCGGGCGTGCCCACCGAAGGCGCGGGCGGGCTCGGGCTCGACCTCCACTATCTGATGACGGCCTGGGGCATGACCCCGCAGGACGAGCAGGTGGCACTGACCTGGGCGCTGCGCCAGCTCCACCAGTACCCGGTGCTCGACGCCTCATCGCTTTCGCCCGAGGCCGGCTGGGCGGCCGACGAGGTGATCCAGATCGTGCCTTCCGAACTCTCCACCGAGGACATGATGCGGATCTGGGATGCGCTCACGCCGTCCTACCGGCTGTCGGTGTCCTGGGTGGCGCGCCTGGTGCGGATCGACCCGGACGACGCCGGCGGCAGCGCGCGACCGGTGGTGGCCGGACGCTTCGCCTTCGGCGAGGAGGCGAGATGAAGGCCGCGGCGCTGCACGAACTCGAGCGGGTGGAATGGCGCGTGCTGGGCGCGCTGCGACCGGTCGACGGCGTCACCGGGATGCCGCTCGGGCGTGACTGCCCGGCGCTGCAGCTCGCCGGGGAGGGCGCTCGCTTCGTGCGCAACCGAAGCGGGCTCTACGTGATCCGTGAATGGGCGCAACTCGCTGCCCACGCCGGGAGCTTCGAGCAGCCGCCGGCCGCGCCGGCGCCGGGCAGCCGCAGCCTCGAGATCGCGTTCGATGATCCCTCCGGCCGCTGGCTGCCGCGGCTGGTGCGCGTCGCCCTGCCGCGCGACCCCGACCCGGGCGCCGCTGCCGGCGATTCGCTGTTCTCGCCGATCGATCTGCCGCTCTATCCCTCGCCAGCCGCCGAGCTCGGCACCAACTGGTGCGCGCTGCGCCTGAGCGTGGCCGATGCCGCCGACGGCGCTGCACTCGGCGGCGTGCTGTTACGGGTGCTCGCCGGCGGCGCGGTGCTCGCCCGCGGCCTCAGCGACTGGCGGGGCGAGGCGCTGGTGCCGGTGGCAGGCGTGCCGGTCACCACCTGGTCGGAAGACGAGGACGCGGTGGTGGTCAGCACGGTCGCCGCCACCGTCGAGGCGATCTTCGACCCGGCGCGCGGCCGCCGCACCGCGCGCGCCGCAGTGGCCGCCGGCCGTGCGCCGGCGCGCCTGCCGCGGGTCGATCCCGACGATCTCGAACGCCGCCGCGCGAGCCTGCCGGGCGCCACGGCCGACGTGAACCTCGCCGCACGCGGCGCCCTCCACCTCAACCTGGGCCTCGACCTGTCCTGAGCTCGTCGCCCGAAGGAGACCCACCATGCCCGAGTACCTCGCACCCGGCGTCTATGTCGAGGAAACCAGCTTCCGCGCCAAGTCGATCGAAGGCGTGGGCACGAGTACCACTGCCTTCGTCGGTCCGACCCGCAAGGGACCCTACCGGACCGGCGAGGACGCGCAGGAGGTGCCCGAGCTGCTCACCAGCTTCGGCGACTTCGAGCGCATCTATGGCGGCATCGGCGATCTCGCGCTGAGCGCGAACGCGCCGCGCACTAACTATCTCGCCCACGCGGTGCGCGCCTTCTTCAATGAGGGCGGCTCGCGGCTCTACGTGTCGCGCGCGGTCGGGGCGGATGCGACGGCGGCCAGCGGCGCGGTGACCGCCGAGGGCACGGCGGCGGACGAGGCGGTGGGCTTTCGCGCGCGCTTTCCCGGCACGATCGGCAACGGCCAGGTGGTGGTGCGCGAGGTGGTGGCGCCGGCGGCGCTGCCGGCGATGCACAACGCCCCCGCCGGCAGCCTGCTGGTCACCGGCAGCGGCGAAACGAGCGCGTATCACCTCAAGGTCGGCGAGGGCTGGCATCCGGCGGCGAACCCGACCGATGATGCCGAGTCGGCGACCACCCTGGCCGGGCTCAGCCCGCGCATCGTGACGCTGCTGGTGGTGGCGGTCGATGCCGACGGCGACAGCCTGAGCTTCGAGGGCATGGGCTTCGACCGCAGCCATCCGGCCTGGGTCGGCCATGTGATGTCGGCCGCGCCGGCGCGGCGCGCCGACCACCTGCAGAACCTGTTCGCGATCGCGATCGGCGCCAACGTCAGCGCGCTCGAACTGCGCAACGCGCTGTTCGCCGGCGCGGCGCCCAACGCCGCCGGCCAGCTCGAGCGCGGCTTCGCGCTCGCCGGCGGCAGCGACGGCGCCGCACCCACCGCGAGCGCCTATGCGCTGGCGCTCGGCGAGCTCGCCAGCCTGGAGGACGTCTCCATCGTCGCCGCGCCGGGCGCCTCCGCCTATGCCGAGGCGCAGGCGGTGAATAACCTGCTGATCTCGCACGCCGAGGCGCGCCGCGCCTACCGCATCGCGGTGCTCGACCTGCCGCCGGCGCAGATCCCCGGCCAGGCGCGCACCCTGCGCGGGCTGATCGACTCGCGCTACGCCGCGGTGTACTACCCCTGGGTGGTGGTGCCCAACCCGCTCGCGCGCCCCGGGCGCGAGGACATCCCGCGCGAGCTCGCGCTGCCGCCCTCGGGCTTCGTCTGCGGCATCTACGCGCGCAACGACGTCGAGCGCGGGGTGTGGAAGGCGCCCGCCAACGAGGTGGTGCGCGGCGCGCTGCGCTTCGAGCTCGACATCAACTTCGCCCAGCAGGAGATGCTCAACCCGATCGGGGTGAACTGCCTGCGCTACCTGTCGGGACGCGGCTTCCGGGTGTGGGGGGCGAGGCTGGCCTCGTCCGATCCGGAGTGGAAGTACGTCAACGTGCGGCGCTACTTCAACTACCTCGAGTCCTCGATCGACCGCGGCACGCAGTGGGCGGTGTTCGAGCCCAACGGCGAGCGCCTGTGGGCGAACGTGCGGCAGACGATCTCGGACTTCCTCTACAACGAGTGGCGCAACGGCGCGCTGCTCGGCACCAAGACCGAGGAAGCCTATTTCGTGCGCTGCGACCGCAGCACCATGACCCAGAACGACCTCGACAACGGTCGGCTGGTGTGCCTGATCGGCGTGGCGGTGATCAAGCCGGCCGAATTCGTCATCTTCCGCATCGGCCAGAAGACCGCCGATGCGAGTGCCTGAGCGAGGGGGACTGAACCATGGCTGAACGCACCACGCCCTACGGCGCCTTCAACTTCGTCGTCAACTTCGACGGCGGCGAGGAGTTCGGCGGCTTCTCCGACGTCTCGGGCATCGGCACCGAGCTCACCGTGGCCGAGTACCGCGCGGGCAACGACAAGGAAAACCACGTGCGCAAGGTCGCCGGCATCCACAAGGTCGCCGACGTCACCTGCAAGCGCGGCATCGTGAACTTCGACAGCCTGTGGGCCTGGATCCAGCAGTCGCGCACCGACGGCCCCGCCGCGCAGAAGACGGTGGCGATCACGATGATGGACGAGGCGCGCAAGCCGGTCCGCACCTGGGTGCTGCGCGGCTGCATCCCGATGAAGTACACCGGCCCGACGCTCGCCGCGAAGGGCGGCACCGACGTCGCGATGGAAGAGATCGTGCTGTCGGCCGAAGGCTTCGAGATCCAGGCCTGAGCCCCGCACGCCGGGATAACACGCACCGCACGAGTTCGCCACGAGTTTGCCATGAACGGCCTGCGCTTCGAGACTGCCGCACCGCTGCTGCGCCCGGATCCGAACCGGGTCGATGTCGCCTGCTTCATCGGCCACGTCGCCCGCCGGCCCGGTGCCCTGCCGCCGACCGTGATCGAAGGGCTGGCGGCGCAGGGCTGGGTCGTGCGCGACCCGGGGCTCGCGCGCGGCTGGAGGCCCGGGCCGTGGCGAGCCGATGCGGCCGAGATCGAGGCCTTGCTGCACCTGCCGGTGGCGGTGGAGAGCTGGGCCGCCTTCGACGCCCTGTTCGCCTGGGAGGCGCGGCCGCTGGAGGTGGCGGGTACGCGCCGCTGCACCACCTATCTCGGTGCCGCGGTGCGCAGCTTCTTCGCCCACGGCGGACGGCGCGCGCTGATCGTGCGCACCGGCGATCCCTGGCCGGTGCTCGAGCCGGCGGGCGGACGCGCGGCGGCGCGCGACGGCCGGCTCGCCGAGCTGCTCGGCCCCGCTTCGAGCCCGGTCGAGCCGGCGAGCTGGCGCGGGCTGGGCCAGCTCTTCGGCCTGCCCGAGGTGGCGCTGGTGGCGCTGCCCGACCTCGCCGACGCCTGCGCCGCCGATGTCGCGACGGTGGCGGTGGCGCTCGAGCCGCCGGACTCACCGGAGGTCTTCGTGGAATGCAGCGAGGGGCGCGAGATGCCGGTGCGCGAGGACGTCGGCCTGCGCAGTCTGGCGCCGCCCCGCTGCGACGAGGCGGGCTTCCTCGCCTGGCGTGACGCGATTGCCACCGTACGCGGGCGCATTGCGCGCCACCACCGTGAGATGGAACTCGTCGCCGCCTTGCCGCTGCCGCGCGCCGACCTGCGCAGCACCGCGGTGGCGGGCACGGTATGGGCGCAGGCCGACTTCGCCGCCTGGCTCGCGCGCGCCGGCATCCTCGCCGCGGGCATCGACGACGAGAAAGACGAGCGCGGCCGCGGCCGGCCCGAGTCGGCCTTCGTGCAGTTCGCCTGGCCCTGGCTGAGGACGCGACATGGCGCCGACCTGCCGTCGCTGCTCGAGCCGCCCGACGGCCTGCTCGCGGGCCTGCTCGCGCGCAACGCGCTGGCGCGCGGCACCTTCCGCTCGGTGGCGGGCACGCCGCTGGCGGCGGTGCACGGCAGCGAGCCGGTACTGAGCTGGAGCGGCGTCGCCGAGACGCCGTCCGAGCGCCTCGCCGCGCGGGTGTGCGTGGTGGCGCCGGCGGTCGACGGCTGGGCGCTGCGCTCGGACGTCAGCGCCACCGCGCTCGAGCCCTGGCGCGCGGGCGGCGTCTCGCGGCTGCTCGGCGCGGTGCTGCGCGCCGCCCGCCGGGCCGGCGAGGCGGCGCTCTTCGAGGCCAACGGTCCGGCGCTGTGGACCGAGGTGCGGCGCAGCCTGGAGCAGACCCTGCTCGCCTTCTGGCGCGAAGGGGCGCTCGGCGGCGCGAGCGCGGAGCAGGCCTTCGTGGTGCGCTGCGACCGCAGCACGATGAGCCAGAACGATCTCGACGGCGGTCGGGTGCGCGCCGAGATCGCGCTGCTGCCGGTCGCCGCGGTGGAGCGGATCACCGTGGTGCTGGAGCTCAGCGGCGGCGGTGCGGCGCTGCCCGTTCGGGAGGTGGCGTGATGGCCGAACCGATCAGCCCCCAACAGCGCGAGCGGCTGGACTACGCACCGTTGCCCGTGTTCCGCTTCCACGTCAGTTTTCGCAGGCAGGCGCTCGGGCATGCGGCCGCGAGCGGCGCGGAGCTGCCGATCTGCCAGGGCGCGTTCTCCGAGTGCACCGGGCTGGAGGCGACGATGGAGCCGAAGGTGATCAAGGTCGGCGGCGCGAACTATGGCGCCGTGCAGCGCGCCGGCCCGGTGAGCTTCGCCACCGTGGTGCTCAAGCGCGGCATGACCCGGACGCGCGACCTGTGGAACTGGTTCAGCATGGTCGGCGGCGGCGCCTACGCCTACCGGCTGATGGTCGAGATCGAGTTGCGCAACGCGCGCGACGAGGCGGTGGTGCGCTGGGCCTTGCGCCGCGCGCTGCCGGTGAAGTTCAAGGCGGCCGATCTCAACGCCAGAGGCAACGAGATCGGCATCGAGGAACTGCACCTGGCGCACGAGGGCCTCGTGCTGCTACCGGTGAGCGGAGGCTGAAATGCCCGAACTGCCCGAAGACCGCGCCGACACCCCCGCCAGCTTCCAGACCCTGACCGGCCCGCCGCTGAAGGTCGATGTGCATTTCAACCCGGCCAGCCTGCAGTACCAGGTCAGCAACACGCTGCGGGAGGAGGGGCGGGGCGCCAGGAAGAAGCAGTACGTCAGCCAGACCTCGGCCAAGCTGACGATGGAGCTGGTGTTCGACACCACCGACACCGGCACCGACGTGCGCAGCGTCACCAGCCAGATGGCGCAGATGCTGCAGCCGATCGCCGAGGGCAGCAGCAAGTTCGTGCCGCCCACGGTGAAGTTCTCCTGGGGGGCCTATTCCTTCACCGGCCTGGTCGAGCAGTACAAGGAGACGATCGACTTCTTCGCCCCCGGCGGGCTGCCGCTGCGCGCCTCGATCAACCTCACTTTGGCCAACCAGGACAAGGTCTTCGAGACCGGCGCCAGCGGCAGCCGGGCGAGCGTCGACGGCGACCTCGCGCCCGAGCCGGTGGTGGTGCCGGACGACGGCGGGCCGGTGGGCGGTGCCCAGGGCCTGGCCAACGCGCTCGGCGCGCCGCGCGCGGCGCGCGCGATCGCGGCGGCGAACGGCGCCGCCAGCCTGCGCTTCGGTGGCGGTGGCGGGCTCGCGGTGGGCGCTTCGGCGAACGCGGGTTTCTCGGCCGGCGCCTCGATGGGGGCTGGCTTCGCGGCAGGCATCGGCGCGTCGGCCGGCGCCGGGCTGGGTGCGGGCGCGAGTGTGAGTGCGAGTGTGAGTGCGAGTGGCGGCGTGAGCCTGCTGCCCGCGGCGGCCTTTGCGGCCGGCGGCGGCGCGGGACTCGGCGTGAGCGCGGGCCTCGGGGTGGGAGGCGGAGCCGGATTCGGCGTGGGCGCAGGCGGCGGGGCGGAGTTGTCGCTCGGCGGCGGCGCCGGTGCCGGGCTGTCGACCGGGGGCGGGGTGTCGCTCGGGAGCGCGGGCGCGGGCGGCTTCGCCGTCGGGGCGAGCGCCAGTGCGGGGTTTTCCGGGCTGCGCAGCGAGACGACGATGTCGAACCACGCGCTGTCGACCGGCCCGCTGCTGCACGCGGGGGTGTCGAGCTCCACCCGCGGCGCGGTCGCGGCCGGCGGGCGCCTGGTCGGGGAGGGCGGCAGCGGCCTAAAGGTGGATGTCGGGGCCGAGGCCGATTTCGTCATCGGCATCCGCTGAGCGGACTGCCGGCGAGGGAGGAAGGACATGCCGATCACGATCGAAGAGATGCAGGCCGAGATCGCGCCGGAGCGCGACGCGCCGGCCGAGCCGGCGTCGCGTGGCGGTGCCGACGGCGCGCGCGAGAGCGAACTGATGGAGCGCATCGCACGCGAGCAGCGCGTGCGCGAGGAGCGCGCGCAAAGGGTGGTGGCCGATTGACGGCCGCAGCGGAATCGATACGGGAGGAGCAGCGACAATGCCCGAAATCTCGGTCAGTGAGCAGGCGGTCTATCGCGCACGCCCGACCCTGCGCCTCGCGGGGCAGGCCGACGAGCGCGCATCGGAGCTGCTCATCGCGATGTGCGTCACCGAGGCCGAGGGCGGCATGAGCAGCGCCGAACTGCGCTTCTCCAACTGGGCGAGCACCCCGGACGGCGCCGAGAGCGGCTTCGAGGACGGCTCGCGGCTCGCGCTCGGCACCGCGATCGCGGTGTATGCGGGCGAGGAGACCCAGCCCCGCGAGATCTTTCGCGGCGTGGTGAGCGCGCTCGAGGCCGAGTTCGGCCAGGGCAGCCCGCCCGAGCTGACGGTGATGGCGGAGGATCCGCTGGCGCGCGCGCGCCTGGCCCGGCGCAGCAAGGTCTACACCGACATGGCGCCCGACGAGGTGGTGCGCGAGGTGGCGAACGAACTCGGCCTGCGGCCCACGGTACAAGGCCTCGATGCGCCGGTAGGCACCTGGGCCCAGCTCAACGAGAGCGATCTCGCCTTCCTGCGCCGCCTGGTCGGCCGCTTCGACGGCGACCTGCAGGTGGTCGGCGACGAGCTGCAGGTGGCGCCGCGTGCCGAGGTGCGCCGCGGCGATCTCAGCCTCGAGCTGCACGGCCAGCTCGCGCGCGCGCGGGTGGTGGCCGATCTCGCCCAGCAGGTCACCGCGGTCACCACCGGGGGCTGGGACCCGGTCGGCGGCAGCGCGGTGAGCGGCGAAGCCAGCCGCCTCACCCACGCCGGCCCGGGCAGCGGTACCAGCGGCGCCGACTGGCTGCGGCGCGCGCTGGACGAGCGCGCGGAGCACCTTGGCCACCTCGCGGTGAGCACCGACGCCGAGGCGCAGGCGATCGCCGAGGCCGCCTTCGACCGTCGGGCGCGCCGGTTCGTGCGCCTCGACGCGGTCGCCGAGGGCAACCCCCGGCTGCGGGTCGGCACGAACGTCGCGGTCAGCGGCATGTCGGTCCGCTTCGACAACACCTACTACGTGGTCGAGGCGAGGCACCGCTACGACGTCCATGCGGGTTACCGCACCGAATTCATCGGCGAATGCGCCTGGCTGGGAGGTCGGTGATGGATCGCGCGCCCCACTTCGAACGCAGCGCGGGCTGGATGCAGGCGGCCTATCTCGCGCGCGTGGTCGATATCGACGACCCCGAGGGCCGCGACCGCGTGCAGGTGCGGCTGTACGCCTTCGACGAGGCCGGAGGCCAGGATGCACCGCTGTGGGCGCGCGTGGTCTGCCCCTTCGCCGGGGCGGAGCGCGGCGCCTTCTTCATGCCCGATGTCGGCGACGAGGTGCTGGTCGTCTTCGTGCAGGGCGATGCGCGCCATCCGCTGGTGGTGGGCGGGCTGTGGAACGGCGCCAACGCCGCACCCGCCTCGCTGGCGGGCGGCAGCAACCGACTCAAGCGGATCCGCTCGAAGAACGGCGTCGTGGTCACGCTCGACGACGAGCAGGGCCAGGAGAAGCTCGTGCTCGAGACGCCCGCGGGCCAGAAGCTCACTCTGTCCGACGGTCCGGGCAAGGTCCGCATCGAGGACAGCAACGGCAACAGCCTGGTGATGGAGGCGGCCGGCATCACGGTGACCGCCGCGGCGCAGGTGAAGGTGGAGGCGGCCAACGTCAAGGTCAGCGCCGGCATGGTCACCGTCGATGCGGCGATGGCCAAGTTCTCGGGGGTCGTCAAGTGCGAGGTGCTGATCGCGACCTCGGTGGTCGGCACCAGCTACACGCCCGGAGCGGGGAACGTATGGTGAGCCATCACGACATCGTGCTGCGCGCGCCGCGCGGCCTCGCGAACGACCACGCGCCCGCCATCCTGCAGCGCAGCGACGAGGACTTCGTCGAGGCGGTGCTCGCCGCGCTGGGCGACGAGCAGGGCCGCGCAGCGCTGCGCGAGGATCTGGCACAGGAGGCGAGCGTCGCGACCGGCACCGACACCCGCGAGGGGGCGCGCAAGGACGGTCGCTCGCTGCTCGGGCGCCTGCTCGGCTTCGGCGCCAAGCAGGGCGCGCAGGAGAAGGCGGCACGAGGAGCTGGCAGTGCCGAGGGACCCGCTGCGGAGTCGGTCGCCGAGCTCGCCGCGCTCGCGGAAAACACGCGCCGCGTCGCCGAGCGCCGCCGCGTGCTGAAACTGTTCCAGCCGATTCAGCGCCAGTTCCATCTCGCGCTGATCGAAGCCCATTGCCTCGAGCCCAGCAACCCGCGGCTCGACCCGGCGAAAGTCGATGGCGCAGGGTTGGTCATCCGGCGCCTGCGGCGCGACGCGAAGGGGCGGGAGGTGAAGCAGGGCTGGATGCGCGCCGGCGAGCAGCTGCGCGGCTGGGCGCGGGTGGACAGCGATGGCGCCGCTGGCGGCACCGGTCGCCGCGACGATCCCGAGGCGGTGCGCCGACTCGCGCGCCCCACCACCGGCCAGCCGGTGCTCGACCGCGAAATTCTCGCGCTGCTCGGCGAGGCGCAGGACGCGCTGCTCAGCGAGCAGGTGGTGCCGATGTTCGTCGCGCCGCCGGAAGTGTGCCGCAAGGCCGGGCACACCTTCTTCTATGGCCTCGTGCCGACCACCAGCAGCGAGCGCGCCGAAGGCGGCGCGCCCGCCTTCGACAGCACCGGCTTCGGCCCGCAGTCGGCGGACTTCCTCGCCCATCTCGCCGGCCCGCTGCGCGGCCTGGCCGACAGCTTCCCGCGCGCCGGCCAGGCGCTGACCCCGGCGCTCGCGGCGATCGCGCGGCCGGCCTCGGCGGGCGACGGCGACCACGCGCGCATGAAGCGCCTGTTGCTGCTGCTGCGCCAGCTCGCGATCGAGTTCGACGCCTTCGGCGAGCATGCCGACAGCGCGGCGCTGCGCGCGGTGCTCGACCGCATCGGCCTGCCGCTGCGCGGCGACGACGGCCTGCCCTCCGGCCTCACCGTGCCAGCGGGCGCCTTCCTCGCCACCGCGAGCCGCGTCCTGCTCGACGGCGAGGCGGTGGCGACCCCGCCGCCGATGCCGATCGGCTGGCCCGCGCTCGATGCGGAGACCGTCGCCGCGCTCGCCAGCGCGCTGTCGGTGACGCTGATGAACCGCTTCGAGGCGGTGGCGGGCACCGCCGGGCGCTACGACGATCCCGAGGCGCGTTACGTGCTGCGCGCCTTCGTGCGCCTGAAGCCGGACGGACGCTGCCCGGCACGCACGGTGTGGAGCGACTACAGCCCGGCTTTCGTCATCGCGCCCTGGTACGAGGGCGGCGGCGCGCCGCCGGTGCAGGTGGCGCTGCCGGACCCGACCGACAAGGCGGTGCTGAAGAAGCTCAGGCCCAACGTCGCCTTCACCGTGCCGCCCTCGCTGCACGACCTCCTCACGGGCGATCCGCAGGACCTGCTCGACGGCAAGAAGCCCGCCGCCAGCGGCATGAAGCTGGGCTGGATCTGCAGTTTCAACATCCCGATCATCACGATCTGTGCCTTCATCGTGCTGAACATCTTCCTCTCGCTGTTCGACCTCTTCTTCCGCTGGATGATGTTCATCAAGGTCTGCATCCCCTTCCCGAAGAAGGGGGGAGGTGAGGAATGAGCCTCGACAACCCGCGCAACGGACTCCCCCGGCCGCTCATCGGCTGGCCGCTGTTCGCCGTGCCCGACGCCGACGGCCGGCTCGACTGGCCCGGGCTGGAGGCGAGCGTGCGCCAGCAGATCCGCGTCATCCTCAGCACCCGGCCGGGCGAGCAGCTGATGCGCCCCGGCTTCGGCGCCGGCCTCGACCGCCTGCTGCACGAGCCGAACACGCTCGGCACCCGCCGCCAGATCCGCGACTGGGTAATGGAGTCGCTCGAGCGCTGGGAGCGGCGCATCGTCCTCGACCGCGTCGAGGTCCTCGAGGTGGCGGGCGCGCCGGCCGAGCTCAGGGTGGAGATCGCCTACCGGCTGGCGCGCACCGGTGCGCCGGCGGCGCTCGCCGTGACCGTTCGACTGGAGGACGGCTAGCATGCCCATCCTGCCCCCCCGTCTCGACGACCGCAGCTTCGACGACCTGCTCGAGGATCTGCTCGCCCGCATCCCGGCCCATACCCCGGAATGGACCAACCCGCGCCTCGGCGACCCCGGCCGCACCCTGCTCGAGCTGTTCGCCTGGCTCGGCGACGCCCTGCTCTACCGCGCCAACCTGATCCCCGAGCGCCAGCGCCTGGTCTTCCTCAAGCTGCTCGGCCAGGGCTTGCGCCCGGCACAGGCCGCGCGCGGCATCGTCAGCCTCGCCTTCGCCCAGCCCACCGAGCTCGCCGGCCTCACGCTGGCGGCGGGCGCGCGCATCAAGGCACCGGTGCCCTTCGAGACGCTGACCGAGACCACGGTGCTGCCGATCACCGCCGAGGCCTACTACAAGCGCCCGCTGCCCGATGCCGACCGCCTGCGCCTGGCCGAGGTGCTCACCGGCCTGCAGCGGGTGCACCGCATCGCCGAGGAGGTCGCCGGCTACCTGAGCACGCCGCTGTTCGAAGGCGGCCAGGCGGTGGGCGAGGGCGTGGATGTGTTCGCCGACAGCACCGACCGCGCGCTCTGGCTCGCGCTGCTCGCGCCCGCCGCACCGCGCCCGGAAGCGCAGGCCGCGGTGAACCTCGCCGCACGCACCGCCCTCGGCGGCGGCGACAGCGGCGCGGCCGCGCTGCTGTCGGTTGGGGTGGTGCCCGCGATCGCGGCACCCGCGCTGTTCGAGGAGATCGGCCCGCGTGCGCGGGTGGCGGTGATGTGGGAGGTGGTGAGCGCGGCCGCGAACCGCATCGACGCCGACTACCTGACGGTGGAGCCGCTGCCGGGCGAGGCCGGCGACACCACCGCCGGGCTCACCCGGCCGGGCGTGCTGCGCCTGCCGATGCCCGACGAGAGCCTGATCTTCACGCCGAGCAACGACGTCGGCGACAACCCGCGCGCGGGGGTCGGCGACAATCCGCCCCGGATCGACGACCTCGCGCGCGCGGCGCGCATCGTCGGCTGGCTGCGGCTGCGGCCGGTGCCGGGCAGCGGGGTGGAGAGCCTGCGCCTGTCCTGGGTCGGCGTGAACGCGGTCGAGGTAGACCAGCGGCTCACCCTCGCCGGGCGGGTGCTCGGCGCCTCGACCGGTGCCGCCGACCAGGTGTTTCAGCTCCCGGCCGGCTCGGTCGACCCGGCGAGCCTGATCCTGGAGGTCGAGGCGCCGGGGCAGGGCTACCGGCCATGGACGCGGGTCGACGACCTCGCCGCGATCTCGGCCGATGCGGTGGTCGCGCGCGAGGCGCCGGCCTTCGAGCTCGATGCCGAGGCGGGCACGGTGCGCTTCGGCGATGGCGTGCGCGGTCGCATCCCCGAGCGCGAGATGCGGATCCGGCTGGCGAGCGGACGCTTCGGCGGCGGACGCGCGGGCAATCTGCCGCCGTCCAGCCTCACCGAGGTGTCGGCCGCGACCCTGGTCGGCCCGGCGCGTCCGATGCCGGCGATCAAGGTGTGGCAGCCGTTGCCGACCGAGGGCGGCGAGGACGCCGAGACCCTGGCGCGCGCCGAGCAGCGCATTCCCGCCCGCCTGCGGCATCGCGAGCGCGCGGTGACCGCCGAGGACTATCGCCGCCTCGCCGCCGAGACCCCCGGCACCGACGTCGGCCGCGTCGAGGTGCTGCCGCGCTTCAAGCCGCGTGAGCGCCGGCCCGGCGTGCCCGGCGTGGTCAGCGTGATGGTGCTGCCCGCGCGCGCGCCGGCGAGGCCGGGAAGCACTCCCGACGCGCCCAACCCGCGGCCCGACCGGCCATTCATCGAGCGTGTGCACGCCTGGCTGTCGGCGCGCACGCCGCTGGCGACCGAGCTCTACGTGATCGGCTGCGAGTACGTGCCGCTCGGCGTCGCGGTGGCGGTGGAGATTCGCGACGGCTTCGCCCGCGAGGCGGTGCTGTACGAGGTCCGCGAGGCGCTACGCCGGCTGCTCTGGCCCTTGCCGCCGGGCGGGCAGACGGGCAGCGGCTGGCCGCTCGATCGCGACGTGCGCGAGCGCGAGCTCGAGGTCGAGGTGTCGCGGGTGGCGGGCGTCGCGGAGGTGGCGGGCCTGAACCTGTTCGGGCGCACGACGGTGGACGCACGCGACCAGTGGGCGCTGCTGAGCCGCGCCACGGTCGACGGTACGCAGACGCTGGCGCTCGCCGCCTGGCAGCTGCCCGAGCTGCTGAGCGTGGTGGCCGTCGACGCCGCCGGCGGCACGCTGGGCGTGCCGGCCGACCTGTCCGCGGCACCGAACCCCTTCGCCAGCGACACCGCGGTGGCGGTGCCGGTGGTCCCCGAGGTGTGCTGATGGACGCCAACGGTCTGCGCTTCTGGCTCCTCGCCGACGACCGTCACTGGCCGCGGCGCAGCCATGTCGAGTGGCGCAGCGGCTGCCGCGCGCTGCGCCTGGCGAGCGAACGCACGCTCGGTGCGCCGCCGGCCGATGCCGCGGGCATCGCCGCCTCGGCGCTCGAGCGCCTGCCGTACGCGCTCGATCGCGAAGGCGCGATCGCCTGGTGGGACGCGGCGGCCGCGGCGATCGTCGCCCGCAGCCACCTGCCGGACAGCGCGCTCACGCTGGCCTTGGCCGAGCGGCCGACGGACTTCGCCGTCGGCCACGACGACGTGCTCTACGTGGCGCTGGCCGGGCGCATGCTGCTGCACGACCTGCGCGGCCGCTGGGCGGACGAGCTGCTCCCGACGCCGGAGTTCGAGCCCTGGCGGGTGGCGCCCGACCCGCGCGGCGGCGTCTGGTTGCTCGCGCGCGCGCGCGGCGCGCTGGCGCGTCTGGCCGGCTGCATGCAGCCGGCGCGGCCGGCGGCCGACTACACCCACGACACCTTCCGGCCCGCACCCGAGAACCCGGTGCCACCCCGGTCGCTGTCCTGCGAGGGGGTGAGCTGGCCGGCCGGCGAACGGCCGCAGGCGCTCGCGGTGGATGGCGAAGGCCGCGTCGTTCTGCTGTCGTGGACGGGCGACGGCGAGAGCGGCCTGCGCCTGTTCGATGCCGAGCGTGGCCGGCTCGGGCCGCGCCAGACGCTCGAGAGCGTGCGGTTCGCGTATGCGGTGGACTGGCTCGCCGGCGAACGCGTCGCGCTGCGCGTGCCCGGTCGGCGAGACGCGCCGGTGTTCGCGCCGCGCCTCGCGCTCGACGCCGACGCCGACGCGGCGATCGTGCTGCGCGCAGCGGGCGACATCTGTCCGCTCGCGAGCGATGCGGAGGAGGCGCCCTTCGCCCACCGGCTCGAGGGCCCCCCGCGCTATCCGGTGGCGGGCCGGCGGGTCGAGCCGCTGCACCGGCTCTCGCTCGCCAACCTGGCGCGGCGCGGCGAGGCGGCGAACTTCGGCGGCGCCGGGACGCCGGGCATGCACCTGATCGACAGCGGCGAGCAGCAGACGGTGTGGCACCGCCTGCATGCCGAGGCGCGGCTGCCGGCCGGCTGCGGCTTCGTCGCCTGGCTGGCGGCCACCGCCGAACCGGCGCCGCCCGCGGCGGACGACGCCGAAGCCTGGCACCCCCACCTGTTCGGCGATTCGGGCGCGCTCGAGGCCGAGACGGTGCCGGGCGGCGAGGTGGCAAGCGGCGAGGGGCCCGCCGGCGCGCTGCCGCACGCGGCTTGGGAGCGCCTGCCCTCCGAGCTGCCCGGCCATCCGGGCATGGGCGCCTGGGGTGCGCCGCAGCCGGGCCGCGCCGGCCTGTGGACCGTGCTGGTGCAGCGCCATGGCCGCCGCGTGCGGCGGCTGGTCGGACGCTATCTGTGGATGCGGGTGGTGCTGCGAGGCGACGGCCGCGACTCGCCCGAGCTCGCCGCGCTGCGGGTGTATGGCGGGCGCTTTTCCTGGCGCGACCACTACCTGCCGCGGCTGTATCACGAGACCGAGTTCGGGGCTGCCGCCGAGGCGGGCAGCGCAGCCGAGCCCGCGGTGGCGACGCCGGCCGACTTCCTCGAGCGCCAACTGGCGACGGTCGAAGGCTGGCTCACCGTGCTCGAGGACCGCGTCGCCGCCGCCCACCTGCTGAGCGACCCGGCGGTCGCGCCGGCGCCGGCGCTCGAGTGGCTCGGCGGCTGGGTCGGGATCGCCTTCGACGGTGCGCTGCCGGCCGCGCGGCGGCGCGACTGGCTCGCCCATGCGGCGGCGCTCGCCCGCTTCCACGGCACCCGCCATGGCCTGCGCCTGGCGCTCGACCTCGCCACCGACGGCGGCGTGCGCGGCGGCGAGATCGTGGTGCTCGAGGGATTCCGGCTGCGTCGCCTGATGGCGACCCTGCTCGGGGTCGAGCTCGAGAGGGAGGACGATCCGCTGCTGCCCGGCCTGGTGATCAGCGGCAACTCGGTCGTCGGCGACACCCTGATGCTCGGCGAGGCCGAGCGCCTCGAGCTGCTCGCGCTGTTCCGCGACGAGGTCGCGAGCGCGGCCGAGCGCGAGGCGGTGATCGCCTTCTACGACCGGCTCGCCTATCGCGCCCTGGTGCTGGTGCATCAGACGGTCGACGCGCAGGACCTCGGCCTCATCCGCCGCATCGTCGAGCTCGAAGCGCCTGCCCACGTCGAGGTGGAGGTCGCGACGGCGAGCTGGCCGCTGCTGGTGGGCGTCGCCAGCCTGGTCGGGGTCGACACCTACCTCGGTCCGGGGCGCGCGCCCCGGCCGGCGCGGGCGAATGTTTCCAGCCTCGGCAATGGCGACCTGGTGCTCGGCGTTGGCAGCCTCGACCCGCGTCTGTCGGGGGCGGTGGCCGAGATGCCCGGGGCGCCGCTGGCGGCGCGACCGGTCGCCGATGCCGGGCCGGATTTCAGCACGCCGCACGCACGCAGCTTCGGTCTCGACGGCTCACGCTCGTCCGCGGCCGAGGGCCGACGCATCGCGCAGTACCGCTGGCGCCGGATCGACTGAGGCGCCGTCAATAAGTCACCCAGCAAGGAGCACCGAAATGGCCGAATTCATCATCAACCAGGAAGTGAAGACCGAGACGCCGACGGTCGAGGTCACGATCAGCCCGAACGCCCCGCTGCCGCTGGGCCGCCACACCTTCCGCCTGGTGGTGGTCGACGACTCGGGCAACACCTCGGTCCCGGACGACGTCGTCGTCATCGTCGCCGACCAGGAGAACCCGACCGCGGTGCTGAGCGCGCCGCGCACCGCCGGCCTCGGACAGAGCTTCACGCTGAACGGGGAACGCTCCTTCGACGCCGGCGGCGGCCGCATCACCACCTACCTCTGGACCTATCTCGGCCAGGGCTGAGCGCGAGGCTATCGCCATGGTCACCTTCGTTCGGGGACGCCCGGTCACCACCACCAAGCCGGTGATCGAGGTTGACGCCGGCCTGCCGCTGGGCGTGCACCGCTTCCAGCTCCAGGTGCTCACCGACGACGGCCGGCGCAGCCCCGCGGACGTGGTCGCGGTATCGGTGCAGCGGTTGGTCGTCGGGCCGCTCGAGCCGGTGGTGAGGCCGACCGTGCTCGAGCCGGTGGTCCGCCCCACGGTGAGCCCGACCGTGATCGGCACCACCACCGTGATCCGGCGCGGCGCGGCGGGGCAGCCGGCGCCGGCTGCCGCTGCCGGGACGCCGCCGGCGCGTCGCGGCCGCAAGCCGCGCGCCAAACCCAGGAGCGAATCATGAACGGACCAGCCCGCCCGCCCGCGGACGACCCGCTGTACCGCCTGTCCGACGCGACCCGCCCGCACTACGCGACCGGCATGCTGCTCGACGCCGGCGACTTCGCCGCCGAGCAGGCCTACCACCGCAACCGGCTGGCGCGCGCGCTCGCTTTCGCGAGCGGCGCCGGCGGCCGCCGCCTGCCTGCCGGCGCGGGCGAAGCGCCGGGTGCCACCGGGCTCTTCGGCGGCGGCACGCTGGCCGGGCTGCGCGTCGGTCATCGGCCGGCGGCCGAGGGGCAGGTCGAGGAGATCCGCGTCGCTCCCGGGCTCGCGGTCGATCGCCTCGGCCGCCTCGTCGAGCTGCCGCGCCCGGTGTGCCTGCGGCTGCAGCGCTGGTTCGACGGCGAACTCGCGCGTGACGGTGGCGACGACCTGCGCCGCGCCGCGCTCGGCGATCCGGCCCGCTTCGCGAGCGCGCGGCTGACCGAGCAGATCGCCGCCGGCGCCGAGCCGCTGCCGGCGCGCGCGGTGATCGTCGACGTCTTCGTGCGCTTCGTCACCTGTCGCCAGGCGCTCACCCCGGCCTTCGCCAGCGGCCCCTTCGACGCCCTCGACGCGGTGGAGACCGCGCGCCTGCGCGACGCCTGGGAGGTGCATTTCGTGCCGCGCGGCGACGGCCTCGACGACGGCTTCGACGGCCTGCCGCTGCGCGACCGCGACCTCTCGGCGCTGAGTGGCGGCGAACGCCGCGACGCGCTGCAGGACGCGGTGCTCGACGGCTGGCCCGACCTCGCCGCCACGCTCGGGATCGACGGCGAAGTCGCGCCGCCGCCCGGACACCCGCCGGGGCTCGATCCCACCGCGGTCTTCCTCGCACGCGTCTTCATCGCGGTTGGGGCGGGCGACCCGCCGGCGCGCAGCGGCGCGGTCATCGTGGACAACGGCGGGCGGCGCTTCCTGCCCCACCTCGGCATCATGGCCGGCGCCCTCGGCCTCGGAGTGGACTGAAGAGCCCGGGACTGAAGGGCTCGGGACTGAACGCAAACGCGGCGCCTCGGGGCGCCGGGGAGAAACAGCCATGAACTTCACCAAGGGACCCGCCCGCGTGAGCCTGCCGGCCGCCGAGGTCGCCGCGCTGCGCAGCGTCGGCGCGCTGATCGAGGATCCCCGCCGCGAACGGCCGCGCTACTTCGACGGCCGCTTCCTCGCCGCGCGCGACCTCATCCGCGACCAGCAATACATCCTGACGCGCGAGGCCGACCTCGGCCAGGCCGCGGGCAGCGGGGTGGCGGCCGGGCTCGAGGTCGAGCCGGGCAGCGCCGGCGACCGCCTGCGGGTGGGCGCCGGCCATGGCGTGACGCCCGCGGGCGAGCTGGTGCTGCTGCCGCGCGAGATCGAGCTGCGCCTGTCCGACGTGCCGCGCGCCGAGCAGCTGTCGGCGCGCTTCGGCCTCGGGCGCATCCCGCATCCACCGCTGCGCAGCCGCACCGGGCTGTTCGTGCTCGCGCTGCGGCCGGTGGAGTTCACCGGCGGGCCGGTCGGTGCCTATCCGACCTCGATCACCGGCCCACGCACGGTCGAGGACGGCGACATCATCGAGGCGACCGCGGTGGTGCTCGTGCCCTGGGACGACGACGGCGCGGCCGATGCGCCGGCGGCGCGACGCGGGCACGCGGCAGCGACGATCTTCGCCGCCGGCGGCGGGCGCGCGCTGTCGTCCAACGTGCTGCCGCTGGCGATGGTCGCGCTGCAGAACAACCTGGTGGTCTGGGTGGACGCACCGATGGTGCGGCGCGAGCTGGGCGCCGATCGCGCCGATCTCCCCGGTCTCGGCCATGTGCCGCGTGCGCTGCGGCTCGCCCACCTGCTTCAGCACCAGCTCCACCTGGCCGATCTGCTGCGCGACAACGGCGGCCAGCCCTTCGCCGCGCACGCGCATTTCGCGGTACTGCCGCCGGCCGGCCCGCTGCCGCCGGGGCTGATCGACAGCGCCGATTTCACCCAGCGCTACTTTCCGCCCGAGATGGCGGTCGACTTCTCGATCATCCCGGAGGACGAATTGCCGGCCCTGGTGGAGGAGGCGCTGAGCCTGCCGCCGATCGATCTCGAGGCCGACAGCGAAACGCTGGAGGCGACCTCGGTGCTGATCCTCGCCCCGGTGCCGCGCAACCAGTGGCGCGCGGTGAGTTCCCGCCTGAGCACGCACATCCAGCCGCTGCGGCCGGCGGCGATCAACCTGGTGGCGACCCGGCGGCCGCTCGAGATCCTGCAGAAGCTGCGCCTGCCGCGGGTGCCGCCGGCGCTGGCGCCCGCCGATCCCTCGACCGCCGAGTGGGCGCGGCTGGCGGCGATGCCCGACCTGTGGTTCGTGCGCCGGCGCAATCTCGCCTACCGCGATGAACTCGCGGGCGCGGCGGTGCGCGTCGCCGGCCGCGAGACCCTGCGCGTCGATGTGATCGAGCGTCTCGGCACGATCGGGCTGGACGGCACCCTGAACCGGGTGTTCGAACGCGCTACGCCGCTGGCCGCGAGCGAGGCCGCCAGCCTGCTCGCCAGCCCGCGCATCGCCGATTCGCCCACCCTGACCGCGGCGGCACTCTCCGAGCTGTCGCGCGCCGAGACCATCGACCAGGCCACGGTGCTGCGCGTCGCCGCCGATCTGTCGGCGCCCGGCGTGGGCGACGGCCTGGTGCGGCTCGAACGCGCCCGCGCCGATGCGGTGCCGAGCACGCCTGCGCTGCGCGAGATCGCCGACGGCGGCGACTGGCGCGGCGCCGATACGAGTGCCGCGACCGCGACCCGCGCCGAGCTCGTCCCGCTCGCCAACAGCGTGTTGCGCCTGCAGCCGGTGCGGCCGCGGGCGGGCGAAGGGGAGGGCGGCGGCGGGGTGGTGCGGCCACGTGGGGCGCCCAAGCCCGCCGATGCGGCCGATGCGGGGACGGCGGAGGCGGCGACGAAAGCAGCAACCAAGGCGGCAAGGTCAGGCGTAGCCGCGCCCGCGACCGCTGGCGCCAGCAAGAAGGCACCTGCCGCGAAGACCGCCGCTGCGGCGAACCGCGCCAAGGTTGCGCCCGGCGAAGGCGGGGAAGGTGGCAAACGGGCCGCGACCTCGCCCTCCGGCCGCAGGCGCAAGCCCGCCGGCGGGGCGAAGTGACGCGCCGCCCCCGCGAAGGCGGCTTCAAGGACGACGGAGGTGTAGCGTGAGCATCACACCGATCAAGGCTTCACTGCCGGGCGAACAGCTGATCCACCTCGCCCCGGAGAACGCGGTCGAGCTGGCGCGCTGGTGGCTGCGCCGGCCACGGCTGTTCGCCGGCCGCACGCTCACCGGACCCACCCTCGAGGCACGCCAGCAATGGGCGGCCGCCCACGTCGCGTTGCGCGGCCAGGCCCTCACCGCCGGCGTGGTGCGCGGGCTGGAGACGGCGCTGATCGCCGGCACTGGCGGCCTCGCGAGCGCGCGCGTCGCGCTCATGCAGGGCAGCGGGCTCACGATCGACGGCCAGGACGTGCGGGTGCCGGGCGCGCTCGAGTTCGCGCTCGCCGACCTGTCGGTGGTGGCCGATCCGTCGGCCTTCGTCGCGGCGGGCGAGGGCGGCGAGGACGCCGAAGGCAGCGGTGAGTCCGAAGGAGGCGGCGCGGGCGGCGCGCTGCGCAGCAAGGCGATCGGGCCGCGGCTCGGCGATCTCGTCGCCGCGCGCCCCGACGCGGTCCCGCCGGTCGGCGTGCTGCTGTTGCAGCCGGTGAGCGCCGACCGCATCGGCGCCTTCGACGCGACCGACCCCTGCGCGCTCGCCGCCTGCGGCGAGGGTAATGCGGTTTCCTACGAGGACTGGCGCATCGGCGACGGCGCACGGCTGCTCTGGTACGCCTGGCCCGAGGAGGTCGCGGGCTTCGCCCTCGACGTCGTGCTCGCCGGCGCGCCGGCGCGCTGGCGTAACCTGCTCGCCTGGCAGGTGTTCGACGCCGAGCGCAGGCTGTACGGCGATGAAACGCTGCCTTGGGAAGCCTTCGGCGTGCCGATCGGACTGGTGTGCTGCGATTCCGCCTGGAATCCGCACTTCCTCGACCGCGCCAGCGTGGTGCGCGCCGGCGGGCGTGCCCGCTTCGCTCGCCTCGGCGGCGGCGCCGACGGCCTCGGCACGCACTGGCGCCTGCCCGGTCTGTGGCAGGCCCAGGTCGAGCAACTCGCCGAGCAGATCGCCGCCGCCGGCGATCCGCCCACGCCGCCGGCCGAACTCGCCGCCGCCTTCAGCCGCCTGCCGCCCTTCGGCCTGTTGCCGTCAAACGCGGCCGAGCTGGACGCGCTGCGCAGCGGCTTCTTCCCCGCCACCTTCGAGCTCGACGCGGTGCCGCTGCCGCTCGAGCAGCTCGATCTTGCGCTCGCCGAGGTCGCCGCGCAGACGCCGATCGACACCGCGCTCGGCGGCCGGGTGCGGCTGCTCGTGCCGGTGCCGCAGGCGGTGTACGAGCCGCGCCTGCTGCTGCGCGAAGCGATCGACCCCGAGTTCGCGCAGACCCTGGCCGAGTTCCTGCTGGTGCGCGCGCGCCGGCTGGGCGAACGCCAGGGCCTGCGCACCCGCGCTGCCCTGCTGGCGCGGGCGATCACCGGCAAGGCGCCGGCGGTGCCAGCGATCGCCGACGACGCCGACGCGCTCGAGCCCGAGACGCTCGCGCCCTGGGGGCCGCCGCCCGCAGGCGGCGGGCACCGATCGAGCTTGCGCGCGGGCATCCACCAGCACTTCTTCGAGGGCGCGACCGAGACGATGACGGTCGCAGAGGGCGAGCGCCTGTTCGCCTGGGTCCATCTCGACCCCGACGCGCCGCCCCGCACCCTGATGCTGCAGTGGCTCGCGGGCGACTGGAACCACCGCGTCTACTGGGGCGAGAACCTCGTGCCCTGGGGCGAGGACGGCAGCGCGTCGCGCCAGCGCGCGGGCGATCTGCCGCCGGTCGGTCAGTGGGTGCGGCTGAGCGTGCCGGCGGCGCAGGCGGGGCTGGTGGGCACCGAGCTCGTCGGCATGGCCTTCACCCTGTATGACGGTCAGGCCGCCTTCGCCGCCACCGGCGTCGCTGCGCCCGACGGCATCGAGCGCAAGTGGTTCTGCTCGGTGCTACCCGCCGGCGCGCTGCAGGGCGGCGACGAGGCCTGGACCTTCCTCACCCACAACGACCTGTGGTCGCCGTTCGAGCCGGCCGGGGCGCTGTTGCCCGCCGAGGGCAGCGGCGCACCGGCCGGTGGCGGCCACATCGAGCCCGCCGTCGCCGGGCTGCACCAGCACTTCTTCGAGAATGCCGCGAGCCCCTTCAGCGTCGCGGCCGGCGAGCGCCTGTTCGCCTGGGTCTTCATCGACCCGAACGAGCCGCCCACCCAGCTGATGTTGCAGTGGCACAGCGCGGGCAGCTGGGCGCACCGCGCCTACTGGGGGCTGTCGCGCATCGAGTGGGGCGAGGAGGGCTCGGCCTCGCGCCGGCGCATCGGCGCAATGCCGCGACCCGGGCGCTGGCTGCGGCTGGAGGTGCCGGCGCAGGCGGTCGGGCTCGACGGTGCTGCGCTCGACGGCATGGCCTTCACCTTCTTCGACGGCACCGCCGCCTTCGGCCCCGCCGGCGCGATGACGCCGGCGATCGCGAACGCCGCGCCGACCGAACGCGAGTGGTTCGCCGGCAGCCTGCCACCGCGCACGACGGCGCGCGGGCACTGGCAGTTCCTGTCGGCGCGCGATCTGCGGGCGCCGACCTCGGCCGGCGCGAACGGCCAGGTCGCGGCGCTCGCCCGGCTCCATGACGATCCCGCGCTCGCCCACCTGTCAGCGCACGAGCGCTACCAGCTGTTCCGCCTCGGCGTGGACGGCTTCATCGCCTACCTGAAGGGGCGCGCCGACCGCGCCGACGATCTGGTCGACTTCAACTTCCTGAAGGTGCAGACCGACATCTACCGGGTGCGCCAGCTCGTGCTCGGCAGTACTGCGGCGACCCGGCTGGCGGTGTCGCCAGCGCTGGCCGGGATCGCCCAGGCCGAGACCGCGGCGGCCTCGACCGAGCGCATCGCCGGCTTCTACGACGAACTGAAGGAGGCGTCGGCGCTGACCCAGGCACGGGCGGCCGAGGCCGCGCCGGCGCCACGTGCGCTGAACATCGCCAGCGGCGTGTCCGGCGCGGGGGTGACGCTCGGCGGCATCGCCGACACCGGCGCGAAGCGGGTCGACCTGCGCATGGACAGCGTGATCGACACCCGTGTTGCGCTGCCCGGCCTCGAGCTCGGCGAACGGATCGCCGACGTCGATGCCACCGCGGCGAAGGAGGCGGTGCGTGCCGCGGCCGAGCCGCGCTACGTGATCGGGGTGAAGGACGTGGGCGCGCGGGCCGGCTTCACCCCGGCCGACGTCGCCGAGACCGCGCCGCTGATCGGCCGGGCGGAGGTGCGCACCGTCAGCATCGCCGAGCGGCTCGCGGCGCCGAAGGCGACCGAGGCGAAGGACTACACGACCGCCACCCGCTACGAGGCGGTGCGCAGCCTGATCGCTTTCGCCGACGAGCTGCAGGCCACCGACGGCGGGGAGCCGGCGGGCCTGTTCGACGGGGTGAATTTCTACGGCGTGCGCGGCGACCCCGCGCTGTTCTATGACGAGGCGGGCGAGGTCGACAACCCCGAGCGGCCCCTGCCCAATGCCGACAGCGACGACCCGGCCCAGCAGCAGGTGCTGAACGGGATGCGCCGCAGCCTGCCCTTCAGCACCCTGCTGCAGCAGCGCTGGCGGCTGCCGCTGATGCTGCGTGCGCCCGGACGCACCAAGGTGGACGAGTCGGCGCAGTTCGCCGACGGCGCCGATCTCGCCGACAACACGGTGGCGCTGGTGCGCCAGCTCGAGGGCCGGATCAAGCTTTACCGCAACGCCATCGCCGCGAGTCAGAAGCTGCGCGACGCGCTGCGCGGCGAGGCCGCCACGCTCGCGCTGCGCCTGCGCGCGATCGAAGTGGCGCTCGCCGAGGCGCGCCACGACGTTGGGGTGACGCGCGCGCTGATCGCCGAGGAGGAGGCGCGGCTTGCAGCGATCAACGAACGGCGCGCGCAGGTGCTGCGCGAGCAGGTGCAGTTCCTCGCCTATCAGCGTCCGCGCGAGGCCGAGGCGATCGCGCGCGCGCCGCTGCGCACGCTCGACCCCGGCCTGCTCGAACCGCCGCTTCCGGCCTGCCTGCGCGAGCACCACGACGCGCCCGAGGCGCTGCGCGAGCTGCTCGCGGTGCTGCGCGACGCGCCGGGCCGCTGGTTCGTCGGCGTGCCGCCGCTGCTCGACCGGCTCGATCGGATCGAGCCCCTGGTGAAGGCGGTGCAGTCCGCTCAGCTGCGCGGCCAGCTGATGATGCTGAAATCGGCTGCGACGCCGGGGCCGGCGCGCGCCGGCGGCGAAGGGGACCTCGCCGCGGCGATCGCCAGCGTGCAGCTGCGCCAGCGGCAGGCGATACAGGGCCTGCGCGCCTCGGCGGCGCGCATCGATCCGGGTCTGCTCGGCCGGCTCGGCTGGCAGGGCGCGCGCGCCGAGGCCGAGACGGTGGTCTCGCTCGGCGACCTGATCGACGGCGAGCACGGCCGCGGCGAGGTCGCACGCCAGGCGGCCGCGCTGTTCGACCAGATTTCGCGCGTGGCGGCCTGCCTGCACGCAGGCTTCAGCGGCGTGCTGCCGGCGATCCGGCTCGAATGGGCCGAGCGCATGTCGCAGTTCGACGCCGCGCCGGCCCTGCGCAATCTCGCCGGCCTGCCGCGCTGGAGCGAGATCGGCTACGCCGAGCGTCGCCAGCTGCAGGCCGCCGCCGACTGGCTGTTCGGCCAGGTGCGGGCCGAGGTGGCGGAGGCCGAGGGCCTGATGAACGACGTCGTGCGCATCTGCCTGCTGTTGGCGAGCCACGCGCCGATCGACCGCATCGTGTCCGGCCGGTTGCCGGCGCCGGCGAGCGCGGTCCCGGGGTTGCGCCTGCCGATCCGCGTCACCGAGCCGGCGAAGCTGCGCATCGGCATGCAGGCACTGCTCTACAAGGGCGAGCGGGTGGTCGCGCGCGCGACGGTCAATGACCTCGGCGGGGGCGAGGTCGCGGCGACCGTGGTGCAGGTCGAGGGCGGACGCGTCGAGTTCGCCGCCGAGACGCGGGTGCATTTCGTCGACGCGGCGAGCCCGCTGGCGATGGGCGCGGTGCGTCGCGAGCGCTCGACGAAGCGGTGAGCATCGATGCCCGCGGAACGCACGGTCAGGCGGTTGAAGCTGCGTGCGCCGGATGCGGCGCTCGCGCGGCGCGCGCAATTCCTTCTCGAGGATGCGCTGCGCACCGCGAGTCTGCCGGGCGAGGGCGCGGCGGTGGTGCTGGTGCGGCGGATCGCATTGCCGCCCATCCGTGCCGCCGCCACCCCGCATGCGGTGGCAGCGGCGCTCGAGGCGAAGTGCCGGCAGCTCGCGCCGCTGCGGGTGGACGGCGGGGCGGCCGAGGTCGAGCTCGAGGCGGCCGCTGCGGTGCGTTTCGACGACACGGCGCATGCATGTCGCGAGCTCGCCGCTCGCGTGCTGCGTGGAGAGCGGCCGCGCGCCTGGTGCTGGCCGCTGGCGGTGAAGGGCTATCGGCCGGGAATGGGCGCCAGCGCGGCCCTGCGCACGATCCTGATGACGCTCGCCGCGCGTGACGAGGCGCCGGCGGCCGTGCCGCCGTGGTGCGAGGCGGTGGTGGCGGGCGGCGGCGCGCCGCGCATGCTGGCGGCGCTGACGACCGACGACGCCGCGGTGTTGTTGCGCGTGCTACCGGCGCACGCGGCCGCCAATCAAGGGTCGGCCGTGGCTGCCTCGCGGCAGGGCTTGGGCGTGGCCGATCCGGCGCGCGCGGCGGCGCGAGACTGGGGGGAGGCGCTGGCCTGGGCCGCCGAGGCTTTCTCCCCGCAGGACGACCGACTGCGCTGGTTCGCGGCGCTGGCGGGCGGATGCGCGGGCGTCCCGCCCGCGCCGGTGGCCGGACGTGGAGCCAAGGCGGAGGCGGTGCGGGTGCGCATGGGGCGGGCGGAGCCGCACGCGGCGCTGGCGTCCGGTGGCGGGGGGGAGGAGGGAGGGGAGCCGGAATCGTCGCAACCGGGCGCAGGCACGCGGTCTCAGCGACTGGGCGCATCCGCGCGCGGCGTCGAGGCGCGCTCGGGCAGGGCACGGAGGCGGCAGCGCGGCAGCGTCGAAAACGAGAAGATCGATGGTGGCCGGGTGGCCGTCCGGGAGGCGTCACGGCGGGGGCGAGGCGATGTGGAGACGGCAGCCGGGGCCGGTCCCGCAACGGCGGCTGCCGGCCGTGCCGCCGGCCAGGACTTGCCGCCGGACGCGGGCGGCCAGCGAGCGCGGCGACGGCCACGCACCGGTCGAATGCAGGACCTCTCGCGGGCGCTCTCGAAGGCGCGCGCGCGGACGCTCGGCGAGGGCGGCGGGGTTGCTTCGCTGACGCCTGGAAGCGGAGCAGCGGCGACGCCGTCAGCCCCGCGCGCAGGCGGTGTCTGGCCGCAAGCGCGAGCCTCGTCGGGCGTGGCGCTGCAGGCGACCGCGGCTGGCGGGCTCCTCTTCCTGTTGCCGCTGCTCGAAGCGCTGCGCTTTCCCGCCTGGCTGGCCGCGCGCGTGGAGGTCGAGCGGGCGAGGCTGGCCGCGCGTCTGCTCGGCGCCGTGCTCGACCGCCTGCGCCTGCCGATCGACGATCCCATGCGCTGCCTGACCGCGGCGGCGGTCGAAGGCGGGGTGCCGTCGAAGCCCGGCAGCCGGCTTCGCGCAGCGCGGCAGTCGCGATCGCGGGCGAGCGCTAGCGATGCGGCGGTCGATGCCGAACTCGCCGCCTGGCTCATGCGTTGCCGGCGCTGGCTGCGGGGCGTGGCCGGAATCGGACTCGCCAGCCTCGTCCTGCGTCGCGCCCTGGTCGCGATCACGCCCACCCATGTCGATGTGTGGCTCGCGCTCGATGTGGCCGACATCCGCATCCGGCGCGCGGGGCTGGACCTGGATCCGGGCTGGGTGCCGTGGCTCGGGCGGGTGGTGTGCTTCCACTATTGCAGGGAGCGGGGATGAATCAGCCGGGACCTCCGCAGCGGAATTGGCCCGCCGGGCAGGCTGCCCCGGGGGTTTCGCTGTCTCTTGCCGAGATCGCCTTGGCGCTGCTCGCGCCGGAGGAGGGGGCTGGCGCGCCAGCCACGCCGGAGGCCGCCTGGCTGGCGCAGCGCGCGGCGGCGGTAGCGGCTTTCGCGCGCGATCGCGGTCTCAGCGCGGAGTCGCGCGCGGGCGAGGTGCGCCTCGCGCTCGCCGCCTGGCAGCAAGCGCCGCCGCCCGACGACGCCCTGCTGCTCGAGCTGAGCTCGCGTTACCGCCTGAGCTTCGCGGAGAGCGTGGCGCTGGCGCTGGCGCAGGCCTGCGAGTTCACGCCGATGGTGGCCCGCGTGCTGATCTGGTTGCAGCAGCCGGTCGCCGAAACGCGGCCGACCGCGGGGCTGGTCGACACCTTGAGCGGGCGTGCCGGCGAGCCCAATGGGCTCGTGCGGCTCGCCGCGGGGGCCGCACGACGCCACGGCATGCTGGAGTCCGGTCCTGAGAGTCGGCCTTTCTGCGAGCAGTGTCTTACCGCACCCTTGCCGCTGCTGCTTGCACTCGGTGGTCACGAAGGCTTGCCGGCGGGCGTGGAGCTCGATGTCGAGGACATGCCGGCCTTGCCTCCTTCGGTGCTGGACACGGCAAGGCGGCAGGCGGCAGGCCTGATGCAGGGGGGCGCGCGCGTGCTGGTCGTGCGCAGCGGACAGCAGAGCGAGGCGCGTGCCGTGGCTGCACGGGTGGTGGGCGCCTTGGGGGCGCGTGCCGCGTTCATCACTGGCGAGCCGCCGCGCGGGCTGGGGCCGTGGCTCTGGCTGCGCGGCCTGGTACCGGTCCTGCCGCTGACGATGGCGCCCGGCGAGCGTCGTCGCCTGCCGTCGATTGCCGGTCATCACGGACCGGTACTCGTGGTTTGCGGGCTCGACGGGAGCATCGAGGCATCCGGCGCGGTCGTGCAGTGGCGCGTTCCGATGCCGTCGTCGGCGGAGCGCATCACGCTGTGGCGCATGGCGCTGGGCGAAGACGCGGACGCAGAGCGGCTCGCGACCGAGCACCGCCACGCCGCTGGCCGCATTGCCGAGCTCGCCCAGGCCGCGCGCTCGGCGTCGGCGCGTGACGGGGAGCCGTTGTGTGCGGGACACGTCGCGCGCGTGGCTCGCGCGGGCGCCGGGGTGGACCTCGGGGCGCTGGCGGAGCTGCTGCCCGACGACATTCCAGACGACGCGCTGGTGCTGTCGGCGGAGCCGCGTCTCGCCCTGGAGACGATGATCGCCCGCTGCCGCCTCCGTGACGAACTTGCGGCGACCCTGGGTGCGGCGGCGCGGGTGCGTTATCGGCCGGGCGTACGCGCGCTCTTCGTCGGCCCTTCGGGCACCGGCAAGACGCTCGCTGCAGGCTGGGTCGCCACGCGGCTGGGCCTGCCGCTCTACCGGGTCGATCTGGCATCGGTCACCAGCAAGTACATCGGCGAGACGGAGAAGAATCTTGCCGAGCTGTTCGCACGCGCGGAGCACGCCGAGGTCGTGCTGCTGTTCGACGAAGCCGATTCGCTGTTCGGCAAGCGCACGGACGTGAAGGATGCGAACGACCGTTTCGCCAACCAGCAGACCAACTACCTGCTGCAGCGGATCGAAAGTTTCGAGGGCATCAGCATCCTCACCAGCAACAGCCGTGCACGGTTCGATGCCGCGTTCACCCGCCGGCTCGACGCCATCGTCGAATTTCCCTCGCCCGGCCCCGAAGAGCGTCGGGCCCTGTGGGTGGCGCATCTCGGTGAGCGTCACCGCCTCGACATTGCGGCGCTGAACAGGCTGGCAGCGGGCTGCGACCTGGCGGGGGGACACATCCGCAACGTGGTGCTCGCCGCCGCCGCGCTGGCGCGGCAGCGCGGCACCGAGATCGATGAAGCAGCGCTTCGGGTGCCGATCGCGGCCGAGTACCGCAAGCTCGGCAAGCCGGTGCCGCCCGGCCTGCAGCCCGGAGCCGGACCGTGAGCGCGAAGCACCCCCTTGCGCCGGCGCCGGCACCGGAGCGCGCCGCGCCGGCCGAGCTTCGCGGCACCGACCCGGTCACTGACGGGGTGGCTGCGAGCAGCGGCCTGCCGCGCTTCATGAAGGGCGAAGCGGCACCGGGCGTGCCGCCCGAGGAGGATGTCCGCAAGCTCGCGCTGGGCGACTCGCACGAACTCGGCTCGAGGGAACAGAGCGTGTTCCGCGAGCGTCTCGGTGTCGATCCGGCGGCAGTGCGCATCCACGATGGGGCGCCGGCCGCGGCGGCGGCGCGCACCCTCGGCGCACGGGCATTTACGGTCGGATCGCACATCGCTTTTGCCGCTGGCGCCTATCGACCCGACACGGTGCGCGGCCATTTGCTGCTGGCGCACGAACTCGCCCACGTCGCACAACAGCGCGATGCTCGAGGCGGAGTCACCGCGCTGCAAGCGGATGTACGGGCCGAACGTGACGCCGACCGTGCCGCGCTGTCCGGAGCCTCGCCGCAGGTTCGTCTGCCGCGGCGGGGCCTGCAGCGCTTTCCGGATGGCGGCTCTGCGGACGAACTCATCGATCGATTCACGTCGTGGGGCAATCTCGACGAAGAGGGGCTGGGACAACGACTGTTCGACCTCGCCTGGATGAGTCCGAATCACTACCGCTTCGTCGTCGCAGTGATGGACGAGCTCGGCTGGGGGGATCGTGACGACGTCGCGAGTGCCTTCGTGCGCCGGGCGCGCGACGACAATCTCGATCTCTTCGCCACCGACGAGACGGGTCGGGCGATGCTGCGCCGCCTCAAGCGCGAGCTGACCGGCGGCATCACCGTCGTACACGAAGGGGCGGAAGCGATCCGGCTGCACCACGCGCTGCGCCGCGCGGAGGGCGCGGCCGCGGGCGCCACGCGAGCGGCGGAGGTGATGACCGCGGCGGCCGAGCGCGGCCGCGCGGCGACGCTCGACATCGCGATTCCGGCGGGGCTGGGGCCGGCCGAGATCGACGACCGCCTGCGGCTGCTCGATCTGCTGCTCGAACGCATCCGCGCCGCGCACGTGGACGAGGACGATGTGCTCGATGCTGTGGAGCAACTGGCGCTGCGGGTCGACATCGAGCGCGCCACGCTCACCACGATCGTGGTCGATCCCGCGTGGGCGGCGCGGCGCATCGCGATCGTGCTCGAAGTAACCGAGCGCTGCGCGCGTACCCTGGACAACCTGGGGGTGATGCTCGCCACCTACGCCGACATGAGCGTGCTCGGCGCCGCGAGCCCGCCCTACGTGGAGCTGACCGGCCGCGTGCGCGAGGCGTATCTGGCCGCGCTGGCGGCGGGCATGGATGAGGACGCGCTCGAGAAGCTGTCGATTGCCGAGGCCCTCGGGGCCGCCCTGCCGCGCGCGTTGACCGAAGTCGACCTCGGCATCCTCGCTCACCGTCACGCCGGGTACACGCTGACCGAAGGCTACTCGCAGGAGATGGTGGCCTGGGTCGAATGGGTGCGGGATCGGCTGGGGCCGCTCGAGGCCGAGGCGCATGCGCTGGCCGCGGCACGCGAGCACGGCGAGCCCGAGCTCGACGTACGGGCGGCCGAGTTCGCCGACAACGCTGCCTTGCTGCAGTACAGCATCGCGGCGATCGGGGACTGGGAGCGGGCGCTGCGGGTATGGGAAGCCCTGGTCGGCGGCGGTAACGTCATTCTCGGCGCCTACGAGGACGTCAATGCGATCCTGCTTCGCTGCCAGGCGATGCGCGATGCAGCCTATGCGGGTGATGTCGAGGATCTGCGCGAGCGGCTCGAGCGCCACCAGTCCGACCCTGCGGTCGAGCGCTTCTACCGTGCGATTCCGCTTTTCATCGGCGCCTCGGCGATGCTGGTGGGGATGGGGATCGTACTCACCGCCGCCGTGTTGTCGGCGGGCGCCGGGGCGCTGGTCGCCGGGCCGGGCGCCTCCACCACCGCCGTCGCCGGGTCGGTGGCGATCGAGGCGCTGACCTTCACCACGGTGAGCCGCGGGCTGTCGGGCGTCTTCGCCCCGCCGCCGCGCATTCCCTTCCTGCTCGATCTGGCGCTCAACATCGGCCTGTTTTCCGTGCTGCGGGCGATGGGCTCGGGCATCCGCAGCTTCCTCGGCGCGCGCGACCTCGCCGCGCTGACCGGCGTGGCGACGCACACGGCGGCGTACGGGGTGCTCAGCGGCTGGGGTGTGCTGCACTTCCGCCTGGAGGAGGGGCGCTGGCCCGACGCTGACGAGATCGCGATCATGTCGGTCCAGAACCTCGTCATGCTCGCGGGCATCGCGGTGGCTTCGCGTGCGGTCACGCGGGCGATCCACAGCCACCGCCAACTGCGCGCGCTGGAGAACTTCAACGCACGCTACGGCGCGCGGGTGGCCGCCATCGAGCTCGCGCGCACCGAACTGCGCACCCGCTTCGCGGCCGAACTGGCCGCGGGTCGCGGCGACGACGCGAACGTGACGGCCGAGCTGCGGGCGGAGGCCGAGGCGCTCAATGCGCGCATGCGTGATCTGGTCGAGGAGGTGCGCAATGATCCCGCCATCGGGATCGCCGAACTGCGCAGCGCACTCGCCGATCGCGCCATCGACCGCGCCGCGGTGGGGGGCGAACTGCTGGCGCGCACGCTGGGCGTGGCCGAGCGCGTCGGGCTGCAGCGGGCAGGCGGCGCCAACCTCTATACCTACGAGGCCGGCGCGACCGAGCCGCTGGTGGAGCGGCTGGTTGAACTCGGGGCGTCGGTGTCCGATTCGGTGGATGCGAGCGGGCGGCGTACCGTGGTGGCGGAGATCGAGGGGCAGGCGCCGATGTTGTTCGTCGAGCGCGCCGTCTCGGCGGAGCTCACCGCGCGTCTGGCCGAGCTCGCCGGCCTGATCGAGACGCCGGGAACGACCCGGGCGGAGCGCCAGGGCGTGATCGGGAGCCTGCGCACGCCGCACGGCGCCGAGCAACGCGGCGAGCTGGAAGGCTTCGTGCTCGATACGGTGCTGGGCGAGAACCAGCGCGCGTTTGCCGACCTGATCACCACGCTGCGCAGCGAGAACCCCGACATCATCGTCGGCATGGAGCAGGGTGGCGCCTTCCTCGCCGACGTGGTGGGCAGCGGGGACGCCGTCCTCGGGCCGCGCGTGCGCCACATGGCGGTGCATCTCGATGCGGCGGGCAAGAAGTTCGACGGACCGGCGATGCAGGCGGAGTTCCGCGCGCTGATCGATCGCGAGGGGGCGAGCCGGATCGCGATCGTCGATTCGTACATGGGTGGGACGACCGCCAGTGCGCTGCGCGACCAGGTGCTGCAGCCGCTGGCACGCACCGATCCCGGCGTCCGCTTCGATGTGCACTGGATGCGCGAGACGCTGGGCTTCGAAGCCGGTGGGACGATGGGGGCGCTGCGCGGCGCACCGCGCCGTTCGGCGCCGGGGGGCGCGCAGATCGAGGTGGATCAGCGGCAGATGCGCCTGGTGCTCGGGGACGACATGCAGATCGTCTACACCCGGGACAGCCGGGAACCGATCACGATCTTCGATCGCGACGGCCGCATCGTACGTGCGGAATATCCGCGCCCGGGCGAGACCACGCGCGACGTGCTGATCCGCTTGCTGCGGCCTGCGCCCTAGGCATCGTCGGGCAGGGTGGCGACACGGATCAGGCCGAAGGTCTCGAGCACGGCGTCGAGCTCCGGGTCGCCGGCGGGGGCGACGTCGAGGTCGTAGGTGACATTCACGTTCAGTGCCGGCAGACGGCCGCCGGTGGCGCGATCGGTGAATTCGGTCGGAACGTCGAAATCCTCGATGTCCTCCTCGTTGGCGAAGGCGATCACCTGCCAGCCCAGCCCCGGCCGCCGTGAGGCGATCTCCCGGATGTGCTGCCCCAGGGTGCGCATCAGCGCCACCGCGGCGTCGCGGTCGTGGCAACCCTGCGTGGTGGCGTAGACCCTCGTTTCCAGATTCATGCCCGCTCCTCCTGCGTTGGCGGTCGTCGCGTTGCGGCCTGCTCCCGGGGTGGTGGCGCGATGGGGCACACGCCGAGGAAGGTGTGGCAGGGAGTCGCCCTATTGAAGCACAGGCGCTCGCGTCCGGCCGTATTGCATCGAAGCGTGCTGCCGCGGCGGCCGCGACCGGCACACTGACCGCCTTCGCCTCCTCAGGCCGCTAGCGCGCCGGCTCGATCGACTCGACTTCGATACAGGGCCCGCCCATCGCCGACGCCTGGGGCGGGTCGTCGGGGTTGCGGGGCATGTTCCTGTGATAGCGCCCGGTCACGCGTACCGGCTTGCCGAGGAAGCGCGCAATCTCGGCCTGCGGGCGAATCGCTTTCGGGCTCCAGAAGGGATCGAGGAACGGACCGAGGCCATCCTCGAGTTCGATGCGCACCGCGCGCGGCGCGGCCGAATAGTCGATGCCCGGCACATCCGGGAAGTGGCAGTAGAGGCCTGCCACCACGATCCGCTCGCCGTCCCGCGCATTGCAGGCGGCCAGCGTGGAGCAGGTCGGCGGGGTGTGATTCATGGTGCGTTCCGGTGGCTGCGCGCTAGCGGTCGAACTCGGCGGTAGTGTGGTATTCGGCGTCGTCCCTGGGTCGGTTGTCGCTCACCGGGCCGTTCCGCAGGTCGATGTCCGAGATGAGATCGTCCCAGATCACATCCGATTCGTAGACCTTGACGCTGATCGTGCCGCTCACCGGCACCAGCGCGCTGAGTGGAATCCAGAAGGTGTTGCGGTCGCCGCCGCGCATGTCCAGCGCGCCCGTCTCGCGCGAGCGGCCGCCATGCGCGGCACGGACATAGACCTCATCGGTGCTCTCCTGCGCACTGACGACTTCGACGGTGACCCTGATCCAGCGCGTGCGCAACTCGGCGTCGAGCGCCATTCGCTCGCCTTCCTGGGTCGCCGCCGCGCGGCGGGTGATCAGGTCGGCGGTACTCAGCGCCGGCGTTCCCGGCGTGTAGGCGGACGGGTCGGCCGAGGTCCGGGTGGGGATGGTCATGCTGCCCATGCCCGGCGCACCGACGCCGACGCCTTCGCGTCCCGTGCCCTCCGCCCAGCGTTCGTGCCAGGTCTGACCGGCCTTGGACGGCGGCCCGTACATGTCGAAGTACCACAGCAGGTTGCGCGTGCCGTAGGTCGTGCCCGGGCGGGCGAAGTTCTCGAAGGTGACGCGGTCGCCGCCGGCGACGAGGATCACGCCGCCCCAATGGAAGTTGAAGCCGGCGGTGGAGAGCGCATCGTTGCGCACCGACATGTAGGACTCGCCGACGTTCGGCGCGGCATGTCGGTCGAGGCCGTGCGCCTGGGCGAACGCATCGCGCGCGGCCGGATCCATCGCCTCGTAGGCCGCCCGTGCGGACGCCGGATCCGCGCCCAGGCCGGCCCCGACGAGGACCTCGTCGCGGATGCTCGTCGTCCCGCCCGGGCTCGTCTCGCGCTCGGTTCCACCGCCGTCGCGGTAGATGCCGCGCGCCGGCGTGTCGGTGCCGGCGATCCCCTGCACTTCGCGCGACATGCGCCCGCAGTCGCTCCACACCTCGCCGCCGGCGGTGGCCGAGCGCACCTGGGCGATGCATTCGACCGTCGATCTGACCCCGCTGCCGTCGGGCGCGGATCCGCTCGGGCCGGCGGCGCCCGGGCGCAGCCGGACGCCGGACTGCTTCGCCCGCAGGATCAGGTCTGCCGACGCGATCAGGGCGGGGTCGGCATAGCACACGTGGCGGTCGGTAACCGAAGTGACCGCGAGCCCGTTGTCGGCAACGCGCGCGTCGCTACCGATCATCCACTGGCTCGTCGCGGTCTGCGTGGCGGCCGGTATCTCGGTATAGGGCCGCAAGGCGGGCGCCACGCTGCTGCCTCGTGCGCCGAGCAGCGGACGCGGGCTGGTGCCCGAGACGACGGCATCGGCGACCGCGTGGGCGTGCGGCTCGGCGCCCATCCCCGCATCGCGGGTGCGCCCCGCATGCTGGAGCTGGTGTGCGGCTTCGTGGGCCGCGACATGAAGCGCGGGCGTCGGGGTGGCGAAGTGGCTCACCTCGCCGTCGGTGAAAGCCGTAACGCCAAGCCTGGCACAACCGGCCCGGTCGTGGATCGACACGCCCGGAATGGCGAGACCGGTCGCGGCCTGGATCGCAGCCGCGTGCGGATACGTCATCGCGCCAGGCGGCCGTGCCTCGGCAGCGCGCTCGGACGCAGTGCCGGTTGCACTCAGGAAGATCGGCATGCCCTTCCGGCTGGGCGAACCGTCTTGAACGGATCGCCCAGCGCCCGGCCGCGCCGTTTCTCTATCCCGGGATCTGGACAGGGTCGCCTGCATGCTTGCCCTCCTTTGCTTGATTCAAGACCCGCCGTGCCGAGACTGCAAGTCGCGCGCAACACCTGTCGTGCACCCATGCGCGTGAACAGGGCCGGATGGAGTCAAGGCGCTGTGTAAAGCGCCTTGACCTTGGGGAAAGCATATTCCACATTGAATCAGGGTGCTCGCATTGGGTAATCGCACCTGCCCCGTGGGGCAGGTCGGTCGGGAAAAGCGCGCGTTGGCGTCCGTCCAGGGCGCACGAGAAGCGGGGGGGCCATGTCCGGAAGCGGGGGAAACCGAGAAGCCCCGTCGGATCGATCCGAGCGGGAGACAGAACGCAAGCAGGCTGGAACCGACGAGATGCTGGTCGGGCTGGGGCTGCTTGGGCGCTCACCCGTTTTCGCCGAGGCCTTGCGGCTGACCCGCCGCTTCGCCGAAACCTCCGCCCACGTCCTCGTCCAGGGCGAGACCGGCACCGGCAAGGAACTGGTGGCGCGGGCGCTGCACTACCTCGGCGACCGCCGCTTCAAACCCTTCGTGCCGGTCAATTGCGGCGCGCTCCCGGACAACCTGATGGAGAACGAGCTGTTCGGCCATGGGCGCGGCGCCTTCACCGACGCGCGCGAGCGCCAGCGCGGCCTGATCGCGAGCGCCGAGGGCGGCACGCTGTTCCTCGACGAGATCGAGTGCCTGTCGCTGAAGGGCCAGGTGGCGCTGCTGCGCTTCCTGCAGGACGGCCGCTACCGTCCGCTCGGCGGGCATGAAGAGCTTCGCGCCGATGTGAGGGTGATCGCCGCGAGCAACCAGGATCTCGGCGAGCTGGTGCGCGGCGGGCAGCTCCGCCATGACCTCTACTACCGCCTCGCGATCATGGCGATCGAGCTGCCGCCGCTGCGCCGGCGCGGCGGTGACGTGCTGCTGCTGATCGAGCATTTCCTCGCCCGATTCGCGCACGAGTACGGCCGGCCGCAACCGCGGCTGAGCGAGGCGGCGAAGGCCGCGGCGCTCGCCCACGACTGGCCGGGCAACGTGCGCGAGCTGGAGAACGTGGTGCACCGCCAGTTCCTGCTCGCCGAGGCGGGCGTGGTGAGCCTGGCGCCGCCGGCGGTCGCCCGCGCGGGCGGCGCGCGGGACCAGGAGCGCCGGATCGACTTCAGCGGCATGGACATGAAGCTGGCGAAGGCTGAGGTCATCGCGCGCTTCGAGCGCGACTACCTCGAGCAGGCGATCGCGCTCACCCGCGGCAACGTCTCGCTCGCCGCCCAGCACGCCGGCAAGGAGCGGCGCGCCTTCGGCAAGCTGCTGAAGAAGTACGGGATCGACCGCAGCCGTTTCTAGCGGGTGAGAACCACGTCACATGAACCGGAGGCGAATTGCCCAATCATGGCGGGCGCATAACAACGAACGACCCCCTTCACGAGGACACCGCCATGACCCCCGCACAGATTGCCTTGGTAGAACAATCCTATGCCGAAGTGAGACCGATCGCCGGGCTTGCCGGCAAGCTGTTCTACGAGCGGCTGTTCGAGATCGCGCCCGAGCTCGCGCCCCTTTTCAAGGGTGACATCGAGGAGCAGGGCCGCAAGCTGATGGCGGTGCTGACGACCGCGATCAGCCTGCTTCGGCACCCGGACCGTCTGCAGCAGGCGCTGGAGGATCTGGGACGCCGGCATCGCGCCTATGGCGTCGATGCCGCGCATTTCGCCCCGGTAGGCGAGGCCCTGATCTGGACGCTCGAACAGGGCCTGCAGGACCGCTTCACCCCCGAACGGCGCGAGGCCTGGCTGGCGCTGTATCAGGGCGTGACCGCGACCATGCTGCGCGGCCTGAATGGCGCGGAGGAGATGCCGTCGCACCTGGCCGCGCGCCGCCACCCCCAGCCGTGGTGGCAGCGGCTGGTGTTCTTCTGGCGGCGCGCCTGAGCCCGTCCGGGGTTCGCCCCGAGGGGGGCGCTCGCGCCTGCTAGAATCGGCGGCCGTTCCTCCGCCATTCGCAGTGTGATGACCGCCCCCGCCATCGACGTCCTCATCCTCACCGAGGAGCGCTACCGCGATCCCGATCCGGCTGACTGGTATCAGGGGCAGATCGCGCGCGAGGAGGGCTTGCTGGCCGAGGCGCTCGCGGCCCAGGGTCTGGTCGCGGCGCGCCGGCCGTGGTCCGATCCCACGGTGGACTGGCGGCGCTGTCGCAGCGCGCTGTTTCGCAGCACCTGGGACTACTTCGACCGCTTTGCCGAGTTCTCGTCGTGGCTCGGACGCGTCTCGGCGTGCACCCGGCTGTTCAACCCAGCCGATCTGATCCGCTGGAACATCGACAAGCGCTACCTCGGCGAGCTGGGGCGACAAGGCGTGGCGATCGTGCCCACCCGCTTCGTCGAGCGCGGCGAGGCGGCGACGCTGGCCGGGGTGATGGACGCGTGCGGCTGGACGGAAGCGGTATTCAAGCCGGTGGTGTCGGGCGCGGCGCGGCTGACGCACCGGGTGCGCCGCGAGCGGCTTGACGCACATGAGGCGCTTTTCGCGCGCTGCGTGGCGGCCGAGGCGATGATGGTGCAGGCCTTCGAGCCGGCCATCCTCGACGAGGGCGAGCTGTCGCTGGTGGTGATCGCCGGACGCACCACCCACGCGGTGCGCAAGACCCCGCGCGCGGGCGACTTTCGCGTGCAGGACGACCACGGCGGCAGCGTGCATGCCCACCTTCCCAGCGTCGAGGAGTGCGTCTTTGCCGAGACGGCGGTCGCCGCCTGTCCGTCGGCGCCGGTGTATGCGCGGGTCGACGTCGTCCGCGGCGCCGACGGCGGGCTGCGCCTGATGGAGCTCGAGCTGGTCGAGCCCGAGCTGTTCTTTCGCTTCCATCCGCCGGCGGCGCAAGCGCTCGCCACCGCGATCACCGCCGCGCTTGGGGAAGACAGCCGCAGGGCAACCGCATGACGTGCCGGCGATGTCCGCCGTCATCGCCCTGGGGGCAGGGCGCCTACAGAGGGCATCGGCCGCGCCGCGCCGAGCAGGGATCAGCGGCAATCAGGCGGCCTTCAGGCCCCAGACCTCGGCAGCGATCTCGTAGGAGCGCAGGCGCGCCTGATGGTCGAAGATCTGGCCGGCGAGGATCAGCTCGTCGGCGCCGGTTTCGGCCCGGATGTGCTCGAGGCCGGCGCGCACCGCCGCCGGGTCACCCACCGCGGAACACGAGAGCGCCTCGTCGGCGTAGCCGAGCTCGCCCGGCCCGAACTCCTTCTCGATGTCGCGCGAGGGGGCCTCGAGCTGGCCGCGCACGCCGCGCGCCATGTTGGCGAAGCGCTTGCGCGCCGAGCTCAGCAGGTACTCGGCTTCCTCGTTGGTGTCGGCGGCGACGACGTTGGCCCCCACCATCACGTAGGGTTCGTCGAGCACTTCCGACGGCTTGAAGCGGCTCCGGTAGACGTCGATCGCGCGCATCAGCATGCGCGGCGCGAAATGCGAGGCGAAGGCGAAGGGCAGGCCGAGGTGGGCGGCGAGCTCGGCGCTGTAGGTGCTCGAGCCGAGCAGCCACAGCGGCACCTCGAGGCCGGCGCCGGGCACCGCGCGCACCGCCTGGTCGGGCTCGGCCGGCTTGAAGTAGTGCTGCAGCTCGAGCACGTCGTGCGGGAAGCTTTCGTCGCTGCCGGCGAGGTGGCGGCGCAGCGCATGCGCGGTGCGCTGGTCGGTGCCGGGCGCGCGCCCGAGGCCGAGGTCGATGCGTCCCGGGAACAGGCTTTCGAGCGTGCCGAACTGTTCGGCGATCACCAGCGGCGCATGGTTGGGCAGCATGATGCCGCCGGCGCCGACGCGGATGCGCTCGGTGGCGCCGGCGATGTGGCAGATCACCACCGAGGTCGCGGCGCTGGCGATGCCGGTCATGTTGTGGTGCTCGGCGAGCCAGTAGCGGTTGTAGCCCCAGCGGTCGGCGTGCTGGGCGAGGTCGCGGCTGTGCGCGAGCGACTCCGCCGGCGTGCTGCCGACGGTGATCGGGGAGAGGTCGAGGATCGAGAGCGGGATCATGGGCGAAGGTCGTTGCAAAGGGAGAGGAGCGCATTACGCCACAGCGCGCCGGCGATGGCCAGTGCCGAAGATCCGCAGTGAGGTGTGCGGCGGCGGCCGTCCGGCCTTTGCCTCAGCGCGAGAAGAACCGTTGCACGACGTCCTCCGACAGCTCCATGCCGGTCTGGCGGGCGCGCTGCAGCAGCTCCCAGTAATAGCGGAACGAGGCGCGGTCGTGGAGGCGGCCGTTGTGCTGGATCGGGCCCCATTCGCCGTCCTGCGCCGAGCACAGGATCTCGACCGCTTCCTCGACCTCGGAAAAATCGGGACGCATCGCGGCGACGATCGGCAGGATCTGGTTGGGGTGGATGCTCCACATGCGCAGGTAGCCGAACTCGCTGCGCGCGCGCTCGGCGTCGGCGCGGATCACGGTGATGTCGCGCAGCTCGGTGGTGACGTTGTGCGAGGCGATGACGCCATTGGCGAGCGCGGCGGCGGCGATGTCGGCCTTGGCGCGCACGATCAGCGGATGCTCGAACTGGCCGGGACTCTTCATCGCCGAGCCGGGAATGGCGCCATGGTGGGCGGAGACGAAGTCCATGAGGCCGAAGTCGAGCGACTCGACGCCGTCGAGCGCGGCGATCTCCCAGGCCTCGCGCAGCGCGCCGTGGGTCTCGATCAACACGTGCACCGGCAGCTGGCGGGTGAGACCGCTGGCGGTCTCGATGCGGCGCAGCGCGGCGATCTGGGTCGCGGCGTCGGCGGCGGAGCGCACCTTGGGCAAGGTGACGAAGGCGAGGCGCTCGCCGGCACCGCCGATGAGAATCTCGAGGTCGCGCTCCCAGTGCGGGTGGGTGATGTCGTGGATGCGGGTGCCGACGCGGCCGAAGTGGTTGTCGGGGCTGTTGACCATCGCCACCACCATCTGCGCGTGTTCGGTCTCGGCGCCGGCGCGTGCGCCGTCCTCGCAGTCGCAGGTGAGGTCGAAGATCGGCCCCATGACCTGCTGCATCGAGAGCGCCTTGAGCATCATCTTTTGCGAGCCGGCGTAGTGGTCGACCGCGGGCAGGGCGGGGAACGGCTTTTCGCCGGCCAACAGGACCTCGTCGGGATGCAGCGCCATCCTGGACTCTCCTCGAAACGCAATGGACAAAAGAAAACGGGCCGGGGGATTCTACCCCCGACCCGTTGCACCCGGTGACCCGGGCGAATGCCTCGTCCCGCTTACTTCAGCATGTCGGCGACGGCCGCGCGCTCTTCCTCGAGTTCCTTGAGGGTGGCGTTGATCTTGCCTCGCGAGTACTCGTCGATCTCGAGGCCCTGGATGATCTTGTACTGGCCGTCCTTGCACTCGCACGGGAAGCCGAAGATGACGCCCTCGGGGATGTCGTAGGAGCCATCGGAAGGCACGCCCATGGTGACCCAGTCGTCCGAGCCGAGCACCCAGTCATGCACGTGGTCGATCGCGGCATTGGCGGCCGAGGCGGCCGAGGAGAGGCCGCGCGCCTCGATGATCGCCGCGCCGCGCTTGCCGACGGTGGGCAGGAAGACGTCGTTGTTCCAGGCGTGGTCGTTCACCAGGTCCTTGACGCTGTCGCCGTTCGACTCGCAGAAGCGGTAGTCGGCGTACATCGAGGGCGAGTGGTTGCCCCACACGACCATCTTCTTCAGCGAGGACACCGGGCGGCCAGTGCGATTGGCGAGCTGAGACAGGGCACGGTTGTGGTCGAGACGCAGCATGCCGTGGTAGTTGGCCGGGTTGGTGCGGCCGACCTTGATCGCGGCGGCGCGCGCGATGTAGGCGTTGGTGTTGCACGGATTGCCGACGACCAGCACCTTGACGTCTTCCTTGGCGTTCTCGGCGATCGCCTTGCCCTGGACGGTGAAGATGGCGCCGTTCGCGGTCAGCAGGTCGGCGCGTTCCATGCCGGGGCCGCGCGGACGGGCACCGACCAGCAGGCAGACGTCGGCGTCCTTGAAGGCGACGTTCGGGTCATCGGTGGCGACCATGCCGGCCAGCAGGGGGAAGGCGCAGTCCTCGAGTTCCATCATGACGCCCTTGACGGCCTTCTGGGCCTGGGGCAGGTCGAGCAGCTGCAGGATGACCGGCTGGTCCTTGCCGAGCATTTCGCCGCTGGCGATGCGGAACAGCAGGCTGTAGCCGATCTGGCCGGCGGCGCCGGTCACGGCGACGCGCATGGGAGCTTTGCTCATATTTCAATACTCCTTGGAAGAAGACGTCTTGGTGTAAGCGCAACGATGTGAGGACTGCGCCTCGGGTACGAGGCGCGGCTGCTCGTCGCGTCCCTGCGAAGCGCGAGAATGTTAAGGGCCGGCACACCGACTGTCAATAATGAACTTATGTCTTATATAAGACATAAGACAACTCGTAGACCTATCGCGATTTTTGTGATCCAATGCCGCCCATGGCTCAGGAATCCCCCACTTTCAGCCCGCTCTACCGCCAGATCAAGGCCCTGATCCTTCAGGCGCTTGAGGCAGGGGAATGGCGCCCGGGTCAGGCGATTCCGAGCGAGCAGGAACTCGCGCTGCGCTTCAGCGTATCGCAGGGTACCGTGCGCAAGGCGATCGACGAGATGGCCGCCGAGAATCTCCTCGTGCGCAAGCAGGGCAAGGGCACCTTCGTCGCCTCCCATAGCGACCCGCGCGCGCTGTTCCGTTTCCTGCGCCTCGTGCCGATGGATGGCGATCTTTCGCATCCGCGCAGCGAGCCGCTCGATTGCTGGAAGGCACGGGCAGGGCAGGAGGCCTCGCGCATGCTGGGCATCGAGCCGGGGGCGCCGATCATCATCGTGCGCCGCCTGCTGCGCTTCAAGCAGAAGCCGGTCGTCATCGACGAGCTCTATCTCTCCGGGGAGGTCTTTCCCGGCCTGACGATGGAGGTTCTCCAGGGCTGGAACGGCTCGCTCTACAGCCTGTTCGAGGCGCGCTACGGCTTGCGCATGATCCGCGCCCAGGAGCGTCTCCGCGCCGTCGCGGCCGACCGCTCGACCGCCGACGTCCTGAATGTCGCCGAGGGTACGCCGCTGCTGTCGGTCGAGCGCCTCACCTATACCTATGGCGACAAACCGGTCGAGTGGCGGCGCGGGCTGTATTCGACTGCAGAACATTTTTATCTGAACGAGCTCAATTGAGCGTTCCTGAGCGCGCCGGACCGGGCCTCGAGACTTATAATTACGCGATTTTGGGAGTCCGCGGCGGATCGGCCGCGCTTGATAGGGGAGTCTTAAATGTCGGATGTGACAGTGCGCAAGCAGAGGCCTAAGTACCTGGCCCTGAACGAGATCCGGTTGCCGTTGCCGGGCATCGTGTCGATCTTTCACCGTATCAGCGGGGCGGGGCTGTTCCTGTTGTTGCCCTTCCTGCTCTACCTGTTCGACCGCAGTCTCGGCTCCCCGGAGACCTTCGCCACCTTCTCCGCGGTGGTGGACAACTTCCTGGTCAAGCTGCTCCTGCTCGGCCTGCTGTGGGCCTACCTGCACCACTTCTGTGCCGGCATCCGCTTCCTGCTGCTCGATCTGCACATCGGCGGCGATCTCCAGCCGGCGCGCCAGTCCGCGCGCCTCGTGTTTATCGTGAGCCTGGTGCTCACCGTGCTGATCGGGGTGAAACTATGGTGAAGCAACGCATCGTCGTCGGTGCCCATTACGGCCTGCGTGACTGGATCGCCCAGCGCGCCACCGCCGTCTGGATGGTCATCTATTCGCTGATCTTCGGCGTCGCCGCGCTGATGCTGCCCGAGTTCAGCTACGAGGCCTGGTCGGGGATGTTCTCCGGCGGCCTGTTCAAGTTCTTCACCTTCCTGTTCTTCCTCGCGCTGTTCTACCACGCCTGGATCGGCGTGCGGGACATCTGGATGGACTACATCAAGCCGACCGGTGTGCGCCTCGCGCTGCACCTGGTCACCCTCTTCCTGCTCGTCGGCTACGCCGGCTGGGTGGCCCAGATTCTTTGGAGGCTGTAAGCGTGAACGTCGCGAAGCGTACCTTTGATGCGGTCATCGTGGGCGCCGGCGGTGCCGGCCTGCGCGCGGCCCTGCAACTTTCCGAATCCGGCCTGAAGACGGCCGTGCTGTCCAAGGTCTTCCCGACCCGCTCGCACACCGTGGCGGCGCAGGGTGGCGTGGCGGCCTCGCTCGGCAACTCCACCGAGGACAACTGGCACTGGCACATGTACGACACCGTCAAGGGGTCGGACTGGCTGGGCGACCAGGATGCGATCGAGTTCATGTGCAAGAAGGCGAACGAAGTCGTCATCGAGCTCGAGCATTACGGCATGCCGTTCGACCGCACCGACAACGGCAAGATCTACCAGCGTCCGTTCGGCGGCCACTCGATGAACTACGGCCAGGCACCGGTGATGCGCTCCTGCGCCGCCGCCGACCGTACCGGTCACGCCATGCTGCACGCGCTCTACCAGCGCAACGTGCGCGCCAACACCCAGTTCTTCGTCGAGTGGATGGCGCTCGACCTGATCCGCGACGCCGACGGCGACGTGGTGGGCGTGACCGCGCTCGAGATGGAAACCGGCGAGGTGTCGATCTTCCACGCCAAGGCGACCATCTTCGCCACCGGCGGCTCGGGCCGCATCTACTATTCCTCGACCAACGCCTTCATCAATACCGGCGACGGCGTGGGCATGGCCGCGCGTGCGGGCATCCCGCTCGAGGACATGGAGTTCTGGCAGTTCCACCCGACCGGCGTGGCCGGCGCGGGCGTGCTGATCACCGAGGGCGTGCGCGGCGAAGGCGGCATACTGCGCAACAGCAGCGGCGAGCGCTTCATGGAGCGCTACGCCCCGAACCTGAAGGATCTGGCCTCGCGTGACGTCGTCTCGCGCTCGATGGTGACCGAGATCAACGAAGGTCGCGGCTGCGGTCCGGACAAGGACCACGTGATGCTCGACATCACCCACCTGTCGCCCGAGACCATCATGAAGCGGCTGCCCGGCATCCGCGAGATCTCGATCCAGTTCGCCGGGGTCGATCCGATCAAGGCGCCGATCCCGGTGGTGCCGACCTGCCACTACCAGATGGGCGGCATTCCGACCAACTTCAAGGGGCAGGTGGTGGTGCCGAAGGATGGCAACCCGAACACCCCGGTGGTCGGTTTCTACGCCGCCGGCGAGTGCGCCTGCGCCTCCGTGCATGGCGCCAACCGCCTCGGCACCAACTCGTTGCTCGACCTGCTGGTGTTCGGCAAGTCGGCCGGCGAGACCGTGGTCGAGGATCTGCAGTCAGGCAACCTGCGCCTGAAGCCGCTGCCGGCCGACGCCGCCGACGTCTCGCTCGCCCGCCTGAACCGCCTCGAGAACCAGAAGAACGGTACCCAGGTACACGACGTTCGCCTGGCGATGCAGCGCACCATGCAGAAGCATGCCGGCGTGTTCCGCTTCAACGATCTGCTCAAGGAAGGCGTGCAGCGCATCCTGGAAGTTGCCGAGCAGGCCAAGAACACCGAGATCAAGGACAAGTCCCAGGTCTGGAACACCGCGCGCACCGAGGCGCTCGAGCTGGACAACCTGATCGAGGTGGCGAAGGCGACGATGATCTCCGCCGAGGCGCGCAAGGAATCGCGTGGCGCCCACGTGCGCGACGATGCGCCCGACACCGCCGAACATCCGAACGGCCGCGACGACGAGAACTGGCTGAAGCACTCCCTGTGGTTCAGCGAAGGCAATCGTCTCGACTACAAGCCGGTGAACCTGAAGCCGATGTCGGACGACGTCGAGCCGATCGCGCTCGCCAAGCGCACCTACTGAGCGCGGGAGAAGAGAACAAATGATCAAGCGTACCGTTCAATTCAAGATCTATCGCTACGATCCGGACAAGGACGAGAAGCCGTACATGCAGGACATCTCGGTCGAGCTCGAGCCGTCCGACAAGAAGCTGCTCGACGCCCTGGTGCGGCTCAAGACCAAGGACGACACCCTGTCGTTCCGCCGCTCCTGCCGCGAAGGCGTGTGCGGCTCCGATGCCATGAACATCAACGGCAAGAACGGCCTGGCCTGCCTGACCGACGTCGACAACGTGGCCCAGCCGATCGTGCTTCGCCCGCTGCCGGGCCTGCCGGTGATCCGCGACCTCATCGTGGACATGACGCAGTTCTTCAAGCAGTACCACTCGATCAAGCCCTACCTGGTCAACAACGACCCCGCGCCCGAGCGCGAGCGGCTGCAGACCCCGGAAGAGCGCGAGGAGCTCAATGGTCTGTACGAGTGCATCCTGTGCGCCTGCTGCTCGACCTCCTGCCCGTCGTTCTGGTGGAACCCGGACAAGTTCGTCGGTCCGGCCGGCTTGCTCAATGCCTATCGCTTCCTTGCCGACACCCGCGACCAGGACACCGCCGCGCGCCTCGACGACCTCGAGGATCCGTACCGGCTGTTCCGCTGCCACAGCATCATGAACTGCGTCGACGTCTGTCCGAAGAATCTGAACCCGACCCGCGCGATCGGCAAGATCAAGGACATGATGGTCCGACGTGCGGTCTGAGTGAGCGTGCAAACGATGAGCATCAATCGGGGACGCGTGCGCTGGCAGTGTCGTCGGGCTCTGCTCGAGCTCGATCTGGTCTTCGCGCGCTTTCTCGAGCGTCACTTCGATCGTCTCGACGAGGATCAGCTGGCGGACCTCGATGACCTGCTGCGTAGCGACGACTATGACATCTGGGCCATGGTCAACGGCAGCAAGCCGTGCGAGAACGAGCGTTGGAAAGAGATGGTGAGCCTGCTGCGTCAGACCTGACACGGCAGCTCGTTCCCGAATCGCCGCAGCACAAACATGCAAACGGAACGTAGAGGAAGAGGAGAATTCATGAACACTGAACGCAAGGCTACGCTGAACGTCGACGGCAAGACCGTCGAATTCCCGGTGATGACCGGCACGCACGGCAACGATGTGATCGACATTCGCACCCTGGGCGGGAAGACCGGCTTGTTCACTTACGACTCCGGTTTCCTCTCGACCGCCAGCTGCAAGTCGAGCATCACCTTCATCGACGGCGACAAGGGCGAGCTGCTCTATCGCGGCTACCCGATCGAGCAGCTTGCCGAGCAGTGCAACTTCCTCGAGGTCGCCTACCTGCTGAAGAACGGTGAGCTGCCCAACGCGACCGAGAAAACCGAGTTCGAGAACCTGATCAAGCGTCACTCGATGCTGCACGACCAGATGACCAAGTTCTACTCGGGCTTCCGCCGCGACGCGCACCCGATGGCGGTCATGGTCGGCGTGGTCGGCGCGCTGTCGGCCTTCTACCATGACGCGATGGACTTCTCCGACGCCGAGCACCGCAGCATCTCGATCAACCGGCTGATCGCCAAGCTGCCCACGATCGTCGCGATGGCCTACAAGTACAACAAGGGCGAGCCCTTCATGTACCCGCGCAACGATCTCGGCTATACCGCCAACTTCATGCACATGATGTTCGGCACGCCGTGCGAGTCGTACGAGCCGAACCCGGTGCTGGTGCGTGCACTCGACGTGATCTTCACGCTGCACGCCGACCACGAGCAGAACGCTTCGACCTCGACCGTCCGCCTCGCCGGTTCGTCGGGCGCGAACCCCTTCGCCTGCATCTCTGCCGGCATCGCCTGCCTGTGGGGTCCGGCCCACGGCGGCGCGAACGAGGCCTGCCTCAACATGCTCGAGGAGATCGGCGACGTCTCGCGCGTCGGCGAGTACATCAAGCGTGCTAAGGACAAGGACGACAGCTTCAAGCTGATGGGTTTCGGCCACCGCGTATACAAGAACTTCGATCCGCGCGCCAAGTTGATGGCCAAGGTGTGCTCCGAGGTGCTGGGTGAACTCGGTCTCGAGAACGACCGCCTGTTCAAGCTCGCCAAGGAGCTGGAGCGGATCGCGCTCGAAGACGAGTATTTCGTCGAGAAGAAGCTCTACCCGAACGTCGATTTCTACTCGGGCATCGTGCAGAAGGCGCTGGGCATCCCCACCTCGATGTTCACCTGCATCTTCGCGCTCGCGCGCACGGTGGGCTGGATCACCCAGTGGGAAGAGATGATCACCGATCCGGAATACAAGATCGGCCGTCCGCGCCAGCTCTACGTCGGGGCTGCGCGCCGCGACGTGCCGTCGATCGACAAGCGCTAAGACCAGAGCGTCGGACAGGGGGAGAGGAGACTCACCCGCGCTGAATCGGAAACGGGATGGTCGTGCGCTTTGCGACCATCCCGTTTTCCCATCGGCGGCGGGGGCCGCGCCGCCCGTGCCCGACTCGATCGCACCCAGGGATATAGACCTCGATAGGTGGGTTTCACAATGACGAAGCAGTTCCAATCCTCTTCGCACCTGTTCGGCTCGAATGCGCCGTTCATCGAAGAACTCTACGAAAACTATCTTGCCGACCCGGCCTCGGTGTCCGACAAGTGGCGCACCTATTTCGACGGCCTGCAGAGCCAGGCCGGCGCGGCGGTGCGTGACGTCGCTCACGGCCCGATCATCGCGGCCTTCGAGCAGATCGCCAAGCGCGGGCCGATCCGCACCGTGATGGTCGAGAGCGGCGAGGACAAGCTGCAGGTCTCCGCCCTGCAGCTGATCAACGCCTACCGCTTCCTCGGCAACCGCTGGGCCAACCTCGACCCGCTCAAGCGCACCGAGCGTCCGCAGGTGTCCGAGCTCGAGCCGTCCTATTACGGCTTCACCGAGGCCGATCTGTCGCGCACCTTCAACGTCGGCTCCTTCCACGGCTTCTCGACCGAGCACGCCAGCCTGCGCGAGATCCTCGAGGCGGTGCGCCAGACCTACTGCGGTTCGATCGGCTCCGAGTACATGTACATGTCGGACATCCAGCAGAAGCGCTGGATCCAGAGCCGGCTCGAGAGCGTGCGCGGCACGCCGAAGTTCTCGGTCGAGATGAAGAAGCGTCTGCTCGAGCGGACCACCGCGGCCGAGACGCTGGAGCGCTACCTGCACACCCGCTACGTCGGCCAGAAGCGCTTCTCGCTCGAGGGCGGGGAGTCGGCGATCGTCTCGATGGACGAGGTGATCCGCGTCGCCGGCGGGCTCGGTACCCAGGAGATCGTCATCGGCATGGCCCACCGCGGCCGCCTCAACGTGCTGGTCAACACCCTCGGCAAGTCGCCCGCAATGCTGTTCTCGGAATTCGAGGGCAAGGGCGCGGCCGAACTGACCTCGGGTGACGTGAAGTACCACATGGGCTTCTCCAGCGACGTCATGAGCCCGGGCGGCCCGGTGCACCTGACGCTCGCCTTCAACCCGTCCCACCTCGAGATCATCAACCCGGTGGTCGAGGGCTCGGTGTATGCGCGCCAGGTCCGTCGCGGCGACACCGACAAGGACGAGGTCCTGCCGGTGCTGATCCACGGCGACGCAGCGGTGGCCGGCCAGGGCGTCAACCAGGAGATGCTGAACTTCTCCCAGACGCGCGGCTACGGTACCGGCGGCACGGTGCACATCGTCATCAACAACCAGATCGGCTTCACCACCTCCGATCCGCGCGACTACCGCTCCTCGCTGTACTGCACCGACATCTTCAAGATGGTCGAGGCGCCGATCTTCCATGTGAACGGCGACGATCCGGAGGCGGTGGCCTTCGTCACCGCGCTCGCAGTCGAGTTCCGCCAGGAGTTCAAGAAGGACGTGGTGGTCGACATCGTCTGCTACCGCAAGCTCGGCCACAACGAGCAGGACGAGCCGATGGTCACCCAGCCGCTGATGTACCGTAAGGTGCAGCAGCATCCGGGTACCCGCAAGCTCTACGCCGATCGTCTGGTCGCCGAGGGCGTGTGCGCCGCGGACGAGCCGGACGCCATGATCGCGGAGTACCGCGAGCACCTCGACAAGGGTCAGCTGCTGTACAACCCGGTGCTCTCCGGCCACCAGCGCAAGTACGCCTCCGACTGGCGCCCCTTCCTCGGCAAGCCCTACACCGATGACTGCGAGACCGCCATCCCGGCGCAGGAGGTCAAGCGGCTGGCCGAGCGCCTGAGCACGATCCCGGAGTCCTTCACGCTGCACTCGCGCGTCAAGAAGATCATCGACGACCGCGCCGCGATGGGCCGTGGCGAGCTGCCGTTCGACTGGGGCATGGGCGAGAACCTCGCCTACGCCAGCCTGCTCGCGCAGGGCTATGGGGTGCGCCTCTCTGGTGAGGACGTGGGCCGCGGTACCTTCTTCCACCGTCACGCAGTGCTGCACGACCAGAACCGCGAGCGCTGGGACGAGGGCATCTACAAGCCGCTCGACCACATCCAGGAAGGCCAGGAGAAGTTCCAGTGCTTCGACTCGGTGCTGTCCGAGGAAGGCGTGCTCGCCTTCGAATACGGCTACGCGACCACCGAGCCCAATGACCTCGTGGTGTGGGAAGCCCAGTTCGGCGACTTCGTCAATGGCGCCCAGGTCGTGATCGACCAGTTCATCAGCTCGGGCGAGGCCAAGTGGGGCCGCTTGAGCGGTCTCGTGATGATGCTGCCGCACGGCTACGAGGGCCAGGGCCCCGAGCACTCGTCGGCGCGTATCGAACGCTTCATGAACAACTGCGCCGAGAACAACTGGCAGGTCTGCGTGCCGACCACGCCGAGCCAGATCTTCCACCTGCTGCGCCGCCAGATGGTCCGCCGCCTGCGCAAGCCGCTGGTGATCATCACGCCGAAGTCGCTGCTGCGTCACAAGGAGGCGATCTCCTCGATCGAGGATCTCTCCAACGGCCAGTTCAAGCCGGTCATCCCCGAGACCGAGCAGCTCGACGCCAAGAAGGTCAAGCGCGTCGTTCTGTGCCAGGGCAAGATCTACTACGAATTGCTGGCCTACCGCCGCGAGCACAACATCACCGACACCGCGCTGGTTCGCGTCGAACAGCTCTATCCCTTCCCGGCGCAGGAGTTCAGCGACGCGATCGGCGCGTTCCCGAACGCGAAGGAAGTGGTGTGGTGCCAGGAAGAGCCGCGCAACCAGGGTCCGTGGTACTGGCTGGCCTCGCGCCAGCACCTCGTCAGCGTGCTCGGTCCCAAGCGCAAGCTGCTGCTGGTCAGCCGTCCGGCGGCGTCCTCGCCTGCGGTCGGCTACTACGCCAAGCACAACCTGCAGCAGAAGACGGTCCTCGAGAACGCCTTTGGTCCGATCCAGGACGCGACCCCGCAATCGCCCAACTAATAGAACAACGGGAGGAATGATTCATGCTGATCGAAGTCAAGGTACCGCAACTGTCCGAGTCCGTTTCCGAGGCCTCGCTCGTCGCCTGGCACAAGAAGGAAGGTGAGGCCGTCGCACGCGACGAGAACCTGATCGACATCGAGACCGACAAGGTCGTGCTCGAGACCCCGGCGCCCGCCGCCGGCGTGCTGGTGAAGATCCTCAAGGGCGACGGCGACAGCGTCACCTCGGGCGAGCTGATCGCCCAGATCGACACCGAAGCGACCGCCACCGCCGGCGCGCCTGCCGCCGAGGCGGCACCCGCCGCCGCCGCCCCGGCCGCCGCTGCCGCTTCGAGCGGCGGCGCCGGCGAACCGAGCCCGGCCGCGCGCAAGATCCTGGAGGAGAAGGGCATCGCCGCCGTCGAGGTGGCCGGCAGCGGCCGTGGCGGCCGCGTGACGAAGGAAGACGCGGTCGGCGCCCAGCCCAAGTCCGCCGCCGCAGCACCGGCTGCCGCCCCCGCGGCCGCGCCGGTCGGCGAGCGCCCGGAAGAACGCGTGCCGATGACCCGCCTGCGGGCGCGCATCGCCGAGCGGCTGATCCAGTCGAAGAACGAGAACGCCATCCTCACCACCTTCAACGAGGTGAACATGGCGCCGGTGATGGCCCTGCGCAAGCAGTACGGCGAGAAGTTCGAGAAGGCCCACGGCGTTCGCCTCGGCTTCATGGGCTTCTTCGTCAAGGCCGCGGTCGCCGCGCTCAAGAAGTTCCCGATCCTGAACGCCTCGGTCGATGGCAACGACATCATCTACCACGGCTACATCGACATCGGCATCGCGGTCGGTTCGCCGCGCGGCCTCGTGGTGCCGATCATCCGTGACGCCGACCAGATGTCGATCGCCGACATCGAGAAGAAGATCGGCGAGTTCGGCGAGAAGGCCAAGAACGGCAAGCTGTCGCTCGAGGAGCTCACCGGCGGCACCTTCTCGATCTCCAACGGCGGCGTGTTCGGCTCGATGCTGTCGACCCCCATCATCAACCCGCCGCAGTCGGCGATCCTCGGCATCCATGCCACCAAGGACCGGGCCGTGGTCGAGAATGGCCAGGTCGTGGTGCGCCCGATGAACTACCTCGCGATGTCCTACGACCACCGCATCATCGACGGCCGTGAAGCGGTGCTCGGCCTGGTGACGATGAAGGAAGCGCTGGAAGATCCGGCCCGCCTGCTGCTCGACGTCTGATCGGGGACGGGGCGGGCGCGGCCTGGCCGCCGTCCGCCCCGTGGCCGGTAATCCTTCCCGCCTAACGGAGAACCCATGTCCAAGGAATTCGACGTACTCGTCATCGGTGGCGGCCCCGGCGGCTATGTCGCCGCGATCCGCGCCGCGCAGCTCGGCTTCAAGACCGCCTGCTGCGAATCCAACCCCTATGCCGATCCGAAGGGCGAGCCCCGCCTCGGCGGCACCTGCCTGAACGTCGGCTGCATCCCGTCGAAGGCGCTGCTCCACACCTCGCACCTGTTCGAGGAAGCGGGCCACGCCTTCGAGGACCAGGGCATCAGCGTCGGCACGCCCAAGATCGACGTCGGCAAGATGATCGGTCGCAAGAACACGATCGTCGGCCAGCTCACCGGCGGCATCAAGGGCCTGTTCAAGAAGAACAAGGTCACCCTGCTCAACGGCCACGGCGCCTTCGTCGGCAAGGTCGAGGCGGGCTGGCAGGTCCAGGTCGGCGACGAGGTCGTCACCGCGAAGCAGGTCATCGTCGCCACCGGCTCGTCGCCGCGCCATCTGCCGGGCATTCCGGTCGACAACAAGATCGTGTGCGACAACGTCGGCGCGCTCGACATCGACGATGTGCCGAAGAAGCTCGCCGTGATCGGCGCTGGCGTCATCGGCCTCGAGATGGGTTCGGTGTGGCGCCGCGTGGGGGCCGAAGTCACCGTGCTCGAGGCGCTGCCCGACTTCCTCGGCGCGGCCGACCAGGACGTCGCCAAGGAGGCGCTCAAGGTCTTCACCAAGCAGGGCCTGAACATCAAGCTCGGGGTGCAGATCGGCGAGGTCGAGGTCGGCAAGAAGCACGTGGTGGTCAAGTACACCGACAAGGACGGCGCCGAGCACAAGCTCGAGGCCGATCGCCTGATCGTCTCGGTGGGCCGCGTGCCCAACACCGAGGGGCTCAACGCCGGAGCGGTGGAGCTGAAGATCACCGAGCGCGGCATGATCGAGGTCGACGAGCACTGCCGCACCAACCTGCCCGGCGTGTGGGCGGTGGGCGACGTGGTGCGCGGCCCGATGCTCGCGCACAAGGCGATGGAGGAGGGCGTGATGGTCGCCGAGCTGATGGCGGGCCAGGCCGGTCACTGCAACTTCGACACCATCCCCTGGGTGATCTACACCAGCCCGGAGATCGCCTGGGTCGGCAAGACCGAGCAGCAGCTCAAGGCCGAGGGCGTCGCCTACAAGGTCGGCAAGATCCCCTTCCTCGCCAACGGCCGCGCGCTCGGCATGGGCGACCCGACCGGCTTCGTGAAGATGCTCGCCGACGCCGAGACCGACCGCATCCTCGGCGTGCACATCATCGGCGCCAATGCCTCCGAGCTGATCTCCGAGGCGGTGGTGGCGATGGAGTTCGCTGGCTGCAGCGAGGATCTCGCCCGCATCTGCCACGCCCACCCGACGCTGTCGGAGGTGGTGCACGAGGCGGCGCTGGCCTGCGACAAGCGCCCGCTGCACTTCTGAGCACGGGCTGAGGCGCGAGGGGTGAGGTGCGGGCTTGCTCGCACCCACCCCTTTTTGCGTTAACCTGCAGCCCCCTCGACCAACGCTCCCGACCGATCCTCCATGCCTCATCCCATTCTCAACGTACCCCAGCACGGCATGATCGACGCCTACGAAGCCGAGCTGAAGGCGCGTGGTTTCCAGTCCGATCCGGCCCAGCGCGCTGCCGCCCAGCGGCTCCAGGGCCTGTATGCCGAACTGATCGGCTTCAAGGCCGCCCGCCGCGGCAGCCGCTTGAAGCAGTTCTTCAACAAGCCGCAGATGCCGCGCAGCGTGTACTTCTGGGGCGGCGTGGGCCGTGGCAAGAGCTTCCTGATGGACTGTTTCTACGAAGCGGTGCCCTACAAGCGCAAGCGCCGGGTGCATTTCCACGCCTTCATGCAGGAAGTGCAGAACGACCTCAGGCAGCTCAATCACGAGGCCGATCCGCTGCAGAAGGTGGCCGACCGCATCGCCCGCGAGACCCGGCTGCTGTGCTTCGACGAGTTCCACGTCTCGGACATCGCCGACGCGATGATCCTCGGCCGCCTGCTCGAGGCGCTGTTCGCCCGCGGCGTCATCTTCGTGATGACGTCCAACTATCCGCCGGACGGTCTCTATCCCAACGGCCTGATGCGGATCAACTTCCTGCCGACGATCGAGATGATCAAGCAGCGCTTCGACGTCGTCGAGGTCGACAACGGCACCGATTACCGCCTGCGCACGCTCGAGGCGCTCGAGATCTATCTGGTGCCGCACGACGTCGCGGCAGAGCGCAAGCTGGCCGACGACTTCGTCCGCCTCGCCGGCGGCGAGGGCGAGCGCGGCGAGATCGAAGTGCTCGAGCGCCGCCTGCCGGTGGTGCGCCGGGCGCCCGGGGTGATCTGGTTCGGCTTCGACACTCTGTGCGGCGGGGCGCGCTCGCAGAACGACTACCTCGAGATCGCGCGCGAGCACCACACGCTGATCCTGTCCGACGTGCCGAAGATGCTGGCCGGCAATGCCTCCGAGGCGCGCCGCTTCACCTGGCTGATCGACGTCCTCTACGACCATCGCGTGAAACTGATCATGAGCGCCGCGGTGCCGGCCTACGAGCTGTACACCGAAGGCCACAATGCCCATGAATTCGTGCGCACGGTCAGCCGGCTGATCGAGATGCGCACCCGCGACTACCTCGCCGAACCACACCGCCCCGAGTGAGCGTCGGCGCTCAGCGAATGCGCAGCGTGACCTTCGCCGGGTCCTCGCCGGCGAAGGCGATGCCGTCGAGCACCGCGGGCAGGCGGCCGACCAGGCCGGGCTCGCCCGCCACGCTACCCTCGAACGCCAGCCGCCCGCCGAACGGCAGGCTGCCCTCGCCTGTGATTCTGAGCAGGCCCTCGGGCGTGCGGACGCCGAATTCCAGGTCGCCCTCCCGGAACGCCGTTCGGACGCGGTAGCGCCCGAGCCGTGCCTGCGGCAGCAGAGCGCTTGCCGCATCGCGCCATTCGAGGGCGAGCGCGCCACTGCAGCGCGCCGTCCAGTCGCAGTGCAGTTCTTCGCTTTCGGCCTGCAGGCTGCCGCCCCAGCCGGCGTGGGCCAGCGGATGCTTGCTTGCCGCGGCCAGGGTGCGCAGCGGCAGGGTGAGCGACAGCGCCTCGAGGGCGACGCCGTCGGCCGCCACGCGGATCGAGCCTGCGGCACGCGAGGCGGCATCGACCGACCAGGCAAGTTCGCCGCGCAGCAGCCCGGACGGCGAGAAGGTCCACGCCAGCGGTAGCAGAGCGGCGAGTTCGCCGCCGTCGACTTCGCGCCCGGCGAGCAGCGCACTGCCGCGCCACAGCGTGCCGCGCGCTTCGGCCAGGCGCAGGCCGCCGTCGGTCAGGCGGGCGAGGGCTGCATCGACCAGGCCGGCCGGCAGGCGTGCGAGCAACAGCGCGGCCAGAAGCACCAAGAAGGAGAGCGCGCCCGCGATCCGGGCCAGGGCGCGGCGCACCGCGCTCACGACGGCTGTCCCGCGAACACGGCGTCGATCTCGAGCGCATCGCCTACCCGACGCAGCTCGACCCGCACCGCGCGCAGGCCGAGCGTCTCATGGAGATTCGCTACCCATGCGAGCAGGGGGGCGGCGGCGACCGTACCGCGTGCCTGGATGCCCTCGGGGACGGCGGAGAGTTCGAGGGCGAGGCCCTCGGCCGCAGCGGCGGCGCGGGCGGCTGCAAGCGGATCGCCGCCGACCCGGCGCGGCGCACTCGCACGCAATGCGGCGAGCTCGGCGGCGTCGCGCTGCATGCGCTGGTAGTCGGCGCGGGTCTGGGGGAGGGCGCGCCGGAGGCGTTCGCGCTCGGCGAGGCTCCAGTCGATCAGGCCGTACAGCGCGGCGCCGGCGACGAGCAGCGCGGCCAGGGTGACCAGCTTGCGCTCGCGCGGAGCGAGGCGGGACCAGGTGGCGGCGAGGCGGGCGAGCGGGGAGGCGAGGGCGGGCGGAATGGGGCGCATGGACGTGGGCAGTGGTGCTGGGCGTGGTGACGGTTCGGTTGGGGGACGTCGGACGGTCGGGTGCAGCGCGGACGATCAGCGCAACGGCACCGGGCTGAGCTCGAGTACGCCCGATCCGCCCGGGCCGGGGCGTGCGACGAGTCCGGTGGCACGAAGCGCTTCGAGTTCGTCCGTCGGGATCCGTGCGCCGGCGAAGTCGAGCTCGAGTCGGCCGTGCTCGTAGCGAAGCGCGACCGGCGCCGAGGGCGGCGCCTGCTGGGCGTAGCGTTGCAGCAGGCCGAGGAAGTCGTCCTCGCGCAGCAGGCCGCGCTCGGCGCGCAGCTGGTCGAGCGCGCGCGCGAGTTGCTGCGCCGGCGCGATCGCCGGGGTGCCGGGCAGCGTCGTTGCAAGCACGCGCGCCATGCGGATCCGCAGGTCGGCGAGTTCGGCGCGCTGGCTGACGATGCCAGCGAGGGTGGCGAGCCACAGGGCGGCGAGCGCGGTTCCCGCGAGCACGGCCGGCCCCTTCAGCGCCCTCCGCCAGCGGCGGCGTTCATGACTGGGGAAGAACTCGTCGTGCAGCAGATTGGTGGCGCGCGCCGCGTCCTGCCACCACGGGGGCGGGGCGTCGGTTTCGATTTCGCTGCCGGGCGGCAGGGCGGCGGCGAGCTCGGAGACGAGCGGATCGTCGCCGGTCGCCAGCACGCGCGGCGGCAGCGGCGGCGCGTCGCGGCCGAGCAGGTGGGCGAGCAACGCGATCGCGGTGTTGCGGTCGTGGGCGGTGGCGGGCGCGTCACCGTAGCGCAGGTAGCAGGCGGCGCCGGCACCGGCGCCCGCGGCGAGCTGCCAGGCGCCTGACTCGGCCGACGGGAGCGCCTCGATCGCAAGGCCGACGCGCGACGGGAGCCTGCCGAGGGCCTCGAGCGCGGCGAGGAGGGCGGCGAGGCGGGCACGGGCGATGACCAGCACGTCGAGGAGCACGCCATCCTCCCGCGGGCTGCGGCGGCTGACGGTCAGGTGCTGGGCGTCGGCGTCGTGAACCAGTTGCTCCTCGAGTGCGTAGGCGAGCAGCCGCGGCTCGTCGCGGCGCGGCGCATGCGGCAGCCGCAGGCGCAGCCAGCTCGCCTGCGGGCCGCCGAGCATCACGTGCACACGTCGGGCCTGGGGCCACTGGCGGGGGGTGGAGTTGCCTTCGGCCACCGGCGTTCCGGCAGCGTCGAGCAGCACCCAGGGGGCGGCGGGTGTCGCGGGCCAGTCGTTTTCGAGATGGAGGACGAGGGTTTCGCTCATGGTTCAGGGCAGGCGTTGCCAGAGAATCTCCGGCCAGGTTTCGGTGCGCTCGAGCAGGGCTTCGAGCCGCACCATGGAGAGGCCGTGGCGCGCGCGCCCGGTGACGAGGAAATGCGTGCTGGCGACGCCGAGGCGGCGCGGATCGGGCGGCTCGGCGTCGTCGGGCAGGAGGCGTGCGAAATCGGCGAGGTCGCGCGCCCAGGCGGTGCGCCGGCGCGCGACCAGGCTGCGCGCTGCTTCGAGCTCGAGGCCTTCGATCGCGGCGGCGAGCACCTCGGCCGGTGCGGTATTCACATTGATCCGGCTCGGAGCCGGCAGCGCGGTGACGAAGGGCTGCAGCCGCCGCAGCAGGGCGGCGTCGAAGCCGGGCAGGCGGCCGAGCTCCTCGAGCTGCAGCAGCGGCGCATCGGGCAGGCCGGCGGGCTCGCCACCGCGACCGTCGGCCCCGGTGCGATCGGCGTCGATCGCGTCCTGCAGCCGCTCGGCGAGCGCGACCGCACGGGGCGGCGGCACCTCTAGCATGACGAGCAAGCGCGCGAAGGCGAGCGCCGCCTGGCGGTCGGAGCGGCCCTCCGGCGCCAGGTTGTTGAGGTTGAAGCGACCCGAGAGGTCGACGATCTCGCCGCTCAGCTCGCCGTGGGCGTCGCTGCCCGGGTCGCCGACCGGGGTTGGCGGCACGCGGATCGCCCACGGTTCGAGCAGGTGGTCGGCGCTGCTCGTCATCGCGTCGTCAGCGAGCACGTTGCGCGCCCAGTCGATCGCGCCGCGCGCCAGCAGACGCGCCTGTGCCTGATCGCGGCGACCGGCGGCGGCGTCGATCGCGGCGTCGACCGCCGCCACCGCGGCGGCGGCGAGGCCGGTGGCGAGCGCCACGGTCAGCATCGCCATGATGACGGCGGTGCCGCGCTGGCGGTGGCGTTCAGCGCAGCGCGAAGACACGGGCGATGCGGCCGGCGTCGGCCAGCTCGAGTTCGATTTCGACCGCCGCGGGCAGGCGATGGGCAGGGGCGTCCGCCGGTGGCCAGGTCAAAGTCGATTTGTGCTCCGAGAAAAAGCGCCAGCCCAGGCCGGTGACGTCCTCGAGCAGGTGGTCGGCCTCCGGGGTGCCGCCGGTCTCGCGCATCGGCCAGCGCCGCCACTGCAGCATGCCGTCGACCAGCAGGAAGGCTTCGCGCCGCGTGCCGGCGGCGGCGAGTGCCTGGAAGCCGAGTTCCGCCGTGGGATCGCTCGGGTCATGGCGCAGCACCGCCTGCCGTCGGCCGGCGGCGGGCGTCTCGTAGGCGGCGGCCTGCAGCAGGCGGCTCTCGATCCGGTGCAGGGCGCGGTCGATCGCGCGCCAGCGTGCGAGTTCGGCCTCGATCCGGGCCTGGCCGTCGGCGATCCGCGACAGGCCCTGCCAGGACAGCACGCCGAGCACCGCGAACACCGCGACCGCGACCATCAGCTCGATCAGGGTCATGCCGGCGCTCGGTCGCGCGTGGCGGCGGCGGAGGCGCGACGTCTTCATCGCAGGGGCTGGACGGCGAAGCCGTGCAGGCTCAGCAGCACCCGATCCCCGTCGGCGGGCAGCACCTCGACCTCGATCTGGCGGAACAGCGGATTCGGCGTGCCGCGGATGGTCTGGCGCCAGCGATAGCGCCGCCCGGCCTGCTCGGCGACGCCCTCGCTGCGTCCCACCGGCGGCCAGGCCTGCTCGGCGCGCAGACGGGCGAGCCGATCCTGCGCCACCCAGCGCGCCAGCATGTGCTCGCGCAGGGCCTCGGCGCTCTGTGCGCCGTTGCCGAGCGCGCGGATCGCGCCGCTCAGCGCCACCGCGAGAATCGCGAGGGCGACCAGCACCTCGAGCAGGGTGAAGCCGCCAGCCCTGCCGGCGCGGCGGATGCTCACGGGCGCTCCTCGCCCGCGAGCAGGCGGACCTCGCCGCTGGCGAGTCCGAGCAGGCGATGGCGGCGTCCGTCCGCGGTGAGCGCGAGCGCGAAGGGGACCGGATGTGCGCCGAAAGTGAGCCGATCCTGTGCGGCGAGCGGGCGGCCGGCCTGCTCTGCCTCGCCCCAGGCGAGGGGCGCGGGCAGGCGCGTCTCGGTGAACAGCGGCGCTTCGTCGAGCAGGCGCCAGCGGTCGTCGATGCTCTGAATCCAGAAGCGATACCCATCGGGCAGGCGCTCGAAGGCGAGCGGCTGGCCGCGCACCTCGGCGCGCTCGACGCCGGCCTCGAGCACCAGGCGCAGGCGGGCGACCGCGCGCTCGGCGTCGCGCCCCGCGAGCGCCCCCAGCCCGAGGCCGAGGGTGCCGGCCAGCGAGCCGACGATGACCAGCACCACCATCACCTCGATGAGAGTGAAGCCGTCCGCTCGCGGCGCGCGGCGGACGGGCCTCAGAGCGACCACGAGCCGATGTCCGCGTCGAAGTCCTCGCCGCCGGCGAGCCCGTCGGCACCGAGGCTCATGACATCGACCTCGCCCTGCAGGCCGGGGTTGAGGTACTGGTAGGGCGAGCCCCAGGGGTCGAGCGGGAGGCGGTCGAGGTAGGGCTTCCAGTTGGCGGGCGCGGGCGCGCCAGCGGGCCGCTCGACCAGGGCCTGCAGCCCCTGCTCGGCGCTCGGATAGCGGCGGTTGTCGAGCTTGTACAGCTTGAGCGCCTGCATCAGCGAGGCGATGTCCTGTTTTGCGGCGACGACGCGAGCCTCGTCGGGACGGCTCATCACGCGCGGCACGACGAGGGCGGCGAGTACGCCGAGGATGACGATCACGACCATGACTTCGATCAGGGTGAAGCCGGCGGTGGGGGCGCGGAGCGATGGTTTCATGGGCTTACCTCAGCAAGGTGTTGATGTCGATGATCGGCTGCATGACCGCGACCACGATCAGCATGACGACGCCACCCATCGTCAGCAGGAGCACCGGCTCGAGCAGGGTGGTGAGGGCGGCGGTGCGGTTTTCGAGTTCCTGCTGCTGCAGGCGAGCGGCGCGCGCGAGCAGCTCGTCGAGGCGGCCGGTGGCCTCGCCGTTGGCGATCATGTGGATCAGCAGCGGCGCGAAGGCGCGGCCGGCGCCGAGCGCGCGCGCCAGACCCTGGCCTTCGCGCACCCGTTCGGCGGCGGCGCGCACCGCGTCCTGCAGTGGCAGGCGGCTCATCACCTGGCGGCCGGCCTCCAGCGCGGCGAGGAGGGGGACGCCGCTGCCGGCGAGGATGGCGAGGGTGGCGGCGAAGCGGTGGGAATCGAGCGCGCGCAGATGGCGGCCGAGCAGCGGCAGGCGGAGCAGCATCGCGTCCCAGCGGCGTCGCAGCACGGGGTCGCGGAGCGCGAGGTGGAGCGCGCCCAGCCCGGCGCCGAGCGCGAGCAGCATCGCCCAGCCCCAGTCGCGCAACAGCGCGCTCGCGAAGATCAGCGCCTGCGTCAGCGGCGGCAAGGCCTGCTTGCCGTTCTGGAAGGCGCCGACCACCTGGGGCACGACCCAGGTCATCAGGCCGACGATGACCAGCAGCGCCACCACGGCGACGATCGCCGGATAGAGCAGGGCCTGCAGGGTGCGGCTGCGCAGGCGGCCGCTCTGCTCGAGATGGTCGGCGAGCTGGAGCATGATGCGGTCGAGCTCGCCCGACTTTTCGCCGGCGGCGATCGAGGCGCGGTAGATCTCGGGGAAGGCGTGGGGGTGGCGCTCGAGCGCGGCGCGCAGGCTGTGGCCGGCGAGGATCTCGGAGCGCACCGCGGCGAGCAGCCGGCGCGGGCCTTCGTCCTCGGCCTGCTCGATCAGCGCGGCGAGGCTGGCCTCCACGGTCAGGCCGGCGCCGAGCAGGGTGGCCCACTGGCGGGTGAGCAGGGCGAGGGCGGCCTCGCCGATGCGCAGCCGGCCGCGGCGGCCTCGGGTGCCGGTGGCGACGCTGCCGACGTCGAGCGGAAACAGGCCACGCTCACGCAGCAGGGCGCGGGCGGCGCGCGCGGCGTCGGCTTCGATGACGCCGCGGATCTCGCGGCCGCTGGCGTCGAGGGCGCGGTACTGGAAGGCGGCCATGGCGTCAGTCCCGCGTCGCGCGCAGCAGTTCCTCGACCGAGGTCGTGGCGTCGGCCAGCAGGCGCAGGCCGTCGTCGCGCAGGCTGCGGCTGCCGCTCGCGCGCGCGCGAGCGCGCAGCGCTCCCTCGTCGGCGCCGTCGTGGATCAGGCGCGCCATCGTCTCGTCGACCGCGATCAGTTCATGGATGCCGCATCGGCCCGCGTAGCCGAGGCCGCCGCAGGCATCGCAGCCGTGCGGTTCGCCGAGTTGCGGCGGACAACCGGCGCCGAGCAGCTCGCGCTCGCGCGCAGCGGACGCACGGCTGCGGCGGCAGGCCGGGCACAGCCGGCGCACCAGGCGCTGGGCGAGGACGCCGCGCAGGGTGGAGGCGAGCAGGAAGGGCTCGATGCCCATGTCCACCAGGCGGGTGACCGCAGCGGCAGCGTCGTTGGTGTGCAGGGTGGCGAGCACGAGGTGGCCGGTGAGGCTCGCCTGGACCGCGATCCGGGCGGTCTCGAGGTCGCGGATCTCGCCGATCATGATGACGTCCGGGTCCTGGCGGAGCACCGCGCGCAGGGCGCGGGCGAAGCTCAGCTCGATGCGCGGATTGACCGCGATCTGGCCCACGCCGGGGAGGTCGAACTCCACCGGGTCTTCCACGGTGACGATGTTGAGCCGGCTGCTGTCGAGGGTCTGCAGGGCGGCGTAGAGGGTGGTGCTCTTGCCCGAGCCGGTGGGACCGGTCACCAGCACGATGCCGTGCGGCTGGGCGAGCAGGCCGGCGAATTGCGCGCGGGTGTCGGTCGCCATGCCGAGCGCGTCGAGGCCGAGGCGCGCGGCGTCCTTGTCGAGCAGGCGCAGCACGATGCGTTCGCCGTGGCTGGTGGGCAGGGTCGACACCCGAACGTCCACCGTGCGGCCGGCCAGGCGCAAACCGAGGCGGCCGTCCTGGGGCAGGCGCTTCTCGGCGATGTCGAGCTGGGCCATGATCTTGATGCGCGAGGCCATCGCCGCGTGCAGCGCGCGGTGCGGGCGGGCGATCTCGCGCAGCATGCCGTCGCGGCGCAGGCGCACCACCGAGCCGGCCTCGTAGGGCTCGATGTGGACGTCGGAGGCGGCGTCGCGCACCGCCTGCGTCAGCAGCGCGTTGATCATGCGGATGATCGGGGCGTCGTCCTGGGTCTCGAGCAGGTCCTCGACCGCGGGCAGCTCCTGCATCATCCGTTCGAGGTCGATCTCCTGGCCGGCATCGGCGACCACCGCGGCGACCACCGCGGCAGCGTCGCCGTCGGCCGCACCATAGGCTTCGGCCAGGCGCGCGTCGAAGGCGGCGCGTGGCAGGAACTCGGGTCGCAGCGGCAGGCCGAGGCAGCGCCGGGCCTCGGCCAGCGCCGCCGGGCTCGCATCCTCGCGCAGCAGCACGTCGGCGCCGTCGGCATCGCGCCCGAGCACCAGCACGCCATGGGCGCGGGCGAAAGCGTAGGGCAGACCGGCGCTCATCGCAGTCCGGCGGCGGCGACCGGCATCACCACCGCGTCGGTGATCGGCGCGCGCTGGAACTGGCCGTCGATCGGTGGCAGCAGCGGTGGCGCGTTCTCGACCATCAGCGGATTGCCGCCCTGGCCGCTGGCGCGCTGGCGGCCGATCACGTAGTCGTAGCGGCTGCGGGTGAGATCGTCGTAACTGCCCGCCTCGCGCAGGATCACCGGACGCAGGAACACCACGAGGTTGGTCTTGGTGCGCTTGCGGCTGTCGTAGCGGAAGAGCTGGCCGGCGAACGGGATGTCGCCCAGCAGCGGCACCTTGTCCTCGCCCGCGCTGTAGCTGTCCTCCATCAGGCCGCCGAGGGCGATGATGCTGCCGTCGTCGACCAGCACGGTCGATTCGATCGAGCGCTTGTTGGTGATCGGCCCGGCCGGGTTGTTGACCCCGCTCACCACCGAGGACGCTTCCTGGTAGATCTGCAGCCGCACCGCGCCGCCTTCGGAGATCTGCGGCTTGATCCGCAGGGTCAGGCCGACGTCGCGCCGCTCGATGGTCTGGAAGGGGTTCTCCGGCGTGCTGCCACCGCCGGTGTTGACGTACTGGCCGGTGACGAAGGGCAGGTTGCGGCCGACGACGATCTTCGCCTCCTCGTTGTCGAGGGTGACCAGGTTCGGCGTCGACAGGATGTTGGCGCGGGTCTCGCTTTCGAGGAAGCGCGCGAGCAGGTTGAGGTCGAAGAACTTCACGCCGTCGATCTCCATCGCGAGCTTGCCGACCATGATGTTGAGGCCGGTGCCGCCGCCGCTGTCGGTGCTGGCGCCGGGACTGAAGATGTTCTGCCCGCTGCCGCCGAAGTTGGTGCCGCCGAACACGCCGCGCTCGCCGACCTGGGTGGGCTGGGTCGAGCTCTGCCACTGCACGCCGATCTCCGCCGCCTTGTCGGAGGAGATCTCGGCGATCAGCGCCTCGACGTACACCTGGGCGCGGCGGCGGTCGAGCTGGTCGATGACGTAGCGCAGGCCGCGATAGACCGCCTCGGGCGCGGTGATGATCAAGGCGTTGCTGGCGGGGTCGGCCTGGACGATGCCGCTGCCGGGCTCGACGCCGGGGTCGGCGAAGCTGGGGCCGGCGTCGATGCCCAGGCCGCCGCTGTCGCCCCCGACCGCCGACAGCGCGCCCTCGGCCTCGGTGGCGGCGGCGCGCTGCAGGCGAGGCGCGGGCATCGGCGAGCTGCCGCGCCCGCCCCCGCCCGTGCCGCCCGACAGCGCGGCGTTGAGCGTCGCAGCCACCTGCACCGCTTCGGCGTTGCGCAGGTAGACCACATGGAGGTTGCCGGCGGCGCCGGGCTTGTCGAGGCTGGCGACGAGCTGGCGCACTGCGCCGAGCTGGGCGGCGCTGGCGGCGCGCACGAGCAGACTGTTGCTGCGCGTCTCGGGGACGATCGCGACCTGCTGAGAAGGGTCGGCCGGCTGGCCGCCAGCGCCGCCGCCGAGCAGGCGGTTGAGGGTCGGCGCGAGGTCCGCGGCCGCGGCGTGGCGCAGCTCGAGCACCATCAGGTCGCCCTGCGGCACATCGATGGAGCCGATGATGCGCGCGATGCGGGCGATGTTTTCGGCGTAGTCGGTGACCACCAGCGTGTTGTTGGCGGCGAAGGCGCTGATCGTGTTGTTGGGCGACACCAGCGGCCGCAGCACCGGCACCATCTGCGCGGCCGACTCGTGCCTGAGCACGAAGACCTGGGTGATGAGGCGGTCACCGCCCCCCGCGCCTGCGCCGCTGCGCACCGGCATGCCGTGCAGCTTGGCGTCGGCTTCGGGCACGATCTTGGTCACGCCGCGCCCCTCGACCGCGGCGAAGCCCTGCAGGCGCAGGGCGGAGAGCAGGATGTCGTAGCTCAGCTCGGGCGGTACCGGTGCATGGGTGACGATATTGATGTTGCCCTTGACCCGCGGGTCGATCACGAAGTTGCGCCCCGAGATGCGGCCGATGGCGTCGATGACCGAGCCGATCTCGGCGTTGGCGAAATTGAGCGAGACCTCGCGGCCGCCAGGGGCCGCCTGGGCGCCGGCGGGGAGCGGGGTGGACAGGGCCAGCAGCAGGCAGGCAAGGGCGGCCGGGGCGCGCAGGGCACGGCCGCGGAGGGCTGCGATCGGGCGCAGGTGGTGGGTGATGGACATCGGCTCGGGGGTCAGTCTTCTTCCAGGATGGGTTCCGCCGCCGCGCTGCGCGCGTGGGCGCTGCCGCGCTCGAGCGCGAGGCTGCTGAGGACGCCGGCGCGCATGATCTCCACGCGGTCGGGGAGCACGCGGTGCAGGGTCTCGCCCGGGCTCAGGCGGTCGCCGACGAGGACCGCGCGCGGCGCCCCTGCGCCCGACTGCAGGATCGCGAAGCCCGGACCGTCGCCGAAGCCGGTGGCGACGCCGAGCAGGCGGTAGGCGGTGTTCTCCACCGGGGCGGCGTTCGCTTCCGTCGCCGGACCGCCCTCGGCGAACAGCGCGCTACCGGCGATCTCCTGTGCGGCGATCGTGGGTGCGGGCAGGGCGTGCGGGGTGGCGTGCACCGGGGCGGGGGTGAGCGCGCGCAGCAACAGCTCGCTCGCGACCCAGGCCGCGAGCACGAGCGCGAACGCCCACGCGGCGATCGGCAGCACGGGGGCAAAGCGTTGGGCGAGGGTGGACAGGCCAGCGATTGGCAAGAGCACTCGAAAACAATGCGGAGCCCGCCTTGCTGCGCGGGCCTCCGGGATGTGCGGGATCGGACAGGGCCGCCGTGCGGGCGACCCTGTCCGCGACGGGATCAGGTGCCGATCACGCCGCCGTCGTCCTTGGTGACGACCACGGTGGCCGAGCGCGGACGGCCGCCGGCGGCGTCGGGCCACTGGCTGAACGCGAGCGGGTTCTGGGCGATGAACTCGTCCATCGACATGCCGGCCGGTGCGGCGGGACGGTTCGGATGGCTGCCGACCTCGCCCGGGTGCTGCACGTTGACGAACATCGTCCTGCCGTCCGGGGCGAAGGTGAGGCCGGTGATCTCGCAGCCCGAGGGGCCGACGAGGAAGCGCTTCACCTCGCCGGTTTCCGGGCTGGCGCACAGCATCTGGTTGTTGCCCTGGCCGAGGTAGTCGCCCGTGTTGCTGAAGTTGCCGTCGGTCTGGATCCACAGACGGCCGTCGCGGTCGAAGCCGATCCCGTCCGGGCTGTTGAAGGTGTTGTCGGCGGTGATCGCCTCCGAGCCGGAACGCAGATCCTTGCGATCGGGATGCGCGATCGGGTTGCCGGCGATGACGAACAGGTCCCACTCGAAGGTCTCGGCGGCGGCGTCGTTGCCGGCTTCGCGCCAGCGCACGATCTGGCCGTAGCGGTTGGCGGCGCGCGGGTTGGCGTCGTCGATCGCGTCGGGGCGGCGGCCGCTGTTGTTGGTCAGCGCGCAGTACGCCTCGCCGGTGCCCGGATGCACCGTGATCCACTCGGGGCGGTCCATCTTGGTGGCGCCCACCGCGTCGGCGGCGAGGCGGGCCCTGATCAGCACCTCGGCCTGGTCGGCGAAGCGGCCGTCGGCGGCGAGCAGCGGGTTGGCCTGCTTGTCGAGCAGGATCCATTCGCCGCTACCCATGAAGTCGCCCGCAGTGGCGCCGTCGGAGAACCTGGCCACGTAGAGCCGGCCGTTGTCGAGCAGCCTGCGGTTGTCGGCGTCCTTGCCCGGGTTGAAGCGGCCATCGGAGACGAACTTGTAGATGTAGTCGTTGGCCTGGTCGTCGCCCATGTAGACCACCACGCGGCGGTCGCGGGTGAAGGACAGCGCGGCGTTCTCGTGCTTGAAGCGGCCGAGCGCGGTGCGCTTGACCGGCGTCGATTGCGGATCGAAGGGGTCGATCTCGACCACCCAGCCGAAGCGGTTGGATTCGTTCGGCTCCTTCGCATAGTCGAAGCGCTCGTCGAACTCCTCCCAGCGGTAGCCGGTGCCGCGCGCGCTGATGCCGTAGCGCTTCATCGCATCGTCGCGACCGTCGACCCCGCTGGTGGTGCCGAAGTAACCGTTGAAGTTCTCCTCGCAGGTGAGGTAGGTGCCCCAGGGGGTGAAGCCGTTCGCGCAGTTGTTCAGCATGCCGAGCACGCGCTTGCCGCTCGGGTCGGCTTTCGTGCTCATCAGCGCGTGGCCGGCGGCCGGGCCGGCGATGTCCATCGGCGTGTTGCCGGTGATGCGGCGGTTGTACTTCGAGTCGCGGACGATCGACCACTGGCCCTTGTGCTGGCGCACGTGCAGCACCGAGGCACCATGTGCGTTCTGCGCCTTGAGCGCCTTGTCGGCGGTCCATGGCGCCATGAACTCGGCGCCGAACAGGTATTCGTAGTTCGTGTATTCGTGGTTCATGACCAGCAGGCCTTCCTTGCTCGAGTCGCCATGGAGCGGGAAGAAGTGCATGCCGTCGTGGTTGTCGCCGATCTGGCGGGCCTGCTCGTCGCCGGTGTTGCTGCCGTCAGGACGCCACGCCGGGGAGTCGGCGAAGAGCGCCTCGCCCCAGGCGGCGAAGACCTGCGCGCGATAACCCTGAGGCACCACGATGGTGTCGGCGGTGGAGGTCGCGACCGGCGTGAAGCCGATCTTGGGCGCCTTCTTCGGGCCGGAGGGGATGCCGCTGCCGCCGCAGGCGGCGAGCGGTCCGGCGAGGAAGGCGGCGGCGCCGAGGCCGAGGCCGCTCTTCATGAAGCCGCGGCGCGACACGGTGCGTTGGACGACTTCCTGGAAGTGCTCGTTGTCGGACAGGTTGTCCGGCAGGCCGTCGAGATCGAACTTGCTCATTGGTCTTGCTCCCTGTTCGGTTCGGATGGGTGATGAGCGCCTGGCGGGGCGAGGGCGGTGCCCGCGGGGTGTCGGCACGGGGGCGGATTGTCTGGTCGGCATGTTGCAGGGATGTGAAGACCGCGTTACGGGAAAATCCCGGACAATGACAAAGCGATAATCCGTGAGTCGTGCGGACCACCCGCGCGGGGGGTAGAATTGCGCGCTTTCCAGCCGTTCGCCGCAACCCGACCCGATGTCCGATCCCGCCCAGATGTTCGCCCCCGATGGCCCGCTCGCCGCCGCGATCCAGGGTTTTCGCGCCCGTCCGCAGCAGATCGAGATGGCGCAGCGGATCGCCGAAGCGATCAAGGGGCACCGGGTGCTGGTGGCCGAGGCCGGCACCGGCACCGGCAAGACTTTCGCCTACCTGGTGCCGGCGCTGCTGTCGGGCGGCAAGGTGATCATCTCGACCGGCACCAAGACGCTGCAGGACCAGCTCTTCAACCGCGACCTGCCGACGGTACGCGCCGCGCTAAAGGTGCCGGTGACGATCGCCCTGCTCAAGGGCAGGGCGAACTACGTCTGTCCCTACCATCTCGAGCGCAACGCGCGCGACGGCCGCTTCCTGACCGCGCAGGATGCCGCCGACCTGCGCGCGATCGCCCGCTTCGCGAAGATCACCCAGAGCGGCGACAAGGCCGAATGCACCGACGTGCGCGAGGATTCGGCGGCGTGGATCGCGGCGACCTCGACGCGCGACAACTGCCTCGGCCAGGACTGCCCGAACGTCAAGGAGTGCTTCGTCATGCAGGCGCGGCGCCTCGCGATGGAGGCCGACCTGGTGGTGGTCAATCACCATCTGTTCTTTGCCGACGTCATGTTGCGCGACGAGGGCATGGGCGAGCTGCTGCCCTCGTGCAATACGGTGATCTTCGACGAGGCCCACCAGCTTCCGGAGACCGCAAGCCTGTTCTTCGGCGAGACGGTGTCGACCGCGCAGGTGCTCGAGCTCGCGCGCGACACCCGCTCGGAGACGCTGGCCGGCGCGCGCGACTGCATCGCCCTGATCGACGCCTCGCGCGAACTCGAGAAGGCCGCGCGCGATCTGCGCCTGGTGTTCGGCAGCGAGACCGCACGACTGTCGGTGACACAGGCGGCCGAGCGTTCCGGCTTCGACGAGGCGGTGGAGGTGCTGGCGAAGACGCTCGAGAACTTCGAGACGGTGCTCGACACCCAGGCCGAGCGTTCCGAGGGCCTGGCCAACTGCCTCCGGCGTGCGCAGGAGATGGGCGAGCGCCTGCAGCGCTGGCGCACGCCGAAGGAAAAGGAACTGATCCGCTGGGTGGAGGTGTTCTCGCAGTCACTCGCGCTCAACGGCACGCCCCTGCATGTGTCGGACGTGTTCAAGCGCCAGCTCGAGGCGCAGCCGCGGGCGTGGATCTTCACTTCGGCGACGCTCGCGGTGGGCAAGGACTTCGGCCATTACTGCCGCGAGCTCGGTCTCGCGTGGATGGAGCCGCCACCGCTGACGGCGGTATGGGGCAGTCCCTTCGACTATGCCGAGCAGGCCCTGCTGTATGCACCGCAGGGCATGCCCGATCCGAACTCACCCAATTACAGCGAGGCGGTGGCGCGCCGCGCGCTGCCGCTGATCCGCGCTGCCCGTGGCCGCGCCTTCGTGCTGTGCACCTCGCTGCGGGCGATGCGCCGCATCCACGAGCTGCTGGTGGAGGGGCTGCAGCAGGCGGGCGACGCGCTGCCGGTGCTGCTGCAGGGAGAGGGGTCGCGCACCGAGCTGCTCGAACGCTTCCGCCGCCTGGGTAATGCGGTGCTGGTGGCGAGCCAGAGTTTCTGGGAAGGGGTGGACGTGCCCGGCGATGCGCTGTCGCTGGTGGTGATCGACAAGCTGCCGTTCGCCTCGCCGGACGATCCGGTGCTGGCGGCGCGCGTCGAGTACATGCAGAGGCAGGGTCTCAGCCCCTTCATCCACCACCAGCTGCCGCGCACGGTGATCAACATGAAGCAGGGCGCCGGCCGCCTGATCCGCAGCGAGGGCGATCGCGGCGTGCTGTGCATCTGCGATCCGCGCATGATCGACAAGTCGTACGGCAAGGTGGTGTGGCGCAGCCTGCCGCCGATGCGGCGCACGCGCGAGGAGGCGAGCGCGGTCGCCTTCCTCGAGAAACTGCCGCCGCCGCGGACCTGAGCCGTATCGCAGCGGATGCGCCGCGAGATCGGCAGTGACGCGGCGTTCGCCGCTGCTTCCGGGGTGGGCGCCGGGGCACGCGCTGGCGGCGCTCCTGTATCATGCGGGATTCGCTTCCGGCGGCAAACGAACATCCTGCGATGAAAGTCTTCGGCATGGCCGGCTGGTCCGGCTCGGGCAAGACCACCCTGGTCGAGAAACTGATCCCGCAATTCACCGCGCGCGGCCTGCGCGTTTCGGTGATCAAGCACGCACACCACGGCTTCGACCTCGACCGTCCGGGCAAGGACTCCTGGCGCCACCGTGAGGCGGGCGCCACCCAGGTGCTGATGCTGTCCGGTGAGCGCTGGGTGTTGATGCACGAGCTGCGCGGCGCCCCCGAACCGAGCCTGGAGGAGCAGCTGCGCCTGCTGCAACCCTGCGACCTGGTGCTGATCGAAGGCTACAAGGAGGCCGCGGTGCCGAAGATCGAGATCCATCGGCCCGCGCACGGCAAGCCGCCCTTGTGGCCCGAGAATCCGCACGTGGTGGCAGTGGCGAGCGACGCCGAGATCGATTGCCCGCTGCCGCTGCTCCCGCTCAACGATCCGGCGGCGGTGGCCGCCTTCATCCTCGACCATCTGGACGCGCAATGAACGGCAACATGCTTTCCTTCGACGAGGCCTACGAGAAGCTGCTCGGCTTCGCCCGCCCGGTGCGGGAGATCGAGCAGATCGACACCATGTCGGCCGCGGGCCGGGTGCTGGCGCAGAGCCTGCGCTCGCCCTTCGATCAACCACCGATGGACAATTCGGCGATGGACGGCTATGCGCTGCGGGTGGCCGACGTGCCCGCGCCCGGCACTCGGCTGCCGGTGAGTCAGCGCATCCCGGCCGGTAGCGTCGGCCATGAACTCGCGCCCGGCACTGCCGCCCGCATCTTCACCGGGGCGCCCTTGCCGCCGGGGGCGGACGCGGTGGTGATGCAGGAGCTGTGCGAGCACGACGGTGACGCGGTGATCGTCAATCATGTGCCGCAGGCGGGCGATGCGATCCGCCGCGCGGGCGAGGACATCGCCGCGGGCGCGGTCATCCTGCCCGAAGGCCAGCGCCTGCGCGCGCAGGACGTGGCCCTCGCGGCCTCGATCGGGCTGGCGGAACTCCCGGTGCTGCGTCGGGTCCGGGTGGCGATGTTTTCCACCGGCAGCGAGCTGGCGATGCCGGGTGAGCCCCTGCCGCCCGGCGGTATCTACAACTCCAATCGCTACATGCTGCGCGCGCTGCTCGCCGGCCTCGGTTGCGAGGTGGCGGACTTCGGTATCGTCCCCGACCGGCTGGATGCGACCCGCGAGACCCTGCGCGAGGCGGCCGAGGGCCATGATCTGATCCTCACCAGCGGCGGGGTGTCGGTCGGCGAGGAGGACCACGTCAAGCCGGCGGTCGAGGCCGAGGGCAGCCTCGACCTGTGGAGGATCGCGATGAAACCGGGCAAGCCGCTCGCCTACGGTCGGGTGCACGGCGCCGCCTTCATCGGGCTGCCGGGCAATCCGGTGTCGAGCTTCGTGACCTTCCTGCTGATGGTGCGGCCCTTCCTGCTCGCCACCCAGGGGGCCACCGAGATCGCACCACAGGCGCTGCAGCTGCGTGCCGACTTCGACTGGACACGGCCCGACCGCCGGCGCGAGTTCCTGCGGGCACGGCTCAACGCCGAGGGCGGCGTGGAGCTCTTTGCCAACCAGGGTTCGGCGGCGCTGAACTCGACGGTGTGGGCGAACGGGCTGGTCGACATTCCCGCCGCGACGCCGGTGGTGCGCGGCGACACCGTGCGCTTCCTGCCTTATGGCGGGCTGCTGAACTGAGGGAGACGAAAATGAAGATCAGGATCCTGTATTTCGCCAGCCTGCGAGAGGCGGTCGGTCAGGCCGAGGAGGAACTGGGGCTGCCCGAGGGCGTGGCGAGCGTCGGCGGACTGCGCGAATACCTGGTCGCCCGCGGCGAGGCCTGGCAGGCGCTCGGCGCCGGGCGCAGCGTGCGCGCGGCGGTCAACCAGCGCATGGCGGGGCCCGAAGCGGCGATCGAGGCGGGCGACGAGGTGGCGTTCTTTCCGCCCGTGACCGGAGGCTGAACGATGTCGGTGAGCGTGCAGGAGGCGGATTTCGACGTCGGCGCGGAGATCGCCGCGCTCAGCGCGGGTCGGTTGGAGGTCGGCGGACTGGCGAGCTTCGTCGGCCTGGTGCGCGAGGCCAATGACGGCAGCCGGGTGTCGGCGATGAGCCTGGAGCACTACCCCGGCATGACCGAGCGCGCGCTGGGCGAGATCGTCGAGCAGGCCAAGGCGCGCTGGCCGCTGATCGGCGTGCGGGTGATCCATCGCGTCGGTGGGCTGCAGGTAGGCGAGCGCATCGTGTTCGTCGGCGTGGCGAGCGCCCACCGCGGCGCCGCCTTCGAGGCCTGCGAGTTCATCATGGACTACCTGAAGACGCGCGCGCCGTTCTGGAAGCGTGAGGAGACGCCCGCGGGCGGGCGCTGGGTGGAGGCGCGCGACAGCGACGACACCGCGGCGTCGCGCTGGGAAACGGGCGGCGCCGAGGAGTGAGCCGCCCCGCTTATCTCGTGCAGGACCGGTAGACGAAACAACGGCGCCCTCGGGCGCCGTTTTCGTGTCGCGCAGGGCGCTTGAAGCGCCCCGTTCAGCGATCACTTGCCCTGCTTGGTACCCGCCTTGGTGAAGGACTGGAAGGCTTCGGTCGAGGCCTTGGTCATTTGCTCGAAGGCGGCGCGGGTGGTATCCATCGCGGCCTGCATCGCGCCGAGGGCGTTCTGGTCGGCGATCGGCATGCCCTTGAACATCTTCTGCATGGCTTCGAACATGTCGGTGCCGCCGGTGCTCAGCTGCTCGCCGACCAGCTTGCCGAACTCGGCCTGGGTCTTGCTGGTGATTTCGGCGATCTCGCGGGCGCAGGCGAGCATCTTCTCGGTGGTCGTCTGGGCGTAGTTCGTGCGCAGCTCGAGCGCCTGCTTCGGATCCTTGGCGGCGGTGATCGCCTTGGCGTTCTCGACCCCTTCCTCGAACAGGTTCTTCGCCGTGTTCACCTGAATTTCCATGATGCGCTGGGAGTTCTCGATGGAGAGCTGAGCCAGGCGCATCGCCGCTTCAAGATTCTTCTTCTGGAGTTCGTTGAATTGTTCTTGCTTATTGGTCGCCATAGGTCATTTTCTCCACGCACGTGTTGATCGAAATCGAGGGGCGCCGCTTGGGGCTGCCCGCAAGGATGCCGCGATCGGGAACGTGTCCCGGCTCCCGCCGTCCGGAGCGACAATAACACAGGAGATTCACGAAATCAGAGCGGGTTGTGATGCAGGGCAAGAATTCCTGCGCGTCGCGTGTGCCCGAAGCGCCGGGCACGGGCCTGCAGGCCCGCGCTCAACGGAAGGTGGGGCGGTTGGGCAACTGGTCGCGCCCGTCAGTGCGGACGTCGCCATCGGCCGACAAGGCGGGAAAGCACGTTTCCAGGGCGCTGCCCACGGCGTCGACCGCCCGCTGCAGACCGGCCTCGTAGCGCCGGGCGCGAAAATCCTCGCCTGCTTCGTCGAGCGTCGTCTGCCAGCTCGCACAGCGCGTCTTTGCTGCGAGCCCGCGGTCGGCGACGATCTCGATCCGATGCTCGGCGAGCTGGACGTAGATCAGCACGCCGTTGTTGAGCTCCGTGTCCCACACGCGCAGTTCGCCGAACAGGGCGAGAGCGCGCTGATGCACGGCCGAGTCGACCGTTTCGGCGCCGAGCACGATACGCCAGACGTCGGCCAGCGGCAGGCTGGCCTCGACGCAGATGCAGATCTCGCCGAGGTGACGGTTCTCGCTGTCGCGGATGCGCTGTTCGAGGTGCGTGATCGCGGCCTCGCCGAGCGTCTTGCGTGCGTCGTCGGCGTCAAGCCAGAGATGTCTGCAGAGTCGGGTGAGGGCGTTCATGTCACCACCTTCCCGAGGCGCCGCCGCCGCCGAAGCTGCCGCCGCCGCCCGAGCCGAATCCGCCACCAAAGCCGCCACCGAATCCTCCGCCGCCCCGACCACCGAAGATCACGGGGCCGCTGCGGCCGATCCGTCCACCCGGTCCACCGCGGCCGCCGCCGCCCACGCCGAGCGCAAGCACGATGACGATCGCGACCGCGGCAGCGAGCAGGCCGAGCAGCAGGCTGCCCGTCATCAGCTTGCCGAGCAGGCCGACCAGCCCGCCGGTGGCGACCGAACCCAGCTTGCGACCGAACATGCCGATCAGTACCGAACCGAGAATCGGGACACCGACGAACAGAATGGCGGCGAGGTCGGCGAACTGGAAGTCGTCCGCCCGCGCCTGGCGGGCGCTGGGAAGGGGCAGGGATTCCCCCCGGATCAGGCTCATCAGCGCGACCACCCCGGCCTCGATGCCGCCGGCGAAATCGCCCTGGCGGAAGGCGGGGCTGATGATGCGATCGATGATGTGGAAGGCGGCGAGGTCGGGGACCGCGCCCTCGAGCGCGCGCGCGACCTCGATGCGGATCGTGCGGTCCTCCTTCGCCACCACCATCAGCAGGCCGTCTCCGACCTCGCGGCGGCCGATCTTCCAGCTGTCGGCGACGCGGAAGGCGTAGGCGGCGATGTCCTCGGGGGCGGTGGTCGGCACCAGCAGCACGACGATCTGGCTGCCGCGTTCGCTCTCGAAGGCGGCGAGCCTGCTCTCGAGGCGCTGCAGTTCGGCTGCCGACAGGGTCCCGCTGCGGTCGATGACGCGCGCGTTGAGTGCGGGTACCGGCTGCAGCGGCTGCGCCTGGGCCAGGCCGATCCCGAGGAGCGCAAAGAGAAGCGCGACCAGGAGCGCCTGCCAGGCGATCAGCCGCGCGAGCGGCTGGGACGGGATGCGGTTCAACGCGCGCCCTGGGTGCCGAAGTCGACGGTGGGCGGACGCGAGATCGCCGCCTCGTCTGCGACGGTGAAGCCGGGCTTCACCTTGTAGCCGAACAGCATCGCGGTGAGGTTGGTCGGGAAGCTGCGTGCCAGCACGTTGTACTGCTGCACCATCTCGATGTACTTGTTGCGCGCCACGGTGATGCGGTTCTCGGTGCCTTCGAGCTGCACCCGCAGATCCTGGAAAGCCTGGTTGGCCTTCAGGTTGGGGTAGTTCTCGGCGACCGCGAGCAGGCGCGAGAGCGCGCCGCCGAGCTGGCCCTGGGCCTGCTGGAAGCGCTCCATCGCCTGCGGGTCGTCGAGCATCTCGGGGGTGACCTGGATCTGAGTGGCGCGGGCACGTGCCTCGATGACCTGGGTCAGCGTCTCCTGTTCGAAGTTGGCCTCGCCCTTGACCGTCGAAACCAGGTTGGGAATGAGGTCGGCGCGGCGCTGGAACTGGTTCAGGACTTCGGCCCAGGCGGATTTCGTCTGTTCGTCGAGGCGCTGGAAATCGTTGTAGCCGCAGCCGGACAGGCCGAGCAGGGCCGTGATGGCGAGAACGAGGGGAAAGCGACGCAGGAAACGGGCGAGCATGAAGATGTCCTCGGGTCAGGTTTAGCCGGCGCCACGGTCAGCGATCCGGTGCAGTGGGCAACGGGGCAGGAGCTGCGAAGGGGAGAACGCCGGATAGCATATGCCCGCGCGCTGCTTACGCCAAGTCGACCCCCGTTGGGTGGTCGAGGGTCGCGGCTCAGGGCTTGCGGCGGGTGCTTCCGCCGCCGTTCGGCGGCGTGTGCTTGCGGCCCGGATTGCCGCCCGCATCCCGCCTGGGCCCGGACGAGGACGGGCTGGCCGGCTCTGGCGGGCGGTTGTAGCGGGCGTGGATCTCGGTCGCGTCGGCCTCGGCGCGCGCCTGGGTGCAGATGGAGGGGTCGTCGTCGTGGGCACTGAAGAAGCCGTCTTCCTGCGCGCGCATGACGATCCTGATCGCGGCCTTCTCGCTGAGGTCGTGGCGTTCATAGAGCAGGGTGGCGATTTCGTCCAGATGGGCTTCGTAGGCGGGCATGTGCGGTCTCGGGTCGGGTGTCGCCGGGATTGTCGTCGATCGGCTGCGTCCCGGCGAGATGCGCGACTGCGTTCGGGCGCCCGCCGCGGCGTGAGCGCCGTTTTCTCGTCGCTCGCCTAGCGCGCCTGCATCGCGCGCCGGACACCCAGTGCCGAGATCAGCGCGATCGCCAGCAGTGCAACCGTCGAGGGCTCGGGCACACGTCCGAAGAAGCGGTCGCCCAGGAGCTGGTGGAAGGCCGCGGTCGGATGTCTGTCGTCGAAGAACACGTAGGAATCGCAATTGCTGACGGTGCCGGCCTCCAGTGCGCTCAGGCATGGGGTGGTGGCGTCGCTGAAGCCGAAGTGTTCTGGACTGGCGATGACGTGATCCCAGAAGGCGTTGGTGTCGAAGCCCATCAGCCTGAGGCCTGCGGGCTGGCTGTCACGGATCTGCTCAAGCGCGGATGCGAGCGTCTGGTTGGCAGCGATCGTCAGCATCGAAAGATCGGCCCGTTGTTCCTCGGTCAGCAGCGTCCTCGCGAACGGGGTGTGGGCAAGGTGCGGCAGGTCGGGCACCAGAAGATCGGTCGCGCCGGCCCCGACGAGCGCACCAACCATCCCGATCAGGTTGGTGATGGCCGCGCTCGCCGCATCGACGGGATCACGGCCCTGCGCGAAGGCGAGACTCAGATCGTTCGAGCCACCCCAGACGAGGAACAGCGACGCCGCCGGATCGAAGGCGGGCGGGCTGGCGAGGAAGCCGGCGACCTGGGACTGCATTCCCGTGAATTCGAGCGCAGGAGGCAGACCGGGTGGGATCTCCAACTCGTAGCCGAGGTTGAGGGTGCTCGTGGTGGCGCCGCCAACCGCGAAGTTTGTGCCACCCTCCACTGAGGGGGCGAGCGCGATGCCGAGGCGGTCAGCGAGATACTCGGCGGCAGTCGGGCCGTCCGTGAAACGCTCGGCATAGGGCGGCGAGGGAGGGTAGGCTCCTTCGCTTAGCGCGTAGAAGTTTCCGTTATCGAGCAGGCTGTCGCCGAACACGTAGAGCGAGGAATAGGCAGCCTGGCCGAGCGGACTGAACCCCAGGGCGACGCAGAGCAGGAGGGTACGCAACATGTCGATCTCTAAGAAGATTGGGAAATCCCGCCGATCGGAGTCTGACCGGATTCATCGGGCATGGGAAGCAAGAGTTGCGCCAAGATTCCGCAGGTCAATGATAACAGGCGCTTGAGGTGTCCCGCGGAGGTCGCGGGCCGCGGCCTGTAACTTCGCCCGACATACGCTCCGCAGCGGCTAGAGCGCCTTCTCGATGGCCTCGCGCAGTTCCGGTGCGTCGGGTTCGACCCGGCTCGGGAAGGCAGCGACGACGCGGCCGTCGCGGTCCACCACGTACTTGTGGAAGTTCCACCGCGGCTCGGCCGACTGCCGTGCGAGTTCGCGGAACAGCGGATGGGCTCGCGGACCGCGCACGTGGATCGGCGCGTACATGTCGAAGGTGACGCCGTAGTTCAGGAAGCAGACTTCCGCTGCCTTCGCTTCGTCGTCGGCCTCCTGCTTGAAGTCGTCGGACGAAAAGCCGGCGACCTTCAACCCCTTGTCCTTGTAGCGCTGGTGCAGGGCCTCCAGTCCCTTGAACTGGCCGGTGTAGCCGCAATGACTGGCGGTATTGACCACGAGCACCGGATGACCCGCATAGCGTGGCGCGAGCCTGACGACTTCATCCGAGTGCAGGCGACGCAGTTCGTGGTCGAACATCGGCACCGCGGCGGTAGGGGAGGGGGCCGGCGGTGCCGGTTCGGCGGCGATCGCGAGGCTGGCGAACATCAGCGCCGAGAGCGGCGCGGTGAGGCGGGCGAGGGAAGGCATGCGGAGTTCTCCGTTGGGATGCTGCTTTCGACCGTGGCCGGCATCGACGGTTCTGCGGCACCCCAGGATTCGGGCCTGTGTGGGGCGCCGCGCATGCAATCCGACTGGGCCGTTCGTGACCCGGTGTCATGCTCGGCGCGTAGCCGGCCTGGAAGCTGCTGTCGCGCCGGCGCGATCCGCTTACACCTTGCGACGCAATCCTTGCCGCTTGCAGCCCTCGAAGCGCTGCGCGAGGAAGCGATAGTCCGGCAAAATACGCGCGTGGATGTCCGCCGCCGCGAGCTCTGCGGCGGATGGAGACCACGCGCCACCGCCGAACCCGCATTGCTTCGCTCCCGAGAACCGTTCAAGTGCCCGCACCATTCCGCCCCTCCCTGGCCCGTCCGGACCGCCACCCCACCGCACGCATGAGCGGGAGGGCAGGACGATGAGCCGCGCCCCGCTTCGCATCGGACTCACCGCGCGCCTGATGCACGCGCCGCCGGCCGAACTCGGCTTTCCCGGCAAGACTCTGCAATATCTCGAGCAGTCGATGGCGCACTGGATCATGTCGCGTGGCGGCCTGGTGTTCATGGTGCCCACCATCGGGGAGCATCTCGGCGTGCGCCCTGCGCAGATCTCGGTGCGCGACTACGTCGCCGCGCTCGACGGCCTGGTGCTGCAGGGCGGCGCCGATGTCAGCCCCGCCTCCTACGGAGATGCCCCGCTGCGGCCGCAGTGGGGCGGAGACCGGATCCGCGACCTCTACGAAATCGAGCTGCTGTGGGAGTTCGCGCGTCAGGGCAAGCCGGTGCTCGGGATCTGCCGCGGCGCACAGCTGATCAACGTGGCATGCGGTGGCACGCTGTGGCAGGACATCGACGAACTCGTGCCGGGGGCTGCGATCCACCGTGACGATTCGCTCTATGACAGTCTGGGGCACGAGATCGACTTCGTGCCCGGCAGCGGGCTGGCGGCCCTCTATCCCGAGATGGCGAAGGCACGGGTCAGCAGCATCCACCACCAGGCGGTGCGCGAACTCGGGGGCGAGCTGGAAGTGGAGGCGCTCTCCTGCGGCGACCGCGTGGTGGAGGCGATCCGCTGGCGGGGGCCGAGCTACATGTTCGGCTGCCAGTGGCACCCCGAATTCCATCGAGACACCTCCGGCCTGCTCGACAGCGGGCCGATCCTGCGCGAGTTTCTCGATGCGGCGGCACGGGCGCGGGGTGAGGATCCGGTTTCCGCCGCAGCCGCGTCCAACCGCGAAGCGCTCGACCCCGCCTGAGGGGACGAAACCTGGGGTCCGGACCCTGGCGCTAGTGCGGCGGCAGCGGCAGGCGGACATCCACCCGCAGGCCGCCGAGCGCTTCGGAGCGCCCGTAGTGCGCGCTGCCGCCGTACTGGGCGACGATGTCGGCGACGATCGCCAGTCCGAGGCCGTGTCCGGGGCGGCCCTCGTCGCTGCGCAGGCCGGCGGTGCCGAGCCGCTCGAGCACCGCCGCGTCCGCGCCCGGGCCGTCGTCCTCGACGCTCGCTTCGAGCGACTCGGCCGTGGCGCCGGGGTCCGCGAGGGTCAGGATGACGCGCTGCCGTGCCCACTTGCAGGCGTTGTCGAGCAGGTTGCCGAAGAGTTCCAGCATGTCCTCGCGGTCCAGGGGAAAGCGGCGCGCCGGCACCGCCAGCTCGATCTGCAGCGTGCGCTCACGATGCAGGCGTCGGATCGCATCTGAGAGCGCGGTGAGCTGAGTGCGCGCTTCGAAGCCCTCGCCGCTCGGGTCGCCGCCGGCGAGGCGGGCGCGGCGCAGCTCTCGCTCGATCGTCGCACGCATCGTGGCCAGTTCGACACGCATGCGCCCGGCCAGCTCGCCCTCGCCGCGTGCGGCGAGCTCGTCGGTGGCCTGTCCGAGCACGGCAAGCGGCGTCTTCAGCGCATGCGAGAGATTGCCGGCGGCGTGACGGATGCGACCGAGACGCTGCACCTGATGGCGGGACAGGCGATCGAGGGCTTCGAGCATCGGCCGCACCTCGGCCGGCGCCTCGGTGTCGAGCACCAGGCGCTCGCCGCGTTCGAGCCGGCGGCAGGCCTCGGCCGCCGCGCCGAGCGGGGCGAGTCCGTGCACCAGCAGCCGGCGCTGGAGCAGCAGCAGCAGGCCGAGTGCGAGTGCGAGACCGATCGCCATGCGCTCGCGAAAGCGGTCGATCGCGTCGTCGAGCCTGCCGAGGTCGTCGGTGACGGTGATCGCGATGCCCTCGCCGGGCGGCGCGAAGCGTTTCGTGTACACGAGCAGCTTCTGGCCCGCGGGTCCGCCCATGCGCAGGATTTGTGCGCCCTCGGCGGCCGGCGGCAATGCGAGCTCCTCGTCCCACAGGGAGCGCGAGAGGATCCGCTCCGCGCCGCGTTGGACGATGAAGTAGTGGCCCGACAGCGGCAGGCGATAGGGCGCGCCCACCGCCTGGTCTGCCGCCGCGGCGAGCGCCCCGGGCGGGCCGTCGGCGGCCTCGAGCACGCGGGCGTAGAGGTGGTCGGCGTCGTGTTCGAGGCGGGACAGCATGTAGTCCTCGACCAGGCGGCGCGGGAACTCCTGCAGCGCGAACGCGAGCAGACCGCCGGCGGCGAGCAGCACCAGCGCGAGCGCGAGCGAGAGGCGGTTGCGCAGCGAGCCGGCGCGGCGCCGTGCCGGCGTGCGGCCCGCCTCAGGACCGGCTGCGGAAGACATAGCCCTGGCCGCGGCGGGTCTCGATGCGCTCGGCGCCGAGCAGGCTGCGCAGGCGGCGAACGTAGACCTCGATCACGTTGCTCTCGCGCTCGGCGTCGTAGTCGTACACATGCTCGCTGAGGCGGGTCTTCGACAGCACCTCGTCGGGGTGGCGCATGAGGTAGCGCAACAGGCGGAACTCGGTCGCGGTCAGAGTCTGCTCGTGGCCGTCGTCGGCGACCAGGCACTGGCGGGCCTCGTCCAGCCGCCATTCGCCGGCGCGCATCTCCAGCGCGCGCACCGGGGCCGCGCGCCGCAACAGGGCCTGCAGGCGGGCGAGCAGTTCCTCCTCGTGGAAGGGTTTGCCGAGGTAGTCGTCGGCGCCCGCCTGCAGGCCCTCGACGCGCTCGGCCCAGCCGTCGCGCGCGGTGAGGATCAGCACCGGCACCTCGTTGCCGGCGGCGCGCCATTCACGCAGCACGGCCAGGCCGGGCTTGCCGGGCAGGCCGAGGTCGAGGACCACCGCGTCGTAGGGCTCGGTGGCGCCGAGATGGCCGCCGTCGATGCCGTCGGCGGCGAGGTCGACCGCGTAGCCTTCGCGCAGCAGGCGGGCACGCAGGCGCTCGCCCAGCGTTGCGTCGTCCTCGACGATCAGCAGGCGCATGGCTTCAGCGCTGCTTGCGCTGGAGCACTTCGCCACTGGCGGCGTCGAGCTCGAGCTTGTGCACCCGGTCGGCGTCGTCGAGGATCTTCACCTCGTAGACGTAGCGGTCGCCCTCGCGATCGAGTTCGACTTCGAGCACCTGGCCGGGCTGCGCGTCGCGGCTGCGGACCAGGATGTCCTCCATCGGCAGGATCTTGCCCTGCTCGCGCAACTGGCGGACCTCGCCGACGCGGTTGTCGCTGGCGAGCGCGGGGGTGGAGAGCAGGGCGGCGGCACCGATGCCGGTGGCGAGCGCGGTGGCGATGATGGCGGTGGCGATCTTGCGCGGGGTCTTCATGGCTTGGCTCCTTCTGGAAAGCGTCCGGAAGCGGACGGTGCCACTATGCGGAGTCGAGCCTGAAACGACGCTGAAAGCGGGCGCGGCGCTCACAGGATCGGCAGCGAGTCCTTCTCGCCGCGCTCGTACACCACGTTGGCGCGACCGACCAGCAGGGGGTCGAGCGGGCCGATGCGGTCGAGGTCCTTGTTGGCGTAGGGCAGCTTGTGCAGCACGTAGCGCATCGCGTTCAGCCGCGCGCGCTTCTTGCAGTCCGACTTCACCACGGTCCAGGGCGAGTCGGCGGTGTCGGTGTAGAAGAACATCGCTTCCTTCGCCTTCGTGTAGTCGTCCCATTTGTCGAGCGATGCGAGGTCGATCGGCGACAGCTTCCACTGCTTGAGCGGGTGTGCCTCGCGCTCCTTGAATCGGCGGCGCTGTTCGTCGCGGCTGACAGAGAACCAGAACTTGATCAGGTGGATGCCGCTGCGCACCAGATTGCGCTCGAACTCCGGCACCTGGCGCATGAACTCGTTGTACTCGTCCGGGCTGCAGAAGCCCATCACGCGCTCCACCCCGGCGCGGTTGTACCAGGAGCGGTCGAACAGCACGATCTCGCCGGTGCTCGGCAGGTGCTGGATGTAGCGCTGGAAGTACCACTGGCCGCGTTCGACTTCCGACGGCTTCTCCAGCGCCACCACGTGCGCGCCGCGCGGGTTGAGATGCTCCATGAAACGCTTGATCGTGCCGCCCTTGCCGGCGGCGTCGCGGCCCTCGAACAGGATCACCACGCGCTGGCCGCTCTCCTTGACCCAGGCCTGCAGCTTGAGCAGCTCGACCTGCAGGCGATACTTCTGCTTCTCGTAGTTCTTGCGCGACATCAGGTTGCGGTACGGATACCCGCCTTCGCGCCAGTCGAGGGCGAGCTCCTCGTCGGGGTGGCGCTCACCGCGCGCGGGCCGCGTTTCGCGCCGGAGCAGGGCCTTGCGCAGCAACTCGACCTCGTCCGCCGAGGCGCCTTCCATGATCGCGCCGAGCGCTTCGGTTGCGGAACGGATGTTGCCGCTCAGTGCGGTCTGCATGATGTCGGCGAGGGCGATCGCCTTCGCGTCCTCGGCGGCGGTGGTCGCCTGCTCCACCTCGAAGTGCTCGATGCCCTGTGCGCTGAGGGCCGGGGCGGTGTCGCCCGCGCTCGCCTTGCGCGGACGGGGCCCGCGCGGGCGGGGCGACTTGCGCGATGCGCGCTTCGAGCCGGCCTCTTCAGTGCCGGCAGGGTCGCCGGTTTCTGCAGCGCTGTCCTTGTCGATCATGCTCATTTCCGGGTCTCCGGCGAAGGGGTGAGGGTGGCTGCGGCGCAGGCGCATGCCGCTTCGGATGCGGTCATTTTATCGCCGTGCAGCGCAATGGGAGGCAGGTGGTCCCGGTAGAATTCCGCTTTTGGACAATTCCTGCCGGGCCCCCCGCCCTGTCTGCCCATGCCACTCACCCCCGAGACCCGCTCCCTGCTCGACATGGTCTACCGTGTCGGTGCGCCCAGGTTTCACGAAATCCCGCTCGCTCAGGCACGCCATTCCTTCGAGAAGCTCCAGTTCGCCTTCGGCGGCGAAAAGCCCGCGGTAGCAGCGGTCACCGAGGTGCCCATGGCCCGCGGCGGCGGCGCGCTGCTCGCACGCCTGTACCGCCCGTTCGACACGCACGCCGACGTGGCGCTGCCGCTGCTCATCTACTTCCACGGCGGCGGCTGGTGCGTGGGCGACGTCGCCAGCTATGACGGGCTGTGCCGCCGGCTCGCGAACGCCTCGCATTGTGCGGTGCTGTCGGTGGATTACCGCCTCGCCCCCGAGCATCCCTTTCCGGCGGCGGTGCAGGATGCCCGCTTCGCCTTCGAATGGACGCTCGACAACGCCGAGCTGCTCGGCATCGACCCGGCGCGGATTGCGCTCGGGGGCGACAGCGCGGGCGGCAACCTCGCCATCGTCAGCGCACTCGCGTTGCGCGACGCGGGTGGTGCGCAGCCGCGCTTCCTGCTGCTCGTGTATCCGAGCACCGAGATCCTCAGCGAGCGGCCCTCGCGCCGGCGCTTCGACGATGGCTACTTCCTCGATCGCGAGACCCTGCAATGGTTCTTCGAGCGCTACCTGCCGGCGGGCGAAACCGAAGACTGGCGCGCCTCGCCGATGCGCGCCGCCTCGCTTGCAGGCCTGCCGCCGATGCTGCTGGTGAGCGCGGAGTTCGATCCGCTGGTCGACGACTGTGCCGCCTTCGCCCAGCGGGTGCGTGAAGAGGGCGGCGAGGTGGAGTACCGCGAGGTGCCGGGCGTGATCCATGGCTTCCTGACCCTGGCCAAGGTCTTTCCGGAGTCGGCGCAGACGGTGGCGCTGGCGGCCTACGCGCTGCGCGAACGGCTCGGCGCGCGCGCGCCGCACGCGGGGGGCTGAGCCGCGGCGGGCGGGAAAATCGCCGCAATGCGGAACGTTTCCGCCCCCACGTCCTTCGGACAGTCAGGCCAACTACAGAGGACAGAGCGAATGATTCCCGACATCGACCATGCCTATCTCGAGGAGGTGCTGCTCCAGCTGCTGGCGATTCCCAGCCCGGTCGGCCTCACCGACGCGGCGGTGCGCTATGCCGCCGGGCGTTTCGAGGCGCTCGAGATCCCCTATGTGCTGACGCGTCGCGGCGCGATCCGCGCCACCCTGGCCGGACGCGAGGAGAGGCCGGCACGCGCGATCGTCGCCCACCTCGATACGCTCGGCGCGATGGTGCGCGCCCTCAAGGACAACGGCCGTCTGGCGATCGTGCCGATCGGTCACTGGTCGGCGCGTTTCGCCGAGGGCGCACGCCTGACGATCTTCACCGATGAAGGCCGGCTGCGCGGCACCTGCCTGCCACTGAAAGCGTCGGGCCATGCCTTCGGCGACGAGGTCGACAGTCAGCCAGTGGGCTGGGACTACGTCGAGGTGCGGGTGGACGCGCCGGTGCACGATCGGGCCGGGCTGGCGGCGGCAGGGATCAACGTCGGCGACTGGATCGCGGTCGATCCCCAGCCCGAGATTCAGCCCGGCGGCTACATCAACTCGCGCTACCTGGACGACAAGGCGGCGGTGGCGGCGCTGCTGACCGCGTGCAAGGCGGTGCGCGACCATGGTCTGGTGCTGCCGGTCGACGTCCATCCGCTGCTGACGCTGACCGAGGAGGTCGGCTCGGGCGCCTCGGCCGCCCTGCACGGCGAGGTGGCCGAGCTGGTGAGCCTGGACATCGCGATCGCCGCGCCCGGGCAGAACACCTCGGAGCATTCGGCGACCGTGTGCATGCAGGACATGTCGGGCCCCTTCGACTACCACCTGACGCACAAGCTGATCGCGCTCGCGAAGACGCACGACATTCCCCTGCGGCGCGATGTCTTCAAGTACTACCGCACCGACGCCGCGGCGGCGGTGGAGGCGGGCAACGACATCCGCACCGCGATGCTCGGCTTCGGCGCAGACGCTTCGCACGCCCAGGAGCGGACTCATCGCGACGCCCTCACCGCGCTGACGAAGATGATCGTCGCCTACATGACGAGCGAGCCGGTGGCGCGCCGCGACTGCCGGCCGATGGGCTCGCTGCAGGGCTTCACCGAGCAGTTGCAGCCCGGCGACATGGCGCCGCCGCAGACGCCGCTGCCGGCGCCGGGTGACTTCCTCGATACCTGCCCGCCGGCGAAGCCCTGAGGCCGCGCCGGCCCCGGGCGCTCAGCGCGTCCGGGTCTGCGTTTGCGGCGCCAGGCGCTCGGCCTCGGGCTTGGCGAAATAGGCCCGGGTCATGGCGACGATGACCGGGCTGAGCAGGATGAGCGAGATCAGGTTGGGAATCGCCATCAGCGCGTTCAGCGTGTCGGCGACCAACCACGCGAAGTCGAGGCTCAGCACCGCCCCGGGCAGGATCGCAAGCGTCCACAGGATGCGGAACGGCTTTTCGCAGCGGGTGCCGAGCAGGTATTCCCAGCACTTCTCGCCGAAGTAGGCCCAGCCGAGGATGGTGGTGAAGGCAAACACCGCGAGCGCGATCGCCAGCAGGTAGCGGCCGACGCCCGGCATCGCCGCCTCGAAGCTCGCCGAGCTCAGCACCGCGCCCGAGGCGCCCGAATCCCACACGCCGCTGACGACGATCGCGAGGCCGGTCATCGTGCACACGATGATGGTGTCGATGAAGGTGCCCATCATGCCGATGAGGCCGGAGAACACCGGGTCGCGGGTGGTGCCCGCCGCCTGCGCGATGCCGGCGGTGCCCAGGCCGGCCTCGTTGGAGAAGATGCCGCGCGCCACCCCCATGCGAACCGCCATCATCACGGTGGCGCCGAGGAAGCCGCCGCCGGCGGCGGTGGGTTGGAAGGCCTGCGTGAAGATCAGATCGAGCGCGGCCGGGATGCGTTCGGAGAAGACGAACAGCACGACGCCGACGCAGAGGATGTAGGCCACGCACATGGCCGGCACCATCAGCTCGGCGACCCGGCCGATGCGGCGGATGCCGCCGAGGATCACCGTGCCGGTGAGCGTCGCGAGCACCAGGCCGCTGACCCAGGTGGGCAGGCCGAAGGCGGTGTGCATCGCGCTCGAGATGCTGTTGGACTGGACCATGTTGCCGATGCCGAAGCCGGCGAGGCCGCCGAAGAGCGCGAACGAGGCGGCGAGCCAGCGCCAGTTGCGGCCGAGCCCGTTCCTGATCGCGTACATCGGCCCGCCGACGTGCTCGCCCTTGGCGTCGACCTCGCGGTAGGTCACCGCGAGCACCACCTCGCCGTACTTGGTCGCCATGCCGACGAGCGCGGTCATCCACATCCAGAACAGCGCTCCGGGGCCGCCGACCGCGATCGCGGTGGCGACGCCGGCGATGTTGCCGGTGCCGACCGTGGCCGACAGCGCGGTCATCAGCGCGGCGAAGGGCGAGATCTCGCCTTCGGCGCGCGGATCGCGGGTGCGGCTGCGCGCGATCATGCGAAAGCCGTAGAGGATGCGGCGGATCGGCATGAAGCCGAGACGGACCTGCAGGAAGAGGCCGGTGCCGAGGATAAGGACGATCATTGGGATTCCCCAGACGATGCCGTTGAGCGTGTTGAAGAAGTCGTTGAGCATCTGCATCGGGGCATTCCTGGTTGTTCTGGAAATGGGCGGGCGGCCTTGTCCATGCCGTCGCGCGTCGGAATTGTAAGGGCGTTTTCCAACGGATGCGGCTGAAAATCGGGCCTGGAATTCAGCCTGTGATGAATCGGTGCTATCGTGCCGCGCCCCGTGCAGCCCCCGTCCGAGCCCGCCCATGACCGACAAGAAATCCGCCGCCGCTCTCGCCGCATTCGTCCTGCTGTCTCTGATCTGGGGCTACAACTGGGTGGTGATGAAGAAGGTGCTCGCCTTCGCCGGTCCGTTCGACTTCTCGGCGCTTCGCACCCTGTTCGGCGCGCTGTCGCTGTTCGGCGTGATGCTGCTGCGGAGGCAGTCGCTGCGGCCGCGCGCGGTCGGCCGGACGGTGGTGCTCGGCCTGCTGCAGACTGCGGCCTTCACCGCGCTGATCCAGTCGGCGCTGATCAGCGGCGGCGCGGGCAAGACGGTGGTGCTGGTGTATTCGATGCCGTTCTGGCTGCTGCCGATGGCGTGGATCGTGCTGGGCGAGCGGGTGCGCGGCATGCAGTGGCTGGCGGTGGCGCTCGCGGTTGCCGGGCTGCTGGCGATCCTCGAGCCGTGGGGGACGCAGGGCAGCGTGCTCAGCAGCGTGCTCGCGCTCAGCGGCGGCGCCACCTGGGCGGTGAGCGCGGTGCTGGCCAAGCGGCTGCGGCAGAAGGTGGCGCTCGATCTGCTGTCGCTTACCGCCTGGCAGATGCTCTTCGGCGCACTCGTGCTGTGCGTGATCGCGCTGGTGGTGCCGGAGCGCCCGATCGACCCGACCGTCTATTTCTGGGGCGCGCTCGCCTTCAACGCGCTCGCTGCGACCGGGCTGTGCTGGCTGCTGTGGCTGTTCATCCTCAATTCCCTGCCGGCGGCGATGGCCGGGCTGTCTTCGCTCGCGATCCCGGTGGTGGGCGTGCTCGCAGCCTGGCTCGAACTCGGCGAGCGGCCGAGCGGCGCCGAGGCGCTCGGCATGCTGCTGGTGGGCGCCGCGCTCGGCGTGGTCAGCCTGCTCGCGCTGCGCAGCCCGCGCCCGCCTCAGGCGGCTTCGTCGAAGCGGTAGGCGTCCATCGCGAGCATGCCGTAGCGCACGTCCTCCGCGGCGAGCCGGCGCGCCTGCGCGTGTTCCCCGGCGGCGCCGCGGGCGAACATCAGCGGCAACAGGTGCTCGTCGGTCGGATGGGCGCGAACGGCATGCGGGGCGCGCGCGCGGTAATCGAGCAAGGCCTCGAGGTCATCCTCGGCGAGGGTGCGGGCGATCCAGTCGGCGAACTCGGTCACGTAGGGCTCGGTGGCCACCGAGCCGTCGCGCCACTCGTGCAGGTTGTGGGTGAGGCTGCCGGAGCCGACAATCAGCGCGCCGGCGGTGCGCAGCGGTGCCAGCGCGCGGCCGAGGGCGAAGTGCTCGCGCGGGCCGAACTGCGGGTGCAGCGAGAGCTGCAGCACCGGGATGTCGGCCTGCGGGAACATGTGCATCATCGGCACCCAGGCGCCGTGGTCGAGCCCGCGCGCGCGCTCGGCGCGGGCCTCGATGCCGGCCGCGGCGAGCGCTTCGAGCGCGCGCTCGGCCCATTCCGGCGAGCCCGGCGCGGGGTAGCTCAGGGTGTAGAGCTGAGGCGGGAAACCGCCGAAGTCGTGAATGGTCTCCGGGTGTTCGGTGCTGGTGACCGACAGTCGCCCACTCATCCAGTGCGGGGAGGCGACGATGATCGCCTGCGGTCGGGGCAGGCGCGCGGCAAGGGCGGCGAGTTCGGCGCCGGCGATGCCGGGCTCGACGGCGAACATCGGCGAACCGTGGGAAATGAACAGCGAGGGCAGGGGCGTCATGCGGGGGCCTCCGTTGGGGTTCAGGGTCTGCGCCAGTCTAGGCCAGCGCGTCCGGCGAATAAACGCCCCGGGACGGGAAGGCGTGTTCCATCGGCGCGACCAATCGCGGTGCAGAGCGGCCGCAGCGTGGGGGCGCGTCGCGACTTTTGCGCGAATCGGCGAGCGGACGCGGCGGCACGGGTCGCGCTCCGGTACACTTCGCGCTTTGCAGCGGTCGGATCGACGATGAAGGATGAGGATTACATGCGCGCCGCGCTCGAGCAGGCGCGCGAGGCGGGTTCCCTGGACGAGGTGCCGGTGGGCGCGGTGGTGGTGTGCGACGGCCAGATCGTCGGCCGCGGCTTCAACCAGCCGATCGGCCGCCACGACCCCACCGCCCACGCGGAGATCATGGCGCTGCGCGACGCGGCGCGAAACCTGGCCAACTACCGGCTGCCGGGCTGCGAGCTCTACGTCACCCTCGAGCCCTGCGCGATGTGCACCGGCGCGATCATGCACGCGCGGATCGCGCGGGTGGTGTTCGGCGCGCGCGATCCCAAGACCGGGGTGGCGGGCAGCGTGCTCGACCTCTTCGCCGAGCCGCGCCTCAACCATCACGCCACGATCGAGGGCGGCCTGCTCGCGGACGAGTGCGGTGCGATGCTGTCGAGCTTCTTCGCCGGCCGGCGCGGCCGGACGATGAACGCATGAGCGCCGGTTGCCGCATCCTGATCGACATTGGCAGCCAGACCTTGTCGCTGTTCGGTGCCGACGGCGCCTGCATCCGCCGCTACCGGGTGTCGACCGCACGCAACGGCGCCGGCGAGCGCGAGGGCAGCGGCTGCACCCCGCGCGGCCGCCACCGCATCCGGGCGAAGATCGGCGGCGGGGCGGCCCCGGGTGCCGTGTTCCGCGGCCGTCGGCTGACCGGCGAGCGGTGGACGCCGGCCTTCGCCGCCGAGCATCCGGGACGGGACTGGATCCTGTCGCGCATCCTGTGGCTGAGCGGCGAGGAACGGGGGCGTAACCGCCTCGGCGAGGTCGACACCATGCGCCGCTACATCTACCTGCACGGCACCGGCGACGACCAGCCGATGAGCGTGCCCCTGTCGCACGGCTGCGTGCGCATGCGCAACCGCGACATCATCGAGCTGTTCGAGCTGGTGCCGGCCGGCACCCCGGTGGAGATCGTCGAATGACGGCAGGGCCTAACATCTCCATCCGCGTCCTCGACTGGGCCGAGGCCGAGCCGAAGGCGATGCCGCTGCGGCTGCAGGTCTTCGTCGTCGAGCAGGGCGTGCCGGTCGAACTCGAGCGGGACGAATTCGATGCGGTGTCTAAGCACGCGCTCGCGGAAACCGCCGCCGGCGAGGCGCTCGCTACCGGTCGGCTGCTGCCCGACGGCCACATCGGCCGCATGGCGGTGGCGGCGTCGTGGCGTGGCCGTGGCCTGGGCGGTGCGGTGCTCGAGGCGCTGGTGGCCGAGGCCGCCGCGCGCGGCATGGATCACGCGCTGCTCAACGCGCAGACTCATGCGCTGGACTTCTACCGGCGGCACGGCTTCGTCGAGGAAGGCAAGGAATTCATGGAAGCAGGCATTCCGCATCGGACGATGCGCCGAACGCTCGAGAGGAACACATGAAAAGCGCGCTGTTCGTCGACTTCGACAATGTCTACTCCGGGCTGCGCAAGCTCGACCAGGCCAGCGCCGACCGCTTCGCGCGCCGGCCGCAGGAGTGGATGAACTGGATCATCGATTCGCTGGCGCTGCCCGAGCACGTCGCGGAAGGCGCCCGCCGGCGGGTACTGGTGCGACGCTGCTATCTCAACCCGCAGGCCTACCAGCGCTTCCGGCCCTCGTTCAACCTGGCCGGCTTCGAGATCATCGACTGCCCGGCGCTCACCGGCGAGGGCAAGACCAGCACCGACATCCACATGGTGCTCGACATCGTCGACCTCCTGCAGCACGAGGCGCACTACGACGAGTTCATCGTGTTCTCGGCCGACGCCGACTTCACCCCGGTGCTGCGCAAGCTGCGGCGCTGGGACCGGCGCACGACGGTGCTCGCGATCGGCTTTCCCTCGGCCGCCTACCGGGCCTCGGCCGACCTGCTGATCGACCAGGACGAGTTCATGCGCGCTGCGCTCGGCTTCCGCGACGAGGACGAGGCGGTCGCGCCGGTCGGGGCGACCGCGGTGGCCGCGGCTGAGTTCAGCGTGGCGATGCCGGCGGCGTCCCCCGCGGAGGGGTTGATCGAGCCGCCGACGCCGGCGGAGGCGAGCGATGCGGACGAGGGGCCGGCGGTCGTCCGGCTCATCCGCGAGGCGGTGACGGCGGCGGCCGAGCCGGTCGCCTGCGGGCGCCTCGCGTCGCTGGTGCTGGCCAGTCATCCGGAGCTCGCGGCCGACTGGAAGGGCAGGGGCTCCTTCCGCCGCTACGTGGAACATCTGGCACCTGCCGGCGTGGCCTTCGACTGGAGCGATTCCGGCGGTCGCGCCTACGACCCGGCGCGCCAGCCGCTCGCCGACCGCATCGTCCAGGGGCCGCAGCTCGACTGGGGCGACTTCGCCGACCTGCTGCCGGCCGCGCGGCAGGTGCACGAGGTCACCGGCGTGCCGCTGCTCCATCCCGACAAGTACCGTCAGGTGTTTGCCGCGCTGGCGCAGGACCTCGGCGAGCGTCCCTTCGAGCTCAACGAGACCAGTAAGCGGGTCCGCGATCGCTGTCGCGAGGCGGGCAACGGCGTCAGTCGCGCCGACGTTACCTTCGTCGTGCGCGGCCTGCTTTTCCGCGGGCACGTCTTCGGCGAAGGCCGCGACGACGTCGGCTCGCTGAGCCGCAAGCTGGCGGACAACGTGCGCTCGCTGTGCCTGCGCGAGCAGATGGTGATCGACGGCGCGCTCGACAGCGCGATCAGGCGCTGGATCGCGGGCGCCTGACCGGGGACGCCCGAGATCGGGCGCCCGAGAAGCGGCGACCGATGGCTGGACAGGGACTTACCTTCAACGGACGGGGCGGAAAGTGGACGAATTACAGAAGCGACGGGCGCAGTACGAACAGGCGGCGCGAGACGACGCGCCGCGCATCGAATGGACCGAAGGCGACGAGACGCGCAGTGCGGTCTGGCGCTCGGAGAGCGGCGCACCGGCGCCACGGCGGGTGCAGGTGGTGGACGACACGATGACCGCCGACACGGCTTTCCGGCTGGCCTCCGAGGGAACGTCGCTGCTGTGGCGCGGCGATTACCACAACGCGCGCCAGCTGCTGCAGGCGATCGCGCGCCGCATCGACGAGCGCCGCACGGGGAAGAAGCCGCGCAAGAAGCCGCCGATCGCGATGCCCGAGGCCTTCCATCTCCACCGCCAGGCGCAGGCGCAGCGCGCGCGCACCCTGGGGATGCTGCTGCTGCCCTTCGACGGCGACTACGCGATCCCGTTGCGGCGCGCGCCCGAGGTCGGCGAAGCGTGCACCGAGGCTTGGGGGCCGGCCCCGGGCGAGCCCTTCGTCGCCTCGCTGCGCGAACTGCTCGGGGTGATCGGCGCCCACGAGTGGCGGCGCAAGGGGGTGGAGATCGCGGCGCTCGGCGCGCGCATCCATCCGCACTATGGGGTGTTCTCGCCGGTACGCGGCGAATACCTCGCGCTCGTGCAGCGAGCGCCGCTGCCGGCGGGCACGCTCGCCTTCGACATCGGCGTCGGCACCGGCGTGATCGCCGCGCTGCTCGCCCGCCGCGGCGTAGCGCGCATCGTGGCGACCGAGCAGGATGCGCGCGCGCTCGCCTGCGCCGCCGACAACCTCGGCCGCCTTGGCCTGGCCGGACGCGTCGAGCTGGTGCACACCGACCTTTTCCCGCCGGGACGCGCGCCGCTGGTGGTGTGCAATCCGCCCTGGCTGCCGACGCGGCCGAGTTCGCCCATAGAAAACGCGGTATACGACCCCGACAGCCGGATGCTGCGCGGCTTCCTCGCCGGGCTCGGCGCGCATCTGGAGGCTGGCGGCGAAGGTTGGCTGATCCTCTCGGACCTGGCCGAGTTGCTCGGCCTGCGCAGCCGTGACGAGCTGCTCGCGCTGATCGAGGCGGGCGGGCTGAAGGTGCTCGACCGGCTCGATATCCGGCCGAGCCATCCCAAGGCAAACGACGCGGGCGACCCCCTCCACGCGGCGCGTGCAGCGGAGACCACCTCGCTATGGCGGCTGGCGGCGGCCTGAGACCGGCGGGCGCGATGACAAGCGAAGGGCGCCCGGCAGGGGAGGCGGCGACCGATGCGGCCCGCGACACCGGCGAGGCGCAGGGGCTGGGCGAGCATCCCTTCGTCGCCGAGCACGCGGGACTGCGCTCCCTGCAGTTCGACGGCCTCACCGTGCAGAGCCTGATGTCGCTCGCCGATCCGAGCGCGCTGATGCTCGACTACACGCGCACGATGATGGGCTTCCTGCTCTTCGTGCCCGCGCCGCGCCACATCCTCATGATCGGGCTGGGTGGCGGCTCGCTGGCGAAGTACTGTCTCGCGCGCCTGCCCGACGTGCGCTTCACCGCGGTCGAGATCGACTCCGGGATCATCGCGCTGCGCGAACGCTTCGGCATCCCGGCCGACGACGAGCGCTTCCGCGTGGTGTGCGCGGACGGCGCCGACTACCTGCGCGATGTGCAGGCGGATGCCGACGTGCTGCTGGTGGACGGCTTTTCGGCACACGGCATGCCGCCGGCGCTCGGCAGCGCCGACTTCTATGCCGACTGCCGGGCGACGCTGGCGCCCGGCGGCGTCCTGGTGGTGAATCACTGGTCGGGCGAACCGCGCTACGGCCTCTATGCCTCGCGCATTCGCGACTGCTTCGACGAACGGGTGGTGGTGGTCGGCGCCGAGGACGGCGACAACCGCATCGTCTTCGCCAGCGGCAGCGGCCGCTTCCCGCCGAGCCGCAGCCAGCTGAGCGGCCGCGCCCGCGAACTCGCCTCCGTCCACCCGGCGCTCGACCTCACCGCGCTCGCGACCCGCATCCAGCAGCGCCTCGACCGCCGCAGCCGGCTCACGCCAGGGCTGTGGAACGACGGCGACGCAGCGGACGATTGAGCCCCACGGCGCCTCCCGGACCCCGGGTAGCAGCGGCGACCGCCGCGTCACCACCGCCGTCGCGGCGGTCGCCGCTCCTACAGCACGTCCCCGGTAACAGCGGCGACCGCCGCGTCACCACCGCCGTCGCGGCGTTCCCCGCGCCTGCCGCACCCCCGCCGCCGCTCAGGTCCAGCCTTCGAGCCGCATCGTCGCCCGTACCAGGCGCTGCTCCTCCTGTTCGATCTCGCGGAAGTTCTCCAGCACGCTGCCGATGTGCTCGAGCGCGGCGCGCTGCGCGCGTTCGGGCTGGCGGTCGATCACCGCCTGGTAGAGGCGGGCGTGCTGGCGGTCGATCTGCCGCTTCTGGGGCGGGCGATGGTAGAGGTTGTTCACCGAGGCGAACACCGAGCTCAGCATCAGGTCGGTGAGCGATTGCAGGGTGTGCACCAGCACCGGGTTGTGCGAGGCCTCGGCGATCGCGCGGTGGAAGGCGTGGTCGAGGCGGGCGTGGCGCTGGGGGTCGGTGCCGGGCGCATCGTCGGCGGCGCCCAGCATCTCCTCGTAGCGACGGCCGATCAGCACGAAGTCGGCCGGGGTGCCGCGCAAGGCGGCGAGGCGGGCGGATTCGCCCTCGAGCAGGGCGCGCACCTCGAGCAGGTCGTAGAGGGTGCGCGGCTGCGAGCTGAACAGGTGCATCAGCGGGCTGTCGTCGGGCGCGCGCGACAGACGGGCGACGAAGGAGCCGCGGCCGTGGGCGGTCTCGATGATGCCCAGGCCGCGCAGCACGCGCAGCCCCTCGCGCAGCGCCGAGCGCGAAACGCCCAGCTTGGCGCACAGGCTGCGCTCGGAGGGCAGGGCCTGGCCCGGCTTGAGCACGCCGTCGACGATCAGGCGCTCGATGCGCTCGGCCACGATGTCGGCGACCTGGCGGCGTTCGAGTCCGGTCGCCGCGTTGGCGAAGCGGTGATCAGTGGTCCGACCCGTGATTTGTAGGGGCGGCATGGGGCTGGGCACGTTTGGCAAGTCGCTGAAAGGAAAGGGTCAAAAAAGTATAGCGGTGACTACAATAGAAAAAAACTGGTCCGACCACTAAAAAACCATTGGACCTTTGCGACCCTCCGCTCTTAGCATTCGCCGAGTTCTGCGCCGAGCGGGCAAATCTGGCTGGCGCCTGCATCGGCAAACCCTGGAGAGCGACACGCATGAACCTGCTCTATGACGAACGCCTCGACGGCCCGCTGACGAAGACCGATCGCCAGACGCTGCTCGCCGAGATGCGCGCGGCGGTGCCCGACCTCGAGATCCTGCATGCCGAGGAGGATCTGCGCCCCTTCGAATGCGACGGCCTGTCGGCATATCGCGCGGTGCCGCTGCTGGTGGTGCTGCCCGCGCGCATCGAGCAGGCCGCCGCGGTGCTCAGGCTGTGTCACGCGCGCCGGGTGCCTGTGGTCGCACGCGGCGCCGGCACCGGCCTGTCGGGCGGCGCGCTGCCGCTCGAGCAGGGGGTGTTGCTGGTGATGGCGCGCTTCAACCGCATCCTCGAACTCAACCCCGCCGGCCGCTGCGCGCGCGTCCAGCCCGGCGTGCGCAACCTCGCGATCTCGCAGGCGGCCGCGCCCTACGGGCTCTATTACGCGCCGGACCCCTCTTCCCAGATCGCGTGCACCATCGGCGGCAACGTCGCGGAGAATGCCGGCGGCGTGCACTGTCTGAAATACGGCCTGACGGTGCACAACCTGCTCAAGCTCGAGGTGCTGACGATCGAGGGCGAGCCGCTCACCCTCGGCGCCGACGCGCTCGACGCGCCCGGCTTCGACCTGATGGCGCTGTTTACCGGGTCCGAGGGCATGCTCGGCATCGTCACCGAGGTCACGGTGAAGCTGTTGCCCACGCCGCGCGTGGCGAGGGTGCTGATGGCGAGCTTCGATTCGGTGGACAAGGCCGGCCGCGCGGTGGGCGACATCATCGCCGCCGGCATCATTCCCGGCGGCCTCGAGATGATGGACCAGCTCGCGATCCGCGCCGCGGAGGAGTTCATCCACGCCGGCTACCCGGTCGAGGCCGAGGCGATCCTGCTGTGCGAGCTCGACGGGGTCGAGTCCGACGTGCAGGAAGACATCGCGCGGGTGCGCGCGGTGCTCGAGCGCGCCGGCGCCACCGAGGTCAGCCTCGCCCGCGACGAGGCCGAGCGCGCGCGCTTCTGGGCCGGTCGCAAGAACGCCTTCCCGGCGGTCGGCCGCATGTCGCCCGATTACTACTGCATGGACGGCACCATCCCCCGGCGCCACCTGCCGCGCGTGCTCAAGGGCACCGCCGAGCTGGCGGAGAAGTACGGCCTGCAGGTGGCCAACGTGTTCCATGCCGGCGACGGCAACATGCACCCGCTGATCCTGTTCGATGCCAACCAGCCGGGCGAGCTCGAGCGCGCCGAGGCGCTCGGCGGCGAGATCCTCGAGCTGTGCGTCGCGGTCGGCGGCACCATCACCGGCGAGCACGGCGTCGGCCGCGAGAAGATCAACCAGATGTGCACCCAGTTCAATCCGGACGAGATCGGCTGCTTCCACGCGGTGAAGGCGGCCTTCGACGCCGAAGGGCTGCTCAACCCCGGCAAGAACATCCCCACCCTAAACCGCTGTGCCGACTACGGCGCGCTGCGGGTGCACGGCGGCAAGCTGCCGTTCTCCGAGCTGGAGCGTTTCTGATGAGTGTCGACATCGTCAATGCCGATTGCAGCGCCGACCTGCTCACCCGGGTAGAGGCGGCGCTCGCTTCGAACACCCCGCTGCGCATCCGTGGCGGGGGCAGCAAGGGTTTCTACGGACGGGCGGTCGACGGCGCGCCGATCGACACCCGCGGCCATCGCGGCGTCGTCAGCTACGATCCGAGCGAGCTGGTGGTCAGCGTGCGTGCCGGCACCCCGCTCGCCGATCTCGAGGCGGTGCTCGCCGACGCCGGCCAGCAGCTCGCCTGTGAGCCGCCGCACTTCGGCGCCGGCGCCACGGTCGGTGGCATGGTCGCCGCCGGCCTGTCCGGTCCGCGCCGCCCGTGGGTGGGCGCGGTGCGCGATTTCGTGCTCGGCTGCCGGGTGATCACCGGGCAAGCCAAGCACCTGCGCTTCGGCGGCGAGGTCATGAAGAACGTCGCCGGCTACGACCTCTCGCGCCTGATGGCCGGCAGCCTCGGCTGCCTCGGCCTGCTCACCGAGGTTTCGCTGAAGGTGCTGCCGCTGCCGCGCGCCTCCGCCAGTCTGCGCATCGCGATGACTCCCGCGACCGCGCTGGCGAAGTTCGCCGAATGGGGCCAGCAGCCGCTGCCGATCAGTGCCGCCTGCCACGAGGGCGAGGCGCTCAACCTGCGCCTCGAGGGGGGCGAGGGCTCGGTCCAGGCCGCGCGCGAGCGCCTCGGCGGAGAGGAACTCGACGCCGGCTTCTGGCGCGAACTGCGCGAGCACCGGCTGGCCTTCTTCGCCGACCCGCGCCCCCTGTGGCGGCTGTCGGTGCCGGTCCATGCCGCGCTGCTCGATCTGCCGGGCGACCAGCTCATCGACTGGGGCGGCGCCCAGCGCTGGCTGAAGTCCGACGCGCCGGCCGAGCGGATTCGCGCCATTGCGACCGACGCCGGCGGGCATGCGGCCTGCTTCACGGCGGGCATGGTCGACAGCCCGCTGCAGCCGCTGCCCGCGGGCCTGCTGCGCTATCACCGCCAGCTCAAGGCGGCACTCGACCCGAAGGGGGTGTTCAACCCCGGGCGCATGTACGCCGAGCTCTGATCCCCGGGAACACGACATGCAAACGAACCTGAGCGAAGTCGCCAAGCGCCTGCCGCGCGCGGAGGAAGCCGAGCGCATCCTGCGCACCTGCGTGCATTGCGGCTTCTGCAACGCGACCTGCCCGACCTATCAGCTCCTCGGCAACGAGCTCGACGGGCCGCGCGGACGCATCTACCTGATGAAGCAGATGCTCGAGGGCCAGCCGATCACCGAGGCGACCCGCATCCATCTCGACCGCTGCCTGAGCTGCCGCAACTGCGAGACCACCTGCCCGTCGGGGGTGGAGTATCACTCGTTGCTCGACATCGGCCGTGCGGTGGCCGCCGAGCTGGCGCCACGCCCGCTGGCCGACCGGCTGCAGCGCGAGGCGCTGCGTGCGGTGCTGCCGCGCCCGACGCTGTTCAAGGCGCTCGGCAGCATCGGCCAGGCGGTGCGTCCGCTGCTGCCCGCCAAGCTCGCCGACAAGCTGCCGAGAACGATCGCCGCTCCCGGGGCGCGTCCGGCGGCGCGCCACGGCCGCAGGATGCTGATGCTCGAGGGCTGCGTGCAGCCGACGCTGTCGCCCAACACCAATGCCGCCACCGCGCGCGTGCTCGATCGCCTCGGCATCAGCGTGGTGGCGGCGACCGAGGCCGGCTGCTGCGGCGCGGTGGACTATCACCTCGATGCGCACCACGCGGGGCTCGAGCGCGCGCGCCGCAACATCGACGCCTGGTGGCCGGCGATCCAGTCCGGCGCCGAGGCGATCGTGCAGACCGCCAGCGGCTGCGGCGCCTTCGTCAAGGAATACGGCAAGCTGCTCGCGCAGGACCCGGCCTACGCGGCGAAGGCCGCGCGGGTCAGCGAACTGGCCAGGGACCTGGTCGAGATCCTGCGCGAGGAGCCGCTGGAGACGCTCGCCAGCGGCAAGGGCAGGCGGCTCGCCTTCCACTGCCCGTGCACCCTGCAGCACGCGCAGAAGCTCGGCGGGGCGGTCGAGGACGTGTTGCGCCGGCTCGGCTTCGAGCTCACCCCGGTGCCGGACGCCCACCTGTGCTGCGGTTCGGCCGGCACCTACTCGATCACCCAGCCCGAACTGTCGCTGAAATTGCGCGACAACAAGCTCGACGCGCTCGAAAGCGGCAAGCCCGAGCTGATCGCCACCGCCAACATCGGCTGCCAGACCCATCTCGACGGTGCCGGGCGCACGCCGGTGCGGCACTGGATCGAACTGGTCGACCAAGCCCTCGCCTGACAAGACCACCACCTGGAGTTTTTTCCGCATGAAGACGAAAGCCATCCTGGGCCACGACGACGTCGCCCGCATCATCGCCGCGGCGCGCGCCGAGGCCGAGAACAACCAGTGGCCGATGGCGATCGCGGTGGTCGACGACGGCGGTCATCCGCTCGCGCTGGTGCGCCTCGACGGCTGCGCGCCGGTGGGCGCCTACCTGGCGATCGAAAAGGCGCGCACCTCAGCGCTCGGGCGGCGCGAGTCGCAGAGCTACGAAGACATGATCAACAACGGTCGCACCGCGTTTCTCTCCGCGCCGGTGCTCAGTGCTACCCTCGGGGGCGGTGTGCCGGTAATCTTCGACGGTCAGGTGATCGGGGCGGTCGGCGTCTCCGGCATGAAACCCGATCAGGACGCCCAGGTGGCCAAGGCCGGCGCCAGCATCGACCTGATGTAAACGTAAACAGAACGAGAGAGAAATCGAGACATGACTGAACGTGTGAATTGTCAGCGCCTCCAGGTTGCGAGCAACCTCCACCGCTTCATCGAAGAGCAGGCCCTGCCCGGTACCGGGGTGGACAGCGCCGCCTTCTGGAAGGGCCTGGATGCGCTGGTACACGACCTGGCGCCGAAGAACAAGGCCTTGCTCGCCGAGCGCGACCGCCTCCAGGCCGAGCTGGACGCCTGGCACCGCGCCAATCCGGGCCCGATCAGCGACATGGCCGCCTACCGCGCCTTCCTCGAGTCGATCGGCTACCTGCAGCCGGAGCCCGCCGCGTTCAGGATCGGCACCGAGAACGTCGATGACGAAATCGCGGTGCAGGCCGGCCCGCAGCTCGTGGTGCCGGTGATGAACGCGCGCTACGCGCTCAACGCCGCCAACGCGCGCTGGGGGTCGCTGTACGACGCGCTCTACGGCACCGACGCCATCTCCGAACTCGAAGGGGCGGAGCGCGGCAAGGGCTACAACCCGGTGCGTGGCGCCAAGGTCATCGCCTTCGGCCGCGCGCTGCTCGACCAGGCCGCGCCGCTCGCCGGCCCCTCGCACACCGAGGCCGCGGGCTACGCGGTGGAGAACGGCCAGCTCGCCGTCACCCTGCAGAGCGGTGCCAGGGTCGGCCTCAAGGACGCGGCCCGCTTCGTCGGCTATCGCGGCGACGCCGCCGCGCCGAGCGCGGTGCTGCTGAAGAACAACGGCCTCCACATCGAGCTCCAGATCGATCGCAACGGCGGCATCGGCAAGACCGACGCGGCCGGCGTCAACGACATCGTGATGGAAGCGGCCCTGACCACGATCATGGACTGCGAGGACTCGGTCGCCGCGGTCGATGCCGAGGACAAGGTGCTCGCCTACTCGAACTGGCTCGGCCTGCTCCGTGGCGATCTCGTCGAGGAGCTCGAGAAGAACGGCAAGCTGATCACCCGCAGCCTCAACCCGGATCGCGAGTACACCGCCGGCGACGGCTCGACGCTGCGCCTGCACGGCCGCTCGCTGCTGTTCGTGCGCAACGTCGGCCACCTGATGACCAACCCGGCGATCCTCGATGGCGACGGCAACGAGGTGCCCGAGGGCATCATGGACGCGGCGGTCACCGGCCTGATCTCGATGCGCGACCTCGAGCGCAAGGGCAACTCGCGCACCGGCAGCATCTACATCGTCAAGCCGAAGATGCACGGCCCGGCCGAGGTCGCCTTCGCCGACGAGCTCTTCGGCCGCGTCGAGGACTTGCTCGGCATCGCCCGCAACACGCTGAAGATCGGCATCATGGACGAGGAGCGCCGCACCAGCGCCAACCTCGCCGCCTGCATCGCCGCGGCCAAGGACCGGGTCGCCTTCATCAACACCGGCTTCCTCGACCGCACCGGCGACGAGATGCACACCGCGATGGAAGCGGGCCCGATGCTGCGCAAGGGCGACATCAAGAACACCCCCTGGATCAAGGCCTACGAGCGCCGCAACGTGCTGATCGGGCTGAACTGCGGCCTGCGCGGCAAGGCGCAGATCGGCAAGGGCATGTGGGCGATGCCCGACCTGATGGCAGGGATGCTCGAGCAGAAGATCGCCCATCCGAAGGCCGGTGCGAGCACCGCCTGGGTGCCGTCGCCGACCGCCGCCACCCTGCATGCGCTGCACTACCACCAGGTGGACGTGTGGGACGTGCAGCGGGAGATGGAGAAGATCGACTACGCCGCCGAGCGCGAGCAGCTGATGAACGAGTTGCTGACCCCGCCGATCGCCGCGCGTGCCGACTGGAGCGCCGCCGAGCGCCAGGAAGAGCTCGACAACAACTGCCAGGGCATCCTCGGCTACGTGGTGCGCTGGGTCGAGCAGGGCGTGGGCTGCTCCAAGGTGCCCGACATCAACGACATCGGCCTGATGGAAGACCGCGCCACGCTGCGTATCTCGAGCCAGCACATCGCCAACTGGCTGCGCCACGGCGTGGTCCCCGCCGAGCAGGTCGAAGAGACCCTGCGCCGGATGGCGAAGGTGGTCGACGGCCAGAACGCGGGCGATCCGGCCTACCGGCCGATGGCACCCAACTTCGACGCCTCGGTGGCCTTCCAGGCCGCACGCGCGCTGATCTTCGAGGGCTGCGCCCAGCCGAGCGGCTACACCGAGCCGCTGCTGCACCGCTACCGGCAGCAGTTCAAGGCGATGACCGCGCGCTGATCGCGCACGCGGTGTGCACAACCGGACCCGAGGAGGGGTCCGGTTTTTTTACGCTTCACATCCCCGTCCGAGCCTTCCTGCAAGCCTAAAACGATACTTTGGAGACGACATCGAGATGAGCCAGACCGTACTTTCACTGCTTGCCTTCCTGCCGCTGGTGCTCGCCGGCGTGCTGCTGATCGGCTTTCGCTGGCCGGCCAAGTACGCCATGCCGGCGGTTTACGTGATCACTGCCGCGATCGGCCTGTGGGCCTGGGAGATGAGCTTCAACCGGGTGCTGGCCTCCACCCTGCAGGGCCTGATCCTGACCGCGGCGATCCTGTGGATCATCTTCGGCGCGATCCTGCTGCTGAACACCCTCAAGCACTCCGGCGGCATCGCCGCGATCCGCCGCGGGTTTTCGGGGATCAGTCCCGACCGCCGGGTGCAGGCGCTGATCGTGGCGTGGCTGTTCGGCTGTTTCATCGAGGGCGCCTCGGGCTTCGGCACGCCTGCCGCGGTCGCCGCGCCGCTGCTGGTGGCGCTCGGCTTCCCGGCGCTGGCGGCGGTCGTGCTCGGCATGATGGTGCAATCGACTCCGGTGTCCTTCGGCGCCGTCGGCACGCCGATGATCGTCGGCGTCCAGGGCGGTCTCGACCGCGTGGCGATGACCGAGCAGCTGGTCGCCCTCGGTTCGAACTGGGAAACCTTCTTCTCCATCCTGGTCGGCCGCGTGGCGACGGTGCACGGCATCGTCGGCCTCCTGATGCCGCTGATCATGGTGATGATCATGACCCGCTTCTTCGGTCGCGAGAAATCCTGGGCCGCCGGCCTCGCGGTGGCGCCGTTCGCGCTGTTCACCGCGGTCTGTTTCGTCGTGCCCTATGTGGCCGCGGGCGTATTCCTCGGCCCCGAGTTCCCGTCGATGATCGGCGCCCTGATCGGCCTCGCGATCGTCGTCCCGGCGGCGAAAAAAGGCTTCCTGCTGCCGAAGAAGACCTGGGACTTCGCCCCGGCCAGCGAGTGGCCGAGCGAGTGGGTGGGCAGCATCGAGATGAAACTCGACCAGCTCGTCTACAAGACCCCGATCTCCACTCCGATGGCGTGGGCGCCCTATCTGCTGCTGGCAGCGCTCCTGGTCGCCTCGCGCATCATCCCCGAGTTCAAGGCGGCGCTGATGTCGCTCAAGTTCGGGTGGACCAACATCCTCGGTGAGACCGGCGTCAGCGGCAGCATCGAGCCGCTCTACCTGCCTGGCGGCATCCTGGTGATGGTGGTGCTGCTGACCTTCTTCCTGCACCGCATGCATTTGAGCGGGCTGGTGAAGGCGGTGGGCGAGTCGAGCAAGACCCTGCTCGGCGCCGGCTTCGTGCTGATCTTCACCATCCCGATGGTGCGGATCCTGATCAATTCGGGGGTCAATGGCGCCGACCTGATGTCGATGCCGGTCGCGATGGCGCAGCTCGTCGCCGATAGCGTGGGCAACGTGTATCCGTTCTTCGCGCCGTGGGTGGGTGCGCTCGGTGCCTACATCGCCGGCTCGAACACGGTGTCGAACCTGATGCTGTCGCAGTTCCAGTACGATACCGCGGTGCTGCTCGGGGTGTCGGGCACGATGATGGTGGCGCTGCAGTCGGTGGGCGCGGCTGCCGGCAACATGATCGCCATCCACAACGTGGTGGCGGCCTCGGCGACCGTCGGCCTGCTCGGCCGCGAGGGCATCACGCTGCGCAAGACGCTGCTGCCGACCCTCTACTACCTCATCATGGCAGGCCTCATCGGGCTCATCGCGATCTACGTGCTCGGCGTCACCGACCCGCTGCACGCGGCGCGCTGAAGGCAGGGCCGCAGCAGAAAAACGAGCGGGCGCCGAGGCGCCCGTTTTTCATGGGTGCGGGCCGCGCCGGGCGCCGCTCAGGCGCCGATCGCGAACTCGTGCGTGACCGCACTGCGCAGCGCGCCGGCCTCGTCCCAGGTCCATTCGCGAAAACGCGTGCCGCCGTCCGCGCCCACCGTGAGCACGCTCGAGCAGCGGGTCCCATAGCCGGGCGCGCGGATGAAGGCCGGGGACAGCCAGCGCTCCCATTCGAGGCTGAGGCCGGTCTCGGGGAGGTGGTGGTCCGGCGCCGGCGTGTCGTCGCGCAGCAGCGCGAGCAGGGGGGCCTCGGCCGGCAGCGCGTCGAGGCCGTTCTCGAGTGCCTTGCGCGCGCGCTCGAGCTTGGGCCAGGGGGTGTCGAGCAAGTGGTTCGACAGGCCGTAGACCCCGGGTTCGAGCAGCCGCACCGCACCGCTCGTGCTCTCGTGCACCCCGAGGCTGAGGCCGTCGCACATCAGCAGGTTGAAGCCGGCGTAGTGCGGGCTTTCGGCGGCGATCGCGCGCAGCGTGTCGAGAGTGTCCTCATCGCCCTCGAGCGCGCTGCGCACCAGCTGGCCGCGCGAGGGCGCGCCGGCGAGACGCTGGCTCGGATCGCGGTAATTGGTCAGCGCGGCGAAGCGGCCGTCGCGGCGCATCCCCATCCAGGTGCCGCCGGCCTCGAGGTCGCGCCCGGCGAGCAGCTCGGGCGCTTCCGGCCACCAGTGTGCGGGCGCGGCCGGGCGCGCGAGGTATTCATCGCGGTTGGCGGCGACGACGAGCGGGTAGCGGGGGTGGACGCGCCACGCGAAGACGATCAGGCACATGGCTCAGTCCGACTCGACGAAGCATTCGAGGTGACGGGCGCTGCCCGGCTCGATGATCTCGTCGAGCCGGTTGGCCTCGACGGCCGCCTCGAGCGCGGCCTCGAAGGCCTGCCTGTCGCGGACGCCGCGGTAGATCTCCATCCAGGTGGTGGCCTCGTCGGCCCGCTGCAGCAGGCGGGTCTCGAGACCGTCGAAGCCGTGCGCGAGCGAGGACTGCATCAGTTTCGCCCTGGCCCGCACCGAACCGGTGTCGAGCCCGCCGCGTACCCGGTAATAGACGAAGTAATCGAAGCTGGTGCCGGCTTCCATCGCGTCCACCTCAGGCGAGCGGGTAGGGCAGGGGGAGCACGCGCAGCGCGGCGCCTGCCGGGCGGCCGAGCTGCAGATCGCCCGCCTCGGCGGCGGCGATCTGGAGCACCGCCAGTGCCTCGAAGCCGCCGTCCGCCGCTGGTGCGACGTTCACCAGCTTGCCCGCCGACTGCTCGCCGAAAGCGGGCGCGAACACGTCCGTGCCGACCTCCGGCGCGGCGCCGGCGGGGATCGCGACGCGGTACATGCGCTTCTTCAGCTTGCCGAGGTAGCGCGTGCGGGCGACGATTTCCTGGCCCGGGTAGCAGCCCTTGGTGAAGGAGACGCCGCCGATGAGGTCGTAATTGACCATCTGAGCGACGAACTCCTCCTGCGTCGCCGGGCTCAGCAGCGGCACACCTGCGCGGATCATCTTCAGCTGCCAGGCGGCGGTGCCTGCCCGTGCGGCGCCGGCGTCGAGCAAGGCAGCGTACACCTCGGCCGCCTGGTCGGCGGCCAGCGCGAGCACGAAGGCGTCGTCGCCGATGCGGATGCAGCGCCGGCCGGCGTCGCCCGCCTGTTTCATCGGTGCGTCCGGCAGCGGCAGGCCGGCGCGCTCGAGTACGCCGGCGGCCTCCGGCCCGGCGAGGCCGACGAGCGCGGTGTCGGCGCTCGCGTCGCTCACTCTGGTCTTGCTGCGCAGCACGTACATCGAGAACTTCTTCGTCATCGCCGGCACCAGCTCGGCCGACATCATGAGCGCATGCCCCTCGGCTTCCGGCCACAGCAGGAAGTTCGTCAACATGCGCCCCTTGGGCGAGTTGAAGCTGTTCCAGCAGGCGGCGTCGGCGGCGAGCTTGAGCACCTCGTTCGACACCAGGTTGTGCAGGAAGGGGGCGGAATCGGGGCCGACGCTGCGGATCAGGCCGAGATTCAGCAGCGGCACGGCGATGGTGACGTCATCGACGAGGCGGGCCTCGGTGGCCGGGTCGTCGAAGGCGAGCGCGTTGCCATCGAGGCGGGCACCCAGTCGGGCGAGATGGTCGGTCCAGGCGGTCATGGTCGGTCGTTCTGTCGGTCTCACATTGGTGGGAAAGGGCCCCGTCCCGCGGCTGCCCGCCGCGGGACGGGGCCCTTGCGCGATGCAGTATTATAGGGGTCCCGTTGCGCGCCGCCAGCGGACGACCGATCCGGTCTCCGTCCCAGCCCGCCTTCTGCCGGAAGCGAATGCGAATGAAACGACTCCTTGTGCGCCTCCTGATCCTCGCCATCTTCGCCCTTGCGGCGATGGCGCTGGCCGGTTGGTGGTATGCGCAGCGCGCACTGCCGCTGTCGGCGCCGGTGATCGACTTCACGGTCGAGCGCGGCAGCAACATGCGCCAGGCCGCGCGTGCGATCCGCGCCGCCGGTGTCGAGGTCGATTCCGACCTGCTCTACTGGCTGGCGCGGCTCGGCGGCAAGGCGGAACGGATCAAGGCCGGCAGCTACGAGGTGCACACCGGCGTCACGCCGTGGTCGCTGATCCTCAAGCTGTCCGACGGCGACGTTTCCCAGTCCTCGGTGGTGCTGGTCGAGGGCTGGACCTTCCATCAGCTGCGCCAGGCGCTGGAATCCCATCCCGAGATGAAGCCCGATACCGCCGGACTCAGCGACGCCGAGATCCTCGAGCGCATCGGTGCCAGCGAGGAGCATCCGGAGGGCCTGTTCTTCCCCGACACGTATCTGTTCGACAAGCGTTCCGGGGGGCTCGCGGTGCTCGCGCGCGCCTACCAGGCGATGCAGCACCGGCTCGCCGACGTCTGGGAAGAGCGCGATCCGGCGCTGCCGCTGAAGTCACCCTACGAGGCGCTGATCCTCGCCTCCATCGTCGAGAAGGAGACGGGGCGTCCCGAGGACCGCGGCCTGGTCGCGTCGGTGTTCGCCAACCGGCTGCGAATCGGCATGCCGCTGCAGACCGATCCCACGGTGATCTACGGCCTCGGCCCCGAGTTCGACGGCCGCCTGCGGCGGCGCCATCTCGACACCGATCATCCCTGGAACACCTATACCCGCCGCGGACTGCCGCCGACGCCGATCGCGATGCCGGGTCCGGCGGCGCTGCGCGCCGCGGTACGCCCTGACGAATCCGACTATCTCTACTTCGTCTCCCGCGGCGACGGCAGCAGCGAGTTCTCGCGCAACCTCGCCGAGCATAATCGCGCGGTGGACCGTTTCATCCGCAACAGGAGCACGCCTTGAGTCCGACGCAGTTCCGCGGCCGCTTCATCACCTTCGAGGGCATCGACGGCGCCGGCAAGAGCACGCAGATCGCCGCCGCCGTCGCCCTGCTGGAGGCGCGCGGCATCGCCGTCGTGCAGACGCGCGAGCCCGGCGGCACGCCGCTCGGCGAACGGCTGCGCGAGCTGCTGCTGCACGAGCCGATGCACCTCGAGACTGAGGCCATGCTGATGTTCGCCGCCCGCCGCGAGCACCTCGCAGCGAAGATCGAGCCGGCGCTGGCGCGTGGGCGCTGGGTGGTATGCGACCGCTTCACCGATGCCACCTATGCCTACCAGGTCGGCGGACGCGGCCTCGACCGGGACAAGTTCGACGTGCTGGAGGCCTGGGTGCATCCGAATCTGCAGCCCGACCTCACTCTGGTGTTCGACCTCTCCCCCGAACTCGCTGCCGCCCGCATGCAGGCCGCGGGCAACGCGCCCGACCGCTTCGAGCGCGAGCAGCGCGCCTTCCACGAGCGGGTGCGCGCGGCCTATCTCGAGCGCGCCGGTCGCGCGCCACAGCGCATCCGCGTGATCGACGCCGGACGCGAGCCGGCCGTGATCCGCGCCGAGGTCGAGGCGATCGTCGGCGGGCTGTGCGCGGCATGATCCACCCCTGGTTGCAGCCGACCTGGACGCGCCTCGTCGAGCTCGGCGGGCGGCTGCCGCACGCGCTGCTCTTCGTCGGCCCGAGCGGGCTGGGCAAGCGCGAGCTTGCGGAGGCTTTCGCCGCCCGCCTGCTGTGCGATGCGCCGCGGCCCGATGGGCATGCCTGCGAGCAATGCGAGCCCTGCCAGTGGCGGCTCGGCGGCAATCACCCCGATCTGCAGCGCGTCGTGCCGGCCGCCGACGCCGTCACCTCGGAGGCGTCGGGTGAGGAGGGCAGCGGGGCGAAGGAGGGCGGCAAGGCCGCCTCCAGCCAGATCGTGATCGAGCAGATCCGTGCGCTGCAGTCTTCGCTCGCGGTCACCGGACACCACAGCGCGCGGCGGGTAGCCATCATCGATCCCGCGGAAGCGATGAATTCCTTCACCGCCAACGCCCTGCTCAAGCTGCTCGAGGAGCCGCCGGCCGGCTGCACCTTCTTGCTGGTGTCGTCCTCGCCGCGACGGCTGCTGCCGACGATCCGCAGCCGATGCCAGCAGTGGAGCTTCGGCCGCCCGGACGCGGCGGAGCTCGCCCGCTGGCGCAGTCGCACCGGAGCCGCGGGAGAGGCGCTGCTCGCACTCGGCGGCGGCATGCCGCTGGCTGCCGAACGCCTCGCCGCCGCCGGCGGCGAGGCCCTGCTGGCGCGCTTCGTGCGCGATATCGGCCCGCTGCGCGCCGCCGACGCATTGCGCCTGGCTGGGCAATGGGAGCAGTGGCTGAAGTCGAAGGAGGCGATCGCCGCCGGCTTCGGCATGCCCGAGCTGGTCGATTGGATGCAACGCTGGGTCAGCGACCTCGCGGCGCTGCGCCTCGGTGGGCGCGTGCGCTTCTTTCCGGCCCAGGACGGCGTTCTGTCGGCGCTCGCGACGCGCTCCAGCATTGCCGCGGTGAGCCGTTGCTACAATGATTTCGCCCAGTTGCGCAGGGTGTCACGCCACCCCCTGAACGCCCGCCTCTTCCTGGAGGACATGCTGCTACGCTATGCGCGCGCAATCACAGGAACCCGACCATGAACGACCCGGTCAGACCCCAAGTCGCACGCCCGAGCGTGCTTTCGCTGAACATCAACTCGAAGTCGGCCCTCTACGCGGCCTACATGCCCTATCTGACCAACGGCGGCATCTTCGTGCCCACCTCCAAGAACTATCAGCTCGGCGACGAGGTCTTCATGCTGCTGCAGCTGATGGATGATCCGCATCGCCACCCGGTGGCGGGGACGGTCGCCTGGATCACGCCCGCCGGCGCGCAGGGCGGCCGGGTGCAGGGCATCGGCGTGCAGTTCTCCGAGGACGCATCGAGCAAGGCGCTGTGCCGTGCGATCGATCAGGTCCTCGCCGCCCATCTCGGTTCCAACCGGCCGACGCACACCCTGTAGGCGCCGTGCGCCCCCGGTCGTCACCCACCCACACGAAGCTCGAAACTGCCGATGTACGTTGATTCACACTGTCATCTCGATTTCCCCGGCCTGCTCGAACGCGAGGAAGAGGTCCTCGGCACGATGGCGGAAAATCGTGTCGGCCAGGCGCTGTGCGTCAGCGTCCGGCTCGAGGACTTCCCGCGCGTACTCGCGCTCGCCGAGCGCCACGACGGGTTGTGGGCCTCGGTCGGCGTGCATCCCGACAATGCCGACTGCGAGGAACCCGACGTCGCCCGTCTGCTCGCGCTCGCCGACCATCCGCGCGTGGTCGCGATCGGCGAGACCGGGCTCGATTACCACTGGCACGAGGACGCCCCGGAGTGGCAGCGCGAGCGTTTCCGCACCCACATCCGCGCCGCCCGCGCCTGCGGCAAGCCGCTGATCGTGCACACCCGCAGCGCGGCCGAGGACACCATCCGGCTCATGCGCGAGGAGGGCGCGAGCGAGGCCGGCGGCGTCATGCACTGCTTCACCGAGTCGTGGGAGGTGGCCGCGGCCGCCCTCGATCTCGGCTTCTACATCTCCTTCTCCGGTATCGTCACCTTCCGTAACGCGAAGGACATCAAGGCGGTGGCGAAGCGGGTGCCGCTCGACCGCCTGCTGATCGAGACCGATGCGCCCTATCTCGCGCCGATGCCGCACCGCGGCAAGACCAACCAGCCGGGCTGGGTGGTGCATGTGGCCGAGGAGATCGCGCGCCTGCGCGAGGAGCCGCTCGAGCGCATCGAGCAGGCCACCACCGACAACTTCTTCCGACTCTTCCGCCATGCTCATCTCTGACAGCAAGTTCGCTCCCGCCCTCCGTGCGCTCGCCGCCGGCACCGCCGCCCTCCTGCTGCTGTTCGCCGGCCCGGCGCGGGCCGCCAGCTTGGACGACGCCCTGATCGCTGCGCGCATGGGCGACACGAAGGAGATCGTCAAGCTCGTCGAGCGCGGGCTCGACGTCGATACCGTCGATCCGAACGGCAATTCGCTGCTCATCCTCGCCGCGCGCGAGGGCAAGGGCGCCACCGTGAGGGCCCTGATCGAACGCGGCGCGCGGCTCGACTACCGTAACCGTGCCGGTGACTCGGCACTGATGCTGGCAGTACTGAAGGATGAGCGCGAGGTCGCCGGGCTGCTGATCGACGCGGGGGCGAGCCTCAACCACGAGGGATGGGCACCGTTGCATTACGCCGCCTTCGAGGGAAGGGTGGAACTCCTCGATCGCCTGCTCGCCGCCGGCGCCGATCCCGAAGCGCTGGCGCCGAACAAGTCGAGCCCGCTGATGCTGGCCGCGCGCAACGGTCATATCGAGATCGTGCGCCGCCTGCTCGCGCTGCCGGTGAACCTCGAGCAGGTCAATGACGCCGGCTTCGACGCCGAGCGCTGGGCGCTGTCGAACGCGAACACCGACATCGCCGAGCTGATCCGCATGGAGCGCGCGCGCCGCCAGGGCGGGCGCTGAAGGACCGATCGTTCGGCCGGGAGCGCAGTCCCACGCCGGAGCGCGGCGGCGAACGCCGCGTCATCGGCCGCAATCGCGGCGGTCGCCGCTTCTACCGGCGCGCATTTCCGGTCGCAGCGCCGGACGCCGCGTCTGCTGCATGCAGCGTGCGACTGCCGGCTGCGGCGCTTGAGGGCGGCGCGGTGGCGATCCAGCCCTCGAGCGGATCGACGTCGGCCGGCAGGCCGTAGCCGGGCGCGCCCCGCTCGAGGCACCAGGCGGCCTGCATGAGCGCGAGCACCGCATCGAGGCGGTCGCCGCCGGCGTCGGCGACCAGGGCCTCGGCCTCACGCCCGTCCACGTCCAGCCGCTTGCCGAGCGGGTGCTCGCCGCGCCGCAGGGCGTCGACCAGAGACTTGCGCACTTGGGCGCGCGCGGGCGTCTGCTTGCGCCGTTCGTCGCTCTTGTAGGGCTGGGCGGTGATCGCGCGTGCGAGCAGCCCGGGATAGGCCTCGACCGCGACGCGGTGGGGATCGGCTTCATGCATGGCGGGCAGCGAGACGCCGGCCGCGAGCAGGCGTGGCGCGCCCTCGAGGAACATCAGGCCGACCGGCGGATTCACCAGCTTGAGCGGGCTGTGCGAGCGTGCCGCGTGGTCGGTGGCGCGATGCGCGTAGCGGCTGCCGATCGGTCGTGTCTCGCGGTAGACGTCGAGCGCGGCGCGGAAAGCAGGCCGCCCCAGCCCGGCGCAATGGGCGACGAGCGCCGGCCAGGCCTGTGGCCAGCCGAGATCGTGCGACGCTTCGCGCGGAAGGCCGAAGGGAAAGTCGAAGGCGCCCAGCCACGGGCCATCGCGCGTGAGGAGGGCTTCGAAGGCCGTCCAGTCGGTGAGGGTCTCGATCCGCTCGAGCACTACGCAAGCCCCGTCGAGCCGGCCGTGAGCGGCCACGATCGGCTTTGCTTGGCGCGGCGCAGAGGTGAAATCCACGCCGAGCAGTCGCCACGCCCGCGCGGCCGGCACGACCGGTACGTCGTCAGCCCCCGCGGCGGTGGGCGGCACGGCGGTCGCGCAGGAAGAGGTGGTTGCCGCGGCGCTCGGTCTCGAACAGGCCGGTCGCCTCGATCAACTCGCTCAGCTTGCGGTAGCCATAGTTGCGCGGATCGAAGGAGGTCTGGTTGGAGATATGCGAACCCACCGCCGACAGGCTGGCCCACCCATCATCCTCGTCGCAGGCGTCCACCGCGTTGCGCAGCAGCGATACGAGCCGGGCGTCGCCGCGCAGCTCGCGCGCCGGACGGGGCGCGGACCCGGGCTCGACGCCGTCCTCGACTTCCGCCTCCACCTCGCCGACGGTCTCGAGGTTTTCCAGGTAGAGGAAGCGGCTGCAGGCGTTGACGAAGGGCATCGGCGTCTTCTTCTCGCCGAAGCCGAACACTTTCAGGCCATTGGCGCGGATGCGCATCACCAGCGGGGTGAAGTCCGAGTCCGAGGAGGCGAGGCAGAAGGTGTCGAGCCGCTGCGTGTACAGCAGATCCATTGCGTCGATGATCATCGCCGCATCGGTGGCGTTCTTGCCCTTGGTGTAGGCGAACTGCTGCATCGGCTGGATGGCGTATTCATGCAGCACGCTCTCCCAGCCTCTCAGACCGACGCTCTTCCAGTTGCCGTAGGCGCGGCGGATGCTGGTGACACCGTGCTTGGCGAGCTCGTCGAGCATGACGGCGATCTTCGAGGCCGGGCAGTTGTCGGCATCGATCAACAGGGCGATGCGGCTTTCCTCACTCATGAGATGGCTTCCTTGGGCGCGAACAGGCGGGCGGCGCGCAGTATGGTGTTGGCGTGGATGGCGACCGTGTCGTCGATGGTGCGAGCATAGCCGCCGGCCATCGCGATGGCCACCGGCACCGCCGCCGCGTGGCAGCGACCGAGCACGCGTGCGTCGCGCGCGGCGAGGCCCTCCATGCTGAGCGCGAGGCGGCCGAGGCGGTCGTCGGCATAGGGGTCGGCGCCGGCGAGGTAGATCACCAGCTCGGGGCGGAAGTCATCGAACACGCGTGCGAGCGCACCGTCGAGCGCGACGAGATAGGCCTCGTCACCGGTGTCGTCGGCGAGTTCGACGTCGAGGTCGCTGCGCTGCTTGCGGAAGGGAAAATTCTTGGCGCCGTGCAGGCTGCAGGTGAAGACCTCGTCCTCGCCGGCGAGGATGGCGGCACTGCCGTCGCCCTGGTGCACATCGCAATCGACGATCGCGACCCGGCAGACGCGCCCCTCGGCGCGCATCGCCAGCGCGGCGATGGCGGCGTCGTTGAACACGCAGAAGCCGGCGCCGAAGTCGCGATGGGCATGGTGGGTGCCGCCGGCGAGATTGGCCGCCCAGCCGCCGGCGAGCGCGCTGCGGCAGGCGGCGAGGGTGGCGCCTGCCGATCGTCGCGAGCGCTCGGCCATCCCGGGCGACCACGGAAAGCCGATGCGGCGCTGCTCGGCGGCGTCGAGCGTGCCGCGCAGCACCCGGTCGACATAGGCAGGGTCGTGGGCACGCAGGATCTCGGCCTCGCTCGCCGCCTCGGGCACCGCGAAGTCGCCCGGCGCGAATGCTCCGCTGGCGAGCAGGCGCTCGCGCAGCCGGGCGTACTTCTCCATCGGGAAGCGGTGGCCGGCCGGCAGCGGCAGGACGAAGTGGTCGGCGTAGAACAGTCTCAAGCGGGCAGCCCGGTCGGTGCGCGGCGCGGGGGAACTCGCGCCGCGGCGGCAAGTCTTGCAAGAGTGATCATTGTAAGGCCGATACGGCTGCGATCGCCCTGGGGGCAGGGCTCCTACCGGGGCGGGGCGCCCGTCGCGGCCACGGATCGGCGTCGATCGCCGGCGCCGTAGGAGCGCAGCCCTCTGCGCGATGAACGGCGGCTGTGCGGGCGATGACGGCTGCGATCGCCCTGGGGGCAGGGCGCCTAGAGGGGGGCGCGTCCAGCGGTGGGCGCGGCTGCCGGGGCGCTTTCCTTTGTTTGTAATAGACTCATGGGTTCCGCGCGCACGCCCGGCGCGACGAAACCATCTGGTGAAGGCATGAGCATCCTCGACATCGTCCGCCCCTACCACGACAAGCTGACCGCCATCAGACGCGACATTCACGCCCATCCCGAGCTCGCCTTCAACGAGCACCGCACGGCCGAGCTGGTTGCGCGCCACCTCGAGCAGCTCGGCATCGAGACCCATTGCGGTATCGGCGGCACCGGCGTGGTCGGCGTGATCCGCGGCGGGCGCAGCCTGCGCGCGATCGGTCTGCGCGCGGACATGGACGCGCTGTCGATCACCGAGCGCAACGACTTCGAACATCGCTCGACGGTCGCAGGCTGCATGCACGCCTGCGGGCATGACGGTCATACCACGATGCTGCTCGGCGCGGCCGAGGTACTGGCGCAGCGGCGCGACTTCGACGGCACGGTGTACCTGATCTTCCAGCCCGCCGAGGAAGGCGAGGCGGGAGCGCGGGTGATGATCGAGGACGGCCTGTTCGAGCGCTTCCCGATGGAGGCGGTATTCGGCATGCACAACTGGCCGGGTCTGCCCGTGGGCAGTTTCGCCGTGCATTCCGGCGCGGTGATGGCGGGCACCGACCGCTTCGACATCCGCGTGCTCGGCGTCGGCGCGCACGCCGCGATGCCCCATCTCGGAATCGATCCGGTGCCCGCGGCCGCGGCCCTGGTGCAGGCGGCGCAGACCATCGTCAGTCGCACACTCGATCCGCTCGATGCCGCGGTGGTCTCGATCACCCAGTTCCACGCCGGCGAGGCCTACAACGTCATTCCCGACCGCGCCGAGCTGTGCGGCACGGTGCGCAGCTTCTCGGCGTCGGTGCAGACCCGCGTGGAGGCCGCTCTGCGCCGGGTGTGCGAGGGGATCGCGACTAGCTTCGGGGTCGAGGTCGAGCTCGAATTCCGCCGCAGCTACCCGCCGACGATCAACACCGTCGCCGAGGCCGCGATGTGCGCCGAGGTCGCCCGCTCGGTGGCCGGTGCGGCGCAGGTGCAGACCGAGCTGCGGCCAAGCATGGGGGCGGAGGACTTCGCCTTCTTCCTCCAGCACAAGCCGGGTGCCTATGTGTGGATCGGCAATGGCCCGGGCGAGGGCGGCTGCACCCTGCACAACCCGCACTACGACTTCAACGATGAGGTGATCCCGGTCGGCGTCGCCTATTGGGTCGAGCTCGCGCGCCGCCTGCTGTCGGAGCCGCGATGAAGAGCCTGCGTCTCGCCGCGCGCATGATGCTGCGCGATCTGCGCGCGGGTGAGCTCCACCTGCTCGGGCTGGCGATCCTGATCGCGGTCGCGAGCCTGACGAGCGTCGGCTTTCTTGCCGACCGGGTGGGGCGCGCGCTCGACCGCGAGGCCAATCAGCTGCTCGGCGGCGATCTCCTGCTGCGTGCCGACCGTCCCTGGCCCGCGGCCTTTGGCGAAGAGGCGGGGCGTCGTGGCCTGCGGCAGACGACCACGGTCCTGTTCACCTCGATGGCGAGCACCACCGAGGCGGCCCAGCTCACCGGGGTGAAGGTGGTGGCGGACGACTATCCCCTGCGCGGCACGGTGCGGATCGCTCCCGGGCCGAACCAGCCGGACGAGGTCGCCGGGCGCGCGCCTGCCTCCGGCGAAGTGTGGCTCGACGAGCGTTTGTTCGCCGAGCTCGGCGTCGCGACCGGAGACCGTCTCGGCCTCGGCCAGTTGGAGTTCCGCGTCGGCGCGATGCTGACCTTCGAGTCGGATCGTGGCGCGAACTTCTTCAGCCTGCTACCGCGGGCAATGTTCAACGCCGCCGACCTCTCCGCCACCGGCCTCCTTGGGCCTGGCAGCCGCGCCACCTGGCGGCTGCACGTGACGGGAAGCCAGGAGGCGGTGGCGGACTTCGAGCGCTGGGCGCGTGCTCGCCTCGAGCGCGGCCAGGTGGTGGAGACGATCGACAATGCCCGTCCCGAGGTGCGCGCCAGCCTCGACCAGGCGCAGCGCTTCCTGCGGCTCGCCGCCCTGCTGGCGGTGATCCTCGCCGCGGTGGCGGTGGGGTTGTCGGCGCGCCGCTTCATGCAGCGCCACCTCGACGGCTGCGCGGTGATGCGCTGCCTCGGCGCACGCCAGTCACAGGTGCTGGCGATCGTGGTCGGTGAGTTCCTGCTCTTCGGCCTGTTCGCCGCGCTGCTCGGCAGCGCGCTCGGGTGGGCGGTGCAGGCGGGCCTGGCGGGCGGCCTGCGTGAGCTGCTCGCGACCGAGCTGCCGGCGCCTTCGCTGCTGCCGCTCGCCCACGGCGTGGTGGTCGGCATGGTGCTGCTGGCGGGCTTCGTGCTGCCGCAGCTGCTGCAACTGGGCAGGGTCAGCACGGTGCGGGTGCTGCGGCGCGAGTTCGATGCCGCCGAGCCATTGTCGGGTGGCGCCTGGGCGCTCGGCCTTGCGGCGCTGCTCGGACTGATCTTCTGGATCGCGGCCGATCTGAGGCTCGGGCTGATGGTGACGCTCGGCTTCGCCGGCGCGCTCGGCCTGTTCGCGCTCGCCGCGTGGGCGGCGCTGCGACTGGCCGGACGCTTCAAGGGCGAGGGCAGCCTGCGCGGTGGCGGCTGGCGCTACGGCGTGGCCGCGCTCGGCCGACGGATGGGCGGCAGCGTCATGCAGGTTACGGCGCTCGGTCTGGGCATGACCGCGCTGCTGCTGCTGACCCTGGTGCGTGCCGACCTGCTCGACAACTGGAGCCGGATGGCCCCGCCCGACGCCCCCAACCGCTTCGTCATCAACATCCAGCCCGACCAGCGCGAGGGAATCGTCGCCCAGTTCGCCGCCGAGGGCCTGCCGGTGCCGAAGATCCAGCCGATGATCCGCGGCCGCATGGACGCGATCGACGGCCGCAGGATCGACCCGGACGCCTACGAGGACAGCCGCACCAAGCGTCTGGCCGAGCGCGAGTTCAACCTCTCCTACGCCGCCGTGCTGCCCGAGGGCAACAAGGTGGTCGCTGGACGCTGGCACGGCGATGCGTCCACGCCACAGTTCTCGGTGGAGAAGGGGCTGGCGGAGACCTTCGGGCTGAAGCTCGGCGACGTGGTGCGCTTCGAGATTGCCGGGCAGATGGTCGAGGCGCCGATCACCAGTGTGCGCGAGCTCGAATGGGACTCGATGCGGGTGAATTTCTTCTTCATCGCCTCCGAGGGCGTGCTCGAAGCCTATCCGGCGAGCCTGATCACCAGTTTCCACCTGCCGGCTGCGGTGCACGATTTCACCACCCGGCTGGTCAATGCCTTTCCCAACCTGTCGGTGATCGATACCGCGGCGGTGCTCGCCCAGGTGCGTTCGCTCACCGACCGCCTGATCGTGGTGGTGCAGTTCGTCTTCGTCTTCGCGGTGCTCGCCGGCCTGGTGGTGCTGTATGCCGCCCTGCAATCGACCCACGACGAGCGCGAGTACGAGCTCGCCATGCTGCGTACGCTGGGTGCGCGCAACCGCCAGGTGCGCCAGGCGCTGCTCGCCGAGTTCCTCGTGCTCGGCGGCGTGGCCGGCGTGCTCGCCGGGCTGGGCGCGAGCGTGCTCGGCTGGGCGCTGGCGACCTGGGTGTTCAGGATGGCCTACGTGCCGAGCGTGCTACCCCTGCTGGTGGCCGTGGTGCTCGGCGCCGCCGGCGTGGTGGCGGGCGGCTGGCTGGGCACGCGCGCGCTGCTGTCGCGGCCGCCGCTGGCGAGCCTGAGGGCGCTCGCGTGAGGGCGTCGGTTTGACGATGCTCGAGCGGTTCTCGCTGGCCGAGCTGGTGCTCGGCGGCCTGTTGCTGCTGGTCTGCCTGCTGCAGGTCTTCGCACTCTGGCGCCAGGCGCGTGCGGCGCGCATGCTGCAGGACGAGATCGGGCTGCAGCTGGCCGAGCAGCTCGAGCAGCAACTCAACGTGCAGCATCGAGAAGTGCTGCGTGACCTGCACGACGGCCTCGGGCGCCAGACCGACCGCATCGGCGAGCATGCGCGCGCCGACCGGGAACTGCTCCAGCGCGGTCTGTCGTCCGCTTCCGCCCAGCTCGCGCGCAGCATCGACAGCTTCACCCGCAGCGTGGATGGCCGCCTGGAGACGCTCGCCGGCCACGTTAACCAGCGGCTCGACGAAGGCTTTCGCAAGACCAACGAAACCTTCGCCAGCGTGATGGCGCGGCTGGCGACGATCGACGAGGCGCAGCGCAAGATCGACGGGCTCACGGTGAATGTGGTCAGCCTGCAGGAGCTGCTCGGCGACAAGAAGGCGCGCGGCGCTTTCGGCGAGGTGCAGCTCGAGGCCCTGGTGCGCAATGCGCTGCCGCCCGACGCCTACGCCTTTCAGGCCACGCTGCCCAACGGCACGCGTGTGGACTGCCTGCTCGAGCTGCCCGAGCCGACGGGCAAGGTGGCGGTCGACGCGAAGTTCCCGCTCGAAAACTACCATCGCATGTTCGAGCCGGCGCTCGCCGAAGGCGATCGCCGCGCGGCGCAGCAGGCCTTCCGTGTCGACATGCGCCGCCACGTCGATGCGATCGCCTCCAAGTACATCCTCGACGGTGTCACCTCCGACGGCGCGGTGCTCTTCCTGCCCGCCGAAGCGGTGTTCGCCGAGGTGCACGCCTACCACCCCGAGGTGGTGGCCTACGCGCAGCAGAAGCGGGTGTGGATCGTGTCGCCGACCACTCTGATGGCGGTGCTCAACACCGCGCGCGCGGTGCTCAAAGACGTCGAGACGCGCAAGCAGATCCATGTCATCCAGGATGCGCTCGGCAAGCTGGCGAAGGACTTCCACCGCCTCGACGACCGCATGGGCGCGCTCGCCCGCCACATCGACCAGGCCCGCCGCGACGTCGCCGACGTGCAGACTTCGAGCCGCAAGATCAGCGCCCATTTCCACCGGATAGAGTCGGCCCAGCTCGACGAGCTGGACGGCCTGGAGGGCAGCGAGAATCGCAGCGAGGGCGACGCCGTCCTGCCTGCACGGTGATCCGGTGCGACACGCCCCGGCCGTGCAGGCGATGAAGGCTGTTATCGCCCTGGGGGCGGGGCTCCTGCATCGGGGGCGTCGGCCGCGGGCATTGCAGGAGCGCACCCCTGTGCGCGATCGCGGTCGTAGTGCCCGGGCGGCAACGACTTGCAACGCCTGGATGCGCCATTCGCAAGGGCGCAGGAGTATCGTTGCGGCATTGCGCGCGGCTTGGCCGCTGGCGCGTGGGCAAAGGCCATGCGTCGCGGTTCATCTGGGAGGGAAGCGAGTTGAGGGCGGGACGGGCAGGGAGGCGGTGGCTGGTTGCGATGGCGATGGTGATGACGGTAGGGCCGGGCGCGGCGGTCGCGGCCGAGCGCAGCTGCGTGGGCGAACTGGGGCGGGTCCGGGTCGAACACGTGCGCGTGCCCGAGGGCGCGACCTGCAAGCTCACCGGCACCTGGATCAAGGGCAACGTGCGCGTCGGGCGCGGTGCCACCCTTCATGCGAACGGAATATGGGTCGACGGCAGCGTGTATGCGCGGGATGCGAAACTGGTGGCGATCGGCCACACCTCCCGGATCGGCGGCAACCTGAAGGTGCGGCAGGGGGAGGTGGCGAGGGTGGTCGACTCGGTGATCCGCGGCGACCTGATGCTGGAAGGCAACCGGCGCGAGACCCATGCACTCGGCAACGTCGTGCGCGGCAACCTGCAGCTGTTCGGCAACAGCGGCGCGGTGGCGGTGTCGGCGAACGAGGTCGGCGGCAATCTCGAGTGCAGGGAGAACCGTCCTGCACCGAGCGGCCGCGACAACCAGGTCGCCGGCGACAAGGAAGACCAGTGCGCCAAGCTGTGAGCGGCGCCGGCGGTCGTCCGGCCTAGCGCTGCGCCGACGGCCGCTCGGCGAGGCGGTCGCGCCAGGCCTGCAGCCGGGGCATGCCCTCCTGGCCGGGGCGGAACCTCATCAGGCCGCGGGCGAATTCCAGCGCACAGAAGGCGGTGATGTCCGCGATCGTGAAGCGCTCGCCCGCGACGTAGGGCTGGCGGCCCAGCTCGGCATCGAACCAGCGTGCGACATCGCGCATCTTCTCGCCCTGGGAGCGGCCGAAATCGGCGAACTGCGGCTGCTCGAGCGGCGCCAGGCCAGGATGGGTGTGGCGGATGCAGTTGGCGATGGTGCCGAACAGGTAGAGCTCCGCGCGGCGGTCGGCCATCTCGATGAAGGCGCGCTCCTCGAAGTCCCGCCCCATCAGGTTCGGCTCGGGCTGAACGCCCTCGAGGAAGGTGCAGATCGCGCGCGTTTCGCCGAGCACCCGGCCGTCGTCGAGTTCGAGCACCGGCAGCTTCGCAAACGGGCTTTTCTCGAGGTAGGCGGGCGACTTGTGCTCGTCGCGGCCGATCTCCACCACCTCCTCCTCGATGCCCTCCAGGCCCTTCTCGGCGATGAACATCTGCACCCGGCGGGGATTCGGTGCGCGCGGCGATACGTAGAGCTTCATGCGTTTCCTCTTCTGTTCGTCGTCATCGGACATGTTCACACACCGCCGCTGCGCGACTGGCCGGTCTCGACCATGGCGCGGGCGTTCTCCGAGAATTCCCGCGCCTTGTCCTCGCCGTCGCTCTCCAGGTCGATGCTCGAGGGCGGGATCTCGATGCCGCGCTGCACCGCCGGGCGCGCGCGGATGCTGTCGCGCCAGCGCTTCAGGTGGGGCAGGCCGTCGAGTTCGACACCCGACCAGCGATGCGTGCGGACCCAGGCCCAGTTGGCGATGTCGGCGATCGAGTAGTCGCCGGCGAGGTACTCGTGGGAGGCCAGGTGGGTGTCGAGCACGCGAAACAGCCTCAGCGTCTCGCCCTGATAGCGGTCGATCGCAGGCTGGATCTTCTCCGGGAAGTAGCGGAAGAATACGTTGGCCTGGCCCATCATCGGGCCGACGCCGCCCATCTGGAACATCAGCCACTGCAGCACCTGGGATCGTCCCTTGGCGTCCCGCGGCATCAGTCGGCCGGTTTTTTCCGCGAGGTAGATCAGGATCGCACCCGATTCGAACACCGCGAAGTCGTCGGCCTCGCGGTCAACGATCGCGGGGATGCGGCCATTGGGGTTGATGGCGAGGAAGGCAGGTGCCTTCTGCTCCCCCGTGGTGAGGTCGAGCACGTTCAGCCGATAGGGCAGGCCGAGTTCCTCGAGTGCGATCGAGATCTTGTGGCCGTTGGGTGTCGCGGCGGTGTACAGATCGATCATCGGTATCTCCTGTTGTCGGGGCAGGCCGACGGCCGCGGCCGCTCAGCCGCCGATGTAGGACATCTCGATTTTGCGCAGGGCGGCGGTCTCTGCGGTGCGGATCTCGGAGTAACGGTCTTCACGGCCCTGCCACACGGCTGCGATCGCTGCGTCGAGGCGTACATCGTCGGCGCCTCCGCGCAGCAGGCTGCGCAGGTCGTGACCGGACTGGGCGAACAGGCAGGTGTAGAGCCGGCCCTCGGTGGACAGGCGCAGACGGGTGCAGGCGGCGCAGAAGGCGTGGGTCACCGACGAGATCGCGCCGATCTCGCCGCCACCATCGACATAGCGCCAGCGTTCGGCCACCTCGCCCGCGTAGTTCGGATCGACGGGCTCGAGCGGGAAGCGGCGACCGATGCGCTCGACCACCTCGCGTGAGGGCAGCACCTCATCCATCTTCCAGCCGTTGGAGGCGCCGACGTCCATGAATTCGATGAAGCGCAGGATGTGGCCGCTGTGGCGGAAATAATCCGCCATCGGTTCGATCTCGTGGTCGTTGGTGCCGCGCTTGACCACCATGTTGACCTTGACCGGACCGAGGCCCGCCTCCTTGGCCGCAGCGATGCCGTCGAGCACCTTCTCGACCGGATAGTCGGCGTCGTTCATGCGCCGGAAGGTGGCGTCGTCGAGCGCGTCGAGGCTGACGGTGACGCGTGTGAGCCCGGCCTCCTTCAGGCGGCGTGCCATCTTGCGCAGCAGCACGCCGTTGGTGGTGAGCGTGAGCTCGACGCCGTCGAGGGCGGCGAGCATCTCCACCAGGCGCTCGATGTCCTTGCGCAGCAGCGGCTCGCCGCCGGTGAGGCGGATCTTGCGCACGCCGCGGGCGACGAACAGCCGCGCCACACGCGCGATCTCCTCGAAGCTGAGCAACTCGCGGCGCGCGAGGAAGGGGTAGTCGCTGCCGAACACCTCGCGCGGCATGCAGTACACACAGCGGAAGTTGCAGCGGTCGGTGACCGAGATGCGCAGGTCGCGCAGGCTGCGGCCGCGGCGGTCGACCAGGGGGGCGCCGGCGGGCGGCGTGGGGCCGGCCTGCGGCGCGAGCGTCCTGGCGTCGTTGATCGGGATGACTTTCATGGCGTCCTGCCTGGCTCGACGGGGGATTATCGGCACAGCTTGGACAGCGCGCAAGCCGTAAGGGTCAGGGGCTTCGCGGCGGCCGCGCGGGCGCGCGTGTATCATGGCCACAGCGCCGTTCCGGCCCCCGGGAGAAGAAGAAACATGTCCGACCTTGCGCCGCTGCCCGCTGCGGCCCTGCGCACCAGCTGCGATCCCGCCTGCTTCGATTTCGAAACCACCAATGAACTCGTGCCCCATCCGGGCGACCTCGGCCAGGCCCGCGCCGTCGAGGCGTTGCACTTCGGCCTCGCGATGGGTCACACCGGCTACCACGTCTTCGTGCTCGGCGAGACCGGCACCGGCAAGCACGCCACCACCTTCCGCCTGCTGGGCGAGCGGGCAGCGGCCGAGCCGGTGCCGCCCGATCTGTGCTACCTGCACAATTTCGACGAGCCGCTGCGCCCGCGCCTGCTGACGCTGCCCGCCGGACGCGGCGCGACCCTGCGCGCGCTGATGACCACGTTCATCCGCGAACTCGGGCCGGCGATCAACGCCGCGCTCGGCAGCGACACTCATTCCGACCGCATCGAGGCGCTGCAGAACAACCACAAGGCGCGCGAGGAAGCCGCCCTGCGGGCGATCGGCGACGGCTGCGCGGCGGAGGGGATCTCGTTGTTGCAGACCCCTGAAGGCTTCGTCTTCGCCCCGGTGCGCGACGGCGAGGCGCTGTCGCCCGAGGCCTTCGAGGCCCTGCCCGAAGCGGAGCGCAACGCGATCGAGCAGAAGGTGATGGCCTGGAGCGACAGGCTCGAGGACCTGCTCAACGAGGTGCCGGGCTGGCGCAAGGCACTGCGCGAATCGATCGTGCGCGCTGAGAACGATGCGCTCGGCCCGGCGGTGGCCCACCTGCTGCGCGAGGCGCGCGCGGCCTTCGCCGATCTGCCCGAGGTGCTCGGCTTCTTCGAGGCGGTTAGCCGCGACGTCCTCGACTATGCGGTCGACGGCATCGTGCCCGACGAGGAGGAAGAGGAGGGCATCGCCGAGACCGAGGAGAACACCCGCTTCCACCGCTACCAGGTCAAGCTGCTGGTCGATCATGCCGGCTCGCAGGGCGCGCCGGTGGTGTTCGAGAACAATCCCGGCTACGGCAACCTGATCGGCCGCATCGAGCATGTGGTGCAACAGGGTAACCAGGTCACCCACTTCAACCTGATTCGCGCGGGCGCGCTGCATCGCGCCAATGGCGGATACCTGGTGCTCGACGCCGAGCGCCTGCTGACCCAGCCCTTTGCCTGGGAAGGGCTCAAGCGCAGCCTGCGCGCGGGCGAGATCCGCATCGAGCCGCCGGCCGAGGCGCAGGGCTGGAGCGGCGCGCTGACGCTGGAGCCCGAAGCCGTCCCGTGCGAGCTGAAGGTGGTGCTGGTGGGCGACCGCGAGGTCTACTACCTGCTGATGGATCACGACCCCGACTTCGCCGACCTGTTCAAGGTCGCCGCCGACTTCGACGACGATCTGCCGCGCACGCCCGCCACCGAGTGCGAATACGCGCGCCTGATCGCGATGCTGGGCAAGGCCGCCGCGCTGCGTCCGATCGGCCGCTCGGGCGTCGCCCGCCTGGTGGAGCAGGGCGCGCGCCTGGCCGAGGACGCCGGCCGGCTGTCGCTCAACACCCGCTCGCTGTCCGACCTGATGCGCGAGTCCGACTACCACGCCGGGCTCGCGGACGCCGCCACCATCGAGCGTGCCCATGTCGAGGCCGCGCTCGCCGCGCGCACGCGGCGCAGCAGCCGCTATCCCACCCGGGTGCGCGAATCCATCCTCGACGGCACCACGCTGATCGCCACCTCGGGCGCGCGCGCCGGGCAGATCAACGGCCTCGTGGTGGTGGAGCTCGCGGGCGAGCAGTTCGGCCATCCGGTGCGGATCAGCGCGACCGTGCGCCTGGGCGAGGGCGACGTGGTGGACATCGAGCGCGAGGCCGAGCTCGGCGGCGCCATCCACTCCAAGGGGGTGCTGATCCTGTCCGCCTTCCTCGCCTCGCGCTACGCCCGCCACCAGCCCTTGTCGCTGTCGGCGAGCCTGGTGTTCGAGCAGTCCTACGCGCCGGTGGAGGGCGACTCGGCCTCGCTCGCCGAGTTGTGCGCGCTGCTCTCGGCGCTGACCCAGATCCCGATCCAGCAGCGCTTCGCGATTACCGGATCGGTGAACCAGTTCGGCGAGGTGCAGGTCATCGGCGGGGTGAACGAAAAGGTCGAGGGCTTCTATGATCTCTGCGCGGCGCGCGGCCTCGACGGCAGCCAAGGCGTGCTGATCCCGGCGGCGAGCGTGCGCCACCTGATGCTGCGCGAGGACGTCGTCGCCGCAGCCGGCGAGGGGCGGTTCCACATCTACGCAATCAATACGGTGGACGAGGCGATGAGCGTGCTCACCGGCGTGCCCGCCGGCGAGCCGGACGCGAAGGGCGTGATCCCGCGCGGCACGCTGAACCACAAGGTGGCGACCGTGCTCGCCGAGATGACCGAGGCGCGCCACGCGCACGAGGACAGCGGCAAGTCGACAGCCGGTTCGCGCCAGCACCGCCAGCGCCACGGCGGCTGAGGGCGCCGGGCGGGTACCGGCAACCGGGGAACGGTGCGGCGTTCCCGGGATCACATGCCGGGCTCGGCCAGCCTGCGCGGGACCTGCACCGCTCGCGCTTCCTTGCCCGAGCGGGCCTACCCAGAGGGAACGCGAGTCAGCGCTCGTCGGGCAGCACGAAGCCGTAATCGCGCATCACCGCGCGCGCCCCGGGGCTCGCCATGTAGTCGGCGAAGCGCTGCGCAAGCGCACTGGATTGGGCCCGCCTGGTGATGATGAAGCCCTGTTCGAGCGGCTGGTGCAGGCTGTCGGGAATCAGCCAGTAGCCACCGCGGCGGGCGAGCTCGGGGTTGAGCGCGAGCGAGAGGGCGATGATGCCGACCTGGGCGTTGCCGGTCTGCACGAACTGCGCGGTCTGCGCGATGTTTTCGCCATAGACCAGCTTCGGCTCGACCTGCGCCCACACGCCGGCGGCTTTGAGCGCTTCCACCGCCCGCTTGCCGTAGGGCGCGTGTTTCGGGTTGGCGATCGCGATGCGGGCGATGCGCGGATCGGCGAGGTCCGCGAGCGTCATCCCGCTCGCATCCACACCGGCGCTCCACAGTACGATGCGGCCGACGGCGTAGGGCTTCACCCTGGAGGCGGCGAAGCCGGCCTCGACCAGTCCGTGTGCGTAAGCGATGTCGGCGGAGAAGTAGAGATCGTAGGGCGCGCCTTGCCGGATCTGGGTGTGGAACTTGCCCGAGGAGCCATAGACCGGCTGCACGCGGTCGCCGGGGTTCGCCTTCCCGAACGCGGCGACGATCTCGTCCATCGCGAACTTGAGGTCGGCGGCCGCGGCCACCGTGATCTCGCCCGCCTGGACCGTCAGGGAGAGCGCGGCCGCGCAGGCGGCGAGAAGGGACTTGATGCCTGTCATGGGGGCGTAGGAAATCCTGTTCGATATTGCGGCTCAGCGAATCACGCCGGCCGCTTTCATCGCCTCGAGGGTGATCCCGGTCAGCGCCGCCACCTGGGCGTCGAGGTCGTCGTCGGCGCGGGCGCGGGCCGAGCCCGCCCACACCACCGAGCCGCGCGCGACGTCGAGCAGCGTGGTGCTCGAGTCCATGCCGTGGGTCACGCTCGCGCCCCCCAGCGGGAAGGAGATGCCGATGCCCCCGAAGCTGAAGCCGTCGTGATAGCCGCCGCTGCCGCCTCCGATGCCGAAGCCGAACTGGGGACCTGGCCTGACGACGGTGGCGCCGCTCGGCGCGAGACGCATCGTGACGACCGCCCGTGCGCCGCTGTCGCGCGCCGCGACGGCGATTCGCTCCGGCGTCAGTTCGGCGTCGGGCGGAAAACCGGGCAGCGAATAGCTGCGCAGCGTGGTGATGCGCTCGGCGGCGAGCCGGCGCGCCCAACCGTCCTCGCATACCCGGCGCAGGGCATCGTTGCCCGGCTGGCAAACGACGACCATGCCGGTGCCGGTGCCGAAGCCCGTGCCGAAGCTGCCATCCTTCCACTCGCTGCTCATCTCGGCACTGGCGCAGCCGGCGAGCACGGCGGCGCAGGCCGCGGCGGCGAGAAGGGGTGAGGCGAGGTCTCTTGGCTGCATGATCGGTCTCCGACGGTGCTGGGCTTGCGCAGGCGAGGCGCGACGCGCGCTTGCGGGGGGGAGGAACAGGCGGGGCCTTGCCCGCAGGCTTCACGATGGCGCAGGAAGCGGCTGTACTGCAAGCGCGAGTCTTCGGCCCGCCGCGCAGAAAAGAAAAAAGCCAACCCCGGAGGATTGGCTTTTTTCATTTTCTGGCTCCCCGACCTGGGCTCGAACCAGGGACCTGCGGATTAACAGTCCGTCGCTCTACCGACTGAGCTATCGGGGAAAAACTCCTGCTCTACGCTTTGTGCTGCCAGCCCGACGCCACACTGAGGTGGCATCGCGCCTTGAAACTTGGCTCCCCGACCTGGGCTCGAACCAGGGACCTGCGGATTAACAGTCCGTCGCTCTACCGACTGAGCTATCGGGGAAAGAAGCCGCGAATTCTAGGCAAGGCGCGGCCGGGCGTCAACATTCATGACAGCTTATTTCAGCCCTTCGCGACCTGCGCGATCGCCTTGGCGACATAGCCGATGTTCTTCGAGTTCAGCGCAGCCAGGCAGATGCGGCCGGTGGACACGGCGTAGATGCCGAAGTCCGACTTCAGCTTCTCGACCTGGTCGGCGGTGAGGCCGGTATAGGAGAACATGCCGCGCTGCTTGATGACGAAGGAGAAGTCCTGGGCCACGCCTTCGGCCCTGAGCTGGTCGACCAGGCCGGTGCGCATGGCGCGGATGCGCTCGCGCATGCCGCCGAGCTCGTCTTCCCACATCTGGCGAAGCTCGGCCGAGTTGAGCACCGCGGCGACGATCGCGCCGCCGTGGGTCGGCGGGTTGGAGTAGTTGGTGCGGATCACGCGCTTGAGCTGCGACAGCACGCGCGCCGACTCGTCCTTGCTCGCGGTGATGATCGACAGCGCGCCGACGCGCTCGCCGTAGAGCGAGAAGCTCTTCGAGAAGGAGCTGGAAACGAGGAACTGCAGGCCGCTCGCCGCGAAGGCGCGCACCGCGACCGCGTCGGGCTCGATGCCGTCGGCGAAGCCCTGGTAGGCCATGTCGAGGAAGGGCACGAGGCCGCGCTCGCGGCACACGGCGACGACCTCGTCCCACTGCGCGTCGCTGAGGTCGGCGCCGGTGGGGTTGTGGCAGCAGGCGTGCAGGACGACGATCGAGCCCGGCTGCAGGGCGTCGAGCTTGGCCTTCATGCCGGCGAAGTTGACCCCGCGGGTTGCGGCGTCGTAGTAGGGGTAGTTCTCGACCGGGAAACCGGCGGCCTCGAACAGGGCGCGGTGGTTCTCCCAGCTCGGGTCGGAGATGTAGACCGTGGCGCCGGGCAGCAGGCGCTTCAGGTAGTCGGCACCGATCTTCAGCGCGCCGGTGCCGCCGAGCGCCTGGGCGGTGACGACCTTGCCTTCGGCGATGAGGGCGGAGTCCTTGCCGAACAGCAGGTTCTGCACCGCGTTGTTGTAGGCGGCGGGACCTTCGATCGGCTGATAGCCGCGCGGGGGCTGGGCCTCCAGGCGGGCCTTCTCGGCAGTGCGAACGGCCGCAAGCAGCGGGACCTTGCCGTTGTCGTCGTAATAGACGCCCACGCCGAGGTTCACCTTCTCCGCGCGGCCGTCGGCGGCGAAGGCCTCGTTGAGGCCAAGGATCGGGTCACGGGGTGCCATCTCGACGGCGGCGAAGATCGAAGCGGTCATATCGACTCCAGTAGGGCCAGGGTGCTGGCGGTTCGCTCGCGCCGTGCGGTGGGCAGTCTGCCGTGCCTTGTGGCGCGATTTGGGAAATAATCAGCGTTTTCGCGCACGCACCCACCTGGTGCGTGCGGCCGAAAATCAAGCGGGAATTTTAGCATGACGAGTCAAGGCAAAAGTGCGGGGCCGGCGGTCCAGCCGGAAGGATCGGCCGCTTCGACGGTGCTGAGCTTCGAGGGCAGCCCCTTCCGCCTGCATCAGCCGTTTCCACCTGCCGGCGACCAGCCCGAGGCGATCCGCCTGCTGTGCGAGGGTGTCGAGGACGGGCTCATGTTCCAGACCCTGCTCGGCGTCACCGGCTCGGGCAAGACCTACACCATGGCCAACGTCATCGCCCGCATGGGGCGGCCGGCGCTGGTGCTGGCGCCGAACAAGACGCTGGCGGCGCAGCTCTATGCCGAGTTCAAGGAGTTCCTCCCGGAGAACGCGATCGAGTACTTCGTCAGCTACTACGATTACTACCAGCCCGAGGCCTACGTGCCTTCGCGCGACCTCTTCATCGAGAAGGACTCGTCGATCAACGAGCACATCGAGCAGATGCGGCTGTCGGCGACCAAGAGCCTGATGGAGCGGCGCGACGTGGTCATCGTCGCCACCGTGTCCTGCATCTACGGCATCGGCGACCCGGTGGACTACCACGCGATGATCCTGCACCTGCGCGAAGGCGAGCGCGTCGCCCATCGCGACCTGATCCAGCGCCTGGTGGCGATGCAGTACACCCGCGCCGACATCGACTTCCGCCGCGGCACCTTCCGCGTGCGCGGCGACGTGATCGACATCTTCCCGGCGGAGAACGCCGAACTCGCGGTGCGCATCGAGATGTTCGACGACGAGATCGAACACCTGACCCTGTTCGACCCGCTCACCGGGCATCTGAAGCACAAGCTGGCGCGCTTCACCGTGTATCCGTCGAGCCACTACGTCACGCCGCGCGACACCGTGCTGAAGGCGATCGAGGCGATCAAGGAGGAACTGCGCGAGCGGGTGGCCTTCTTCCAGCGCGAGGGCAAGCTGGTGGAAGCGCAGCGCATCGAGCAGCGCACCCGCTTCGATCTCGAGATGCTCAACGAGATGGGCTTCTGCAAGGGTATCGAGAACTACTCGCGCCATCTGTCGGGCCGCGGCCCGGGCGAGCCGCCGCCGACCTTGATCGACTACCTGCCGCAGGACGCGCTGATGTTCATCGACGAGTCGCACGTCGCCATCGGGCAGGTGGGCGGCATGTACAAGGGCGACCGCTCGCGCAAGGAGAACCTCGTCGGCTACGGCTTCCGCCTGCCCTCGGCGCTCGACAACCGCCCGCTGAAGTTCGACGAGTTCGAACGCCTGATGCCGCAGACCATCTTCGTCTCGGCGACGCCGTCGAAGTACGAGGCAGAGCACCAGGGCCAGGTGGTGGAGCAGGTGGTGCGCCCGACCGGCCTGATCGATCCGGTGGTGGAGGTGCGCCCGGCGATAACGCAGGTGGACGACCTGCTCGGCGAGATCAAGAAGCGGACCGAGATCAACGAACGTGTGCTGGTCACCGTGCTCACCAAGCGGATGGCCGAGGACCTCACCGACTACCTCGCCGACAACGGCATCCGGGTGCGCTACCTGCATTCGGACATCGACACCGTGGAGCGGGTGGAGATCATCCGCGACCTGCGTCTCGGCGAGTTCGACGTGCTGGTGGGCATCAACCTGCTGCGCGAGGGCCTGGACATTCCCGAGGTGTCGCTGGTGACGATCCTCGATGCGGACAAGGAGGGTTTCCTGCGCTCGGAGCGCTCCCTGATCCAGACCATCGGCCGCGCCGCGCGCCACCTGCACGGCACCGCCATCCTTTATGCCGATCGTATCACCGACTCGATGAAGGCGGCGATCGGCGAGACCGAGCGTCGCCGCCAGAAGCAGATCGCCTTCAACGAGGCCAACGGCATCGTGCCGAAATCGGTGACCAAGCGAATAAAGGACATCATCGACGGTGTCTACGGCGACGACGGCGCGAAGCGCGACAGCGCCCGCGTGGCGGAGAAGGGGGCCGACTACGGGACAATGGATGAGAAGGCGCTCGCGCGCACGATCAAGCGGCTCGAGAAGGAGATGCAGGAGCACGCCCGCAACCTGGAATTCGAGAAGGCGGCGGCCGCCCGCGACGAGCTCTTCCGCCTGCGCGAACGGGCTTTCGGCGCCGACCGTCACGATGCGACCTGAGGGAGAAAGATGAAACGGGTTCTGTTCGTTTGTACCGGAAATATCTGCCGATCGCCCACCGCCGAAGGGGTGGCGCGCCACTTCATCGAGACCGGAGGGCTTCAGCACCTGGTCGAGGTCGATTCGGCGGCGACGTACGGCTACCACGTCGGCGAGCCGCCCGATCCGCGGGCGGTGCAGGCGGCGGCCAAGCGCGGCTACGATCTCAGCGGGCTGCGGGCGCGCAAGCTGATGGCGCAGGACTATCAACGCTTCGACCTGCTGCTGGCCATGGACCACGGCCATCTGAAGATCATGAAGTCCGCCTGCCCCGAGGTATACCGGCCGCGGGTCGACCTGTTCCTGCGCTACGCGCCGGACAGCGAGTTCGACGAGGTGCCCGATCCTTACTACGGCGGCGCGAAAGGCTTCGACCTCGTCCTCGACCTGTGCGAACACGCGGTCACCGGGCTGCTCGACCACCTGGCGCACGCCCGCTGAGCTGCGCCGGCGCCCGTCGAACGGACGCGGGGTGGAGACAAAGAAAAGGCCATCCCGCGGGATGGCCTTTTCGGTGTGAGCGCTGCTGGTTTACTTGTGGGTTTCCACCTGCTGCAGCGCTTCCTCGACGATCACCGGCGCAGGACGCGGCTTGCGGCCGAGCTTCTGCGGCGCTTCGGGTTCACCGGTGCCGAAGGCGGCGAGCTTGCTGCTGTCGGTCTCGATCAGCACCAGGCCACTGGATTCGGCCGCCTCGTCGACCACGATCGGGCCGGGAGCGGTCGGGGTGGCCGCCGCCGCGACGGCCGCGGCCTCGGACGCCGGCGCCTCCACTGCCACCGCCGGGGCCTCGGCCTCTGCCACGACGGGCCTTTCGGGGGCAGCGGCCTGCGCCACGACCTCGACTTCGGGCTCGGTCTGCACGGCTTCCTCGGCCACGGCAGGCTGGGGAAGCTCGGCCTCCGGCGCGGGGTCGACGGCAGCGGTCACGGTTTCCTCGGCGGCTGCGACCGCCACGGGAGCGGGCTCGATCTCGACCGCGGACTCGACGACCGCCGGTTCCGCGGCGCTCGGCTCGAGTGCCGACGCGACCGGTTCCTGTTGCGCGGACTGCGGCTCCGCCGGCTGCTCCTGCACGGCGTCGGCGGCTGTCGGCTCGGCAGTCACCACCACCGGCAGCGGCGCGGTGCCGGCTTCGGCGACGATCGTTTCGGCACGGGCTGCGGCCACAGGCAGGGGGGCCTCCTCGGCTGCGGCCTCGGGCGTCGCCGCCTCGTCCGCCGCTTCGGTTGCGGTTTCGGTCTGGTCTGCTGCGACCGGGCCTTCACCCGCGCGACGACCACGACCACGGCCGCGGCGGCGGCGCTTTTCGGTGGGCTGGCCGACCTCTTCGTCGCCGCGCGCCTCGATTGCCGGCGTTTCTTCCTCCGGCACCAGGCTCACCGCGACCGCAGCGGCGCCCGCCGCGAGGGTGATTTCCTCGGTGATCGGTTCGGCGGCCTTGTCGGCCTGGCGGCTCGCGCCCCGTTCGCCGCGCGGCTGGCGCTCGCCCGCACGCTCAGCGCCGTTGCGCTCGCTGCCGGCTTCATCGCTGCGCGGTCCGCGACTGCGTCCGCGGCCGCGTCCGCCCTCGCCACGTTCCTGGCGCTCACCGCGTTCGGCCCTGTCCGCCTGCGGCGCGGTGCGCTGCGGGCGCTCGCCCGCTTCGGCGCGCTCGCCACGATTGCTGCGACTTTCGCCCTCGTTGCGACGGCTGCGGCCGCCGTTGCCGCGACGGTCGCCGTTGCGCTCGCCGCGTGCTCGTTGCTCGCGCTTGGGCTGGGCCTCCGCCACGGCTGCGGGCGCCGCCACCGGGGCGGGTTCGCCGCGCAGGAAGCGCATGATGCGGGCGAACAGGCCTTCCTTCGCGACCGCCGCGGGCGCTGCCGCCTCGGCGACCGGCGCGGCGGGCGCCGGCGTGGGCGCAGGCTGTCCCGGCGAGATGCCCTTGACCGCGGCTTCCTGGCGCACCGGCTTCTCGCTGCCCGGCACCGGCAGGCCGACGGTGGCCTCTTCCGGCTTATGCACCATCTGGTAGCTGGCGAGCGCGATGTCCTCGGCGTTGAGCTGGTCGTGGCGCAGGCGGATGATCTCGTGCGCCGGCGTCTCGAGGTGGCGGTTCGGCACGATGATGAGCTGCACCTTGTGGCGCATCTCGATGTGGGCGATGTCGGTCCGCTTCTCGTTGAGGAGGAAGGTGGCGACATCGACCGGCACCTGCAGGTGCACCGCGCCGGTGTTTTCCTTCATCGCCTCTTCCTCGAGGATGCGGATGATGTGCAGCGCGGAAGATTCGGTGCTGCGGATGTGGCCGGTGCCGTTGCAGCGCGGACAGGTGATGTAGCTGGTCTCGGCGAGCGCCGGGCGCAGGCGCTGGCGCGACAGTTCGAGGAGGCCGAAGCGGCTGATCTTGCCGGTCTGCACCCGCGCACGGTCGTGGCGGAGGGCGTCACGCAGGCGGTTTTCCACCTCGCGCTGGTTTTTCGCCGACTCCATGTCGATGAAGTCGATGACGATCAGGCCGCCGAGGTCGCGCAGGCGCAGCTGACGGGCGATCTCGTCGGCGGCCTCGCAGTTCGTGCGGAAGGCGGTCTCCTCGATGTCGGCGCCCTTGGTGGCACGGCCGGAGTTGACGTCGACCGACACCAGGGCCTCGGTATGGTCGATCACCACCGCGCCGCCGGAGGGCAGGCTCACCTGGCGGGAATAGGCCGACTCGATCTGGTGCTCGATCTGGAAGCGGGAGAACAGCGGCACGTCGTCTGCGTAGCGCTTGACCCGGCTGACGTTGTTCGGCATCACGTGGGCCATGAACTGCGTGGCCTGCTCGAAGATGTCGTCGGTGTCGATCAGGATCTCGCCGATCTCGGGCTGGAAGTAGTCGCGGATCGCGCGGATCACCAGGCTGCCTTCCTGGTAGATCAGGAAAGCGCCCGACTGGCCCTGGGCGGCGCCTTCGATCGCGCGCCACAGCTGCAGCAGGTAGTTGAGGTCCCACTGCAGCTCCTCGGCGCTACGGCCGATCGCGGCGGTGCGCGCGATCAGGCTCATGCCCCCGGGGACCTCGAGCTGGTCCATGTTCTCGCGCAGCTCGGCGCGCTCCTCGCCCTCGATGCGGCGCGAAACGCCACCGCCGCGCGGGTTGTTCGGCATCAGCACGAGGTAGCGGCCGGCGAGCGAGATGTAGGTCGTCAGCGCCGCGCCCTTGTTGCCGCGCTCGTCCTTCTCGACCTGGACGATCAGCTCCTGGCCTTCCTTCAGCGCTTCCTTGATGGACGCCTTGCTCGCGTCCACGCCGGGCTGGAAGTAGGAGCGCGCGATTTCCTTGAACGGCAGGAAACCGTGGCGATCGGCGCCGTAGTCGACGAAGGCCGCTTCGAGGCTGGGCTCGATGCGGGTGATGACCGCCTTGTAGATGTTGCTCTTGCGTTCTTCTTTTGCGGCCGACTCGATATCGAGGTCGATCAGTTTCTGACCGTCCACGATTGCGACGCGCAGTTCCTCGGCCTGCGTCGCGTTGAAAAGCATGCGCTTCATTTGTGTCGTTCTCCCGCGCAAATCACACGGGCAGGACGAACGGCGCGCACCATCGCGCTTTCCGGGATCAGGAGCGATTGGGTAGGGCTGCTTTCATCCGGTGATGTCTATCTGGGCTCTGATGGGTCGGGCTGGTCGAAATTCTCGTGTTCCCGCCTGCCGGGGCATTGCCGCCGGACGGCCGGAACATTTGATCCTGCGTATGTGTTGCGCGTCTAAATCCAAATGGGTGGATCGAAGTTTCGCGATTGCGTTACCATCGACGCCTTTTTCGGGCGCGGCCTGGAATGCGCTGGCTGGCCGGGAGCACTTCTGGAAGCTCATCGCCGGACATTTCCATCCGCACTCGCGGCGGTGGATCAATGCTGGCCTTGACCGGATTCAGCCGGGCGGAAGTATATTGCATGATGATGACCGAAGGCAAAGCCATTGCAGTGCGCCATGAGCGCATCGACGAGACCGCGGCCGGGCAGCGGATCGACAATTTTCTGTTGCGGCTGGCCAAGGGGGTGCCCAAGAGTCACGTCTACCGGATCCTGCGAAGCGGGGAGGTGCGGGTCAATGGCGGCCGGGTGCAGGCGACCTATCGCCTCGCGGTGGGCGACGAGGTGCGGATCCCGCCAATCCGTATCGCCGAGCCGGTGCGCAGCGCCCCTGCGCCGGCCGGCAAGCCGCTGCCGGTGGTGTACGAGGACGACGCCCTGATGGTCATCGACAAGCCCGCGGGCAAGGCGGTGCACGGCGGCAGCGGGGTCAGCTACGGGGTCATCGAGCAACTGCGCGCGCAGCGCCCCGAGCTGCGCATGCTCGAACTCGCCCACCGGCTCGATCGGGAGACATCCGGCCTGCTGATCGTCGCCAAGAAGCGCTCGGCGCTCACCGTGCTGCACGACATGATGCGCGAGAGCCGCATGGAGAAGCGCTATCTCGCGCTGGTGGCCGGTCGGTGGTCGAATCCGCTCCAGCACGTGAAGGCGCCGCTGCACAAGTACCTGACTGCCGAAGGCGAGCGCAGGGTGCGGGTGAGCGAGGAAGGCAAGCCCTCGCACAGCATCGTGCGGCTGGTGAAGCGATGGGCCGACTACAGTCTGGTCGAGGTGGAACTCCGCAGCGGTCGCACGCATCAGATCCGCGTGCACCTGACCCATCTCGGCTTTCCGCTGTGCGGCGACGACAAGTACGGCGACTTCGCGCTCAACAAGCGGCTCGAAGGCGAGGGGCTGAAGCGGATGTTCCTGCACGCGGCGAAGCTGTCCTTCGCCCATCCGCTGAGCGGGGAGCGGCTGTCCTTCGAGGCGAAGCTGCCGGCCGAACTGCAGGATTTCGTCGACCGCCTGGATGCGGAGCAGAAAGGGTCACAAGGCAAGAGAAATGGCTGAACGCTTCGAACTGATCGTCTTCGACTGGGACGGCACGCTGATGGACTCCGCGGGCGCGATCGTGCGTGCGATGAAGGCCTCGTGCGTCGATCTCGGGCTGCCCGAGCCGAGCGAGGACGATGCCCGCTACGTGATCGGGCTCGGCCTGATCGACGCGCTGCGCCATGTCGCCCCGGGGCTGGCCGAGCGCGACTATCCGAGGATCTCCGAGCGCTATCGCCACCACTTCCTGTCGTCGGACCACGAACTGGGTCTGTTCCCCGGAGTCGCCGACACCATCGCCTGGCTCGCTGATTCGGGTCGGATGCTCGGGGTGGCGACCGGCAAGAGCCGGGTCGGGCTCGATCGTGCGCTCGCCCACTCGGGGCTCGGGCCCTTCTTCCACAGCACGCGCTGTGCCGACGAATGCTTCTCGAAGCCGCATCCGGCGATGCTCGAGGAGATCATGGGCGAACTCGGGGTCGATCCCGCGCGCACCCTGATGGTGGGCGACACCACTCACGACCTGCAGATGGCGAGGAACGCCGGCGTCGCCGCGCTGGCGGTCAGCTTCGGCGCCCATCCGGCGGCGGCGCTGCAGGCCGAGTCGCCGCTCGCCTGCCTCGACACCCCGGCGGCCTTCGCCGCCTGGCTGCGCACGCACACCTGAAGCTTCAGCCTAGCAGCAGGAAGAGCGCGGGCCGTTTCGCAAGCTTCGCCGGCGGTGCCTTGCGCCACGCCGAGATCGTGCGGGTGTGGAGGAATTCCTCGGCGGTGGTGAGGTCGCACGCGATGCACAACCGGGTGTGCGGTTTGCAGTGCTTGAGCAGGGCGTCGACCAGGCGCTCGTTGCGGTAGGGCGTCTCGATGAAGATCTGGGTGCGCTGCAACTGGCGCGACTCCTCCTCGAGGGTGCGGATGCGCGCGTCGCGCTCGCTCTCGGCGACCGGCAGGTAGCCGTGGAACGCGAAGCTCTGGCCGTTGAGGCCGGAGCCCATCAGGCCGAGCAGGATCGAGGACGGACCGACCAGCGGCGCCACGCGGACGCCGAGCGCGTGGGCACGCGCCACCAGGCGGGCGCCGGGATCGGCCACCGCCGGGCAGCCGGCGTCGGACATCAGGCCGAGGTCGATGCCGGCGAGCGCGGGGCCGAGCAGGGCGTCGAGCGCGGCCTGCTCGCCGGCGCCGCCGACGGGCGGCAGTTCGCGGATGTCGGTCTCGCGCAGGGGGTGCGGGTAGTCGAGCTGCTTGAGGTGGGCGCGCGCCGAGCGCGCGGTCTCGACGACGAAGTGCCTGAGGCCGGCAGCGATCGCCTGCACCTGGGCGGGTACGAAGCTCGACCACGGGGCCTCGCCGAGACCGACGGGAATCAGGAAGAGGGTGCCGAGGGCCTTGCCGGGCGCGCCTGCGTTCATGGCAGTTCCACCCCTTCGGTACGCAGCATGCGCGACAGCGCGATCAGCGGCAGGCCGATCAGCGCGGTGGGATCGTCGCCCGACAGTGCGTCGAGCAAGGTGATGCCGAGCCCTTCGACCTTGGCGCTGCCGGCGCAGTCGAGCGGTCTTTCCTTCGCGACGTAGCGCCGGATCTCCTCGTCGCCGAGTTCGCGAAAGCGCACCAGGGTGGGCACTGCCTCGCACTGGATGCGTCCGCTGCGCGTATTGAGCACGGCGAGCGCGGTGTGAAAGGCGACGGTGCGGCCGCGCATGAGCTGCAGCTGCGCGATTGCGCCGGCCTCGGTGCCCGGCTTGTCGAACACCTCGTCGCCGAGGTGGGCCACCTGGTCGCTGCCGATGATCAGCGCGTCGGGGTGGGCGGCGGCGACCGCGCATGCCTTCGCGATCGCGAGCCGTTCGGCGGTGGCCGTCGGAGCCTCGCCCGGGAGCGGGGTCTCGTCGGTTTCGGGTCGGGCGGTTTCGAAGGGCAGCTGCAAGCGCTCGAGCAGCATGCGGCGATAGGCGGAGGTGGAGGCGAGGACCAGTTTCATCGGATCTGACGGTCGGGCGTTGGGGGAGACCCGTGATTGTCGCACCCGCCGATTCCGCCGGTCATGCATCGGCGTCGATTTTCGTTTGGCTAGTCGAAAAAATTGATATACTCACGCGCTTATGTCGGAGCAAAGCGTTCAATCCTCTTACATTGCCGACCCGTTCCGGTTCGCGGCCGAAGGCCGAAGCCTGTCCGGGACGGTGGCTGTTGCACGGCTCGTCCGTCTCGCGGATGCGCTCGCGGACGACAGCGGGACGGTGGTCTTCGGGATCGTTGGCCGGCTCGATGCCGAGCGCAGGCCGCAGTTGCGGCTGACGGCGCAGGGCGTGCTGAATCTGCGCTGCCAGCGCTGCCTCGGCGCGATCGCCTGGCCGCTCCAGCTCGACAGCGTGCTGCAGCCGGTGCGTTCGGGCCAGCCGATCCCGGAAGAGGAGCTGGAAGACGACGAGGTCGATGCGATCGAGGTGGATGGCGAACTCGGCGTGCTCGGTCTGGTCGAGGACGAAATCCTGCTTGCGCTGCCGATCGCACCACGACACCAAAACTGTGATTCGCTCCGCCCCGACGGCGGAACGGTAAAGGAATCGCCTTTTGCCAAGCTGTCCGCGCTACGCGGCACGGGCAAGAACTAGGCGCAAACATTTGTATCAGGAGCATTAATCATGGCCGTTCAGCAGAACAAGAAATCCCCCTCCCGTCGCGGCATGCGTCGTTCGCACGACGCCCTCGGCACCCCCGCGCTGGCCGTCGAGT
>NZ_MBFM01000002.1:332893-421310 GCF_001696715.1 Thauera phenolivorans | reverse complement strand
TTGATATACTCACGCGCTTATGTCGGAGCAAAGCGTTCAATCCTCTTACATTGCCGACCCGTTCCGGTTCGCGGCCGAAGGCCGAAGCCTGTCCGGGACGGTGGCTGTTGCACGGCTCGTCCGTCTCGCGGATGCGCTCGCGGACGACAGCGGGACGGTGGTCTTCGGGATCGTTGGCCGGCTCGATGCCGAGCGCAGGCCGCAGTTGCGGCTGACGGCGCAGGGCGTGCTGAATCTGCGCTGCCAGCGCTGCCTCGGCGCGATCGCCTGGCCGCTCCAGCTCGACAGCGTGCTGCAGCCGGTGCGTTCGGGCCAGCCGATCCCGGAAGAGGAGCTGGAAGACGACGAGGTCGATGCGATCGAGGTGGATGGCGAACTCGGCGTGCTCGGTCTGGTCGAGGACGAAATCCTGCTTGCGCTGCCGATCGCACCACGACACCAAAACTGTGATTCGCTCCGCCCCGACGGCGGAACGGTAAAGGAATCGCCTTTTGCCAAGCTGTCCGCGCTACGCGGCACGGGCAAGAACTAGGCGCAAACATTTGTATCAGGAGCATTAATCATGGCCGTTCAGCAGAACAAGAAATCCCCCTCCCGTCGCGGCATGCGTCGTTCGCACGACGCCCTCGGCACCCCCGCGCTGGCCGTCGAGTCGACCACCGGCGAAGTGCATCTGCGTCACCACGTGAGCCCGAACGGTTTCTACCGCGGTCGCAAGGTCATCGCCACCAAGGGCGAGTGACCGGCTCCGCTGCCTGATCCCGAGGGCGGCGCAGCGCATCCGGCGCTGCGCCGCCTTTTTTTCCCTGAAGAATTCCTGATTCACGCGAGATGCCGATGGATGTCACCATAGCAGTGGACTGCATGGGTGGCGATCACGGTGCGGTCGTGACCGTTCCGGCCGCACTCAATTTCCTGCGTGCCCACCCCGCAGCCCGCGTCATTCTGGTGGGGCGTGAAGAACTCATCCGCCCCCTGACCGAACAGGCCGCCGCCCGGTTCGGTGATCGTCTGCGCATCCGCCACGCTAGCGAGGTCGTCATGTCCGACGATCCGCCCGCGATCGCGATGCGCACCAAGAAGGATTCCTCGATTCGTGTCGCGGCCGACCTCGTGAAGGCGGGCGAGGCCGATGCGGCCGTCTCCGCCGGCAACACCGGCGCGTTGATGGCGATTTCCCGTTTCGTCCTGAAGACCCTGCCCGGCATCGACCGGCCGGCGATCGCCTCCGTGCTGCCCAACCTGCGCGGCCACTCCTATGTGCTCGATCTCGGCGCGAACGTGGACTGCTCGGCCGAGCATCTGCTCCAGTTCGGCGTCATGGGCGCGATGCTGGTGGCGGCCATCGAGCACCGCGAGCGCCCCAGCGTGGGCCTGCTCAACATCGGCGAAGAGGCGATCAAGGGCAACGACGTCGTCAAGGAGGCGGGCGAGCTGCTGCGCGCGAGCGGGCTCAACTTCTACGGCAACGTCGAGGGCGACGACATCTACAAGGGCACGGTCGATGTCGTGGTGTGCGACGGCTTCGTCGGTAACGTCGCGCTGAAGACCTCCGAAGGTCTTGCCCAGATGCTCGGCACTTTCCTGCGCCAGGAGTTCACCCGCAACTGGCTCACCAAGCTGACGGCGCTGGTGGCGATGCCCGCGCTCAAGCGCTTCAAGCAGCGCGTCGACCATCGCGTCTACAATGGTGCGCCGCTGCTCGGCCTGCGCGGGGTGGTGGTCAAGAGCCACGGTTCGGCCGACGCCTTCGCCTTCGAGCAGGCGATCAACCGGGCGGCCGAGGCGGCGGGCAACAGGCTGATCGAGCGCATCAGCGAACGCATGGCGAGCATGAGCGAGGGGAAAGCATGATTCATGTAAGGATTGCCGGCACGGGCAGCTATCTGCCGGGCGAGCCGGTCAGCAACGACGACCTGGTCGCACGCGGCATCGACACGTCGGACGAGTGGGTCGCGGCCCGCACCGGGATTCGCGCCCGCCACCTGGCCGCGGCGGACGTGGGCGCGAGCGACCTCGCGCGCGTCGCTTCCGAGCGCGCGATCGAAGCGGCCGGCTGCGACCCGGACGATATCGACCTCATCATCGTCGCCACCTCGACGCCCGATTACATCTTTCCCAGTACCGCGGCCCTGCTCCAGTCCAAGCTCGGCATCCGCAACAGCTGCGCCGCCTTCGACGTGCAGGCGGTGTGCGCCGGCTTCATCTACGGGCTGACCATCGCCGAGAAGTTCATCCGCTCGGGCAGCCACAAGCGCGCCCTCGTGGTCGGTGCCGAAGTCTTCTCGCGCATCCTCGACTGGTCCGATCGCAGCACCTGCGTGCTCTTCGGCGACGGCGCGGGCGCGGTGGTGCTCGAGACCTCGGACAAGCCCGGCATCCTCGCTTCCGCGCTGCATGCCGATGGCAGTCACCACCCGATTCTGTGCGTGGCCGGCAGCGTCGCCTCGGGGCAGGTGATCGGCGATCCCTTCCTCCGCATGGACGGGCAGGCGGTGTTCAAGTTCGCGGTGAAGGTGCTCGGCGAAGTGGCCTCCGAGGTGCTCGACAAGGCAGGCGTATCGGCCGAATCGGTCGACTGGCTGATCCCGCACCAGGCCAACCTTCGCATCATCCAGGCCACCGCGAAGCGGCTCGGGCTGTCGATGGACAACGTGATCACCACCGTAGCCCGGCACGGCAACACCTCTGCGGCGTCGATTCCGCTCGCGCTCGACGTCGCCGTTCGCGAAGGGCACCTGCAGCGTGGCCAGCGGATCGTCCTCGAAGGCGTCGGCGGCGGTTTCACCTGGGGCGCGGCGCTGATCGACTTCTGAGCGCCCGTACGCAATCTCGAAAAGCGGAGAAATAATGGCTTTTGCACTGGTTTTTCCCGGTCAGGGGTCGCAGTCCGTCGGCATGATGAATGCTTATGGCGAGTCTGCGGTGATTCGCGAGACCTTCGCCGAGGCGTCCGAGGCGCTCGGTGAGGACTTGTGGCGGATGGTGTGCGAGGGGCCGGCCGAGCGCCTCGCGCTCACGGTCAACACCCAACCGCTGATGCTCACTGCCGGCGTCGCCACCTGGCGCGCCTGGCTCGCCGCGGGCGGTCTGCAGCCGGCGATGGTCGCCGGTCACAGCCTCGGCGAGTATTCCGCCCTGGTCGCCGCCGGCGCGCTGGCCTTTGCCGATGCCGTGCCGCTGGTGCGATTCCGTGCACAGGCGATGCAGGAGGCGGTGCCGGCGGGCGACGGCGCGATGGCGGCGCTGCTCGGCCTCGAGGTCGATGTGGTGCGTGAAGCCTGCGCCGAAGCGGCGCAGGGCGAGGTGGTCGAGGCGGCCAACCTCAACGCGCCGGGCCAGATCGTCATCGCCGGCGCGAAGGCGGCGGTGGAGCGCGCGGTCGACGCCGCCAAGGCACGCGGCGCCAAGCGCGCGGTGCTGTTGCCGGTGTCCGCGCCTTTCCATTGCGCGCTGATGCGTCCGGCGGCCGAACGGCTCGCCGAGCGCCTCGCGAACGTCGCGATCGCGACGCCGCAGATCGAGGTGCTCAACAACGTCGATGTCGCGGTCCGCACTGCGCCGGACGAGATCCGCGACGCCCTCGTGCGCCAGGCCTTCTCGCCGGTGCGCTGGATCGAAACCGTGCAGGAGATGGGGCGCCGCGGCATGAGCCACGTCATCGAATGCGGTCCGGGCAAGGTGCTCGCGGGCATGACGAAGCGCATCGCGAAGGAAGTGGAAGGCGGCTCGGCGCACGATGCGGCGAGCCTGGAACAATCGATTGCTGCGGTGAGGGCCTGAGCATGAGTTTTTCGCTTGAAGGGCAGGTCGCCCTGGTAACCGGCGCGTCGCGCGGCATCGGTCGTGCGGTCGCGCTCGAGCTCGGCCGCCTCGGCGCAACCGTGGTCGGCACCGCCACCTCCGAGGCGGGCGCCGCCGACATCGACAAGGCGATCGCCGATGCGGGTATGAAGGGCGCGGGGATGATGCTGAACGTCACCGACGCCGCCGCCTGCGAGGCGCTGGTGGGCGAGGTGGAGAAGCGCTTCGGCGTCGTCGGCATCCTGGTCAACAACGCCGGCATCACCCGCGACAACCTCGCGATGCGAATGAAGGACGAAGAGTGGGATGCGGTGGTAGACACCAACTTGCGCGCCGTCTTCCGCATGAGCAAGCTGGTGATGCGCGGGATGATGAAGGCGCGCGCAGGCCGCATCATCAACATCACCTCGGTGGTGGCGTCGTCGGGCAACCCCGGCCAGGCCAACTATGCGGCGGCGAAGGCGGGCGTGGCGGGCATGGCCCGCGCGTTGGCGCGCGAGTTGGGCAGCCGCAACATCACGGTCAACTGCGTGGCGCCCGGCTTCATCGACACCGACATGACGCGCGCATTACCTGACGCGGCGCGCGATGCCCTGCTGGGCAATATCGCGCTCGGCCGCCTCGGGCGTCCGGAGGAGATCGCCGGCGCCGTCGCCTTCCTCGCTTCGCCCGCCGCCGCCTACGTGACGGGTACCACCCTGCACGTCAATGGCGGCATGTACATGTCCTGATCGCAGGCGGGATAGCGGTTCCCCGTCGTTTTGGTAGAATACGCCGGCTTTTCCCAATTTACAGACCATAGGGTCTAGAAGGAGTTTTTCATGGAAAATATCGAGCAGCGCGTCAAGAAGATCGTCGCTGAGCAACTTGGCGTGAACGAATCGGAGATCAAGAACGAGTCCTCGTTCGTGGACGATCTCGGCGCGGATTCGCTGGATACCGTGGAACTGGTGATGGCGCTCGAGGAAGAGTTCGAGTGCGAGATCCCCGACGAGGAAGCCGAGAAGATTACCAGCGTTCAGCAGGCGATCGACTACGTGAACGCCAACGTCAAGAAGTAACAACGTCAACGCTTCCTTCCGGGTCCCGCGCACCGCGGGGTCCGGATCGAATCATCATTTCCTCCGCCTTGTTTCCATACGGAGCTGCCAGTGTCGCGTCGTAGAGTCGTCGTGACCGGTCTGGGACTCGTCTCGCCGGTCGGTAATACTGTTCCCGAAGCGTGGGAGAACCTGCTCGCGGGCAAGAGCGGCATTACCGAGATCACCCGCTTCGATGCCAGCACCTTCCCGGTCCGAATTGCCGGCGAGGTGAAGGGTTTCGACGTGGCAGCCTATCTGTCGCCGAAGGAAGCGCGTCGCATGGACGTGTTCATCCACTACGGCATGGCGGCGGGGATTCAGGCCATTCGCGACTCCGGGATCGAGATCACCGACGCGAATTCGGACCGGATCGGCGTCAACATCGGGTCTGGCATCGGCGGCCTGCCGATGATCGAAGACACCCACAACGACTTCCTCAACGGGGGTCCGCGCAAGATTTCCCCCTTCTTCATTCCCGGCACGATCATCAACATGATCTCCGGCAATCTCTCGATCATGTTCGGCCTGAAGGGGCCGAACCTCGCCGTGGTGACTGCCTGCACCACCGGCCTCCACGCGATCGGCATGAGCGCGCGGATGATCGAGCACGGCGACGCCGACCTCATGGTCTGCGGCGGCGCCGAATCCACCGTCACCGCGCTGGCGATCGGCGGCTTCGGCTCTGCGAAGGCGCTGTCAACGCGCAACGACGACCCCGCCACCGCGAGCCGCCCATGGGACAAGGATCGCGACGGCTTCGTGCTCGGCGAGGGGGCGGGCGTGATGGTGCTCGAAGAGTACGAACACGCGGTCAAGCGCGGGGCGAAAATCTACGCCGAGGTCGCCGGCTTCGGCATGAGTGGCGACGCCTACCACATGACCGCGCCGGACACCGACGGTCCGCGCCGCAGCATGGTCAACGCGATGCGCAACGCAGGGATCAATCCCGACGAGGTCCAGTATCTGAACGCCCACGGCACCTCGACGCCGCTCGGCGACAAGAACGAGACCGAAGCGATCAAGCTCGCCTTCGGCGTCGATCTCGCACGCTCGCTGGTGGTGAACTCGACCAAGTCGATGACCGGCCACCTGCTCGGCGGCGCCGGCGGCCTCGAGTCGGTGTTCTCGGTGCTCGCGGTGCACAACCAGGTCTCGCCGCCGACGATGAACATCTTCGAGCAGGATCCGGAGTGCGATCTGGACTACTGTGCGAACGAAGCGCGGCAGATGAAGATCGAGTACGCGATGAAGAACAACTTCGGTTTCGGTGGCACCAACGGCACCCTCGTCTTCCGCCGCGCCTGAGCGGCGGGGCATGGCAAGGCCATGCGTCTGCCGCTGAGGCTCGAACTGCGCCCCTCGAGGGGCGTGATGGCGTCAGTCCTGCTCGTCCATGTGGCGGCGGCACTGACGCTTTTTCATGTGCTCGCGGGCGGGAGCGGCGGTGACTGGGGCTGGTCGCCCGCCGTCACCGCGGTGTTCCTCGGCGGGGTGCTTGCGGCGTCCCTGGCGCAGGCGCTGCGCGGGGAGCTCCGCCGTGCGGGCCGCGCGATGACGCTGGCTGCCGACGGCGGCGTGACGCTGATCGAAGGCAGGCTGGAAGTGGCGTGCCGGGTTCGTCCGGGCGCGGTGGATTTCGGCTGGGCGGTGTGGATGACGCTCGAGCCCGTCGTCGGCGATCGAGCCGGCGAGCGCCCGCGGGCGCGGGCGATGATGCTGGTTCCGGCCAACCTGCCGTCAGGAGGCTGGCGACCGCTCCGGATCTGGCTCCGGCACAAGGCCGGAGCGGCAGCGACGGGCTAGCGGGCGCGCTTGCGCCGCGGCGGGCGGAGGAGGGTGGGGCGCGGGTCGGGCAGGGTCTCGGGGTAGTCGGCTGAAGAGTGCAGGCCCCGGCTTTCCTTGCGCAGCAGTGCGCAGCGCACGATCAGGTCGGCGGTCACCACCAGGTTGCGCAGTTCGATCAGGTCGTTGCTGACGCGGAAGTTGGAATAGAACTCGTGGATCTCGCTCTCCAGCAGCCGGATCCGGTGCTGCGCGCGTTGCAGCCGCTTGGTGGTCCGCACGATGCCCACGTAGTCCCACATCGCCTGGCGCAGTTCTGCCCAGTTGTGGGTGATCACCACTTCCTCGTCGGCGTCGGTCACGCGGCTCTCGTCCCACTCGGGCAGGGTAGGGACGGGCGTCTGCGGCTGCGACAGGATGTCCTTCGCGGCGGATTCGCCGAACACCAGGCACTCGAGCAGCGAGTTGCTGGCCAGCCGGTTCGCGCCGTGCAGGCCGGTGAAGGCGGATTCGCCCACCGAGTACAGGTTGGGCACGTCGGTGCGGGCAGCGAGGTCGGTGACGATGCCGCCGCACGAATAGTGCGCGGCGGGCACCACCGGGATCGGGTCCTTGGTGATGTCGATGCCGAGCTCGAGGCAGCGCGAGTGGATTGTCGGGAAATGCTCGCGAATCCATTCCGCAGGCTTGTGCGTGATGTCCAGATAGACGCAGTCGAGTCCGCGCCGCTTCATCTCGCGGTCGATCGCCCGGGCGACGATGTCGCGTGGCGCGAGTTCGGCACGCGGATCGTGGTCGGGCATGAAGCGGGTGCCGTCGGGCAGGCGCAGCACACCGCCTTCGCCACGCACGGCCTCGGAGATGAGGAAGGACTTCTCCTGCGGGTGGTACAGGCAGGTGGGGTGAAACTGGATGAACTCCATGTTGCCCACCCGGCAGCCGGCGCGCCAGGCCATTGCCACGCCGTCGCCGGTGGCGACGTCCGGGTTGGTCGTATACAGGTAGACCTTGCCGGTGCCGCCGGTGGCGAGGACCGTATTGCGCGCGCCGAAGGTCACCACCGTGCCGGCCTCGATGTCGAGGACATAGGCACCCACGCAGCCCAGTTCGGGGTGGCCGATCTTGTCGCCGAGCACGAGGTCGATCGCGATGTGGTGCTCGAAGATGTCGATGTTCGGATGGGCGCGGACCTGCGCGCCGAGCGTCGCCTGCACCGCGGCGCCGGTGGCGTCCGCGGCGTGGATGATGCGGCGGTGGGAGTGGCCGCCCTCGCGGGTGAGGTGGTAGCCGATCGCGGATTCGTCTTCGCGGGTGAAGGGCACGCCGCGTTCGATCAGCCATTCGATCGCCCGACGGCTGTTCTCCACCACGAAGCGGGTGGCCACCGGGTCGCACAGGCCGGCGCCGGCGGTGAAGGTGTCCTGGATGTGCGCCTCGACGCTGTCGGTGGCGTCGAGCACCGCGGCGATGCCGCCCTGGGCCCACGCGCTTGCGCTGTCGGTGAGCTCGCGCTTGGTGACCAGAGCGACGCGCTGCTGGTCGGCGAGGCGCAGGGCGAGCGACTGTCCAGCCGTGCCGCTTCCGAGAATGAGGACGTCGTACTGTTTCACCCTGTATCCATCCGGCCGATGCGAGAAGGTGAAAAATATAGCACGCGGCGGTTCCCCCAGCATGCCGACATGGGCTCGACGAGGCGGGGTGTGCGCTGCGGTAAAAGCCCTGTCGGCGTCTGAACTAATTGCGGAGGGGCCTGTCTTCAGAACAGGTGTCGTTTTTTGGATTGGGGCGGGCGCTCGCGTATACTCGGATGGTTTTCGTCATCCGAAGCCAGAGACCCATAACCCCATGAGCGATCGTGAAATCGATCAGCAGCTTGTCGAGCGCGTTCAGCGCGGTGACAAGCAGGCGTTCGGCCTGCTGGTAACGAAATACCAGCGGAAGCTGAACCGTTTGTTGTCGAGGCTGATCCGCGATCCTGCCGAGGTCGAGGACGTGGCACAGGAGACCTTCATCAAGGCCTATCGGGCGCTCGGGTCCTTCCGTGGAGACAGTGCGTTCTATACCTGGCTCTACCGGATCGGCATCAACACCGCGAAGAATTACCTGGTGTCCCAAGGGCGCAGAGCGCCCACATCGACCGGATTCGATTCGGAGGAGGCAGAAGGCTTCGAGGATGCATATCAGCTGCGCGACATCAATACGCCCGAGCGGCTGCTGATGTCGAAGCAGATTGCCGAAGTCGTCGACGAGGCGATGGCGATGCTTCCCGAAGAGCTGAGGACGGCGATCATGCTGCGCGAACTCGAGGGCCTGAGCTACGAGGAGATCGCGAACATCATGGATTGCCCGATCGGCACGGTTCGCTCGCGCATCTTCAGAGCGCGCGAGGCGATTTCGGAAAAACTGCGGCCGTTGCTCGATACGGCCCCTGACAAACGTTGGTAGGTGTTGGCATGAAGGACAGACTCTCGGCATTTCTGGATGGCGATCTGGACGGGCAGGCGGGAACGCCGCTACTGGACCGGCTGCGCAAGGATCCCGCGTTGAAGAAGGACTGGGAGGCTTACCACCTGATTGGCGACGTGTTGCGCGGTGAGTCGGCCGGGTCGAGAGATTTCGTCGATCGCGTCATGGCGAAGATCGACGGCGAGCCGGTGCTGTTCGCGCCGGGGGTGGCATCCGCGGCGGCCGCCGGCCGCTCGCGTGGCGGCTGGCAGGCGCTGATGGCCGTCGCCGCCTCGGTGATGGGCGTGGCGGCAGTCGGCATCGTCGCTGCCTCGCTCTATTCGGGTGAGCCGAGAGTGGCGCAGATGGCGGAGATGAAACGAAGTGCGCCGGCGACGCCGGTGCTGGCCCAGGCGCAACCGCGCGATCGCCTGCCGATGCGCAACGTGGCCGCCGACCGCAACATCGAATACGTCTTCGCCCACCAGGGCTTGAGTGGCAGCGGGGCGATGCCCGGCGCCGTGCAATATGTCAGGGCGGTGTCCTCGGTGGTGCAGGATCCGGCCCGATGAGGAAGGTCCTCGTCGCGGTCGCCGGCTGTTGCTTACTGCTCGCGTCCTCGATCGCACGCGCCGACATGCCGGGCGACCCGCTGTCCTGGCTCGGACGCATCGCCTCCGCAGCGGAGCGGGTCAATTTCACCGGCACCTTCATGTACCAGTCGGGCGCGCATTCCGAGACTTCACGCATCGCGCACCGGGTCGACGAACACGGTCAGTTCGAGCGCCTCGAGGTCCTCGACGGCAGTCCGCGTGAGGTGATCCGTGTCGGCAGCGAAGTCCGCTGCGTGCTGCCCGACGAGCGCACCGTGATCATCGATCGGGCCAACTCGCGCCGCGTGTTTCCGGTGCGCCTGCCCGAGACCTTCGGTTCGCTCGCCGAGAGCTATCGCATCAGCAAGGGCAGGGTGAGCCGCGTCGCCGGCTACGAGGCGCAGGCGATCTTGCTCGAGCCGCGCGACAACCTCCGCTACGGCCGCACGCTGTGGGCGGAGCGCCAGACCGGGCTGCTGTTGAAGTCGCGCATCGTCGACGAGGACGGCGGGGTGGTGGAGCAGATCACCTTCAACGACGTTCGCATCGGCGGTGAGATCGGCGAGGAGTTGCTCACCCCGCGCTTCGAATACAACGACAGCTGGCGTGTCGTCCATGCCGGCGGCAACGAGATCGGTCGTGAGGAAACCGGCTGGGGGGCGACGCCGCCCCTGCCGGGCTTCGCCCCGGTGTCGGCGATGAAGCGCCCGCTCGGGCAGGACCGCGGGGAGGCGATCCATCTCGTGTTCAGCGACGGCCTCGCCTCGATATCGGTGTTCATCGAGCCGCTCTCCGCCGAAGCGCCGCAGGACCAGCTCGGCGAGCAATCGAACGGCGCGATCAACATCTACAAGCGCGCCGCCCACGGCCACCTGATCACCGCGCTCGGCGAGGTGCCCGCGCGTGCGGTGCGCCGCCTGGGTGACGCGGTGCAACCCGGCGCGCACTGACATGGAAGCTTTCGCTCGCGTCCAGCGCATCGACAACGATCGCGTCTGGTTGAAGGTGCTCGACGCCGGAGGCGGTTGCGGCCGCTGTCACGAACCGGGCGGTTGCCGTTCGGTGCAGATCACCCAGGCCTTCGGCCTGCCGCGTGACGAGTTCGCCCTGCCGCGCAAGGACGGCGTCGGGGTGGGCGACCGGGTGCGGATCGCGATCGCCGACGGTGCACCGCTGCGTGCGGCGCTCTTGAGCTACGGGCTCGGGGCGGCCCTGCTGCTGATCGGGGCTGCGGTCGGCGCCGGGGTGACGGACGGCAATGCGGACCTCGGTGCGGGCGCCGGGGCACTCGGCGGGCTCGCGCTGGCGGTGCTGTTCAATCGTATCCTCCCGCGCAGCCGCACCTGGCGCGCCGGCCTGCAGATGGAGATCGCTCCCGAGACCGCCTGCCTGCACCCGGACGGGAAGGGCAGCCGATGATCCTCGCGCTGCGCCGGATGCTGGTCGGGGTCACGCTGTCGATGCTGCTGGCCGGCAGTGCGCAGGCGATCGAGTCGCTGCCGGACTTCACCCAGCTCGTCGAGCGCCACGGTGCGGCGGTGGTCAACATCAGCGCCCGCCAGCCCCAGTCCCGGGGCCAGCCGCGCCTGCCGTTCCCGCTTCCCGGGATCGAGGACGACGACCCGGTCTTCGAGTTCTTCCGGCGCATCCTGCCCCAGCTGCCACCCGGCAGCCTGCCGCGGCCGGAGGACGACTCGCTCGGCTCGGGCTTCATCATCGACGCCGACGGCTACATCCTGACCAATGCCCACGTCGTGGAGGACGCCGAGGAGATCCGCGTCAAGCTCGCCGATCGCCGCGAATTTCGCGCGACCCTGGTCGGCGCCGATGCGCGCAGCGACGTGGCCTTGCTGAAGATCGAGTCCAAGGGGCTGCCGCACGTGGTGTTCGGCGACCCGAACGCGCTCAAGGTGGGCGAATGGGTGCTCGCGATCGGCTCGCCGTTCGGCTTCGAGCAGTCGGCCACTGCGGGCATCGTCAGCGCCACCGGCCGCAGCCTGCCGGAGGAGAACTTCGTCCCCTTCATCCAGACCGACGTGGCGATCAACCCGGGCAACTCGGGCGGGCCGCTCTTCAACCTGAAGGGCGAGGTGGTCGGCATGAATTCGCAGATCTACAGCCGCACCGGTGGCTACATGGGGCTGTCGTTCGCGATCCCGATCGATGTCGCGATGAACGTCCAGCAGCAGCTGCGCAGTCACGGCAGGGTGCAGCGCGGACGCATCGGGGTGGCGGTACAGGAGGTGACGCGCGACCTTGCCGACAGCTTCGGCCTGCAGGCCCCTGCGGGCGCGCTGGTGAGCGGGGTGGAGCCGGACGGCCCGGCGGCGCGCGCCGGGCTGCAGCAGGGCGACGTCATCCTGCGCTTCAATGGCGAGGCCGTCGAGCGCTCTGCCGAGCTGCCGCGCATGGTGGCGGCGGTACGTCCGGGCGAGCGTGCGAAGCTGACGATCCATCGCAACGGCGTGATTCGCGAACTGAGCGTCCGGGTCGGCGAGTGGGCGGACGAGGGCGAGGCGCCCGGCGGCGAGGAACCCGAGCCCGAGGAGGCACCCAACCCGCTCGGGCTGGTCGTGGTCGAGCCCAGCGAGGCCCAGCGGCGCGAGCGCGGCATCGAGCACGGCCTGCTGGTCGAGCGCGTGCTCCGCGATGTGGCGGGCGGCGACATCCGCGCCGGCGACGTCCTGCTCGCGATCGTCATCGGCGGCCGTCAGACCCGGCTCGACACGCTGGCGGACTTCGAGCGCAAGGTGCTGCCGCTGTCGCGTGGGCAGCAAGTGACACTGCTGGTCCAGCGCGAGAATTCGAGCTTCTACCAGACCCTGAGGGCAGAGTGATGACACCGACGCGCGAACTGACCGTGATGAGCCGGGAGTGGTGCCATCTCTGCCACGATCTGGTGGACGCCCTGCAGCCGCTGGCGTCCGAGCTCGGCTGGTCGCTTCGGGTGCTCGACGTCGACCAGGACCCCGCGCTCGAGGCGCGCTGGGACGAGCTCGTGCCGGTGGTGCTGCACGGGGAGGTCGAACTCTGCCATTACCATCTCGACGAGGCGGCGGTCCGTGCCTATTGCACCGCTTTCAGCTAGAATCCGCGGCTTGTCAAGGCCAACTCTTCCTCATCGGGTGCCGCGAGGCACCCTTTTTGTGTTCGCATGAACCATATCCGAAACTTCTCCATCATCGCCCACATCGACCACGGTAAATCGACCTTGGCCGACCGACTGATCCAGTTCTGCGGCGGCCTCGCCGAACGCGAGATGGAAGCGCAGGTGCTCGACTCGATGGATCTCGAGCGCGAGCGCGGCATCACCATCAAGGCTCAGACCGCGGCGCTGCACTACAAGGCGAACGACGGCAGGATCTACAACCTGAACCTGATCGATACCCCGGGGCACGTCGACTTCTCCTACGAGGTGAGCCGCTCGCTCGCCGCCTGCGAGGGCGCGCTGCTGGTGGTCGATGCCTCGCAGGGCGTCGAGGCGCAGACGGTGGCGAACTGCTACACCGCGCTCGACCAGGACGTCGAGGTGGTGCCGGTGCTCAACAAGATCGACCTCCCGGCGGCGGACCCCGAGAACGCGCGCCAGGAGATCGAGGACGTCATCGGGGTGGATGCCTCGCATGCGATCCTGACCTCGGCCAAGACCGGCCTCGGCATCCAGGACGTGCTCGAGGCGATCGTCGCCCGCGTGCCGCCCCCCAAGGGCGATCCCGAGGCGCCGCTGAAAGCCTTGATCATCGACTCCTGGTTCGACAACTACGTCGGCGTGGTGATGCTGGTGCGCGTGGTCGACGGCGTGCTGCGTCCCAAGGAAAAGATCCGCTTCATGGCCACCGGCGCCAACTACCTGTGCGAGCAGGTGGGGGTGTTCAGTCCGAAGTCGGTGGAGCGCCAGCTGCTGAGCGCGGGCGAGGTCGGCTTCATCATCGCCGGCATCAAGGAACTCGAGGCGGCCAAGGTGGGCGACACCATCACCAGCGCCACCCGCCCGGCCGCCGCGGCGCTGCCCGGCTTCAAGGAGATCAAGCCGCAGGTGTTCGCCGGCCTCTACCCGGTGGAGTCGTCCGAGTATGACCAGCTGCGCGACTCGCTCGAGAAGCTGCGCCTGAACGACGCCTCGCTGCAGTTCGAACCCGAGGTCTCGCAGGCGCTCGGCTTCGGCTTCCGCTGTGGCTTCCTCGGGCTGCTGCATATGGACATCGTGCAGGAACGCCTCGAGCGCGAGTTCGACATGGACCTGATCACCACCGCGCCGACGGTGGTGTACGAGGTCGTGCTCAACAGCGGCGAGCTGATTCGCGTCGAGAACCCGGCCAAGCTGCCCGACGTCGGCAAGTACACCGAGATCCGCGAGCCGATCATCACCGCCACGATCTTCCTGCCGCAGGAGTACGTCGGCCCGGTGATCACGCTGTGCAACCAGAAGCGCGGCGTGCAGATCGACATGCGCTACCACGGCCGCCAGGTGCAGCTGATCTACGAACTGCCGATGAACGAAGTGGTGATGGACTTCTTCGACAAGCTGAAGTCGGTGTCGCGCGGCTACGCCTCGCTCGACTACGAGTTCAAGGAATACCGCACGGCCGACCTCGTCAAGCTCGACCTCATGGTCGGCGGTGAGAAGGTCGATGCGCTGTCGGTGATCGTGCACCGGGCGAGCGCCCAGTACCGCGGCCGCGAACTCGCGTCCAAGCTGCGCGGCCTGATTCCGCGCCAGATGTTCGACGTCGCGGTGCAGGCGGCGATCGGCTCGCACATCATCGCGCGCGAGACGATCAAGGCGCTGCGCAAGAACGTGCTCGCCAAGTGCTATGGCGGCGACATCACGCGCAAGAAGAAGCTGCTCGAGAAGCAGAAGGAAGGCAAGAAGCGGATGAAGCAGGTCGGCAACGTCGAGATCCCGCAGGAGGCCTTCCTCGCGGTGCTGCGCGTCGAGGACGGCAAGTAAGGCCCGGCCGCTCCCGGCCGCGCTCCTGTTGATGTACACCGGCGCCGCTCGGCGCCGGCAAGCGATGGAGTTTGCGTGAATTTTGCACTGATCCTGTTCCTGCTCCTGGTGATCACCGGCGTGCTGTGGGTGATCGACCGCTTCTTCGCCCGCAGGAACCGGGCGCCGGGCGCCCCCGCGCCCTGGTGGGTGGAGTACGGCGCGAGCTTCTTTCCGGTCATCCTGATCGTTTTCGGCCTGCGCTCCTTCGTCGTCGAACCCTTCAAGATCCCCTCGGGCTCGATGATCCCGACCCTGCTGGTGGGCGACTTCATCCTGGTCAACAAATGGACCTACGGCATCCGCCTGCCGGTGGTGAACAAGAAGCTCATCGAGGTAAATCAGCCGCAGCGCGGCGAGGTCATGGTGTTCCGCTATCCGGCCGACCCGTCGATGGACTACATCAAGCGCGTCGTCGGCCTGCCGGGCGACCGCGTCGAGTACATCGACAAGCGGCTGACGATCAACGGCGAGGCGGTGCCGCTGGCGGAAGCCGGCAGCTATCTGCATCCGGACCGGCTCTACTACTCCCCGCAGTTCAGCGAGAAGCTCGGCGAGACCGAGCACTCGATCCTGATCGAGCGCGATGCACCGCCCTTCCTGAGCCAGGTGATGAACTTTCCGCAGCGCGAAAACTGTACCTATACTAGCGGCGGCGTGCGTTGCACGGTCCCCGACGGTCATTACTTCGTCATGGGCGACAATCGCGACGCGAGCAGCGACAGCAGGATGTGGGGCTTCGTGCCTGACGAGAACATCGTCGGCCGCGCCTTCTTCATCTGGTTCAACTTCAACGACCTGGAGCGGATCGGCCGCTTCCACTGAACCATGGGAATGCAGATGGACAAGAAAGGACAGCGCGGACTCAGCCTCATCAGCGTGCTGATCGTCGGCGCGCTGGCGGCCTTCGTGCTGGTGATCGGTTTCCGCACGGTGCCGGCGGTGAATGAGTACATGGCGGTGCAGCGCATCGTCAAGATCCTCGCCGACGACGCCGAGAACGGCACCTCGGCGAGCGAGCTGAGGCGCAGCTTCGACCGCCGCAGCGACGTCGACGACGTCACCAGCGTGACCGGTGCGGATCTCGACATCGAGCGTGTCGGCGGCAAGACGGTGGTCTCGGTCGATTACGAGCGCCGCGTGCCGGTGGTCGCCAACGTCAGCCTGCTGCTGGAATTCAGTGCCTCAAGCGCGAACCCCTGAGTCGATGTCGATCGATCGCCTGCAGGCCAGGCTGGACTACCGCTTCGCGGATCCCGAACTGCTGCACCAGTCGCTGACGCATCGCAGCTTCGGCCAGGCGAACAATGAGCGACTCGAGTTTCTTGGCGACAGCATTCTCAACTGCGTGGTGTCGATCGCGCTCTTCGCCCGCTTCGGCGGGCTGCGCGAGGGCGAGCTGTCGCGCGTGCGTGCCTCGCTCGTGCGCCAGGACGCGCTCTACCGCATCGCCCTCCAGCTCGAGCTCGGCGACTGCCTGCGGCTGGGCGAGGGCGAGCTGAAGTCGGGCGGTTTCCGCCGGCCGTCGATCCTCGCCGATGCGCTCGAGGCGGTTTTCGCGGCGGTCTTCCTCGACAGCGATTTCGACACCGTGCGCGCCGTCATCGATCGGCTCTACGCGCCGCTGATCGAGGAGATCGACCCCGGCCGCCCGGCCAAGGACCCCAAGACGGCGCTGCAGGAATGGCTGCAGGCGCGCAAGGTGGCGCTGCCGAGCTATTCGATGGTGAACGTGATCGGGGAGGCGCATTCGCAGGAATTCGAGGTCGCCTGTGAGGTCGAAAAGTTCGGCGTGCGCACCCTCGGCCGCGGCACCAGCCGCCGCGCCGCCGAGCAGCAGTCCGCCGAACTCGCGCTTGCCGCACTGAGGAAGAAATGAACGACGACATCCACACCGCCGAAGGCGGCCCCGAACAGGCGTTCCGCACCGGCTTCGTGGCCATCGTCGGGCGCCCGAACGTGGGCAAGTCCACCCTGCTGAACCGGCTCATCGGGCAGAAGATCAGCATCGTTTCCAGCAAGGCCCAGACTACCCGCCACCGGGTCACCGGCATCCTCACCGAAGGCGCGGCGCAGTTCGTGTTCGTCGATACGCCGGGCTTCCAGACCCAGCACCGCAACGCGCTCAACCGCTCGATGAACCGCACGGTGTCGCAGGTGCTGGCCGATGTCGACCTGGTGTTCTTCGTCGTCGAGGCCGACCGCTTCACCGACGACGACGCCCGCGTGCTCGAGGTCATTCCCGCCGACGCGCGCGTGGTGCTGGTGATCAACAAGGTCGACCAGCTCAGGGACAAGGCGCGTCTGCTGCCCTTCATCGACCGCATGCAGGCGCTGCGCGACTTCGTCGAGATCGTGCCGCTGTCGGCCGAGCGCGGCACCAACGTCGACGCCCTGATCGCGACGGCGACGCCGCTGCTGCCCGAAGGCACGCCGATGTACGGCGAGGACGAGGTCACCGACCGCAGCGAGCGCTTCCTCGCCGCCGAGTTCCTGCGCGAAAAGCTCTTCCGCCTGCTCGGTGACGAGCTGCCCTACGGCATCGCGGTCGAGATCGAGAAGTTCGAGGTCGAGGGCAAGCTGCGCCGCATCTTCGCCGCGGTGATCGTCGACAAGGCCGGTCACAAGGGCATCGTCATCGGCAAGGGTGGCGAGAAGCTCAAGCGCATCTCGTCGGAGGCCCGCGCCGAGCTCGAGCGTCTGTTCGACGGCAAGGTCTATCTCGAGGTCTGGGTCAAGGTGAAGAGCGGCTGGGCCGACGACGAGCGCGCGCTCAAGAGCCTCGGCTACGAATAAGGCCTGCCCGCCGTGGCGCCCAGACAGCGCGTCGAGCAGCAGCCGGGCTGGGTGCTGCACACCTTGCCCTGGCGCGAGACCAGCCTGATCGTCGAGGTGTTCTCGCGCGATCACGGCCGGGTGGCGCTTGTCGCCAAGGGTGCGCGGCGGCCACAGTCGGCCCTGCGCGGCGTTCTGATGGCCTTCCAGCCGCTGCTGCTCGACTGGTCCGGCGGCGGCGAGGTGAAGACCCTCGCGCGGGCCGAATGGCAGGGGGGGCAGCCGCTGCTGGTCGGCCGCGCGCTGCTGTGCGGCTACTATCTCAACGAGTTGCTGGTGCGCCTGACCGCGCGCGAGGATCCGCATCCCGGCCTCTTCGAAGCCTTCGGTGCGGCGATGGGCTCGCTGGGGCGCGGCGAGAATCCGGCCTTGCTGCTGCGCCGCTTCGAGCTCGCCCTGCTGCTGGAACTCGGCTACGGGGTGCAGCTCGACACCGAGGCGGAGGGGGGCGAGCCGATCCGGCCCGAGGCGAACTACCTCTATATAATCGAGCGCGGCCCGGTCGCCCTGGGCGAGGCCTATGCGGCGCTCGGTGACGAGCTCACCGTTGCGGGCAGCACCCTGCTCGACATGGCGGCGGGCGAATTCTCCGGCGCGCAGACCCAGATGCAGGCCAAGCGCCTGCTCCGCGCGCTGATCAATCATTACCTCGGCGGACGGATCTTGCAGTCGCGCCGGGTGCTCAAGGAGTTGCAGGAACTGTGATCGAACTCGGCGTCAACATCGACCACGTCGCCACCCTGCGCCAGGCGCGCAAGACCTGGGAGCCGGATCCGGTCTGGGCCGCGGTCGAGGCCCATCTCGGCGGCGCGGACGGCATCACCGTGCATCTGCGCGAAGACCGTCGCCACATCAACGACGACGACGTACGCAGGCTGCGCGAGCTCACCCAGGTCAAGCTCAACCTCGAGATGGCGGCCACCGACGAGATGGTCGGCATCGCCTGCGGGCTCAGGCCCGAGATGGCGATGCTGGTGCCCGAAGGCCGCCACGAGGTCACCACCGAGGGCGGGCTCGACGTCCTCGCCCAGGAGGCGCGGTTGCAGGGTGTGGTCGGCCGGCTGGCCGAAGCGGGCATCGTCACCAGCGTCTTCATCGACGCCGAGATCCCGCAGATCGAGGCCGCGGCCCGCATCGGTGCCCGCGTGTGCGAGGTGCATACGGGGCCCTACGCCCATGCCTTCCATGGCGTCGGGCGCGACGCCGAAAGCCCCGCGGTGCTCGCAGAGCTGGCCAAGGTCGCGGCCGCGGGCGAGGCGATCCGCGCGCTCGGCATGCGCTTCAACGCCGGTCACGCGCTCAACTACTACAACGTGCAGCCGATCGCGCGCCTTGCCGGGGTGCGAGAACTGCACATCGGCCATTCGATCGTCAGCCGCGCGGTATTCTGCGGCCTGCGCGAGGCGGTGGCCGAAATGAAGCGGCTGATGCGCGCAGCGGCCGGGCAGGGCGCCTGAGCGGCGGCGCCATGATCCACGGCATCGGCACCGACATCGTCCGCATCGAACGTGTGCGGCGCGCGCTCGAGCGCCACGGCGAGCGCTTCGCCCATCGCATCCTCGCCGGCGCCGAGCGCACGGCGTGGGCCGAGAGCGTCGATCGGGCGCGCTTCCTCGCCAAGCGCTTCGCTGCCAAGGAGGCCTTCGGCAAGGCGCTCGGCACCGGCGTCGCGGTGCCGGCCACGCTGCACGCGGTGCGGGTGGGGCACGACGCCGCGGGCAAACCCGATTTCGAGTACGACGAGGCGCTCACCGCCTATCTCGCCGAGCGCGGCCTCGGCGCACACCTCAGTCTGAGCGACGAGGACGACTACGTGATCGCCTTCGCCGTCATCGATCGACGTATCTGAGCAGGACTTCCCGATGCAAGCCCATCCGCTCCATCTCCCGCGCGGCCCGCTGATGCTCGACGTCGCGGGCACCGAGCTCGCCGACGAGGAGCGCCAGCGACTGTGCGATCCACTGGTCGGCGGCGTGATCCTTTTTGCGCGCAACTTCAGCGGATCCGATCAGTTGCGCGCGCTCACCGCCGATATCCGCAGCCTGCGCGAGCCGGCGCTGATCGTCGCGGTCGATCACGAAGGGGGCAGGGTGCAGCGCTTCCGCAGCGACGGTTTCACCCGCCTGCCGTCGATGCGCAGCCTCGGCGCACTGTGGGACCGCGACCACCTCGGCGCGCTCGAGGCCGCACGTGCGACCGGCTTCGTGCTCGCCGCGGAGCTGCGTGCGCACGGTATCGACCTCAGCTTCACTCCGGTGCTCGACCTCGACTATGGGTGCAGTCGTGCGATCGGCAATCGCGCGTTCCATCGCGACCCGCAGGCGGTTGCCGCACTCGCCCAGGCGCTCGCCGCCGGCATGGCGGAGGCGGGCATGGGCTGCGTCGGCAAGCACTTCCCCGGGCACGGCTTCGTCGAGGCCGACTCGCACCACGACATCCCGGTCGACGAGCGCGACTTCGACGCCGTCTGGAACGAGGACATCGCTCCCTACCGGCACCGTCTCGGCCGCCAGCTCGCCGGCGTGATGCCGGCCCACGTCATCTACCCCAAGGCCGACCCCGGCCCCGTGCCCCAGCCCGCCGGCTTCTCGTCCTTCTGGCTGAAGGACGTGCTGCGCGGTCGCCTCGGCTTCACGGGGGTGATCTTCAGTGACGACCTCAACATGGAAGGCGCCCGCGTCGCTGGCGACATCCTCGGCCGCGCGCAAGCCGCCTACGCTGCAGGCTGCGACATGCTGCTGGTGTGCAACCGGCCCGACCTCGCCGCCGAGCTGCTCGACCGCTGGGCGCCCATGCTGGACGTGGAGAACCTCCGCCGCCTCGCCGCCGTCGTCCCGCCGGCCGAGGCCCCCGCCTGGCTCGCAGACCCTTTCGCCCTCGAACTCAGCGCGGCCTACCTGCAGGCCCGTGAACGCGTCGCCGCGATCGTTGACGACGCGGGCGCGGCGCCGACCATGACCGCCGCCACGATCGGCGACCGACGCACCGAAGTCCTGCACAAGAACGGATAATCGCGCAGTGCAGGCGCGTCACCGCCGCGATTGCGGCGGTGACGCGGCGCTCGCCGCTCCTACCGGCGTGCGCCGGCCTGTATGTTCATGGGTGTTGCCCCCCGCAACGCCAGATCCAATTTCGCACATGACCGACCCGACGCCCACGCCCCCCGCCTTCGACCCCAGGCCCTTCCTGCGCACCCTCACCGAGGACCCCGGCGTCTATCGCATGATCGGCGCCGACGACAAGGTGCTTTACGTCGGCAAGGCCAAGAACCTCAAGCGCCGAGTCTCCAGTTACTTCCAGAAGACGCTGTCGAGCCCGCGCATCGCGATGATGGTCGCGCAGGTGCAGCGCGTCGAAACCACCGCGACGCGCTCCGAGGCAGAGGCCCTGATCCTCGAGAACAACCTCATCAAGCGCCTCGCGCCGCGCTACAACATCCTCTTCCGCGACGACAAGACCTACCCTTACATCGAACTCTCGGCCGACGAGTTTCCGCGCCTGGCCTATCATCGCGGCGCCTTCGCCAAGGGCGCGCGCTACTTCGGTCCCTTCCCGAACGCCTGGGCGGTGCGAGAGAGCATCCACCTGTTGCAGAAGACCTTCCAGCTGCGCACCTGCGAGAACACCGTCTTCGCCAACCGCTCGCGCCCCTGCCTGCTGCACCAGATCAAGCGCTGCACCGCACCCTGCGTCGGTTTCATCGAGCACGCGGCCTATGCCGCCGACGTCAGGCTCGCGACCCGCTTCCTTGACGGCCAGGCGAGCGAAGTCATCGACGACCTGAGCGCGCGCATGCAGGCCGCGTCCGAGCGTCTCGACTTCGAGCAAGCCGCCGCCTGCCGCGACCAGGTGCGCGTGCTGCAGGCGGTGCTGCACAGGCAGTTCGTCGACAGCCGCAAGGACGAGGACGTCGACATCCTCGCCGCGATCGAGGAGGACGGGCTTACCTGCGTGAACATCGCCATGGTGCGCGGCGGCCGTCACCTCGGCGACCGACCGCAGTTCCCGAGCGGCGCGGCGGTGTCGGGCGCGATGGACAGCCTGCTCGCCTTCGTCGAACAGCACTACAGCCAGCACCCCATCCCGGCGCGCATCCTGGTGAATCTCCCCGCCGAGGCCGTCAAGGAAACGCTGGCCGAGATCACCGACCGCCCGCCCGGCGTGGTGTCGCCGCGCTTCGCCGCCGAGAAGGCGTGGATGGAAATGGCGGAAAAGAACGCCCGCCTCGCGATCCAGGCGCGCGCGCGCGACACCGGGCGCATCGAGCAGCGCCTCGAAGCCCTGCGCGATGCGCTCGGCATGGACGAGGCGCCCCAGCGCATCGAGTGCTTCGACATCAGCCACACCATGGGCGAGGCCACGGTGGCGTCCTGTGTGGTGTGCGAGGCGGGCGCGATGAAGCGCGCGGAATACCGCCGCTACAACATCGGCGGCATCACCCCGGGCGACGACTTCGCGGCGATGCGCCAGGCGCTCGAGCGGCGCTACGGCAAGGTCGCGGCGGGCGAGGGCGTGTGCCCCGACCTGATTCTGATCGATGGCGGCAGGGGGCAGGTGAGCGCGGCGCGCGCGATCCTCGCGGAGGTCGGGCTGGAGTCGGTAGCGATGGTCGGCGTGGCGAAAGGGGAGGGGCGCAAGGCGGGCCTCGAGACGCTGATCTTCCCCGACGGCCGCGAGGGCCTCGCGCTCGGCGGAGAATCGGCCGCGCTGCACCTGATCGTGGAGATCCGCGACGAGGCCCACCGCTTCGCGATCACCGGCCATCGCGCCAAGCGCGGCAAGGCGCGGGTGGGCTCCAAGCTCGAGGACATCCCGGGCGTCGGTCCCTCGCGCCGGCGCAACCTGCTCGCCGCCTTCGGCGGACTCGACGGCGTGCGCGAGGCGACGGTCGAGGACTTGTGTCGGGTCGACGGCGTCAGCCGGCGGCTGGCCGAAGCGATATACTCGGCCCTGCACTGAAAGGAGGCGCGGCGCGCCGCAACAATGCCGATCAACATCCCCAATTCACTCACCCTCGCACGCATCGTGCTGATCCCGGTCTTCGTCGGCATCTTCTACGTGCCCGATGCCTGGCTCGGCGTCGCCGACAAGAACCTGCTGGCGACGATCGTATTCGTCATCGCCGCGGTCACCGACTGGTTCGACGGCTACCTCGCGCGTGCCCTGGGCCAGACCTCGGCCTTCGGCGCCTTCCTCGACCCGGTCGCCGACAAGCTGATGGTCGCCGCGGCGCTGATCCTGCTGGTGCAGCTGGCGCGGGTCGATGCGCTGATCGCGGTCATCATCATCGGCCGCGAGATCACGATCTCGGCCTTGCGCGAATGGATGGCGCGGGTGGGCAAGTCGGCCAGCGTGGCCGTCGCCTACGTCGGCAAGCTCAAGACCGCCGCGCAGATGACCGCGATCCCGCTGCTTCTCTACAATGCCCCGCTGCTGTACCTCGATGTCCGGCTCGCCGGTCAGGTGCTGATCTACGTGGCGGCGGCGCTCACCCTGTGGTCGATGGGCTACTACCTGCGACGGGCGCTTCCGCTGCTCGCAGAACATGGCGAGTGAGCGCCGGAACCGGACGTTGACACCTACGATTTACTGCCTATAATGGCGGTCTTTCCCGAGCGGGAATAGCTCAGTTGGTAGAGCGCAACCTTGCCAAGGTTGAGGTCGCGAGTTCGAGCCTCGTTTCCCGCTCCATCATTCAGGAACCAGATCCGCTCTGGTTCCAGCGGTCCCGGCAGCGAGGGATCGACGAGCAGCTGGTCATGGCGCGATGGCAGAGTGGTTATGCAGCGGCCTGCAAAGCCGTGTACCCCGGTTCGATTCCGAGTCGCGCCTCCATTGAATCAAAGCAGAAAGCCCGCCTTGTGCGGGCTTTCTGCTTTGGCGTGCCGGGCAGCGCAACCGCCCCCGTCTTGTTGCCATTCGCTGGCTTCTTGCTCATCATTCGCGGTTCCATCATGTCGTCGACCACCTCCCGAATGCCCCGGCTCGACGGTTGAACGCTGAACCGCGTCCTCAGCGGTCGGCGCCTCATGGTCGACTGCGGCAAATGGGGGACGCGTGTGGCGGTCCAGGAGCGCAGGCTCGAAAGGGCTCAATTGAGTCAATACGGTGACGAATAATGGATTTTCTCGTTGCTGAGCTTCTCGTCGGCCTCGGCGACGCCCGCGAGGTCGGGCGTTCGTTGCTGCGTCTGACGATCGCGCTGCTGTGCGGTGCGATCATTGGCTACCAGCGTGAGCGGGTCGGCAAGGCTGCCGGCCTGCGCACCCACATGCTGGTCGTCACGGGCGCGGCACTTGTCGTGGTCGCCGCGATCGAGGCCGACATGAACGACGACGCGCTGTCGCGCGTCATCCAGGGGCTGGTGACCGGCGTGGGCTTCCTCGGTGCCGGCACCATCCTCAAGCGGGAAAGCCAGGCGAGCATCCGTGGGCTCACCACCGCGGCCGGTATCTGGATGACCTCTGCGATCGGCGTTTGCGCGGCCCTCGGCCGCTTCGGCACCGCGCTGGCGGCTACCGTCCTTGCGTGGTGCGTGTTGTCGCTGCTGAACCGGTTGGAGGAGAGGCTGGAGGCGGCGCAGCCGTCCGGATCGAATCCGGGCCGTATCGCGGCAGGGCATCACCCTGCGCCTGGGAGGCGCAAAAGAGCAAAGGAGACGACCATGAAGCACAATCCGCACAGTACCGCACCGCGCACCGACGTCAGCGAACCCAAGCCGAAGGGCGAACACGTCGAGGATCTGATCGACGAGGCGATCGAGGAAAGTTTTCCGGCCAGCGATCCGCCGGCGGTTTCGCCGAAGAAGGCCCCGGTGGACAACCCGCCGCCGCCGAAGAAGCAGCCGCCGGGGTGAGCCGGTCCGACCCGGGCCGGTTCGGGCAGCGGGGCGGGAACTCAGGCTCGGCGCTTCCCCGGACATTGAGCTAATCTGGGATGTGTCGCAATGCGAATTTCGCGCTCGCTTCGCGGACGGCGTTGCGGTCGCCGTAGGAACGGCGTGAGTCGCTGAGCACCGCCCTGGTCGAATGCATGCGGCCGCCGCGGCTTGCCGCTTGCTGCCGTTTCGCGCTCTCGTCGATGAAGCATCGCAAGGAGACAAGGCATGAACGACTATCGCCACCACGTATCCGGATTCTTCGCCAACCGGGTCGACGCCGAAAGGGCGCTTTCCCTGCTCTTGGGGCGTGGCTTGCCCCGCGAGCGGCTGTACCTGCTCGACGCCGAGTCGGTGCAGTCCCTTCCCGAACCGAAAGAGGACAGCAACGCGGTATTGAAGGACGTGCTCGTCGATGGCGCCGTCGGCACCGCGGTGGGCACCGGGCTCGGCGCCCTTGCTCAGGTCGCGTTGGTCGCGGGGAGCACGAGCCTGTTCATTGCCAGTCCACTTCTCGCGCCGCTGGCGATGCTGGGCTGGGGCGCCGGCATTGGCGCCCTCGTCGGTGCGGGCGTCGGTGCCACCGCCGGGGGCGGCGGCAAGACCGGGCCGCTGGCGGACCTGGTCCATGACGCGATCGTCAGTGGTCAGGTCGTGCTGGTGGCCGAGACACGCAGTGAGACCGAGACGGCCATCGCCCGGGAGGTCATTGGCGGCGAGGTGGGCGACTACACCGACCTCCTCGCCGAAGGATAGAATCCGTCCGCTTGCTCAGGGTAGCCGGCACGCCGATCTGCGCCCCCCGGCAACCGACTTTTCAGCGAGCCCGCCGCGTGCGGGCTCGCTGCTTTGCAGGGCCTTCACGCACGTCCGACAAGTTGCCTCTTGCATCCTCGTTGCGGCGTGCCCATAGTGCTGGCAAATGCACACAGGAGCCTGACTTTTGAGCGAACTTTTCTCCCGCCGCGTGGCGCTGTTCGACACGGCCGAATCCCGCGAACTGCTGCGCCACTGCCGGCACGGTCTGGAAAAGGAGAGCCTGCGCGTCGATCGCGATGCACGCCTGGCGACGACCCCGCACCCGGTCGCACTCGGATCGGCGCTCACCCATCCGCAGATCACCACCGACTACTCGGAGGCGCTGATGGAATTCATCACCGCCGCCGAGGAGAATCCCGAGGACACGCTCGCCGAGCTCGATGCGATCCACCGTTTCACCTACGGCCGGCTCGGCGCCGAGCGCCTTTGGCCGCTGTCGATGCCCTGCGAGCTCCCCGACGAGGCCGACATCCCGATTGCCTGGTACGGCACCAGCCACAGCGGCCAGATCAAGCATGTGTATCGCAAGGGGCTGGCGGTGCGCTACGGCAAGGCGATGCAGTGCATCGCCGGCGTCCACTACAACTTCTCGCTGCCCGATGCGCTGTGGCCGTTGCTGGACGGCGCTGCCGCCGCGAATTCGGCGGCCGCCCACCAGTCCGCCTGCTACATCGCGCTGATCCGCAACTTCCGCCGCTACAGCTGGCTCCTGATGTACCTGTTCGGCGCTTCGCCGGCGGTCGGCGCGAGTTTCCTGCGCGACCGGGTGCACGACCTCGAGCCCTTCGACGAGAACACCCTTTACCTGCCATGGGCGACCAGCCTGCGCATGAGCGATCTCGGCTACCAGAACAATGCCCAGGCGAGCATCGAGCCCTGCTACAACACCCTGGAGGCCTATCTCGACAGCCTGCGGCGCGCGGTGTCGACGCCGTACCCGCCGTATGAGGCAATCGGCACCCGGCGCAACGGCGAGTGGGTGCAACTGAACACCAACCTGCTGCAGATCGAGAACGAGTTCTACTCGTCCATCCGTCCCAAGCGCGTCGCCCGGCGCTGCGAGCGGCCAATCCAGGCGCTCGGCGCCCGCGGTGTCCAGTATGTCGAGGTGCGCTGCCTCGACATCGATCCCTTCGTGCCACTCGGCATCGAGCTGTCGACCGCGCGCTTCCTCGACGCCTTCCTGCTCTACTGTGCGCTCGAGGAGAGTCCGACGATGTGCGGTGCGGAATGCCGTGAGAGCACGGCGAACTTCGCCCTCTCGGTGAAGGAGGGGCGCCGTCCCGGTCTGTCGCTACGGCAGAACGGCGAGCCGCGCAGCCTCAGGAAGTGGGGCGAGGCGCTGCTCGAGGGCGTGACCGTGTGTGCGGGGCTGCTCGACGGCGCGCAAGGCGGCGAGGCGCACGCGCAGGCGGTTGCGCTGCAGCGCGCCAAGCTGGCCGATCCGGCCCTGACCCCCTCCGCGCGGGTGCTGGCGGAAATGCGCAGCGAGCGGCTCGGCTTCCTCGAGTTCGGCCTGCGGCAGTGCGAGCGCCATACCGAGTGGTTCCGCGGGCGTCCGCTGGAGGCCGCGGCGGAGCAGGGCTTCGAGCAGTCGGCGCGTGAGTCGCTGGCGGCGCAGGCGGAGATCGAACGCACCGACGAGGGCGATTTCGCGGACTATGTCGCACGCTACATGGCGGCCGTCGGCCCGAGCCGCTGTTGAGTCGGCGGGCGCCGGCCCTTGCGGACCGGCGCCGGCTTCACGCCCCGGTGTGCAGCCGCACCCAGGCGGCGTAGGTGTCCATCCAGCCCTGAACGAACTTGCGGCTACGCTCGCCGATGTTGCCCTCGGCGTCGAACAGGCTGTCGTTGGCCTGGATGAAAGCCTCCGGGAGGCCGAGCGTCGGCATGCCGAGACAGGCGAGGATGTTGCGCAGGTGCTGCTGGGCGAGCGCGGTGCCGATCGCGCCCGGCGACACCCCGATCACGCCCGCCGGCTTGTCCTTCCACGAGCTGTCGCCATACGGCCGCGAGGCGTGGTCGATCGCATTCTTGAGCACGCCCGGGATCGAGCGGTTGTACTCAGGCGTCACGAAGATCACCCCGTGGGATGCGGCGATTTCGGATTTCAGGCGCTTGACCGGCGCCGCCTGATTGTCGTCGTCGTCCTGGTCGTAGAGCGGCAGGTCGCCGATTTCGAGCTGGACGAAGCTGAAGTCTGCCGGGCCCAGGCGGGCGAGCGCGGTCGCGAACTTGCGGTTGAACGAGTCGCGCCGAAGGCTGCCGACGATGACGGCGATCCGGTAGGAAGCCATATCGATCTCCTTTTCTCTCGATGGGGGAAGGCCGGCCCGAGGGTCGACCGCGGCCCATTGTGCCCGGGTTCGCGCTCCTGCGCCGCCTCGCGCTGCGGGCGGCGCCGATTCACTCGCGGCGGAAGACGAGGCTGAAGTTGTTGGCCGGCATCGCCGTCACCTCGTCGAGGCGGAAGCCGCAGGCTGCGGCGGTATCGGCCACCGTCTCGAGGTCGCGCACCCCGAAGCGCGGGTCGATCTGCTTCAGCCACGCGTCGAAGGCCTCGTTGCTCGGCGCGGTGTGGGCACCGCCGCGGCGGTAGGGGCCGTAGGCATAGATCGGCGCCCCGGCGGGCAGCAGTCGCGCCGCGCCCTCGAACAGGGCAGGCGTGCATTCCCAGGGCGAATAGTGGATGACGTTGATGCACACCAGCGCGCCGGCCGCGGCCAGCGGCCACGTCGGCGCGAGGACGTCGAGCAGCACGGGCGGGGCGACGTTGGCGAGGCCGGCATGCGCGATCCAGGACTGGATCGAGGCGAGCGCCTCCGGCTCGCGTTCGCTCGGCTGCCATTCGAGGTCGGGCAGTTGGGCGGCGAAATATACCGCGTGCTCGCCCGTGCCGCTGCCGATCTCGAGCACCCTGCCGCGGTCGGGCAGCACGCGCCGCAGGATCGGCAGGATGAAGTCGCGGTTGCGTTCGGTGGCGGGGGCGAAGCGGCGCAGGTCAAACTGCATCTTCAGCGGCCCGCTCTCATTCCTGGATGTGTTCCTTGCGGCGCAGCACCAGCGGACGGCCCTTGTGGCTCTTGTTGACCATCCAGGTCGCGAGCGCGGAGTCCATGTAGTCGGCGTGGCCCGGGAACCAGTCAATCAGGGCGTGGGCCAGTTCGCGCGCGATCTCGTAGTTGCCCTGCGCGACCAGCTCCTGCACCTCGCGCACCGAGGCCATCACCTTGGCGTGCTCGTCGATGTGGCAGTCGCGCGCGGGGAACTCGCCCTCGGTCATCCAGCCGTCTTCCTGGGCGAAATGCGCCTCGGCATGGCGGGCGAAAGCCTCGAGTGCGGCGCCGACCTGATCGTCGCTCGCCCGCAGCAGCGCGTCCACGCAGTCCACGAACTCCCGATGGGTGTCGTCGATCGGGTTGTAGCCGAGGAGGTAACGGTCGCTCCAGGGGAATTCGGGGGTATTGCTCATTGTTTTCAATCCTTTCCAGGGGGCACGCGAGTGCGCGTGCCGGTTCGACCCGCAAGGGTAGACGATGCGTGGCGGCATGGCAAAACATCGCCCTCGACGCCAGCTGCAGGAGCCCTGCCCCCAGGGCGATGACCGGTCACGTCTGCTGCAGGGCGCGTGCGATGAAGTGCCTGGCCACCCGCGGTCGCGGCACGCGCTCCTCGAACCAGCTGCGGACATCGGTGTCGAGGCCGATGCCGTGCATGTAATTGTAGAGCGCCTTGTTCAGCGCGCGGCCGAGCGCGTCGTGGTCGACACCGGTGGGGTCGATGAAGCCGACGTCGTTTTTCGCGAAGCTCACTTCGGGCAGCGGCACCAGCGCCACCCCGTACTCCTCCGGGTTCATGCCCACCGGTGAATGCACGGTGCACGCGAAGCGGTGGAAGAAGCCGGACTGGATGCAGCCGGCCTCGAACAGCTGGCGCACGTACTCGAGCGCGTCGACCGTGTCGTGCACCGTCTGCGTCGGGAAGCCGTACATCAGGTAGGCATGGACCAGCACGCCGGCCTCGGTGAAGGCGTGGGTGACGCGCGCCACCTGATCGACCGACACGCCCTTCTTCATCAGCTTGAGCAGGCGGTCGGAGGCCACCTCCAGCCCGCCCGATACCGCGATGCAGCCACTGTCGGCGAGCAGCCGGCACAGCTCGGGGGTGAAGGATTTCTCGAAGCGGATGTTGCCCCACCACGAGATCGCCAGCCCGCGGCGCAGCAGCTCCTCGGCGAGCGCGCGCAGCGCCTTGGGCGGCGCCGCCTCGTCGACGAAGTGGAAGCCGGTCTGGCCGGTCTCGGCGATGATCGCCTCGATGCGGTCCACCAGCAGGGCGGCCGGGGCGCCGTCGTAGCGGCCGATGTAGTCGAGGCTGACGTCGCAGAAGCTGCACTTCTTCCAGTAGCAGCCATGCGCCACGGTGAGCTTGTTCCAGCGCCCGTCCGACCACAGCCGGTGCATCGGGTTGAGCATGTCGAGCACCGACAGGTAACCGTCGAGCGGCAGGCCGTCCCAGGTGGGGGTGCCGACCTCGGCGAAGGGCACGTCGGGCTCGACGAGGTTGATGTAGCGCACCGCGGCGTTCGTCGTCGCGCCTTCGGGCTGGCGCACGAAGGTGCGCACCAGACGTGATCTGCCGCGCCTGCCCTGCAGGTGCTCGAGCAGGGCGAGCAGCGGACGCTCGCCGTCGTCGAGCGTGACGTAGTCGAAGAAGTCGAACACCCGCGGTTCCGAAAGCTCGCGCAACTCGGTATTGACGAAGCCGCCGCCGAGCACGGTCACGATTTCCGGCTGCGCCGCCTTGATCGCCTGCGCGATGCGGAAGGCGCCGTACACCGAGCCGGGGAAGGGGGTGGAGACGAGCACCAGCTGCGGTGCGTGGCGGGCCAGGGCCTCGAGGGTGAGGTCTTTCAGATACTTATCCACCAGCGTGGGCGGGGCCGCCAGCGCGGCGGCGAGCGGCTCGAAAGTCGGCTGGCTCATCGCCAGGGTCTCGGCGTAGCGCACGAACTCGAAGCGGCCATCGACCGCATCGCGCAGGATGTCGGCCAACTCGTTGAGATACAGCGTCGCGAGATGGCGCGCACGGTCGGCGAGGCCGAGCGCGCCGAAGGCCCAGGCGAGCGGATCGCCGCCCTCGGGATCGTCCGGGTCGACATAGGCGTCCAGCGTATCGAAGCGCGGGCCTTCGGGCAGGAAGGTCCGGCTCGCGATGCGGTGGGCGATGGTCGGGTCGCGGCCCTGCAGGAAGGCGATCGTCGGGCCGATCGTGTAGCGGTAGCGGGCGAAATGCTCGAGAAAACCCTGCACCAGCGGCGTGCGCCGCTTCCTCGGCAGGGCCTCGGCGCGGTCGCGGATCGCGTCGAGGCCGGCGGGCGATAGCAGGCGCAACACGAGCGCGAGCGCAAGGTCTTCCTGCACCGCATCGACCCCGCGCGAGCGCAGGAAACCGGTGAGGTAGGCGGTGGAGGGGTAGGGCGTGTTGAGCTGGGTCATCGGCGGGATGACCGACAGCACGCGCATCGTCCGTTCCGGCATCGGGGTCGCGGCCGGTCCGCTCAGGCGGCGCCGGCCAGCGCCTGCTCGAGATCGTCGATCAGGTCCTGGGCGTCCTCGATGCCGACCGACAGCCGCAGCAGGTCGGCGGGGCAGCGCGTGCCCGGGCCTTCGACCGGGGCGCGGTGCTCGATCAGGCTCTCGACCGAGCCGAGCGAGGTGGCGCGCTTGAACAGGCGCACGCGCGCGGCGACCTCGCGCGCCGCGGCCTCGCCGCCGGCGACGCGCAGCGACAGCATGGCGCTGAAGCCGCCCTGCATCTGGCGCGCGGCGATCTCGTGACCGGGATGGGACGCCAGCCCGGGGTACAGCACGCGGGCGACGCCCGGGTGGTGCTCGAAATGGCGCGCGATGCGCAGCGCCGATTCGGCCGCGAGGCGCACGCGCGCAAACAGGGTGCGCAGGCCGCGGTTCAGCAGCCAGGCCTCGAAGGGGCCGAGCACCGCACCGCCGGCGGCGCGCGCGGCGCGGATGCGGGCCCAGAAGTCGTCGGCCGCGCGCGTCACCAGCACGCCGGCGACGACGTCGGAGTGGCCGTTGAGGTACTTGGTGGCCGAGTGCATGACGATGTCGGCGCCGAGCGTCAGCGGCCGGGAGAACACCGGAGTGGACACGGTGGAGTCCACCACCAGGCGGGCACCCGCGGCATGGGCGAGCGTGGCCGCGCGCGCGATGTCGGTGATCTCCCAGGTCGGATTGGCCGGGGTCTCCACCCACACGAGGTCGGCGGGCTGTTGCAGGCGGGCGGCGAGTTCGTCCTCGCCGGCGTAGAAGTCGAGCGCGATCTGCCAGTTGGCAGCGAACTCGATCAGCCACTTGCGCAGGCTCCAGTACATGTCGTGCGGGGCGACGATGCGCGCGCCCGGCCGCAGCGCGAGCAGCACCGCCGAGGCCGCCGCCATGCCGGAGGCGAACAGCGCCGCCGCTTCGCCCTGCTCGAGCTCGCGCAGCAGGGTCTCGGCGGCGTCGTATGCCGGGCTGGCGTCACGCGAATAGAGGCGGCCGCCGGGCAGACTGCCGTCGGGCGCGCGCTCGAAGGTGGTGGCGAGGTGGATCGGCGGCACGACGTCGCGATAGGGCAGGGCCGGCTCGCCAATCCCCTGGGCCGCCAGGGTGTCGGGTTGAAGGGGGCGGTGTTGCGGGCTCATGTCAGGGTTCCTGGTGCCGTTGCGCAGGGGGCCGAGGCTACTACAAGCCGCACTCGATGGTGTGCAGGAGCGCAGCCCTCTGCGCGATCAGGGGGGCTGTGCTGGCGATGACGGCCGTCATCGCCCTGGGGGCAGGGCTCCTACGGTGCCTGCGTCAGAGGTTGGACCGACTGTAGGAGCGCAGCCCTCTGCGCGATCAACGGCGGCCGAGCGGGCGATGTGTCGGCGCGGCGATCCCGCCGTTCGCCCGGTGGTAGACTCCGATCCCTTTCGGCACACTCCGGAAAGCGCTTCGTGATCCACATCGAGAACCTCCACAAGACCTATCGCGTCGACGGTCGCGAAATCACCGCGCTGCAAGACATCGACCTGCACATCGGCAAGGGCGAGGTGTTCGGCATCATCGGCCGTTCGGGCGCGGGCAAGAGCACGCTGATCCGCACCCTGAACCTGCTCGAGCGCCCGAGCGCCGGGCGGATCGTCATCGACGGCGAGGACATCACCCGCTTCGACCGCGAGGCGCTCTTCCAGCTCCGCCAGCGGACCGGCATGATCTTCCAGCACTTCAACCTGCTCAATGCCAAGACCGTGGCGGGCAACATCGACTGGCCGCTGAAGACCACCGGCCGCTTCGGTGCCGCCGAGCGCGCCGCGCGGGTGGCGGAGATGCTCGAGCTGGTCGGGCTCGCCGAGCACGGCAGCAAGTATCCCGCGCAGCTGTCGGGCGGGCAGAAGCAGCGGGTGGGCATCGCCCGTGCGCTCGCCAACCATCCCAACCTGCTGCTGTGCGACGAGGCCACCTCGGCGCTCGACCCCGAGACCACGCAGGCCATCCTGCGCCTGTTGCTGGACATCAACCGCCGGCTCGGCCTCACCATCGTGCTGATCACCCACGAGATGGAAGTGATCCGCACGATCTGCGACCGCGTCGCGGTGATCGATGCCGGGCGCATCGTCGAGAGCGGGCCGGTGTCCGAGGTCTTCCTGCATCCCAAGCATGCGGTCACCCGCAGCATGGTGGCGCAGAGCGACGCGCTCACCGCCGCGCTGCTCGACCCCGCAGGCCTCGGTGCCAAGGTGCGCGGCCTGCCGGTGCGGCTCACCTATCTGGGCGACGTCACCTACCAGCCCATCCTCAGCCATGTCGCGGCGATCAGCCCGGCGCGGATCACGATCCTGCAGGGCACGGTGTCCACGATAAAGGACCAGCCCTACGGTCAGCTGCTGGTCGAGATCGACGGCACCGCCGAGGAGGTCGAGGCGGTGTTCCGCGCCTTCGACGCATTCAAGATCCACCATGAGGTGCTGCAGTAATGGACCTTTCCCTGATCGACTGGGGCGACATCTGGCAGGCCACCTGGGAAACGCTGGCGATGACCGGCTTCTCGCTGCTGTTTACCGTGCTGATCGGCCTGCCGCTCGGCATCCTGCTCTTCGTCACCAGCAAGAACCAGCTGCTCGAGCAGCGCGGGCTGTATGTGGTGCTGTCCTTCGTGGTCAACGTGCTGCGCTCGGTGCCCTTCCTCATCCTGCTGATCGTGATGATCCCGGTGACCGTGCTGCTGATCGGCACCTCGCTCGGCGTCGAGGGTGCGATCCCGCCGCTGGTGGTGGGCACCGCGCCCTTCTTCGCCCGCCTCGTCGAGAACGTGCTGCGCGAGATCGACCGCGGCGTCATCGAGGCCTGCCAGGCGATGGGTATCCGCACTCACCGCATCATCTTCGGCGCGCTGCTGCCCGAGGCGCTGCCCGGCCTGATCGCCGCCACCACGGTGACCGCGATCACGCTGATGTCGTATGCGGCGATGTCGGGCGTGATCGGCGGCGGCGGCCTCGGCGACCTCGCGATCCGCTTCGGCTACCAGCGCTTCCAGACCGAAGTGATGGTGATCACGGTCGCGGTGCTGGTCGTGCTCGTGCAGTTGCTGCAGTATTCGGGCGACCGACTGGTGCTGTATTTCACCCGCAAGTAAACCCGTTCCCGTGAAGAAGGAGTCGTTCATGTTCCCCTCCCTGCGCAAGCTGCTCGCCGCCTCGCTCGGCTGCCTCGCCGTGGCCGGCGCGGCCCACGCCGCCGACAGACTCGTCATCGCCGCCACCCCGGTGCCGCACGCCGAGCTGCTCGAGTTCGTCAAGCCGATGCTGGCGAAGGACGGCGTGGAGCTCGAGGTGAGGGTGTTCACCGACTACGTGCAGCCCTCGATGCAGACCAACGAGAAGCGGGTCGACGGCAACTTCTTCCTGCACGGCCCCTACCTCGAGGAGTTCAAGAAGAAGCAGAAGAACGACATCCAGGCGGTGGTGGCGAAGATCCACGTCGAGCCCTTCGCCGGCTATTCGACCAAGCACGCGTCGGTGCAGGACATTCCCGAAGGCGGCACGGTGGCGATCCCGAACGATCCCTCCAACTCCGGTCGCGCGCTGCTGCTGCTCGCCCGCCAGGGTCTGGTGACGCTGAAGGACCCGGGCAACATCTCGGCGACCCAGAAGGACATCGTCGACAACCCGAAGAAGCTCAGGATCCGCGAACTCGAGGCCGCCACCCTGCCGCGCATCCTGAACCAGGTCGACCTCGCGCTGATCAACACCAACTATGCGATCGAGGCCAAGCTGAACCCGCTCGAGGGCTCGCTCTTCATCGAGGACGCCAGCTCGCCCTACGCCAACCTCCTCGTCGGCCGCACCGACAACGTCGACAGCCCGGCGATGAAGAAGCTGGCCGCGGCGCTGACCTCGCCCGAAGTGCGGCAGTTCATCCTCGACAAGTACAAGGGCGCGGTGGTGCCGGCGTTCTGAAGCCGGCGGGGCGGATCGCCGCCGATGACGCGGCGTTTGCCGCTGCTACGGGGGGCGCACTTTCTTCGCCCGGCGGGGTCTCATTGGTGTTGGCTGGCATCGGGAGCCCGCACCATGAAGGACGATGAAGACGATCTCACCGTCTACTACGATGGCGCCTGCCCGAGCTGCGTGCGCGATCGCGCGTTCTACGAGCGGCTCGCCGCGCGCGACGGCAAGCCCACCGACTGGGTGGACATCACCGGTCGCGAGGCCGAACTGAGTGAGCTCGGCATCGACCCCGGTCAGGCCTTGCGCGAGTTGCACGTACGCGATGCGGATGGCACGGTACATCGTGAGCTGGACGCCTACATCCTGCTGATGTCGCGGATCGTGGTGCTGAGGCCGCTTGCGTGGCTGATCGGGCTGCCCGGCATCCGTTCGCTCGTGTCCCGGCTGTACCGGCGCATGGTCATGCGTCGGCTGCGCGCAACGCGCCGGCTCTGAACACGGCAGGAGGCACCAAGTGGATTCCAATTCTCCGATCACCGTCGTCACCGGCGCGAGCCGCGGGCTCGGACGCGCAGCGGTGCAGCGCCTGGCCAGCGTAGAGGGCCACCACGTCATCGCCACCGCGCGCGACCCGGCCCAGCTCGAGCCGATGCACTCGCGCCTGGCGATGCTCGGCTGCAGGATCGACTGCCACCCGCTCGACGTCACCGACGACGCGTCGGTCGCCGCGTTGCGCGACTGGCTCGCCGAGCGCTTCGGCCGCATCGACGTCCTGATCAACAACGCCGGGATCTCGCCCGAGCGCTTCGACACCAGCCTGCTCGAGCTGCCGCTCGACACGCTGCGCAGCACGCTCGAGACCAACTTCTTCGGCGTGCTGCGCGTGACCCAGGCCCTGCTGCCGCTGATGCGTGCGAGCGCGGCGGGCAGGGTGGTCAATCTCGCCTCCTCGATGGGGCGGCTGTCGGCGATGGCGCCGGGCGCGCCGGCGTACCGCATCTCCAAGGTCGGGGTGAATGCGCTCACGACCCTCCTCGCCGCCGAGCTCGCGGGCAGCGACATCAAGGTCAACTCGGTCTGTCCCGGCTGGTGCCGCACCGATCTCGGCGGCCCTGACGCGCCGCGTTCGCCGGAGGAGGGCGTCGACACCGTCGTTTGGCTCGCCACCCTGCCGGACGACGGGCCGAGCGGCGGCTTCTTCCACGACCGCCAGCCGCTCGCCTGGTAGCGGGGGTCGTCGCGGGTGCGGGGGCCGCTATCGCGCACAGGGGTGCGCTCCTACGGTGCCCTCGATCAACGCTCCCGCTGCAGGAGCCCTGCCCCCAGGGCGAGAGCAGCCGTCGTCGCCGGCATGGCCGCCGCTATCGCGCACAGGGGTGCGCTCCTACGGTGCCTTCGATCAACGCTCCCGGTGTAGGAGCCCTGCCCCCAGGGCGACAGCAGCCTTGGCTTCGCTTGTGGCGCTGGAGGCGGCGGGGGCATACTCGGGGCACTGCCGCAGGGGGCGGGTCGCGGGCGTCGCTGCCACGACGCGCGCCCGCAGCGCTCACGCAAGGACGACCCAATGCCCCCCGTGATCGACAGCCTGCTCGACACCGACCTCTACAAATTCACGATGTGGCAGGCAATGCTGCATCACCACCCGGCAACCCAGGCGGAATACACCTTCGTCTGCCGCAACACGCCCGCCTACCCGCTCGCCGAACTGCTCGGCGAGGTCGATCGCGAGCTCGATCAGCTGTGCACCCTCGGCTTCGCGCGCGACGAGCTCGACTATCTCGGCGGGCTGCGCTTCATGAAGTCGGACTTCATCGACTTCCTGCGCATCTTCCGTTTCCAGCGCGAGTTCATCACCGCGCGCGCGGTCGGCGACACGCTAGAGATCATGGCGAAAGGGCCGCAAGTGCATGTGATGGCCTTCGAGATCTACCTGCTCGCGATCGTCAACGAACTCTATTTCCGCCGCTTCGACGCGGACGCCGCGCTCGCCGAGGGGCGCGCCCGGCTGCAGGCCAAGATCGAGCGCCTGCGCGCGCTGCCGGCCGAACCGGCGCGCCGCCACCCCTTCGAGTTCTTCGATTTCGGCGTGCGCCGGCGCTATTCGCGGGCCTGGCAGCGCGAAGTGCTGGCGACGCTGCACGCCGAGCTGCCGCAGTACTTCAAGGGCAGCTCGAACGTCATGTACGCGCGCGAGCTCGGCCTGGTACCGATCGGCACCATGGCGCACGAGTACCTGCAGACCTTCCAGGCGCTCGGCGTGCGCCTGCGCGACTCGCAGAAGGCGGCGCTCGAGACCTGGGTGCAGGAGTACCGCGGCGACCTCGGGGTGGCACTCACCGACGTCGTCGGCATGGACGCCTTTCTCGCCGACTTCGACCTCTACTTCGCCAAGCTCTTCGACGGCCTGCGCCACGACTCGGGCGACCCGATCGTGTGGGGCGAAAAGGCGCTCGCTCACTACGCCAAGCTGCGCATCGATCCCCACACCAAGCGCCTGGTGTTCTCCGACGGGCTCACGGTCGAGCGCGCGCTCGACATCTACCGCCATTTCGCCGACCGCACCCAGCTCGGCTTCGGCATCGGCACCAGCCTCACCAACGACGTCGGCCTCGAGCCGCTCAACATCGTCATGAAGCTCACGCGCGGTAACGGCCAGCCGGTCGCCAAGCTGTCGGACAGCCCGGGCAAGCTGATGTGTGACGACCAGACCTTCCTGGCCTACCTGCGGCAGGTCTTCAACGTGCCGGCGCCGGAGGCGGGTCGTGGCTGACATTCCCGTCCTGCCGCTCGCGGTCGTCGCGCGCGAGCTCGAGCGCTTCCGCGCCGCGGCGCCGCTGGTGCACGTGCTGACCAACGAGGTGGTGCAGGAGATCAGCGCCAACGTGCTCCTCGCCGCCGGCGCCTCGCCGGCGATGGTGGTGGCGCGGCAGGAAGTGCGTGCCTTCACCCCGATGGCGGGCGCGCTGCTGATCAACGTCGGCACCCTCCACGAACAGCGGCTCGAGTCGATGCGCCAGGCTGTCGCCACGGCCAAGCTCGCCGGCGTGCCGTGGACCCTCGATCCGGTGGCGGTGGGCGTGCTCGCCTATCGCACCGAGGCCTGTCGCGCGCTGCTGGCGCAGGGCCCGGCGGCGATCCGCGGCAACCCGTCGGAGATTCTCGCGCTCGCTGGCCTGGCCGGCGGCGGTCGCGGCGTCGACAGCACGGTGGGCTCGGAGGCCGCGGTGGAGGCGGCGATCGCGCTCGCGCGCGCCTCCGGCGCAGTGGTCGCGGTGACCGGCGAGACCGACTACATCAGCGACGGGGCGCGCAGCTGGGCCACCCCGTGGGGCGATCCGATCATGACCCGGGTGGTCGGTACCGGTTGCGCGCTGTCGGCGCTGGTGGCGGGCTTCACCGCGCAGGCGCCCGACCGGCTCGACGCGGTGGCCGCGGCCTGCGCGGTCGCCGGTCTGTGCGGTGCGCGGGCCGCGGCGAAGGCCGAGGGACCGGGTTCGTTCAAGTGGAATTTCCTCGACGCGCTCTACCGGCTGCAGCCGGCGGAACTGCTCGCCGGCGAGATCGGTGTCTGAATCCGGATCGGCCCCGAGGGGCCGGTGAGCGCCGGCCGCCGCTTTCCCGCCACGCCGAGCGCGTGGCGCCTGCATGTGCTGCGCCTGGCGGTGCCGATCGTGCTCGCCAACCTCACCCAGCCGATCCTCGCCGCGGTCGACACCGCGGTCGCCGGCCATCTGCCGGATCCGGCGGCGCTCGGTGGCGTCGCCCTTGGCGGGGTGCTGTTCAGCTTTCTGTTCTGGGGCTTCGGCTTCCTGCGCATGGGCACCACGGGCCTGATCGCGCAGGCGCACGGCGCCGACGACCGCGCGGGCCTGCGCGAGGCGCTGCTGCGCGCGCTGCTGCTGGCGGCGGCGATCGGCCTCGGCCTGCTCGCGGTGCAGGGGCCGCTGATCGCCTCGGGCCTGACCCTGCTGGGCGGTGGCGAGGCGGTGCAGGCGTACGCGGCGAGCTACGCCGGTGCGCGCATCTGGTCGGCGCCGTTCGCGCTCGGCAACTACGTGCTGCTCGGCTATCTGCTCGGCCGCCAGTGGGTGAGGGTGGGCCTGCTGCTGCAGGTGTGGATCAACCTGATCAACATCGCGGCCGTGTTCGTGCTGGTGTATCGGTTCGACTTCGGCGTCGCCGGCATCGGCGCGGCGACCGCGGTGGCGGAGGCGAGCGGCTTCGTGCTCGGCCTCGGTCTGTTGTGGCGCCTGCGCGAGCCGATGCCGGCCGGGACGGCGCGCTGGCCGGGCTGGCGGCCTCTGCTCGCCGGTGCCGCGCTGCGCCGGCTGATGATGGTCAATCGCGACATCTTCCTGCGCACCGTCTGCCTGCTCGGCTGCTTCGCCTGGTTCGCGCGCGCCGGCGCGCAGCAGGGCGAGCTGGTGCTCGCCGCCAATGCGCTGCTGCTGAATTTCCAGTCCTTCATGGCCTATGCGCTCGACGGCTTCGCCCATGCCGCGGAGACGCTTACCGGCGCCGCCGTCGGCGCGCGCGACCGCCAGGCGCTGCGCTCGGCGATCCGGATGTCGATGGGCTGGGCGGTGGTGTGCTCGGCGGGCTTCGCGCTCGCCTATGCGCTCGGCGGCGGCGCGATCGTTGCCCTGCTCACCGACCAGCCCGCGCTGCGCGAGGCGGCCGCGATCTACCTGCCGTGGGCGGCGGCGCTGCCGCTCGCCTCGGTGTGGGGCTTCGTGCTCGACGGGGTCTTCATCGGCGCCACCCGCACCCGCGAGCTGATGCAGGCCATGGTGCTGTGCGCCGCGGCCTTCCTCGCGCTCGCGCTCACGCTGCAGCCGGCGTTCGGCAACCACGGCCTGTGGCTCGCCTTCCTGCTCTTCATGGGTCTGCGCGGGCTGGTGCTGTGGCGGATGCTGCCGCGCCTGTTCAGTTCCCGAGCAGGTGCAGCCGGAAGTGCTTGCGGATGAACTCCTGGAACTGCGCGACACCGTCGAGCGCGAGCTTGAGTTCGCCCTGTTCCATCGCGTTGAGCGTCTCGACCGCGATGTAGTTGTCCGGCGTGCGGCCCTGGCGCAGGGCCTCGACCTGGCCGCGCAGCCGCATCAGCACGAGGAAATCGAAGCTCGCCTGCAGGTCGGCGGCCTGGCGCTCGCCGAGCACGCCTTCGGCGGCGAGCATCTCGATGCGGTCGTGGGTGCTGCCGTCGAGCCGGCCGGCCTCGAGCGCGAGCGACTTGATGCCGTCGGTGATCGCGAAGATGCCCGCCTTCTTGATGTCGACCTGGCCGCGGTGCTCGCCGTCCTTCTCGACCTTGAGGCGGCCGAACCAGCCGATCGGCGTCGCGAACCGGGTCATGTTCTGCGCCATGCGCATCAGGAACACCGGATTGTCGCGGGTGTAGGCGTAGATGTGGCGCTTGAGCGCGAGCTCGAAGGCGGGGTCGCCATAGAGCGTGCGCAGGTCCATGAACATGCTGCCGGTCATGACGTTTTCCGGGGTGGGGGTGGCGAGCCACAGGTTGAGCTCGCTGCGCCAGTCCCCGAGGCTGCGCCGCCAGTCGGCGTTCTTCGCCATGATGCCGCCGGGGCAGGGCGGCACGCCGATCGAGATCAGGGCGTCGATCAGCGCCCGCGAAAAGGCCTCGACGTGGGCCACCTCGTCCGGGCCGAGGGCGTCGTCGTAGATGATCGCGTTGTCCTGGTCGGTGGACAGGGTCTGTTCGCTGCGCCCCTCGCTGCCCATCACCACGAAGGCGAAGCTGTCGGGCAGATCGGCGAACTCGTCCGCGCGCAGGATCTGGATGAGCCGCACCTGGATGCGGTCGTTGAGGCCGGCGATCAGCTTCATGATCTCGCGCACCGGGATGCCGGTGGCGCTCAGGTGCAGCACCCGCTCCTGGATGTTGGCGTGCAGCGCGCGCAGGTCGTCGAGCGAAGCGGCGTTCTCGATGTCGAGCACGAGCTGGTGCGGCGAGTGCGCCTGCAGGCGCAGGATGTCGGTGTCGGTGACGATGCCGGCGAGCGCGCCCGCTTCATCCACCACCGCCAGTCGATGGATGTTCCGCCGCGACATGCGGTAGAGCGCCTCGTAGAGGACGTCGTCCTCGCCGATCGTCCATAACGGCGCGTTCATGATGTCGGCGACCCGCAGCCCGTCGGGCGCGCGGCCCTCGGCGACGACCTTGTTGCGCAGGTCGCGGTCGGTGAAGATCCCTTCCGGCATGCCCTCGCGCACGACCACCACCGATGAGATGCTTCTGTCACGCATCGTGCGCACGACCTCGAGCAGGGCGTCGTCGGCCTCGCAGGTGACGACCTGCTGGCGGCAGAAATCCCGAACCGGGCGAAAGAAGTGGTTGTCTTCGGCCATGAGGGCGGCGCTCCGGGCGATTGCAGAATAAGCGGAGATTATAGATCGCGGATGCGTTGACACGGCGTCCGCGTTCGGGTGTAGGAGCGCAGCCCTCTGCGCGATAGACGGCGGTCGTGCGTGTGATGACGGCTGTTATCGCCCTGGGGGCAGGGCTCCCACGGTTCGTTCGTCGACCGCAGTGGTACCGACCTTAGGAGCGCAGCCCCCTACGCGATTGGGGTGCGGGGGCGCGGGATCAGGCGGTGAGGGCGACGGCCTGGGGCAGGGCGGCGAAGGCGGCGTCGGCGTCGATGACTTCGCCGATCATGATCAGCGCCGGTGGCTGGAGGCGCGCCGCCCGCACGTGCGCCGTCAACTCGCCGAGGGTGCTGCGCACTTCGCGCTGGGCGGCGGTGGTGGCCGCGTGCACGACTGCGGCGGGCGTGCTCGCCGGCAGGCCGTGGGCGATCAGCTGAGTGCAGATGATCTCGAGCGCGCCGAGGCCCATGTAGATCACCACCGTCTGGTGGGGACGGGCCAGCGCGGGCCAGTCGAGATCGACCGTGTCGTCCTTCAGGTGGCCGGTGGCGAACACCAGGGTCTGGGCGTGGCTGCGATGGGTGAGCGGGATGCCGGTGGTGGAAGCGGCGCCGGCGGCGGCGGTGATGCCGGGCACGACCTCGCACTCGATGCCGGCCTGCAGACACGCCGCGCGCTCTTCGCCGCCGCGGCCGAAGATGAAGGGGTCGCCGCCTTTCAGCCGGATCACCTCGAGCCCCTCGCGCGCGAGTTCGACCAGCAGGGCGTTGATCTCCTCCTGTGGCAGCGCGTGGTTGCCGGCCTTCTTGCCCACGTACACCCGCCGCGCACCCGCGGGGATCATTTCGATCACCGCGGCGCCGACGAGGGCGTCGTACACCACGATCTCGGCGCCCGCGATCAGTCGGGCCGCCCTTACGGTGAGCAGGTCGGGGTCGCCCGGTCCCGCACCGACCAGGACGACCTTGCCTGGCCGTGTCCGGCGCTGGCCGGACCGTGCTGAACGCTGTGCCTTCGTCATTGACTCGTCGATCATGCCTCGCGCTCCGCCTCGCCGGTGAATGGTCCGAAAGCGCCGGCAATTGCACCGCACGCTACGCCACTTGGATGGCCCGCACTTTATCCCCTCAGACCGTGGGGAAAATTAACCAAGATCAAGGATCACCGGTAGTGCATGAATCGATACTTGCCGCCAGCAGTTGAGGTTGAACATCCGTGCGTCGAACGAGGAGAGAGAAATGCAAACGAGAAAGTGGCTTGGCAAGACCCTGACGCTCGCCCTGTTGCCCCTGGCGATGTCTTCCGCCTGGGCGCAGGACGAGCACAAGGCCGTAACAGAGTCGGAGATGAAGTACCAGGCCGGCACGTCGCCGCTCGGCGACGTCGAGATGCACCAGGACGTGAACCCGAAGGCGCCGAAGATGAGCGCCGAGGAGTTCGAGAAGGCGCGCCAGATCTACTTCGAGCGCTGCGCCGGCTGCCACGGCGTGCTGCGCAAGGGCGCCACCGGCAAGCCGCTGACGCCAGACATCACTCTCGAGAAGGGCACGGAATACCTCAAGGTCTTCATCAACTTCGGCTCCCCGGCCGGCATGCCGAACTGGGGCACCTCGGGCGAACTCTCCGAAGCTGACGTCGACATGATGGCGCGCTACGTCCAGCAAACCCCTCCGACGCCGCCGGAATTCGGCATGGCCGACATGAAGGAGACCTGGAAGGTCCTCGTGCCGCCGGAGAAGCGGCCGACGAAGAAGATGAACAAGTACAACCTCGACAACATCTTCTCGGTGACGCTGCGCGACACCGGCGAGGTGATGCTGATCGACGGCGACACCAAGGAAGTGGTCAACATCGTCAAGACCGGCTACGCGGTGCACATCTCGCGCACCTCGGCCTCGGGCCGCTACCTGTACGTGATCGGCCGCGACGCCAAGATCAACCTGATCGACCTGTGGATGGAGAAGCCCGACAACGTCGCCGAGATCCGTACCGGTCTCGAGGCGCGCTCGGTGGAAACCTCCAAGGCCAAGGGCTTCGAGGACAAGTACGCGATCGCCGGCTCCTACTGGCCGCCCCAGTTCGTGATCATGAACGGCGACACCCTCGAGCCGCTCAAGATCGTCGCGACCCGCGGCATGACGGTCGACACCCAGGAATACCACCCCGAGCCGCGCGTGGCCTCGATCGTGGGCTCGCACGACAAGCCCGAGTTCGTGGTCAACGTGAAGGAAACCGGCAAGATCCTGCTGGTCGACTACACCGACATCAAAGCGCTCAAGACCACCGAGATCGAGGCGGCCCGCTACCTGCACGACGGCGGCTGGGACAAATCCAAGCGCTACTTCATGGTCGCTGCCAACAACTCGAACAAGATCGCCGCGGTCGACGTCAAGGAAGGCAAGCTGGCCGGCCTGATCGACGTGGGCGCGATCCCGCACCCGGGTCGCGGCGCCAACTTCGACCATCCGAAGTACGGTCCGGTGTGGGCGACCGGCCACCTGGGCGATGAAACCATCGCGCTGATCGGCACCGACCCCGAGAAGCACCCGGACAGCGCCTGGAAGATGGTCGAGTCGCTGAAGGGCCAGGGTGGTGGTTCGCTGTTCCTCAAGACCCACCCGAAGTCGAAGAACCTGTGGGTCGACACCGCGCTCAACCCCGACGAGGCGATCAGCCAGTCGATCGCGGTGTATGACATCGAGAACCTCGACAAGGGCTTCGAAGTGCTGCCGATCGCCGAATGGGCGGGCGTGGGCGAAGGCGCCAAGCGCGTCCTGCAGCCCGAGTACAACGTCGCGGGCGACGAGGTGTGGTTCTCGATCTGGTCGGCGAAGAACCAGGAGTCGGCGATCGTCATCGTGGATGACAAGACCCGCAAGCTGAAGCACGTGATCAAGCATCCGAAGCTGATCACCCCGACCGGCAAGTTCAACATCTACAACACGCAGCACGACGTTTATTGATCGTCCCGGCGGCCGCCCTGCGGGGCGGCCGCAGCGACCTTCGACCGAGGGGGCCGGCGCCGCAAGCGTCGGCCCCTTTTCCATGGGGGCGGGTGGGTTGATGGCAGTCAAGGCAGCGCCCGGCCGCAGCCCGCATCCTGATGACCGATGCAAATCAGCGGATGCCGCGATGAAAACCCCGTCTTCCTTCCCGCCGCCCCGTTTCAGGGCGATCCTGTTCGCCGCCGCGCTCGCCGCCACCGGACCGCTCCTCGCCGCCGAGGTCGTGCCCGAGCCCGATCCGCTGCGCACCCGCGAGCTGATCCACATCGTGCGCCAGGACTGCGGCTCCTGCCACGGCCTCACCCTGGCCGGCGGTCTCGGCCCCGCGCTCACGGCCGCCGCGCTCGCCGACAAGCCCGCCGAAGGCCTGGTGGCGACCATCGTCAGCGGCCGCCCCGGCACGCCGATGCCGCCCTTCCTTGGCATCGTCAGCGAGGCCGAGGCCGTCTGGATCGTCGATCAACTGATGCGCGGATTCCCCGCCGACGGTGGCGCCGTGCCCACCGCCCAAGCCCGCTGAACCGTCCGGAGCCAGCAAGATGAATCACAAGAAAACCGCTCGTAGCGAATCCCGCTCCTCGACCCGGCTCGCGCCGGTGGCCCTGTGGGGCCTGGTGCTGCCCGCGATCGTCGCCCTGCTGTCGGCCTGCAGCAGCGTGCCCGCGCAGCACACGGTGCGTGGCACGGGCGATCTCGGCGTGGTCATCGAGCGCGCCGACGGCCGCGTGCAGGTGGTCGAGACCACGGGCCGCAGCGTGCTCGCCACCGTACCCGGGGTGGGCGATCTGTCGCACGCCTCGGTGGTGTTCTCGCGCGATGCGCGCTACGCCTACGTGTTCGGCCGCGACGGCGGGCTGACCAAGGTCGACCTGCTGCTGGCGCGGGTGGACCGCCGCGTGGTGCAGGCCGGCAATGCGATCGGCGGCTCGATCTCGCACGACGGCCGCATCGTGGTGGCGCAGAACTACGAGCCGGGCGGCATCAAGGCCTTCGACGCCGACACCCTCGAGCTGCTCGCCGAGGTGCCGGCGGTGACCGAGGACGGCACCCGCTCGAAGGTCGTCGGGCTGGCCGACCTCTCCAGCAACCGCTTCATCTATTCGCTGTTCGAGGCGGGCGAGATCTGGATCACCGACCTCTCCGATCCGAGGAACCCGAGCACGCAGCGCCTGGCCGGCGGCAAGCAGCCCTACGACGCGCTGGTCACCCCCGACGGCCGCTACTACATCGCCGGCCTGTTCGGCGAGGACGGCCTGGCGATGGTCGACCTGTGGAACCTCGACAAGGGCAGCCGCAAGATCCTGTCCGGCTACGGCCGCGGCGAAACGCCGCTGCCGGTGTACAAGATGCCCCACCTGCGCGGCTGGTCGATCGCCGGCGGGCGCGCCTATCTGCCGGCGATCGGCCGCCACGAGGTGCTCGTGGTCGATACCGACAGCTGGCAGGAGGTCGGCCGCATCCCGGTGCGCAGCCAGCCGGTGTTCGTGATGGCGCGGCCCGACGGGCGCGAGATCTGGGTGAACTTCGCCTTCCCCGAGAACGGCTGGGTGCAGGTCATCGACACCGTCGGCGGCAAGGTCACCGACACCCTGCAGCCGGGGCGGGCGATCCTGCACATGGAGTTCCTGTCGAAGGGCCACGAGGTGTGGCTGTCGGCGCGCGACGACAACAAGGTGGTGATCTACGACACCGCCACCAAGCAGCCGATCAAGACGCTCGACTCGGCCAGCCCGAGCGGGATCTTCTTCACCAGCCGCGCCGCGCGCACCGGCTTCTGATGACGCGCACGCTCACGCTGCCGCAGGCGGTGGACGCCACCGCCTTCCGCCTGCTCAACGACTGGCAGCGCGACTTCCCGCTCGTGCCGCGGCCCTTCGCCCGCATCGCCGGGGCGCTCGGCATCGGCGAGGCGGAAGTGGTCGAGCGCTATCGCAAACTCGCCGCCGAGGGCGTGCTGAGCCGGATCGGCCCGGTGTTCACCCCGCGCCGGCTCGGCGCCAGCGCGCTCGCCGCGCTCGCCGCGCCGCCCGCACGGCTCGAGGAAGTGGCGGCGCGCGTCAGCCGCGAGGCGACGATCAACCACAACTACGAGCGCGAGCACCGCTTCAACCTCTGGTTCGTCGTCACCGCGCCCTCGGCCGCCGAGCTCGACGCGGTGGTCGCGCGCATCGAGGCCGACACCGGCTGCGCGGTGATGGTGCTGCCGCTGGAAGAGGAGTTCCACATCGACCTCGGCTTCGACCTCACTGGCGCGGGCGCGCGCCGGCCGAGTCACCGCGGCGCGAGCGCGGCGCAGGGCGCCGGGCGAGGCGGCGTGCGACGCTGCGACGCGAGCGCGCTGCCCGAGGCCGAGCGCCGCCTGATCGCCAGCCTGCAGGGCGGGTTGCCGCTGGAGGCCGCGCCCTTCGCCGCGGTCGCCGCCGCCGCCGCATCGGACGAGGCCTCGGTGCTCGGCCAGATCGCGCACTGGCTCGACATCGGCTTCATCCGCCGCTTCGGCGCGGTGGTGCGCCATCACGAGCTCGGGCTCGACACCAACGCGATGTGCGTGTGGGACGTGCCCGACGCCGAGGTGTCGGCGCTCGGCCGCGCGCTCGCCGCCGAGCCGGCGGTCACCCTGTGCTACCGCCGCCGACGGGTGCCGCCCGACTGGCCCTACAACCTCTTCTGCATGATCCACGGCAGCTCGCGCGAGGAGGTGCTCGCCGCGCGCGGCGCACTCGTGGAACGCCACCGCATGACCACGCTGCCGCACGCGGTGCTGTTCAGCCTGCGCCGCTTCAAGCAGCAGGGCGCCTGCTACCTGCCGCCGAAGGAGTCCGCCGCCCATGTCTGAACGCCGCCGCCTCGCCGCGGCCCGCGCGCCCGACGAAACCGATCGCCGCCTGATCAACGCGCTGCAGGGCGAGTTCCCGCTCTCGGAGCGACCCTTCGCCGAGGTCGGCGCCGCGCTCGGCCTCGCCGAGGACGAAGTCATCGCCCGCCTGCAGGCCATGCTCGACGACCGCGTGCTCACCCGCTTCGGCCCGATGTACCAGATCGAGCGCATGGGCGGCGCCTTCTGCCTGGCGGCAATCGCGGTGCCGGAGGCCGACTGGGCGCGGGTGGTCGAGGCGGTCAACGCCTTCCCCGAGGTGGCGCACAACTACCGCCGCGAGCACCGGCTCAACATGTGGTTCGTGCTCGCCACCGAAACGCCGGGTGGCATCGCCGACGTCGGCCGGCGTATCGAAGCCGCCACCGGCCTGAAGGTGCATCTGTTCCCGAAGGAAAAGGAATACTTCGTCGAGATGAGGCTGGAGGCTTGATGTCGGCACAACGGTTTTCTCCCGGCACTGGCGGGCAGGACCACGGGGCCCGGCGGCAGGCTGGGCCGGAGGACGCGCTGCAGGCGCTCGACCGCAGCATCGTGCTCGCCACCCAGGGCGGCCTGCCGCTGGTGCCGCGACCGTGGGCGGCGGTGGCCGAGCGGCTCGGCGTCGATGAGGCGCTGCTGCGCGCGCGGGTGGCGGCGATGCTCGAGACCGGCGTCATCCGCCGCATCGGCGCCGTGCCCAACCACTACGCGATCGGCTACACCGCAAACGGCATGAGCGTGTGGGACATCGACGACACCGTGATCGACGCGGTGGGCGAGCGGGTGGGCGGGCTGGCCTTCGTCACCCACTGCTACCGCCGCCCGCGCCACCTGCCCGACTGGCCCTACAACCTCTTCGCGATGGTCCACGCCGCCAGCCGCGAGGCCGCGCTCGAGCGCGTCGCAGAGATCGCGACGCTGATCGAGGATGTGTTCCCGGGGGTCTGCAGGGGGCGGGACGTCCTGTTCTCTAACGGGATTCTGAAAAAGACGGGGTTACGGATCGGGGGGTGACCGCCTCACCGTGGTGCCTGCTATCGCTGTACCGCCGCCGCCAGCTTGTCTCGGATGCAGCGCACGAGGTCAGCGTGCCCGAGCCGTTCGGCGAGCGACAGCGCTCCTTCACCGTTGCGGCGGAGCGGGCGCACATCTGCTCCGTGCTCGAGCAGCAGCATTGCGATGTCGGGCGACTCACCGGAAATCGCTAGCATCAGCGGCGTGTTGCCCAGCGGGTCGCGCACGTTCACCGCCGCGCCCTTTTTCAGCAGCATGGCCACTGCGTTGCCATAGCCCACGGTCGCCTTTCCGCACGCAACCAGCAGCGGGGTGAGGCCGAGGCGATCCTTGGCATTGGGGTCGGCGTTCGCGCCCAGCAGGATCTGCGCGATGATGGTCAGGCCGCGCTTGAGAGCGAACAGCAGGGGCGAGGAGCCATCCTCGAGCGGCATGTTCACATTGAAATTGGCGCGGACGAACAGGTCCACGAGTTCCTTGTCCCCGCGTTCCAGGGCCCGGACGAAGTTCTCTGGCAGGAAGGCGACGCCACGCCGGGCGATCTCGGCCAACGCATACTCGGCAAGCTCTGCGCGCCTGAAGCTCTCCAGCTCGTGCGTATCGCGCAACTGGATGATGTCGGCTACCACCTCGGCTGGAAAACCCTTGCGTCCGCCTCGCCTGTCGATCAGCAGGTCGCTGAAGTAATCGTGGATCTCGGGTGTATCCCAGAGCGCCTCGATCTTGAGCAGGATGCGCTCGAACGAACGCTCGAGGTGAATGGGGTAGCTCGCCCCCATGAACGCAAAGAAGGAATGTTTCATGAGTCCACAGCTTGGATTTTAGGGTTGATTTTTACAACCAAGGCGCCGGTCTGACTAGCCTTGGTCAGCCTCGGTCGTGACCGCGATCACGAAGCCGGTTGGTTCAGCCGGCGAGGGGGTAATGCCGCCGCGGCTCGAGCGCGTCGGATCGATTTCGCATACGCTACCATCAGCCCGCTGCGGCATTTGGCATTTTTCCCCCGTCTACCAGAAAGAGACTCCGTCGATGATGTTGCTCAAGTGCCGCTCCGCTTACGCGAGCTTACTGGGCCTGTTCATATGTGCCCATACCCTTCCGGCGCTGGCAACGGAGGTCGCCTTGGTGGGGCGGATTGGAAGCCGCGCGATTCTCTCGATCGATGGCGGCACGCCGATCACCCTGGCCGTCGGCGCTAAGACGCGCGAAGGCATCCGCTTGTTGGTACTGGACGGAGACCGTGCCGTGGTCGAAGTGGGCGGGCGAAGGCAGCACCTCGAACTCGGCACTCAGCCGGTACGGGTGGACTCGGGCGGAGCCCAGGCAATCACCCTGTACGCCGACCCGCAGGGGCACTTTTTTAGCGAAGTCTTGATCAATCGTGCGCGCGTGCCGTTCATCGTCGATACGGGCGCGACGCTGCTATCACTCGCCGCGAGCGACGCGACGCGTGCAGGAATCGATTTCCGCTCGGGCGAAAAGGCAAGCGCGGTCACCGCTGCGGGCGTGGTGGATGTATGGCGGGTGAAAGTGGAGCGCGTCCAGTTCGGGCCATTCACCTTTCACGGTGTCGAGGCCGCCATTTTCGAATCGGGCCTTCCGGTCGGCCTGCTCGGGATGAACGTGCTGAACCGGCTGGAGATGCGGCGCGAAGGCCAGATGATGAGGCTGGAAAGACGCTACTGAGCCACCCGGTGGGGGGGCGTTTATCCGAATCGCTTGTCCTGAGTATCTCAAATGCATATCCTCGCGTCTCTTCGCACGTGAGGCGGCTGGAGGCGGGGCGATCGTTTTTCCGTTCCTCCCAAGCATGCATTGCCGTCTCGTGCCCATCCTTGCGGGAGGTCGCGAATGCACCGGCGGCAGCTTGGTTTCAACCTTGTCGAACTCAGCGTGGCGACGACGATCCTGGCGATCCTGTCTGCCCTTGCGCTGCCTTCCCTTGCCAGTCTCGTGAGTGCGCATCGCCTTGCAACGGTGACCAACGAGTTGCACACCTCGCTCGTCTTCACCCGTTCGGAAGCGATCAAGCGGGGCCGACGGGTGAGCCTGTGCACCAGCAGCGACCTCGAACGCTGCGTCTCCGGCGTCGGCTGGCACAGCGGCTGGATCGTATTCGAAGATCCGAACGGCAACGCGCAGCGCGAGGAAGGGGAGACGGTTCTGTATGCTGCGCGAGCGGCGGAGGGCGGGGTTGTGGTCACTGGCAATACGCCGGTTCGCAACTACGTTTCTTATCTGCCTTCGGGCCGAACGGCGCTGACCGACGGCGCCCTGCAGATGGGTACCATCACCGCCTGCGGGGAAGGTCGGGCACGGCGGATCGTGATCAGCGCGACCGGGCGGGCCCGCCTGGTGCGTGAGGCTGAATGCGGAAAGGGATGATGCCCCTTTGCCCGGCCGGGACCGCGCCGCGTGCCTCGAGCGGTCCGCCAGAGGTCGCGTGACATTGGTCACATCGATGATGTTTATGTGATCTTTGGGTGCCAACGCTGTATTGCGTGGCGCATACAATCACACATGAGCGCAGCCTGCGTGATCGGCGGGGACCTCCCCGGGCAGCGTGCGCCACCCGTACCATCGAACCGCATCCATCGCAAAAGGCCCAATGAAACCAGCCAGCATCATCGGTACTGCCTCATCAGCCGCTAGCGGTTCCGGCAGGCCTGCGGAAGGGGCAGGCCGCGTGGCTGGCCGCACTGAGGGCGAGGCGGGCGCCCCAGGCGGCGCGCGGTGGATCGATCCGCGTAGGACCGCGCCGGTTCGCAATGGGTTGCCGGTGAGGCAGTAGGAGGTACGCGGTGATCATCTTTCGTCTGCATTTCCTGCGCAAACGCGGGCGCGAGCGCGGCGTCACGCTGGTCGAACTCATGGTCGTGATCGCGATTGCGGCAATTCTTGCGACGATCGGCGTTCCGTCGATGCTCACCTTCATCCAGAACAACCGCCTGGTGTCGCAGGCCAACATCCTGCTTGGCAGCCTGAACGAGGCAAGGAGCCATGCGGTCGCCCGTGCGCGGCCGGTGACCGTGTGCGGCAGCGCCGACGGCGGCGCCTGTAATGGAAACTGGAGCGCAGGCTGGATGAGCTTTGTGGATACGGATGGCAATGGCGCACGTGCAGCGGGTGAGGAAGTGCGGGCTTTCGTCAGTGGCGTTCCCGACGGCGTGGCGATCCGGCTTGCGGGAGAGGTCGTCAGCATACGGTTTACACGGGAGGGAAGCGTGGCAGAGGAGCGTCGTCACACCTTCTCGATCTGTGACGGCCGTGGCAGCGGCAGTGCGCGCGGGGTCATCGTGTTGCCGACGGGCGGAACGCGAGCGGCGACCGACGCCGACGGTAACGGCGTACGCGATGATGCGTCCGGCAGTGACATCCAGTGCTGAAGGGGCAGGCATGACGGTCGGTGTGCGGAAATCGCAGCGCGGCTTCTCGATGATCGAGGTGCTCGTCGCATTCGCGGTTCTCTCCGTCGGGATGCTCGGCATTGCCGGGCTGTTGATGAGCGGCCAGCGCTCCGGCCAGGCTTCCTTCGATCGCACCCAGGCAGTTGCGCTGGCCTCAGACATGCTCGAACGAATCCTGGCGAATCCGGGCGGCGCCGCGGCCTACGAAACCGGGATGGGCAGCAATGCGCTCGGGCGCGGGAACGCGGTTTCGCAGCCGGCAGCCTGCGTGGCAACCGAGTGCACCGCTGCCGAAACCGTCGCCCGCGACCGCTGGGAGTGGGACCGCAGGCTGGACGGCGCGAGCACAAGGGTTGGCGGCAACGCGATCGGCGGCCTGATCCAGGCGAGCGGCTGCATCGAGTTCGAGCCGAATCCGGGCATGGCGAATTCAGGACGGATGAGCGTGATCGTGAGTTGGCTCGGGTTGAGCGAGACCAGCGATGCCCTCGTGGTCGGCGCGGCGGCATGCGGTGACATCGACGACGACGACGCGCGCTTCAGGCGTCAGGTCGTTCTCGACACGATCGTCGTCGATCCGGAGGATCTTGTTCCATGATGCGGCGAACCTCGCAGGCCTGCAGCCGAGGGATGACGATCGTCGAGTTGCTTGTGGCGATGGTGATCGGACTCTTCCTGGTGGGCGCAACGTACTCGATGTTCCTCGCCTACAAGCGCTCCTACACGGTTACCGATCAGGTTTCGCGCATGGCCGAAAACGGGCGTTTCGCCCTACATCTCGTCAGCTCCGACGTGCGTCTCGCCGGCTTTTTCGGCGAAGCCTCGGTGTACAACGTCGACCGCGGGCGGAATCTGGGGGAGGTTTCGAACGATTGCAGTGGTGTTGCGGCCGCCTACGACCTCGACAATTACATTGTCGTTGCCGAGGCGGACGACGATGGGGCGGCGCTTGGATGCATCGACGACGCCGTGCCCGACACCGGCATCCTGATCGTGAAGTCGGTCCTGCCACAACGTCTGGCCGCGGCTGCCGACGAAAACAGGATCTACGTGGCGACCAACCGCCTGCAAGGGGTTCTGTTTTCGGGGGACGACGCAAGCCCGCCGAGCATTTCCGCTACGGGAGATGTGCCCAACGGGGACTACTGGGAATACCGCTTCGTCGCGTATTACATCCGGGCGGGCGCGGCCCCGAGCCTGGCACGGAAGGTCATGCAGTTCGGCGGTGGTCAGCAGCGGATCGTCACCGAGGATATCGTCGAGGGCGTCGAGGAGCTGCGCGCGATGGCGGCTGTCGATGGCGACGGCGACGGGCGGGTGGATCGCGTGCTCGCCCCTGACGCGGTCGACGACTGGACGGACGTCGCGCATCTGCAACTCTTCCTGCTGGTCCGAAGCGTCGAGCCGGAGGCGGGCTACGAGGACGATAAGACCTATAGCCTGGGAGAGGTGGATTTCGGTCCGGTGGGCGACAACTTCAAGCGCACCCTGCTCGAGGGGTCGGTCGCGCTCAGGAATCGCGCATGGTGAGGAAGGCAGGCATGAACGGACGCGCTGAAAGGCAGAAAGGCATGGTGCTTGTGGTTGCGCTCGTGCTGCTGCTGGTAATGACGCTGCTCGGGCTCAATCTCGCCGGCGGCGGCAGCATGGGACTGAGGATGGCGCGCAACATGCAGGAAACCGCGGTATCGCTGCATTCGGCCGAAGCGGGAATTGCCGCGGTATTGAGCCTCATTGTCGATGACGGAAATCCGTTCCAGGACGCGAGCCTGAATGAGGACGATACGCTCGACGCCACGGCGCTGTTCGGGGAATCGGCCCCGGGCCTGCTCACGGACAACGGGGTCGAGCCTGAACTGTTCGTGCGCGAGCGGGCGCTGGAATGCCCCAGAGCCGAAGCGGCGACGAGCGCGGACAAAATCGGATGCGACTACTACCGGATCGAGTCCGAACACGAGGCCGGCGCGAGCGTCCGCGTCGCTAGGGGCGCGTACATGCGCGTGCTGAAAAACTAACTTCGGCGCAAGCCGTATCTGCAATCGGTAAATGAGATGAGTGCTCGTGACCAAAGGGGCTTGAGGAAGGGATCGGCGTGCGCTTCACTGCGCAGCAGTGCGTGGTCAGGCCGGCGTGCGGCGTCCGCCTGTCGCACGACGCTCTTCTGGCTGGGGCTGTTCCTGGGCGCTCAGGCCGCCGCGGACGATACCGAGATCTATCGGCTGGAGGTGGATACCGAGACGTCCCGGCCCAAGGTGCTGATCGTCTTCGACGATTCCGGCAGTATGGATACCAACGTCGTCGGCGAGCGTGCGCCGTACGATCCGAACACCACCTATCCAACGGTTTCGGGGATTCAGGCCGGGAGGTTGTATTGGGCGAACGACCGGGGGGGAAAGCCACCGAGCGCAAAAACTTCCAATTCCCAATGGTTCAATGCGCAGAAGAACCGCTGCGCCTCGAGCTATACGCCGTTGAGCGGGACGGGCTTCTATTCGGGCAACTTCGCCCGGTGGAATTCGAGCAGCTCGACCCGTTGGAGCAGGCTGAGCAGCGAGGCGAACGACCCGCTGCACATCGAGTGCGGTCAGGACGTTTCCTCCAGCAATACCGACAACGGGACTGGAACAGGGACCGGATATCCGCGAAGCAGCACTCCTCGGCCGTACGGATCGCAGAGACAGACTAGTGTGGCGAACCGCTGGGATCCCTATCGGGTCTATACCGCGAACTACATGAACTGGTATCACGGCACGCCGGTTCCTGCGACGCGCACCCGGCTCGAGATCGCCCAGGACGTCATCGGCAGCATCGTTTCGGCCAATACCGGCATCGACTTCGGGCTGGCGGTGTTCAACAGGAACTACGACGGCAGCAGAAATGGTTCGACGGACTACGACGGCGCGCGCGTCGTGCAACGCATCATCGAGAACATGGCGGCCACGGATCGCGCCAACCTGGTGGGCGTTGTCAATGGCCTCAAGGCGGAAGGGTCGACGCCGATCTGCGAGAGCGTCTATGAGGCCTACCGCTACTTGTCCGGGGGGCGCGTCCTGTACGGTCTCGAAAAGCACTCGTCCGATGTGCCGGGGCGCGATGTCGCGGCAGAGTCCGGCAGCAAATACGTTTCGCCGATGGGCGACTGCCAGTACGCCTATATCATCCTGATGACCGACGGCGAGCCCCAGTACGACACCGATGCCAACGACCGAATCAAGTCGCTTACCGGCAAGACCTGCAAGAAATACCGGAATGCTAACAATGCAGGCGACATCGAGAACTGTCTACCGGAACTCGCCGAGTACATGTACAACACCGATCTCGATGGCGACCCGGCCAACGGCGAGCAGAAGGGCATCCTCTACACGATCGGCTTCGCCACGAAGCAGCAGCTTCTGCAGGATGCGGCGACCAAGGGCGGCGGTTTGTACTACACCGCCGACAACGCCGAACAACTGACGGCAGCCTTCCAGGGGGCGCTGACCTCGATCCTCGCGACCCGCTCTACCTTTACCTCGCCCGCAGTGGCGACGAACAATTTCACCCGGACCGAAACCCGCAACGAGGTCTTTTTTGCAATGTTCGAACCGGCCAACGGCACCAACTGGCCGGGCAATATCAAGAAGCTGAGCATCAATCCCGCCAACGGCGTGCTGCTCGATCGCAACGGCAACCCCGCGCTCAATGCTGCGACCGGAGACTTGCTCGACGCCGCCGCCACCTATTGGGGCAGCGACGCGGGCGATGGCGGTGAGGTCGAGGCGGGCGGGGTAGGCGGCGTGCTCGCGGCGCGCGACCCGGACACCCGCGTCATCAAGACCAACACGGGGGACAACAATGCGCTGCAGGACTTCACCGTCGCTAATCTGAAACCGAGCGCATACGGCTTCGACACGGATCAGGCGCTTTACGATCACTTCGGGGTTGCCGACGCGGCCGAGTTCGCGGACCTGCTGGCCTGGTCTCGCGGCTGGACGAGTTCGGCGAAGACGGCCCGGCGCGAATGGATGCTCGGCGACATTCTCCATAGCACGCCGGTCGTCCTCGATTACGGTGCGCGGTCTGGCTATTCGCTCGCTGAGCCGGATCTGAGAATCGTGGCGGGGACGAATGCGGGCTTCTTGCACATGTTCCGGAACTCCGACGGCGCGGAGAGCTGGGCCATATTTCCCAAGGAGCTGGCCCCCATGTTGCGGGAGCGGAAGAACGATCTCGCCGGCGGGGCCACGGTCTACGGTGTGGACGGTGAAGTGGCTTTCTATCGCCATGACGACGACCGGGACGGCACGATAAGCGGCGCTGGAGACAAGATGTATATCTTCTTCGGCTTGCGTCGTGGCGGCAGCACCTACTATGCGCTGGATGTCACCGACCCCGACAGCCCGCGCTTCATGTGGCAGGTTTCCCCGGCGACGAACGGCTTCAGTGAGCTGGGCGAGACCTGGTCGACGCCCGTCGTGACCACGATACCGGGTCATGCCGATGGCGAGGGCAAGCCCAAGCCGGTGCTGATCTTCGGGGCCGGTTACGATCCGGCGAATGACGATCGACTGACGACGGCGGCCGAGGTGGCGGATGTGCAGGGCCGAGGTGTGTTCATCGTCGATGCGGCAACCGGAGCGCTGCTCTGGCGCGCGACGCCGGCGAGCAGTTCGGAAACCAACCTTCAGGTGAGCGGCATGGTGCATTCCATTGCCGCCTCGGTGTCGGTGCGGGACAGTAACGGCGACGGCCTGACCGATCGCATCTACGCGGCCGATGTCGGCGGAAACGTATGGCGCATCGACCTGCCCGGTGCGGCCAGGTCGAGTTGGCGGGTGGTCAAGTTCGCTGCGCTGGCAGGGGACGGGCACGCGGGCGATCGGCGTTTCTTCAACAAGGTCGATTCGGTGTCGACGAGGGATGGTTCCCAGGTCTTCGACGCCGTGCTGATCGGAAGCGGGGATCGCACGAATCCGAACGCGACTGACAACGACGACCGCTTCTACATGCTGAAGGACCTCCGTACGGTGCCCTACACCACGGATGCGGATTGCAGCGACGCCAGCACCGACCCGCGCTGCAGCCTGCCGATCGAGAATGCCGATCTGTTCGACGCCACCGACAACGTCCTGCAGGAAGGAACGGAGGCTCAGCAGAAGGACGGGGCTGAAGACTTGCGCGAAGCCAGTGGCTGGTACATCGATCTGAGCAACGGTGATGGCGAAAAGGCGCTTTCCGAATCGGTGACGCTGGGTGGTCGGGTGGTGTTCAACACTTTTTCGCCCGACACGAGTTCCGGTACGGTCAACCTCTGCATGCCGACGCCGGGTATTGCGCGGCTCTACGTGGTGAAGCTGCAGAACGCAACGGCGACGATCGACTTCACCAACAACAATGTGTTCGATAAGTCCGACCGGTTCCTGACGATCGGCTCCTCGATTGCGGATGTCCCGGGCATCCATGTGTCAGGCGACGGCACGGTCAGGCTGATCTTGCCTCCGGGTAGCGGCGGCGGCGGAAGCGGGCTCGGCGGTTGCGTCGGTGCGGCCTGTAATCCCGGGCCCACCCCGCCGGACTGCCAGGGGCTTACCTGCATTCCGCCGGTACCGGTCCGTACCTACTGGCATGACTGAGCCGACTGGGAGGCGGAGTAATGCAACACCGTGACGGTATCTTGTTGGGCAGCCGGCTGCCGTGCCGGACATGCGGTGGCTTTACCCTGCTGGAGGTGATGATGGTCGTGGTCATCGTCGGCATCCTCGCCGCGATCGCGCTGCCGAATTACAGCCAGTATGTACAGCGCACGCGGCGGATCGATGCAAAGAACCTGCTCCTTGCGGCAGCCGCACGCCAGGAGCAGTTCATGCTCGACCGGCGCACCTATACGACAGATATGAGCGCGCTCGGTTACGCCGCGAATCCGGCTGTCTCGGAGGAGGGTTTCTATGAGGTGGCCGCGGCGGCCGGCGGCTGCGGGAATATTGCGAGGTGTTTCACGCTGACAGCAACGCCGGTTGCAGGGCGTTCGCAGGCGAACGACTCGCAATGCACCGCCTTTTCGGTGACCTCCGCCGGCCAGCGTACCGCGACCGGAAGTCTCGGAAACGATTGCTGGTAAACGTGCTTGACGAGGAATCCATGATGAACAGTGTTTCCGCGCGACGATCGAGAAGGCTGAAATTGACCCGCCTTCTTTCGGCGATCCTGCTACTTGGGAGCGGAGCGCAGGCAAATGCGGCCGATTTTGCGTGCGCAGGCCACTCGCCCGACGGCGAACTGCAATTGGTTTTTGTCCAGGCAGATCAACGTGAGCAGGCCCTCGAGACGGCGCGCGAGCGCGCACCGCGCGGGCGCCAATCGGCTCGGCAGCCGATGGTCGTGGTGAATCAATGCATCATTCTCGGTGAGGAACGGTTCCGGGACCCTGCTGCCAACACCTTGCTCGAACGCACGCCGAGGTAGCGAAGGCGTCGTCCGGGGGTATGTTGCGCACACCCCGCGCGGGAGGCACAGCCGCTTTGGGCGAGGAGTGGGCCGCATCGGCGCCGAATGTGTTTGTCATCTCATCCGACCGGGACGCGGTCGTCGCCGGTTGGCCCGCGCATCGAACGTTCACAGGGCGTTGCGGGTCACAAGGGTGGTTGCGCGCCCGAGCGGCGGCGCGGATTCAGGGAGACAACAATTGACTGGCAAGGAAGGCCTGGCGAACCCCGCCGCGGACGCCACCTGGTTCCGCACCGCCTTCGCCCGCGGTCGCGGCGGCGGCATGCCGTCCGAGACGGCGATGAACCCCGCCGCCGCCCGCCCGGCCGCGGTGCTGGTGCCGGTGGTGGAGCGCGAGTCCTCGCTGTCGCTGCTGCTCACCAAGCGCACCGACCACCTGCATCACCACCCGAGCGAGATCAGCTTTCCCGGCGGGCGGGTGGAGGAGCGCGACGAGTCGCCGGTGGGCACCGCGCTGCGCGAGACCGAGGAGGAGATCGGCCTCGGGCGCAGCCATATCGAGCTGCTCGGCGCGCTGCCCGATTACCTGACCGGCACCGGCTTCCGGGTGACGCCGGTGGTGGGGCTGGTGCATCCGCCGTTCCGGCTGCGGCTCGACGCCTTCGAGGTGGCGGAGGCCTTCGAGGTGCCGCTGTCGCACTTTCTCGATCCGGCCAACCACCAGCGCCATAGCATGATGCATGAGGGCCGGCTGCGTCACTTCCATGCCATGCCCTACGGTGACTACTACATCTGGGGGGCCACCGCCGGGATGATCATGTCGCTCTACAAGGTGCTGAGTCACGGGTAAACCCGCATTCCGGGCGCGCTGAAGGGGGCCGCGTGTGGTATCGTGGGCGCATTCTTTGTGCAGCGCGGCGGCGATGCCGCCCATCCTTTCCGCATGGCCATTCTGGCGGTCTTCATCGCGCTGGTGATTGAGCAGTTGCGCCCCTTGCAGGCGCAGGCGCTGGTGTATTCGCCGCTCGGTCGGTTGTCGTCCTGGGTGCTCGAAAGAGCCGGAAATCGTGCGGCGCAGCGCGGCCGGTTGCCGTGGTGGCTCATCGTGCTGGCGACGACCGTGGGCGCGGCACTCGCGCACGCCTTCCTGTGGGATGTCCACCCCACGATCGCCTTTGCCTTCAACGTGGCGGTGCTGTATTGGGCGACCGGATTTTCCGGCGACCATCAGCGCTTTGCCGACATCGATCTGGCGCTGCGCATGGGCGAGCTCGAGCGTGCGCGCACGCTGCTCGGCGAATGGCGCGGAGCGGACAGCAGCGCCGCCGACGAGAGCGAGGTGGCGCGGCTGGCCATCGAGCAGGCGCTGGTGTCGTCGCATCGCAACGTGTTTGCGGTAATTTTCTGGTTCGTGGTGCTGCCGGGGCCGAGCGGCGCGGTGCTCTACCGGGTGGCGCGCTTCCTGCGGGAAGCGTGGGCGCGGCAGGCCGATGCCGGCTTCGGCGAGCGCGCGTCGTTCGCGCGGCGCGCGTTCGAGCTGATCGACTGGCTGCCGGTGCGGCTCACCGCGGCGTCGCTGTCGGTAGTGGGGGATTTCGAGGACGCCCTGTACTGCTGGCGCACGCAATCGATGAATTGGCCGGACAAGTCGTCCGCTATACTGATTGCGGCCGGTGGCGGCGCGATGGGCTTGAAGCTCGGGATGCCGATCCACCAGTCGGGAGAGATCGTCGAAAGGCCCGAGATGGGCCTGGGCGAGGAGACGAGCGCGGACCACATGCGTGGGGTCGTCAGACTGATCTGGCGCGCGCTGGTAGTGTGCCTGCTGGTGCTCATCCTGCTTACCCTTGCGGGTGTGGCGGGGGGCTGAGGCGGTATTTTTCATAGAGAAGAAGGGGAACAAGGTATGGCAAATCGTGAAGTGGTCGTCCTGAGCGCAGTGCGGTCCGCGGTCGGCGGTTTCGGTGGTTCGCTGAAGGACATGACGCCGGGCGACCTGGGTGCGGTGGTCGTCAAGGAAGCCATCGCCCGCGCCGGCGTGGATCCGAAGGCGGTTTCGTTCGCCGCCGTCGGCAACTGCATTCCGACCGATGTGCGCTATGCCTACGTTGCCCGCCTGGCGACCATCGGCGGTGGCATGAGCATGGATTCGGTGGCCTACGCGGTTAACCGCCTGTGCGGTTCGGCTCAGCAGGCGATCGTCAACTCGGCCCAGGCGATCATGCTCGGCGACGCCGACTATGCAATCGGCGGCGGCGTCGAAGTGATGTCGCGCGGCGCCTACCTGCTGCCGGCGCTGCGCAACGGCGCGCGCATGGGCGACACCCAGGCCTTCGACGCGATGGTGGGCGTGCTCACCGACCCGTTCGGCGTCGGGCACATGGGCGTGACCGCCGAGAACCTGTGCACCAAGCACGGCATCTCGCGCGAAGAGCAGGACGCCTTTGCGCTCGAGTCGCAGAACCGCGCCGCCAAGGCGATCGCCGAGGGCCGCTTCAAGGACCAGATCGTCCCGATCACCTTCGAGACCCGCAAGGGCACGGTGGTGTTCGACACCGACGAGCATCCGCGCGCGACCACCATGGAAGCGCTGGCGAAGATGAAGCCGGCGTTCAAGAAGGACGGCTCGGTCACCGCCGGCAACGCCTCGGGCATCAACGACGCCGCCGCCTTCCTGGTGCTGGCCGATGCCGCCAAGGCCGCTTCCGCCGGTCACAAGCCGATCGCCCGCCTGGTCGGCTACGCGATCGCCGGCGTGCCCAACGACGTGATGGGCGAAGGCCCGATCCCGGCCACCAAGATTGCGCTGCAGCGCACCGGCCTGTCGCTCGACCAGATGGACGTCATCGAGTCGAACGAAGCGTTCGCGGCGCAGTCGATCACGGTGAACCGCGCCCTCGGCCTCGACACGGCCAAGGTGAACCCGAACGGTGGCGCGATCGCCCTCGGCCACCCCGTGGGCGCCACCGGCTCGGTGATCATCACCAAGCTGCTGCATGAGCTGATCCGCGTGAATGGCCGCTACGGTCTGGCCACCATGTGCATCGGCGGCGGCCAGGGCATCACCACCATCTGGGAACGCGTGTAAGCGTCACCCGCCAGCCTGCAAGGCGAAAGGCCCGCTTCGGCGGGCCTTTTTCAATGGGGGAGAGGGATATGGAACGAATCGTCGTGCTCGACCGCGACACCTTGTCGGTGCCCGTGCCGCGGCCGCGCTTCGCGCACGAGTGGGTGGACCATGCGCACACCGCGCGCGAGCAGCTGGCGGCGCGGGTGGCGGAGGCGAGCATCGTGGTGAGCAACAAGGTGCGGATCGACGAAGCAGTGCTGGCGGGGGCGCCCGCGCTGCGGCTGATCGCGATTCCGGCCACCGGCACCAACAATGTCGACCTCGAGGCCTGCCGCCGGCGCGGGGTGACGGTGTGCAACGTGCCGTCGTACGGGCCGCAGTCGGTGGCCGAGCATGTGTTCGCGCTGGTTCTGGCGCTGCGGCGCAAGCTGCTGCAATACGTGGCGGAGGTGCGCGCGGGGCGCTGGGAGCGGGCGCCGAACTTCTGCTTCGTCGATCACCCGATCGCCGACCTCGCCGGCAGCCGGCTCGGCGTGGCGGGGAGCGGGGCGATCGGCAGCGCGGTGGCGCGCATCGGCGCCGGCTTCGGCATGCAGGTGCTGCAAGCCGAGCGGCGCGGTGCGGCGGCGGTGCGGCCGGGTCATGTGGCCTTCGACGAGGTGCTCGAGACCGCCGACGTGCTGAGCCTGCACCTGCCGCTGACGCCGCAGACGCATCATCTGATCGGCGCGGCCGAGCTGGCGCGGATGAAGCCGGGCGCGCTGCTGATCAACACCGCGCGCGGGCCGCTGGTGGATGAGTCGGCGCTGGCGGCGGCGCTGCGGGAGGGACGGATCGGCGGGGCGGGCCTGGACGTGCTGGCGGAGGAGCCGCCGCGCCCGGGGAGTTCGCCACTGCTCGCCGACGATCTGCGCGACAACCCGCGCCTGCTGGTGACGCCGCACGTCGCCTGGGCGAGCCGCGAGGCGCAGACCAAGCTGGTGACCGAGCTGATCGCCAACCTGGAGGCCTTCATCGCGGGCCGCCCGCGCAACGTGGTGAGCTGAGCGGCGCTCGCGGGCGGGGCGGTTGTTATCGCCCTGGCGCAGGGCTCCTACACGGGAGGGCGCCGCAGGCGCGGTAGGAGCGCAGCCCTCTGCGCGATTGCTGTGGTTGTGCTGGTGATGGCGGCCGCTATCGCCCTGGGCGCAGGGCTCCTACACGGGGGGCAGGGCGCCTACACGGGGGGCGCGGTAGGAGCGCAGCCCTCTGCGCGATAGCGGGGCTCGCGGAGGGCTCAGCCCTTGTCCGGCTCGGCGTCGGGTTCGAGCTTGATGGACGCGGAGTTGATGCAGTAGCGCAGGCCGGTGGGCTGGGGGCCGTCCTCGAAGACGTGGCCGAGGTGGGCGCCGCAGTCGTGGCACAGCACTTCGGTGCGGGTCATGAAGTGGCTGCGGTCGACCGCGGTGTCGACATTGTCCGGTTCGGCGGCGGTCCAGAAGCTGGGCCAGCCGCAGCCGGCGTCGAACTTGTGCTCGGAGCGGAACAGCGGCGCGCCGCAGCACACGCAGTGGTAGCTGCCCTGGTCCCATGCATCCCAGTACTCGCCGGTGAATGCGCGTTCGGTGCCTTTCTCGCGGGTCACGTGGTACTGCTGCGGCGTGAGCTGGCTGCGCCACTCGGCGTCGGGCTTGTCGATCTTGCGGCTCATGGGCGGGGCCTCCGTGGGGTCAGTGCAGGTGGCGCGGCATCTGCTCGGCCTGCTCCTCTGGCATCTCGGCATGCACCACTTCGCCTTCGGGAGAGGGGTAGAGCGGCACGCCGCAGTCCTCGCAGTATTCGAGCGGGAAACGATGGCTGAGGTTCACGATGTCGGTGACGCCCGACTGGCGGAGCACGGTCTCGATCTCGGTGACGCAGTCGCTGTTGTCCGTCTCGTCGCCGAGCAGCGGCCAGACGATGCCGTGCACCACCTGCTCGCTGCCGCGCACGCTCAGGCCGATGCGGTATTCCTCGAGGTCGCGGTCCCAGAAGGGAGCGATGGTGGCGCGCAGGTTGGCTGCCGGGGTCTCGAGCGCGGTGCCCAGGAAGGCGACCGAGGCGCGCACCGAGTAGGGGCGGCTGGCCTTTTCCGCGGCGCGGCTGGCGGAAAAATAGGCCTCGGGCAGCACGAGGTCGGTGGCGCAGCCGGGCAGCAGCGGGGCGAGGCAGGCGCCGCCCTGCTGGCGCCACTGGGCGAGCGCGTCGTCGCGGCTGCCGTCCTTCTCCTGCCAGCGGAAGATCGCTTCGCCGCGCGGCACCGCGACCGCGGCGAGCAGGTAGCGGGTGTCGGAGAGGAACTGGGTGGTCTCGGGCAGGCCTTCGGTCTCGATCGGCAGGTTCTTCTGCCCGATCGCGGCGCCGACCAGGGCACGGGCGAAGTCGGCGGTGTCGCAGTAGCCCTGCGGCAGCTGGTCGGGGCTGAAGAGGAAGTCGGCGATCGCGAGGCGGGCGCCGCTGGCGAGCACGTGGGCCTGCAGATGCACCCGCAGGTTGGCGAGCACCGCGGCGGGGATGGCGTTGGCGGGGATGCGGTAGCGCGACCAGGCGAGCACCGGCGCGGCGAGCAGGAGGGTGTCGAATTCCTGCGAGGCGCCGGCGGCCGACTCGGCGCGCGACTCGACCGCGTCGGCCAGTTCGTCGTAGGCGCGGGCATCGACGCTGAAGAGGTGGTCGAGCGCGGCGTTGATGCCTTCTTCGTCGTGTTCCTCGAGGGCCAGGTCGATCGCCGCGGCGAGGCGCAGGTCCCAGTAGCGGTCCTCGATGCGGCTGCCGGAGGCGGCGAGGCCGGTGGCGAGCCAGGCGAGGTGTTCGGCGTTGCGGGCGAGGCCGCCACGGCGCTTCAGGCGCGTTCTTTTCATGTTGAGTCCTTGGGTGATTCCAGCTTCGGCGGCGGAATGAGCGCGCCGCCGAGGACCGCACATTCTAGCCCAAGCCGGCCGGGACTCCCGCGTCAGAATCCGGGGCGGTGCACCCGCACGGTCTGCAGGATGGTGGCGGAGATTTCCTCGATCGACTTGGTGGTGGAGTCGAGCCAGCGGATGTTCTCGCGCCGCATCAGACGGTGGGCGGCGTCGATCTCGTAGCGGCAGTTCTCGAGCGAGGCGTAGCGGCTGTTGGGGCGGCGCTCCTGGCGGATCTGCGACAGCCGCTCGGGCGAAATGGTGAGGCCGAACAGCTTGCCGCGGTAGCGGACGAGGTCGCCGGGCAGCTTGTTGCGGTCGAAATCTTCGGGAATGAGCGGATAATTGGCGGCCTTGACACCGAATTGAAGCGCCAGGTAGAGGCTGGTGGGGGTTTTCCCCGAGCGCGACACGCCGACCAGGATCACGTCGGCCTCGGACAGCTCGCCGTCGGTGGAGACGCCGTCGTCGTGAGCCATCGCGAAGTTGATCGCCTCGATGCGCATCTTGTAGTCGATGCTGTCGGTGATGCCGTGGAAGCGGCCGACGGTGTGGGTGGAGCGCTGGCCGAGCTCGGACTCGAGCGGACCGATGAAGCTTTCGAACAGGTCGAGATAGAGGGCATCTGCCTTGTGCAATGCAGCAACCGTGTCCGCATTGACCAGGGTGCTGAAGACGATCGGTCGCACGCCGTCTTCGCGGGCGGCCTCGCGGATCTGGTTCGCGCACTCGATCGCCTTGTCGATGCCGTCGACGAAGGGCGCGCGGACCTGGCGGAAGCGCGCGTCCGGAAACTGCGCGAGGAGGCTGTGTCCGAGGGTTTCCGCGGTGATGCCGGTGCCGTCGGAGACAAAGAATACGGTGCGGATGTCGGGCTCGCTCATGGTGTCCTGTCTCGTTTGGCTTGGGGCCGGCCGCAGCATTGGGGCAAACCCTGCCGTGCGGTGCAGCACAAAAACCCGTTAAAATTGCATTTTGCTTTCTTCTTACTTTTTTCGGAAGGCCACTCATGACCCGCTACGTCATTCCCTTCAATGAACTGCGCATGTCTGACGTCGAACTCGTAGGCGGCAAGAACGCCTCGCTCGGCGAGATGATCAGCCAACTGCCGGCAAGCGTGCGGGTCCCGGGTGGTTTCGCCACGACCGCCGACGCGTATCGCGAATTCCTCGCCCACGAGGGCCTGGCCGATCGCATCAACGCCGCGCTCGACGCGCTGAACGTGGACGACGTCGATGCGCTGGCGAAGACCGGCGCCGAGATCCGCCAGTGGATCGTCGATACCCCGTTCCCGCCGAAGCTCGAGGCCGAGATCAAGGCCGCCTACGAGGCGCTCACCGCCGAAGGGGAGGGCAGCTTCGCGGTGCGCTCGTCGGCGACCGCCGAAGACCTGCCGGACGCCTCCTTCGCCGGCCAGCAGGAAACCTTCCTGAACATCCACGGCTACGAGAACATCCTGCACGCGATGAAGGAGGTGTTCGCGTCGCTGTACAACGACCGCGCGATCTCCTACCGGGTGCACAAGAACTTCGCCCACGCCGACGTCGCGCTGTCGGCCGGCGTGCAGCGCATGGTGCGCTCCGATTCCGGCGCCTCGGGGGTGATGTTCTCGATCGACACCGAATCGGGCTTCGATCAGGTGGTGTTCATCACCGCCTCGTACGGCCTCGGCGAGACGGTGGTGCAGGGCGCGGTGAACCCGGACGAGTTCTACGTCCACAAGCCCACCCTGGCGCTCGGCAAGCCGGCGGTGATCCGCCGCAACCTCGGCTCCAAGCTGATCAAGATGGTGTTCACCGACAAGGCCGTCGCCGGCCGCTCGGTGCGCACGGTCGACGTGCCCGAGGCCGATCGCAACCGCTTCTCGCTCACCGACGAGGACGTGCTCGAGCTGGCCCGCTACGCGGTGATCATCGAGAAGCACTATGGTCGCCCGATGGACGTCGAGTGGGGCAAGGACGGCGTCGACGGCAAGCTGTACATCCTGCAGGCGCGCCCCGAAACGGTGAAGAGCCAGGACGACGGCCTGGTGATGGAGAAGTACCGCCTCAAGCAGTACGGCAAGGCGCTGACCCACGGCCGCGCGATCGGCCAGAAGATCGGCGCCGGCACCGTGCGCGTGGTCGGCGACGCCTCCGAGATGAGCCGCGTGCAGGCCGGCGACATCCTGGTCACCGACATGACCGACCCCAACTGGGAGCCGGTGATGAAGCGCGCCAGCGCGATCGTCACCAACCGCGGCGGCCGAACCTGCCACGCGGCGATCATCGCGCGCGAGCTGGGCATTCCGGCGATCGTGGGCTGCGGCAACGCCACCGAGGTGCTGCAGGAGGGTGATTCGGTCACCGTGTCCTGCGCCGAGGGCGATACCGGTTACGTGTATCGCGGCAAGCTCGAGTTCGAGGTCGTCACCACCGACATGGGCCATCTGCCCGAGATCCCGGTGAAGATCATGATGAACGTGGGCAATCCGGAACTCGCCTTCGAGTTCGCGCAGATCCCCAACGGTGGCGTCGGTCTGGCCCGCCTCGAGTTCGTCATCAACAACATGATCGGCATCCACCCGAAGGCCATCCTCGAGCTGAGCCAGGTCCCCGCCGGCCTGCGCGCCGAGATCGAGCGCCGTTCGCGCGGCTATGCGACGCCGAAGCAGTTCTTCATCGAGAAGCTGGTCGAGGGCGTGGCGACCATCGCCGCGGCCTTCTATCCGAAGCCCGTGATCGTGCGCATGTCCGACTTCAAGTCGAACGAGTACCGCAAGCTGCTCGGCGGCGAGATCTACGAGCCGGAAGAAGAGAACCCGATGCTCGGCTTCCGCGGCGCCTCGCGCTACATCGCCCACAGCTTCCGCGACTGCTTCGAGATGGAAGTGGCGGCGATGAAGAAGGTGCGCAACGAGCTGGGCCTGACCAACGTGCAGATCATGATTCCGTTCGTGCGCAACGTCGAAGAGGCGAAGGGCGTGGTGGATCTCCTCGCCGAGCACGGCCTGAAGCGCGGCGTGAACGATCTCAAGCTGATCATGATGTGCGAGATCCCGTCGAACGCGATCCTCGCCGAGCAGTTCCTCGAGCACTTCGACGGCTACTCGATCGGCTCGAACGACCTCACCCAGCTCACCCTCGGCCTCGACCGCGACTCCGGCCTGGTGGCGCACGCCTTCGACGAGCGCGACCCGGCGGTGAAGCAGCTGCTGTCGATGTCGATCCAGGCGGCGAACAAGATGGGCAAGTATGTCGGCATCTGCGGCCAGGGCCCGTCGGATCATCCGGACCTCGCCGAGTGGCTGATGGACGAAGGCATCCAGACCATCTCGCTGAACCCGGATACGGTGGTCGACACCTGGCTGAAGCTGTCCGAGCACGCCAGCGGCAGGTAAGTCCGTCCCGCGCAAGGGCAGAAAAGCGACCCATCGGGTCGCTTTTTTTTCGCCTGTAGGGGCCCTGCCCCCGGGGCGATAGCAGCTCGGATCGCCCGCAGACCGTCGTCGATCGTGGACGCAAAAAAAGCCAGCCCCGACCTTGACGGTCGGGGCTGGCGTCCTGATGCGGTTTCGCTTAGCGCGTGGAGCGTGCGATCAGCACCGCCATCTTCGGGTTCTGCTTGGCCACCTCTTGCGCGAGCTCGGCCTTGGCGCGCTGGCCGCCTTCCTCGGTGTTGAGGATGATCAGGTCGCAGCCCAGCTGCCCGGCCAGATCGACCACCGCTTTGCCGCGGTCGTACAGCGTGGCCGTCAGGACCCGGCCTTCGGTCGGGACGCCCTGCGCGTTGACCTCGTTCACATACTCCTGCAGGTTCGCCACGTGCTTCGGATCGATGAGCTTGTCGGTCTCGCTGACCTCGGCGGAAAGAACGTGCTCCGGCGCGAGATACACCAGATGGACCTTCGAGCCGGTCAGCGAGACGAACTCGGAGATCCGCTCGCGGGTCAGCTTGTTGCCGGTGTGATCGACCACGGCCATGATCGTGCCGTAGAGCCGGGACTTGCTGGCGGACACGGCAGCCGCGGGCGCCGTGGTCGGTCCCATCGCCTGCGCAACCGCTTCGGCCTTGCCCTTCGGAATGATCAGCGTGAGGACCAGACCGATCAGGCTGATGCCACCGAGCACATAGAAGATGCTGTGCAGCTCGCCGGCGAACTTGACCGCCAGGAAGGCACCGAAGATCGGCCCGAAGATGCCGCCGATACGGCCGAAAGCAGCCGTCCAGGCCACACCGGCGCCACGGACGTTGGTGCGGTAGTAGTTGGCGGCCAGGCCGTAGATCAGGGTCTGCGTCCCCGAGGTCCCCAGACCGGTGATCGCGATCGTGAGCAGCAGCAGGCCCACGACGAGCACGCTGACGTTAGCGAGTTGCTGAACCTCGCCGGCCTTGGCGACGGCCGGGACGTCGATCGTGGCGGCGATCAGACCGATGGCCCCCATGGCGAGCGCACCGACCAGGAAGCCCAGCGCCACGATGCGTTGCGGGCTGTGCTTGTCGGCCAGCGTGGAGCCGTACAGCGTCCCCACCATGGCGCCGGCGTTGAGCACCAGCAGCAAGGCCAGCGAACCGTTCTGGCCCATGATCGGCAGCATGATCTTGGGCAGCCAGGTGTTGAGCGAATAGACCAGCAGCAGGCAGAACGCCGACACGAAGCCGATGACGATCGCCGGGACGAGATAGACGGTGAACAGACCCGCCCAGCCCGCGCGCTCGTCGGCGGCATTGGCCGCGGCGCTCTGCTGCGGCTTGATCTCGGTCTCGGGGATGGGCACGCCGGTGCGCTCGGAGACGCGGCGGGCTTCGTCCAGGCGGCCGCGCGAGGCCAGCCAGGCCACCGACTCGGGCAGCTTCCAGATCGCCAGCGGCAGCAGGGTGACCAGCGGCAGCGCACCGATCAGGAACATGCCGCGCCAACCGATGATCGGCAGCAGGAAGATCGCCAGCAGCGCCGACAGCAGCGAACCCAGCGGGATGCCCGCATAGGTGAAGGCGGTGGCCAGGTTCTTCTTGCCCGGCGGGGCGAATTCGGCCGCCATCGCGCCCGTGGTGCCGGCCAGCGCGCCGACGCCGAGGCCGGTGATGAAGCGCCAGATGCCGAAGGCGGTGAGCGATTCGGCCATCGCCGACACGGCCATGCCGATCGAGAACCAGGCGATGGCGCCGATCATCACCTTGCGGCGACCGATCAGGTCGCCCAGGGTGCCGGCAATGAGGGCACCGAGCATCATGCCGATCATCGCGTACGAGCCGAGCATGCCGGCATCCTTCGGCGTCAGCGCATGGTCGCCGATCCATTTGGCGGAGTCGGGGCCCATGAAGCCGGGCAGAACGGCGCCGTAGACGACGAGGTCATAACCATCGAAAACCAGGCCGACGAAGGCGAGGGCGATCACCCAGGTGATGGTACTGCGCCGCTTGCGCGCCATCTCCGGGCTGTCCATGGGGATGTTCGGGTTCAAGATTCAGCCTCCTAGCAAAAAATTTTATGGGGAGCGGAAATCTAGCAGATTAAGTTCAAAAATCGAGAATTTTTTTCCGAGCTCCGCGAACGCGCCGCTGAGGTTCGCCGCCATGTCTTGGCAGTGCCATTGTGCAGCACTTGGCGCTGCTTTCGGGCGGTTACAAAAAAAAGCCGCCCGGTCGAAACCGGGCGGCGCAGATGGCTGGAGAACCGCGATCGTCAGGCGACGGTAACCGGGATCTTGCCGATCTTCGCCTGCCACTCCTTCGGGCCGGTTTCGTGCACGCTGCTGCCCGTGGCGTCCACCGCGACCGTCACCGGCATGTCCTGCACGGTGAATTCGTAGATCGCTTCCATGCCCAGGTCCTCGAAGCCGACGACCTTCGCTTCCTTGATCGCCTTCGACACCAGGTAGGCGGAGCCGCCGACCGCCATCAGATAGGCCGACTGGTTGTCCTTGATCGCCTCGATCGCGACCGGGCCGCGCTCGGACTTGCCGATCATCGAGATGAGGCCGGTCTTCTCCAGCATCATGCGGGTGAACTTGTCCATGCGGGTGGCGGTGGTAGGACCGGCGGGGCCGACCACCTCATCGCGCACCGGGTCGACCGGGCCGACGTAGTAGATGACGCGGTTGGTGAAATCGACCGGCAGCTTCTCGCCCTTTTCGAGCATGTCGGCGATGCGCTTGTGCGCGGCGTCGCGGCCGGTGAGCATCTTGCCGTTGAGCAGCAGGATCTGACCCGGCTTCCAGGAGGCGACTTCCTCCTTGGTGAGGGTGTCGAGATTGACCCGGGTGGCGACGTTGGTATCGGCCTTCCAGGTGACCTGCGGCCAGTCTTCGAGCCGGGGCGCTTCGAGCTTCGCCGGGCCCGAGCCGTCGAGGTGGAAGTGCACGTGGCGGGTAGCGGCGCAGTTCGGGATCATCGCCACCGGCAGCGAAGCGGCGTGGGTCGGGTAGTCCATGATCTTGACGTCGAGCACGGTGGTGAGGCCGCCGAGGCCCTGCGCGCCGATACCAAGCGCGTTGACCTTCTCGAGCAGTTCGAGGCGGAGCGCCTCGACCCGGCTCAGCTCGGCGCCGGAGGCGGCCTTGGCCTTGAGCTCGTGGATGTCGACCGGCGCCATCAGCGATTCCTTGGCCAGCAGCATGGCCTTCTCGGGGGTGCCGCCGATGCCGATGCCGAGGATGCCGGGCGGGCACCAGCCGGCGCCCATGGTCGGGACGGTCTTCAGCACCCAGTCGACGATCGAGTCGGACGGGTTGAGCATCGCCAGCTTCGACTTGTTCTCCGAGCCACCGCCCTTTGCCGCGCAGATCACTTCCACGTCGTCGCCGGGGACGATCTCGTAGTGGACCACCGCCGGGGTGTTGTCCTTGCTGTTCTGGCGCTTGCCGGCGGGATCGAGCAGCACCGAGGCGCGCAGCTTGTTGTCCGGGTTGAGGTAGGCGCGTCGCACGCCCTCATTGACCATTTCCTGGACGCTCATGCGGGCGTCCCATTGCACATTCATGCCAACCTTGAGGAATACCACCGCGATGCCGGTATCCTGGCAGATCGGTCGATGGCCCTCGGCGCACATGCGCGAGTTGGTCAGGATCTGCGCGATCGCGTCCTTCGCCGCCGGGCTTTCCTCGCGCTCGTACGCTTCGCCGAGCGCCTTGATATAGTCGAGCGGGTGGTAGTAGCTGATGTACTGGAAGGCATCCGCGACGGACTGGATCAGGTCTTCTTCGCGAATTACGGTCATGGGCTGGTCTCCGTGAGAGCGGGTTGCGGCGCGGCCGCGCCGGGCGGCCGGAATTCTAGCATCTGCGGGGGAGGGGACGCCGCGGTCGCCGCTGGTACGAGGTGTTGGTGCTGTGATCGGCAGTGTAAGTCCTTTGTAAGTTAGCTAATCTTTAATACGGGCCGAACGCGATCGGCCCATCCAGCGTCGTGACAAGAGCAATTCCAGGCCGGAACCAACCGGTCGGGCTGTGTGGTTCGCTTGAAGAACAATCGATCAGTCGAGGAGAGGTGAGTATGTCGAACGAGCAGAAACTGAGCGTGTACCAACCGTCGGAAGAATTCGTCAAGAATGCGGCGATTGCCGGGATGGATGCCTATCGCGCCCTGTGCAAGGAAGCCGAGGACGACTACGAAGGCTTCTGGGCCCGCCATGCCCGCGAAATGCTGGAGTGGAAGGAGCCCTTCACCAAGGTGCTCGACGAGAGCGACGCGCCCTTCTTCAAGTGGTTTGCCGACGGCAAGCTGAACGTCTCCTACAACTGCCTCGATCGCAACGTCAATAACGGCCTCGGCGACAAGGTCGCGATCATCTTCGAGGGCGACAAGGGCGACGTCACCCGCGTCACCTACAAGGATCTGCTCGCCCGCGTGAGCAAGTTCGCCAACGCGCTGCGCTCGCTCGGTGTGCAGAAGGGCGATCGTGTCGTCATCTACCTGCCGATGTCGATCGAAGGCGTGGTCGCGATGCAGGCCTGCGCCCGCATCGGCGCCACCCACTCGATCGTATTCGGCGGCTTCTCCGCCCATGCCCTGCGCGACCGCATCGAGGACGCCGGCGCCAAGGTGCTGATCACCTCCGACGGCCAGCATCGCGGCGGCAAGGCGCTGCCGCTCAAGCCGATCGCCGACGAGGCGCTCGCGCTCGGCGGCACCGACTGCCTGCAGAACGTCGTCGTGGTCAAGCGCACCGGCGGCGAGGTCACGATGGTCGACGGCCGCGACGTCTGGTTGGACGACATCGTCGCCAGCCAGTCCGAGACCTGCGAGCCGGAGTGGGTCGAGGCCGAGCATCCGCTGTTCGTGCTCTATACCTCGGGCTCGACCGGCAAGCCGAAGGGCGTGCAGCACTCGTCGGGCGGCTATCTGCTGCAGGCGATGATGTCGATGAAGTACACCTTCGACATCAAGCCGGAAGACGTCTTCTGGTGCACCGCCGACATCGGCTGGGTCACCGGTCACACCTACATCACCTATGGTCCGCTCGCCTGCGGCGCGACCGAGATCGTGTTCGAGGGCGTGCCGACCTATCCGGACGCCGGCCGCTTCTGGAAGATGATCCAGGACCACAAGGTCAGCATTTTCTACACCGCGCCGACCGCGATCCGCTCGCTGATCAAGGCCGCCGACAACAATCCCGAGGTGCACCCCACCAAGTACGACCTGTCGAGCCTGCGCCTGCTCGGCTCGGTGGGCGAGCCGATCAACCCCGCCGCGTGGGAGTGGTACTACCAGAACGTCGGCGGCGGTAACTGCCCGATCGTGGATACCTTCTGGCAGACCGAGACCGGCGCGCACATGATCACCCCGATGCCGGGCGCGACGCCGATGGTTCCGGGCTCCTGCACGCTGCCCTTCCCGGGCATCATGGCCGCCGTGGTCGACGAGACCGGTACCGAAGTGCCCTGGGGCCAGGGCGGCATCCTGGTGGTGAAGCGTCCGTGGCCGGCGATGATCCGCACCATCTGGGGCGATCCCGAGCGCTTCAAGAAGTCGTATTACCCCGATGACTTCAAGGGCAAGCTCTACCTCGCGGGCGACGGCGCGATCCGCGATGTCGACACCGGATACTTCACCATCACCGGCCGCATCGACGACGTGCTGAACGTCTCCGGTCACCGCATGGGCACGATGGAGATCGAATCGGCGCTGGTCGCGCACGAGTCGGTCGCCGAAGCCGCGGTGGTGGGACGTCCCGACGACGTCACCGGCGAGGCGATCGTGGCCTTCGTGGTCCTGAAGGGCGCGCGCCCGACCGGGGACGAGGCGGCCAAGGTGATCAAGGAGCTGCAGAACTGGGTCGGCCACGAGATCGGCCCGATCGCCAAGCCGAAGGACATCCGTTTCGGCGAGAACCTGCCGAAGACGCGCTCGGGCAAGATCATGCGCCGTCTGCTGCGTCAGCTTGCCAAGGGCGAGGACATTCTGCAGGACACCTCGACCCTGGAAAACCCGGCGATTCTCGAGCAGCTCAAGGGCTGAGGATGGCTGCCGGGCCGCACGGCCCGGCACGCCACCGAATGACGGGAGGGGAGGCCCGCCGGCATCCAGCGGCGGGAAATCAGGGGATGGGGCGCGCGCAAGTCGCGCCCGTGCATCACGCAACGCGCCCAGTCCGCCGGCAAGAGCGGCGGGCGCGTTCGCACTCAAGGTATGATTCGCTCACCGCAGTCGGGAGGGGATGCGAATGATGCGCAAGGGACTCGCGGGACAGCGGCTGGTCGCGGTCTTTCTCGCCGGCGTTCTGCTGTTCGACTTTCCGCTGCTGTCGCTGTTCGACCGCCCGCTGCGTGTATGGGGCGTGCCGCTTCTCCATTTCTATGTGTTCGTCGTGTGGGCGGCGCTGATCCTGGTGATCGCGTGGATCGCCGAGCGCGGCGCACGCTGATCCGGAGTCGCCGATGCTGCCCGGCTGGCTGATCGTCGCAGCATCCTTCAGCTACCTGCTGGTGCTGTTCGCCGTCGCCTACTTCGGCGACCGCCGCGCCGACCAGGGACGCTCGATCATTTCCAACGCGTGGACCTACGCGCTCTCGATCGCGGTCTACTGCACCGCGTGGACCTATTTCGGCAGCGTCGGACGGGCCGCTTCGGGCGGCATCTGGTTCCTGCCCACCTATCTCGGCCCCACGCTCGCGATGTCGCTCGCCTGGCTGGTGGTGCTGAAGATGATCCGCATCGCCCGCACCCATCGGATCACCTCGATCGCCGACTTCGTCGCCTCGCGCTACGGCAAGAGCCACCTGCTCGGCGGCCTGGTGACGATCATCGCGGTGGTCGGCACCGTGCCCTACATCGCCCTGCAGCTGAAGGCGATCTCGAGCGGCTATGGCCTGCTGGTGGGCGAGCTCGGCGCGCTTCGCGACGGCGAGGGGGCGGTCGACAGCGGCTGGTGGACCGACGGTACGCTCTACATCGCGCTGACGCTGGCGCTGTTCACCATCCTGTTCGGCACCCGACATCTCGACACCACCGAGCGCCACGAGGGCATGGTGGCGGCGATCGCCTTCGAGTCGGTGGTCAAGCTGCTCGCCTTCCTCGCCGTCGGCATCTACGTCACCTTCGTGCTCTACGACGGCTTCGGCGACCTCTACGCACGCGCCGTCGCGGAACCGGATCTCGCCGGCGTGCTGGTCTTCGACGGTACCGGCAGCATCGGCTACGGCGGCTGGTTCGCCCACGTCGTGCTGGCGGGGCTGGCGGTGATCTTCCTGCCGCGCCAGTTCCAGATCATGGTGGTGGAGAACGTCAACGAGCAGCATCTGCGCCGCGCCACCTGGCTGTTTCCCGCCTATCTGCTCGCGATCAACATCTTCGTGATTCCGATCGCGCTCGGCGGGCTGCTGCACTTCGGTCGCGGCACCGTCGATCCCGACACCTTCGTGCTCACCCTGCCGCTCGCCCACGACCAGGCGGCGCTCGCACTGCTGGTGTTCGTCGGCGGCCTGTCGGCGGCGACCGGGATGGTGATCGTGGAGGCGATCGCCCTGTCGACCATGGTCTGCAACGACCTGGTGATGCCGATGCTGCTGCATGTGCGCCGCTTCGGCCTCGCCGCCCGGCGCGATCTCACCGGCCTGCTGCTCGGGATCCGGCGGGGCGCGATCGTCGTCGTGCTGCTGCTCGGCTATCTCTACTTCCGGCTCGCCGGCGAGGCTTATGCGCTGGTGAGCATCGGCCTGATCAGCTTCGCCGCGGTGGCGCAGTTCGCGCCGGCGGTGCTCGGCGGGATGTACTGGCGCGGCGGCACCCGGGAGGGTGCGCTCGCCGGCCTGTCGGCGGGCTTCGCGGTGTGGGCCTACACCCTGTTGCTGCCGTCCTTCGCCAAGTCCGGCTGGCTCGCGCGCGACTTTCTCGACGCGGGCCCGTTCGGCATCGGCCTGCTGATGCCCGAGCAGCTGTTCGGCCTCGGCGGCATCGACAACGTCAGCCACGCCTTATTCTGGAGCCTGCTCGCGAACATCGGCTGCTACCTGGGCGTGTCGCTGCTGCGCGCGCCCACCGGGCAGGAGGCGAGCCAGGGCACGCTCTTCGTCGACATCTTCCGCCGCGGCGAGTCGGTGCCGACCAGTTTCTGGCGCGCGGGCGCCGAGGTGCGCGAGCTGCTGCCGCTGGTGGCGCGCTTTCTCGGCGAACGGCGCACCCGCGATGCCTTCGCCGCCTATGCGCGCTCGCACGGCCTGAGCGGCATCGACCAGCTCAAGGCCGATCCCGAACTCGTGCATTTCGCCGAGACCCTGCTCGCGGGCGCGATCGGCAGCGCCTCGGCGCGGGTGATGGTGTCGACCGTGGTGAAGGAGGAGCCGCTCGGCCTCGACGAGGTGATGAACATCCTCGACGAGGCCTCCCAGGTGCGCGCGTATTCGCATCAGCTGGAGGAGAAGTCGCGCGCGCTCGAGGCCGCGACCGCGGAGCTGCGCGCCGCCAACGAGCAGCTGAAGGAACTCGACCGCCTCAAGGACGACTTCATGTCCTCGGTGACGCACGAGCTGCGCACGCCGCTGACCTCGATCCGGGCGCTGTCGGAGATGATGGTGGACGACCCCGACATCGACATCGACAGCCGGCAGCGCTTCCTCGGCATCATCGTGTCCGAAACCGAACGCCTGTCGCGTCTGGTAAATCAGGTGCTGGACCTCGCGAAGATCGAGTCGGGTCATGCCGAATGGCACAATACCGACCTCGACATGCGCGAGCTCGTGCAGCATGCGGTGGAGACCACCGCGCAATTGATGCGGGATCGCGGCGCGATCGTGGAACTGGCGCTGCCCGATGCGGTGCCCAGCCTGCGCGCCGACCGCGACCGCCTGCTGCAGGTGGTGCTGAACCTGCTCTCGAACGCGGCCAAGTTCGTGCCGGTGCCGGGCGGCAAGGTCTGGGTCTCGCTCGGCTGCGATGGGGAGCGGATCCGCGTCGATGTGCGCGACAACGGGCCGGGCATCCCGCCGGCCCAGCAGGGGGTGGTGTTCGAGAAGTTCCGCCAGGGCGGCGATTCGCTCTCACGTCCGCAAGGCACCGGCCTGGGGCTGCCGATCAGCCGGCAGATCGTCGAGCATTTCGGCGGCCGGCTGTGGCTCGAGTCGACGCCGGGGGAGGGGGCGACCTTTTCCTTCGAGTTGCCGCTGGCGTCGGCGGCCGCCGATCAATGACTTAGAATGACGCCCTCGGGGGGAGACGCATGGCCAAAAAAATACTGATTGCCGACGACGAGCCGAACATCGTCATTTCGCTCGAGTTCCTGATGAAGCGCGAGGGCTTCGACGTGCTGATCGCCAACGACGGCGATGAGGCCGTGCAGCGCATCCGCGGCGACCGCCCGGATCTTGTGCTGCTCGACGTGATGATGCCGAAGAAGAGCGGCTTCGAGGTCTGCCAGGAGATCAAGTCCGACCCGGCGCTGGCGGACATCCGCATCCTCATGCTCACCGCGAAAGGCAGGGACACCGAGGTGGCGAAGGGCCTCGCACTCGGTGCCGATGCCTACATGACCAAGCCCTTCGCGACGAAGGAGCTGGTGGAGCGGGTGCGCGAGCTGCTGGAGCGCTGAGCGATGTCCGCCCGCATGCGCTTCATCCTCTCGGTGATCGTGCTGGGTCTGCTGATGACCGGCCCCTTCCTGCTCACCGCGATGTTCGTGTGGCTCGAGACCAAGGGTGCCGATCGGCAGGTGCTGGTCGATGTCGTCACCCCGCACCTGCCGATCGGCACCCTGCTGACGCTGGTGGGCTTCGGCGCCGGGGTCGCGGTGCTGCGCGGCCTGTTCCGGCAGTACGTGCAGGGACTGCTGCGCATGGCGGAGAACCTGCGTTTGATGCTCGGCGCCAACCGGGGCTTCCGGGTCGAACCCGAGGGGCCGCCCGAAGTGCAGCTGCTGGCGCGCGCGGTCAACGAGCTCGCCGAACAGCGCGACAGCCTGACGGCGGACGTGGAAGCGCAGATCGGCCGCGCAAAGGCCTCGATCGAGGAGGAGCGCAACCGGCTCGCCGCGCTGATGTCCGAGCTCACCCAGAGCGTCGTGGTGTGCAACCTCGATGGCCGCATCCTGCTCTACAACAACCGCGCGCGGCTGCAGTTCCGCGCCCTGTCGGACGCGCCTGCGGTGGCGGGCGGCGGTGAGCTGATCGGGCTGGGGCGTTCGATCTACGGCGTGTTCGACCGCACCATGATCGCCCACGCGCTCGACACGATCCAGCAGCGCCTGAAACGCTGCGGCCAGGCGCAGGCCAATTTCGTCACCACGACGCGCGCCGGCCAGCTGCTGCGGGTGCAGATGGCGCCGGTGCTGGCGGCAGAGCCGGCGATGGCGGGGGAGGAGGCGGGGGGCGAGGCGAAGGCGGCGCTGCCCGTCGACGCCCTCGAGGCTGCCGAGGCGGAGGTCCCCACCGCCCGCACGATCACCGGCTTCATCCTGATGCTCGACAACATCACCCGCACCTTCGAGACCGAGTCGCGCCGCGACCAGATGCTGCACAACCTGACCGAGGGCAACCGCGCCTCGCTCGGCAACGTGCGCGCCGCGGCCGACATGCTCGAATACGAGGATCTCACCGACGACATGCGGCGACGCTTCCGCAAGGTGGTACGCGACGAGGTGGAGGCGATGAGTGCCCGCCTCGACGACACCGCGCGCGAGTTCGCCGACTCGCTGAAGGCGCGCTGGCCGCTCGAGGAGATGCTCGGTTCCGACCTGATCGCGGCGGCCCGCCGGCGCATCGAGGAGCGGCTGTCGCTGCCGACCAAACTCGAGGAGGTCGACGAGGCGATCTGGCTGAAGGTCGACAGCTTCTCGCTGATCCAGGCGCTGACCTACATCGCGAGCCGGCTGTCGGACGAGTTCGGCGTGCGCGAGGTTCGCTTCCGCCTCACCGCCCACGGCCGCCTGGTGCATCTCGACCTGATCTGGTCGGGGCAGGCGATGAGCACCGAGACGGTGATGAGCTGGGAGCTCGAGTCGATGAACATGGAGGGCGAGCGCTCCCCGCTGAGCGTGCGCGACGTCATCGAGCGCCACGATGGGGAGATGTGGCTCGAGCGCGAGAAGGTGCGCCACCGTGCCTTCTTCCGCATCGTGCTGCCGGCGGCCCGGCCGCAGGAGCAGGTCGAGTCAGAGACCTTCCTGCGCGGCGAGAGCCGGCCCGAGTACTACGACTTCGACCTCTTCCAGTGGTCCGAACGCTCGCACGCGCTCGATGACCGGCCGCTCACCGCGCTCACCTATACGGTGTTCGACACCGAGACCACCGGACTTCACCCCTCGCAGGGCGACGAGATCATCCAGATCGGCGCGACGCGCGTGCTCAACGGCAAGCTGCTGCGTGGCGAGTCCTTCGAACAGCTGGTCGATCCGCGCCGCCCGCTGGCGCCCGAGTCGGCGAAGATCCATGGCATCACGCGCGAGATGCTGCGCGGGCAGCCGACCATCGACAAGGTGCTGCCGGCCTTCCACGCCTTCGCCGCCGACACCGTGCTGATCGCCCACAACGCCGCCTTCGACATGCGCTTCCTGCAACTCAAGGAAGCCGAGACCGGCCTGCGCTTCGACCAGCCGGTGCTCGACACCCTGCTGCTGTCGGCGGTGGTGCACCCGAACCAGGATTCGCACCGCCTGGAGGCGATCGCCGAGCGGCTCGGGCTCACGATCATCGGGCGCCACACCGCGCTCGGCGACGCGATCGTCACCGCCGAGGTGCTGCTGAAGCTGATCCCGCTGCTGGCGGAAAAGGGCGTGGTGACCCTGCGCCAGGCGCGCGAAGCGGCCGAGCAGACCTACTACGCCCGGATCAAGTACTGAGATGCCGGCGCGGGCGGGGCGGGGCTGATGCCTGGGCAGTTCTCGCGCGAGCTCAGGCGCTACTACGCGCTGTACACGCTCACCTTCGTCTTCTTCGTCGTGGTGCTGGCGATCGGCGAGCAGTACGGCCTGAGCGAGCGGGTGATCAGCCACGTCTTCCTGTTCGTGACGATCGCGGTGTATGCAACGATCGGCGTCATCAGCCGCACCTCCGACGTCACCGAATACTACGTCGCCGGGCGTCGGGTGCCGGCGGTGTTCAACGGCATGGCGACCGCCGCCGACTGGATGAGCGCCGCCTCCTTCATCGGGCTCGCCGGCACGCTGTATTTTTCCGGTTTCGAGGGGCTCGCCTTCGTCACCGGCTGGACCGGCGGCTTCGTGCTGGTCGCCCTGCTGCTCGCGCCCTACCTGCGCAAGTTCGGCCAATTCACGATCCCCGACTTCCTCGGTGCGCGCTACGAGGGCAACGCCGCACGCCTGATCGGGCTGGCGGCCACCATGCTGGCGAGCTTCGTGTATCTGGTCGCGCAGATCTACGGCGTCGGTCTGGTGACCAGCCGCTTCATCAACATCGAGTTCGAGATCGGCCTCTTCGTCGGCCTCGCCGGGATCCTGGTGTGCTCCTTCCTGGGCGGCATGCGGGCGGTGACCTGGACCCAGGTGTCGCAGTACGTGATCCTGATCATCGCCTACCTCGTTCCGGTGGTGATCCTGTCCTACAAGATGACCGGCATCCCGGTGCCGCAGCTGATGTACGGCGGCGTCGTGCAGCAGATCGGCGAGCGCGAGGAGGTGTTGTTCAATGCGCCCGCGGAGCTGGAGGTGCGGCAGATGTACCAGCAGCGCGCCGAGGAGTACGCGCGCAAGATGGCGGCACTGCCCGCGTCGCTCGAGGACGAGCGGCGGGCGCTGATCGAGCGGCTCAACCAGTTGCGACTGGATAACGCGGGCGCGCGCGACATCGCCCAGACCGAGCGCGAGCTCGGCGAGCTGCCCCGCACCACCGCCCAGGCGCGGGCGATCTGGTCGCGCGAGCGGACGCTGGCACTCGAGCGCGCGCAACCGCCGCCGCGCCACGCCGAGGCGCATCCGGGCGATACGCCCGAAGCCGCGACGGTGGCGCGCAGGAACTTCCTCGCCCTGACCTTCGTGCTGATGCTCGGCACGGCGGCGCTGCCGCACATCCTGATGCGCTACTACACCACGCCGGGCGTGGCGGCGGCGCGGCGCTCGGTGTTGTGGTCGCTGTTCTTCATCTCGCTGCTCTACCTCACCGCGCCGGCCTATGCCGCCTTCGCGAAGTGGGAGGTGTACACCAACGTGGTGGGCTCGAGTCTCGCGGTGCTGCCGGACTGGGTCGCATCCTGGGGCAAGGTCGGACTGGTCAGCATCGACGATCTCAACGGCGACGGCATCCTGCAGCTGGCCGAGCTCAGCATAAACACCGACGTCATCATGCTCGCCACGCCCGAGATCGCCGGGCTGCCCTACGTGATCTCCGGGCTGGTGGCGGCGGGCGGGCTGGCTGCCGCGCTGTCGACCGCCGACGGCCTGCTGCTGACGATCTCGAACGCGCTGTCGCACGACCTCTACTACAAGGTGATCAACCCCGAGGCGAGCACCCACCGCCGGCTGGTGATCTCGAAGTCGCAGCTGCTGGTGGTGGCGGTGGTCGCCGCCTGGGTGGCCTCGCTGCGCCCGGACAACATCCTGTTCATGGTCGGCCTGGCCTTCTCGATCGGCGCCGCCGCCTTCTTTCCCGCGCTGGTGCTGGGCATCTTCTGGCGGCGCGCGAATCGTCCGGGGGCGATCGCGGGCATGCTCGCCGGGCTCGGCGTCACGCTCCTGTACGCGGTGCGCACCCATCCCTTCTTCGGCGGCTCGATGGAGAACGCCTGGTTCGAGATCAACCCGATCTCGGCCGGCGTGTTCGGCGTGCCGCTCGGCTTCGCCACGATCGTGGTCGTCAGCCTGCTGACCCGGCCGCCCTCGGCCGAGGTGCAGGAACTGATCGATTTCGTCCGTTATCCGCAGCTGCCGGGGAGTCAAGAGAAGGGCGGCTGAAGCGGGCATCTTGATTGCGGAGCGATGCACCCCACATAGGGTGCAGATCCGATTTCAGAGGAAGAGCGCCATGCGATTCGACAAACTCACGACCAAGTTCCAGCAGGCCCTCGCCGACGCCCAGAGCATCGCGGTGGGTAACGATCAGCAGTTCATCGAGCCGGTTCACCTGCTGCTCGCCTTGCTCGCGCAGGAGGACGGCAGCACCGCCTCGCTGCTGCAGCGCGCCGGCGTCAACGTGCAGCCGCTGAAGGCCGCGCTCACCAAGGCGATCGAGCGCCTGCCGAAGGTCGAAGGCCACGGTGGCGAGGTCGGCATCGGCCGCGACCTCAACAACCTGCTCAACGTCACCGACCGCGAGGCCCAGAAGCGTGGCGACCAGTTCATCGCCAGCGAGATGTTCCTGCTCGCGCTTGCCGACGACAAGGGCGAGGCCAGCCGCTTGCTGAAGGAGCATGGCCTCGGCCGCAAGGCGCTCGAGGCGGCGATCGAGGCGGTGCGCGGCGGCGCGGCGGTCGACAGCCAGGAGGCGGAAGGCCAGCGCGAGGCCTTGAACAAGTATTGCCTCGACCTCACCGAGCGCGCGCGCAGCGGCAAGCTCGACCCGGTGATCGGCCGCGACGACGAGATCCGCCGCGCGATCCAGATCCTGCAGCGCCGCACCAAGAACAACCCGGTGCTGATCGGCGAGCCGGGCGTGGGCAAGACCGCGATCGTCGAAGGGCTGGCGCAGCGCATCGTCAACGACGAGGTGCCCGAGACGCTCAAGGGCAAGCGTGTGCTGTCGCTCGACATGGCGGCGCTGCTCGCCGGGGCCAAGTACCGCGGCGAGTTCGAGGAGCGCCTGAAGGCGGTGCTGAAGGAGATCGCGCAGGAAGAGGGGCGCATCATCGTCTTCATCGACGAGCTGCACACCATGGTGGGCGCGGGCAAGGCAGAGGGTGCGATCGACGCCGGCAACATGCTCAAGCCGGCGCTGGCGCGTGGCGAGTTGCACTGCATCGGTGCCACCACCCTGAACGAGTACCGCAAGTACATCGAGAAGGACGCCGCGCTCGAGCGCCGCTTCCAGAAGGTGCTGGTCGAGGAGCCCTCGGTGGAGTCGACCATCGCGATCCTGCGCGGCCTGCAGGAAAAGTACGAGATCCATCACGGCGTCGAGATCACCGACCCGGCGATCGTCGCCGCGGCCGAGCTCTCGCACCGCTACATCACGGATCGCTTCCTGCCGGACAAGGCGATCGACCTGATCGACGAGGCGGCCGCGCGGATCAAGATGGAGATCGACTCCAAGCCCGAGGTCATGGACAAACTCGACCGCCGCATGATCCAGCTCAAGATCGAGCGCGAGGCGGTGAAGAAGGAGAAGGACGAGGCCTCGCTCAAGCGCCTGCAGCTGATCGAGGAGGAACTCACGAAGCTGCAGCGCGAGTACAACGATCTCGAGGAGATCTGGAAGGCCGAGAAGTCGCGCGCCCAGGGATCGGCGCACATCAAGGAAGAGATCGATGCGGTGCGCGCGCAGATGGCGGACTTTCAGCGCAAGGGCCAGCTCGACAAGGTGGCGGAGCTGCAGTACGGCAAGCTGCCGCAGCTCGAGACGCAGCTGAAGTCGGCCGAACAGGCGGGCGAGGGCGCCGCCCCCAACAAGCTGCTGCGCACCCAGGTCGGCACCGAGGAGATCGCCGAGGTGGTGTCGCGCGCGACCGGGATCCCGGTAAGCAAGATGATGCAGGGCGAGCGCGAGAAGCTGCTGAAGATGGAAGAGCGCCTGCACCAGCGGGTGGTCGGCCAGGACGAGGCGGTGCGGCTGGTGTCCGACGCCATCCGGCGCTCGCGCGCGGGCCTCTCGGACGAGAACCGGCCGTACGGCTCCTTCCTCTTCCTCGGCCCCACCGGGGTGGGCAAGACCGAGCTGTGCAAGACCTTGGCCGAGTTCCTGTTCGATTCCGAGGACCACCTGATCCGGGTCGACATGAGCGAGTTCATGGAGAAGCACTCGGTCGCGCGCCTGATCGGCGCGCCGCCGGGCTACGTCGGCTACGAAGAGGGCGGCTATCTGACCGAGCAGGTGCGGCGCAAGCCCTACAGCGTGATCCTGTTCGACGAGGTCGAGAAGGCGCATCCGGACGTGTTCAACGTGCTGCTGCAGGTGCTCGACGACGGCCGCATGACTGACGGCCAGGGGCGCACGGTGGACTTCAAGAACACCGTGATCGTGATGACCTCCAACCTCGGCAGTCAGATGATCCAGGCCATGGCGGGCGACGACTACCAGGTGATCAAGCTGGCGGTGATGGCCGAGGTGAAGACCTTCTTCCGTCCGGAGTTCATCAACCGGATCGACGAGGTGGTGGTATTCCATGCGCTCGACGAGCGCAACATCGCCAGCATCGCGCGCATCCAGTTGAAGTATCTGGAGAAACGGCTGGGCAGGCTCGAGATGGGCCTCGAGGTCAGCGATGCCGCGCTGGCGGAGATCGCCGAGGTCGGATTCGACCCGGTATTCGGTGCGCGCCCGCTGAAGCGAGCGATCCAGGAGCGGATCGAGAACCCGCTGTCGAAGGCGATCCTCGAAGGCCGCTTCGCCGCCCGCGACACGATCCGGGTAGACGTGGTCGACGGCCGTATCGACTTCGAACGCGCTCTCTAGCGCTTGAGCGCTTCGTCCGCGAGGCCGCCGTCATCCCCTGGGGTGGCGGCGGCCTCGTCGCGTTCCGGCGTGCGCAGGGCATCGAGGTCGGGTGGTTCGGTGCGGAAGCGGAAGGCATTGCGACCCGCCTGCTTGGCGAGGTACATCGCCGCATCCGCGCTGCGCAGCAGCTGTTCGATCGTGGTGCCGTCGAACGGATAGAAGGCGATGCCCACGCTCACCGAGGGGAGCAGCTGCCGGTGTCCGATCTCCACCGGCTCGCTCAGCACCGACAGCATCTTGGCTGCGACGGCCCCCGCGTCGCGGCGGCGTTCGATGCGTGTCAGAAGGGCGACGAACTCGTCCCCACCCAGCCTTGCAAGCAGATCCTCCTCGCGCATGCAGCTCGACAGCCGCTTCGCGATCGTAGTGAGCAGAGTGTCGCCGACGTCGTGGCCATAGGTGTCGTTGACCGCCTTGAACTCGTCGACATCGATGAAGAGCACCGCCATCGTATCGTCGTGGCGCTGGGCGGCGTGAAGGACCGCGTGGGCGCCCTCGAGCCAGGTCGCCCGATTCGGCAGGCCGGTCAGGGTGTCGTAGCGGGCGAGGTACTTGATGTGTTCCTCCGCTTCGCGGGCGGTGGTCACGTCCTGCACGGTGCCGCGCAGTCGGACCATGCGGGCATCCGACCACTCGCTCTCGATGCAGAAGTTCAGTACGTGCGCAGGCAGGTCGCTGATGCGGCAGTCGAGGCTGATCCGGGCCGGCGCGTGACCGACCGTTTCGAGCGCGTCCGCGAGGGCCGCGCGATCGCGCGGAACGACCCGTTGCGTCAGGTCATCGAGCGTGAGGCCCTGCCCGGCGGGCAGCGCGAGCAGGCAGTCGAGCTCGGCGGAGCGACGGAGCCGATCCTCCCCGGCGGCCAGCTCCCAGCTTCCCATCCGTGCCAGTCGTTGCGCCTCGGCGAGCTCGCGCGTGCGCTGCTCGACCAGCGTGGCGATGCGTCGGTGCTGGCCGGTGCTCACCAGCAGGAAAGCGCCCAGCAGACCGACCGCGAACGGCGCCACCGCCGCGGTCGCCCAGACGCCCCAGCTGCGCATCTCGGCGAGATAGTCTTCGTTCGCCCGGGTATCGAGCGACCACTCGCGACCGGCGAATTCAAAGGGGAACGAGCGGCCGACCGGGCCGGCAAGCCAATCGTCGGCGGCGCAGCCCGTCGGGCCGGCGAGTCTGCGGCGGGACGAGTCGGCGCCGCCGACTTCGACCAGGCAGGCGTCCACGTTGCGCCTGCCGGACTCGCGCGCGAGCCTGGAAAGGACGTCGTCCATGCGCAGCGCACTGGCGACGACGCCGCGCAGCCGCATCGTTCCGTCGTCCTGCGGCGCACGAACCGCGAGGAAGACGACGATTCCGGTCTTGCTGGCCCGCTCTTCGGCGAGCAGGAGGCCTTCGGTGGCAATCGGGAGGCCGGTGGCCCGCGTCTCCGCCACCGCTCGGGAAGTCGCCGGCAGGCTGAGGGCATCGATACCGAGCACGCGCGTCGCGTCCGCCGCGGGCTCCACGTAGAGCGCCGGCAGGTACTCGGGCGCCGGCCCGGCGCGCAGGATGTGGCCCGTCGTGCTGTGGCTGCGGATGCTGAAGCCGGGCTCGCCGCTCGCGCGCACCGCGGCTTCGAAGTCGGCACGTTCGACGGACGGGACCAGCGGACGCCAGGTGAAATTGATCGTATCCGGTTGACGTCTGAGCCAGGGCTGGACGAATTGCTGGAACTCCGCCGGCGTGACGTTCTCGCTGGCGATGATCAGTCGCTCGATTGACATCAGCACGTCGATCTGCGTGCCCAGTCGCTTCTCGAGTTCGCCGGCCAGGTGGCGGGCGTCCCGGTCGAACTGCGCCTGGACGCGCTCCGACTCCCACAGCAGCAACTGGCGGAAGCCGAACCCGAGCAGGAGCAGGGCCACGGCCAGCGGCACGGCCACGCCCAGCCGCCGCGAACGCCAGTGCTCCGCGGGCTGACCGAACAAGGCGAACATCAGTGGTGCCATGATCAGCACGCCGAGGGTGTCTCCCATCCACCAGATCCACCCGTTGAAGGCGAGCTCGCCGGCAGCCAGGCGGCCGGAGGCGTACAGCGCCGGAATCGCGATGCATGGCGCGATCAACGAACTGAGCGGTGCGACCAGCGTCAGGAAGGGGACGATCGAGCGCGGGGTGTCGAGCAGGCAGGGATAACCGACCAGTCGGCGCGCGAGGGCGGCGCCGAGCACCGCCTGCAGGCTCACCGCGAGCGCAACTGCCAGGCTGCTGAGCGCCTCCGGCCGGGTGACCTGGTCGCCGTGCAGGATCGCGGCCTGGACGGCGAGCGAACCGAGAAAGATCGCAGGCCAGCTGCGAGTGCCGAATATCAGCAGCGCCGAAAGGCCGAGCCCCGCAGCCGGAAAGACCGGTGCGGCGTATCCGGGCGGCACCGCCACGGCGAGCGAAAGCCAACCCGTCAGTGCATAGGCGAGCGTCAGCAGGACGAAGCGGGAGGGGGCGGCGGGCATGGGGAAATTATAGTCAGGATATGACAACGTGAACTGCCGAACGCTGTGCGCTGAAGGTCGGCCGGATACGGTGTAAACTGCAGCCCTTTGTCGCCGCGGCCCGAGCGCCGTGGTGCCCCAACAGGTTTGCCCGGAAATCAAGATGCTCGAGTCCGTTCGTAAAAACAAGCGCGTTGCCCAGGTGATCCTGGCGATCATCATCGTTCCCTTCGCCTTCTTCGGCATGGATGCCTATTTCACGGACGGTCCTGGCGGCAGCGATGTCGCCACGGTCGGCGGAACCACGATCAGCGCGATGGAGTTCGATCGGGCCTTGAGTGATCAGCAGGATCGCATCCGCAGCGCGGGTGGCGAACTCGATCGCGCGATGCTCGAATCGGACAGCTTTCGTCGGTCAGTGCTCGACAACCTGATCAGCCAGCGCGTGCTCGCGCTTTACGCTGCCGAGAACCGTTTCGTCGTCACGCCGCAGGAACTGCAGCAAACGATCGCGGAGGTTCCTGCGTTCCAGGAGGACGGACGCTTCTCCCTGCAACGCTACGAGACCATGCTCAGTGCCCAGGGCATGAGTCCGCAGATGTTCGAGGCGCGTCTCGCGCAGGACGTGCGTATCCAGCAGCTCGCCTTGCCGGTGGGGGAGACCGCGCTGCCCGCGAGGGCCTCCGCGGAGCGCTTCCTCGCCGCCCAGCTCGAGCAGCGTCGCGTGCGCGAGGCCCGCTTCCCGGTTGCACGCTACGTCGATCGGGTGATCCTGGACGAAACGTCGGTCGAGAAGTTCTACGAGGAGAACCGCGCCCGCTTCGAGCGCCCCGCCCGAGTCCGAGCCGAGTACGTCGTGTTCGATCAGGCGGCGCTCGAGGCGCGCGTGGATATAGCGGAAGACGACGTGCGTGCCATCTACGAAGGCAATCAGGATCGCTTCGGCCGGCCGGAGGAACGGCAGGCGCGGCACATTCTTCTGGAGCTCGCGGCCGATGCGAGCGAGGAGGACGTCGCCACGGTGAACGCGCGGGCCGCCGAACTGCTCGCCCAGTTGCGACAGGACCCGTCCCGTTTCGAAGCGCTCGCGCGCGAGAATTCGAGCGATACCGGATCGGCGTCTCGCGGCGGAGACCTCGGCTTCTTCGCGCGCGGCGCGATGGTGCAGGCCTTCGAGGACGCCGCCTTCACCCAGAGGGAGGGCGAGATCGGTGAGCCGGTGCGATCGGAGTTCGGGCTTCACATCATCCAGGTCACCGCAATCAAGCCGAGCAGCGTGCGTCCGTTCGAGGAGGTGCGTGGGGAGATCGAGGCCGATCTGCGGCGTCAGGCGGCGGGCCGGCAGTTCGCCGAGCAGGCCGAGATCTTCGCCAACACCGTGTACGAGCAGCCCGATAGCCTCCAGCCGGTGGTCGAAGTGCTCGGCGTGCAGGTCCAGACCTCCGACTGGATCGAGAAGGGCAGCGATTCCATCGGTCCATATCGAAGCGAGCGCCTGTTGTCGGCGCTCTTTGCCGACGACGCGGTCAAGAACAAGCGCAACACCGATGCGATCGAGGTCGGCTCGAACACCCTCGTGGCGGCGCGGATCGCCGAGTTCGAGGATGCGACGCAGCTGTCGCTCGAGAGCGTGCGCAAGGAGATCGAATCCGAACTGCGGGCGGAACTGGCCAGAGCGAGTGCCGCGAAGGAGGGCGTCGCTGCCCTAGGAAGGCTCGACGCAGGGGAAGAAGCCGGTGTCGCGTGGAGCGATCCGCGCAGTGTGAGCCGGGGGGGCCCGAGCCTGCCCGCGGCGGCCATGCAGGCGGTCTTCGGCGCGCCGACGGGAAAGCTGCCGGTCCAGGTCGGGGTGACGTTGCCCGAGGGCGATTATGTGATCTACCGCATCGACGCCGTCGAGCGTCCGCAACTGGCCGAAGACGACCCCCGTCTTCAGGCGGTGGGAGAGCAGTACGCACAGCTGCTCGGGGCACGCGACTTCGACGTGCTGCTCGCCGAACTTCGCAAACGCTACGCAGTGGAGGTGCGGCTGCCGGGCGTCGCCACCGAGTGAACGAGGAGGTGTTCGGCGGTTCGAGCCCGTCAGCACCCACCATGCGTGAAAGAAGCCAGGCGCGGTCCTGGCTTTTTTTCTGC
>NZ_MBFM01000002.1:289888-332883 GCF_001696715.1 Thauera phenolivorans | reverse complement strand
AGAAGCCGGGGGCGGTCGTGGTTTTTTTTCTGCGTGTTCGGCGTCGTCGCAGGGTGTTCAGGGGTGGTCGTGGCGGGAAGTTGTCTTTTTTCTTGCGCGTTTGGTTGGGGTGTCTATAATGCGCAGCTTCTTTCGTCGCTGCGGTGATTTATCTGCGGCGGGGGGGTGGAAGGGGGTTGGTTCTGTCGGTGGGGCTTTGGCGGTTGCGCTGAAGAATTTACCGGTTGGGGCTTGACGGGGTGGTTTGATCTGCTCATAATCTCGCTTCTTCGCTGCACGGGTTGCGGCGGTTCTTTAAAAAGATGAACAACCGATAAGTGTGGGTGCTTGGTTGCTGCGGTGAAGCTGCGTTTGTGCAGTTTTGTTTCGCAAGGATCGAGTGCTCATACTGTAAGTCAGTATTTTGAGTACTTTGCTGGATTGAACTTAAGAGTTTGATCCTGGCTCAGATTGAACGCTGGCGGCATGCTTTACACATGCAAGTCGAACGGCAGCGGGGGCTTCGGCCTGCCGGCGAGTGGCGAACGGGTGAGTAATGCATCGGAACGTGCCCATGTCGTGGGGGATAACTACGCGAAAGCGTGGCTAATACCGCATACGCCCTGAGGGGGAAAGCGGGGGATCTTTCGGGACCTCGCGCGATTGGAGCGGCCGATGTCGGATTAGCTAGTTGGTGGGGTAAAGGCTCACCAAGGCGACGATCCGTAGCTGGTCTGAGAGGATGATCAGCCACACTGGGACTGAGACACGGCCCAGACTCCTACGGGAGGCAGCAGTGGGGAATTTTGGACAATGGGCGCAAGCCTGATCCAGCCATGCCGCGTGAGTGAAGAAGGCCTTCGGGTTGTAAAGCTCTTTCGGCCGGGAAGAAATCGCATTCTCTAATATAGGATGTGGATGACGGTACCGGACTAAGAAGCACCGGCTAACTACGTGCCAGCAGCCGCGGTAATACGTAGGGTGCGAGCGTTAATCGGAATTACTGGGCGTAAAGCGTGCGCAGGCGGTTTGCTAAGACAGGTGTGAAATCCCCGGGCTTAACCTGGGAACTGCGCTTGTGACTGGCAGGCTAGAGTACGGTAGAGGGGGGTGGAATTCCTGGTGTAGCAGTGAAATGCGTAGATATCAGGAGGAACACCGATGGCGAAGGCAGCCCCCTGGGCCTGTACTGACGCTCATGCACGAAAGCGTGGGGAGCAAACAGGATTAGATACCCTGGTAGTCCACGCCCTAAACGATGTCGACTAGTCGTTCGGAGCAGCAATGCACTGAGTGACGCAGCTAACGCGTGAAGTCGACCGCCTGGGGAGTACGGCCGCAAGGTTAAAACTCAAAGGAATTGACGGGGACCCGCACAAGCGGTGGATGATGTGGATTAATTCGATGCAACGCGAAAAACCTTACCTACCCTTGACATGTCTGGAACCTTGGTGAGAGCCGAGGGTGCCTTCGGGAGCCAGAACACAGGTGCTGCATGGCTGTCGTCAGCTCGTGTCGTGAGATGTTGGGTTAAGTCCCGCAACGAGCGCAACCCTTGTCACTAGTTGCCATCATTTGGTTGGGCACTCTAGTGAGACTGCCGGTGACAAACCGGAGGAAGGTGGGGATGACGTCAAGTCCTCATGGCCCTTATGGGTAGGGCTTCACACGTCATACAATGGTCGGTACAGAGGGTTGCCAAGCCGCGAGGTGGAGCCAATCCCACAAAGCCGATCGTAGTCCGGATCGTAGTCTGCAACTCGACTACGTGAAGTCGGAATCGCTAGTAATCGCAGATCAGCATGCTGCGGTGAATACGTTCCCGGGTCTTGTACACACCGCCCGTCACACCATGGGAGTGGGTTTCACCAGAAGTAGGTAGCTTAACCTTCGGGAGGGCGCTTACCACGGTGAGATTCATGACTGGGGTGAAGTCGTAACAAGGTAGCCGTATCGGAAGGTGCGGCTGGATCACCTCCTTTCAAGAGAAGAAGCCGCGGTGATCAAGTATCCACAACTTATCGGTTGTTCAGGCCCATAGGCCTCGAGGTGTAGCGGGTCTGTAGCTCAGCTGGTTAGAGCACCGTCTTGATAAGGCGGGGGTCGTTGGTTCGAACCCAACCAGACCCACCAAGGGATTGGTTGTTCGACGCAAGACACGGGGGGCTGTAGCTCAGCTGGGAGAGCGGCGGCTTTGCAAGCCGTAGGTCGTCGGTTCGATCCCGACCAGCTCCACCAGTGCGTGTCGTGTGTGTGGCGGCGCGTGTGGGGTGCTCGAGGTGCGAGAAGTAAGCCCTGCCGATCGTTGGGTCGGCATGGCTTACTTCTTGGGACGCTGCGTGAAGCGGTGTTTCGGCAGTAGGCTCTTTAACAAATTGGAAGAAGGTGTGTAGCGTGCATCGAGCCGGTGTGCGCTGCATGTTGTGTGATTGCATCGGTGGCTTTCGTGCTTGTCAGCGACGAAGGTCACCACACAAGCGAGTTAGCCTATAGGCTGGGCCTTCGATGAGAGGGTCTAAGGTTATAGGATCAAGCGACTAAGTGCATGTGGTGGATGCCTTGGCGATCACAGGCGATGAAGGACGTGTAAGCCTGCGAAAAGCGTGGGGGAGCTGGCAATAGAGCTTTGATCCCACGATGTCCGAATGGGGAAACCCGGCCCGTTAAGGGTCATCCCTGGCTGAATACATAGGCCAGTGGAGGCGAACCGAGCGAACTGAAACATCTAAGTAGCTCGAGGAAAAGAAATCAACCGAGATTCCGCAAGTAGTGGCGAGCGAACGCGGAAGAGCCTGCACGACTAAACCATCAGGTTAGCAAAACGGTCTGGAAAGTCCGGCGATATGGGTGATAGCCCCGTATGCGAAAACCAGGTGGCGGGTCTGAGCGTGCGACAAGTAGGGCGGGGCACGAGAAATCCTGTCTGAAGATGGGGGGACCATCCTCCAAGGCTAAATACTCGTGATCGACCGATAGTGAACCAGTACCGTGAGGGAAAGGCGAAAAGAACCCCGGGAGGGGAGTGAAATAGATCCTGAAACCGCATGCATACAAACAGTAGGAGCCTCCTTGAGGGGTGACTGCGTACCTTTTGTATAATGGGTCAGCGACTTACGTTCAGTAGCGAGCTTAACCGAATAGGGGAGGCGTAGCGAAAGCGAGTCTGATAAGGGCGCTTCAGTTGCTGGGCGTAGACCCGAAACCGGATGATCTATCCATGGCCAGGATGAAGGTGCGGTAACACGCACTGGAGGTCCGAACCCACTAATGTTGAAAAATTAGGGGATGAGCTGTGGATAGGGGTGAAAGGCTAAACAAATCCGGAAATAGCTGGTTCTCCCCGAAAACTATTTAGGTAGTGCGTCGTACGGACACTTGCGGGGGTAGAGCACTGTAATCGTTGGGGGGGTCATTGCGATCTACCCCGCGATAGCAAACTCCGAATACCGCAAAGTGATATACGGCAGACAGACAGCGGGTGCTAACGTCCGTTGTCAAGAGGGAAACAACCCAGACCGCCAGCTAAGGTCCCAAATACATGGCTAAGTGGTAAACGAGGTGGGAAGGCACAGACAGCTAGGAGGTTGGCTTAGAAGCAGCCATCCTTTAAAGAAAGCGTAATAGCTCACTAGTCGAGTCGTCCTGCGCGGAAGATGTAACGGGGCTCAAGCCATGAACCGAAGCTGCGGATGTGTCTTTGACACGTGGTAGGGGAGCGTTCCGTAGGCCTGCGAAGGTGTCTCGTAAGGGATGCTGGAGGTATCGGAAGTGCGAATGCTGACATGAGTAGCGATAAAGGGTGTGAAAAGCACCCTCGCCGTAAGCCCAAGGTTTCCTGCGCAACGTTCATCGGCGCAGGGTGAGTCGGCCCCTAAGGCGAGGCAGAAATGCGTAGTCGATGGGAAACAGGTCAATATTCCTGTACCAGGCCATGATGCGATGGGGGGACGGAGAAGGTTAGGCTGGCCGGGTGTTGGACGTCCCGGTTTAAGCGTGTAGGCGTGCCCGATAGGCAAATCCGTCGGGCTGAGCCAAGGCGTGATGACGAGGATCCTCGGATCCGAAGTAGCTGATACCCTGCTTCCAAGAAAAGCCTCTAAGCTTCAGTCATGGCGTGACCGTACCGCAAACCGACACAGGTGGGCTGGTAGAGTATACCAAGGCGCTTGAGAGAACTCAGGAGAAGGAACTCGGCAAATTGATACCGTAACTTCGGGAGAAGGTATGCCCCGTTAGCTTGTAGGCGAACAGCCGAAGGGCGAAGGGGCCGCAGAGAATCGGTGGCTGCGACTGTTTATTAAAAACACAGCACTCTGCAAACACGAAAGTGGACGTATAGGGTGTGACGCCTGCCCGGTGCCGGAAGGTTAAGTGATGGGGTGCAAGCTCTTGATCGAAGCCCCGGTAAACGGCGGCCGTAACTATAACGGTCCTAAGGTAGCGAAATTCCTTGTCGGGTAAGTTCCGACCTGCACGAATGGCGTAACGATGGCCACACTGTCTCCTCCTGAGACTCAGCGAAGTTGACATGGTTGTGAAGATGCAATCTCCCCGCGGCTAGACGGAAAGACCCCATGAACCTTTACTGTAGCTTTGCATTGGACTTTGACGGGACTTGTGTAGGATAGGTGGGAGGCTTTGAAACCGGGACGCCAGTTCCGGTGGAGCCAACCTTGAAATACCACCCTGGTGTCGTCGAGGTTCTAACCCAGGCCCGTGAATCCGGGTCGGGAACAGTGCATGGTGGGCAGTTTGACTGGGGCGGTCTCCTCCCAAAAGGTAACGGAGGAGTACGAAGGTCACCTAGGTACGGTCGGACATCGTACTGATAGTGCAATGGCAAAAGGTGGCTTGACTGCGAGACCCACACGTCGAGCAGGTGCGAAAGCAGGTCATAGTGATCCGGTGGTTCTGTATGGAAGGGCCATCGCTCAACGGATAAAAGGTACTCTGGGGATAACAGGCTGATTCCGCCCAAGAGTTCACATCGACGGCGGAGTTTGGCACCTCGATGTCGGCTCATCACATCCTGGGGCTGTAGCCGGTCCCAAGGGTATGGCTGTTCGCCATTTAAAGTGGTACGTGAGCTGGGTTTAAAACGTCGTGAGACAGTTTGGTCCCTATCTGCCGTGGGCGCTGGAAGTTTGAGAGGGCCTGCTCCTAGTACGAGAGGACCGGAGTGGACGCACCGCTGGTGTACCGGTTGTGACGCCAGTCGCATCGCCGGGTAGCTATGTGCGGAAGAGATAACCGCTGAAAGCATCTAAGCGGGAAACTCGCCTCAAGATGAGACTTCCCCGGGGCCTCGAGCCCCCTGAAGGGTCGTGGAAGACCACCACGTTGATAGGTGGGGTGTGGAAGCGTGGCAACACGTTAAGCTAACCCATACTAATTGCCCGTGAGGCTTGATCCTATAACCTTATACAGGCAACACTCGCCTGAACAATCACACAACAACGCAACAACACCTCCTTCCCAATTTGCGCCACGGGGAAAACCCCCCCCCTGGCGGACAAGTCAAAGTCTGACGACCATAGCCACCCGGTACCACGCCTTCCCATCCCGAACAGGACCGTGAAACAGGTGCGCGCCGATGATAGTCAGGATTGCCCTCGCGAAAGTAGGTCATCGTCAGACTAACCCCATCCCTCCCGCGCCCGATCCATCTCATCAATGGATCGGGCGTCGGCCGTCTACGAATCGCTTCAGGACGAAGACTGCGGAAGCAGCCGTACCGTAAGCACCCGGCGAACCCGTCTTGCCGTTTCGCTCAGGCGCAGGCGACCGGCTGCCAGCGATGCGGCAGCAACTCCCCAATCCTGCTGTAGGGCTGCGTCGGCAGCCGTTCGAGCACATCCTTAAGATACGCAAAGGGCTCGTGGCCATTGAGCCGCGCGGACTGAATCAGGCTCATGATCGCAGCGGCACGCTGGCCCGCCCGCAGGCTGCCCGCGAAGAGCCAGTTCTTGCGCCCGAGCGCAATCGGCCGGATCTGGTTCTCGATCCAGTTGTTGTCGATGGGTACCCGACCGTCGCCCACGTAGTACGTGAGCGCAGCCCAGCGCTTGAGGCTGTAGTCGATGGCGCGCGCGATGCCCGAGCCGTTGGGAACCTGGGTGCGGCGCGCGAGCAGCCACGCATGCAGGCGTTCGAGAATGGGGCGGGCCTTCGCTTCCCGCAAGCGCTGCCGGGCGTCGATGTCGAGTTCCGCCGCTTCGCGTTCGACACCGTAGAGCTGGGCAATGGCCTCGAGCGCCTCGCTGGCGATCTGGCTCTGGCCCTGGGCAGCGAGATCGAAGAACTTGCGCCGCGCGTGCGCCATGCAGCCGGCTTCGGTTACCCCCAGGGCGATCAGCGCCTTGTAGCCGGCGTAGTCGTCGCAGATCAGCGTGCCGCGCCAGTCGCCCAGAAACGCCTGGGCATGACGGCCCGCGCGGCTGTCGGCGAAGTCGTAGACGACCGCCTTGATCGGATCGAACGCGCCGACGCTGTAGGACCACAGGTAGGCGCGGTGGGTCTTGCCCGCACCCGGATCGAGCATCGCCACCGGGGTCTCGTCCGCGTGCAGCACGGGGTGCGCCAGCACGTCGGCCTTGAGCGCCTCGACTAGCGGCTGCAGGTGTACGCCGCTCTGGCCCACCCACTGGGCCAACGTCGACTGCGGGATCGCCAACCCGGCCCGACCGAAGATGCTTTCCTGCCGGTAGAGCGGCAGATGGTCCTGATACTTGGCCACCAGCACCTGGGCGAGCAAGCCGGCGGTGGGAATGCCCTTGTCGATGATGTACGCCGGTACCGGCGCCTGCACGAGGGTCTCGCACGCCGCGCACGCCCACTTACCCCGGATGTGGCGCTCGACGGTGAAGCGGCCCGGGGTGTAGTCGAGCTTCTCGGCGACGTCCTCGCCGATGCGGCGCATCTGGCAGCCGCAGGCGCAGGTGGTCGAGTCGGGTTCGTGACGGATCTCGGTGCGCGGCAGCTCGGGCGGCAGCGGCTTGCGTCGGGCCTGGCCCTTGGGCGTCGACGTGCCGACACTGGGCTGGAGTTGCTCGAGCTCTTCGCTCATCGCCGCAAGATCGGCCTCGGCGGTCTCCTCGAAGAGCTGCACCTGCTCGGTGGACAGGCGCTCGGTCCTCACGCCGAAGCGATGACGCTTGTGCAGCGCCAGCTCATGCGTGAGCCGCTCGATCTTGGTCTGACGCCACACGAGTTCGCGCTCCTGCTCGATGAGCAGGCGACGCAAGGCGTCGGCATCCAGTTGATCGAGGTCGGCGGGCAGCGGCATGGATCGATCATGTCCGATGCACGCCTCCGCCACCATCGGGGCATCCGCCGATAGCGCGTGTTCAGAGTGTCCGGATCACACCGCCGTCGCCCAGCCGCTGCCATGGCAGCCCGAGCACCAGCGCGTCGAACTGCGCCCGGGTGAGTGCGACACCGCCCTGGCCCTCGGTCCAGTGAAACCGGCCCTGGTTCAGGCGCCGGCATGCGAGCCACACCCCGAAGCCGTCATGGACCAGCACCTTCAAGCGGGTGCCGCGCCGATTGCTGAAGAGATAGGCGTGATGCGGCTGCGCCTCGCCGAACACGCGCACCACCTGCGCGAGCAGCGTGTCCATGCCTGCGCGCATGTCCATAGGTGCGACCGACAGCCACAGCGCCTCGATGCGGATCATGCGAGCCACTCGCGCAGCCATGCACCACACGCCTCGGCGGCCTCGAGCGGCCACTCGAGCTTGACGCGGGCGTTGCCACGCTGCGCCTCGAGGCGGATCACCCGCGCCTCGACTGCGGGAGCGACCTGCACGGGGACAAAGCCCGGCTCAGCCAACGCGGTGAGCGCTGCGCTGTCAGCCTTGCGCCGGCTCGGCGGCTCGATGCCGCGCTCGCGCATCCAGCGATGGACCTGATTGGCGTTCAGGCCGTTGGCCAAGGCAATCCCAGCCACCGAGACGCCTGGCTCACAACACGCCGAGACCACCGACCGCTTGAAAGCTTCGCTGTGCGTGCGCCGGCCTCGGCGCGGGATAACCACATCCATAGTGTCCGCCATCGACTTTGATGGACACGATCTTCAATGGCCTAAGCGGCTGGGGGAAGGTGGGTTCGCCGGATGCTTACGCCGTACCAGGCCTCTCATGCCAATAGGCACAAAAAAGCCGCAACGTATCGCCGCGGCTTTCTTTTGCGCGCCTGGTCTGCGCGCCAATCGGGACTCAGATCTCAGGCTTGTTCCGGGTTGCCGAGGGCGGTGATGTTGAAACCTGCATCGACGTACATGACTTCGCCGGTGACGCCGCTGGCGAGATCCGAGCACAGGAAGGCCGCAGTGTTACCTACCTCTTCGATGGTGACGTTCCGGCGCAGGGGGGCGTTGCGCTCATTGAAGGCGAGCAACTTGCCGAAGTTACCGATCCCGGCGGCGGCGACGGTCTTGATCGGACCCGCGGACACGGCATTGACCCGGGTCCCCTCAGGGCCGAGCGTAACTGCCATGTAGCGGACGGCCGCCTCGAGGCTGGCTTTCGCCATGCCCATGATGTTGTAGTTGGGCATGGTGCGCACCGCACCGAGATAGGTGAGGGTTAGCAGGGAGCCGTTACGCCCCTGCATCATCGGTCGCGCAGCCTTCGCCAGTGCGGGGAAGCTGTAGGCGCTGATCTCCTGCGAGATCCGGAATGCGTCGCGCGACAGGCCGTCGAGAAAGTCGCCGTCGAGTGCCTCATTCGGTGCGAATGCGATCGAGTGGACGAGCCCGTCGAGCCCATCCCAGTGTTTGCCGAGCTCGATGAAGAGGGCACTGATCTGCTCGTCATCCTGCACGTCGCAGGGGAGTACCAGGGAGCTGCCAAACTCGGCGGCGAGCTTGCTCACGCGCTCATGGAAGCGGTCGTTCTGGAAGGTGAAGGCGAGTTGTGCGCCTTCGCGGTACATGGCCTTGGCGATGCCGTAGGAAATCGAACGGTTGCTGAGCAGCCCGGTGATGAGAATCCGTTTGCCGGCGAGAAAGCCCATGAATCCAACTCCGAATGACAAGAGGGGGATTATAGCGAAAACCCTGGTCCCGACAGCGCTATCGGCAAGGTCCATGCGGGGCGCACCGAAACCTGCCAGAATCACGCCTTTGTCTTCTGGTGGCGTTTTCCCGTGAGTCGTTTTGGCCGTAGCCGTAGCATGCGTGGAGTCGGAGTCGCGCTGCTGGCGTCGCTGTTCCTGTCCGCGTGCGGACCGGTGTGGAACGATCCCTATCCCTCGGCCGAGCGCGGCCGGAACATCCTGTACACGGCATTCACCGAGCGGCCCAAGCATCTCGATCCGGTGCAGTCTTACAGCGAGGATGAAGCGAGCTTTCTGTATCAGATCGTTGAGCCGCCGTTGCAGTACAACTATCTCAAAAGGCCTTATGTGCTCGAGCCGGCGGTAGCGGCGGAGACGCCGATCCTGCGTCGGTACGATGGCCAGGGGTTCGAGTTGGATCCGTCCGCGGAGCCCGGTCGGGTCGCGACTTCGGTCTATGAGATCCGCATCAAGCCCGGCATCCTGTACCAGCCGCACCCGGCGTTCGCGCGCAACGCGGAAGGCCTGCCCATCTACCTCGCCAGCGAAGGCGTCGACCTCGCGGGCGTGCGTGGCGTCGGCGACTTCGAGCACGTCGGCACGCGCGAGCTCGAGGCGGCGGATTTTGTCCATCAGATCAAGCGTCTTGCGCATCCGCGCCTGCATTCGCCGATCTTTGAATTGATGGCCGAGTACATGCCGGGCCTCAAGACGCTCCAGGCCCAGCTCGCCGACGAGGTGCGGCGCAATCCGGGCTGGCTCGATCTCACGCGCTTCGAGCTGCCGGGCGTCGAGGTCGTCGATCGCCACACCTACCGGATCACGCTTCAGGGCGCCTATCCGCAATTCCTCTACTGGCTGAGCATGCCCTTCTTCGGACCGGTACCGCCCGAAGCCGATCGCTTCTTCGGCCAGCCCGGGATGGCCGAGCGCAACCTCACGCTCGACTGGTGGCCGGTGGGTACCGGGCCTTACATGCTGACCGAGAACAATCCGAACTCGCGCATGGTACTCGAGCGGAATCCCAATTATCGTAGCGACGTCTATCCCTGCGAGGGTGAAGCGGGCGACGCAGAGGGGGGGCTGCTGGCCGATTGCGGCGAGGCGATGCCGTTCATCGACCGGGTAGTTTTCTCGCGCGAGCGGGAAGGGATCCCCTACTGGAACAAGTTCCTGCAGGGCTATTACGATGCCTCCGGGGTGTCTTCGGACAACTTCGACCAAGCGGTCACCATGACCAGCCAGGGCGAGGTCTCGCTCTCGGACGAAATGCGCGCGCGCGGCATCGAGCTGATCACCTCGGTGTCGCCGTCCATCTTCTATCTCGGATTCAACATGCTCGATCCGCTGGTGGGCGGGGGAGAGACGGAGGAGGGCCGGAACGCGGCGCGCAAGCTGCGCCAGGCGATCTCGATCGCGCTCGACATGGAGGAGTTCGTCTCGATCTTCCTCAATGGCCGCGGTGTTCCGGCGATGAGTCCGATCCCGCCGGGGATCTTCGGCGCGCGGGAGGGCGAGGCGGGCATCAACCCGGTCGTGTACGAGTGGAAGGACGGCCGAGCACAGCGGCGCGGGCTGGACGCGGCGCGACGGCTGCTTGCCGAAGCCGGCTGGCCGAACGGGCGTAACGCCCGTAGCGGCGAACCGCTGATCGTGAACCTGGACACGACACCCGGCGGGCTCGGCGACAAGGCGCGCTCGGACTGGCTCGCCAAGCGCTTCCGCGCCCTGGGCGTGCAGTTCGTCGTGCGCCCGACCGACTTCAACCGCTTCCAGGACAAGGTCCGTCAAGGCAATGCGCAGATGTTCTTCTTCGGCTGGAACGCGGACTACCCGGATCCCGAGAACCTGCTCTTCCTTTTGCACGGGCCGCAGGGCAAGGTGAGTTTCAACGGGCAGAACGCCGCGAACTACCGCAATGACGAGTACGACGCCCTGTTCGAGCGCATGAAGTCGATGCCCAATGGCGAGGCGCGCCAGCGCCTGATCGAGCGCATGATCGAAATCATCCAGCACGATGCGCCGTGGATCTTCGGCTTCCATCCCAAGGCCTACTCGCTGCAGCACGGTTGGGTGCTGAACCGCAAGCCGGGCGCGATGGTACGCAACACCCTGAAGTACCAGCGCATCGACCTGGCGAGGCGCGAGGCGGCGCGGGCGGAATGGAACCGGCCGGTGGTGTGGCCACTGCTGTTGGTGTTCGGCCTGGTCGCGGCGCTGGTCGCGCCTGCGGTCCTTCACTGGCGCCGGCGCGAGCGGGCGACCGCCGCGGCAGAAGGAGGGCGCTGATGTTCGCCTATCTCGTGCGCCGCACCTTGTACGCGATCCCGATCCTGATCGGGGTGAATCTGCTCACCTTCGTATTGTTCTTTGTGGTCAACTCGCCCGACGACATGGCGCGCATGCAGGTCGGGGTCAAACGCGCGACCCCCGAGGCGATCGAGCGCTGGAAAGTGGAGCGCGGCTACGACAAGCCAATGTTTTTCAATGCGGCGGCCGAGGGCGGCGGGAAGCTCACTCAGACCATCTTTTTCGATAAGTCGCTCCGCATGTTCGCGCTCGAGTTCGGCGCCGCCGACGACGGCCGCGACATCGGCCAGGAGATCCGCGCCCGCATGGGGCCGTCGCTCGCGATCGCGCTGCCGACCTTCGTGCTCGGACTGTTCGTGTCGATCAGCTTCGCCCTGATGCTGGTGTTCTTCCGCGCCACCGCGCTGGATTTCTGGGGCGTGGTGCTGTGCGTGGCGATGATGTCGATCTCCAGCCTGTTCTACATCATCGGCGGGCAGTGGCTGGTGTCCAATTTGTGGGCGCTGGTGCCGATATCGGGCTACGCCAGCGGACTCGATGCGGCGCGCTTCCTGGTGCTGCCGGTCGCGATCAGCGTCATCGCCGGGATCGGCTCGAGCGCGCGCTGGTATCGCACGATCTTCCTTGAGGAGATCTCCAAGGATTACGTGCGTACCGCGCGCGCGAAGGGACTGTCCGAACTGGCGGTGCTGTTCCGGCACGTGCTCAAGAACGCGATGATCCCGATCCTCACCGGGGTGGTGGTGGTGATCCCGCTGCTGTTCATGGGCAGCCTGCTGGTCGAGTCCTTCTTCGCGATTCCAGGGCTCGGCAGCTACACCATCGACGCGATCAACGCGCAGGATTTCGCGGTGGTGCGGGCGATGGTGTTCATCGGCTCGGTGCTCTACATCGTCGGCCTGATCCTCACCGACCTGTCCTACACGCTCGTCGATCCGCGGGTGAGGCTGGAATGAACCTGAATTTCGAACCGGTCCTGTTGTGGACCGATGCCTTGCTGTTTCTGCTGCTCGGCCTCGGCCTGCTCGCCGCGCGCCATGCGTGGGGCAGCGAGCCGCTACGCGAAGCATGGCGCAAGGTCGGCAAGCGGTCGACCGGCATGGCGGCCGGGACCGTGCTGCTCGCCTTCGTGGCGGTGGGGGTGATCGACAGCCTGCACTACCGGCCCGCGCTGCCCCCGCTGACCGCGGCCGAGGTGGGCGAGGGCGCCCCCGCGTCGAGCGGTGGGCCAATCTATTCTTCGGAAGTGTTGTCGGCACTCGACGCGCTGCTCGCGCCGCTCCGGCTCAACATCGAGAAGACCTATTCCGCGCCTTTCGCGGCAACGCTCTATCAGCGCGAAACGATCGAGCTCGAGGGCGGTGGGCAGCGCCGGGACTATCCCCGCCTCGTCCACGGCGCGGCTCATCTCGCGGATCCGGCGTCGGAGCAGGGCGCTGACGTCGCCGGCCGTGCCGGGCGCGCCGTGCTCACGACGCTGGCGGTGACGGCACTCGCCGCCGCCCTGGTGGCGCTCGGCCTCGCGCGCAGCGGGCGAGTACCTTTCGGCGCGGCCGCGGACAGGCTGTTGCGCGGCCGGACCGTGCTGGCCTGGCGGGCGGCATTGCTCAGCTTCACCATGATCGTGCTTGTGATCTCCCTGTGCGTGTATCTGGCGCCGGTCTATCACGTGCTCGGCACCGACAAGGTGGGGCAGGACGTACTTTATCTCGCGCTCAAGAGCGTGCGCACCGCGCTCGTGATCGGCACCATCACCACCCTGGTGATGATGCCCTTCGCCGTCGCCCTCGGGATCGCCGCGGGCTATCTCGGTGGCTGGGTGGATGATGCCGTGCAGTATGTCTATACGGTGCTCAACGCGATCCCGGGCGTGTTGCTGATCGCTGCGGCGGTGCTGATGATGCAGGTGGTCATCGACACCCATCCGGAGTGGTTCGGCACCGCGGCCGAGCGTTCGGACGCGCGCCTGCTTGCGCTGTGCTTCATCCTCGGCATCACCAGCTGGACCGGGCTCGCGCGGCTGTTGCGCGGCGAAACCTTGAAGTTGCGCGAGCTCGAGTACGTGCAGGCCGCCCGCGCCTTCGGTGTCGGGACGGCGGCGATTCTGCGCCGGCATATCCTGCCCAACGTCATGCATATCGTGATGATCGCCCTGGTGATGGATTTCTCCGGCCTGGTCCTCGCCGAGGCGGTGCTGTCCTATGTCGGCATCGGCGTCGACCCGACCACGATCAGCTTCGGCACGATGATCAACATGGCGCGCGCCGAACTTGCGCGCGAGCCGATGGTCTGGTGGTCATTGGCGGCGGCTTTCGTGTTCATGTTCGTATTGGTGCTCGCCGCCAACCTCTTCGCTGACGTCGTCCGCGACGCCTTCGATCCGCGCCGCGGATGAAGGCGACGCCCGGGCTGCGCGCCTTTGCGCGCGGCCGTCGGGCGTTGCCCATTACAAGGACCGGGCCCCCCGACATGAAAGACCTCGTTTTCGACAACCGCTTCGTGCGCGAGCTGCCGGCGGACCCGGAAGCCGGCACGCACGTGCGCCAGGTGCACGGCGCGTGCTATTCGCGGGTGGCACCGACACCGGTACGGCATCCCGACCTGCTCGCCTGGTCGCCCGAGGTGGCGGCGCTGCTCGGCTGGGACGAGGGCGACGTGCGCAGTCCCCGCTTTGCCGCGGTGTTCGGAGGCAATGAACTGCTGCCGGGCATGGAGCCCTACGCCGCCTGCTATGGCGGCCATCAGTTCGGCAACTGGGCTGGACAGCTCGGCGATGGGAGGGCGATCACGCTCGGCGAGGTGATCGACCCGCGCGGCGAGCGCTGGGAGCTCCAGCTCAAGGGCGCGGGGCCGACGCCGTACTCGCGCCACGCCGACGGACGGGCCGTGCTGCGCTCTTCGCTCCGCGAGTTCGTCTGCAGCGAGGCGATGCATCACCTCGGCGTGCCGACCACCCGCGCGCTGAGCCTGGTGGGCACCGGCGAGCGGGTGGTGCGCGACATGTTCTACGACGGTAATGCGCGCCCCGAACCGGGCGCGGTGGTGTGCCGTGTTGCGCCATCCTTCATTCGTTTCGGCAACTTCGAGATCTTCGCCTCGCGCGGCGAGGAGGAATTGCTCGGTCGCCTGATCGATTTCACCATCGAACGCGACTTCCCGGAAATCCAGGGTGACACACTGGCGCGGCGGGTCGAGTGGTTCGACGAGGTATGTCGCCGCACCGCGCTGCTGGTCGCGCACTGGATGCGTGTCGGCTTCGTGCATGGGGTGATGAACACCGACAACATGTCGATCCTCGGGCTCACGATCGACTACGGCCCGTACGGCTGGATCGACGACTTCGACCCCGACTGGACGCCCAACACCACCGATGCGGGCGGTCGCCGTTATCGGTTCGGCCACCAGCCGCGCATCGCGCACTGGAACCTGTGGCAACTCGCGAACGCGGTCTATCCGGCGATCGGCGAGGCGGCACCGCTCGAGGAGGCGCTGACGCGCTTCGCCGCGATCTACGAGCGGGAAAGCCGGCGCATGACTGCAGACAAGCTCGGCCTGGCGCAATGGCAGGAGGGCGACGAGGCGCTGGTGGACGAGCTGCACCGCCTGCTCGCGGCGTCGGAGATGGACATGACGATCTTCCATCGCCGGCTGTCGTCGCTCGATCCGGGAGCGCCCGATCCGTTCCTGTTCGCGGACGCGTTTTACGACGAGGCGAAGCGCGCCGAACATGCCGCCGCTTTCGAGGCATGGCTCGCCCGCTATTCGACACGCGTGGCCGCCGATGGCGTGGTGGGCAACGCCGAGGCGCTCGAATCGCGGCGGGCCCGCATGGATGCGGTCAACCCGATCTACGTGCCACGCAACTATCTGGCGCAACAGGCGATCGACGCGGCCGAGCAGGGTGAGCTCGGCGAACTGTCCGCGCTGATGGAGGTCTTGAGGAATCCCTACGCGCCGCAGCCGGGTCGTGAGCGCTTTGCCGCCAGACGGCCCGAATGGGCGCGCCACAAGGCGGGGTGCTCGATGCTGTCCTGCAGCTCCTGAGGCGAGCCGCCCGCAGGCGGCGGCGCATCAGTCCTGGGCGCGGATCATGCGCTGCTTCTCGCGCTCCCAGTCCTTCTTTTTGGCATCCTCGCGCTTGTCGTACTGCTTCTTCCCCTTCGCCAGGCCGACCTCCATCTTGATCCGCCCCTTGGCGTAGTGCAGGTCGAGCGGCACCAGGGCGTAGCCGGCGCGCTCCACCTTGCCGATCAGCTTCGCGATCTCGCGCGCGTGCAGGAGCAGCTTGCGGGTCCGCACCGGGTCGGTCTTGAGGTGGGTGGAAGTGCTCGACAGCGGCGAGATGTGCATCCCGATCACGAAGATCTCTTCGCCGCGGATGATGACGTACGCTTCCTTGATGTTCGCCCGGCCGGAACGGATCGCCTTCACCTCCCAGCCCTCGAGGACGAGGCCAGCCTCGTACTTGTCCTCGATGAAGTAGTCGTGGTAGGCCTTGCGGTTGTCGATGATGCTCATTGCCGGGAAATCCTTCGGGTGCGGCCGTCGCGGGCGCCTGACGGGGGGCGCGGCAGCGACCGGGGCCGCCGCATGCGATAGAATCGCGCATTTTAGCAGGTCGGCGCCCAGGCTGTTTTCCGCCATGGCGCCGCCAAAGCCGACTCTCCCCATGGCCGACGTCAAGAAGCTGGTACTCATCGAATTCACCCCCGCGCAGATGTTCGAACTGGTCGACCGCTGCGAGGACTACCCCCAATTCCTGCCTTGGTGCGCGGGAGCCGAAGTGCACGAGCGCACCGACGAGGTGACCGCGGCGACGCTCCGCGTCAATTACCACGGCATCAAGACACACTTCAGCACGCGCAACGACAAGCGCTGGCCCGAGGAGATGCAACTGCGGCTCACCGATGGGCCCTTTACTCATCTCGACGGCCACTGGCGCTTCACCCCGCTGGGCGACACCGCGTGCAAGGTCGAATTCAGCCTGCATTACGCCTTTTCCAGCAAACTGCTGGAAAAGGCGTTGGGGCCGGTGTTCAATCACATCGCGAACACCTTCGTCGATTCCTTCGTCAAGCGCGCGGCGCAGATCTACCGGAAGAACTGATCATGTCCGACAGCATCAACATCGAGGTCGTGTACGCCCTGGACCAGCGCCAGGAGCTCGTCAGCCTGAAGCTGCCCGAAGGCGCGACCGCGCGGGACGCAGTCGAAGCCTCTGGCCTGCTGCACAAGTATCCGGAGATCGATCTCGAGGGTGCCAACAAGCTTGGTGTATTCGCCAAGCTGGTCAAGCCGGATACCGTGCTGCGCGATCGCGACCGTGTCGAGATCTATCGACCACTGATCGCCGACCCGAAGGCGGTGCGCAAGAAGCGCGCCGACGAGGGCAAGGTCATGAAGAAGGGGGGCGGTTCGGCTTCCGAGGAGGAGTGAAATCCACGGGGGCCCACTCTGGTTGCCACGCCGCCGTCCCGGCGATGGGTGGCAGACCGGCGCCTCAGTCGCAACTGCCCTCGATCTGTCTGCGCAGGCGTGCAATTTCCTCGGTGCGCGCGGCGTCGTCGATCACCTCGCGCTCGCCCGCGGCGTTGAAACGCGCGACGCGCTGCCCCGATTCGAGTCCGGCGAGCTGGTTCTTCATCTCGGAGCAGATTCGCTCGCGTTCGGCTCGCTGTTCTGCCTTCTTCTGGGCCTCGGCTTCCGCTTCGGCGGCGGCTGCGCGACGTTCGCGGAATTCCCGTTCCCGCTCCGCGAGGCTCTTCCGGCCTTGCCTCGCTGGCGCGTCGCTGGTCGGTACTTCGGCCTCCGTCCCGCCCGGCTCGACACTGCCGCCCTCGCTGCCGGCAGCAGGCGCCACTGGCGGCTGCACGGCGCCGCGCACGACCTCCGCGCCTTTGCCGGGGGGCGGCACGTCCGAGTAGTGCATGCGGCCGTCGCGATCGCGCCAGCTGTAAACCTGGGCCGAGACCGGCAAGGCGATGAGCAGGGCGAGCAGAAGGGCGGGACGGCGCATCCTGAATCTCCGATTGGACTGGCTTACGCGGTGGGAAGGCGGCCTGTATAATACGGATTTGGTTCAAAGGATAGAAGCCATGCGAGTGATCCAGAAGGCGCTGACCTTCGATGACGTCCTTCTCGTGCCTGCCCACTCAACTGTCCTGCCGCGGGATGTCAGCCTGCAGAGCCAGGTCACGCGCAACATCCGGCTGAACATTCCGCTGGTGTCCGCCGCCATGGACACCGTCACCGAAGCCCGGCTCGCGATCGCCCTCGCGCAGGAGGGCGGTATCGGCGTGGTACACAAGAACCTCAGCCCGGAAGAGCAGGCCGCCGAGGTGCACAAGGTCAAGCGCCACGAGTCCGGCATCCTCAAGGACCCGATCATAATTCCGCCGACCATGACCGTCGGCGAGGTCATCGAGCTGCAGCGCCGCCACAAGTTTTCCGGCGTGCCGGTGATCGACGGCGGCAGGGTGGTCGGCATCGTCACCAACCGCGATACCCGCTTCGAAACGAACCTCGAGCAGCCCGTGTCCGCGATCATGACGCCGCAGGAGCGCCTGGTCACGGTCAAGGAAGGCGCCAGCCTGGACGAGGCACGCGAACTGCTGCGTGTCCACCGCCTCGAGCGCGTGCTGGTGCTGAACGACGCCGGTGAGCTCAGCGGTCTCATCACCGTCAAGGACATGATGAAGTCCACCGAGCACCCGTTCGCCGCCAAGGACGAACAGGGTCGCCTGCGCGTTGCCGCGGCGATCGGCGTCGGCGCTGGCACTGAGGAGCGCGCCGAACGACTGGCCGAGGCGGGGGTGGACATGATCGTGGTCGATACCGCCCACGGCCACTCGCAGGGCGTGCTCGACCGCGTCAATTGGGTCAAGAAGCGGTTTCCGCACATCGAGGTGGTCGGCGGCAACATCGCCACCGCCGATGCCGCGCGTGCGCTGGTCGGCGCGGGTGCCGACGGCGTCAAGGTCGGTATCGGCCCTGGCTCGATCTGCACCACGCGGATCGTCGCCGGCGTGGGCGTGCCGCAGATCAGCGCGATCGACAACGTCGCCAATGCCCTGGCGGGCAGCGGCGTGCCGATGATCGCCGACGGCGGCATCCGTTTCTCGGGCGACATCGCGAAGGCGATCGCCGCCGGTGCCAACGTCGTCATGCTGGGCGGCCTGTTCGCAGGCACCGAGGAAGCACCCGGCGAGACCGTGTTGTTCCAGGGGCGCTCATACAAATCGTATCGCGGCATGGGTTCGCTCGGCGCGATGGAAAAGGGTGCGGCCGATCGTTACTTCCAGGAAGAGAACACCGGCAATATCGACAAGCTCGTGCCCGAGGGCATCGAGGGCCGTGTGCCCTACAAGGGCTCGGTGATGGCGGTGATCCATCAGCTTACCGGTGGCCTGCGCTCCTCGATGGGCTACCTCGGCTGCGAGAGCATTCCTGCGGTGCACGAACGCGCGGAGTTCGTCGAGATCAGTTCGGCCGGCATGCGCGAATCCCACGTCCACGACGTGCAGATCACCAAGGAAGCGCCGAACTACCAGATCGGCTGATCGCGCCGGTCCGACACATCCCGGGCGGCTGCAAGGCCGCCTTCCTTTTTTCGCCGCTAGGGACGCTCGCGCCATGGCCCACCAGAAAATCCTCATCCTCGACTTCGGTTCCCAGGTCTCGCAGCTCATCGCGCGCCGCGTGCGCGAGCAGCAGGTCTATTGCGAACTGCACCCCTTCGACGTTTCCGACGCCTTCGTCCGCGAGTTCGCGCCGCAGGGCATCATCCTCTCCGGGGGGCCGAACTCGGTCTACGAGGCCGAGGAATGGCGTGCACCGCAGGCGGTGTTCGAGCTCGGCGTGCCCGTGCTCGGCATCTGCTACGGCATGCAGACGATGGCCTCCCAGCTCGGCGGCAAGGTCGAGAGCGCCTCTCACCGTGAATTCGGTTACGCCGAGATGCGCGCACGCGGCCACTCGAAGCTGTTCGAGGGCATCGAGGACCGCCGCAACGACGAGGGCCACGGCCTCCTCGAGGTGTGGATGAGCCACGGCGACAAGGTCACCGGGCTGCCGCCTGGCTTCAAGGTGATCGGCAGCAACGAATCCACCCCGATCGCGGCGATGGCCGACGAGGCCCGCGGCTTCTACGGCGTGCAGTTCCACCCCGAGGTCACCCACACGATCAAGGGTAGGGAGATCATCGCGCGCTTCGTGCACGAGATCTGCGGCTGCGGTTACGACTGGAACATGCCCGACTACATCGCCGAGGCGGTGGCGAGGATCCGCGAGCAGGTGGGCGACGAGGAGGTCATCCTCGGTCTGTCCGGCGGCGTCGACTCGTCGGTGGCGGCGGCGCTCATCCATCGAGCGATCGGCGACCAGCTGACCTGCGTGTTCGTCGATCACGGCCTGTTGCGCCTGAACGAGGGCAGGATGGTGATGGAGATGTTCGCCGGCCGGCTGCACGCGAGGGTCGTTCACGTCGACGCCACCGAGCAGTTCATGGGCCACCTCGAGGGGGTGAGCGATCCCGAGCAGAAGCGCAAGATCATCGGCCGCGAATTCGTCGAGGTGTTTCAGGCGGAGGCGAGGAAGCAGCCCAAGGCGAAGTGGCTCGCGCAGGGCACGATCTACCCCGACGTGATCGAATCGGGCGGCGCCAAGAACAAGAAGGCGCAAACGATCAAGAGCCACCACAACGTTGGCGGCCTGCCAGAGACTCTCGGCCTGAAACTGCTCGAGCCGCTGCGCGACCTGTTCAAGGACGAGGTGCGCGAACTCGGCGTGGCGCTCGGCCTGCCGCACGACATGGTCTACCGCCACCCCTTCCCGGGTCCGGGCCTGGGCGTGCGCATCCTTGGAGAGGTGCGCCAGGACTATGCCGACCTGCTGCGCCAGGCCGACGCGATCTTCATCGACGAGTTGCGCGCCGCCGGCTGGTACGAGAAGACCAGCCAGGCCTTCGCGGTCTTCCTGCCGGTCAAGAGCGTGGGCGTGATGGGCGACGGCCGGACCTACGAGTATGTGGTCGCCCTGCGCGCGGTCGAGACCCAGGACTTCATGACCGCCCACTGGGCCGAGTTGCCACACAGCCTGCTCGGCAAGGTCAGCAACCGCATCATCAACGAAGTCCGCGGCATCAACCGCGTGGTGTACGACATCTCCGGCAAGCCGCCGGCGACGATCGAGTGGGAGTGATTCGGCGTCTGGCACTGGCTGGAACCTAGTGGCACGAAAACACACCTAAGCCCGCGTAAATGCGGGCTTTTTTTTGATTTCATTCGGCACCGCCTGGCAACATTTGGCATCGCCAAGCACCGTTTTTTCATGGCATGATGGATGGCATTGAATGCTTCTATGCCATGAGAAGTCGCCGATACCATGCAACCACCTTGTGGGTGTTCATGGTATTGAATTGGCGTAACGCAATGATTTTGTTGTTGTTTTACGCCAGGATAGACCGATTTTCGGATCATGGTATTTGAGCTGAATCAGGGCGAGAACCATGCTGACCGATACCAAGCTGCGCAACCTCAAGCCGAAGGACAAGCTCTACAAGGTGAATGACCGTGACGGCCTCTATGTAGCCGTCACGGCCGCCGGAGCGATCTCATTCCGCTACAACTACTCGATCCACGGTAGGCAGGAGACCATCACCTTCGGCCGCTACGGTGTCGGCGGCATCACCCTGGCGGAAGCCCGCGAGTGGTTGGGCGAGGCCAAGAAGATGGTCGCGGCCGGGAAGTCACCGGCCAAGGAGAAGGCGCGGGATAAGGCCCGCGTCAAGGACGCGGAGACATTCGGGGCCTGGGCGGAAAAGTGGCTGCGCGGCTACCAGATGGCCGACTCCACCCGCGACATGCGGCGCTCAGTCTACGAGCGCGACTTGAAGCCGAAATTCGGCAATCAGAAGCTGGTGGAGATTACCCACGAGGACTTGCGGGCACTGACCGATGCCATCGTGGAGCGCGGCGCGCCGGCAACGGCAGTGCATGTCCGCGAGGTGGTGATGCAGGTCTATCGCTGGGCCATCGAGCGTGGCCAGAAGGTCGAGAACCCGGCGGAGCTGGTGCGTCCAACGTCCATCGCCAAGTTCGAGCCGCGCGACCGTGCGCTGACGCCCGACGAGATCGGCCTGATGTACCAGTACATGGAGCGCATTGGCACAGCGCCATCCATTCGGGCGGCGGCCAAGCTGCTGCTGTTGACGATGGTGCGCAAGAGCGAGCTGACCAACGCGACTTGGAGCGAGATTAATTTCAGCGACGCGCTTTGGACGATCCCGAAGGAGCGGATGAAGCGGCGCAATCCGCACCTGGTGTTTCTGTCCCGCCAGGCGCTGGACATCTTCATTGCCCTGAAAACCTTCGCCGGTGGATCGGACTACGTGCTGCCGTCCCGGTACGACTCGGACCTACCCATGAGCAGCGCCACGCTCAACCAGGTGCTGACGCTGACGTATCGGCTGGCGCAGAAGGAAGGAAAGCCGCTCGCCAAGTTCGGGCCGCATGACTTGCGGCGCACGGCCAGCACGTTGTTGCACGAGGCCGGCTACAACACGGACTGGATCGAGAAGTGCCTGGCGCACGAACAGAGAGGCGTCAGGGCCGTCTACAACAAGGCCGAGTACCGCGAGCAGCGGACGGCGATGTTGCAGGACTGGGCGGACATGATCGACGAATGGACGCTCAAGCGGCCGAAAGCTTAAGTCAGAGGAGGTCAGGTAGGCAGCGCCTCCAGAACAGCGACCTTGGCCTCGGCAGTCATTGACACTTGAGGGGCGCTGCGTTTTAGCCGCTAAAAAGCGGTGGCTGCGACCGATGGGGTGAAGCCGGGCCGCATGGCCTGCGTGCCCGATGACTTGCGTGCCTCGATCCATTCCTCGACCTCTGCCAAGTCCCAAGCGACGTTTCGGCTGGTGAGTGCGATCCGGCGTGGGAACTCCCCGCGTTGCTCCATGTTGAAGATCGTGCGCTCAGACAGCGGGATCATCGCCAGCAGCTTCTTGCGGTTGATGAGTGTCTTGCTTGTCGTTGCCTGCATCCCTTGGCCTCTTTCGGTCACTAGCGAACATGTGCCAGATGGTGCTTGGTAATGCGGATCAGGTCGGCCGAATAGTTGTTCACTTTGGTTGACATCGAAAGAGATCAGAGAACGCGCGCTTCTATTGCTTTTTCAGATGAAAATTTTCGGGAATCGATGCCAGCGCTTTAAGTGCCTTAGACACTGCTTGGCGCGTCAGCGGCCGTTGATCGTTTCTCGAAAGCTGTTCTGCAATCTCCGACTGATTGAGCCCGGAATACTGGAGCACAAGAATCTTCTTCTTGGCGTCCGACAGCTTCGAGTCCACCATCAATCGCGCCAGGTCTCGAAGCTCAGCCATGTCGGCTGGCTGCAAGGTCTGACCCAGCATGTAGTGAAAGAAGTAGTTATCAACCAGCTTGTCGCCGGACGCCGCCGCATGGGGCGTGGCTCGCTTCGCGCATTGCCGCTTGAGCCTTGCCAGTTCGATATCGAACTGCGCGACGGATCGTTTTGCTTGTCTATAGGCAGGGTTGCCTGCACCGCTCAGCAACTTCGGCTGATGAGCAACGCAGTACAGGCTGCTCAACCGAAGTGTGTCAGCGGCCCCGCGCAGTTGAGACTCATCGCCTGCAAATGAAGCGAGCGCGGTGAGCTCTCCGCAAAACCGACAAAATCCTTGCCTGCGTCTTCCATTCAAGCCCCGTGACTTTCCGTCGGAGCCTCGTATTGGAGAGTCCACCGGCTGTTTGCAGGCGCAGGCCCATATCAGCTCAAACAGCGATTCGAGAGTCGCTGTAAACCGTTTGTCCCTTGCGCTTGTGCAGTCCTCCTGACGGATGAACCTTCGTAGCAGTTCCCGTTGCAGAGGAACCATCGCATCAAATCCGATCAATCGAATGATGCCGCTCAGGCCCACCCCTGTCCCAGCTCCGGGGATGTGGCCCAAGAAGCGCAGTGGAAGCTTTTCCGTGTACTTGGCCACAGCGGGGTCGATCAACTCTTCTACCAGCCGAACGATTGGGTGCTGCTTCGACGATGCGGAGTAGGGCAGCCACCGATCATGGAACTGCTTGATGGCTTCCGCGACGGTCGGATCGCATTCTTCGGAAATGATGGTGGGTTTCGCATTTCGCATGTCAACCATTGTGGACAACTAAATGGGTGTTGGCAACTCTAACAACGCCTAACCTTCGTTGTACTTCAGTTGATAACGGAGGTTTACGCAATGACGATAGAAGACACGCTGCTGCAACGCTTCGGCCCGCTGCTGAGCATCGCGCAGCTCGCCACTGTCCTGGATCGTTCGCCTGATGGATTGCGGATCAGCTTGCGCGCGACGAACGAGTGGACGCAGCGAATCAACAAGGCCCGCTTGAAGATCGGCCGGCGGGTTTACTTCCGAACCTCGCAGATCGCCGAGGTGCTGAGCGACGAATCCCTGTACGGAACGGGGAACTGAGTCGTGGCGATTGATGTCCTGGCGGCGTTCGAGTGCGAACCGCCGGTGCTGGATTTCATATGGCCGGGCTTCCTGGCGGGGACAGTCGGCGCGCTCGTTGCTCCAGGAGCCACGGGTAAGAGCTTCTGGGCGCTCGAAGCGGCCATGAGCATCGCATGCAACGTTTCCGGTGGCGACCTCGTGGGCCTGGCCCCCGCACACACCGGGCGCGTTGTCTATCTGGCCGGGGAAGACCCGCCGCCCGCGCTTGTGCGGCGCATTCACGCCATCGGCCAGCACCTCGGACACGCGGCACGCCAAGCCATCGCAGAGAACCTTGCGCTTGAACCGATCATGGGCAAGCGCCTGAACGTCATGGACGAGGCTCACTTGCGCCGCGTCATCGAGTACAGCGCCGGGGCGAGGCTGATCGTGCTGGACACCCTGAGCCGCATCCACGCCCTCGATGAGAACAGCAACGGCAACATGGCCCACCTCGTGGCCGTGCTGGAGCAAGTCGCGGCTACCACGGGCGCATCCGTGCTCTACCTGCACCACGTCAGCAAGGGCAGCGCCCGCGAAGGGCAGACCGACCAGCAGCAGGCCGCGCGTGGCGCGTCCGCGCTGATCGACAACGCCAGATGGTGCGGTTACGTCGCCCGCATGACCGAGGATGAGGCCAAGCACCTCAGCGACCGTGCCCATGATCGGCAGCCCATAGGCAGTGATCGGCGCGGCTACTTCGTGCGCTTCGGCGTCAGCAAGCAGAACTACGACGCCACGCCGCTTGATCGCTGGTACATGCGGCACGCCGGCGGCGTGCTGGTGCCGGTGGAGCTGTATGAGGCCAGCAGGAATGAGGAAAGACGTGATGGTCGGAGGCGAGGCGATGGCTTTTGACCTCACCCATGCCAGGCACGATCCAATGCACTGCTTGGTCCCCGGTTTGTTCCGCAGTCTCAAGCGCGGCGAACGGAAGAAGCTCAAGCTCGATGTGACGTATCACTACGCCGAAAATGAACAAGCGCGGTTCGTCGGCTTCGAGCCTCTTGGTGCTGATGACATGCGGCTGCTGCAAGGTCTTGTGGCTCTTGGAGGGCCGAAGGGCATCATCCTGACGCCAGAGCCAACAGCGGACTTGCCGAAGCAACTCCGTCTATTCCTTGAGCCGAAGTTCGACGCGGTAGGGCAGGATGCGCTGGTCGTGAGAGAGAGTATGACCAGCCTGCTATGCGAAATCGGCTTGACCGATGGCGGCGACAATATCAGGGCGATCAAGGCGAGCTTGCTGCGCATGGCAAACGTGACGGTGGTAGTCACCAAGGGGAGCAGGCAAAGGTCTTTTCACCTGATGAGCTACGCCTTCGACGAGGAGGACGGACGGCTATTCGTCGCGCTGAATCCTCAGATTGCAGAGGCGATTCTTGGGCGTCGCCCGTATACCCGCATCGAGATGGCCGAGGTGCGGGCGCTACAGACTGACCCGGCCCGTCTGATTCACCAGCGGCTATGCGGCTGGATCGATCCGGGCAAGGCCGGGCGCGTGGAGCTGGATACCCTTTCCGGTTATGTCTGGCCGGACGAGGCGAACGCCGAGGCCATAAAGAAGCGCCGCCAGAAGGCCCGCAAGGCTCTGGCCGAGCTTGCCACCGTAGGATGGAAGGTCAGCGAGTATGCGGCAGGGAAGTGGGAAATTGGCAGGCCGAAGCCCGTAGTAACGTTCCCCAAGCTCCGTAGCAATGTTCCCCTTCATCCGTAGCAACGTTCCCCGCCTCAAACCGGAAAACACAGCAACGGCGCGAGCTTGCGGCTAGTTCGCAAATTCCATCCATGATCTTCCAAGATCATCCACTAGCAGGGTGTTGAAAATTCTCGCTTCACCTTCGGTTCCCAGCCGCCTGGAAAAAAATCGACGCAGAAAAGAGCCGACCCGAGCCGCCCTGATGACGATTCCAGCCGTTTTCCCAGCCGATTGTGCAACCGCAATCGAGCAGCGCTCCCGTCGCTGCAAAGACAACGTATTCAACCGTCAAATGCCGCAACGCAAGTGGCGCGATAGCGCCATCGGGTTACGGCGCCAGCAAATTACCCAGCCGCGTCAGGTTGTAGGCGGCGAAATTGAGCAGCGCATGCGCGCGAATCGTGTCCAGCCCGCGCGCCATCAGGCGGCGCAGCGTGCCGATGTCCTTGGCCCAGCCAAACGCCTCTTCGATCATCTTGCGACGACGCAGGCTCACCGCATAGCCTTCGGTAGCCTTGACCGCCACGGGCACGGCGCTGCCCTTGGTCTTGGCGGCAACGTGCGCCAGCACGCCCAGCGGCGTGAGCGCAGCGATGAACTCGGCCGTGTCGTAACCCCGGTCGGCCGCCAACGTCGGCTGATGCGTCGCGTCGGCCGGCTTCACGGTGCGCTTGACCATCACCAGCGCGGCCTCGCGCTCGGCAGTGCCGGTAGCCTGGGTGGTGTGCACATCGACGATCAGCCCGTTGCGGTTCTCCGCCAGCGCATGGGTTGTGAAGCTCAGGTAGGCGCCTGCGCCGCCCTTGCTGGCGAGCAAGGCGTCCGGGTCGGTGCGCGAGACGTGCGTCGCGTTCGAACGTTTCTGCCCCCGGAAGTCCACCTCGGGGTTGCGTCCCTGATCCGGCCCCGGGGGCTCGTCCGAACCGTCGCGTGCGGCCAGGCTCTTGTGCGAAGCCCACGCCCGCAGCAGCGAGCCGTCGACGCTGAAGTGCTCGTCCGAGACCAGATCGGCCCACTCGGCAATCGCCACCACGCCACCGAAGAACTCGCGCATCACGCTTTCCTTGAGCAAGCGCTCGCGATTGGCCGAGAACGTCGAGTGATCCCACACCGCCTCGTCCAGCGTCAGGCCCACGAACCAGCGATACATCATGTTGAAGTCGATATGCTCGACCAGTACGCGCTCCGAGCGAATCGAAAACAGGCATTGCAGCAACGACGCGCGCAGCAGCCGCTCCGGGGCAATCGAGGGACGGCCGCCTTCGGCATAGAGCGAATCGAAAGTGGGCGACATCGCACGCAGAACCAGATCGGCCAGCACCTTCACCCGCCGCAATGGATGATCCTGAGGAATTCGCTCCTCGATATTCACGTAGCTGAACAAGGCGTTCTGTTTATGATCGGTGCCGCGCATCGGAATTGTCAGACCGTTAATGCAACAAGCATTATAGCAGATCTAAAACCCTTGCACTTACTGGGAAACGTATTAAATCAACACCCTGCTAGGCGCGGCGCTTGCCGCCGCCCTTTAGGGCGACGCCAAGCCCTTGCCCATGGTCGGCCTTCGGCCGTTGAGTTGTACGCCAGAAGGGTAGTTGTCTTAGGCTGCGTCAACCAAATCCTATGCTACATGCTCCATCTTCTCTATGAAGCCTTTTTCGAGCGATGAGGCTTTTCTTTGGGCTCGATGGAAACGTCTTTGTCCTTGCTGTTTGCATCCGCGCCCACGAGTGCCGCTATTCCGGCATCGTCAATGCTTTGGATTACGAGGCCGGCCACAGGAATCCGTTCCCCAACTCCAGTTTCGAAGTGATACATAAGCATGTAGCTGGGGGAACTCAGTACCACTCGGCCGTGGCTTAGATAGGAGTTGTCCTTGTCAATCGATTTGACTAGCGCGCATGTTACCCCGGTTTCAGAATTGGCCTTTTTTTTGGCTTCAAGACGAGCACTTCCGGGCACGATGCTTACGCAATGCTTCGGCTTCAGGATGTATTCATTGAAATAGGCCTGGCCGGCGCTGAAGCCGATAATTGGGACGGTCAGGAGAAACAGCATGATTCCAAAGATGCCGACAAAGCCCAATAGCGTAGCGAACGTGAATGCAGTGAAGCTAGAAATGGCGACGAACGCGGCCTTCTGGAAGGTCGTACGAACCGTCTCGTGCTCACCGGGAACCACCTTTGCCTTGAACCATGTCCGGTCAATCTTGGGTAGCCTACCTCTGTAATGCATGAAAATCGATGAGAGGACAATCACCACGAACGCCGCTAGCGCCACTGGAAACGCCTGCGAGAACGATTTTCCGAGGATGGACAAAAAATCGATCTTGTCTATCGCCGTTACCAATAGCACGGCCCCCGGCCAGACGAGACTTAGGAGTTCGAACGGACCGCTAAGTATGCTTCCGTGGTCGAGATTGATTGCGCTGGCTAGTCCGGTGACAACTCCATATCCGAGCAGCGAAATGGTCACTCCGATCAGGGCAAAGAGTTTCAACCACCACTCGACCGTAATCATCTTGGAATTGGCTGCGTCTGGCGTTGTCGTCGGTTGTGTTTTTCTATCCATAATTTTCTCTAAGATTTTCTGCGCGTATTACCTTCGTGCAGACCTATTGCTGCATTGCTGTTTTGGGTGACAGTCGATCTCAATCGTAGGTCCGCCCCTCAACAGTCAAAAGGGCGCAAAATTTTTAGCGGCTAAATTTTTCTCTTGTCTGGCGTTCAATCGAACAAACGGGCGCGTGGTTTCGCCTTGATGCGCTGTTTCTCCATATTTTCCAGTTCGTCTGTAATCCATTCCTGCACGCCAAGGGATTCCAATTCGCGCGTAACGGCATCGTCTTTTAGACAGGTTTCGACACAGCGCCAGGCGCAGCCTGTCAAGTTCAAACCATAGCCATCGATTCGTGCGTCTGGCTCCATTTCCCGCCGTAGTCGATAGAGGGCGACTGCATATGTCAGCGTGGCCAGGTTGGCCGGACCTGCGCACAACAACTCAGCTTCTATCGATTTCTCGGCAAGGTGAAGAGGCGTTTGAGGTGAACACTTGGGATGACTACGGATGCAAGTGATCAAGGCGGAAATATCTCCCCACATCGCCCGCCACAGATTGGCTGGTCCATCCTGGTGGAGGAGAGGCGCGTCCGGGAACAGCTCCGACAGTGACGCCAAGGTGCGCGCGGTCAACGGCTGCTTGCCACTGAAAACAGGCCGCCATTTCTTTGACTCCTGAGTGTTCGAGGTTCCCTGCATCATTCCATCGTAGCGACCGGCAAACCCATAAACCGAGGTTACGCCCATACGGTCGCGCAGCATGTGCACCAGCGCCATGCTGCGCGTGATCTCTCGTTGACGTTCTGCTGTTGTTTTCATGGCTCGATAGGACATGTTGTCCGGGTAGAAAATTCCTCTCTGATTTACCTGTCATTCTGCATTAGGACAGCGAAAAATTCACCTCAGCAAGCACTCTTTATACCCAGTTGAGGTGAAACTGAAGTGAGTTCGACTCTCCGCTTCTTGTTGCAAAAGTATGGCCCGACGCTGACTCTTGATGAATTGGCCGAGGCCCTGAAGCGCAAACCTGGTGGCGTTCGTGCTGCCTTGTCGATGCACTCCGAGGCATGGGCTATCGAGCTGAACAACCGCAAGGTCTACGTCGGCCGCCGTGTTCATTTCCCCGCCGAAGCTGTGGCCGATCTGCTGACCGGTGATCCAATCCAAAAAGGGCCGGGCGAATGAGCACTTTCCTCGAAGAGCTGGCCAAGTGGGCAACAGGGACGCGCCAGACCACCAAACCCCGACGCAAGGAAACCATGGCAGTTTTCCTGGCCGTGCGCCAGGACGTGAAGGAGGCCATCGCTGCCGGCTAGCCCTCAAGACCATTTGGGAGCACATGCACGAAACCGGCCGGGTGTCGTTCCGCTACGAAACCTTCCTCCGGCATGTTCGCCGGCACATCACGAATGCGCCGCCTGAGCGTCCCAAACTGCCGGTCCCGGTGAAGTCGGAGGTACAGGCAAAGGGGAGCGACGAGTCCAAACCGAAGGCGCTTACCGAGCCGAAGAAAAGCGGAGTCCCATCGGTGGGGCGCTTCAACTTCGACCCGACGCCCAAAAAAGAGGAACTGCTGTGATCGCCGCGCTCCATCGCTGCAACCTCGTGTCTGTTGCGCTGCTGGTGCGTTACCGGAACGCTGCAACGGTGCTGTTTTCTGCCGTTCTCGGCCATTACTGCCGTGTTGGTGCGCTGTTGCACTTCGATAGCGCGTGCATAGCGAAAGATTTGCTGCTTCATCCACGTGAAAGTGGCCTCCGAAGTGCGGGCAGGATGTGTGAAGTAGGCCCACCCGCAAGCGGGCGTTCCTTCTTCACTGTCCCTTATTCGCGCCGTAGGCGCTCAACGGGAATCCTGCCCTGCGGGGCCGGCGGCTGCTGCCGCGAGTGGGGTACGCCATGAGCGAAACGCTACCCACGCGCAAGGACTGCTCGCCACTCAAAGTGTATTGCCGCCCTGACGAACGCGAGCGCATCGAGGCGAATGCCAGGGATGCCGGTATGAGCGTCGCCCGTTTCCTGCGCGAGGTGGGCCAGGGCTACCGCGTGCGGGGCATCGTGGACTTCGAGCAGGTCCGCGAGCTGGCTCGGATCAATGGCGATCTTGGTCGCCTGGGCGGCCTCCTGAAGCTGTGGCTCACCCATGACGTGCGCACCGCCAAGTTTGGCGAGGCCACCGTTCGGGCGCTGCTGGGGCGGATCGAAACAACCCAAGACCAGATGGCCGGAGTCATGCGGGCAATCGTTCGCCCCAAGGCCGAGGACTGAAATTTTAGCCGCTAAAACCGAAAGGAGATCGACATGAGAAGGACCAACGTAGCCGCGACCGTCGCCCTGATGCTTACCCTTGCCGGCGGCGCTTCTATGCCGGCGCACGCGGGCATCCCCGTTATCGACGCAGGGAACCTGACGCAAAACATCATGACGGCAATCGAAGAGGTTGCCCAAACCGCTAAGCAGATCGAGCAGTACCAGACCCAATTGCAGCAGTACGAAAACATGCTGCAAAACACGGCCGCGCCGGCGGCCTACATCTGGGATCAGGCGCAGTCGACCATCAACGGCCTGATGAATGCGACGAACACGCTGAACTACTACAAGAACCAGCTCGGCAGCATTGATGCCTACCTTGGCAAGTTCCAGGACGTGGCCTACTACAAGTCGTCGCCGTGCTTCTCGGCCGCCGGCTGCACGGCCGCCGAGTGGGCGGCCATGAAGCAAAACCAGGCGCTGGCCTCGGAGTCGCAGAAGAAGGCCAATGACGCGCTATTCAAGGGGCTGAATCAGCAGCAAGACAACCTGCAAGCGGACGCGGCGACGCTGCAACGCTTGCAGTCGTCGGCACAAGGCGCGAGCGGCCAGATGCAGGCTCTCGGCTATGCCAACCAGCTCGCCAGCAACCAGGCGAACCAGCTCCTGCAGATTCGCGCCCTGTTGCTCGCGCAGCAAAACGCGGTCGCCTCCAAGATGCAGGCCGACGCTGACCGTGAGGCTCGGCAGCAGGCGGCTGGACAAGCGATGTTCGACATGGGCTCTCCCATCAACCGTAGCAAAGCCAAGGGGTACTGACATGAAAAATATGATTCGTGTCGTTGCCCTGGTCGCTCTGATGTCCGCCGTGCTCGCCGGGTGCGGTAAGTCCGAGGACGAGGCGCTGAACAAGAGGACGCCGGAACAGCAGCAGAAGGCGGACAAGCTCTATGACATGGGCGGGCCGACTGATCGCCAGAAGAGCAAGGGGTACTGACCATGAGATCCCCTTTGCTGCGTTTGATGGTCATGCTGTCGGTGTTGCTGATGTCTCAAACAGCGTCGGCAGCAATAGACAAGAGCGGCGTGCTCGATACGGTTGCGGATCGCTTCCTGACGGAGAGCGCGACGTGGGGCGCGACGATCACCGGCTATGCATCCTGGCTGTTCTGGACCTTGGTTCTCATTTCGATGGTCTGGACATTCGGCATGATGGCCTTGCGCAAGGCCGACATCGGCGAGTTCTTTGCCGAGCTGGTGCGCTTCACGATCTTCACTGGCTTCTTCTGGTGGCTGCTTGAGAATGGTCCGCACTTCGCAATGGATATCATCAACTCGTTGCGTGACATCGGGGCCGCTGCCGGTGCCACGAGGACGCTGACACCGTCTGCGCCGATAGACATAGCCTTTGACATCATTGGCAAGGCGGCCGACAACTACAGCGTTCTAAGCCCGATCGACAATCTGGCGATCTTCTTCACGACCCTCGCCATTCTGGCGTGCATGGGCGTCGTCGCCGCGAATGTGCTGCTGGCACTCGTTACCGCGTGGGTGATGGCCTATGCCGGCATCTTCGTATTGGGCTTTGGCGGCTCGCGTTGGACTTCCGATATCGCCATCAACTATTTCCGAGCAGTCGCCGGCGTCGCGCTCAAACTGATGACGATGACGTTGCTGATCGGCGTCGCCGTGTCGGTGATGGACGGATTCTATGCCGGTCTGCAACAGGGGACACCGATGCGCGAGCTGCTGGTGATCTTTGTCGTGTCGCTTGTCCTGGTCGTTCTCATCCATTCGATCCCCAACGTCATCGCAAGGTTGATTCCTGGTGGCGGTCATGCGGCTAGCTCCGGCAGTTCGTTCAGTGCGGGTGCTATCGCCGGCGCTGCGGTTGGCGCTGGCGCTGCTATTGCTTCCGGTGGCGCGGCACTGGCCGCCGCCGGCGCGTCGGCGGCAGGTGGCGCTCAGGCCCTGATGGCAGCGGTACGGGCCGGCCAGGCGAATGTTTCTGCCGGCACTGATGGCGTATCAAGCCTTATGAGCGCAATGCGCGGCGCGGGCGGCGAGGCGGCGGGGTCGTTTTCGGACGCGGGTGGCGTTTCGGGTGGTGGCGACAGCGGCACCGGCAACACCCCCTTCGCTCAGGCGGCCGGTTTTGGTAGCAGCGCAACCGATTCCGGCCCCAGCGCCGGCGTTGGCTCCAAGGGGAGCAACGCCAAAGCAGCGAAATCTGGCAATGGGCAAGCATCGAACGCTGAAGCCAAATCGGGCGGCCTCCTGGCCTCTGCCGCGAATGCCGGAAAGGTGGCCGTCGAAGCAGGGTCGATCCTGGCCCAGCAAGCGGCAAGCAGCATGGTGGACGCCGCCAAGGACCGGATTGGGCAGACAGCCGGTGGTCAGCTTGCCGCAGCGATTAAGGCAAGCCAAACGGCCGGTGAATCAGCGATGCCGGCCTTTGAGGGCAACAGTCTGGCAGCGGGTTCCACCGATGCCCAATCCGAAGTAGCCGCGTTCGCCAACCGTGATAGTGGCAAGGAGGTATGACGGTGACGACCAAGCGTGCGCGCGATTTCTTTGCCTGCCTGGACGAACAGGACACCGGGACCGACCAGACACAAGCGGTGCGGTTTGAGCCGGTCGGGGATCAAGCGACCGAGTTAGATGCAGCGGCGGAGGTCGCAGCATTCATTGAGCGGCCCGACCCTGTTATCGAGGCGTCCCCAACCATCGCCGGCGGCACGCGCAATTCCGAATGCTTCGGCAGCCGCACGAGGGCTACGCCGTTTTCAGACGCGGCGGGCTTCTACGAAGGCGGCCGATTTTAAGGCGCATCGGCCGGCGTTGCAGGCCGGCCGACACTTCCACATCCCACCTGCTAGAGAGGTGAATTATGGCAACCATAGATGCTACCCAAACGATGCTGAGTGCGGAAATGATCCGCGAACGTATGACCGACTACGCCGCCGTGCTGAACGATGTTGTGACCGTTCTGTACGCTCCAAGGCAGCGCTTGTCATCCGCTGATCGCCGCGCGATCACCAGGTTGCTCGATGCCATGACGGACGTGAACACCATGGTGCTTTATCACTTCAACTGCCGGCGTCTCCCAACCGAGAATCTGGTAGAGCTTCATTCGAAGGTTGCCCGCCTCGCGCCCCAAATTCGAAGGGCTTGAACCCCGGGCGGCCCGCGAGCCGCCCAATCAATTTTAGCGGCTAAAAAAATATGATCGCCAAGCACGTTCCCATGCGCTCGCTCGGCAAGAGTGACTTCGCCGGCCTGGCGACCTACATCACTGACGCCCAGAGTAAAGACCATCGGCTAGGACAGGTGTTGCTTACGAACTGCGCGGCCGCGACCCTGCCAGCGGCAATCGAGGAAGTGCTTGCAACCCAGCACATCAACACGCGAGCGAGGAGCGACAAGACCTATCACCTGATCGTCAGTTTTCGCGCCGGCGAGCAGCCCAGCGCCGACACCCTCAAGGCCATCGAAGAGCGGATTTGTGCAGGGCTGGGCTACGGCGAGCATCAGCGCGTCAGCGCCGTGCACAACGACACCGACAACCTGCACGTCCACATCGCCATCAACAAGATTCACCCGACCCGCCACACCATCCACGAACCCTATTACCCGCATCGGACGCTGGCCGAGCTGTGCGAAGCCCTGGAGCGCGACTACAACCTTGAGCGAGACAACCACATCCCGACCCAGCGAGGGGCGGCGGCCAGGGCGGCCGACATGGAGCGGCATGCCGGCGTGGAAAGCCTGATCGGCTGGATCAAGCGCGAGTGTCTGGACAATATCCGAGGGGCGCAGACGTGGGGCGATCTGCACCAGGTCATGCGCGACAACGGCCTGGAACTGCGCGCCCGTGGCAATGGGCTGGTCATCGAAGCTGGCGACGGCACCTCGGTCAAGGCCAGCACCTTGGCCCGCGACCTGTCCAAGTCGGCGCTCGAAGCGCGGCTAGGCGGCTTTGAGGCCGCGCCCGAGCGTCAGGAGGCGCAAGCGAAGCGGAGCTATCAGAAGAGGCCGGTGCGCCTGCGGATCGACACGACCGAGCTTTACGCCAGGTACAAGGACGAACAGAAGACCTTGACGGCGGCCAGGGCCGAGGCGCTGGCCAAGGCTAAACGGCAGAAGGATCGGGCAATCGAAAGCGCCAAGAAGCAAGCGGCTGCGAAACGGGCGGCAATCAAGCTGACCGATGGCCGGCTAACCAAGCAGTTGCTGTATGCCCAGGTCCGTGCCTCGCTGGGGGCCGACCTGGCAGCTATCCGCAAGCACTACGACCAGGAGCGGGCCCAGCACTACCAGAGCTTCCAGCGGCGGCCGTGGGCCGACTGGCTTAAGCAACAGGCCACCCAAGGCAACGCCGAGGCGCTGGCCGCCTTGCGCGCCATGGACGCAGCCCAGGGCCTCAAGGGCAACACCATCGAGGGGCAGGGCCAGCCGCGACCGGGAGGCGCGCCAGCTATCGACAACATCACCAAGAAGGGCACGATTATTTATCGCGCAGGCCGGTCGGCTGTCCGGGACGATGGCGACCGCCTGCAAGTCTCCCGCGAGGCTGACCGCGACGGGGTGCGGGCCGCGCTGCGCATGGCGATGGAGAAGTACGGCGAGCGCATCACTGTCACCGGCTCGCCCGAGTTCAAGGCTCAAATCATCCGGGTGGCTGCCGATGCCCAGCTTCAGATTACCTTCACCGATCCAGGCCTGGAGCGCCGCCGCCGGGCGCTGATACAGCAAGCCGACCAGGCCAGCACCCGGCCAGTTGCAACCCGCCCTGGCGTCCCTCGTGTCAGCCAGAAACCTCCGCCGCATCGCCTGCATGGCTTGCGGACCCTCGGCCAGCTCGAAGTGCTGGGCATCGATGGCGGCGTGACGAAGCGGCCGCCGCGAACTACTACGCCAAGACAGACCGTGGCCGTCAGCGAGCAGGAGCGCCGGCGGGCGAAGTTGCAAGAGGAGATAGACGCCAAGAAGGCGAAGCATCGAGACAGGGGGAAGTCTCGATGACGAAATCATCGGCCAGGCGTGTTGTATGTTGTACGCTACAACATACAACACGCTACACGGACCACGTTTAAAAAGTGCTGAAGACAGAGGGACCTGCCTGTCGGCTTCTGAGCCTCTCCGAATTGGATGCCTTGCGCCTGGACATGCGAGAGGCATCTAAGTGGATGCGTGCTGAATTGCGCCGCCGACGTGCTATGGAAGAGCATGGTGGTGTCGATGCGAAGTGCCAGCGACCATTTGTCGGTGTCGCGCAAAATGACAAGTGTAGGTGACTTGATTCGTGAGGGCTGACCTGCCGCCGCCTCAGTTGGGATTGTCGGTGCCCGCAGCTTGGAAAGGCGCTGTGCGCCCCTCATCAGTCAAAACAGCCCGTCAAGAGTCAAACTGCACTGGCGGCCATCTCCGCTTGCTGAGGATCGCTGTTTCTGACGATATTGCCCCACTTTAGGATTGGCCATCGCACTGACGCGGTGGGCGACGGCTTTTCGAATGTTTCCGTGGCATGTCGAGACTTGACTCTTGAGGGGCAAGGTGCAATTCGGCAACTACCGGGCGTCAGGAATACGGCGGCTTTCTGGGGGCAGGTGCATGGCTATATCGAGGCAAGAAGCAAGCAAATATGCTAAAGTTTTCATCAAATTTGCAATGTTCGGAAACTGTTAGTGAATCAATGGATTGGCTATGCCCATGTCTCTCTAAGGATGAGCGAACAAGGGCCTGCAACGCGGTGCGATGCGCTAGCAGGGTGTTGATTTAATACGTTTCCCAGTAAGTGCAAGGGTTTTAGATCTGCTATAATGCTTGTTGCATTAACGGTCTGACAATTCCGATGCGCGGCACCGATCATAAACAGAACGCCTTGTTCAGCTACGTGAATATCGAGGAGCGAATTCCTCAGGATCATCCATTGCGGCGGGTGAAGGTGCTGGCCGATCTGGTTCTGCGTGCGATGTCGCCCACTTTCGATTCGCTCTATGCCGAAGGCGGCCGTCCCTCGATTGCCCCGGAGCGGCTGCTGCGCGCGTCGTTGCTGCAATGCCTGTTTTCGATTCGCTCGGAGCGCGTACTGGTCGAGCATATCGACTTCAACATGATGTATCGCTGGTTCGTGGGCCTGACGCTGGACGAGGCGGTGTGGGATCACTCGACGTTCTCGGCCAATCGCGAGCGCTTGCTCAAGGAAAGCGTGATGCGCGAGTTCTTCGGTGGCGTGGTGGCGATTGCCGAGTGGGCCGATCTGGTCTCGGACGAGCACTTCAGCGTCGACGGCTCGCTGCTGCGGGCGTGGGCTTCGCACAAGAGCCTGGCCGCACGCGACGGTTCGGACGAGCCCCCGGGGCCGGATCAGGGACGCAACCCCGAGGTGGACTTCCGGGGGCAGAAACGTTCGAACGCGACGCACGTCTCGCGCACCGACCCGGACGCCTTGCTCGCCAGCAAGGGCGGCGCAGGCGCCTACCTGAGCTTCACAACCCATGCGCTGGCGGAGAACCGCAACGGGCTGATCGTCGATGTGCACACCACCCAGGCTACCGGCACTGCCGAGCGCGAGGCCGCGCTGGTGATGGTCAAGCGCACCGTGAAGCCGGCCGACGCGACGCATCAGCCGACGTTGGCGGCCGACCGGGGTTACGACACGGCCGAGTTCATCGCTGCGCTCACGCCGCTGGGCGTGCTGGCGCACGTTGCCGCCAAGACCAAGGGCAGCGCCGTGCCCGTGGCGGTCAAGGCTACCGAAGGCTATGCGGTGAGCCTGCGTCGTCGCAAGATGATCGAAGAGGCGTTTGGCTGGGCCAAGGACATCGGCACGCTGCGCCGCCTGATGGCGCGCGGGCTGGACACGATTCGCGCGCATGCGCTGCTCAATTTCGCCGCCTACAACCTGACGCGGCTGGGTAATTTGCTGGCGCCGTAACCCGATGGCGCTATCGCGCCACTTGCGTTGCGGCATTTGACGGTTGAATACGTTGTCTTTGCAGCGACGGGAGCGCTGCTCGATTGCGGTTGCACAATCGGCTGGGAAAACGGCTGGAATCGTCATCAGGGCGGCTCGGGTCGGCTCTTTTCTGCGTCGATTTTTTTCCAGGCGGCTGGGAACCGAAGGTGAAGCGAGAATTTTCAACACCCTGCTAGGGTCTATCTGCGAAAATGTTGCCAGTGGCAAGGATTCTGCTCGGCGAGAATTTGCCACTGTTTGAAGGCGTTGCGAGTAAATGACACTTTGTGGCGTGGCGGCTCGATGGGTTCGGACGTGGCCTGCTTGACCTTACGAACATCGTGGCCAGTTTGGAAAAGAAGCAGATCGTCCGCGAGAAAAGATCAAGCCGATTAGCGCTCCGGGAAGCGTGATAAAACTGAATTGTATGTATTAACTCCCAAGCGGAGAGGACAAATTTGTATGCCGCAAATCCAGAATGAAGAGCTGTTTCGTCATGCCCTGGCCGAAGGAGTTAATTTTTTTCTTGGTGCGGGGTTCTCTGTTGCAGCAGAATCCTGTGGAAAGGCGCTCCCAGTAGGAGACGGCCTTAAGAATGAATTGCTTGACCATTTTCAGCGTCCTAAACCGTCTGCTTTGACGCTTCCCCAGCTGTGTCAGATTATTTCTAGTACTCAACGGGATGCTCTGGGTGATTTCTTTAAGCAGCGATTTACTGTCGAAAAATTTGCTCCTGAATACGCAAATATGGAGCGCGTCAGTCTCAAAGCCATTTTTACGACAAATATTGATGACCTTGTCCCGAAAATTTTCATGGATAGTCAGAAATACTATGTCAATGATGTCGTTCTTAGGGGGCCTGTAATCGCAGGCGGTAGTGCGATTGATTACATTCCTCTGCATGGAAGTGTGCTGCATGGGGATGGCAAGTACGACTTTTCTCCGTTGGAGATTGCCTCAAGTTTCGACAGGGATCGAGACAAGTGGTTTGGCTATGTGAGCAGAATTCAGCAGACACCTACCCTTTACTGGGGCTACAGATTGGAAGACGCTGGCGTACTGCAGTCGCTGTCGAAGGAAACGGCAGCTGGTCGAAGCCGTGCCGAAGCTTGGATCGTATTGCGATCCAAGGATGCAGAGGCGATCGAATATTATTCGTCTCTTGGTTTTCAAACTATTATTGCGGAAACGATTGAACTATTAAAGTACTTTGGGCAGTTGCCGGCAAAAAAGGTTGCAGGAGCTGTGCGATCACTGGTCGGCAAACATTTCGCCGAATTTCAAATCCCACCTCTGGCGAAAGTACCAGTTCGTTCGATTAGTGAATTTTATTTGGGCGCAGAGCCAACATGGTATGACGTCTACTCAGGAAAGATTCACGAAACTGAGCACTTCACGGCCGCCAAGAATGCTATCGCCAGCGGCAAAAATGTGGTGCTTACTGGCGGGGCAGTTAGCGGTAAAACCACGTTACTTCGACAACTAGCTACTCGAACTACAGGATTCGGCCAATGTCTCTATATTGAAGAAATCACTCCGGAGAAGGCAACACTTCTCACCAATGACATTGATGCTGAGGGTCAGCAATCTCTCCTATTTATTGACAACGCTGCCGACGCATCTGAGGCGATTCAGCTTCTGACAAGAAGTCGAAACATTAAGGTCGTTGCGGCCGAGCGTGATTATGTTTTTGAAAGTGTCTCGCACAGATTCCCTAAGGATAGATTTCTTGAGCTCGATGTATCTGCCCTGAGGTCAATTGATATTCAGGCAGTACAGAATTGCGTTCCAAATGATGTAGTTCGGCGGCGGTATGAAAGATCATTCGATGAACTGGCTGGCGATGCTGATCCTACATTCTTCGAGGTTATAACTTCGACAATTCTCAAGAACTCGCTTGCTGACCGATTCATGCAAGCTGTAAAGGAATTGCGCACTTCAAACCTTCCTCAGCATGATCTCCTTTTGGTCGCCTGCTACTGTTATGCATGCCGCGTCCCGATTTCTGTTGATATTGGGGCTGCATTCTGCCGAATCCACGGGTTGAACGCAGAGGAGACTGCAGATAACCTTAGAAACATGGGGTCTGTGCTTTCTCCGTATGAAGGTGCATTTGCTGATACGGAACAAGATTATTATGTGCCTCGCTCTCGAGAGGTTTCAGAGCTGGTGCTTCGTAAGATTCAACCTCACGAGTTGAAGAGGATGTTGGAAGTATTTCATGCTGAGGTTTCTCCGACGAAGATCGGGCGCTATGACGTATTTCGGCGAAATGCATATGACTCACAACTAACAAGTCGAGCATTTTCAAAGTGGGAGGAGGGGCTGGCCTTCTATGAGCATGCGCTTGGACGAGATTCCTCTCATTCGCTGAAGCAGCACGGGGCGTTGTATCTTGCGCGCAAGCACAAATATGAGTTGGCCTTCACCTGGATTGATGAGGCGCGCGGAATGACGAGCAAGAACAATGCGGCGATTCGAAATTCATATGCGGTTATATTATTTAGTGCCAACTCACAAAAGGCGTTGACATCCGAAGTAATTGATTCTTTAGATGAGTCGATGAAAATTCTACAACGTTGCTATACAGAAGATCATCGCAAGGTCTATCATGCAAAGGTATTCTCGGACCAAGCAATTAAGTATGCAAAGAGGCTGCCTGAGTCTGCTGCAGCTGTAACGTACCTGGAGTGTGCTTTAACGTGGCTCGAAGCAGAGCTAAAAACGCGAACCAGTGATCGAAGAATGAGACAGCTTCGGCGCGAGGTCCTCTCGGAACTGAAAGCATTAGATTAATTCGTTGCCGACATGTCTAGATGCCATGGTATTTTGCGTGGCATTTGTATATATAAATATTTTAACGCAATGATTTATAAGAATAATTTGTTTTCATTGATGATTGAGTGGGAGTGAGGCATGTTTTATCGCCAGCCGCCTTCCCGGGCAATAGCTTTGACGGTGCTCAGGTCTGTGTAGTTTCGATGAGAATTTCTGCAACCCGCCCTGGGCTGTCGATCATGATCGAGTGACAACTCGATTCGATGGAAATGACCCGCGCGCCTGCATCTGTCCGAAAGCGGTCGTACATGCCGTCACATATCCCGCCGGCTGCATAGATGTAGACACGCTTAGCAACAGCCTCAAAACGCCCGCTCAACTGAATAGCCTGCACGAAGCACGGTAAGCGCTCCACGAACCCCATCCTTACGTAGCCCTGGGTGAGCCCGCATGCTTCGGCTTCCGTTTTCCGGGGAGCACGAGCATGTCGGAGCGCAGCACGTTTTGGTTGTCGCACCTGTCGGCGATCGAGGCCGAGGGCATCACCACGAAGGCCTACGCCGAGCGCGAGGGCCTGTCGCCGCAAGCGCTTTACCAATGGCGTAAGCGCCTGGTGGCCGGCGGTCGCCGCAGCCGCGCCAAGCTTGGCGGATTCGTTCCGATCCAGATCGAGCCTTCGATGACGGCCCGCACGGGCTGCACGGTAATGATCGGCGCACAGCTGCGGCTCGAGTGCGCGACGCTGCCCGGCGTCGACTGGCTGGCCGCGCTGTCGGCGGCGCTCTCGGAGCGGAGGCGCTGATGCATCCGGGGCACACCATCGGCGCGGTGTATCTGTACCGGCCGGCGATCGACTTCCGCAAATCCATCGGCGGGCTGTCGGCGCTGGTCGAGCAGGAACTGGGGCTAAACCCGTTCGGCGACGCGCTGTACCTGTTCATCAACCGCCGCCGCGACAAGCTCAAGGCGCTGTACTGGCACCGCAACGGCTTCTGCCTCTGGTACAAGCGACTCGAAGCCGAGCGCTTCGCCTGGCCGGCGGCCGAGGCGGGCCAGCCCACCTGCACGCTGACGATGAAGGAGCTTGAGTGGCTGCTCGAAGGCTTCGATCTGTGGGCGGCTAAACCGCATAAAACGCTGCATTACCAATCAGTTACGTAGCATGATCGGGTATAATTCCGGCATGCCGCAACGTACCGCCGTCCCTCGCTCGAACCCCGCCGTCGGCGTGTGCGCATCCGTCCTCCCCGAGCAGTTGCCCGACGATCCAGCGGCGCTCAAAGCTTTGCTGCTGGCACAGCAGCAGGCGTTCGAGGCACGTGAAGCCGAACGGCAGGCAGCCTTTGATGCCCGCGAGGCGGAACTGCAAAAGGCCTTCGAGGCGCGCATCCTCGAGATCTACGAGCAACTACGCCTGGCGCGTCGGCGCATGTTCGGGCCCAGCAGCGAATCGCACGCGGGCCAGGGCTGGCTCTTCGACGAGGCCGAAGCGCTGGCCGCATCCGCACCCGAGGCGGACGACACCGCGACTCTGCCGCCCCCGGCCACCGAGCCGTCTGGCCAGACCCCGGCCGACGCCGGCAAGAAGAAGGCGCGCGGCAAGCGCAAGCCCTTGCCCATCGAGCTGCCGCGCATCGACGTCATCCATGACGTCCCCGAGGCCGAGCGCACCTGCGCCTGCGGCACGCCCATGGTCGAGATCGGCCAGGACGTCAGCGAACAGCTCGATATCGTGCCGATGCAGGTGCGCGTGCTGCGCCACATCAAGAAGCGCTACGGCTGTCCCAAGGGCGACCAGGCGCCCGTCAGCGCCCGCGCCCCGGCGCAGGTGCTACCCAAGAGCAACGCGAGCAACGACCTGCTGGCGATGCTGCTCGTCACCAAGTACGTCGATGGGCTGCCGCTGGCGCGTTTCGAGTACGTGCTCGCCCGCGCAGGCGTGCTCGTGCCGCGCCAGACCCTGGCGCGCTGGGTGATCGGCACCGCACGGGCACTGCAGCCGGTCGCCAACCTGATGCGCGATGTGCTGCTCGGGCACGACGTCATCCACATGGACGAAACCCCGGTCCAGGTGCTCAAGGAGCCTGGCCGGGCGGCGACCAGCAAGAGCCAGATGTGGGTGCAGCGCGGTGGCCCGCCGGGTAGGCCGGTGATTCTCTTCGAGTACGATCCGAGCCGCGCGCAGGCGGTGCCCTTGCGCCTGCTCGAAGGCTGGAAGGGGCATCTGATGGCCGACGGGCTCGAGAGCTACGGCGCCATTGCCTTCACCGAAGGGGTGACCCGGCTCGGTTGCTGGGTCCATGCACGCCGTCGTTTCGTCGATGCCGGCAAGGTGCTGCCCGAAGGCAAGCGTGGTCGCGCCCACGAGGCGCTGGCCCTGATCGGCAAGCTCTACGCCATCGAGAAGGAGGCGCGCGAACTGAACGACGCCGAGCGTCTGGCGCTACGCCAGAGCCGAAGCCGTGCCGTCATCGGTGAGCTTCGCGGTTGGCTCGATCAGGTGCTCCCCACCGTGCCGCCCACCTCGATACTCGGCGGTGCCCTAGGCTACCTGCATCGGCAGTGGCCGCGACTGACGCGCTACCTCGAGCGCGGCGACCTGCCGATCGACAACAACCCGGCCGAAAACGCCATCCGACCCTTCGTCGTTGGGAGGAAGGCGTGGCTCTTCTCGGACACCCAGGCCGGCGCGCGTGCCAGCGCGCTCATCTACTCGCTGATCGAGACCGCCAAGGCCAACAACGTCGAGCCGTACCTGTGGCTGCGCCACGTACTGCGCGCCTTGCCTACCGCGACCACCGTCGAACACTTCGAGGCCCTCCTGCCCTGGAGTCTCAAGGCTGAGCAGTTGATCACAGCGTAGCGAGCCCCGGAAGGATGGGGTTCGTGGAGCGCTTAC
>NZ_MBFM01000002.1:272227-288703 GCF_001696715.1 Thauera phenolivorans | reverse complement strand
CGCGCCTGGCGCCTGAAGCAGGCACTGCGGCTGGTCTATCGCGATGCAGCCGCGAGCAACAGCGAGGAGATCGCACAAGGTGCCATGAACAAATGGCTGAGCTGGGCGCGCCGCAGCCGCCTCGAGCCCTTCAAGCGGCTGGCCCTCACCCTGAAGGCGCACCTCGGCGGCGTCGTGCGCGGCATGCTCGACGGACGCAGCAACGCCTACGTCGAAGCGATGAACGGCCTGCTCCAACAGACGAAGACCGCCGCCCGAGGCTTCCGCAACATCGAGAACTTCATCGCCATGGCCTACCTGCGCATGTCCAAGCTCAAGCATCTACCGCAGAACCCCCTGGTGCCGGCCGTCGCCCGCGACTACGGGCGCTACCGTCATGTTTGTTGAGAAGTCAATTTCCACTGGAAACGGCATAGAGCCGGGCCAGACTGGCCCCGTGAACTTCCCATGCGCATGCGTCGATGCCGGGGCGATGTTTCACAGCCGCGAGCGTTGCTGTTTCGCTGGCGTCAAGCGAAAGCGCTTTTCCACGCGTTGATTTTCGCATGCTCGCGCCTGCATCGCGTTCGTCAGGCTGCGCGTTCCATTCGCCAAGCAAGAACACGGAGGATAACCACATGAATGTAAATCTGCTCTCCCTCGCCAAGGATGCCTTGGGCGGCGACTTCCCGAAGCTCGCAGGGCAATTTCTTGGCGAATCGCAGGGTGCGACCCAGTCTGCGCTGAGCCTGCTGCTGCCCGCCGTGGTCGGCGTCATCGCGAAGAAGGGCGCCACGCAGGAGGGCGCCACCGGTCTGATGTCGCTCATCAACGGTACCAGCCTGGATGCCGGCTCGACCCAAAACGTCACGGGACTGTTCGGCGGTGGGGGGGCCGGCATCAATGCTCTGGTCAAGGCGGGTGCGGCCGGGTTGGTGCCGGCCCTGTTCGGCGACAAAGCCGGCGCCCTGGCCAATACCCTGGGTTCGTCCAGCGGCATCAAGCCCGCTTCGGCGACCAATCTCGTCGCGATGGTCGTTCCGCTGGTGCTGTCCATGCTGAAGAAGTTCATCGGCGACAAGGGCCTGAACGCCAGTTCCCTGGCCTCGCTCCTGTCCGCCCAGGGGCCGCACCTTCAGGGCGCACTGGACAGCCGCATCACTTCGGCTCTCGGCTATTCGGACCCCGCCTCCTTCCTGGGCGGCCTCAGCGGTCCACAGGCCGAAACCGCAAGGCGCGCGGGTGCGGCCGTCGCCGGGGGGGCGGCTGCGACGACCGCTGCCACCAAATCGGGCTTGATGCGCTGGCTGCCCTGGCTCATCGGCGCGGCCGCGCTGCTGCTCATCTGGAACCTGATGTCCGGCAGGTCGGGCACGACTGAAGCGCCGGAACCCACGGCAGCCGTCACCACGTCCGCACCGAACGCCGGAGCGCCGGCTTCCGCCGCGGTTGAGGTCTCGCTGCCGGCGAAGGTCTACTTCGATGTGGGCTCTGCCGTAATCGGCGCGGATGGCGGCCGGACCATCGAGGCGGTCGGCGAGATGATCCGCCGGGACGAGCTCGAGGTTTCGCTCACGGGCTACACCGACCAGACTGGTGATGCGGCGGTCAACGAGGCCCTCGCCAAGGAGCGTGCGACTGCCGTGCGCGACGCGCTCAAGGCGGCTGGCGTGGCCGAAGAGAGGATGGAGATGCGGCCGCCGATGTTCATCGAACGCGGCAGCGCTGGCGGCGATGCCGCGGCACGCCGGGTCGAGATCAACAAGCAGTGACAGGGGGAGACTTCATGGCCAAGCAGGACACATTCACGAGCGAGGAATGGACGCTGCTGCGTCTGACCCCCGCCCTGGTCGCCAGCGGCGTCACCGCGGCCGATCCCTCAGGGATCTTTTCTTCGATCAAGGAATCGGTGGCTGGGGCGAAGGGGGTTGCGGAGGCGTTCAAGGCCAACACCGACCTCGAGCTCTTCGCCGCGCTGGCGGCCGATCGCAGCATTCCGGGCATGCCCGACCCGAGGTCGCTGGTGGGAGAAGGTTCGAGCGAGCAGCAGATGGAGAGTCTCAAGAATGCCGTGCTCGAACGGGTGAGATCGGCCGTGTCCCTGGTGAATGACAAGTCCACGGCGGCCGAGGCCGAAGCCTACAGGCAGATGCTCGTGAGCGTGGCGGAGCAGGCTGCGAACGCATCGAAGGAAGGTGGATTCCTCGGTTTTGGCGGTGTCCGTGTGAGCGACAAGGAGCACGCGTTCATCACCGAAGTGAAAGCTGCGGTAGCGAGCGCATGAGCTGAAGCCGCCGGCTGGGAGGCTACACTTCATGGTCCGGGCCTGAGCGCGCCGTCAGCGGCGAGCCAGGCCTGGATGCGTTTCACCACCCAGGCGCCGTCGTCGAGCGGCAGGTCGTGACCGGCCGACGGGTGGCGGGCGAGGGCTAGCCCCCAGCGCGCCGCGAGCGTGGCGGAACAGCGCGGATCGACGAGCGCATCGGCGGCGCCGCTCAGCACCAGCATCGGCACCGCCGGCGCATGGGGCGGGGAGCGAAAGCGCGCCGCCGCGAGCAGCTGGCGCAGCGCGTTGGCGGGGGACACAGGGTGGGCCCGCCGCAGCCGCACCCAGTCGTCGAGCACCACCGGATCGGCGATATGGCTGGTCAGGCGCAGGATCGCAGCCTCCTTGCGGCGGGGGCCGCTGCCGGCGAGGACGCCGAGCAGGGCAGGGTAGCTCGACGGGCGCAGGCGGTGATGGAAGGGGCTGAACGGACGCAGGCTGGTGTTGATCAGCACGCAAGCCGCGAGCTCCTGAGGCCGCGCGGCGGCCCAGGCCACCGCCACCATCGCCCCGAGGGACATCGCAAGCAGATGCACCGGCGCGACGAGGCGTCGCGTCGCGAGCTCCGCGCGGCAGGCCTCGACCATGTCCTCGACCCGGGTGGGGCTCGTCTCGCCGTGGCGGATGCCGTTGCCGGGCAGATCGAGCGTCAGGATGCGCGCATCCGGCAGGCCCGCGGCAAGCTGCCCGATGAAGTCGCCCCAGTGGCCGGCTTCGCGGGTGAGGCCGCGCAGCAGCACCCAGGTGCTCATCGTGTTTTCGCCCCGTACCAGCGCTGCAGGGCGAGCGCGTGGTGGCGTTCGCGCGCGCTGCCGGTGGGCCGCCAGCCGGCCTCGCCCCCGGCCGCGCGCCCGACGAAGTCCAGCCATGCGAGGTGGCGGCGCAGCACGCGCGCCTCGCGGTGGGCGATCAGCGGGTTGAACAGACCACGTGCGGAAAGCAGCTGGCGCGGGTTCTTCTTCACCCAGAGCCAGGAGCCCATCTCCAGCGTCAGCGGCAGGTGTACCCGCTCGGGTGCGGTGCATGCCTGGCGGTAGAGATGGTCCCACAGGTCGCCGTGGGTCAGGTACTGGCGGCTCTGCGGCCCGAACACGTAGCGGTGATGCAGGTGGGTCTGGTCGAGGATTTCGCTCAATGCGTGCATCTCGGCCAGGTGGGCGATCGGCGCGTGAGTGTGCGCGTAAGGGAACCAGATGCGATCGGCCAGGCCGAATCCGGAGTGGCAATCGACCGCGATGTTGAACCGGTGGCTGAGCAGCTCGGTTTCCACCAGCTCGCACAGCGCGCGGCTCTCGACCTCCATGTCCGCGTCGCGCACACCCCGGTACCAAGGCAGGTGGCGGCTCAGGCGCTGGCCGCCGACGAGCGGGGCGACCCGCTCCCCGGATTCGACCGGCGCGTTTCGCATCAGGTCCACGCCCCGGGGATTCGCGCGCGTGCCGAACCACAGCCCGCCCGGGTTCACCACCGGCATGAACACCATGCGCATGCGCTCGAGCTGGTGTGCGAGGCTGGCGTCCCAACGCAGGCGCATCAGCACGCTGCGCAGGAAGGCGAGCACGACCGCCGCGCCGATCCGTTCCAGACCATGGACGCCACCGAAATAGCCGACCGCAGGCACTTCGGGGGCGGGGTTGCCGAGCGTGATCGCATGCACCGGCAGCTGCAGCGTGCCGGCGCCCACGGTGCATAGCACGCGTGCCTGCATGCGCTCGTCGAGTTGCGAGAGCAGCTGTTCGAGCTCCTGCAGTTCGGCGGGTTGCGTGCCTTGCATGAACGGTTCCTCTTGCCGCATGGGCGGCTCGCCTCCGAACGATGGGGCAGGCGGTCACGGAAATCAACATGCGGCGATCATCGATCGGGGCGCTTGTCACCGGGCCTTAACGGTCTTCGCGCATCCTGTGGCCGCACGGCGGCAAATGCCGCCGCGCGGCCCACGCAATACGGAATCGATGAAGACGGTAGACCTGATCTATTTCAACGCCGGCGGCGGCCATCGTGCCTCGGCACGGGCCCTCGAGGCGGTCATCCGCGACCAGGGGTGGCCATGGCGGGTACGCCTGGTGAACCTGTTCGAGGTGCTCGACCCGCGCGACCGCTATCGCAGTCTCACCGGCATGGGGCCGGAGGATCTCTACAACAAGCGCCTCGCGCGCGGGTGGACGATCGGGCTCGGCCAGGAGTTGCGGTTGTTGCAAGCCTTCATCCGGCTCGCCCACCCGCATCTTGTGCGACAACTGCAGACCTACTGGCTGCAGGCGGAACCGGATCTGGTCGTCTCCCTGGTGCCGAACTTCAACCGCGCGATGTACCGGAGCCTCGCCGCCGCCCTGCCAGACGTGCCCTACGTGACGGTGCTGACCGACATGGCAGACGTGCCGCCGCGCTTCTGGATCGAGCGCGACCAGCGCCAGCACTTCGTCTGCGGCACGGCGCGTGCGGTCGAGCAGGCGCGTGCGCTCGGCCACGCCGAAGACCGGATCCACGCCACCTCCGGCATGATCATCCGGCCCGAGTTCTACGCCGAGCGCGCGATCGATCGGGAAGGCGAACGGCGCCGGCTCGGTCTGGACCCGGCGCGCCCGGTCGGCCTCGTGCTGTTCGGCGGGCACGGCTCGAAGGCGATGCTGACGATCGCGCGGCGGCTGGCGGATACCCAGTTGATCCTGGTGTGCGGCCGCAACGAGGCGCTCGCCGCCGAGCTTCGCACCCTGCCCTCGAGGGCGCCGCGGGTGGTGCTGGGCTACACGAGCGAGGTCGCCCACTACATGCGACTGGCCGACTTCTTCATCGGCAAGCCGGGACCGGGCAGCCTCAGCGAGGCGCTGCAGCAGGGCCTGCCGGTGATCCTGGTCGACAACGCCTGGACCATGCCGCAGGAGCGCTACAACGCGCAATGGGTGCGGGAAATGGAGGTCGGTGTGTGCCACCGCAGCGTGCGCACGATCGATCGCGCCGTGGCGGAAATGCTTGGCCGGCTCGATCACTTCCGGCACAAGGTGGCGAGACTGGACAACCGCGCGGTGTTCGAGATTCCGCCCATCCTGGCCTCGATCATCGACGACGCCGAGCGCTTGCGGTCCGCCCCGCGCGAGGAAGCCCGGCGCTTGCTCGGGTGCGAGCGTGAGGTGCCGGCCGGCTTCCTGCGGGTACGACCGGCGCCGGGCGCGGCATTGTCGTGCGGCGAGGGCGATTCAGGCGGAATGAAACCGGTCTTCGTTCGCTGAGCGGGTGTTCGACGACCGCTGCGGACGTTTGTCCGTGCGCGACCTGGCGCCGGATTCGATCGCCTCGAGCGCCCGGCTGACCCGTTTCACCACCGGCCCCTCGCTGCTCGCTTCGATCGCGAAGCCGAGCGTCTCGGCGAGTTGCAGCATTCGCGAGTTGGTCGCCAGGATGTGGCCATGCATCCAGTGCAGGCCGCGGGCTCGGGCGCTCTCGATCAGCACTCGCATCAGCCGGTCGCCGAGCCCCATGCCCTGCCACTGGTCGGCGACGACGAGCGCGAATTCGCAGCTGATGCCGTCGCCCGCCACGCAATAGCGCGCGGACGCGATCTCGATCTCGCCGTCCCCGTCGCGCGCGAGGACGATGAAATCGGCGCACACCGCGGAGTCGGGATCGCACAAGGCACGCGCCTCGCTTTCGCGGAACTCGAGGTCGCCGCGACCGAAACGGAAGTAGCGGCTGGCGTAGGACAGGCCGCGGAGGAAGGCGAGGGATTTCCGGACGTCGGCACGGCACGCGCGTCGAATGACGAGTTCGCAGCCGTTGGGCGTGGTCCATGCCGCGATCGGACGGACGGTGGACGCTTGATGTTCGGTGGAGTGCGGGTACATCGCGGGCTCGCCCGAACAGGTGCAGCGGCGCTAGCGATGCGCAGGAAAACAGCGCAGCGTTGCGGAGGGCGCCTGTCCTGTGGTTAGGTCGGTAATGAGTCTGCGCCCCCGATATTGCACGAAGATGTCAGGCGTGCGGGGCCGTCGTCCCGCGATCGATCGACAAATGCTGATACGCTTGGGGCCAGGGCGCGAGGCGGGTGCCGCGCCTCTCCCTCCACGCTTTCCGGGATCGCTGATGAGCAAGATCGACCACGAGGCCGTCTGGTCCGCCCGCTATCATGCTGCGGGCGAGGAATACGTTTTCGGTACCGAGCCGAATCATTTTCTCGCGCGTCACACCGAGCTGCTCTCGCGCGGCACGACCGCGCTTTCGGTGGCCGACGGCGAGGGCCGCAACTCGGTGTGGCTCGCCGAGCAGGGCCTGCAGGTGACGGCGACCGAGATCTCGTCGGTGGCGCTCGAGAAGGCGCGCCGACTCGCCGCAGGCCGCCACGTCGAGGTCGATTTCGTGCTGGCCGACGCCATCGAGTGGGACTATCCCGAGGCCGCCTTCGATTTCGTCGTCGCCATCTTCATCCAGTTCGCTGCGCCCGAGGAGCGGGCGGTGATCTTCGCCGGCATGCAGCGCGCGCTCAAGCCGGGTGGCTATCTGCTGTTGCAGGGCTATACGCCGAAGCAACTCGAGTACCGTACCGGCGGCCCCTCGGCGTTGGAGCAGCTCTACACCGAAGCGATGCTTCGTGAGGCATTCGCCGGGCTCGAGATCATCGAGTTGCGCGAGTACGAGGAGGTCATGCAGGAGGGGCCCGGCCATCGCGGCCCTTCGGCACTGATCGGGCTGATCGCCCGCAAGCCCGACCTCGACTGAATGACGGCGCAATGCCTGCGCGCGGGCGGGCGCATCCTGCGCGCGCTCGCCGTGTCCGTCGCCCTGTGCGGGGCGGGCACGCACGCGGCGGCGAGCGAAGCCCCGCGCGGGGAAGTCCGCGTGGGCGTGCTCGCCTTTCTCGGCGCGGAGGCTGCGATCACCGAATGGACTCCCGTCGTGGCGCGGCTGCAGGTGGTGCTGCCCCACCTGCGCTTTCGCCTCGTAGAACTCGATCATGAGGGGATGCGCGCGGCGGCGCGCGGCGGCGAGCTCGATTTCGTCATCACCAATCCGGGTCATTACGTCGAGCTCGAGGCCGAACTCGGCGCCAGCCGCGTCCTGACGCTGGATGCCGGCGGCGGACTGTCACCCGACCGCGCGGTCGGTTCCGCAGTGGTGACGCGGGCCGATGACGGGCGCCTTGGCGCGCTCGAGGATCTGCGCGGCAAGCGGCTGGCGGTGGTCGGGCGCGAGGGCTTCGGCGGCTACCAGCTGGTGTGGCGCGAACTTGCGGCGCGCGGCATCGACTTCCCGGGTGGCGTCGCCGAGCTGAAAGTCGTCGGCCTGCCGATGGACAAGGTGCTCGAAGCGGTGGCGCGCGGCGAGGCCGACGCCGGCATCGTGCGGGCCTGCCTGATCGAGAGCCACCCGGAGTGGGCGGCGGGTTTCCGCGTCGTCGGGTCGCGGCAGGAGACCGGATTCCCGTGCGCAACGTCCACCCGTCTCTATCCCGACTGGGCGATGGCGACGCTGCGCCATACCCCGCGGCCGCTGGCGAAGGCGGTGGCGATCGCGCTGCTCGGCATGCCCGCCGGCAGCGGCATGGCGTGGTCGGTGCCGGCCGACTACCAGGCGGTGCACGAACTTTTCCGCGAGCTGCACATCGGCCCCTACGTCGAACTCGCCCCGCCGACCCTGATGGCGCTGGCCGAGCGCTACTGGCCCTGGGTCGCGGCGTTGGCGAGCCTGCTCGCGCTGTGGATCCTGTACACCGTTCGGGTCGAATACCTGGTGCATGCCCGCACCGCTGAGCTCAATGCGTCGCTGGCGGCGCGCGAGGCGCTCGAGGACCGGATGCGGGCGAGCCAGGAGCAGGCCGACCACCTCGCGCGGCTGTCGGTGCTCGGGGAGCTCTCCGGCACGCTCGCGCACGAACTCAATCAGCCGCTGGCGGCGATCGGCAATTACGCCCAGAGCCTGGTGCGGCGGGTGGACAATCGCCGGCTGACCGACGAGGCGGTGCGCGAGGCTGCGGTGGAAATGGCGGGACAGGCGGAGCGCGCGGCCGGCATCCTGTCGCGCATCCGCGGATTCGCGCGCAAGCGCCCGGCGCAACGCGAACGGGTTGCGATCGAGCCGCTGGTGCGCGAGGCCGTCACGCTGTTCCGCGGCATGCTGGCGAGCGCCCCCGCGGTCGAGGTGATCGATGCCTTGCCGCCCGGCAAGTCGGTCGAGGTCGACTCGCTGCAGATCCAGCAGGTGCTTTTGAACCTGCTCAAGAACGGCTACGATGCCGCGCGCGCCTTGCCCGCCGAGCGCCGGCGACTCGAGCTGAGGCTGCTGCCTGCCAAGGGTGCAATCCGCGTTGCGGTGCGCGACTTCGGCCCAGGCATGGTCCCGGGCGCGAGCGACCAGCTGTTCCAACCTTTCTTCACCACCAAGCCGGACGGCCTCGGCCTGGGCCTGTCGATCTGCCGCTCGATCGCCGAGGCACATGGCGGTCGTCTCGACGCCGAGCTGCCCGACCACGGTCCCGGCATGGTGTTCATCCTGAGCCTGCCCGACCATGACTGACGCCGACAATACCGTGATCCACGTCGTCGACGACGACGCCGCCTTTCGCCGCTCGCTCGTCTTCCTGCTCGAATCGGTGGGCTGGCGCGTCGCCACCCACGCCGGAGCGGAGGAATTCCTTGCCGCCTTCGACGACGGCCTGCCCGAGGACCTGGGCTGCATCGTGCTCGATATCCGGATGCCGATGATGAGCGGGCTGGAATTGCAGCAGGCGCTGCACGCCCGCGGTTTTCACCCGCCGGTCGTCTTCATCACCGGGCATGGCGACGTCGAACTGGCGGTGCAGGCGATGAAAGGGGGCGCCTGCGATTTCCTCGAGAAGCCCTTCCGCGACCAGGTCCTGCTCGACGCGGTGGCGCGGGCGATCAGGCTGGGCTGCGCGGCGCGCGAACGTGAAGCGCGCTGTGCGGATGCGAAGGCCCTGCTCGCACGGCTGTCGCCGCGCGAGCAGGAGGTGGCGCGCCTGGTGGCGCTCGGGCTGCCCAACAAGCAGGTCGGGCGCGAGCTCGACATCAGCGAAAAGACGGTGCATGTGCACCGTCATCACGTCATGGAAAAGACCGAGGTCGGCAGTGCCGCCGAACTGGCTCGCCTGATGCTGCGCGCCGATCCGGCGGCCCTCGACTGAGACCGGACGACGCGGCGCTCGCCGCGAATCCGGCCCCGCGTTGCGCGGGGCCGCTCGGCCGCTCGGCCGCTCAGACTCGCTCGAGGCGCGCCGGGAGACCCTGGCGCACAGCGGTCCCGGACACGGAATCGACCCAGATCACCTTGTCGCCGCGGGTCGGATCCGACAACCCGAGGTCGTTGAGGTTGATGCCCGCGCGCAGGTCTGGGCGGTCGGGCTGCGTGTGCTCACCGAGCCGATGCGCTCGCGCGCCGAGCTCGCGGTGACCGTAGCCGTGCTCGATCGCCATCACGCCAGGCATCACCCCCTCATGCACGATCACGGTACAGGCGGCGTTGCCGCCCGGGGTGCGGATGCGCGCGCTGTCGCCGGTCTGCAGGCCAAGCTTCCCGGCGTCGGCCGGATGCACGATCACCGGGTTGTCGGGATGCAGGCTGGTGATGCGGGTGGCGATGCTGTACGAGTTCTGCAGTGCCGACTTGTAGCTGACGATCTGCAGCGGCCAGTCGGCTTCGGTGTGGATCTCGCGCATCGGGGTGCCGTCGAAGAAGGACGGCGGCATCCAGGTTGCGCAGCCGCTGCTGCGCTCGCCGGTCATCGTGTTGCGCGCGGTGCCGATGTTCTCGTTCCACACCCACAGGGGCTTGTTGAAGCGGTTGGCCTGCCACTCGGGACGGGCGGCGTCCTGCGCTTCGTCGGCACCCTGGTAGCGCCCGCCGCGGGTGAACACCATGGCCGCCTTGCGCCACTCCTCGGGCTTGAGCGTGCTCTCCATCAGCGGGCGGATCCGATCCACGCCGCTGAGCGCCATGTCCTCGTCGGTGGCGTCGCCCACGGGCGTCTTGCCGGCGAAGGCGACGTTGGCCGCGCCGCGCAGATACCAGTCCTCGGCGCGATCGAGCGGGTAGCGCTTGCCATCCATGTCGGCGATCGCGTCGGTGCCGAAGCCGGGAAGATTCATCGCCTTGGCAAGCGCGATGTAGAAGGTCTCCATGCCGATGCGCTGGCCGTCGGCGTTGGTGGTGGCCTTCGGCTCGACCACCGGCCAGCGGGCGGTCGTCGCCTTGGTCGGAATCCCCGCCCACGGCGCCGGGAAGCCCCAGCTCTCGTACATGATCGAGTCGGGCACGATGTAGTCGGCGAAGGCGTTGCTCTCGTTGATCAGCGGGTCGACCGAGATGATCAGTGGCAGCTTCTTCGGATCGGCCAGATCCTTTTCGATCAGCGGGCGGATGCCGGGAATGCCGTACAGCGGGTTGCAGCTCCAGAGCACCAGCGCTTTCAGCGTGTAGGGATAGCCGCGCAGCGCGCCGGTGAACCACTCGGTGCCGAGGCCCGGCGCGTTGGGGAACCAGGCGTCGGTGGCCGGATAGGGCTTGCCTTCGGCCTGGCGGCGCTTGAATTCGCTCGAGCGCTCATAGGGCACGTTGCGGCCGACCGGCGTGCCGCTCGGCTTGACCTGGCCGGGGAAGGTCTCGAGGTCGTAACGTGGGCCGGCGGCGTTGTCCTTGAAGCCGCCGCCGTTGATGATGAAGCCCCCCTTCCAGTTGAGGTTGCCGATCAGTGCGTTGAGGGTGACCACCGCATAGGCGTTGTTGAAGCCGTTGCCGGCCATCATGCCGCCGTGCGCCACCGCGCTCGCCTTACGGCCGTGGCGGGTGAATTCATCGGCGAGGCCGGCGATGATCTCTTCCGGGATGCCACAAGCGGCGGAATACTCGGCGAGCTCGAAGCGCCGCGCGGACTCGCGCAGCAGCTCGAAGGGCGTCTTCACCATCACCGGCTTGCCGCCGAGCTCGACGATCCGGGTCGCCTCGAGCACCGCCGGCACGGTCGCACTGTTCGCGGCGACCAGTTCGCCCTCGGCGGTGGCGATCACGTAGGGATCGGCGTCCTTGTACTTGTCCTCGGCGGCGACCTCGATGCCGATGTCCGAGCCGCGCAGAAATCGGCCCTGACGCGGGTGGCCTTCCTCTGCGATCACCAGCCAGCCGGCGTTGGTGAAGGAGGGCTCGCCGGCCGCCTCGGCCGCCTTCAGGTTGGGCCAGGCGAGGTAGCCGGCATTGACCTTATCGTTGTCGAACATCCAGCGGATGATGCCCATCACCAGCGCACCGTCGGTGCCCGGGCGGATCGGCACCCAGCGTCCGCGCTCAGCGGTCGCGAGGTTGTTCGAGTTGTTCAGCACCGGGTCGACCACCACGTAGTCGAGCCGCCCCTCGGAACGGCCCTTGGCGAGCTTGGAGCCGAAGATCTTGAACGGGTTGCCGGCGTTGGCCGGCGCGGTGCCGATGAAGAGCACGAACTCGGCGTTCGAGAGGTCGGGCTTGGCGTGCGGCATCTTCTTCAGGTCGCCGAACAGCGCGCCCGAGCCTGAGCGGTAGGCGCCGCCGCAGTAGGAGCCGTGGCCGACGTGGTTGAGCGTGCCGAAGGACTGGTTCCAGAAGCGGCGGCTGAAGTTCTCGCGGCCGTCGTTGACGCTGGTGAGCACGCCGACCTGGTTCACCCGCTTGCCCAGCTCGGGCGCCGCGGGGTCGATCGGGTTCTCGAGGTCGCGCAGCGCGGCCAGACCGTCGACATGCCCTTCGCCGAACAGGTCGCCACCCTCGACGACTTCCTTCACCAGCTGCTCGAACGAGATCGCCTCCCACTCGCCGGAATTGCGCGGACCGACGCGCTTCATCGGCGTCAGCACGCGGAAGGGCGAACTCATCTGGTCCATCGCCGCATTGCCACGCCCGCAGGCGGTGGATCGGCCGGCCAGACCCTGGTCCTGGAAGCGTGACATGGCGATCAGGCTTTCCTTCACCGAGACCTTCATCGGCAGGTGGGGCTCGGTCGACAGCGGGCTGTAGGGGTTGCCGACCACACGGATGACCTCGCCGCTGGCCTTGTCGACCCGCACGCGCACGCCGCACTGGGTGGTGCAGCCGAGGCAGGCGGTGTAGCTGACCTGCTGGTTGGGGTTGGGGGTGAATTCGCCGGTCACCGGATCGACCGTGTATTCCGGTTCGGGCGAACGGCCGTGGATATGGCGGCCTTCGGCGAAGCGCGGCTCCTTCTCGCCGGTGAAGTTGGACACCACGCGGCCGAGGGTCTGGGAGAAGCCGGCGGCGAAGGCGGCGAGGCCGCCGGCGGCGATGATTTCACGACGTTCGATTTTCATGACGATGCTCCTTGTTCGCCTGCGCTCAGGCGGCAGCCTTGTCGGTGGATCCGGCCGCGAGGCGGTCGAGCGGCAGCAAGGTGGTGATGAGGACGAAGAGGAAGACCCACAGCCCGGCGGTGCCGATGATGCCCATCAGGCCCTCGGGGCCGAGCGGCAGCGAATAGGTGTAGTAGCCGGCGCCGGTCTTGGGCACTTCCTGGCCGCCGATGAAGATCGACCAGCGCATCATCCAGGCGGAGTGCAGGGCGAGAAGGCCGATCAGCAGGCCGGAGCCGGGACGCTTCCAGGCCAGCAGCAGGGTCAGCACGGTCGCCGACACCGCCCACACCGCGGCGAGCTGCCAGTTGGCCGAGGGGCCGACTTCGGCGAGAGCCTGGGCATGGACCGGGAACAGACCGCTCAGTCCGAGCGCGATCCACAGCGCACCGACGACCAGCGCTGCGACCTGGGTGACGGCCAGCACTTTGGCCAGGCGGCGATTCGCCGCCTCGTCGCGCACGCTGCAGCGGTTGAACAGCAGGACGAGGCCGACCGCGCCGGCGAAGGCGGTGATGGCGAACTGCAAGGGCAGCAGGGGCGTGTTCCAGAGCGGGCGAGCCTGCACCACGGCGAGCTCGGCGCCGGTATAGAGCGCCACCAGGGCCGCACCGACGAAGGCGAGCAGCGCCGCCGCCTTGAGCGCGCCGCGGCTTTCATGGCCGCCGTAGGCGAGCAAGCCTGCCAGCTTCGCCAGCTTGCCACCGCTCGCCGCATGGCGCGCCAGGTCCGGCCGGAAGGCGAGCCAGGCGTACATCAACAGGCCGCCAAGGTAGACCGGAATGAAGAACGCGCCCCACGACATCCAGGAACTCGGCGTGAAGTAGGCATAGAAATGCCAGAAGCGGCCCGGCTGGTGGAGGTCGGCGAGCAGCGCCACCGGCGCGGCGAGGCCGCACACCAGCGCGCCCAGCAGGGCCAGGCGCGAGATGCCCGCCCAGCCCGGACGACGGAAGACGATGCCCGGCAGCGACAGCAGCCAGGCGCCGTAGGACAGGCCGATAAGGAAGAAGTACTGCACCGCCCACGGCAGCCACGCGACTTCGCGCGCGACGTTGATGGTTTCGACGATGTTCGGGTTCATGATCGCGTCTCCTCGCCGGCTCAGCCGTGCGCGCTGGAATGCAGGTTGCGGGGCTTCCACAGCGTGCCCTCGCCCTCGACCTTGCCGGTGAAGCGCTCGTCGAGGCCGATGTAGAACACGCGCGGAGCGGTCTCGAGCTCGGGCTTGAGCACCTTCAGTTCCGGCTGTGCTTCCTTCAGACGGCGGCTCAGCTCGCCGTTGGGGTCATTGATGTCGCCGAAGATCCGCGCGCCGCCGACGCAGGTCTCGACGCAGGCGGGCAACAGGCCGGCGTCCACGCGGTGGGCGCAGAAGGTGCACTTGTCGGCCTTGTTGGTCTCGTGGTTGATGAAGCGGGCGTCGTAGGGGCAGGCCTGCACGCAGTAGGCGCAGCCCACGCAGCGGTCGCCGTCCACCGCGACGATGCCATCCTCGCGCTTGTAGGTCGCGCTCACCGGGCACACCGGGATGCAGGGCGGGTTGTCGCAGTGGTTGCACAGGCGCGGCAGCACGTAGGTGCCCGCCGGCTGATCGCTGTCGGTGAGCTTGACGCTGTAGGTCGACACCACGGTGCGGAAGCTGCCCTCGGGCACGATGTTTTCCTGGATGCAGGAGACGGTGCAGGCCTGGCAGCCGATGCACTTGCGCACGTCGACCAGCATCGCCCACTGATGCTTGCCATCGTTCGCCAGCGCCGGCGTCGGTGCGACCGCAGCGGCGGCGGTGAGCGCCGGCACGCCGCGCAGGAAGGCGCGCCGGGAGGCGTCGACGAGTGGGGAGGAGGGGGCTTTCATGACGACACTCCAGTGAGGTGTTTAACGCTGGCGTAACTCTAGGCCGCGGAAGACCCCGGAACCATCGGGGAGATAGGCCACCACGCTAGACGGTTTTATCTATTGCCCGACGCAAAGCCTTGCCGTTGAGCTTGTCGTGCCGCGGGGGATCGGCTAAAAGAGCCTCCATGACGACGACAATCGATGCGATCAAGGGCTTCTTCGCCTTCTGGCTCACGGTGGGTAGGAGCACGGTCCGCCTGTGGCTCGAGGCGCAGGTCTTCGTCCACGCGGCGGCGCTCGCCTTCTTCACCGTGTTCTCGATCGCGCCGGTGATGATCGTCGCGGTCAGCATCGTCGGCCTGGTGCTCGGCGAGCGTGCCGCGCACGGCGAGATTGCCCAGCAACTCGAAGCGGCGATCGGGGCGGAGGCGGCCGCGGCGGTGCAGACTGCGGTCGAGGGCAGCCGTATCGAGCACAGTGGCCTGTTGCCCAGCCTGCTTGGGCTGGGCGCGATGCTGTTCGGCGCGACCACGGTGTTCGCACAGATGCAGAACGCGCTCAATGCGATCTGGGGGGTGGCGCCGCAGCCGTCGCGCAACAGTGTTTTCCTCTACCTGAAGACACGCCTGCTCTCGCTCACCGTGGTGCTCGCGATCGGCTTCGTGCTGCTGGTGTCGCTGCTGCTCAGCGTGGCATTGCAGTCCGTCCTGGTGTTCGCCGAGGAGTGGCTCTGGATTCCGCCCGCCCTCGTGCTCGGTGTGGACTGGGTGGTGTCGATCACCGTCGTGACCCTGCTGTTCGCCGCCATTTTCCGGGTGCTGCCCGATGTCGTGCTCGACTGGCGCGACGTGCTGCTCGGCGCCTTGGCCACCGCGCTGCTGTTCGCGCTCGGCCGTTCGGCGATCGCCTTCTACCTGGCGAACACCGCTACCGCCTCGGCCTATGGCGCCGCCGGCTCGCTGGCGCTGCTGTTGCTCTGGGTGAACTATTCCTCGCTGATCCTGCTGCTGGGCGCGGCCTTCACCCGCGCGCACGTCGAGGCGCGCGGGCGCATCGTGCGGCCGCGGGCGACTGCGGTGCGGGTCCATCGCGAGCTGATCGAGGACGCGGTCGCTTGAGCGAGGGATTGCGCCCGAACCACAGTGAAATCCCTTCTGCCGGTGCGCGCCGCGCGCTACTATCGCCGCACCGCGCAACGCACCAATAAGGAAGAACGACCATGGCCGGTTCGAGCCTGCTGCTGCTGATCGACGACATCGCGAGCGTGCTCGACGACGTCGCCGCGCTGACCAAGGTGGCGACCAAGAAGACCGCGGGCGTGCTCGGGGACGATCTCGCGCTCAACGCACAGCAGGTCGCCGGGGTCAGGGCCGAACGCGAGCTGCCGGTGGTATGGGCGGTGGCCAAGGGTTCGTTCCGCAACAAGGCGATCCTGGTGCCGGCTGCGCTCGCGATCAGCGCCTTCGCGCCATGGGCGATCACCGTGCTGCTGATCATCGGCGGCATCTTCCTCGCCTATGAGGGCTTCGAGAAGGTGGCGCACAAATTCTTCCATCGCGGACCCGAAGAAAACGCGCATCACAAGGAAGTGGTGAAGGCGCTCGCCGATCCCGGCGTCGATCTTGTCGCGCTCGAGCGCGACAAGATCAAGGGTGCGGTACGTACCGACTTCATCCTGTCGGCCGAAATCATCGCGATCACGCTCGGGACGGTGGCGGGCAAGACCTTCACCACCCAGGTGGGCGTGCTGGTCGGCATCGCAGTGCTGATGACGGTCGGCGTCTATGGTCTGGTCGCCGGCATCGTCAAGCTCGACGATGCCGGGCTTTATCTCACCCGCCAGGGGGTCGAGAGCGGCTTTGCCCGCCTCAAGCGCGCGCTCGGCGGTGCGATTCTGGTCGCCGCGCCCTGGCTGATGCGCGGCCTGGCGGTGGCCGGCACGGCGGCGATGTTCCTCGTCGGCGGCGGCATCCTGACCCATGGCATCGGCCCGCT
>NZ_MBFM01000002.1:179755-272217 GCF_001696715.1 Thauera phenolivorans | reverse complement strand
GCTGCTGATCATCGGCGGCATCTTCCTCGCCTATGAGGGCTTCGAGAAGGTGGCGCACAAATTCTTCCATCGCGGACCCGAAGAAAACGCGCATCACAAGGAAGTGGTGAAGGCGCTCGCCGATCCCGGCGTCGATCTTGTCGCGCTCGAGCGCGACAAGATCAAGGGTGCGGTACGTACCGACTTCATCCTGTCGGCCGAAATCATCGCGATCACGCTCGGGACGGTGGCGGGCAAGACCTTCACCACCCAGGTGGGCGTGCTGGTCGGCATCGCAGTGCTGATGACGGTCGGCGTCTATGGTCTGGTCGCCGGCATCGTCAAGCTCGACGATGCCGGGCTTTATCTCACCCGCCAGGGGGTCGAGAGCGGCTTTGCCCGCCTCAAGCGCGCGCTCGGCGGTGCGATTCTGGTCGCCGCGCCCTGGCTGATGCGCGGCCTGGCGGTGGCCGGCACGGCGGCGATGTTCCTCGTCGGCGGCGGCATCCTGACCCATGGCATCGGCCCGCTCCACCATGCGATCGCGGGCGTCACCGAAGGGCTCACCGGCGCCGCCGCAGTGCTGGTGCCGATGCTCTTCGACGCACTCACCGGCATCGTTGCGGGTGCGCTCACGCTGGCGGTCGTGAGCCTGGTCGGCCGACTGCGCCCGACGGCAGCTGGCGCCTGAGGCGGCAGGCCGCGGTGTGCCGGACGGCGGCGCTCAGAGCCGAGCTTCACCCGCCCACCAGCCGCTCATCAGGCCGGCCGGCCGCTCCCGCGCGCTGACGCGCGCGCTCGCCTCCCAGGCGTCGACCGGGACGTCGAGGCCGGCGAACACCCCATAGCCTCCGCCGGCGCGGATTTCCTCGCCGGCGCTCAGGCTCTCGCCGGCGCGGATCGAACCTTCGGCGACGATGGCGCCCGCGGCCTTGATACCCCAGCCCGCCTGCAGGTGCATCGCGCAACGGATCGACCCGCCGGCGACGATGCCCTGGCGCGCGCGCAGAACGGCTTCGGTGAGGATGTCGCCGCCGACCTGCAGCCCCTTGCCGAACGTGAGTTCGTCTTCACCGTGCAGTTCGAGGCCGACGAACACGTTGCCGCCGACTCGCAGAGGTCCGCCGCAACGCAGGTCCCAGGCTGCGCGGAGCTCGCCGTCGCAGTTCAGCCTGCCGGTGCAATCGATGCCCCAGCCCGCGCGCAGCTCACCGCCGACCTCGACGTCGCCTTCGACGCGAACGCTGCCGCCGGCGCGCAGATCCTCACCCACCGCCAGTTCGCCTCCGACCCGTACACCGCCACCGGCGCGCAGCGAGCGGCCGACGCGCACCAGGCCGTCGACGTCGACATTGCCGCGCACCTCGAGCGTGCCGGAAAAGACCACCGCATCGGCCTCGATCGAGTCGACGACGCGCACCGCGTCGGTGGGGCCGAACTGCTCGAGCAGCCAGCAGGCGTCGCCGACCCGGCCGGCCGCCACCATCGTGTCGAGCAGTTCCTGGTAGTTGCCGCCTTCGTCGAACTGGCGGACGAACCAGCGGAATCCATCGGTGCATGGGCGCTTCGCGCGCACGAAGCTTCGTGTGAGGATCATGACATCTCCATTTGCCTGGCGGCGCCACGAAATCGTCGTGGTGCCGGGTCGCAGCCGGGGCGGGAAGAGAACGGTCCGGTGCCGGGTGGGGCGCGAGGCCTGCGAGAAGGGCTTCTGCCGTCGCCTGGCGCGGCGGGCCCGGGAGAGAGACTCGTTCCCGCCCTGGCTGCACGTTGAGCAGGACGCGCGTCGGCGCGCCCTGGGCAAGGTGCCGTGCGGGGAGTCCGGGGGTTCAGTCCCGGTGCGGTCCCCGCACGGCCATGGAAAGCACGGCGGGAGACCCTGTCACCTTGAAGGCGATGTGGGATGGCGCGCCCGGGGGCAGCGTGAAATCGCCTCGGGTTTCGCGCACACCGACCACCGCGCCTTGGGGCACGTGGCGGAGGATGCGGCGATGGGGCGGGTTCATGTGCGCGGCGGGGGCCGTCATTTAGTGGACGGGCGCGATTGTAGGCCAGATTGGGGGGTGCAGGCCAACCGGCGCCGTGGTCCGTGCGCTGTCCCGAGATCCGCAGCCTGCCGATTGGGCCTCGCGGCCCAAGGCAGAATGGGTGGTTGCATGAGGAAACCGATTCGGCGGTGAGGGGGATTGGGCTAGAATCTTTCGCCACTCCTGCCGGCCCGCCGCCCCATCGGGCAGGCCGGTCCGTATCCACGCACCGCCGGCGCCTGGCGCCGGCCCCGGCTGTCGACCATGTCCACTCAACCCAGTCTTCTCGTCCAGCTCGTCACCCGCACCCACCTGGTGACGCAGATCCTCGTCGGCATGGTGCTCGGCATCATCCTCGCGCTGGTCGCGCCCGAGGCGGCGCGCGCCACCGGCTTCGTCGGCACGCTCTTCATCTCCGGCCTGAAGGCGGTGGCGCCGGTATTGGTGTTCATCCTGGTGATGTCGGCGATCGCCAACCACAAGCAAGGGCAACCGACGCAGATCAAGTCGATTCTGCTGCTCTATCTGGTCGGCACCTTCCTTGCCGCGCTCGTCGCGGTGGCGGCGAGCTTCCTTTTCCCGACCAAGCTGGCGCTGGTGCAGCCGGCGGTGGAGGCGAGCGCGCCGGGCGGGATCTGGGAGGTGCTGAAGTCGCTGTTGGTGAGCGTGTTCGCGAATCCTGTGCGGGCGATCCTCGACGGCAACTTCATCGGCATCCTCGCCTGGGCGGCCGGGCTCGGGGTGGCGCTGCGTAGCGGCGCCGAGAGCACCCGGCTGCTGATCGCCGACCTCGCACACGGCGTCACCGCGATCGTGCGCCTGGTGATCCGGCTGGCGCCGATCGGCGTGTTCGGCCTGGTGGCCTCCACGGTGGCGGAAGCGGGCCTCGATGTCCTCCTCGGCTACGCACGCCTGCTGGCGGTGCTGGTCGGGGCGATGCTCTTCATGGCGCTCGTGGTCAATCCGGCGATCGTCTTCTTCATGACCCGGCGCAACCCCTATCCGCTGGTGTTCACCTGCCTGCGCGAAAGCGGGCTCACCGCCTTCTTCACCCGCAGCTCGGCGGCCAACATCCCGGTGAATCTGCAACTCTGCGAACGCCTGCGCCTGCACGAGGACACCTACTCGGTGGCAATCCCGCTGGGCGCGACGATCAACATGGGCGGCGCGGCGATCACGATCGGCGTGATGACGCTGGCGGCCGCGCACACTCTGGGCATCCAGGTGGATCTGCCGACCGCCTTCCTGCTGTGCGTGGTGTCGGCGCTGAGCGCGGCAGGTGCCTCCGGCGTGGCCGGCGGCTCGTTGCTGCTGATCCCGCTTGCCACCAGCCTGTTCGGCATCCCGGCCGAGGTCGCGATGCAGGTGGTGGCGATCGGCTTCGTCATCAGCATCGTCCAGGACTCGGTGGAGACCGCGCTCAACTCCTCGACCGACGTCCTGTTCACCGCCGCCGCCTGCATCGCCGCCGAGCGCCGCGGCTAGGCGCTCGCCAGCCTGCTCACGGCGCGGCGGGCGGCGCGGGGGTGGCGTGCCAGATCGTTTCCGCGTACTCGCGGATGGTGCGATCCGATGAGAAGGCTCCCATGCCGGCGACGTTGAGGATCGTGCGGCGCGTCCAGTCCTCCTCGTCGCGATAGAGCGCATCGGCGCGGCGCTGGGCCTCCACGTAGCTCGCATAGTCGGCGAGCAGCAGGTAGTGGTCGCCCCAGCTCACCAGGGTGTCGTAGATCTGCTGGAAGCGGCCGGGCGCGTCCGGGCTGAACGCACCGTCGCGGATCGCGTCGAGTGCGTTCTTCAGCGCCGGGTCGGCAGCGTAGATGCGGCGCGGGCGGTAGCCGGCGGCACGGATCTCGGCGACCTCCGCCGCGGTCTTGCCGAAGATGATGATGTTGTCCTCGCCGACGCGTTCGCGGATCTCGATGTTGGCTCCGTCCAGGGTGCCGATCGTCAACGCGCCGTTGAGTGCGAGCTTCATGTTGCTGGTGCCCGATGCCTCGGTGCCGGCGGTGGAGATCTGCTCCGACAGGTCTGCCGCAGGCAGGATGATTTCCGCCAGGCTGACGCTGTAGTTGGGGATGAACACCACCTTCAGGCGATCTCCCACCCGCGGATCGGCGTTGACCGTGGCGGCGACGTCGTTGATCAGCTTAATCACGAGCTTGGCGAAGTGGTAGGCGGAGGCCGCCTTGCCCGAGAAGATCGCCACCCGCGGTACCCAGTCGGCGTCCGGTTCGGCGAGGATCGCCTGGTAGCGGGTGACCAGGTGCAGCACGTTGAGCAGCTGGCGCTTGTATTCGTGGATGCGCTTCACGTGCACATCGAAGAGCGCCGCCGGGTCGATGCGCAGCCCCAGACGGCGCTCCACCCAGCCCGCGAGGCGTTCCTTGTTGCGTCGCTTCGCTTCGCGGAAGGCTTGGCGGAACTCGGAGTCGTCCACATACTCGCGCAGCGCCTCGAGCGCGTCGAGATCGGTGCGCCAGCCGGTGCCGAGCCGGCGGTCGAGCAGGGCGGAGAGATCGGGATTTGCCTGCGCCAGCCAACGCCGCGGCGTCACCCCGTTGGTCTTGTTGTTGAAGCGCTCCGGCCACAGGCGGGCGAAGTCGGCGAAGATCGATTCGCGCATCAGCCGCGAGTGCAGCACCGACACGCCGTTGATCGAGTGGCTGGCGACCACCGCGAGGTGGGCCATGCGCACCCGCCGCTCGCCGTGCTCGTCGACCAGCGACATCCTGCGCATCAGCTCGGGCTGGTGCCCCTCGCGCGCGGTCAGGGCGTTGAGGAAGTTGGCATTGATGTCGAAGATCAGGCGCAGATGGCGCGGCAGCAGGCGGCCGAGCATCTCCACCGGCCAGGTCTCGAGCGCCTCGTACATCAGGGTGTGGTTGGTGTAGGAGAACACGCGCTGGCACAGGCGCCAGGCGTGGTCCCAGTTCAACCCGTGCTCGTCGACCAGGATCCGCATCAGCTCCGGGATCGCGAGCACCGGGTGGGTGTCGTTGAGGTGGATGCAGACCTTGTCGGGCAGGCGGTCGAAGTCGTCGTGGCTGCGCAGGAAGCGCTTCACCAGGTCCTGCAGGCTGGCCGAAACGAAAAAGTATTCCTGCCGCAGCCGCAGCTCGCGCCCGGACGGGGTGGAGTCGTCCGGGTACAGCACCCGGCTGACGTTCTCCGAGTGATTCTTGCTTTCGACCGCGCCGAAGTAATTGCCCCGGTTGAAGGCGCCGAGGTCGATCTCCTCGGTCGCCTTCGCCGACCACAGGCGCAGCGTGTTGGTGGCCTCGGTGGCGTAGCCTGGGATGATCGTGTCGTAGGCGGTGGCGAGCACGTCCTCGGTGCCGAGCCAGCGAATCTCGCCGCCGTGCTCCTCGATGTGGCCGCCGTAGCGCACGCGGTAGCAGACCTCGGGGCGGTGGAACTCCCAGGGATTGCCGTGGGTGAGCCAGTAGTCAGGGGTCTCGACCTGCTCGCCGTCCACGATGCGCTGGCGGAAGATGCCGTAGTCGTAGCGGATGCCGTAGCCGAAGCCGGGCAGGGCGAGCGTCGCCATCGAGTCGAGGAAGCAGGCCGCAAGGCGCCCGAGGCCGCCGTTGCCGAGCGCAGCGTCGGGCTCGAGTTCGAACAGCTCGTCGAGCTGCACCCCGAGCTCGGCCAGCGCCTGGCGCACCGGGTCCATCAGGTCGAGCGCGAGCAGGGCGTTGGTGAAGGTGCGACCGATGAGGAATTCCATCGACATGTAGTAGATGCGCTTGGCGTCCTGGTCCTCCTGCGCGCGGCGGGTCTTGACCCAGCGCTCGACGAGATGGTCGCGCAGCGCGAGGCAGGTGGCGCGCAGCCAGTCTTCGGGGCGCGCCGTGACCGGATCCTTGGCCTGGGTGTAGATCAGCTTGGTGGCGATCGCGCGCTTGAGCGCCTCGACGTCGCGCAGCGGGTGGTCGTACTGGTGTTCGAACAGCGGGCGGTTGGGCATGGGGAGGGGTCTGCCGCCGGAGCGGGAAAAAGGATCGGGAAGGGGCCGGAAGGTATGCGGCGCCGGGGGTTCAGGACAGCAGCTGGCGGTAGAGCGCGAGGTATTCGTCGGCGGCGCGGCCCCAGCCGCTGGGGCGCTGCATCGCGCGTTGCTGTACCCGTTTCCAGTCGGCCTTGCGCGCGTGGAGGGCGAGTGCACGGTCGGCCGCGGAAATCAGGCCATCGGCGCTGAAGCGGTCGAAGACGAAGCCGGTCGCGTCGGTGTCGATGGTCTCGAGGCGGGTGTCGGCGACCGTGTCGGCGAGTCCGCCGACACGACGCACCAGCGGCAGGGTGCCGTATTTCAGGCCGTAGAGCTGGGTGAGGCCGCAGGGTTCGAAGCGCGACGGCACCAGGATCACGTCGCTGCCGGCGATGAGGCGGTGGGCGAAGGACTCGTCGTAGCCGAGGCGCACCGCGATGCCGTCGGGGTCGGCCGCGGCGGCGTCGGCGAAGCCGGCCTCGAGCGCCGGATCGCCGCTGCCGAGCAGGGCGAACTGGGCGCCGCGCGCGCGCAGCGCGGGTAGGGCCTGGAGCACCAGATGCAAGCCCTTCTGCTCGGTCAGCCGGCTGACGACGCAGAACAGCGGGGCACGAGCGGTCCTCGCCAGCCCGAGTTCGCGCAGCAGCGCCGTCTTGCAGCGGCGCTTGCCGGCGAGATGGCCGGCCTCGTAACGGGCGGCGATCAGCGCGTCGGTCGCCGGATCCCAGACCGTCTCGTCGACGCCATTGAGGATGCCGGAGAGCGCGTGGGCGCGATCGCGGAGCAGGCCGTCGAGGCCGCAGCCCTGTTCCGGCGCCTGGATCTCGCGCGCGTAGCTCGGGCTCACCGTGGTGATGTGGTCGGCGAAGTAGAGGCCGCCCTTCATGAAGCTGAGCTGGCCGTGAAACTCCACGCCGTGCATGTCGAACTGGGCGTCGGGAAGACCGAGTGCGGCGAAGGCACTGCCGGGAAACACGCCCTGATAGGCGAGGTTGTGCACGGTGAACACGCTCGGCGGTGGTTTGCCATCGCGCGCGGCTGCGTTCAGGTAGGCGGGCGCGAGCGCGGCATGCCAGTCGTGCGCATGCACCAGCTCGGGCTGCCAGTCGGGGTCCAGCCCGTGGGCGAGCGCGGCGGCGGCCCAGCCAAGCAGCGCAAAACGCAGGTGGTTGTCGGCGTAGGGCCGATGCGCGTCGTCGGCATAGGGCCCGCCCTCGCGCAGGTAGAAGCGGGGGGCATCGATCAGGTAGGCGGGCGTGCCGCAGGCGGGAAGGCGGCCGCGCAGCAGGCGAGCGCCGCTCTCCGGGGGACACAGTCCGGCGGGCGGATCGAGCTCGGCGACCGGCGTGAGCTCGGTCACGCCTTCGAGCATCGGCCGGAAGCCGGGCAGCAGCACGCGGACGTCGGCGCCGGCGGCGCGCAACGCCGGCGGCAGCGCGCCGGCAACGTCGGCGAGACCGCCGGTCTTGAGCAGCGGAAACAGTTCGGCACAGGCCTGCAGGATTCGCATCGGATCTTCCTCAGAGCGCGCGCAGCATGCGCTCGGTAACCAGCGTGACGCCGTTTTCGGTGCGGCGGAATCGCTTCGCGTCGAGTTCGGGGTCCTCGCCGATCACCAGGCCCTCGGGAATCCGGCAACCGCGATCGATCACGACCCGGCTGAGCCGGCAGTTGCGGTTGATCTGCACGTCGGGCAGCACCACCGCCTCGGAGATCTCGGAGAAGGAGCGCACCAGCACGTTGGAGAACAATACGGAGTTGCGCACCGTGGAGCCCGAGACGATGCAGCCGCCCGACACCAGCGAGTTCAGCGCGGTGCCGCGACGCCCTTCGTCGTTATGCACGAACTTGGCCGGCGGCAGCTGCTCCTGGTAGGTCCAGATCGGCCAGTCGCGGTCGTACATGTTGAGCTCGGGCGTGGTGCGCGCGAGATCGAGGTTGGCCGCCCAGTACGCGTCCACCGTGCCGACGTCGCGCCAGTAGGCGCAGGAGAAGGGCGGGCTGGCGATCGCCGACATCGAGAACGGGTGGGCCTGCGCCTGGCCTTCGGCGACCGCGCGCGGGATCAGGTCCTTGCCGAAATCATGGCTCGATTGCGGGTTGGAAGCGTCTTCCTCGAGCAGGCGGTAGAGATAATCGGCATCGAAGATGTAGATGCCCATGCTCGCCAGCGATCTGTCGGGCCGATCCGGCATCGGCGGCGGATCGGCGGGCTTCTCGACGAAGGCGGTGACCCGGCGTTCGGTGTCGATCGCCATCACGCCGAAGGCGCTCGCTTCCCCGCGATCGACCTCGATGCAGCCGACGCTGACCGCCCGCCCGCTGTCGACATGGTCGGCGAGCATGATCGAGTAGTCCATCTTGTACACATGGTCGCCCGCGAGCACGAGTACGTAGTCGGTGTGTCCGCCGCCACGGATGATCGACAGGTTCTGGAATACCGCGTCCGCCGTGCCGCGGTACCACTGGTCCTCGTCCACCTGCTGCTGCGCGGGCAGCAGATCGACGAACTCGTTCATCTCGTTGCGCAGGAAACTCCAGCCGCGCTGCAGATGACGCAGCAGCGAATGCGACTTGTACTGGGTGATGACGCCGATGCGGCGCATCCCCGAGTTGAGGCAGTTCGACAGCGCGAAGTCGATGATGCGGAACTTGCCGCCAAAATGCACCGCCGGCTTGGCACGCACGTCGGTGAGCTCGTGCAGGCGGGAGCCGCGGCCGCCGGCCAGCACGAGGGCGAGCGTGTTGCGCGATAGCGCGCGGCTCTTGGCAATCTGGGTCATTTCCATGTCGAGTCGCTCCCAGTGGGGTTCGTGTTCGGATTCGGTTCCGTAGCCGCCTCAGGTCACCACCGTCGGCGCGTCCATGCCGGTGCGTTCGCGGATCGCGGCGAGCTCGTCGGCGATCGCGATCAGCGGTGCGAGGACCGCCTGTGCCGGCAGGTCGTGGCGCGCCGGGTCGGGCTCGTAGCGTTCGAGATAGACGCGCAGCGTCGCGCCCTCGGTACCGGTGCCGGACAGGCGGAAGATGATGCGGGCGCCGCCGGCGAACAGCAGGCGCACGCCCTGGTGCCGGCTCTCGGAATGGTCGACCGGGTCGAGGTAGGCGAAGTCGTCCGCCTGCTCGAGGCGAAGACCGTCGCCGAAGTCGCGCCCGGCCAGGCCGTCGAGGCGCTCGCGCAGCGCCGCCATCAGCGCCTCGGCGACGCTGGCGGGAATGGCTTCCCAGTCGTGGCGCGAGTAATAGTGGCGGCCGAAGCGCGCCCAGTGCCGCCGCACCAGCGCCTCCACCGACAACCCGGTCGCGGCCTGCAGATTGAGCCAGAACAGCACCGCCCACAGACCGTCCTTTTCGCGCACGTGGTTCGAGCCGGTGCCGTAGCTCTCCTCGCCGCACAGGGTGGCGAGGCCGGCATCGAGCAGATTGCCGAAGAATTTCCAGCCGGTCGGCGTTTCGTAGCAGGGGATGCCGAGTTCGCGCGCCACCGCGTCGGCGGCGCACGAGGTCGGCATCGAGCGCGCGATGCCGGCCAGGCCGTCACGGTAGCCCGGCACCAGGGTGGCGTTGGCGGCGAGGACCGCGAGGCTGTCCGAAGGCGTCACCACGAAGTTGCGGCCGACGATCATGTTGCGGTCGGCGTCGCCGTCGGAGGCGGCGCCGAAGTCGGGCGCATGGGGCGCCGCCATCGTGGCGATGAGCGCGCCGGCATGGGCGGGGTTGGGGTCGGGGTGGTGGCCGCCGAAGTCCTCCAGCGGGATGCCGTTGATCACGCTGCCGGCAGACGCGCCCAGCATTTCCTCGAGCAGGGTGCGCGCATAGGGGCCGCCGACCGCGCTCATCGCATCGAAGCAGATGCGGTGGCCGTCGGCGAACCAGGCCCGCATTGCGTCGAAGTCGAACAGCCGCTGCATCAGTTCGGCGTAGTCCGCCACCGGATCGATGACCTCCACCGCCATCTCGCAGAAGGTCGTGGGGCCGAGATGGTCGAGGTCGAGGACCGCGGGGCGGGCGGCGATGCTGTAGGAGGTCAGCGTCCGGGTGCGCGCGTGGATCGCCTCGGTGAGCATTTCCGGCGCCGGCCCGCCGTTGCCGATGTTGTACTTGATGCCGAAGTCGCCCTCGGGCCCGCCCGGGTTGTGGCTGGCCGAAAGGATGATGCCGCCGTAGGCCCCGCGCTGGCGGATCACCGCACTCGCCGCCGGCGTCGACAGCAGCCCGCCGCGGCCGACCAGCACGCGGCCGATGCCGTTGGCGGCCGCCATGCGCAGGATCACGAGGATGGCCTCGCGGTTGTGGAAGCGGCCGTCGCCGCCGAGCACGAGGGTCTTGCCCTCGCGGTCGGGCAGGGTGTCGAACAGGGCCTGGACGAAGTTCTCCAGGTAGTGCGGCTGGCGGAACACGGCGACCTTCCTGCGCAGGCCCGAAGTGCCCGGGCGCTGGCCGTCGAAGGCTTGAGTGGGAACGGTCTGTATCTTCATTTCGGAATCGTCTCCGATACGGTGCGGGCAGGGCGGAAGGTGCCGGTGGCGGCCTGGTCGACCAGGATCACAATGCCCCGTGCGGGCGTCTCGATCGTGTCGAGACGCCCGTCGTGCGCGCTTGCGGCGCGGGTTGCGGTGGCGGGCCGGCCGTCGGCCACGGCGCTGTCGAACAGCGGCTGCCAGTCGCCGTACGGAAGCACGAAGGCCTGAGGAGCGCCGTGCGGGTTGATCAGCAGCAGTAGCGGCGGCTGACGGGGCGTGGCCGGTTCGTGCCGCGCGCGCAGCCAGATCGCGATCGCCCGGCTGTCGCGGTCGTGCCAATCGTCGAAGTCGAGCGCGTGGCCTTGCGGGTGAAGCCAGGCCACGGTGTGACCCTCGGGGTCGTCCTGCGGGCCCGTCAGCCACTGCGCCTGACGCAGCGCGGCATGCGCCTGGCGAAGCGTGAGCAGTCGCGCGACGAAGGCGGTGAGGGCGGTGTCCGCCGCGGCCCAGTCGAGCCAGGTGATTTCGTTGTCCTGGCAGTATGCGTTGTTGTTGCCGCCCTGGCTGTGGCCGAGCTCGTCGCCGGCGAGCAGCATCGGCGTGCCCTGCGAGCAGAGCAGGGTGGCGAGCAGGGCGCGCTGCAGACGGGCGCGCAAGGCGCGCACTTCCGGATCGTCGGAGGGGCCCTCGACCCCCGCGTTCCACGAGCAGTTGTGGTGATGACCGTCGTGATTGCCTTCGCCGTTGGCCTCGTTGTGGCGTCGGTCGTAGCTGACCAGATCGCGCAGGGTGAAGCCGTCGTGGGCGCTGATGAAGTTGATGCTCGCGACGGGCGCGCGCCGCTGGTAGTGGAACTGCGTGCTGGAGGCCGCGAAGCGGTGGGCGAACACCGCGCGGTCGGCCGCCCCACGCAGCCACCAGCCGCGCATGTTGTCGCGGAACTGGTCGTTCCATTCCGCCCAGCCGGGCGGGAAGCGGCCGAGCTGGTAGCCCTCGGGGCCGGGATCCCAGGGCTCGGCGATCAGTTTCAGCGAGGACAGCAGCGGATCGGCCTGCAACGCGGCGAAGAAGCCGGCGCGGCGGTCGAAGCTGCCGTCGGGCCGGCGCGCGAGCATTGGCGCAAGGTCGAAGCGGAAGCCGTCGACCCCGTATTCCTCCGCCCAGTGGCGCAGCGCGCCGATCGCCAGCTCGATCATCCGCGGCTCGCCGAGGTCGACGCAGTTACCGCAGCCCGACCAGTTGCGGTAGCGGGCCGGATCGGCGGGGTCGAGGTGATAGGCGCGAGCATTGGCAAGGCCGCGCAGCGAGAGCGTCGGCCCCGCGGCGTCGGTTTCCGCGGTGTGGTTGAAGACGACGTCGAGCACCACCTCGATACCGCCCGCGTGCAGGCGCGCCACCGCGGCGCGCAGCTCGCTCGCCGGGCTGGTGCCGCGCCGGCCGCTCCAGTAGCGGGTCTCGGGGGCGAGCCAGGCGATCGGCGAGTAGCCCCAGTGGTTGCTCAGCCCGGCGCGCTGCAGCGCCGCCTCGTCGGCACGGAAATGCAGCGGCAGCAGGCTCAGGGTGGTGACGCCGAGCGCGTGCAGATGCGCGATCAGTGCAGGATGGGCGAGCGCGGCGTAGCTGCCGCGCAGCGCCTTCGGCACGTCCGGATGGCGCATCGTGAGCGCCTTCACGTGCGCCTCGTAGAGCACCGTGCGATCGGCGGGGACGGACGGACGGCGGTGGCGGCGCGTGGCGAGGGCAGGCGCGACCCTCGCCTTGAGCGCGACGGCGGCGTTGTCGCGTGGGTCGGGGCGGGCGGGGTCGGCCGGATCGTGGCCCAGGTGGAGATCGAGTTCGCCCTCGTAGCGGCCCACCACTTCGCGCGCCCAGGGGTCGAGCAGCACCTTCGCCGGGTTGAAGCGGTGGCCGCGCTGCGGCGCCCAGGGCCCGTGGGCGCGCAGGCCGTAGACCAGGCCGGGCCCGGCGCCGGCGAGCAGGCCGTGCCACACGCCGTCGGTGCAGCGCGGCAGCTCGAGCCGTTGCAGCTCGCACCGGCCGCTGTCGTCGAACAGGCACAGCTCCACGCGCTCGGCGTCCGGTGCCCACACCGCGAAATTGACGCCGCCCGCTCCGCGCGGACCGACGCAATGTGCGCCTAGCGGGTGGGGGCGGCCGGCGGCGAGGGTCGCGCTCATGCCGACGGGGTGCTCACGACCGCCCATCGCACACCATCATCACCACCGCCAGCGGCGGCAGGCTCAGCGTCACCGACTGGGCGCGCCCCTGCCAGGCGACGGCTTCGCTCGCGCGCGGCGGATTGACCACGCCCGAACCGCCGTAGAGGGCCGCGTCGGTGTTGATCAGCTCGCGCCAAGTGCCTGCAAAGGGCACCCCGATGCGCCAGTCGTGGCGCACGACCGGCGTGAAGTTGCAGACCACCACCACCGGCGCCTCGTCGGCGCCGGCGTGGCGTTCGAAGGCGAGCACCGAGTGCTCGGCGTCGGCGTGCTCGATCCAGGCGAAGCCCTCGGGCGCAACGTCGAGCCGATGCAGCGCCGGCCACGCGCGCATGACCCGGTTGAGGTCGCGCACCAGGCGTTGCATGCCGGCATGGGGGCCGTGCTCGAGCAGGTGCCAGTCGAGCGAGCGATCGGCGTTCCATTCGTCCCACTGGGCGAACTCGCAGCCCATGAACAGCAGCTTCTTGCCCGGATGCGCCCACATGTAGCCGTACAGCGCGCGCAGGTTGGCGAACTTCTGCCAGTCGTCGCCCGGCATCTTGTTCAGCAGCGAGCCCTTGCCGTGCACCACCTCGTCGTGCGAAAGCGGCAGCACGAAGTTCTCGGTGAAGGCGTACATCATCGAAAAGCGGATCTGGTCGTGGTGGTAGCGCCGATGGACCGGCTCGCGCGCCATGTAGGCCAGGGTGTCGTTCATCCAGCCCATGTTCCACTTGAAGTGGAAACCGAGGCCGCCGTGCTCGAAGTCGGCGCTCGGCGGCCGCGTCACCGCGGGGAAGGCGGTGGACTCCTCGGCGAAGGTCGTCGCCTCGGGACGCTCGGTGCCGACGATGTGGTTCATCCGGCGCAGGAAGGCGATCGCCTCCAGGTTCTCACGCCCGCCGTAGCGGTTGGGGACCCATTCGCCGTCGGCGCGGCTGTAGTCCCGGTAGAGCATCGAGGCCACTGCGTCGACCCGCAGGCCGTCGAGGCCGTAGCGCTCGATCCAGTACAGCGCGTTGGCGACCAGGTAGTTGCGCACCTCGACGCGGCCGTAGTTGTAGATCAGCGTGTTCCAGTCGCGATGGAAGCCCTCGCGCGGGTCGGCGTGCTCGTACAGGCAGCTGCCGTCGAACTCGGCGAGCCCATGGTCGTCGGTCGGGAAGTGCGCGGACACCCAGTCGAGCAGCACGCCGATCCCCGCCGCGTGGGCGGCCGCGACCAGCGCGCGGAAGTCCTCCGGGCGGCCGAAGCGGGAGGTCGGTGCATAGAGTCCGGTCGGCTGGTAGCCCCAGGAGCCGTCGAAGGGGTGCTCCTGCACCGGCAGCAGCTCGATATGGGTGAAGCCCATGTCGGCGACGTAGGCGACGAGCTGTTCGGCGAGCTCTCGATAGTCGAGCCATTCCCCGCGCTCGTTCCGGCGCCACGAGCCGAGGTGCACCTCGTAGATGCTGATCGGTGCGTCGAGGGCGTTGGCGCGCCGGCGCGCTTCCTGGCTCGCCAGGCCGGGCAGCAGCCGCTGGACCACCGAGGCGGTCTGCGGCCGCATCTCGGCGCGGAAGGCGAAGGGGTCGGCCTTCAGCCGCAGGCGGTCGTCGGCGCCCAGGACCTCGAACTTGTAGAGTTCGCCCTCGCCGACGCCGGGCACGAAGATCTCCCAGATGCCGCAGCCGTGGCGCAGCCGCATCGGGTGGCGGCGTCCGTCCCAGTGGTTGAAGCCGCCGACCACCGATACCCGCTTTGCCGCAGGCGCCCACACCGCGAAGCGCGTGCCGCCGACCTCGTCGATCGCCTGCGGATGCGCACCCAGCCATTCGTAGGGCCGATGGTGCGTACCCTCGCCGAGCAGCCAGGCGTCGAGCGCGCCAAGCAGTGGGGGAAAGCGGTAGGCGTCGTCGAGGATCGCGACCGGTCCCGGTCCGCCCTCGGGCGCGCGCCACTGCACCCTCAGCCGGTATGCGAAGGGCTTGCGGCGGCGCGGCAGCACGCCGACGAAGAGCGCGCTGTCGTCCTGCCGCGTGAGCGCGCCGGTGCGCTGCGCACGGCGATCGAGCACCTCGACCGTCAGGGCGCCGGGGAGCAGGGCGCGCACCACCAGCCCGCCGTCGATTTCATGCATGCCGAGCACGGCGAACGGGTCGCGGTGAACGGCGTCCATCAACTGCTGCAAGGTATTCGGATCGACCCTTGCAGGGTCATGGCTCGGATGGATCATCAGGCGCACCTGGACTTTGCGGGTTCGGCTGCCGGGCAGCCCACCGGGAGGCGAAAACGGGGCGTACCCGCTCCCGCCGCCCTTTGAATGCGATTGTCGCATGCGGGCTTCATCGCGGGCTAGCTGCACCTCGGCAGGCAGGGGGGATTTGGCGCGGCGACTCTTGCACGCCGCCGCGGGCGCAAGTATATTTCGCCCCCGTCGAGCGGAGCACGAAGCCCGACGCGCCGGCGCGCTTCGTATGCCGGAAGAATTCGGCCAGCAGTGTGGCCACGGTCCATGCGGGAATAGCTCAGTTGGTAGAGCGCAACCTTGCCAAGGTTGAGGTCGCGAGTTCGAGCCTCGTTTCCCGCTCCAGCACGAGAACCGGATGTATGCTCTGCATGCATCCGGTTTTTGCCGTCTCCCCCCCCTGTCGATGACCATCTCCACCATTCCCCTGCCGAGTGCCGCAGCCGTGCCGGACTACGGCGAGCGCGGTCTTTACCGCCTGGCGCACGGCATGCGCGAGTGGCTTCACGATGACAGCGCCGGCTGGCCGCTGGCCGGGGTGGGTGCGGGCGAACGGGCGCTGGTCGTGCTGCTCGTCATCGATGGCCTCGGCGACAATTTCCTCGCCCGCCACGGCGGCGGCGGGGCCTTGCTCGCGCATCGGGCAGGACGCCTGAGTTCGGTGTTCCCGAGCACCACCGCGAGCGCGGTGACCACGCTGATGACCGGGCTCGCGCCGGCGCAGCACGGGCTCAACGGCTGGTTCATCCACGACCGCCGCTTCGGCGGGGTGATCGCCCCGCTCCCGCTGCAGCGGCGCGGCAACGGCCCGCTCGAGGCCCCGGCGCTGCTGCCGCGGCTGTTTCCCTACCGCTCGGCATTTGCCGGCGCATGCCGGCCGGTGGTGGTGGTCTCGCCCGCGGAAATCGCCGGTTCCGGCTTTTCGCGGCGGCATTCCCACGGCGCCCGGGTCCGTCCCTATCGTTCGCTCTCCGGCCTCGAGGAGGCCATCGTCGCCGAGGCCGGGGCCTTGCGTGATTCGGGTGGCCTGATCCATGCCTACTACTCGAGCCTGGACGCCTTGAGCCACCAGTTCGGCTGCCAGTCGGAGGAGGCGCTGTCGTGCTTCGCGCACATCGACGCCGTCTTCACGCGCCTCGCCGCACGCCTCGAGGGCACGGGGGCCCAGCTCGTATTGACCGCCGACCATGGCTTCATCGATGTCCCCGATGAACGCTGCCTGCAACTCGCGGCGTGGCCGGACGTGGCGGCGATGCTCGAAGCGCCGCTGTTCGGCGAGCGTCGCGCTGCCTTCTGTGCGGTCCGCCAAGGGGCGGCGGCGGAATTCAATGCCTGGGTGGCATCGGAACTCGGCGGCAGGGCGGTGCTGGTCGAAGGCCCGGCACTGCGGCACAGCGGACTGCTCGGACCCGGGCGGCCGCACCGGCGGCTGGCCGAGCGCGTCGGCACCCATGTGCTGCTGATGGAGGCGGGGTGGACGCTCGCGGACCGGGTGGCGGGCGAGAAGCCGGTGTCGATGCGCGGGGTGCACGGCGGGCTGAGCGCAGACGAGATGTGGGTGCCGCTGGTGCGCTTCAGTGCAGGTCTTCGTCGGGCGGCACAGGCAGCACCGTGATGCCTTCCTCGAGCAGTTCGCCCAGCTCGTCACGCGAGGCCTGGCCACGGATGCTGCGCGCCTCGATCTCCCCGTAGTGTATGCGGCGTGCCTCGTCGGGGAAACGTTCGCCGACGTCCTCGGCGTCGCGCGACATCCGGCGCAGGGCGGCGACTGCGAAGGCGATTGCCGCCTCGGCGGCGGGCGGCGCTGCGAAGGGCCGCGCTGCGGAGGGCGGCGCGCCGGCGGAGGCCCGTTCCGGCACCGCCGATCGTGGCTTGTCCGGCTGCGCCGCAGGCGGCTGCGGCTGGCGAGTCTGCACGTAGGGCGCGCTCGGCAGGCGATCGATCGCGGTCGAGCCGCATTCGGGGCAGGACACCAGCCCGCGCGCGCACTGCTCGGCGAAGGCGTCGGCGGAGCCGAACCAGCCTTCGAAGCGGTGATTGTGGTCGCAGCGCAGGTCGAGGACGATCATCGGAGGGGCAAACGGCGCCGGATCGATGCGGGAGTCTTGATTATACGCCGCCGGCACACCCCCCACGGCCGTAACGGCGGGGTCGTCAGCGATGGTTTCGCCGCATCGGCGCGGGGTTTGCGTCCGCCCTTGACAAGCCGAAAGGGGCCCCCATGATGAAGCCATCCCGCATGGATGGAGCGCGAGCAATGAAGGCAGGCGGCGGCATCACTTCCCCCGAGCCGGGGCGCGCAACGATCCGCTTCCTGCTCGACGACCGCATCGTCGAAGTCCATGACCCGGTGCCTACGCGCAGCCTGCTCGACTTCCTGCGCGAAGACCTCGGGTGCACCGGCACCAAGGAGGGCTGCGCCGAGGGCGACTGCGGGGCCTGCAACGTGGTCGTCGGCGAGCGCGTCGTCGCCGCGCAGGGCGAGCGCCTCCGCCTTCGCGCGCTCGCCGCCTGCCTCTGCTTCCTGCCCACGCTCGATGGCAAGGCCTTGTTCACCGTCGAGTCGCTGAAGGCCGCCGACGGTGTGCTGCATCCGGTACAGCAGGCGCTCGTCGAATGCCACGGCTCGCAATGCGGCTTCTGCACGCCCGGCTTCGTGATGTCGCTGTTCGCCCTGTTCAGGTCGGACGAAGCGCCGACGGCGGCGGCGATCCGGGACGCGCTGGCGGGCAACCTGTGCCGCTGCACCGGGTATCGGCCGATCGTCGAGGCGGGCGCACGGATGTACGCGCTGGGCGCGGACGAGCGGGACTGGCTGCGCCGGCCCGGGGCGGGGAGCGAGGCGGGCGAATCCGAGCGTGCCCTTCTCGCGCGCCTCGTCGCCCTCGAGCGGCGCGACCCGCTCTGCATCGACGGGCCGCACGTACGCTTCGATGCGCCGACCAGCCTTGCTGGATTCGCTGCGCTGTGCGAGGCCCATCCGGAGGCCTGCATCCTCGCCGGGGGGACCGATGCCGCGCCCTGGGTGCGCAAGCGGCACCGGCCGCTGCCGCATCTGATCCATGTCGGCCGGGTGGAGGAGCTCAAACGCATCGTGCCCGACGGCGGCGGTCTCGAGATCGGCGCAGGTGCCAGCCTGAGGGACGCCTTCGCCGCGCTCGACCGCCTCTATCCCGAGCTCGCCGCCCTGTGGCGGCGCTTCGGCGCGATGCCGGTGCGCAATGCCGGCACCCTGGGTGGCAACATCGCCAATGCATCGCCGGTCGGCGACGCGACCCCGATCCTGATCGCGCTCGGCGCAAGCCTCCTGCTGCGCCGGGGCGAGGCGGTGCGCGAACTGGCGCTGGGGGATTTTCATCGCGGCTACCGGCAGACCGCGCTCACTCCGGGCGAGTTCATCGAAGCGGTGCGCGTGCCGCGGCCGCAGGCGGACCTGCGCGTGCGTGGCTACAAGGTCGCTCGGCGCCACGACCAGGACGTCGCCGCGGTATCCGCCGGCTTTGCCCTGCGGCTCGACGGCCGAAACGTGTGTGAGGCGCGTCTGGCCTGGGGCGGAATGGCGGCGACGCCGAAGCGGGCCCCCGCCGCGGAGGCGGCGCTGCTGGGCCGCCCCTGGGACGAGGCTGCGGTACGTGCGGCGATGGCGGCGCTCGAGGAAGACTTTCGCCCGATCGACGACCTGCGCGCCTCTTCCACCTACCGCATGAAGGTGGCACAGAATCTGCTGATGCGGCTGTGGCTGGAGACGCGGCGCGAGGCGCCCCTGGCGGCCGCCCAGGTCGACCTCCGTTCGCTGGGTTGAGGAGGGCACCATGGAAGCGATCCCGATGAGCGTTCCCGCCGCGCCCGAGGGCGTGGCGCACGAATCGGCCCGCCTGCACGTCAGCGGCGAGGCGGACTACGTGGATGACATTGCCGTGGTGGCGGGGACGCTGCATGCCGCGCCCGGCCTGTCGGAGCGCGCCCATGCCCGCATCCGGGCGCCCGAGCTCGAGGCGGTGCGGCGCCAGCCCGGGGTGGTCGCCGTGCTCACCGCCGCCGATATCCCCGGCATCAACGATTGCGGCGCGGTAGTGGCCGACGAACCGATCCTGGCCGACGGCGAGGTGCGCTACGTCGGCCAGCCGGTGTTTCTGGTGGTCGCCGATTCGGCCGAGACGGCCCGGCGCGCCGCGCGCGCGGCGCGGATCGACTACGAAGCGCTGCCCGCGCGGCTCGACCTCGCCGCGGCGCGTGACAAACTCGACCTGGTGCTGCCGCCGATGCAGTTGCGCCGCGGCGACCCGCAGGCGGCGCTCGCCGCCGCCCCGCATCGCCTCGTCGCCGAATGGCGGGCCGGCGGCCAGGAGCACTTCTATCTCGAGGGCCAGGTTTCGTACTGTCTGCCGGTCGAGGACGGCGGCCTCCACCTGTGGTGCTCCACCCAGCATCCGAGCGAGGTCCAGAAGTCGGTGGCGCGTTGCCTAGCCACCACGGCGAACCGGATCGTGGTCGAGGTACGCCGGCTCGGTGGTGGCTTCGGCGGCAAGGAGGCACAGGCGACGGGATTCGCCTGCCTCGCCGCGCTCGCCGCCTGGAAGCTTCGCCGCCCGGTGAAGCTGCGACTCGACCGCGACGACGACATGTGCGCGACCGGCAAGCGCCACGAGGTGCTCTACCGGCTCGCGGCCGGTTACGACGACAGCGGCCGGATCCTCGCCGCAGACGTTGAGATGGCGCTCAACGCCGGCCACTGCGCGGACCTCTCCGGCGCGATCGCGACGCGCGCGGCATGCCATGTGGACAACGCCTACTTCCTCCCGCATGTGGACATCCGCGCCCTGTGCTGCCGCACCAACCTGCAGTCGAGCACGGCCTTCCGCGGCTTCGGCGCGCCGCAGGCCGCGCTCGCCACCGAATACCTGATCGACACCATCGCCCGCCGCCTCGACGAAGATCCGCTCGCGGTGCGGCGGCGCAACTTCTACGGTGGCGAGGGGCGGGACCTCACGCCGTATGGCCAGCGCGTGGTCGACAACGTGCTCGAGTCGCTGGTCGCCGAACTCGAGGCGAGCAGCGAGTACCGGCTGCGCCGGGACGCAGTGCGCGCCTTCAATGCCGACAGCCCGGTGCTGCGCAAGGGACTGGCGCTGACGCCGGTGAAGTTCGGCATCTCCTTCAACCTGTCGCACCTCAACCAGGCCGGCGCGCTGGTGCATCTGTACACCGACGGCTCGGTGCTCCTCAGCCACGGCGGCACCGAGATGGGGCAGGGGGTGCACACCAAGGTCGCGCAGGTGGTCGCCCGCACGCTCGGTGTCTCCCTTTCGGTGGTGCGGATCGCCCCCACCGATGTGTCGCGCGTCGCGAACACCTCGGCGACCGCCGCCTCGACGGGCACCGACCTCAACGGCAAGGCGGCGGAGGCGGCGGCGCGCCGGATCCGCGAGCGGCTGGCGGCGGTGGCTGCGGCGCACTTCGGCGTGCCGCTCGAGGCGGTCGGCTTCGCCGAGGGCCGGGTGCGCGCCGGAGACGCGGAGATGTCGATCGCGGCGCTCGCCCGACTGGCCCATCGCGCCCGCGTCCAGCTGTGGTCCGACGGCTTCTACGCGACCCCGAGCTTGCATTGGGATGAGGACAGCATGACCGGACACCCCTTCTACTACTTCGCCTACGGCGCGGCGGTGTCCGAAGTGGTCATCGACAGCCTCACCGGCGAATGGCGGGTGTTACGCGCCGACCTGCTGCACGACGCCGGCGCGTCGATCAACCCTGCGATCGATCGCGGCCAGGTCGAGGGCGGCTTCATCCAGGGTATGGGCTGGCTGACGATGGAGGAGCTTCGTCGCGATGCCGAGGGTCGTCTGCTGACGCATTCGCCGTCGACCTACAAGATCCCCGGGGTATCGGACTGCCCGCCCGACTTCCGCGTCCGCCTCTACCCCAATCCCAACCGCGAGGATACGATCCTGCGCTCGAAGGCGGTCGGCGAACCGCCCTTCCTGCTCGGCATCTCGGTCTTCCTCGCCATCCGCGACGCGATCGCGTCCTTCGCGCCGCCGCGGGTGGCGCCCCCGCTTCGCGCGCCGGCCACGCCGGAAGCCATCCTCGACGCGATCGAGGCCGCGCGCGCCGGCGCCGGCGTCTAGCGGGTGGCCATGGAAGACTGGCTCGTAGCCCTCGCCGACTGCCGCCGTCGTGGTTCAGCCTCGGTGCTGGTGACGGTGGCGGCGGTGCGCGGCTCGGCGCCGCGCGATGCGGGCGCGCACATGGTGGTCTACGGCGCGAGCATCGGCGGCACGATCGGCGGCGGCCGGCTCGAGCAGGAGGCCGTCGCGTTCGCACGTGCGTTGCTCGCTTCGGGCGGGCAGCCGAGGCTCCTGCGCCATGCGCTCGGCCCCAGCCTCGGCTAGTGCTGTGGCGGGGTGGTCTGGTTGCGCTTCGAGCGCGTCGCCGGCGACGAGGCATGGGTGGCCGAGCTGCTGCGCTTCGCCGCAGCCGGACGGGCGGCGATCATGGTGTGCGGGATGAATGACGATCCTTTGCCCGGACGAGTGGTCGTGACGGAGGAGGAGGCCGAAGGCGAGCCGCAGGCAGCGGATGTGGGTGCCCTCGGCCTGGCGGGGCTGCTGACGCCGGCGGCGGCGTTGGCGCGGCCGCTGCTCGCAAGCGGCCTTGCGAGCGCGGTCATCGCGGAAGTTCCGTTCGGCGAGGGGCGCAGCGCGCGGCTCCTGTTCGACCCGCTCCCCCCACCGGTCTTCCGTCTGCTGCTGTACGGCGCTGGCCATGTCGGTCGCGCGCTGGTGCAGGTGCTCTCCGGAGCGCCCTGTCGCATCGACTGGATCGACGAGCGCGAGGAGTCGTTTCCGTCCAGGGTGCCCGAGCGCGTGCGGCGCGTCGCGGTCGACACGCCCGAGGCCGAGGTCGACCGCGCGCCGCCCGACGCCTGCCACCTGGTGATGACCCACAGCCATGCCCTCGACCTGCGGATCGCGGAGCGAATACTGCGGCGCGGCGAGTTTGCCTGGTTCGGGCTGATCGGGTCGGCGAGCAAGCGTGAGTCCTTCCATCGCAGGCTCCTCGCCCGCGGCGTGCCCGCGGCGTCGATCGGACGCATGGTGTGTCCGGTCGGAATCGACGGCATTCGCGACAAGCACCCGGCGGCGATCGCGATCTCGATCGCCGCGCAGCTGTTTCAAGTGCGCGAGCAGGCCGCGGCCGGGCGCGCGGCGCCGGGGGGCCTGCCTATAATGGCTTCCGTTCCCGCGACTCCGACGGACGTCTGATGCCGACTCCCGCCCCCCGTCTGCAGGCATTCCGTGCCGGCATCCTGCATTTCGTCGACGATCCGGCGCAGGCCGGCGATGCGGCGGTCGTCGCCCACGAGGACGGCCTGCTGGTGCTCGCCGACGGCAAGGTGCGCGCGTTCGGCGAGGCGGCCGAGCTGCTGCCCGGCCTGCCGCCCGAGGTCGAACTCACCGACTACCGCGGCCGGCTGCTGATGCCCGGTTTCATCGACTGCCACGCCCACTACCCCCAGACCGACGTCATCGCCAGTCCTGGTGAGCAGCTGCTGCGCTGGCTCGAGCGCTATGTCTTCCCGTGCGAGGCGCGCTTCGCCGATGCGACGGTGGCGCGCGAGACCGCGGGCTTCTTCTGCGACGAGCTGCTGCGCAACGGCACGACCTCGGCGCAGTGCTTTGCCACCGTCCATCCGCAGGCGGTCGATGCGCTGTTCGCCGCCGCCGAGGCGCGTGGCATGCGGATGACCACCGGACTGGTGCTGATGGACCGCAACGCGCCGGCGGCGCTCAGCGTCGATGCCGAGCTCGCCCACGCCCAGGGCGAGGAACTGATTGCGCGCTGGCACGGACGGGGAAGGGCGCGCTATGCGGTGACGCCGCGTTTCGCCGCCACCTCGAGTGCGCGCCAGCTCGAACTCGCCGGCCGCCAGTTCGCCGCACACCCGGGCGTGCACCTGCAGTCGCACCTCGCCGAGAACCGCGGCGAGGTCGCCTGGGTGGCCGAGCTCTTCCCCGCTGCGCGCAGCTACCTCGATGTGTTCGATCGATACGGCCTGCTGGGCGAGCGTGCGATCTACGCCCACTGCATCCACATCGACGACACTGACCGCCGCCGCCTGGCGGAGAGCGGCAGCGCGATCGCGTTCTGTCCGACGTCGAACCTCTTCCTCGGCAGCGGCCTGTTCGACATCGATGCGGCGCGCGCGCAGGGCGTGGGGGTGGGGCTGGCGACCGACGTTGGCGCGGGCACCAGCTTCTCGATGCTGAGAACCATGAGCGAGGCCTACAAGGTGGGGCAACTGCGCGGGCGCGCGCTTTCGCCCTGGTCCGCCTTCTATCACGCGACACTCGGGGCGGCGCGCGCCCTGCGCATGGAGGACACCGTGGGCAGCTTCGCGCCGGGATGCGAGGGGGATTTCGTCGTGCTGGACCTGCAGGCAACCCCGCTGCTTGCCCGCCGGGTCGAGCGCGCGCGAGATCTGGAGGAGCGACTGTTCGCGCTGATGACGCTCGGCGATGACCGCGCGGTCAACGCGACCTGGGTGATGGGCGAATGTCGCCACCGGCGCGGAGCGGCTTGAGCGCCCCGCGCCGGCGTCACGGTCTCAGGCGATCCTGTCGAGGGCCGCTGCCAGGGTGGCGACGGTGCGATCGACGTCGTAGAGCTTTTCCAGCCCGAACAGGCCGATGCGGAACGTCTTGAAGTCGGCCGGCTCGTCGCACTGCAGCGGCACGCCGGCGGCGGTCTGCAGGCCGACCGCGGCGAACTTCGCGCCGCTGCGGATGCCGTCGTCGTCGGTGTAGGACACCACCACGCCCGGCGCCTCGAAGCCGGGCGCCGCCACGCTCGGAAAGCCGCGCTCGGCGAGCAGCGCGCGCACCTTCGTGCCGAGCTCCCGCTGCGCGGCGCACAGCCTGTCGAAGCCCTGGGCCTCCGCTTCCTTCATGACGTCGCGCAGGCGCAGCAGGTCGTCGGTCGGCATCGTCGCATGGTAGGCGTGACCGCCCTGTTCGTAGGTCTCCATGATCTGGAGCCACTTGCGCAGATCCGCGGCGAAGCTGGTGCTGGTGGTCGCGTCGATGCGCTCGCGCGCCCGCTCGCCGAGCATCACCAGGCCACAGCACGGCGAGGAACTCCAGCCCTTCTGGGGCGCGGTGATCAGGATGTCGACCTTGCAGTCCTTCATGTCGACCCAGACCGTGCCCGAGGCGACGCAGTCGAGCACGAACAGGCCACCCACCTCGCGCACCGCGTCGCCGACCGCGCGCAGGTAATCGTCCGGCAGGAGCATGCCGGAGGCCGTTTCGACGTGGGGCGCAAACACCATATCCGGCCTGTCGCCGCGGATCGTAGCGACGACTTCCTCGATCGGCGCCGGGGCGAAGGGCGCCTGCGGCGCTTCGGACACCGGGCGCGCCTTCAGCACGATCGATTCGGACGGAATGCCGCCCATATCGAAGATCTGCGTCCAGCGGTAGCTGAACCAGCCGTTGCGGATCACCAGGCACTTGCGCCCGGTGGCGAACTGGCGCGCCACCGCCTCCATCGCGAATGTGCCGCTACCCGGCACGACCACGGCGGAGTCCGCGCTGTACACCCTCTTCAGCGCAGCCGAAATCTCCTTCATCGCCGCCTGGAAGCGCTTCGACATGTGATTGACTGCGCGGTCGGTGTAGACGACAGAATATTCCAGCAGGCCGTCGGGATCCACGTTGGGGAGCAAACTCGGCACGATCGATCTCCTGTTTGAGGCGTTATCCGTACGGGCATCGCGCCCGTCTGATGTGTCGTCCGGGCATTCTATGCCATGCCGGGACCGCGGCGGGATGACGTCGGGAAAAGCTTCGATGCGCGGTTGCGCATGGTCCCGGGGTCCGGAGCCGCGGGTTACAATGCGCGCGCCTGCCCGGGTGGCGAAATTGGTAACCGCAGCGGACTTAAAATCCGCCGCCGCATGGCTTACGGGTTCGACCCCCGTCCCGGGCACCAGACGACGAGCAAGGCGCTTGCCGGCGAGGCAAAGCGCGCACGCCGTCCTCTCGGGACGCCCTCGGCGTCAGCCGGCGTCGGGCGGAGGCGTGAAGCTCATCACCAGCACTTCGGCGCCGTCGGAATCCTCGCCCGGGCGCGACAGGCGTTCGGCCAGGGCCTGGGCTTCCTCGTGGTTGTCGAAGACCCACTCGTTCATCGCCGCGCAGGCGGCAAACGTGCCATCGGGCAGGGCGACGATGACGCCGAAGCGGTCGTCCTTGCCGCCGATGATGAACTGGTAGGTGCCGCCTGACTTCACCTGCCGTTCCACCTCGGCGAAATCCTCTCCCGCGTGGAACTTGGCGCGGAATTCGTCGAGCCGCTCCGCCTTGGCGATCACCAGGGCGGCGTAATGGAGCGTGCTGCTGTCTTTAGGGGTCATTGCGTGTTCTCTGGCGCCGTGCCGGACAGGCACCGCCGCGAGCAGCGGCGTTGCCTGGGTGGGCCCGCTCAGCCGCGGGCGTTCTGGTCCGGCAGCACGATGTTTACCTCGAGGACTTCCAGGTTGTCCTGCTTGTCGAGATGGACCTTGATGTCGTCAGCATTGATGGCGACATACTTGGAGATCACTTCGATCAGCTCGCGCTGCAGTGCCGGGAGGAAGTCCGAGGAGGGGCTGCCGCCGGTGCGCTCGTGAGCGATCAGCAGCGACAGACGATTCTTGGCGATCTCCGCCGTCTTCTTCTTCTCGCCGAACAGTCTGGAAAGGAAGGACATGTCACTTTCCTCCGAACAGGCGCTTGAAGATGCCGGGCTTCTCGTAGTCCACGCCGCGCAATGGTCGCTCCTCGCCGAGGTAGCGCGCGACGACGTCCATGTAGGCCTCGGCCACGTCCGAGCCCTTGACGTGCACCGCCGGAACGCCCTGGTTGGAAGCGTGCAGCACGTTCTCGGATTCGGGAATCACGCCGATCAGCGGCACCCGCAGCAGCTCCTGCACGTCCTTGTAGGACAGCATCTCGCCTTCGTTCACACGCTTGGCCGAGTAGCGGGTGACGAGCAGATATTCCTTCACCGCCTCGTTGCCCTCGCGCGCGCGCCGCGATTTGGACTGCAGGATGCCGAGGATGCGATCCGAGTCACGGACCGAGGAAACCTCGGGGTTGGTGGTGATGATCGCGTCGTCGGCGAAGGTGAGCGCCATCACCGCGCCATGCTCGATGCCCGCGGGCGAATCGCACACGACATAGTCGAAGCCCATGTGCTCGAGTTCCTTGAGCACCTTCTCGACGCCTTCCTCGCTGAGCGCCTCCTTCTCGCGCGTCTGCGACGCGGGCAGCACGAAGAGGTTCTCGCAGTGCTTGTCCTTGATCAGGGCCTGGCTCAGGCGGGCCTCGCCATGCAGCACATTGACCAGGTCGTACACCACGCGGCGCTCGCACCCCATGATGAGGTCGAGGTTGCGCAGGCCGATGTCGAAATCGATGACCGCGGTCTTGAAGCCGCGCAGTGCGAGGCCGGAGGAGAAGGCTGCGCTGGTGGTGGTTTTGCCCACGCCACCCTTGCCGGAGGTTACGACGATGACTCTCACGATGTCCCCTTGGTGTGAATGAATGCGCTCGCGCTCAATCGAGCTTCAGCGCCTCGATGCTCAGTTTCTGCTCGGCTGCGTCGAGCCGGATCTGCGCCGGCCGACCGGCCACTGCCGACGGGATGCCGCCTTCGAAAGTGCGATAGACCCCGGCGATGGAGACCAGCTCCGGGCCGAAATCGGTGGCGAAGATGCGCCCCTTGAGGTCGCCGCGGGCGCCGGCGATCGCCCGACCGCGCAGCGGGCCGTAGCAGTGGATGCTGCCGTCGGCGATCACCTCGGCGCCCGGACTGACGCCACCGAGCAGCACGAGGTCGCCACCGCGGGCGTAGATCTGCTGGCCGGATCGCACCATGCGGTCGACGAACAGGGTCGCGACCGCAGCAGCGGACGCTTCCACTGCCTCCGGCGCCGGTGCGGACGCCGCCGCCGGCTGCGCCGCACTCTGCGGCGCTGGCGCTGCCGGCGGCGGCGTCTCGCGGGGAGCGCGGCTCGAAGCTGCGGCGGCAACGCGCCGGTCGTCACCGCCGATCACGGCGAGACCTGCCTGGCGCGCGCTCTCGCACAGGCTCGTATCGAGGTTGCGTACCCCGACCGGCTTGAGCTGGTAGCGCCGCAGCAGGGGCAGCAGGCCGGCCCAGTCGATTTTCTTCGGCGTCGCGCCGAGCGCACCGAAATCGAGGACGAGTTCTTCGCCGGCAAAAAAATCGGGCATGCCGCCGAGCATCTTGTGCAGGGCGTCGGCGAGCGCGGCCGGCTCGGTTTCCTGCAACACTGCGATGGTGGTGCCGTCGGGTGCGTTGCGGAATTCGATCGGGCGGGCGGAGGCGGATGCGCTCATTGGTGGGGCGGTCTTTGAAATCCGACGAGTCTACTGAGGCCCCGGTGATCCGGCAAGCCGCCATTGGGGTCGACGCTGGATCATTGCAGGGTGGGCGGGTTGAACAAGGCGTCTACGTCGGCGGCGTCGAAGCGATAGGTGTGATTCGACAGGTCGTCGTGCACCACCACCTCGCCGTGCTCGGCCAGCACCGAGCGCACTTCCTGCTCGCCGAGTGAGCGCAGCATGGCGGCCACCTTCTCGGGGTCGGCCGGCCAGTCGTGGGTCACGCCACGCGGTGCGAACAGGCGCACATCCTCTTCGGCGAACAGGCGGCGGAGCAGGGTCGCGGAGTCGAGGCCGAGCAGCTCGTCCTCGCGTACGGTCCGCGCGAGTTGGGTGACGCGCGACCAGCCGTCGAGGTCCTTGAGCTCCGCGCCGGGCAGCTTCTGCAGGAAGAGCGCGGCCGAGGCCTGCGGCGCGCTCGCCAGCCACAGGGCCGCGGGCTGCTGCTCGGACTGGGCGAGATAGTGTTCGAAGGTTTGCGCGATGCGCTCGCCCTCGAGCGGTACCAGGCTCTGGTAGGGCTGATCCATCCCGGCGATGTCGAGCGAGAGCTGCAGCCGGCCGTCGCCCACGAGGTCGGGAAGCGAATCGCCCGCGGGCTCACCCTCGGCCTTGGCGTAGCCGCGCAGGTTCAGCGCCTCGTTGCAGTCGACCACCAGCAGGCTGACCGGGCCATGGCCCAGGATCTGGAAGGTCAGCCGCGCGTCCTGCTTGAGGTTGCCGGCGATCACGACCGATACCGCGCTCATCTCGCCGAGCAGGCGCGCGACCGCGGGCGGATACACGCGGCCGCGCTGCATCGCCTGCCAGACGTCGCCGAGGCGCACGACCGCGCCGCGGATGTCGAGTTTCTCCAGCAGGAAGCGCTGGACGTAGCTGTTCGGGGTGTCGCTCATGATCGGGTTCCAGGGGTGAGGGTGCGGCGCCAGGCGTCGAGGTCGAAGCCGACCAGCAGCTCGCCGCCGGGCAGGGCCAGCACCGGGCGGCGGATCAGGGCGGGTTGGGCGAGCATGAGCGCCACCGCCGCGTCGTCGCCGTCGATCGCCTGCTGCTCGGGGCTCAGCTTGCGCCAGGTGGTGCCGCGCCGGTTGATCAGCGCGTCGTAGCCGAGGGCGGCACACCAGGCGCGCAGCCTGGTCTCGTCGACGCCGTCCTTGCGGTAATCGTGGAAGTGCACGGCGATACCCTCGCCCGCGAGCCAGGCGAGGGCCTTCTTCATCGTGTCGCAGTTCCGGATGCCGTAGATCACCGCTTGCATGGGCGCGTCCTCGCGTTCACTTGCCGCGGGCGCGCGCGAACGCGGCGGCGAGGGCGTTGCCGGACGCGTCCGCGTCCGCACGGCGGCCGCCCTGCGCGCGCGGGGTCCGTTCCTCGCGCGAGGGGCGACGGTCGCCGTCGCGCCGTGGCGGGCGGGCGTCGCCGCCGGCCGGCTTGCGCGCCGTCGGCGCGGCCTCGTCGGCGAGTCGCATGGTGAGCGCGATCCGCTTGCGCGGGATGTCGACCTCGAGCACCTTGACCTTCACCACCTGACCGGCCTTGACCACGCTGTGCGGATCCTTGACGAAGGTGTTGGAGAGCGCCGAGATGTGCACCAGTCCGTCCTGGTGAACGCCGATATCGACGAAAGCGCCGAAGTTGGTGACGTTGGTCACGACCCCCTCGAGCAGCATGCCCGGCTGCAAGTCGGCCAGGGTCTCGATGCCTTCGCGGAAGCTCGCGGTGCGGAACTCCGGGCGCGGATCGCGGCCGGGCTTCTCGAGCTCGGCGAGGATGTCGACCACGGTCGGCAGGCCGAAGCGCTCGTCGGTGAACTCGGCCGCCTTCAGCGACTTCAGGAAGCCGGCGTTGCCCATCAGCTCGCGCACGTTCTTTTGCACCCGGGCGAGGATGCGCTCGACGACCGGATAGGCCTCGGGGTGCACCGAGGAGGCGTCGAGCGGATTGTCGCCGCTCGGGATGCGCAGGAAGCCGGCGGCCTGCTCGAAGGTCTTGGGGCCGAGCCGCGGCACGTCCCTGAGCGCGTCGCGGCTGCGGAAGGGGCCGTTGGTGTCGCGGTGCTCGACGATGTTGGCGGCGAGCGTGCCGCTCAGGCCGGAGATGCGCGCGAGCAGCGGGGCGGAGGCGGTGTTGACGTCGACCCCGACCGCGTTCACGCAGTCCTCGACCACCGCGTCCAGGCTCTTCGCCAGCCGGCTCTGGTTGACGTCGTGCTGGTACTGGCCGACGCCGATCGACTTGGGATCGATCTTCACCAGCTCGGCGAGCGGATCCTGAAGTCGGCGAGCGATCGATACCGCGCCGCGCAGCGAGACATCGAGTCCGGGAAACTCGCGCGCGGCCAGCTCGGAGGCGGAGTACACCGAGGCGCCGGCCTCCGAAACCACGACCTTGGTCAGTCGCAGGTCGGGATGACGGGCGATCAGCTCGGCCACGAGGGCATCGGTTTCGCGTGAGGCGGTGCCGTTGCCGATCGCCACCAGGTCGACCGCGTGCTTGCGGGCGAGAGTGCCGAGCGCGGCGAGTGAGGACTCGCGGTCGCGACGCGGCTCGAAGGGGTAGACGGTGGCGGTGTCGACCACCTTGCCGGTGGCGTCGACCACCGCGACCTTGACCCCGGTGCGGATGCCGGGGTCGAGGCCCATCGTGGCGCGCGAACCGGCGGGCGCGGCGAGCAGCAGGTCCTTCAGGTTGCGCGCGAAGACGCGGATCGCCTCTTCCTCCGCGCGCTCGCGCAGCTCGTTCATCAGATCGAGCTCGAGGTGCAGCGAGATCTTCACGCTCCAGGCCCAGCGCACGGTATCGGCCAGCCAGCGGTCGGCGGGACGACCCTGGTTGCGGATGCCGAAGCGCGCGGCGATGCGCCCCTCGCAGGGGTGGGGCGCGTGGGGGTCGGTCGCCAGCTCGGGTCGGTCGACGTCGAGGCGCAGGCGCAGTACGCCCTCGTTGCGGCCGCGCAGCAGCGCGAGCGCGCGGTGCGAGGGCATGCTCGCGATCGGCTCCTGGAAGTCGAACCAGTCGCGGAACTTCGCGCCTTCGGCCGCCTTGCCCTCGACCACCGCGGAGCGCACCTTGCCGTAGTCGTGCAGGTAGGCGCGCAGCTCGCCGAGCAGCCCGGCATCCTCGGCGAAGCTCTCCATCAGGATCTGGCGCGCGCCCTCGAGCACCGCCTTGGCGTCGGCGAAGCCGGCCTCGGCGTCGACATGGTTCTGCGCCTCGGCCTCGGGCGTCAGCGTCGGGTTGGCGAGCAGCGCCTCGGCGAGCGGGCCGATGCCGGCTTCGCGCGCGATCTGCGCCTTGGTGCGGCGCTTCGGCTTGTACGGAAGGTAGAGGTCCTCCAGGCGCTGCTTGGTGTCCGCGTCCTCGATCTCCAGTCGCAGCGCGGGGGTGAGCTTGCCCTGCTCGTCGATCGAGGCGAGCACGCTGGCGCGACGATCCTCGAGCTCGCGCAGATAGCCGAGGCGTTCTTCCAGGGTGCGCAGCTGGGTGTCGTCGAGGCCACCGGTGACCTCCTTGCGGTAGCGGGCGATGAAGGGGACGGTGGCACCGTCGTCGAGTAGCTGGACGGCGGAGATGACCTGGCGCGGGCTGACGCCGAGCTCTTCGGCGATGCGGTGTTCGATGGGAGGCAGCATGGTGGGGAAGCGGCGCCCGGCGGACGGGCGCTCAAAGTGGCGCGAAGGCGGGGATGGTGCACCACCGCCGGCGCGCGGACAAGGGGCGCGACGGCCGCGGTCCTACAGCGCGATCAGGGTCTGCCGGCCCCACCAACCTTCGCCAGGCGCCAGGCTCACCGGTTGCTCGGCGACCGCGGCCTCGACGCAGAGCATGCGGCGGAAGTCGCCGGGCGCCATGTCGGGCAGCTCGGCGCAGCGCTTCTCCCAGGGGTTCCATATCACCACGTCGGTGAAGCCCTCGCTGTTGATGCCGAGGCTGCGGGTGTACTCGCGCAAGAGCAGCGGGCAATCCACCTCGCGATAGACGCGGTCGGTTTCCCCTTCGATCAGCAGTGCGTCGCCGCTGTCGCGCTTCACGCGGTTGCCCGCGGTCGCGTCGCGGTAGTCGAAGCCGTGCAGGCCTTCGAGCCGGGTTTCCTCGACCTCGGCGACCCGCAGATAGCTGTGCAGCGCCGCGGTGAAGGTGAAGGACGCGCTGCCGCAGTTGTCGACCTCGAGCTCGAGATCGAGGCGGCTGTTCTCGATGCCGATCGCCAGTTCGATCGCGAAGCGGTGCGGCCAGAGTGCGCGGCTGGCCTCGTCGTCGGTGCAGCGCAGGATCACCAGCGCGTAGTCGTCGCCGCAGCGGCTGCCGGCGAGCTCCCACTGGCGGGTGCGCAGCAGTCCGTGCCTCGGCAGCGGGCCGAGGGTGGCGAATTGTGGAAAGCACACCGGCACACCGCCGCGCAGCGGAGCGCTGCCGTCGACCACGGCGCGCTCGCTGACCCAGAGCCGGTCCTCGCTGCCGGGCGGCGCCCACGACACCAGCTGCGCACCTTGCAGCGTCACCACCGCACGCGCGCCGGCCGCCGTGCTCAGGGCGAGCGCGGGCAGGCCGCGGAACGCCATCTCGTCGATGCAGGCGCGCACGGCCTCAGTCCTGCAGCTCGAGCACGCCGAGCTTGACGGTGCTGTCTTCCGGATCGTTGCTGAGGACGAAGCCGAGCTTCTGCACGAACTTGAGCATGCGCTCGTTGTTGGCGAGGAAGACGCCGTTCATGTACTGCAGTCCGCGGCTGCGTGCGGTCTCGATCAGCACCGTCATCAGCTTGCGCGCGAGGCCGCGGTGCTGCCAGGCGTCGGCGACCACCACCGCGAACTCGCAGGACTCGCCGTCGGGGTTCACCGCATAGCGTGAGACGCCGATCTCGGTCTCGACGCCATCGACGTCCAGCGTGGCGATGAAGGCCATCTCGCGGAAGTAGTCGATCTGGGTCAGGCGCGCGACCATCGCCGGGGGCAGTTCGCGGATCGTGTTCATGAACCGGTAGTAGCGCGTCTCGGCCGACAGGCCGCTCATGAAGGCGACCTCGAGCTCGGCGTCCTCCGGCCGGATCGGGCGGATCGTGACGCGCGTGCCGTCGGGCACGATCCAGCTGCTGATCAGGTGCGAGGGGTAGGGGTGGATCGCCATGTGATCGTAGCGGCCCGCGGTCGGCGAGACGTTCTCGACCGTCACGCGGGCATCGACCGCTACCACGCCATGCTCGTCCACGATCAGTGGGTTGATTTCCAGCTCGGTTATCCAGGGCAGCTCGCAGGCCATCTCGGATACCCGCAGCAGCACCAGCTCGAGCGCCTCCATGTCCACCGCAGGCAGCTTGCGGAACTCACCGAGGCGGGTCGCGATGCGGGTAGAGCGGATCATGTCGCGCGCGAGGAAGCTGTTGAGCGGCGGCAGCGCGACCGCGATGTCGCGGTTCTCCTCGACCTGGTTGCCGCCCTCGCCGAAGCTGATCACCGGGCCGAACACCGGATCGCGCCGGATGCCGAGCACCAGCTCGCGGCCGTTGCGCTTGATGATCATCGGCTCGATCGCGATGCCGTTGATCTCGGCGTCGGGTTGCGCCTTGCGTACCTCGTCGATGATCTCCTGGTAGGTCGAGCGCACTGCGGCAAGACTGCGGATGTTCAGGCGCACGCCGCCGACGTCGGACTTGTGCTCGATCGAGGGCGAGTCGATCTTGAGCACGATCGGCAGGCCGATCTCGGCGGCGAGGACCATCGCCTCGGTGGGCGAGCGTGCGATCACGGTCTGCGCGATCGGGATGCGGAAGGCGGCGAGCAGCGCCTTCGACTCCATCTCGTTGAGCTTGGTGCGGCGTTCGGCGAGCGCGCTCTCGATGACCAGGCGTGCGCTCTCGATCGAGGGCTCCGCCAGGTGCGACAGCGAGGCCGGCGTCTGCATCAGCAGCTTCTGGTTGCGGTAGTAGGCCGAGATGTGGCTGAACAGCTCGACCGCCGGCTCCGGCGTGCGGAAGTTCGGGATGCCAGCCTCGGCGAACATGCGGCGCGATTCGGCGACCTGTTCCTCGCCCAGCCAGCACGTCACCACCGGCTTGTCGGCCGTCTTCTCGAGTTCGATCAGCGACTGCGCCACCCCGGTCGGGTTGGTCATCGCCTGTGGCGTCAGCATCACCAGCACGCCATCGACGTTGGGCCCCTCGAGCACCGCCTTGAGCGCATGGCGGAAGCGGTCCGGCTCGGCGTCGCCAAGGATGTCCACCGGGTTGCCGCGCGACCAGCCCGGCGGCATGTGGCTGTTGAGCTTCTCCATCGTGGCGTCGGAGAAATGCGCCAGCGGGATGCCGATGTCGGCGGCACGGTCGGCCGCCATGACGCCCGGGCCGCCCCCGTTGGTGATGATCGCGAGGCGGTTGCCGCGCGGGCGGAAGTGCGAGAAAAGTGCATTGGCCGCGGCGAACAGCTGGCCCATGTTGTACAGCCTGATCACGCCGGCGCGACGCAGCGCGGCGTCGAACACGGCGTCGTCGCCCGAAGCGGCGGTCGAGTGCGAGAGGATCGCGCGCGAGGCGTCGGGGTGGCGGCCGGCCTTGATCAGCAGCACCGGCTTGACCCGGGCGGCGCCGCGCAGCGCGCTCATGAAGCGGCGTGCGTCGCGGATGCCCTCGACGTAGAGGAAGATGCTCTCGGTGCGCGGGTCGGAGATCATGTACTCGAGCACCTCCCCGAAATCGATGTCGGACGAGGAGCCCATCGACACCACCGAGGAGAAGCCGACGTTGTTCGGCTTGGCCCAGTCGAGGATCGCGGCGCACAGCGCGCCCGACTGCGAGATCAGGCCGATGCTGCCCTTGATCGCACTCGCATGGGCGAAGGTGGCGTTGAGGCCGAGCTCGGGCCGCATCACGCCGAGGCAGTTGGGGCCGAGCAGGCGAATGCGGTTGCGGCGGGCAGCCTCGATCATGTGGCGCTCATGCATCGCGCCCCGCGGTCCGGACTCGGAGAAGCCGCCCGACAGCACCACCGCCGCCTTCACCCCGGCACGGCCGCAGGCGTCGATGATCGCCGGCACCCGCTCGGCGCGCACCGCGATGACGGCGAGGTCGAGCCGGTGCGGCACGTCCTCCACCGTCTTGTAGCAGGGCAGGCCGTGCACCGTCTCGCGGTTCGGGTTGATCGCAAACAGCTTGCCCTTGTAGCCCGCGGTGATCATGTTGCGCATCAGCACGTCGCCGAGGGAGGCTTCGCGTTCGCTGGCGCCGATGATGCCCACCGAGCGCGGCTCGAGGAGCGGGGAGAGGTAGTGTTTTTCTTTCATGAGCGTTGAGAACCCGGGAATTGGCAGGTTGCCGTACAGGTGAGCACCCTGGATCGGCTACGACTTTCGTCTGAATTGTACTGCAGTGCACAATAAGCTGCCCGTCGGTAGCGCTTGCGCAACGCGAATCTTGGTTTCTCGTGGTTTGCGATCGGCCGCGCACGCATTCACTTCCCCAGCGAAAAGCAGACCGCCGTACCGCGGCCGAGGCTGGATTCGATGTGGATGCTGCCCTCGTGGCGCTGCACGATGCGCTGCACGGTCGCCAGGCCGATGCCGGTGCCGGGGAACTCGTCGGGCGAGTGCATGCGGTGGAAGGGGCGGAACAGGTTCGTCGCGTAGTCCATGTCGAAGCCCGCACCGTTGTCATCGACGCAGAACATCCTGCGCTCGCCGTCGAGCACGGGGCGGAACGCGATGCGCGCCCGCGCCTGCTTCGACGAGAATTTCCAGGCGTTGCGCAGCAGGTTCTCCAGCAGCACATGCGCGAGGGCGCGGTCGGCTGTGACCACCATGCCTTCGGTGATCTCGACGTCCACCGCTCGCTCGGGTTCCTCGGTGCGCAGCTCATCGATGATCTGCGTCGCCATCCCGGAGAGGTCGACCTGCTTCTTGCTGAGCGGCTGACGCGTTACCCGCGCGAGGTCGATGAGGGCATCGATGAGCTCCGACATGCGGGCGCAGCCGTTGCGGATGCGGGCGAAATGGCTGCGCTCGGTGTCGTCCAGGCGGCCGTCGAGCTCGTCCTCGAGGATGCGGGCAAAGCCGTCGACCGCGCGCAAGGGCGCGCGCAGGTCGTGCGACACGGAGGACGAGAAGGCCTCCAGCTCGCGGTTGGACGCCTCGAGTTCGGCGGTGCGCGCACGCACGCGCGACTCGAGCTCCTGGTTCAGATTGAGCAGGGTCAGCTCGGCGACCTTGCGGCTGGAGATATCCTCGAGCGTGCCTGCGATGCCGATCTCCTCGGGTCCCTCGCCGGCGATCCGATGCACCGCAGCGGCGGTCCAGCGCACTTCGCCCTCGCGTGTCTGAAGGCGCAGCTCGCAGTTGCTGGAGGATGCGGTCCCGTCGAGCACCGCGCGGAACTGGACGCGCGCGCGCTCGCGGTCGTCGGCGTGGAAGAAGTTGCTCAGCGAGCGGCCGAGGCTGGACGCGGGCTCGTAGCCGGAAACGCGGCGCCATGCGCCGTTGAGGAAGCAGAGCCGCCCGTCGCCGTCGATCCGGAAGACCACCTCGTTGAGCGATTCGATGACGTCGCGGTAGTAGCGGGGATGATCGGAGAGCGAGCTGCGCCGCGGCGGCGGCTTCGCTTCCGCGGCGCGGCGACGGCCGAGCCGATGGCCGAGCCACACGCCGGCGAGGGCGAGACCGACCGGTAACAGCAGTCCGGCCGCCACCGGGCCGGACTCGGCCTGAGCGAACGCGGCGACGGGCGCGAGGGTCGCGAGCAGGGCAAGGTGCCGGGGGCCTAGTCGAGAGATCTGGGGCGAGGCTGGCAAGTTCGGAACGTCTCCATCCCGATTAGGTTGGTGCGGCAACCCTCGTGCCGCTGTGGCTACTTCTATAGCACAGTTCGCCCCCGGCGGGGCGCAGGGCCGGGTGCGCGGCGTCGCTGGGGTCGCTAGAATGCTCGCTCCGGATGCGCTGCCCGTCGCGCTTCGCCACCTGCGCCAAAAAGCCCATGCCCCACGATAACGTCCCCGCGAATCCTCTCCCGCCAGGCCGTCCCGGCATCGCCGTCACCCCGCACGGTGGCGGGCCGCCCTCGGCCTGGGTGCAGCGCTTCGCGCCCCTGATCCGGTCCCGCGGCGACGTGCTCGACTTCGCCTGCGGCGCCGGCCGCCATGCACGCTGGCTGGCCGCGCACGGCTGGCGGGTGGAGGCGGTCGACCGCGATGCGGAGTCGCTCGGCGCGCTGGCGGGCGTGCCCGGCGTGCAGGTGCGGCAGGCCGAACTCGAGCAGGGCGCCTGGCCCTACCGCGGCCGCCAGTTCGACGCGGTGGTAGTGACCAACTACCTTTTTCGCGCCCACTTCGAGCTCCTGCTCGAGCTGGTCACGCCCGGCGGCGTGCTCATCTACGAGACCTTCATGGCCGGCAACGAGCGCTTCGGCAAGCCCTCCAACCCCGCCTTCCTGCTCGCGCCCAACGAGCTGCTGCGCCGGGTGCACGACGGCTGGACGGTGGTCGCCTTCGAGCAGGGGGTGATCGCCGGCGAGCGGCCCGCGGCGATTCAGCGTATCTGCGCGCTCAAGGGGGTCGGCGTTCAGTTCACGCTGCCGCCCGCGGCCTGAGCGCGCGGCGTCTTCAGCCCTCGGCGGCGAGAATGCGGGCGGCGAGCTGGTCGACGCCCGCGGGCGAGAGGTCCTCGCTCTCGAAGCGCGGCGCGTCGGGGAAGGCGGGGTAGTTCCTGTTCTGCGAGCGGTGGTAGAGCGGGTCGTAGTGCAGGTCGATGAATTCGGCGAAGAGCTCGGGGAGGGCCCGGGCGGCGGCCAGCGCCTGCCAGCGCTCGATCGTCTCCCGGCTCTGCAGCTGGGACAGGCGCTCGATCGAGGCCTGCAGGCGAGCGAGGTTGTCGCCGAGGTAGGCGTAGTCGTGCACCAGGAAGTCGAGCCGCGCCGCACGCGACGCCTCGATCGACACGCAGGGCGCCGCGCGCATCGCCGCCAACAGTGGATCGGGCACGAACAACCTGCCGATGCGCCGGCTCTCGGCCTCGACGTACACCGTGCGGCTGGGGTCGAGCGTCTCCATGACGTGGGCGATCGCCGTCTCGAAGGCCTTCTGCGTCGGCTGGGCGCGGTCCGGCAGGTCGCCGAGCACCGAGCCTTTGTGCGCCGCCAGGCCCTCAAGGTCAATCATCTGTGCGCCCTGGCGGGCGAGTGCCTCGAGCACCCGCGTCTTGCCGCTGCCGGTCGGGCCGCACACCACGCGCAGCCTCAGCGCCGGCGACAGCGTCTCGAGGCGGGCGATGACGTGATGGCGGAAGGCCTTGTAGCCGCCTTCGAGCTGACAGGCATCCCAGCCGACCATGCGCAGCCAGGCGACGAAGGCACCGCTGCGCTGGCCGCCGCGCCAGCAATACACCAGCGGCCGCCAGTTGCGGGGGCGATCGTGGAGCGTGCTGCGCAGATGGTGGGCGATGTTTTCCGCCACCATCGCGCCACCGAGCTTGCGCGCATCGAACGGCGACTGCTGCTTGTACATCGTGCCGACGACGATGCGCTGCTCGTTGTCGAGCACCGGCAGGTTGATCGCGCCGGGAATATGGTCCTCGGCAAACTCCGCCGGGGTGCGGGCGTCAATGATCTCGTCAAACTCGCCGCTCTGTGCTACGGTCGCCACGCCTTTTTTCATCTTATCCAGGGCCGCCGAAACCGCGCTGCCCCCTCGCTCCCTTCCGAAATGAATGAAATCAAATTGACGCAATTTTCCCACGGTGGTGGATGCGGCTGCAAAATCGCGCCCGCCGTGTTGTCCAATCTTCTTGCGTCGATGCCTGCCGGCCTGATGCCGGCCGAGCTGCTGGTCGGCACCGACACCGCCGACGACGCGGCAGTGTACAAGCTCAACGAGCGCCAGGCGGTGGTCGCAACCACCGATTTCTTCACCCCGATCGTGGACGACCCCTACGACTTCGGCCGCATCGCCGCCACCAACGCGCTGTCGGACGTGTATGCGATGGGCGGCACGCCGATCTTCGCGCTCGCGGTGGTCGGCATGCCGCTTGACAAGCTGCCGGGCGAGGTGATCTCGCGCATCCTCGAAGGCGGCGCCTCGGTTTGCCGCGAGGCGGGCATCCCGATCGCGGGTGGCCACTCGATCGACGTGCTCGAGCCGATCTACGGCTTGGTCGGGCTCGGCGTGGTCGACCCGGCGCGCGTCAAGACCAACGCCGGCGCGCGCGAGGGCGACGTGCTGATCCTGACCAAGCCGCTCGGGGTCGGCATCCTGTCGGCGGGTCTCAAGAAGGGCAGCCTCAGTGCCGCCGGCTATGCCGAGATGCTGCGCTGGACCACGATGCTCAACCGCGCCGGCGCGACGCTCGCCGAAAACGACGCGGTGCATGCGGTGACCGACGTCACCGGCTTCGGCCTCGCCGGCCATCTGCTCGAAATGTGCCGCGGCAGCGGGCTCGGGGCCGAAGTGCGCTTCGCGCAGCTGCCGCTGATCGAGGAGGCGGTGCGCCTTGTTCGCGAGGGTGTCGCCACCGGCGCCTCGGGGCGCAACTGGGCGAGCTACGGCGAAGGCGTCGAGCTCGTCGCCGACGCGCCGGAATGGCAGCGCAAGCTGCTCACCGATCCGCAGACCTCGGGCGGCCTGCTGGTCGCCTGCGCGCCCGAGGCGGTCGAGGCGGTGATCGCGACGGTACGCACCGAGCAGGGCTGCGAGGCGAGGGTGATCGGGCGCATGCTCGCGGGCGCACCCAGACTCAGGGTGATCTGAGCGGCAAAAGGCGGGCCGCCCGGCGTCAGCGGGCGGCCCGCCGCTCGCCGAGCAGGGGCTCGAGTCCGGTCCACACGGTGTCGAGCATGCGCGCCTGGGCGCCGGCGTTGGGATGGATGCCGTCGGCCTGGAAATGCTCGGGCTGGTCGGCGAATCCGTCGAGCAGGAAGGGCACGAGCGCGACCTTCTGCGCCTCGGCCACCGCGATGAAGGTCTGCGCGAAGCCGCGCGTGTAGGCCGGGCCGTAATTCGGCGGCATCTGCATGCCGACCAGCAGCACGCGGGCACCCGCGGTGCGCGCGGCGGCGATCATCGCCTCCAGATTGTCGGCGAGCAGCGCCGGACGCAGCCCGCGCAGCCCGTCGTTGGCGCCGAGCTCGAGGATCACGATCTCGGGTTCATGCTGTGCCAGCGCGGCCGGCAGGCGGGAACGCCCACCCGCCGAGGTTTCGCCCGAGACGCTGCCGTTGACCACGCGGTGCGGGAACCCCTGGTCGGCGAGGCGCGTCTGCAACAGGTCGGGCCAGGCTTCGCCGGGACGCAGGCCGTAGCCGGCCGAGAGGCTGTCGCCCCAGATGAGGATCGTCGCCGCTTGCGCGGTGCCGCCGAGAAGCACGAACAGGAAGGTGATGATGAATCGCAAGGGCATTGAATTCTCCACGCCGGTGGTCGAGGTCGAGGGGCTGTCGAAGAGCGTGCCCCAGGCCGACGGCCTGGGCACGCTGCACATTCTGCGGGATGTCGGATTCGCCGTCGCCGCGGGCGAGTCGGTAGCGATCGTGGGCGCCTCCGGCTCCGGAAAATCGACCCTGCTGGGATTGCTTGCCGGCCTCGACGTTCCCGTCGCAGGCAGTGTGCGCCTGCTCGGCACCGAGCTGTTCGGGCTCGACGAGGATGCGCGCGCGGCGCTGCGCGGCGAGTCGATCGGCTTCGTGTTCCAGTCCTTCCAGCTGCTGCCGGCGTTGACCGCGCTCGAGAACGTGATGCTGCCGCTCGAGCTGGCCGGCGCGACCGATCCGGCGGCGCAGGCCGGGCAGTGGCTCGAGCGCGTCGGCCTCGGCAGCCGGCTGCGGCACTACCCGAAGCATCTGTCGGGCGGCGAGCAGCAGCGGGTCGCGCTCGCCCGCGCCTTCGCCACCCGCCCGCAGCTGCTGCTCGCCGACGAACCCACCGGCAACCTCGACGCCGAGACCGGCAGGGCGGTCATCGAGCTGATGTTCAGCCTCAACCGCGAGGTCGGCACCACGCTGATCCTGGTCACCCACGACGAGGCGCTCGCGCGCCGTTGCGACCGCGTGCTGCGCATGAATGCGGGGCGGCTGGCCGAGGTCGCGCAGGCAGCCTGACGCGCCTCGGGCCGGCGCGGCGGGCTCAGGCGAAGAGATTGAGGATGCCGTCGAGCCCGCTGTGCGACAGGCTGGCATCGGCGGCCTCACGCAGCACCGGCTTGGCGTGGTAGGCGACGCCGAAGCCGGCGGCGCGCAGCATCGGGATGTCGTTGGCGCCGTCGCCGGCGGCGATCGTCTGCTCGGGCGCGAGTCCGAGGTGGTCGCGCACCCGCACCAAGTGGGCGGCCTTCGCCGCACCGTCGACGATCTCGCCGTGCACGCGGCCGGTCAGGCGACCGTCGGCCACCTCGAGCTCGTTGGCGTAGGCGTGGTCGAAGCCGAGGCGTGCCTTGAGACGGTCGGTGAAGAAGGTAAAGCCGCCCGACACCAGCATGGTGCGCAGCCCCGCGCGCTTGAGGCCGCGCATCAGCGCCTCGGCGCCCGGGTTGAGCTGCAGGCGCTGGTCGTACACCTCGCCGAGCGCGGCCTCCGGCAGGCCGGCGAGCAACGCGACCCGACGCGTCAGCGACTCGCGGAAATCGATCTCGCCCTGCATCGCGGCTTCGGTGATCGCTGCCACCTCGGTCTTCAGCCCCTGCATGTCGGCGATCTCGTCGATGCACTCGATGTTGATCAGGGTCGAGTCCATGTCGGTGACGAAGAGGCCGAAATCGGCGAGGCGGCGCTCGCCGCAGACCCAGCTGCAGTCGAGCCCGAGTTCGATGCAGCGCGCCGCCAGTTCGGGCCGGGGCTGGGCGTCGACCAGGCGGAAGGCGTGCGGGGTGATCTGAACGATCCCGCCCGCCTGCACCAGGCACGCGACCTGCTCGAGGGCGACGCTGTCAACCTCGACGGCCTGCACCACGAGCTTCATGCAGCGCGCTCCCGCTGCGCGAGCGCTTCGCGCAGCACCGCGTGCGCCTTGCGGATCATGTCCTCGGTGGCCGCCCAGTCGACGCAGGCGTCGGTGACCGAGCAACCGTACCTGAGCTGCTGGAGGTCGGCGGGGATCGGCTGGTTGCCGGCCTCGATGTTGCTCTCGATCATGAGGCCGACCACCGAGCGGTTGCCTTCGCGGATCTGGTGGACGACGTCTTTCATCACCAGCGGCTGGTATTCCGGCTTCTTCCACGAGTTCGCATGCGAGCAGTCGACGACGATGTTCGGCTGCAGCTTGGCCTTCGCGAGCGCCTGCTCGGCGAGACGGATCGACACCGTGTCGTAGTTCGGGCGACCGCCACCGCCGCGCAGCACGACGTGGCCGTGGCGATTGCCACGGGTGCGGATGACCGACGACTGGCCGTGGTTGTTGATGCCGAGGAAGCTGTGCGGATGGGCGGCGGAGATGATCGCGTTGATCGCCACCTCGAGGTCGCCGTCGGTGGCGTTCTTGAAGCCGACCGGCGTGGACAGGCCGGAGGCCATCTCGCGGTGGGTCTGCGACTCCGAGGTGCGCGCGCCGATGGCGGTCCACGACACCAGGTCGCCGTAATACTGCGGCGCGTTCGGGTCGAGCGCCTCGGTGGCGGTCGGCAGGCCGAGCTCGCAGACGTCGAGCAGGAAGCGACGCGCCTTCTCCATGCCGACGTCGATGCGGAAGGTGTCGTTCATGAAGGGATCGTTGATGAAGCCCTTCCATCCGGTGGAGGTGCGCGGCTTCTCGAAGTAGACCCGCATCACCAGCAGCATGGTCTCGGAAACCTCGTCGGCCAGCGCTTTCAGTCGCCGCGCGTAGTCGAGCCCGGCCACCGGGTCGTGGATCGAGCACGGGCCGACGACGAGGAAGAGGCGCGGGTCCTTGCGATCGAGGATGGCGCCGAGCGCCTGGCGGCCCGCCAGCACCGAGGCGGCGGCGCGCTCGGTGAGCGGCACCCGCGCCTTGATCTCCTCGGGCGAGGGCATGTGATCGAAGGAAGCGATGTTGAGGTTTTCGGTTTTTGCGACGGGCATTCAGCGCTCCGGATGCAGCCTGTGAAAGCGATGATTATAACGCCTGCACGCACGCGTCCCGGCAGGCTCAGAGCCAGCCGGCGCGACGGAAGCGCCAGAACAGTAGCCCGGCGCAGCCGACGATCACACCGATCGCGACCGGGTAGCCGTAGCGCCAGTCGAGTTCCGGCATGTGCGCGAAGTTCATGCCCCAGATGCCCGCGAAAGCGGTCGCGACGGCGAAGATGCCGGCCCAGGCGGCGAGGCGCTTGCTGACCTCGGTCTGCTCGATGGTGACCATCGACAGGTGCACCTGGATCGCGGTGGCGATCGTGTCCTCCAGGCCGTCGAGGATGGCGTTGAATCGCGTCAGGTGGTCGAACACGTCGCGGAAATATTCGCGGTTGCGGCGCACCAGCGGCGGCACGCGTCCGCCGTGCAGCTTGGCGGTCGCCTCCATCAGCGGCGCGACCGCGTGCTTGAGGACGGCGAGCTTGCGCTTGAGCTTGTAAAGGCGGCGGACGTTCGAGCTCGCTGCGCCGCGGATGAAGATGCGCTCCTCGAGCGCCTCCAGCTCCGTCTGCAAGGTCTCGATCATCGGCAGGTAACTGTCCACGACCGCGTCCATCAGGGCGTACAGCACGTAGCCCGCGCCGCGGGCGAGCATCTTCTGGTCGCGCTCGCAACGTGCGCGCACCGCGCGCAGGTCCTGCTTGCGGCCGCGGCGCACCGAGAGCAGGTAATTGGTGCCGACGAACACGTTGAGCTCGCCGACGACGAGCGCACCGCCCTTGTCCTCGAGCAGCCGCATCGCGACGAAGAGGCCGTCCTCGTATTCCTCCACCTTCGGGCGCTGGCGTCCGTGCACCGCGTCCTCGACGGCGAGCTCGTGCAGGCCGAATTCTTCCTGCATGCGGGCGAGTTCGTCCGCGCTGGCGTCGTTGAGGCCGACCCAGACGAAGCACTCGGGGCGCGCGAGATAGTCCTTGATCTCGCTGACCGCGATGTCGGCCAGCTTGCGGCCGCCCTGATAGGCAACGCAGTTCATGAGCATGGTGGCGGGGACCCGGGTGGCGCGCCGTGGTCGGCGGCGTGATTCATCGATCCGGCTGCGCGAGGCCATCGCGGCGGGTGGCGAGCACGGTGCAGTTGCGGCCGGCGCGCTTGGCGGCGTACAGCGCCTCGTCGGCACGGAGGAAGAGGTCGGCGACCGAGATCGCTGCCTCGCCGGGCTGCCAGCTCGCAGCGCCGAAGGACGCGCTCAGCTGTACCGGCCCGGGCGCGCTCGGGATCGCTACGGCGGCCACCGCCTGCCGCAGGCGTTCGGCGATGCCGAACGCGGTGTCGCCGCCGGCGTCCGGCATCAGCAGGGCGAATTCCTCGCCGCCGTAGCGTCCGAGCAGGTCGCCCGGGCGGGTCGCACCTGCGAGCGCTTCTGCGAACTTCCGCAGCGCCTGATCGCCAAATGCGTGTCCGTGCGTATCGTTGAGCTGCTTGAAATGGTCGATGTCGCACATCAACAGCGTGACCGGGCGCGCCTCGCGTTGGCAGCGCTCGAGCTGGCGGGCGAACTGCTCGTCGATCCAGCGCCGGTTGAAGACGCCGGTGAGCGCGTCGCGCCGGATCTCGTGTTCGAGGTCACGACAGATGTGGTGGCTGCGGATCAGCGCACTGTTTACCGAGCGCAACCGGCCGCTGAGTACCTGCATCAGGTTGAACGCGAGCAGCGGTTCGACCCGCATCATCGGCCATAGGTCGCGGCTGGCGATGGACAGCAGGCGACAGTCGGCGACTGCGATGACGGTGGCGGAACTGCCCGTGCGGTCGATCAGCGACATCTCGCCGAAGCACTGGCCGGGGCCGAGCGCCAGCAGGTGGCCGAGCAGTTCGTCCTCGAGCTGGACGGTGAGGGCGCCCTCGAGCACCACGAAGAGGCGATCGTTGGCGCAGCCGGGCGCGAGCAGGACGCTGCCCGCGGGGTGCGCCTGGATCACCGCGCCGGAGAGGAAGCCGTAGACGATCTGCTCCATCTCGAGCGGCGGGATCCCGCGGAACAGCTCGGCGCCGGCGAGGAGGGCGATATCGCTCTCGCGCAAGGCCTGCATGCTGCGCCCGGCCGGCGGGTCGGTCTGGATGGCGACGCTCATGTCGGAACTGGCTTCCATTCAGGCGGAGACGGCGTCGAGCAGATCCTTGACCGCCTTCGCACGCTGGCGCAGGTCGGGCAGCTGGATGCGGCGGATGAGTCGGTCGGGACCGGCCATCCTCGTGTTGCGGTCCTTCTGCATGAGGAAGATCACCTTCGCCGGATCGATCGACGGATCGGGGCCGAACTGCACGCTGATCTGGCTTTCCGAGGCGTCGAGCTTCTGCACGCCCCACGGCCGCACCAACAGGCGCAGGCGGTGAGTCTCGATGAGCGCCTGGGTCTGAGGCGGCATCTCGCCGAAGCGGTCGATGAGCTCCTCCTGCAGCGCGCGCAGTTCGTCCTCGGCTTCGCAGTTGGCGAGCCGCTTGTAGAGGGTGAGGCGCTCGCCGACGTCGGGGCAGTAGGTGGTGGGCAGCAGCGCAGGGGTGTGCAGGTTGATCTCGGACACGACCTCGAGCGGCTGGCTCAGGTCAGGCTCCTTGCCCGCCTGCAAGTCCTTCACCGCGCGCTTGAGCATCTCGGTGTACAGGCTGAAGCCGACCTGCTGGATCTCGCCGGACTGGTTCTCGCCGAGCACCTCGCCGGCGCCACGAATCTCGAGGTCGTGCATCGCGAGGTAAAAGCCGGAGCCGAGCTCCTCCATCATCGCGATCGCCTCGAGGCGCTTGCGCGCCTGTGGCGTCGGCCGCGCCTCGGCGTCGGTCAGCAGGTAGGCGTAGGCCTGGTGGTGGCTGCGCCCGACGCGGCCGCGAAGCTGGTGCAGCTGCGCGAGGCCGAAGCGGTCGGCGCGGTTGATGATGATGGTGTTGGCAGTGGGAATGTCGATGCCGGTCTCGATGATCGTGGTGCACAAGAGCAGATTGGCGCGCTGCTGCGTGAAGTCGCGCATCACGCGTTCAAGCTCGCGCTCGGGCAGCTGGCCGTGACCGATCACGATGCGGGCCTCGGGCAGCAGCTCGGCGAGCGTGTCGCGCATGTTCTCGATCGTGTCGACCTCATTGTGGAGGAAATACACCTGGCCGCCGCGCTTGAACTCGCGCAGCACCGCCTCGCGCACGATGCCCTTGCCGTAGGACTGGACGAAGGTCTTGATCGCCAGCCGCTTCTGCGGCGCGGTGGCGATCACCGAGAACTCGCGCAGGCCCTCCATCGCCAGGCCGAGGGTGCGCGGGATCGGAGTCGCGGTGAGGGTCAGGATGTCGACCTCGCTGCGCAGCGCTTTCAGCGCTTCCTTCTGGCGCACGCCGAAGCGGTGCTCCTCGTCGATGACGACGAGCCCGAGGCGCTTGAACTGCACGTCCTTCTGCAGCAGGCGGTGGGTGCCGATGAGGATGTCGACCTTGCCCTCGGCGAGCAGGCGGATCGCCTCGGCCTGCTCCTTGGCCGATTTGAAGCGCGACAGCTCGGCGACCTTGATCGGCCAGTCGGCGAAGCGGTCGGCGAAAGTCTGGTAGTGCTGCTCGGCGAGCAGCGTGGTCGGGCACAGCACCACCACCTGCTTGCCGTCCGCGACCGCGACGAAGGCGGCGCGCAGCGCGACCTCGGTCTTGCCGAAACCGACGTCGCCGCACACCAGGCGATCCATCGGGCGGCCCGACTTCATGTCGGCGACAACGGCGTCGATCGCCGCCTGCTGGTCGGGGGTGGTCTCGAAACCGAAGGCCTCGGCGAAGGCTTCGAGGTCGTGCTGCTTGAAGTCGAAGCGATGGCCGGCGCGCGCCGCGCGCTGGGCGTAGAGCGCGAGCAGCTCGGCGGCGGTGTCGCGCACCTGCATCGCCGCCTTCTTCTTCGCCTTTTCCCACTGGCCGGAGCCGAGGCGGTGAAGGTCGACCGCTTCCGGGTCGGCACCGGCGTAGCGCGTGATCACGTGCAGCTGCGACACCGGCACGTAGAGCTTGTCGCCGCCGTTGTATTCCAAGTGCAGGAACTCGGTGTCGCCTTCGCCGAGGTTCATATGCACCAGGCCAAGGTAGCGGCCGATGCCGTGCGAGATATGCACCACCGGGTCGCCGATCTTCAGCTCGGAGAGGTCGCGCAGCCAGCCTTCCATGGTGGCGGCCTTGCGCGCGTCGCGCCGGCTGCGGGTGCGGGCGGTGGTGGCGTAGAGCTCGGTTTCGGTGACGACCGCGATCGCCGCGTCCGGCAGCACGAAGCCCGAGGCGAGCGGACCGACGCCGAGCGCGAGCGGCGCGTCGCCGTCGACGAAGGCGTCGAAGTCGGCGCTCGCCGCCGGCTGCAGGCCATACTCGGCGAGGAACTCGGCGATCGTCTCGCGCCGGCCGGCGGAGTCGGCCAGCAGCAGTACGCGGCCATCGAAGCCGGTGCAGAAATCCTTGAGCTTGTGCAGCGGGTCGGTGGCCTTGCGCTCGACGGCGAGCGCGGGCAGCGGCAGAGCGGGGCCGCCCTCCGTACCGGCGCCGAGCAGGAGACGCGGGTGCTCCTTGAGGGCGAGGAAGAAGGCTTCCTCGGTCAGGAACAGCGCATCGGGTGCCATCACCGGGCGGCTGCGGTCGCCCTTGAGCAGGTCGTGGCGGGAGCGGGTGTCGCGCCAGAACTCGGTGATCGCCGTCGGCACGTCGTGGTGCAGCAGCACCGGCGTGCCTGCCGGGAGGTAGTCGCCGAGGGTGGCGGTGTCCTCGAAGAACAGCGGCAGGTAGTACTCGATGCCGGCCGGGGCGATGCCGTTGGACACATCCTTGTAGATCGTCGAGCGGCTCGGATCGCCCTCGAAGGTTTCGCGGAAGCGGCTGCGGAAGCGCACCCGGGCCGGCTCGTCGAGCGGAAACTCGCGCGCCGGGAGCATGCGGATCTCGGGCACCGGATAGACCGTGCGCTGGGTGTCGGGATCGAAGGTCTTGATGCTTTCGATCTCTTCGTCGAACAGGTCGACCCGGTAGGGCAGCGGCGCACCCATCGGGAAGAGGTCGAGCAGGCCGCCGCGCACCGAGAACTCGCCCGGACTCACCACCTGGGTGACATGGTTGTAGCCTGCCACCGTCATCTGCTCGCGCAGCCGGTCGAGGTCGAGACGATCGCCCTGCTTGAGGAAGAAAGTGTAGGCGGCGAGGAAGGCGGGCGGCGCGAGCCGGTAGAGCGCGGTTGAGGCCGGCACCAGCAGGACGTCGACCTCGCCGCGACTGACCGCATACAGGGTCGACAGGCGCTCGGAGATGAGGTCCTGGTGGGGCGAGAAGTTGTCGTAGGGCAGGGTCTCCCAGTCCGGCAGCAGGTGCAGGCGCAGCCCCGCGGCGACCCAGGCCAGCTCCTCGCGCAGGCGCTGAGCGTCGAGCGGGTTGGCGGTGATCACCAACAGCATCTGCCCGCGACCCGCCAGTTCGGCGATCGCCAGCGCGTCCGCCGAGCCGGCGAGCGGAGGCAGTTCGAGGCGGACGCCCGGTTTGGGCAGTTTCAGGGCGGCGAGATCGGGCAGCAGGGCGGGGCGGGAGCGGGGCATCGGAAGCGTCAATAGCGCGGCTGGCTCGATTACCGGCTGCGCGCGTGGGCGGAAAGAGGACGAATTATAGCGACCGGCCACCGCCGCCGCGCGGCGATTGCAGCGCACGGCCCCACGGGTTTCTGTAGGAGCGCAGCCCTCTGCGCGATCGACGGTGAAGGCGCCCGCGATTAAGACCGCGATCGCCCTGATGTCGGGCGCCTACGGTGCCTTCGTGACGGGCGCCGGCGCCAGCCCGTCAGGCGCCGCGGTGGATTGCCACCGGAATGCGGCGCGCGCCGAAGGGCTCGCCATGCTCGCCATACTCGCCGAAGCGACCGGCGAGCAGCTTGCCGCAGCCCGGGCAGGCGCCTTTGGGGTCGAGGCGGTAGTCGCGGATCTCGTACCAGTCGCGCACGATCAACCTGGCCCCGCAGCCCGGGCAGGACGTGGTGTCACCCTCCACGTTGTGCACGTTGCCGGTATAGACATGCTGCAGCCCGGCCTCGAGTGCGAGGCGACGAGCCCGCACCAGCGTCGCGGGCGGCGTGGACGGCACTTCGTTCATCTTGAAGTCGGGGTGGAAGGCGGAGAAGTGCAGCGGCACGTCGGCGCCGAGCTCGTTGCGCACCCAGGCGGCGAGGGCGGCGATCTCGGCGTCGGAATCGTTGTGGCCGGGGATCAGCAGGGTGGTCAGCTCGACCCAGACGTCGGTCTCGTGGCGCAGCCAGATCAGGGTGTCGAGCACCGGCTGAAGATGGCCGCCGCACAGCTTGACGTAGAAGTCGTCGGTGAATGCCTTGAGGTCGACGTTTGCGGCGTCCATCTTCGCAAAGAAGTCGCCCCGGGCGAGCTCGGTGATGTAGCCGGCGGTGACCGCGACCGTTTTCAGCCCGCGCGCATGGCAGGCGTCGGCCACGTCCATCGCGTACTCGGCGAAGATCACCGGGTCGTTGTAGGTGAAGGCGACGCTGCGGCAGCCATGGCGGGCGGCGGTGGCCGCGATCTCCTCGGGCAAGGCCGCGTCCATCAGGCTGTCCATCTCGCGAGACTTGGAGATGTCCCAGTTCTGGCAGAACTTGCAGGCGAGATTGCAGCCGGCGGTGCCGAAGGAAAAGACGCTGCTACCCGGGTAGAAGTGGTAAAGGGGCTTTTTCTCGATCGGGTCGATGCAGAAGCCCGAGCTGCGGCCGTAGGTGGTCAGCACGACCTGCCCGCCCTCGCGCATGCGCACGAAACAGGCGCCGCGCTGCGCGTCGTGCAGCTTGCAGTAGCGCGGGCAGAGGTCGCACTGCAGACGGCCGTCGTCGAGCGCGTGCCAGTAGCGTCCGGGATGGTTCATTCCACCTCCTCGGGGTTTTCGTCCCACTTTTCAACGGTGTAACGTGCCGCCATCAGGCCGGCGGCCGGCCGCGCGGGGTCGAGCCCGGCCTTGCGCTTGAGGGCGGCGAGGAACTGCGCCGGCTCGGGCAGCTGTTCCCACACCTGAGGCAGGAAGGTGGCGCCGCCGCAGCCGGAAAAGAGGGTCAGACCGTCCACCCCGGGGCGCAGCTTGCCCAGCAGCTCGGCCTCGTCGGCGAAGTCGATGAACTCGGAGGGCGAAAGCAGCGAGACACCGATGTGAACGCGCCCGAACTCCGCGGCCGACAGCGGCGGGAAACGCGGGTCCTCGAGGGCCGCGGCGCGCGCGTTGGCGACCACGTCCTCGCCGAGCGTGCGATGCGGCTTCAGGCTGCCGATGCAGCCGCGCAGCTCGTCGTCGAGCGTCAGGGTCACGAAGGTGGCGCCGCGTGCGCGCAACGCGGGATCGTCGTCCCAGCGCGGCGCGGGCCCGAGGCCGAGGGCGTTGGCGATCGATGCCCGCGCCAGCGCGAGCAGCCGCACGCCTGCATCAGTGGGTGTTGCTGTCATCGCGGGCGTCCTCGCTGAAGGCGATGCTGGCGTAGCCGACGACGCTGCTGCGGTCGCCGGCGGTGTCGCCGGAGTTGCGCAGATCGAGCAGGATCGGCGCGAGATGGTGACGTCGGGCCAGGTGGAGCAGGCCGTTGATCGGCGTCGCGCCGCAGGCCTGCTCGTGGTCGAGGTCCGGGCGCAGCGCGAGCACCCGGTCTACGGTGACGCGGTCGAGCGCCTGGGCGGCGGCGTAGGGGTGATAGTGGGAGAGGTCGGAGCTGATCACGATCAGGGTTTCCGGCCCGCCCCACAGGCTCTCGAGGACCTCGGCCACCGCCTCGCTCGACGCGTTGCCGACGAGCAGCGGAACGAGCACGAAGCTCTCGACGACCGTCTGCAGGAAGGGCAGCTGTACTTCGAGGCAGTGCTCGAAGGCGTGGGGGGCGTCGTCGACCACCACGTCGCCGCGCGACTGCAGTGCCAGCCAGTCGGGGCGGCTCAGCAGCACCTCGCCCAGCGGGGTCCTGAAGCTCTGCGCCGCAGGCAGCGCGAAGCCGTCCACCCAGACGCGATGCGCGGGCCCGAGCAGGACCACGCGACGCACGATCGCGCGCAGCGGCGCGAGCGCGGCATAGGCCGCGGCCGCGACCGGGCCGGAATAGACGTAGCCCGCGTGGGGGACGATCACCGCCTTCGGTGCGCTGACCGTCTCCAGCGGCACCGAACTCGACAACATCCCGGCGAGCTGGGCGCGCAGCGCCTGTTCGTCGCGGGGGTAGAAATAGCCGGCCACCGCGGCCGGCCGGATCGAAGCAGTGGCCATCTCGACTGGTTCCGTGTTGCGCTTGAAAAAGTATAGGCGCCCGGCGGCGAATACGCTCGCGGGGAGACCGATCGACAGGCCGATGCCGATCGGTCTCGGCACGGGGGCTCGGTGGGGGACGGGTCGCGCGCGAAGGCGTCGTTCATGGCTGGGACGGGCTTCGGCTAGAATCCGCGCATGCAAGCTTCCCGACCCCGACATTTCGCGCTGGTTCCTGCCGCCGGCAGCGGTTCGCGCATGGGTGCCTCGCAGCCCAAGCAGTACCTGCCGCTGCTCGGCCGGCCGCTGATCCATCATGCGCTCGCCACGCTGTGCGCCGCGCCCGACATCGACGAGGTCTTCGTCGTGCTTTCGGTGGATGACGCCGAGTGGGCGCGCCACGACTGGGCGGCGCTCGGGCCGAAGCTGGTGCCGCTGTTCTGCGGCGGCGCGACCCGCGCCGACACCGTGCTCGGCGGCCTGCGCGCGATCGGCGCGAAGGTGGAGCCCGCCGACTGGGTACTGGTACATGACGCCGCACGTCCCTGTATCGCACCCTGGCACATCGATCGCCTGGTACGCGAGCTCGCCGACGACGAAGTCGGCGGTCTGCTCGCGGTGCCGGTGGCCGACACCCTGAAGCGCGCCGACGCCAATCGCCGGGTGGCGGGCACGGTCGCGCGCGAGGGGCTGTGGCAGGCACAGACGCCGCAGATGTTCCGCTACGTGATGCTGCGTCGCGCGCTCGAGTCGGCTAGCGCGGTGACCGACGAGGCCGGTGCGATCGAGGCCGCCGGTCTGCGTCCGCGCCTCGTGGCGGGCGACGCGACCAATCTCAAGGTGACCTATCCGCTCGACCTCCACCTCGCCGAGTGGATCCTCCGCAACCGACAGGGCTGAGCCAATGAGCATTCCCATGCACGACATCTCCTTCCGCATCGGGCAGGGTTTCGACGTCCACGCCCTCGTGCCCGGCCGCAAGCTGATCATCGGCGGGGTCGATATCCCGTACGTGGCCGGCCTGCTTGGCCATTCCGACGCCGATGTGCTGCTGCACGCGCTCACCGACGCCTTGCTCGGCGCCGCCGGGCTGGGCGACATCGGACGCCTGTTTCCCGACAGCGATCCTGCGCACGCCGGCGCGGACAGTCGAGTGCTGCTGCGCGAAGCCTTCGCCCGGGTGCGCGCCGCGGGCTGGCGGGTGATCAACGTCGACGCCACGGTCATCTGCCGTGCGCCGCGCATCCTGCCGCACGCCCCGGCGATGGTGTCGAACATCGCCGACGACCTCGCGATCGAGCCGGCGGCGGTCAACATCAAGGGCAAGACCACCGAGAAGCTCGGCTTCACCGGGCGGGGCGAGGGGATCGCCGCGCAGGTCGTGGCTCTGCTCGCGCGCGATGCCTGAGCCCGCTGCGCCGCGTCCTGCGCCGGCTGATCGCGCCCGCGTCTTCTTCGCCCTGTGGCCGGACACCCGCACCGCCGCGGCGCTGCACGAGATCGGTAGCGGACTGCACGCCGACTGCGGCGGCCGGCTGATGCGCGAGGCGAGCCTTCACCTGACGCTCGCCTTCCTCGGGGAGGTGCCGCGCGCGCGGGTGGACGAGTTGTTGGCGCTGGCGGGCAGGCTGCGCGCTGCGCCCTTCGGGCTGGCACTCACGCGCAGCGGCAGCTGGAAGGGCAACCGGGTGGTGTGGCTCGCGCCAGACGATACGCCGCCGGCGCTCGAAGCGCTCGTCGCCTCCCTGTCGCAGGCATTGCGCGCCGCAGGCTTCGGCCTCGAGGAGCGCCCCTTCTCCGCTCACCTCACGCTGGTGCGCAATGCGCGACAAGCACCGCAGCCGCTCACGCGCGAACTCGGCTGGCAGGTCGGGGATTTCGTGCTGGTGGAGTCCGGACGGCGTGCCGAAGGCGCGCAGTACCGGATCCTCGGGCGCTGGCCGCTGCGCGGCGGCGCAGCCGGGGAGGCGACGGACGGCGACGACGGCAGGGCGGGCCCTGGCACGGGCGACGCGGTTGCATGACAAGAAACGGGGCGCCTCGCGCCCCGTTGGTCAGCAGGGCCGCTTGTGGAGAAGCAGCGGCGGAAGCTGTTTCAGACGAAGACCGCCGATGACAGGTGACCGGCGAGCTCGCCGTCGGGCGTCTTGGTGTAATCCTTTTCGAAACGGTCGGTGACGAGTTGCGCGGTGGGCGCGTCGAGCACACCGTTGAGCATGCCCATGAAGGAGGGCGGCGCCACCAGCACGAGACGCTTGTAGGCATTGGTTGCGCGGCCCTGATATAGCTCCTGCGCGATCTCCTGTGCGAACACCTTCGCTTCGTGCTGCTTTGGCAGCGTCTGCGGCTGCATCGAGCCGCCGCCGGTGCCGTTGCCGGCCATCGCGCCAGATCGGTCGGAGACGAGTTCGCCGTTCTTCTGTCGGCTTTCGGGGTGGACCAGTTCCTTGACCAGCTTGAGGCCCTTGTTGGGGCCGGAGTTTTCATAGAGTTTCGCCAGGCTGGCGTTGGCAACCAGAATCCAGGTCATAGACATTTGACAGCCTCCGTTGCGTGCACTTTTTTGCGCCGGCCGCGGACAGTTGCGCGTCCGGCTGCGATTTCAGCTTAGCGATTTGCGCCGCGACTGCCAACCGTGATCGACGCCTTCAGAGGATGCCGATCGACAGCGCGGTGGCGAAGCCTTCGCCGAGCTCCTCGGCGCGGGCGAGATCTTCGGCCGCGATGCCCTTGCGGGCGATCAGCGCCTCGGCCGCCGGCTTCCATCCGTAGCCCTTCGCGATGCGCCCGATCTCGCGCACCGCGCCGCTGCCGTCGTTGCCGGCGCTGACGAAGACGGCGTAGGGCAGGCCTTCCAGACGGCCTTCGCAGGGGTAGTAGGTGCGGTCGAAGAAGTCCTTCAGCGCGCCCGACATGTAGCCGAAGTTCTCCGGCGTGCCGAGCAGCAGGGCGTCGCACGCGAGCAGGTCCTCGGTGCCGGCGTCGAAGGCGCGCTTGATCACCGTGTCCACCTCCGCCACCCGGCGCGCGCCGCGCAGCACCGCGTCGGCGAGCTGGCCGGTGTTGCCCGATTGGGTGTGATAGACGATCAGGAGACGCTTGCGCGCATCGGTCATTGCACCCGGGCCTCGCGGTCGAGCGCGCGTTCGCCGGCGGCGGGGTCGAGCTGGTAGAAGCGCGCGAGCTGTCCGTACACCTCGGGATAGCGGCCCTGCAGCGCGAGCGGGGTCTCGAAGAAGGCTTCCGAGGCGACCGCGAAGAACTCCCCCGGGTGCTCGGCGCCGTAGGGGTCGAGCACGGTGTCGCGGCCGGCATCCACCTCGGCGCAGAATGTCTCGTAGGCGGCGGTGAAGGCCGCCGCCCAGGCAGCACGCGACATACCGGGGGGCAGCGGCGGCAGGCCGTCGACGCCGCCGTTCTCCATGTCGAGCTTGTGCGCGAACTCGTGGATCACCACGTTGACGCCCTCGGGCGCATCCGCCTCGTCGAACCAGGACAGCAGCACCGGGCCGCCTTCCCAGGCCTCGCCGAGGACCTCGTCGTCGTATTCATGCACCACGCCGCTGTCGTCGACCTCCTGTCGCGGCACCACGAAATCGCCGGGGTAAACGATTACGCCGACCCAGCCGCGGTAGGCCTCGAGCCCGATGTTGAGCACCGGAAGGCAGGCCTGCAACGCGATGCCCAGCAGCATCTCGTCGTCGAGCCGGAGGCCGTGCGCGCCGTGGAACTGCTTGCTGGCGAGGAACTCGGCGGCCATCGTGCGCAGCCGCGGGCGGTCGGCGTCTGGCAGGAAGTCGAGGAAGGGCAGGCGGGCCTCGGCGCGGCGCCAGAGCGCGTCGTCGATCCCCTGCTCGGCCGCGGCGAGGCCGAGCCAGCGCTTGAGTTGCGTGAGCATGGGCAGCTAGGCCACCGCCGCGCGGGCGGCGCCGGCGCTTGCAAGCGCAGGCTTGCAGGGCCGGTCGTGGATGGAGGATTCAGGGCGTTTCATCAGGGGCGGGGCAGCGGCGATGGACGATCCGATGATCGCACAGGCCGCGGTTTGCCAGGAAGCTTGCCCGCGGGCTGCGCTTCTCCCGCGGGCGTGGTCGGTGGCAAGATGTCCTCCTTTCCCAATCCGTCGGGCCCGCACTCCCCATGAACGTTCTCCGCACCCGTCTGCCAGGCGTCCTGATCTTCGAGCCGCAGGTGTTCGGCGACGACCGCGGCTTCTTCATGGAAACCTTCAATGCCCAGCGCTACGCGGCGGCCGGTCTCGAGCTGCCGTTCGTGCAGGACAATCTCTCGCGTTCGCGGCGCGGGGTGTTGCGCGGACTGCACTTCCAGAATCCTGACGCCCAGGGCAAGCTCGTCTATGTGCTCGAAGGCGAAGTGTTCGACGTCGCGGTGGACATCCGCGTTGGTTCACCGACCTACGGCCAATGGGAAGCGGTCGTGCTGTCGGACGCCAACCGCCGCCAGCTGTGGGTCCCGCCAGGTTTCGCACACGGCTTCTGCGTGACCAGCGAGAGTGCGCTGTTCGCCTACAAGTGCACCGCGCTCTACAATCCCGCGGCGGAGGCCAGCGTGGCGTGGAACGATCCGGCGCTCGCCATCCCGTGGCCGGTCGAGGCGCCCGAGCTTTCTGCGCGCGACGCCGTGGCGCCGTGTCTGGCCGAGTTCGCGCGCGAGCGCCTGCCGCGCTACGACGCCGAAGACCCATCGCCATCCCGTTCGTGAGGACGCCATGAGCAAGACCATCCTCGTCACCGGCGGCGCCGGTTTCATCGGTTCGGCGCTGGTGCGCCACCTCATCGGCGAGACCGCGCATCGCGTGGTGAACGTCGACTGTCTGACCTATGCGGGCAACCTGTATTCGGTTGCGGCGGTCGCCGCCGATCCGCGCTACGCCTTCGAGAAGGTCGACATCCGCGACGCCGACGCGCTGCAGCGGGTCTTCGAGCGCCACCGTCCCGACGGCGTGATCCACCTCGCCGCGGAGAGCCATGTCGACCGCTCGATCGACGGCCCGCGGGTGTTCGTCGAGACCAACGTGCTCGGCACCTACAACCTCCTCGAGGCCGCGCGCCGGCACTGGCGCGAACTCGACGAGCAGGACCGGCGGGACTTCCGCTTTCATCACGTGTCGACCGACGAGGTGTATGGCAGCCTCGGCGAGACCGGCCTGTTCACCGAGGAGACCCGCTACCGGCCGAATTCCCCGTACTCGGCGAGCAAGGCCGCCTCCGACCACCTGGTGCGAGCGTGGCACCATACCTACGGCCTGCCGATCCTCGTCACCAACTGCTCGAACAACTACGGCCCCTACCATTTCCCCGAGAAGCTCATCCCGCTCATGATCCTCAACGCGCTCGAGGGCAAGCCGCTGCCGGTGTATGGCAGCGGCCAGCAGGTGCGCGACTGGCTCTACGTCGAGGATCACGCGCGCGCGCTGACCCTGGTGTTCGAACAGGGCAGGGTGGGCGAGGAGTACAACATCGGCGGCCACAACGAGCGACGCAACGTCGAGGTGGTGCATCAGATCTGCGAACTGCTCGAGGCGCTCGCACCGATCAAGCGGCCGGCGGGCATCGACCACTATCGCGACCTGATCACCTACGTCGACGACCGTCCCGGCCACGATCTGCGCTACGCGATCGACGCCGGCAAGATCCAGCGCGAACTCGGATGGGTGCCGCAGGAAAGTTTCGACAGCGGCCTGCGCAAGACGGTGCAGTGGTACCTCGATCACGAGGAGTGGTGGCGCAGCGTGCGCGACGGCAGCTATCGCGGCGAGCGCCTCGGGCTGGGTTGAGTCGTCGCGCCCGCGGCCGCCACCTGGCGCTTGTGGGATAATCCGCGTCATGGTTTCCGTCACGCATGCCGTTTCCCCCACCGACGCCGCGGCGTCGATCGAGTTGCTCGCAGAAGGTCTCGGCGAGGTCGATCGCAGCCTCGTAGAACAGGCTCTCACCTATGCGGAGAGCATCTATGACGAGCGCCGCCTGAGCACCGGCGAGTCGGTGCGCACGCATGCCCTGGGCGCAGCGCTGATCGTCGCCTCGCTGCGGCTCGACGCCGAGGCGCGTGCCGCCGCCCTGCTGTTCGCGGTGGGCGACTACGATGAGGACTACGCCAGCGCGCTGGAGCAGCGCTTCGGCGCGGGCGTGATACGGCTGGTCGATGGTTTGCGCCGGCTGAACGGGCTGCGCCTCATCACCCACCGCACCGCCAATGCGGCGACGCCCGAGATCCGCGCCCAGCTCGAAGTGCTGCGCAAGATGCTGCTGGCGATGGTCGAGGACATCCGGGTCGTCCTGCTGCGCCTGGCCTCGCGCACCCAGACCCTGCGCCACCTCACCAATGTCGAGCACGAGGCACGCGTCGAGATCGCGCGCGAGAGCCTGGACATTTACGCGCCGCTGGCCAACCGGCTCGGCGTGTGGCAGCTCAAGTGGGAGCTCGAGGATCTCTCCTTCCGGTTCATCGAGCCCGACACCTACAAGCGCATCGCGAAAATGCTCGACGAGCGCAGGGTCGAGCGCGAGCAGTTCATCCACGACGCGATGGCGAGGCTGCGCAGCGAGCTCGCCGCGGTCGGCATCGAGGCCGAGATCACCGGCCGGCCCAAGCACATCTACAGCATCTACAGCAAGATGCGGAAGAAGCGGCTGGATTTCTCGCAGGTCTTCGACATCCGCGCGCTTCGGGTGCTGGTGAAGGAGATCAGGGACTGCTACACGGTGCTTGGCGTGGTGCACCAGATCTGGCAGCCGATCCCGCAGGAGTTCGACGACTACATCACCAAGCCCAAGGGCAACAACTACCAGTCGCTGCACACCGCGGTGCTGGCGGGCGACGGCCGCGCGCTCGAAGTGCAGATCCGCACCTTCGACATGCACAGGCACGCCGAACTGGGCGTGGCCGCCCACTGGCGCTACAAGGAAGGTGCGAGCCGCGGCGGCGACTATGACGAAAAGATCGCGCTGCTGCGAAATCTGCTGTCGTGGCGTGACGAGGTTGCCGACTCGGCGCATTGGCTCGAGCAGTACAAGCGCGCCTCGCTCGACGACACCATCTACGTGCTGACCCCGCAGGGCCGGGTGATCGACCTCGCGCGTGGCGCCACCCCGGTGGACTTCGCCTACCGGGTGCACTCCAGTCTCGGCCACCGCTGCCGAGGGGCGAAGATCGATGGCCACCTGGTGCCGCTGAACACGCCGCTCGAGAGCGGGCAAACGGTGGAGATCGTCACCGTGCGCGAAGGCGGGCCTTCGCGCGACTGGCTCGACCCGCGCCAGGGCTATGTCGCCACTGCGCGCGCGCGCAGCAAGATCAAGAGCTACTTTGCCCAGCAGGACGAAGAGGACCTGCTCGCCCGCGGCCGCAGCTTTGTCACCAAGGAGATGCAGCGCGACGGCCACGGCCAGGCAAACATCGAGGGCCTCGCGGACAGGCTCGGCTTCAAGAACGCCGACGCGCTCTTTCTCGCCGCCGGGCGCGGCGAGGTGGGGCCACGCGCGGTGCAGGTGGCGTTGCGCGCAGCCGACGCGGTGGCCGCGCCGACACCGCCCGAACCCGATAGCATCGTCGTCGGCCGCAGCCGCTCGGGCGACAACACCGACAAGATCCTGGTCGCTGGCGTGGGCAAGCTGATGACCGCGCTATCGCGCTGCTGCAAGCCGGCGCCGCCGGATGCGATCGAGGGCTTCGTCACCCGCGGGCGGGGCATCTCGATCCACCGGGTGGACTGCCCCGACTTCAAGGAACTGGTGCGCCAGCATCCGGAGCGGGTGATCGCCGCCGAGTGGGGCGAGGAGGCCTTCGCCAGCAAGGGCGGGCTCTACCAGGTCTCGATCGAGGTGCAGGCGGGCGATCGCCAGGGGCTGTTGCGCGACATTTCCGACGTGCTCTCGCGCGAGAAGATCAACGTCATCGCGGTGAATACGCTCACCAAGAAGGGCACCGCCTCGATGCGCTTCACCCTCGAGGTGGGCAGCGTGGGGGAAATGCGACGCGCGATGCAGATGATCCGCGAAGTGTCCGGGGTGAACGAGGTGCAGCGGCGCTGAGCCGCTGCCTTCGACGGCTTCGGCTCAGGCCGTGGCGAGCGCGCGATCGAGCAGCTCGACGATGCGCTCGGCCGCACGGCCGTCCCACAACGCCGGCCGGCGGCCGGACTTGCCCTTGCCACCGAGGATCGCGCGCGCTTCGCGCACGATCGCCGCGGGGTCGGTACCGACCAGCACGTTCGTGCCTTCGTCCACCGTGATCGGCCGTTCGGTGTTCCTGCGCAGGGTCAGGCAGGGCACGCCGAGTGCGGTCGACTCTTCCTGCAGGCCGCCGCTGTCGGTGAGGATCAAGACCGCGTCCTTCCACAGATTGAGGAAGTCCATGTAGGCCGCCGGCCCGATGAGGCGAATCCGCGGCCCGGGCGTGATGCCGAAGCGTTCGAGGTTGGCACGGGTGCGCGGATGGACCGGGAACACGAGAGGAAGATCTGCCGAGATCGTGTTCAACGCGTCGACGATGCCGGCCAGCACCTCGGGTTCGTCGACATTTGAAGGCCGGTGCAGGGTGACGATGCCGTAGCGCCCGAGCTCGGCTTTGAGCGCTGCCGACGGGAAGGATCCGCTGTCAGTGCCGCCGAGGCGCTCGCGCTGGAACAGCAGGTTGTCGACCATGACGTGGCCGACATGGAACACCGCCGCTTTCGGCTTTCCTTCGGCGAGCAGGTTGTCGACACCCGCAGGCTCCGTGCAGAAGAACCAGTCGCTGATGCTGTCGGTCACCAGGCGGTTGATCTCCTCGGGCATGTCGCGGTCGCCACTGCGCAGTCCGGCCTCGACGTGGGCCACCGGGATGTGCATCTTCTTGGCAACGATCGAGCAGGCCAGGGTCGAATTGACGTCGCCCACCACGAGCACGCAATCGGGCCGTTCCTGCAGGCACACCTTCTCGAAGGCGACCATGATCTTCGCGGTCTGCTCGGCATGGCTGCCGCCGCCGCAGTCGAGGTGGTGGTCCGGTTGCGGAATTCCGAGCTCGTCGAAGAAGACCTCGCTCATCTCGCGATCGTAGTGCTGACCGGTGTGCACGATCCGGTAGGCGAATCGCTCGGGCTGGCGTTCGAGGGCGCGCACGATCGGCGCGATCTTCATGAAGTTGGGGCGGGCGCCGGCGACGAGATGGATCAGCTTGGGCATGGCGGGGGAAGGGCGGTGAATGAAGACACTCGCATTGTGCCCGAATTCGCTCGCCCCCCGTGCCCCGCGGCCGTGATCAAGTCCGCGCCGCGAGCTCGTTGAGCAGTATCAGCTGCGCCGCGCGCCGGGTGCCGCGCGGCGACTTGCGCTTGTAGCTCCCATCGGATTGCATCTCCCAGGCCTGACAGTTGTCGCCTAGATAGGCGCGCAGACCCTCCTTCATGACGCGACGCTTGAGGCGGGGGTCGAGCACCGGGAAGGCGATCTCGATCCGGCGGAAGAAGTTGCGGTCCATCCAGTCGGCACTCGAAAGATAAGTGTGGTCCTCGCCGTCGGCGTGGAAATAGAAGATGCGGTGATGCTCGAGGAAGCGGCCGATGACCGAGCGCACGCGGATGTTCTCCGACAGGCCGGGCACGCCGGGCCTCAGCGCGCACGGCCCGCGCACGATGAGGTCGACCTCGACGCCCGCCTGCGATGCTTCGTAGAGCGCCTCGATGGTTTCGGGCTCGAGCAGCGCGTTCATCTTGGCGATGACGCGGCCCTTGCGGCCCTGGGCGGCGATCTCCGCCTCGCGCCGGATCGCGGCGACCACGTTCGGCTGCAGCGAGAAGGGCGCCTGCCACAGGTGGCGCAGCTCAGAGGCGCGGCCGAGGCCGGTGAGCTGCTTGAAGACCGACGCGACGTCTTCGCCGATCTCGACGTTGCAGGTGAGCAGGCCGAAGTCGGTGTAGAAGCGGGTGGTGCGGGGATGGTAGTTGCCGGTACCCATGTGGACGTAGCGGCGCAGGCCTTCATCTTCGCGACGCACCACCATCAGCAGCTTGGCGTGGGTCTTGTAGCCGAACACGCCGTACACGACGTGCACCCCGACCTCCTCGAGTCGGTTGGCCCAGGTGATGTTCGCCTCCTCGTCGAAGCGCGCCATCAGTTCGAGCACGACGGTGACCTCCTTGCCCTTCTGCGCGGCGCGCAGCAGGTGCTCCATCAGCACCGAGTCGGTCCCGGTGCGATACACGGTCATCTTGATCGCGAGCACCTGGGGATCCTCGGCGGCCGCGCGCAGCAGCTCGATCACCGGAGCGAAGCTCTGGAAGGGGTGGTGGAGAAGAATGTCCTGGGCGCGGATGGCGCCGAAGATCTCGCGCCGGTGCTCGAGCGCGCGCGGCAGGCCGGGGGTGTAGGGACGGTACTGGAGATCGGCATGATCCACCCAGTCGAGCACCTGCATCAGGCGCACCAGGTTGACGATGCCCGGCGTGCGATAGAGGTCCTCGCGACCGAGGCGGAAGTGTTGCAGCAGGTAGTCGGCCATCTCGTCCGAGCAGTTGTCCGCCACCTCGAGGCGGACGGCGTCACCGAAATGACGTTGCTGCAACTCCCCCTTGAGGCTGACGCGGAGGTCCTTGACCTCTTCCTCGTCGACGAACAGGTCGGAGTTGCGGGTGACGCGAAACTGGTAGCAGCCGGTCACCTGCATGCCCGGGAAGAGCCGGTCCACATGCGCGTGCAGTACCGAGGACAGGAAGACGAAGCCGAATGGTTCCGGGCACAGGTCCTGCGGCAGGCGGATGACGCGCGGCAGCGCGCGCGGCGCCTGCACGATGGCGAAGCCCGAGTCGCGGCCGAAGGCGTCGCGCCCTTCGAGTTCGACCGCGAAGTTCAGGCTCTTGTTGAGTACGCGCGGAAAGGGGTGCGCAGGGTCGAGGCCGATCGGCGTGAGGACCGGCATCACCTCCCTCTCGAAGTAGCCGGCGATCCAGGCCTGCTGGGCGGCGGTCCATTCGCTGCGCCGCGGGAAGACGATGCCCTCGACGGCGAGCGCCGGGAGGATCTCGTCGTTGAGCAGCGCGTACTGCTCGCCGATGATCTCGTGCACCTCGGTGCTGACGCGGCCGAGCAGTTCGATCGGCGAAAGCCCGTCGTTGCCGGCGATGCGGCTGCCGGTGCGGATCTGCTCCTTGATGCCGGAAACGCGGACCTCGAAGAACTCGTCCAGATTGCTCGAGACGATGCAGAGGAAACGCAGCCGCTCGAGCAGGGGGACGTTCTCGTCGGCAGCCTGGGCGAGCACGCGGCGCTGGAACTTTAGCAGCGAGAGTTCTCGGTTGATGAAGTGCTCGGGAGGGTAGCGATTGCTGCTGTTCGGTGTGTACATGATGCGTCCGACGGATTGGGCCCGGCCCCGATTATGTGACATTTATATTGCCGCTTCATGACGAGCGCACGACCCCGGCCGGGCTTGGGGCCTGCTGCGGCTCGAGTGCTAAAATCGCCGTTTCGACGCCGTTGGCGTTCCAACAAGAGAACATGATGCGCGATCTGATTGCCGCGGTGGACCTGGGTTCAAACAGTTTTCGTCTCCAGGTCGGGCGGATCGTCAACGACCAGATCTACCCGCTCGACGGCCTCAAGGATCCGGTGCGACTGGCCGCGGGGCTGGGCCCCGACAAGCGGCTCGACATCGCTTCGCAACAGCGCGGGGTAAGCGCGCTGCGTCGTTTCAACGAGCGTCTACATGATTTTGCGCCCGAACGGGTTCGCGCGGTGGCGACCAACACCCTTCGCGTGGCGAAGAACGCCCCCGACTTCCTGATCCGCGCCGAGGAGGCGCTCGGCTTCCCGATCGAGGTCATCGCCGGCCGCGAGGAGGCGCGCCTGATCTACATCGGCGTCGCCCATTCGCTCGCCAACCCCCATCGCCAGCAGCTGGTGGTCGACATCGGAGGCGGCTCGACCGAGTTCATCGTCGGCAAGAGCTTCGAGCCGCAGCTGCTCGAATCGCGCTACATGGGTTGCGTCGGCTACACCATGCGCTTCTTCCCCGATGGGCGGATCGACAAGCGGAATCTGAAGGAGGCCGAGCTCACCGCCCGCCGTGAGCTGCAGAGCATCGTCGGCGACTATCGCGACGCGGGCTGGGAGGAGGCGATCGGCTCGAGCGGCACCGCCAAGGCGCTCGCCGAGGTGCTCGAGCAGAACGGGCTGACCGCCGGCGGCATCACCCGCGATGGGCTGGAGAAGCTGAGGGAACTTCTCCTGCGCGCGGGCAACGTAGACGAACTCAGGCTCGCCGGGTTGCGCGGCGACCGGTTGCCGATCTTCGCCGGCGGCTTCGCCATCATGAGTGCAATCTTCAAGGAGTTCGGCGTCGAGCAGATGAACTTCGCCGATGGCGCCTTGCGACTCGGTGTGCTCTACGACCTGCTCGGGCGCTACCACCACCACGATCTGCGCGACGCCACGGTGGAAGCCTTCGTCAATCGCTACCGGGTGAACCAGGTGCAGGCACAGCAGGTGGCGGAGACCGCCTGCCACCTGCTCGGACAGCTCGCGCCGGAGACGCGTGAAGAAGACAATCAGGACCAGCGCTTCCTGCGCTGGGCAGCGATGCTGCACGAGATCGGCGTGTCCGTGGCGCACTCGAGCTACCACAAGCACAGCGCCTACATCCTCGCGCACGCCGACATGCCGGGTTTTTCCCGCATGGATCAGGGCCGTCTCGCGCGTCTGGTGCTGTCGCACCGCGGCAAGCTGGAACGCGTCGCCGGCATCGATCCCGGCAGCATCGACTGGCTGCTGATCGCCTGCATGCGGATCGCGGTGGTGATCCATCGGGCGCGCGACAAGCGCGGCGTACCGCCGATCAAGCTCGCCCGCGAGGGCCGGGGGTTCGCGCTCGACGCTCCCGCCTCCTGGCTGCACAAGCTTCCGCTGACCGCGGCCGCGCTCGAAGAGGAGCGCCGCCAGTGGGCCTCGGTCGGCCGCGCCCTGTACGTACGCGTGACCGACACGCACGCGGCCGCCTCCTGAGTGCGCATGACCGGCCCCCGCCCCGCCCTGGCTGCGTGGCTCGCCGAACTCGATCGGAATCCCGGACGAAGATCGACTACCATCGAGCGCTGTCGGCAGGCTTCGGCCTTTCGTCCGACAGCCATCACTGGAGAGGGAGAAACCATGAGTGACACCAAGCCGTCGCCGTACGACCACGCGCTGGAAAAGAACCCGGCCAACTACGTCCCGCTGAGCCCGCTGACCTTCATCGAGCGCAGCGCCTACGTGTATCCCGACCGCGTCGCCGTCATCCACGGCGAGCGCCGCTACACCTGGCTCGAAAGCTACCGCCGCGCACGCCGGCTCGGCTCCGCACTGCGCCAGCTCGGCGTCGGCAAGAACGACACGGTCGCGGTGGTGCTGAACAACACCCCGGAAATGTTCGAGTGCCATTTCGGCGTGCCCGGCACGGGGGCGGTACTCAACACCCTCAACACCCGGCTCGATGCCGAGGCGGTGGCCTTCATGCTCAACCACGGCGAGGCGAAGGTGCTGATCACCGACCGCGAATACTCGCGCATGGTGAAGAAGGCGATCGAGCTCGCGCAGCGCCCCGATCTCATCGTCATCGACGTCGACGACAGCGAATACACCGGTCCGGGCGAGCGCGTCGGCACCATCGAGTACGAGGCTCTTCTTGCCGGCGGCAGCGAGGACTTCGTCTTCGAGCAGCCCGGCGACGAGTGGGACGCGATCTCGCTCAACTACACTTCGGGCACGACCGGCAACCCGAAGGGCGTGGTCTACCATCACCGCGGCGCCTACCTCAACGCGATGTCCAACATCGTCTCCTGGGGCATGCCGCCGCACTCGGTGTATCTGTGGACGCTGCCGATGTTCCACTGCAATGGTTGGTGTTTCGCGTGGACGATGGCGGCCAATGCCGGCGTCAACGTCTGCCTGCGCCGGGTCGATCCGCGGCTGATCTTCGATGCGATCCGCGACCATGGCGTCACCCATTACTGCAGCGCCCCGATCGTCCATTCGATGATGGCGAATTCGCCCGAGGAGTGGCGTCACGGCATCAACCACAAGGTCTCCGGCCTGATCGCCGCCGCGCCGCCCCCGGCTGCGGTGATCGAGGGCATGGCCAACATCGGCATCGACCTCACTCACGTCTATGGCCTCACCGAGACTTACGGTCCGGCCTCGGTATGCGCCAAGCACGACGAGTGGCAGGATCTGCCGCTCGCCGAGCAGGTCGTCCTCAATGGCCGCCAGGGCGTGCGCTACCACGCCCAGGAAGCGATCACCGTGCTCGACCCGGCGACCATGGAGCCTGTGCCCTGGGACGGCGAGACCATGGGCGAGATCATGTTCCGCGGCAACCTCGTGATGAAGGGCTACCTGAAGAACGAGAAGGCCACCGACGAGTCCTTCGCCGGCGGTTGGTACCACACCGGCGACCTCGCGGTGATGCAGCCCGACGGCTACGTCAAGATCAAGGATCGCTCCAAGGACGTCATCATTTCCGGCGGTGAGAACATCTCTTCGATCGAGGTTGAGGACACCCTCTACCGGCATCCGGCGGTGATGGCGGCGGCCGTGGTCGCGATGCCCGACGAGAAGTGGGGCGAGGTGCCCTGCGCGTTCGTCGAACTGCGGAGCGGGGCGGAAGTCACGACCGAAGACATCGTCGCCCACTGCCGCGAGCATCTGGCCGGCTTCAAGGTGCCGAAGAAGGTGGTGTTCGGCGAGTTGCCGAAGACCTCGACCGGCAAGATCCAGAAGTTCGTCCTGCGCGATCAGGCGAAGTCCGCGGGCGCCTTCGACTGAGGTCCGCGCCGGCGCCCGATGTCCGCCGGGGGTGGCGGGCACCGGGCGCCTATGAGTTCAATCCCCGATCCAGAATGAAAAGAGGAGTAGAGACGTGAGCGCTGTTCCAACCCCGGTCGACGAAGCCCTGGTCGTGCGAAGCGACGATGGCGGTGTGACGACCCTGACCCTGAACCGGCCCAGCCAGTTCAACACCTTGTCGTCTGAACTTATCGAGGCGCTTATCGCCGAACTCGACGCGATCGCGCAGGACGAGCGCGTCCGTGTCGTGGTGATCGCCGGCGCCGGCAAGGCTTTCTGCGCCGGACACGATCTCAAGCAGATGCGGGCCAACCATAACCTCGGCTACCAGCAGGCGTTGTTCCGCCTGTGCAGCAAGTTGATGATGAAGCTAACCGAGCTGCCGCAGCCGGTGATCGCGCGGGTGCACGGCATCGCCACCGCCGCCGGCTGCCAGCTGGTGTCGATGTGCGATCTCGCGGTCGCGGCCGACGTGGCGCGCTTTGCGGTGTCCGGCATCAACGTGGGCCTCTTCTGCGCCACCCCGAGCGTCGGCCTGTCGCGCAACATGGGGCGCAAGCAGGCCTTCGAGATGCTCGTCACCGGCGACTTCATCGACGCCGCGGAGGCCCAGCGCCGCGGCCTGCTCAATCGCGTGGTGCCGCTCGAGCAGCTCGACGACGAGGTCGCCCGCCTCGCGGGCGCGATCGTGGCGAAATCGGCGGTGGCGATCGGAGCCGGCAAGCAGATGTTCTACAAGCAGCTTGAGATGGGACTCGATGCCGCCTATCAGCTCGCCGGCGAAGTGATGGCGTGCAACATGATGAGCGAGGACGCCGCCGAAGGCATCGATGCCTTCATCGGCAAGCGTCCGCCGCAGTGGAAGGGGCGCTGAGCCCGGCCCTCCGGTGCTGGTAGACACCCACATCCACCTCGATGCCGCCGCGTTCGAGGCCGACCGCGACGCGGCCATCGCTGCCGCGCGCGCCGGCGGTGTCGGCGCGTTCGTGGTCCCCGCGGTCGAGGCTGCCAACTTCGATGCGGTGGCCCGGCTGGCGCGCGTCCATCGCGACGTCGCCCACGCCTATGGCATTCACCCGATGTATGTCGGCGGCGCGCGCGAGGAGGACCTCGAGCTCCTCGACGAGCGGCTCGCGGAAAGCGAGGTCGTCGCGGTCGGCGAGATTGGGCTCGATCATTTCGTCACCGACGTGGACCCGGCGCTGCAGGAGCGCTATTTCGTCGCCCAGTTGCGGCTGGCGCGCAAGCATGGGCTGCCCGTCATCCTGCATCTGCGACGCGCGCAGGACGCCATCCTCAAGCAGCTCAGGCGAATCGAGGTGCCCGGCGGGATCGCCCACTCCTTCAATGGCAGCCGGCAGCAGGCCGAAGCCTTCATCGCGCTCGGCTTCCGCCTCGGCTTCGGGGGCGCGATGACCTTCGAGGGCTCGAGCCGGATTCGCGGCCTCGCCGCAGCGCTGCCCCTCGAGGCGATCGTGCTCGAGACCGATGCGCCCGACATTCCCCCGGCCTGGGGCCAGGGGCGGCGTACCGAACCGGCCAACATCGGACGCTACGCGGAGCTGCTCGCCCGCCTGCGCGACATCACGGTGGATGAGGCGGTCGCCGCGACCACGTGCAACGCTCTCGCCGCGCTGCCGCGCCTGCGCTATGCCGCTGGGCTCGCCAGCGCATAGCGGGCGTTGCCCGAACGCGCGATGACGTCTGCGATGTCCTGCTTGAGCCGGGGGATGTCGGCCTCGAACTTGTCGTAGATCATCAGCGAAATGCCGAACACATAGGCATAGAGCAGCATGCAGCGACTGGAAGCCTCCTCCAGCGGCAAGCCGCAGGCGAGGAAAAGGTCGCGCGCGCACTTCAGGCGCACCTCGTCGACCTCGGCGACGATCGCCGCCGCCTGCGGGTCCCGTCGCGCCCAGTCGCGCACCGCAAGTTCGATCAGCATGCCGCGCCGGCTCCGGCTGGTGCTGTAGACGTCGATGACGTGGTAGATCTGTTCTAGCTCGCGACCGGGAACTGCGCGCGTCTGCTTTATGATGTCCTTGATGCGGCCCTCCTTCCACTCATCGAGCATGGCCACCAGGAGGTCGCGACGGTCCTGGAAATGCCAGTAAAAGCTGCCCTTGGTCACCTTGAGCCGCTTGGCCAGCACCTCCACCCGCAGGCCGGCGATACCCTCCTCGGCGAGGACCTCGATCGCGGCGCGCGTCCAGGCAGAGCGGTCGAGCTGTGTGCGGGGCTTTCTGGTGGTCGGTTCCATACGGTCTAGTATTGACGATTAGGCGTCCATACGCTACCGTATGCAAGCCATACCGCTGCGTATGGATGGATTGTGTTCTGCGACAGTTCGAGTGTCAATTCCGAGCTGCGATGAGATAATCGAAGCAGCCGGCGCCCCGCCGGCCCTGCTGAAAACGACCTGAAGAGGAGCGCTGCACAGTGAAAATCCTTGTTCCCGTCAAGCGCGTGGTTGATTACAACGTGAAGGTCCGCGTGAAGGCGGACGGCAGCGGTGTGGATATCGCCAACGTGAAGATGAGCATGAACCCGTTCGACGAGATCGGGGTGGAAGAGGCGGTTCGGCTGAAGGAGGCCGCCGTGGCGACCGAGGTGGTCGCGGTGAGCTGCGGACTGGCGGCCAGCCAGGAGACGCTGCGCGCGGCGATGGCGATGGGCGCGGACCGCGGCATCCTGGTCGAGACCGATGCCGAGCTGCAGCCGCTGGCGGTGGCCAAGCTGCTCAAGGCGGTGTGCGACAAGGAGCAGCCGCAGCTGGTGATCTGCGGCAAGCAGGCGATCGACGACGACGCCAACCAGACCGGCCAGATGCTGGCTGCGCTGGCGGGCTGGCCGCAGGCGACCTTCGCCTCCAAGGTGTCGATCGCCGACGGCAAGGCCTCGGTCATGCGCGAGATCGACGGCGGCGTGGAGACGCTGTCGGTGACGCTGCCGGCGGTGGTGACCACCGACCTGCGCCTGAACGAGCCGCGCTACGCGACCCTGCCGAACATCATGAAGGCCAAGAAGAAGCCGCTCGAGACGGTCAAGCCGGCCGACCTCGGGGTCGATGTCGCGCCGCGCCTGGCCACGCTCAAGGTGAGCGAGCCGGCGCAGCGCAAGGCGGGCGAGATGGTGGCGGACGTGGCCCAACTGGTCGACAAGCTCAAGAACGTTGCAAAGGTGATCTGACATGGCGATTCTGGTTATTGCTGAACACGACAATCAGTCGCTCAAGGCGGCCACCCTCAACACGGTCGGCGCGGCCGCGCAGCTCGGTGGCGAGGTCCATGTGCTGGTGGCCGGCGCCGGTTGCGGCGCGGTCGGCGAGGCGGCGACGAAGATCGCCGGCGTGGCCAAGGTGCTGGTGTGCGATGCGCCGCACTACGAGGCGCAGGGCGCGGAGAACGTGGCCGAGCTGGTGAAGGGCCTGGCGGGCGGCTACAGCCACATCCTGGCCGCAGCCACCCCCGCGGGCAAGAACATGGCGCCGCGCGTGGCGGCGCTGCTCGACGTGGCGCAGATCTCGGAGATCGTCGCGGTCGAGGCGCCCGACACCTTCGTGCGCCCGATCTACGCGGGCAACGCGCTCGCCACGGTCAAGAGCGCGGACGCGGTGAAGGTGATCACCGTGCGCACCACCGCCTTCGAGGCGGCGGGCGAGGGCGGCGCGGCCGCGGTCGAGAGCGTGCCGGCGGCGGCCGATCTCGGGCTGTCGGCGCTGGTCAGCCGCGAGCTGGTCAAGAGCGAGCGCCCGGAGCTGGGCGCGGCCAAGGTGATCGTCGCCGGCGGTCGCGGCCTGGGCAGCGCGGAGAACTTCCACGGCCTGCTCGAGCCGCTCGCCGACAAGCTCGGCGCGGCGATCGGCGCGAGCCGCGCGGCGGTCGATGCGGGCTACTGCCCGAACGACTACCAGGTCGGCCAGACCGGCAAGGTCGTCGCCCCGCAGCTGTACATCGCGGTGGGCGTGTCGGGCGCGATCCAGCACCTGGCGGGCATGAAGGATTCGAAGGTGATCGTGGCGATCAACAAGGATCCGGAAGCACCGATCTTCCAGGTGGCCGACTACGGCCTGGTCGGCGACCTGTTCCAGGTCGTGCCGGAACTGACAGCCGCGATCTGATCCGGAAAGGCACCGGCAGGACCGCATGAATCTGACCGCTTCGCTTTTTTCCTTCGCGTGGCATGGCTTCATGATGGTCGCCGCCGGCGTCATTCTGTACCGAGCGCTTCGACGCGCGCCCTGGTCGCGACTGTCCGACCAGGGCCTGCTTCACGCGGCGCTCGCTGGTGCGGTCGTGCTGACCCTGATGTGGAGCATGAAGGCCGGGGTGAAACCCGGCCTCAACCTGCATCTCCTCGGTGCGATGGCTGCCACCCTGATCTACGGAGCGCGTCTTGCGATGCTGGTGATGGCGCTCGCACTTACCGGCATAACGCTCAACGGCGCAATCGAATGGTCCGCCTGGCCGGTCAATTTCGTGTTGATGGTCGCCGGACCGGTGGGATTCGCCTCGGCGCTGCAACGCGTCGTGGAGCGCGTGCTGCCGCCGCATTTCTTCATCTTCGTTTTCGTGATGAGCTTTGCCGGGGCGGCGCTGACCGTGATGGCGCAGGGGGCGCTCGCCTCGCTGGCCCTGTTGCTGGCCGGCGCCTACAGCGCGGAGTTCCTCAGTACCGATTACCTGCCGTATTTCCTGCTGCTCGGCTTCGCGGAAGCGTGGCTCAGCGGTGCGGTAGTCACCCTTCTCGTGGTCTACCGCCCCGGACTGGTCGCTGCCTTCGATGACAAGCGCTACCTGTCGAACAAATGAAACCTTGCGAGCGGGAATTTCTCTCGCGCGCGCCTGCTGACAAACCTGGAGTTCCAGCACAATGAGCAACTACTCTGCACCGATTCGTGACATGCAATTCGTCATGCGCGAGCTCGCCAGCCTCGACGAAGTCGCGGCCCTGCCGGGCAACGAGGAAGTCTCGGTCGACCTCGTCGACGCCATCCTGGAAGAGGCGGACAAGTTCGCCAGTGGTGTGCTCGCTCCGCTCAACTGGATCGGCGACCAGGAAGGCGCGAAGTGGGTCGATGGTGATGTCAAGACCGTGCCCGGCTGGAAGGACGCCTACACCCAGTTCTCCGAGTCCGGCTGGGCCGCGCTCGCAGCCGAGCCCGAGTTCGGCGGCCAGGGCCTGCCCTCGCTGATCGGCACCGCGGTCACTGAAATGTGGAACTCGGCCAACGTCTCCTTCACCCTCTGCCCGATGCTGACCAATGGCGCGATCGAAGCGCTGCTGCTCACCGGCAGCGACGAGCAGAAGGCGATGTACCTGCCCAAGATGGTGTCGGGCGAATGGACGGGCACCATGAACCTGACCGAGCCCAACGCCGGCTCCGACCTCGCCGCGGTGCGCAGCAAGGCCGAGCCGCAGGGTGACGGCACCTACAAGATCTTCGGCCAGAAGATCTTCATCACCTACGGCGACCACGACCTCACCGAGAACATCATCCACCTCGTGCTCGCCCGCCTGCCGGACGCGCCCGAAGGCGTGAAGGGCATCTCGCTGTTCGTCGTGCCGAAATTCATGGTCAACGCCGACGGCAGCCTCGGCGCACGCAACGACGTGCAGTGCGTGTCCATCGAACACAAGCTCGGCATCCATGGCAGCCCGACCGCGGTGCTCGCCTTCGGCGACAACGGCGGTGCGATCGGCACCCTGGTCGGCGAGCCGAACCGCGGCCTCGAGTACATGTTCATCATGATGAACGAGGCGCGCTTCGCGGTCGGTCTGGAAGGCCTGGCGCTGTCCGAGAGTGCCTACCAGCTCGCCCGCCAGTACGCCAAGGACCGCATTCAGGGCACCGAGGCCGGCGTGCGCGGTGGCCCGAAGGTCGCGATCATCAAGCACGCCGACGTGCGCCGCATGCTGATGTGGATGCGCAGCCACACCGAGGCGATGCGCGCGATCGCCTTCGTGGTCGCCGCCGCCAGCGACAAGGCTCACCGTCACGCCGACGAATCCGTGCGGGCGAAGAGCCAGGCCTTCGTCGACCTGATGATTCCGGTGGTCAAGGGCTGGTTCACCGAGACCTCGGTGGACATCGCCTCGACTGGCGTGCAGGTGCACGGCGGCATGGGCTACATCGAGGAGACCGGTGCGGCGCAGTACTTCCGCGACGCCCGCATCACCCCGATCTACGAGGGCACGACCGCGATCCAGGCCAACGACCTGATCGGCCGCAAGGTCGCGCGCGACAATGGCGAAGTCATCGGCCTGGTGCTGGACGAGATGCGCGCGGTTGGGGATCAGCTGGCCGCCACCGAGGGCGAGGCCTTCGCCGCGATCCGCAAGTCGCTCGCCGCGGGCGTGGTCGCCGTCGAGGAAGCGGTCGCCTTCATCCTCGCCACCTACAAGGCGGACATCAAGGCGGCCTCGGTCGGCTCCGTGCCCTTCCTCAAGCTGCTCGGCATCGTCGCCGGTGGCTGGCAGATGGCGCGCGCCGCGCTCGTCGCCCAGGAGAAGCTCGCTGCGGGTGACGGCGATGCCGATTTCTATCGTGCGAAGATCATCACCGCCCGCTTCTACGCGGACCACGTGATGTCGCAGGCGGGCGGGCTGTCCTACACGGTCGTCAATGGCGCCGCTGGCGCACTCGAAATGCCTGAAGATCTGTTCTGAGCGCATGCCGCCCGCCCTGGAAGGGGGGCGGCATGAAAAGGAATGGCCGGCGGAATCCCCGTCGGCCATTCTTTTTTGAGCCTGCGCGTGCGGCGCGGCGCGCCGCACGGAGCCGAGGGCTTACTGCACCTTGGCCTTGTTACGCAGTTCCATCATGTGCTGCTCGATCTTCTGCTGCTGCAGGCGCTGCTGCAGCTGCGGCTTGACCTCGTCAAACGCGGGCGCCTTGAGGTCGCGTACGTCCTCCAGCAGGATGACGTGGTAGCCGAAGTCGCTCTTGACCGGGGTCGTGGTGAACTTGCCCTTCTGGAGGGCCACCATCGCCTCGGAGAACGGCTTCACGAAGGAATTCGGGTTGGCCCAGCCGAGGTCGCCGCCACGCTCCTTCGAGCCCGGATCGCGGGAATCCTTGGCGAGGTCCTCGATCTTGGTCCCGCCCTTCAGCTTGGCAATGGCGGCCTTTGCCTCGTCCTCGGTCTCGAGCAGCAGATGACGGGCCTTGTATTCCTTGTCGCCAAGGCGGCCCTTGATCGTCTCGTATTCGGCCTTCAGCTCGGCGTCGCTGACCGGGTTCGCCTTCACGTAGTCCTGCAGATAGGCGCGGATCAGGATCGCCTGACGGGCCATGTCCATCTGCGCCTGCACGTCGCCCTTCTTGTCGAGGCCCTTGCGGCTCGCTTCCTGACTCAGCACTTCGCGGCGGATCAGCTCCTCGCGTACCGCGTCCTTCAGCTGGGCGCTGTCGGTCGCGCCCTGAGCTTTCTGTTCCGCGATCATCGCGTCGGCGCGGGAGGCGGGAATGGCGACGCCATTGACGGTGGCGACCGACTGGGCGGCAGCCGGCAGGCTCAGGAAGGCCGCAAGGACGGCGACGGCGAGACGGTTCTGGAACGGTTTCATCTGGATTCCTTCTGGGGTGGTTTTACTTGCCGGCCTCGGAGGCCGAAACGGCACGGATGGCGAGCGCGTGGATTTCCTTCTTCATCATGTCGCCGACCGCCTCGTAGACGAGTCGATGACGGGCGACCGTGTTCCTGCCCTCGAACGCGGCCGAGACGATGTACAGGCGGTAATGCCCGCCGCCGTCGCGCGCACCGGCATGCCCCGCGTGCAGGGCGCTGTCGTCCTGGATGTCGATCTCGAGCGGGGAGAGCGCCGTCAGGCGTTCGCGAAGACGTTCGGGCACGCTCACGGCAAGACCTTCTTGAATGGGCGGACGGTGGTACGGGCGAACACGCCCTGCTTGACGTAGGGATCTTCTGCCAGCCAGCGCTCGGCGCTGGCCTGGTCGGCGAACTCGGCCACTACCAGGCTGCCGACGAAGCCCGCCGCGCCGGGGTCGGGAGCGTCGATCGCCGGCATCGGGCCGGCTGCGAGCAAGCGTCCTTCGTCGCGCAAGGCCTCGAGACGGGCGAGATGGGCGGGGCGCGAAGCCATGCGAGCCTCGAGGCTGCCGGGCGCGTCCTCACCGATCAGGGCGTAGAACATCAGTGTGCTTCCTCCTCGATATAACGCGAAAGGTAGAACCCCTGGCCGAGCACGAAGGCGAACATCAGCCCCATGCCGCCGAAGAGCTTGAAGTTCACCCAGGCCTCCTCGCTGAAGTTGTAGGCGACGTAGAGGTTCAGCACCCCCATCAGCGCGAAGAACAGGATCCAGGCCAGGTTCAGTCGTCCCCAGACGGCATCGGGGAGGCGGATCTGCACCTCCATCATGCGCCGGATCAGATTGCGGCGGAAAACCAGTGCGGACACGCCGAGCACCGTGGCAAACAGCCAATAGAGCGCGGTCGGCTTCCACTTGATGAACGTCGGGTTGTGGAAGAAGAGGGTCGCACCGCCGAAGACGACGATGATCCCGAGGCTGACCCACAACATCGTGTCCACCTTGCGGTGGCGCGTCCATACGATGGCGATCTGAGCAACGGTGGCGAGGATCGCCACTGCAGTGGCGAGCAGGATCGGCGCCTGGCTTACCGCGATGCCGTCGCCAAGCCAGCGTGCGGCGAGCTCATGCGAAGCTTCTGGACTGGCACCGGCGAACTTGTAGGCACCGAAGAACAGGATGACGGGGAGGAGATCGAAAAGGAATTTCATATTGCGGAATTATAGCGACTGCCCGTCGTGCGGGGGATCCGCGCGATTGCGCATGTGATCGGCGAGCCCGGCAAAGGCCGCCACTAGCCGGGCACGGAGGGCAGGGTCGGCGACCTGTTCTTCGATCGCCTGACGCATGCACAGCATCCACTGGTCGCGCTCGGCGCTGCCGATCGCGAACGGCAGGTGGCGCGCCCGCAGGAAGGGCGGCCCGTAGCGCTGCACGTACAGGTCAGGCCCGCCGAACCAGCCGGACAGGAACAGGAACAGCTTCTCGGCCGAGCCGCCGAGCTCCTCGGCGTGCATCTTGCGAACATCCCACGCCTCCGGCAGTTCGTCCATCAGCTGGTAGAAGCGATCGACCAGCGCGCGCACCGCGGTCTCGCCGCCGAGCAGCTGGTAGGGGGTCGGTGGGGCGTTCTTCTGGGTCTGCATTGCGTTCATTTGTCATCGCCCCGGTCGAGGGCGTCGCGCATTCTAGCGCGTCCCGACGCGCTCGCCCGTGAGGGAAGCCGCAGGATGGCGCGGAGCCCGCCGCCCTCGCGCGGCAGCAGGTCGAGGCGACCCTGGTGGCTGCGCATGACGCGCTCCACGATCGCCAGGCCCAGCCCCGCGCCCTTGGTATTACTGCGTGCGACCTCGAGACGGGAAAAAGGTTGGCGCAGTCGCTCCACTTCTTCCTCCGGGATGCCCGGCCCACGGTCCGCGACTTCGATGCAGACCTCGTGTCCCTCGGGATAGACGCTCACCTGCAGGGGGCCGTCCGGCGCGCCGTAGCGCAGGGCATTGTCGATCAGGTTCGCGAGCGCGCGCCGCAAGGGCAGCGCGCGGGCGGGGACGCGCAAGGTGTCGGGCACCTCGGTGTCGATCGCGACCCCACGCAGGCGGTAGGGCTCGGTCATCTCGCGCACCAGTGCCGCGAGATCCACCTGCTGCACCGGCTCCTGCGGTTCGCCACGACCGTAGTCGAGGAACTGGCCGATGATGCGGTTCATCTCGTCGATGTCGGTCACCATCGCGGTGACCTCGTCTTCCGGCGCGCCCGACATCTCGACGCCGAGCCGCAGGCGGGCGAGCGGCGTGCGCAGGTCGTGCGAGACGCCGGCGAGGATCAGCGCGCGATCCGCCTCGGTGCGCGCGATGTCGCCGGCCATCCGGTTAAAGGCACGGGTCACGAGGGCGATCTCCTGCGGGCCGGTCTCGGTGAGCTGCGGCGGCGTCCGCCCGCTGCCGACCTGGCGCGCGGCCTTGGCGAGATGGCGCAGCGGGGAACTGATGCGGGACACGATGAAATAGGCGCCCAGCAGCGCCACCAGCATCGCTGCCGAGCCCCACGTGAGCCATTCGAGCGCCTCGATGCGCTCGAAGCGCTCGGGCGCGAGCATGACCCAGTATTCGTCCTCGTCGTCCTGGTCGAGCCGGAAGCTCACCCAGAAGGCGTCGAGCGACTTCCAGCGCGAGGCGAAGCGGGTATGCTCGCCGAGCTGGGCGCGGACCTCGGCGATCAGCAGGCGGATCGGTCGCGTGTCGGGCAGCGGCAGGATCTCGTCGGTCGGCTCGGCGGGGTAGATGCGAATGCCTTCCTGCGCGGCGAGCTCGATCAGGAGATCGGTGCGACGCTCCGCGTCGGCATTGATCAGTGCGGTGCGCGTCAGATTCACCACGCTGACGATGATCTGCGACACGTCACGCGCGCGCGCCGGTTCCTCGAAGTAACGGAAGATCTGCGACCAGGCGCCGAGCGCGAGCACGAAGAGCAGCGCGATCATCAGGAAGGTCTGCCACAGCAGGCTGCGGGGCAGCCATCCGGTGAGCACGCGCGACGCGAGCGAGGAAGCGCTCACTCTTCGACGGCTTCGGCGGCTTCGGCAGCCTTGGCGTCGTCGGGCACGAATACATAACCGAAGCCCCACACCGTCTGGATATAGCGCGGCTTGGAGGGGTCGTCCTCGACCAGCTTGCGCAGGCGGGATACCTGCACGTCGATCGCCCGGTCGAACACGCCGTATTCGCGGCCGCGCGCGAGCTCCATCAGCTTGTCGCGCGACAGCGGCTGGCGCGGATGCTGCAGCAGCACCTTGAGCAGCGAGAACTCGCCGGTGGTGAGCTGGATCTCCTCTCCGTCGCGGACCAGGGCGCGGGTGCCCAGGTTGACCTCGACGCGGCCGAAGCTCACGACTTCGTCTTCCGCGGTGGGTGCGCCCGGCAGGGTCTGGGGTTGGCGACGCATCACCGCCTGAATGCGCGCGACCAGCTCACGCGGATTGAAGGGCTTGGCGAGATAATCGTCCGCACCCATCTCGAGGCCGACGATGCGATCGACGTCGTCTCCCTTGGCGGTGAGCATGATGATCGGGATGGCATCCTCCGCCGCCCGCAGGCGCCGGCAGATGCTCAGCCCGTCCTCGCCGGGGAGCATGAGATCGAGCACGATGAGGTCGAAGTGCTCCCGATGAAGGGCGCGATCCATCTGCGGCGAGTCGCCGACCGCCTTCACCGAGAAACCCTGCTCTTGCAGGTAACGGGACAACAGGTCGCGCAGGCGCGCGTCGTCGTCCACCACCAGTACGCGGTATCGATTCTTTCCGTTCATGGCGGCATCGTATCTTCGCTTCGAGCCGCGTGCCAGCATCTCGAGCAAGGCAGGCGAAGCAGCCCGGTAACGCTTCGTAAGGGCCTCGAAGCCGGGCAACATCGCCTTACAAAGCCGCGCCGCGGCGGGGTCGCGATCCCTGACCTGAAAGGGGTTTTGGCGTAAGGTCTGCCTCATCCCCGAAAGTCAGGAAGGATCTTGCCCCTCCTCCAGAGATCGATGAAGTCAATGCCCTCCCAGACCCCACATGCGGAAGCGCGGCCGTTTGCCGCGTCCTTCCGCTGCGGCGTCTTCTCGCTCGCGATCACGGCCATGCTGCATGGCGGCAGCGCCCATGCCGAGTCGCCAGGTGAGGCCGTCACGGAGGGGGCGCGACAGTCCCAGCGCTTCGAATGGCGCAGGATGCTTACCGTGGATCCGGACGAGGAACGACGCGAAGCGGTCCGGCGCAGGCTGAGCGAGGAGGAGCGTGACCGGCTGCGTCGCGACATACGCGATGCCGCGCGTGACGGTTATCCGAAGGCACCGCAGCGCAGGAGCAGGAACGACAAGGGCAGGAAATCGCGCTGAGACCGGCGCCGCCCGCCCCTTGCCGGAATCCGCTGCCGAGCCGTTAGAATGGCGGCACCATGAATCTGCTAGCGATCGAAACCTCCTGCGAGCACGGCAGTATCGCGCTGCGATGCGGCGACAGCCTGCTCGAGCGTGCCATCGAAGGCAACGCCGCGCATTCCGAACAAGTCCTCCCGCTGATCCGCGTTCTGCTTGCCGAAGCCGGCCTTGCGGTCGGCCAGCTCGACGCGGTGGCATTCGGCAGCGGCCCGGGCGCTTTCACCGGGCTGCGCCTGGCCTGCGGCCTCGCCCAGGGTCTGGCGCTCGGCGCCGGTATCGGAGTGGCGCCGGTCGTGAGCCTCGAGGCACTTGCGCTGCAGGAGGAGGGCGACCGTATCCTCGTCGCCACCGACGCCAGGATGGGCGAGATCTACCATGCGGCCTACCTCCGCTCGTCGAACGGCGGCATCCATGGCGCTCCCTTGCGGACGGTCGCTGCGCCCGGCTGCTGCAAGCCAGACGATTTCGCCGCTCCCGCTGGCCACTGGGCGGGCATCGGTGCCGCGTTCGGTGTGTATGAGGACCAGCTCGCGAGCCATCTCGGTCCGCGCCTGCTGAGCGCGCGCGCGCAGGCGGCGCCGCGTGCGCGGGAGGTGGCGGCGCTCGGCGCGTTGGTCCTGGCGCGCGGCGAACTGCTCGCCCCCGAACTCGCCGCGCCGCTCTACGTGCGCGACAAGGTCGCGTTCACCACCGTCGAGCGCCGCGCACGCGGCGGCAAGGCTTGAGCGTCGTGCGGCAACTCGATTTCGTTCCGATGCAGGAGAGCGACCTCGACTGGGTCGTCGCGCGCGAGGCCGAACTGCACGCCCGCCCCTGGACGCGGGGCAATTTCGCCGACGCGCTCGAGAGTGGCAACGAAGCCTGGATCCTGAGGCGAAACGAGTGCCCGGTCGGCTACGCGGTCGTGCTGCCAGTGCTCGATGAAGCCCATTTGCTGACCATCGGGGTGGCGCCCTCCGAACAGGGCAGGGGCTTGGGCCACGCGCTGCTCGCACAGCTGATCGCGGCGGCGAGGGCGCGCGGCGCGTGCAGTTTTTTTCTCGAGGTCAGGCCCTCGAACGCGGCGGCGCTCGCACTCTATCGCAGCGCCGGGTTCGAGGCGGCGGGTCGACGCCGCGGCTATTACCCGGCCGCCGGGAATGGTGAGCGGGAGGATGCGATCGTCATGAGGCTGCGGCTGTGAGCGCGCAGCGTGGATCGGTCCTGCGCGAGATGGGGCTGGCCCCGCTCTGGCGGCTTCGCGATGGCGGGACGGAGGACGTTTCCGAGCCAGCCGCGACGAGCGGCGTCGCGCCCTCGGCCGCGATGCCCCGCCCACCCAGGCTCGAAGCCAGCGCATCACGCGCGTCGACGCCGCCGATCGTCGCTCCTGCGGCGCCGTCTGCCAGTAGACCCGCCACACAGCTACGCCAGGGCCGGGAAGAAGCCGCCGCGGCGAGACCGGCGGCCCCGTTGTCGGATGCCCGGCAAGCCGAGAATCCGGATATGCGGGCGCGGCGCATCGCGACGCTCGATTGGGACGCGCTCGAAGCCGACATCCACGCCTGCCGGCAGTGCGTGCTCGGCAGCGGACGCACCCAGGCGGTGCCCGGGGTCGGCGACCGTGAGGCGCGCTGGATGCTGGTCGGCGAAGGGCCGGGCAAGGAGGAGGACCGCAAGGGCGAACCCTTCGTCGGCCAGGCGGGCCGCCTGCTCGACAACATGCTCGGCTCGATCGGTCTGCGTCGCGGCGAGGATGTCTATATCGCGAATACGGTCAAGTGCCGTCCGCCGCACAACCGCACGCCGGAGGCGGCGGAGATCGGCGCCTGCCTGCCTTATCTCGAGCGCCAGATCGAACTGGTCCGCCCGCAGATCCTGATCGCGCTCGGACGGCCCGCGGCTCAGGCCCTGCTAGGGCGCGAGATCCGCATCGCGGCCGCGCGTGGCCAGCGTTTCGCCTACCGTGGCATTTCGCTGGTGGTGACCTACCATCCCGCCTATCTGCTGCGCAATCCGCAGGACAAGGCGAGGGCGTGGGAAGATCTCTGCTTCGCGCGCCGGCTGATGGCCGCCGGGGACTGACCCCGGCGTCAGTGGGTGCGATCGTCGAGCAGGGCGACGGCGTCGAAACGGCGCTGGTTCAGCGCGTGGTGCCGCTTGACCAGGATCATCGTGCCGGCGACGAAGGCACCGAACATCAGGATCACCGCATTGATCGACAGCCCGGCCATGATCAGCAGCGCATAGAGGCCGGTCATCACCAGGATCGACAGGTTCTCGTTGAAGTTCTGAACCGCGATCGAGTGGCCCGCCCCCATCAGGATATGGCCACGGTGCTGCAGCAAGGCGTTCATCGGCACCACGAAAAACCCGGCCAGCGCGCCCACCACCACCATCAGGCACATCGCGATCATGGTGTCGGTGATGCCGACCATCATCATCACCGCCAGACCCATCGCTATGCCGAGCGGGATCACCTGCACCGACCTGCGCAGGCTGATCATGCGGGCGGCGAGGATCGCACCCGCGGCCACCCCCACCGCCACCACCCCCTGCAGCATGGAGGCCTGTGACAACCCGAGACCGAGGTTGTGCTCCGCCCAGCGGATGACGATGAACTGGAGGGTGGCGCCGGCGCCCCAGAACAAGGTGGTCACCGCGAGCGAGATCTGCCCCAGCTTGTCGCGCCACAGAAGCTTGAGGCAGTGATTGAAGTCGTGGACAAGGTAGAGCGGATTCTTCTTCAGCGGCTTGTGATCCACGCCGGTGTCGGGAATGAACAGGTTGAAGCCGGCCGCCAGCAGGTAGAGCAGGCCGACGATCAGTGCCGCGGCGGCGAAGGCGGTGTCGACCAGCGGCAGATCGAGGCGCATCAGCCAGGCCGAGACGTCGTCTCGGATCAGCACGCCGCCCATCACGGTACCGAGAATGATCGCGCCAACGGTCAGCCCCTCGATCCAGCCGTTGGCCAACACCAGCAGACGGTGCGGCAGGTATTCGGTGAGGATGCCGTACTTGGCGGGAGAGTAGGCCGCCGCGCCGAGCCCGATGACCGCGTAGGCGAAAAGCGGATGGGTACCGAAGAACAGCATGCTGCAGCCGCCGATCTTGATCGTATTGCTGATCAGCATCACCCGCGCCTTCGGCATCGAGTCCGCGAAGGCGCCGACGAAGGCGGCGAGACCCACGTACGAAAGGGTGAAGAACAACTTGAGCAGCGGTTCCTGCGCCTCCGGCGCCGCCATGTCCCGCAGCAGCGCAATCGCGACGATCAGCAGCGCGTTGTCGGCCAGCGCCGAACAGAACTGCGCTGCCATGATGATGTAGAAGCCGAGCGGCATCGTGCGGGAAGGTCGCGTCGCGGTTGCAGGTGCGCGGTTTATATCACGAAGCCGGAGGCGCGGTGATGACCCGCCGCAGCAATAGCGCGCGCGCTTGCGGAAGCGGCCCCGCTTTTGTGATCTAATGAGGAATATAAACCCTTCTTATCATAACCATGGCAGATCGCAGGCTTCAGGTATTCCACGCAGTGGCCAAGCACGGCTCCTTCACCCGGGCTGCGGAACACCTTTTCATGACCCAGCCGGCGGTGACCTTCCAGATCAAGCAGCTGGAAGAGCAGTACAACACCCGCCTGCTCGATCGCGGCCACGGTCGCATTTCGCTCACGCCCGCCGGCCAGATCGTTCTCGCCTACGCCGAGCGCATCCTCGACCTGTCCGAGGAGCTCGACTCGCGTGTCGCCGAACTCACCGACGAACTGGCGGGACCGCTCAACATCGGCACCAGCACGACGCTGTCGGCCTACTGGCTTCCGCTCCTGCTGGCCGGTTTCAAGCGCCTCTATCCACGCGTGATTCCGCGCGTGTGGGTGGCCAATTCGCAGACCACAGAAGACCGCGTCGCCGCCCGCGAGCTCGACATCGGCCTGGTCGAAATCGTCAGCGACCAGCCCACGATCGAGCGGCGTAACGCGACCCGCGACGAGCTGATGGTGATCTGCCATCCGCAACATCCGCTCGCCAGCTACGAGCGCCTCAAGGCGACCGACCTGCTCGGCCATCCCTTCATCCATCGTGAGAACGGCAACGCGATCCGCGACCTCGCCGACGATTTCCTCGAAGCCGGCGGGGTTCCCTCCGCCGACATGACCATCTGCGCCGAGCTCGGCGGCCTCAATGCGGTCAAGCACTTCGCCGCCGAGGGGCTGGGCTTCGGCATCGCCTCGTACGCTGCGATCCGAGACGAGCGCAAGGCGGGCACGCTCGCCGCGATTCCGCTCGATCCGCCGCTCTACACCCCGTTCGAACTGATCATCCCGCGCGACAAGTTCCGCTCGCGCCTGGTCACCACCTTCGCCGACTACGCCTGCGAGGAACTCGCACGCATGGCTGAAGCGCTGCGCGCCGAGGCGTGATGGCGAAGGCGAAGTCCGCCTTCGTCTGCAGCGAGTGCGGCGGACAGGTTCCGCGCTGGCAGGGCCAGTGCCCGCATTGCCAGGCCTGGAACACGCTGACCGAGACCGTGGTCGAGGCCGGCGGTGGCGCCGGCAGCCGCTTCGCTGCGCTCGCCGGCGAGACCAGCCGGCTTCAGCCGCTGTCCGCGCTGCAGCCGCGCGAGGAGCCGCGCCAGCCGACCGGCATCGACGAGTTCGACCGCGTGCTCGGCGGCGGTCTGGTGCCGGGCGGCGTGGTGCTGATCGGCGGCGACCCCGGCATCGGCAAGTCCACCCTCCTGTTGCAGGCGCTCGCCCAGCTCTCCAACACGCTGCCGGTGGTCTACGTCAGCGGCGAGGAGTCCGGCGAGCAGGTTGCATTGCGCGCGCATCGGCTGCAGCTGCCCGAGTCGCGCCTGCAGATGCTCGCAGAGATCAACCTCGAGCGCATCCTCGGTACCCTGCGCGGCGCGAGGCCGCGGGTCGCGGTGATCGATTCGATCCAGACGGTGTACTCCGAAGCGCTGCAGTCGGCACCCGGCTCGGTCGCCCAGGTGCGCGAATGCGCCGCCCAGCTCACCCGCTTCGCCAAGCAGAGCGGCACCAGCCTGATCCTCGTCGGCCACGTGACCAAGGACGGCACGCTGGCCGGGCCGCGGGTGCTCGAGCACATCGTCGACACCGTGCTCTATTTCGAGGGTGACACCCACTCGAGCTTCCGCCTCGTCCGCGCCTTCAAGAACCGCTTCGGCGCGGTCAATGAACTCGGGGTCTTCGCGATGACCGAGCGCGGGCTACGGGGTGTCTCCAATCCTTCCGCGATCTTTCTCTCCCAGCACGGCCAGCAGGTCGCCGGCAGCTGCGTGCTGGTGACGCAGGAGGGCACGCGCCCGCTCCTCGTCGAGGTGCAGGCGCTGGTCGATGCCGCCCACGCACCGAATCCGCGCCGTCTGTCGGTAGGCCTCGAGCAGAACCGGCTGGCGATGCTGCTCGCGGTGCTGCACCGTCATGCCGGCATCGTCTGCGCTGACCAGGACGTGTTCGTCAATGCGGTCGGCGGGGTCAAGATCGCCGAACCGGCGGCCGACCTGGCGATCCTGTTCGCGATCGTGTCCTCGCTGCGCGACCGCCCGCTCAGGCGGGGCCTCGCAGTGTTCGGCGAGGTGGGCCTGGCGGGCGAAATCCGTCCCGCGCCGCGCGGACAGGAGCGCCTGCGCGAGGCGGCCAAGCTCGGCTTCGACACCGCGATCATTCCCAAGGCGAACGCGCCCCGACAGCCGATCGAGGGTATGCGCGTGATTGCGGTCGACCGCATCGAGGACGCGATCGCGCGCGCGCGCGAGCTCGACGACTGAAGACCGACCGGCACCGCCGGCAGTGCGTGCTATCCTTTTTTGCACCAATCTATCGGATCGCCGCCGCTCCCGGCCGCGCGGCGCGCAGCGCGAGGTGACTAGCCCGATGTCCCGCACAGACCCGCACGCACAGGCGACGCCCACGACCGACCGTCGCGCCGGGCGGGGCGACACTGAAGCTGCCGAGGCGCTGCTCGCACGCTGGCTCCAGGACCGGGGAGCGCGCTGCGCGCTCTTTCTCGATGTCGATGGCAGCCTGCTGGACATCGCGGCGACGCCCGATGCGGTCGTCGTCCCGGTCACGCTTCGGACGGCACTGCGCAAGCTGCATGACGAACTCGACGGCGCACTCGCGCTCGTCAGCGGCCGCTCGATCGAGGACCTGGATCGCCTGTTCCATCCCCTGGCGCTGCCGGCCGCCGGCGCCCATGGTGTGGAGTGGCGGCAGTGGGAGGGCGGCGAGCTGCGGCGTGAGCCGCTGCCGCGGTTTCCCGACTCGCTTCGAGCGGAAATGCACACCCTTGCCGCGGCCGGCGGAGGCCTGCTGCTCGAGGACAAGGGCGCCAGCGTGGCCCTGCACTACCGCGCCGCACCCGCGCTCGGCGAGGCGCTCGGTCGAGCTTTGACCCGCCTGCTCGCCGCCCCTGGCCACGACGGCTTCCGGCTGCTGCCCGGCAAGATGGTGTACGAAGTGGTCGGCGCCAGCTGGAACAAGGCAACCGCCATCGCCCGCCTGCTCGCGCAGCCGCCCTTCGCCGGCCGCCGACCGGTGTTCGTCGGCGACGACGTCACCGACGAGCCGGCGATGGCCGCGATGCCGGCACACGGCGGGCTCGGGCTCGCGGTCGGCCGCGAGATGTCCGGCGCGAGCGCGATCTTCGACAATCCGGCGGCGGTGCGCGCCGCGCTCGGGAGGCTGACACCATGACGCAGACGGACAGGCACGGCGGTCTCGAACTCGGACTGATCGGCAACAGCCGGGTGGCTGCGCTGGTCAATCCCCTCGGCAGCCTGGTGTGGTGGTGCTATCCGAACTTCGATGGCGACCCCGTATTCTCGCGCCTCCTCGCCGGAGATGAGGACAAGGGCAGCTTCGACTGCGTGCTCGAAGGCATGGTCAACGCGCGCTCGGACTATCTGCGCAACACCGCGGTGATCCGCACCACGCTCACCGACGGTGCCGGCAATGCGGTCCGCATCACCGACTTCGCGCCGCGTTTCCGGCTCTACGGCCGCAACTTCCAGCCCGCGCAGCTGTGCCGGGTGATCGAGCCGGTGCAGGGGCTGCCACGGATCACCCTGCGCCTGCGCCCCACCCATGGCTATGGCCTGCCGCGGCGGGCAGTCGCAGGTTCGAACCACATCCGCTACCTCGGCGCCGAGGACACGGTGCGCCTCACCACCAATGCGCCGCTGTCCTACCTTTCGCGCGAGACGCCCTTCGCCCTGACCCGCGCGGTGCATATGGTGATCGGTGTCGACGAGCCGCTCGAGGGCGCGACCGACGCGGTGGTGGCGGATTTCCTCAAGCGCACCACGGACTACTGGCACGACTGGGTGCGCACGCTCGCGGTTCCCTTCGAGTGGCAGGAGGTATGCATCCGCGCAGCGATCACCCTCAAGCTCTCGAGCTTCGAGGAAACCGGCGCGATCGTGGCGGCCGTCACCACCTCGATCCCCGAAGCGCCTGGCTCCGGTCGCAACTGGGATTACCGCTACTGCTGGCTGCGCGACGCCTACTTCGTGATCCAGGCCCTCAATCGGCTCGGGGCCACGCGCACCATGGAGCGTTACGTCGAGTTCATCGCCACGGTGGCCTCGGGCGGGGCCGACCTCAAGCCGCTCTATGGCATCGTGCCCGACCTCGATCTCACCGAACGCATCGAGCCCAACCTCGCGGGCTTTCGCGGCGACGGTCCGGTGCGGGTGGGCAACCAGGCGGCCGAGCAAGTACAGCACGACGTCTATGGCTCGGTGATCCTCGCGGTGGCGCAGACCTTCTTCGACGAGCGTCTGCAGGTGCCGGGCGATGCCGGCATGTTCCGCCGCCTCGAGCCGCTCGCAGAACGCGCGGCGCGACTCGCCTTCGAACCCGACGCCGGTATCTGGGAGTACCGCGGCCGGCAGCGGCTGCATACGCATTCCGCGTTGCTGTGCTGGGTGGCCTGCCATCGCATGGGGCTGATCGCGCGCCGGCTCCGTCTCCCCGCGGAGGCGAAGCGCTGGGAGGGGGAGGCACTGCGGCTGCGCGAGCGCATCCTGCGTGAGGCCTGGAGCGAGTGCCGGCAGTGTTTCACCGGCACCTTCGGGCATGACAGCCTCGATGCCAGCGTGCTGCTGATGCACGAGATGGGCCTCGTTGCCGCTGACGATCCACGCTTCATCGCCACCGTGGAAGTGATCGGCCGCGAGCTCGGCAACAACGGCCACCTGATGCGCTATTCTGCACCCGACGATTTCGGCACGCCTGAAACCGCCTTCCTGGTGGTCAAGTTCTGGTACCTCGACGCACTCGCCGCGATCGGCCGGCGCGACGAGGCGCGTGCGCTCTACGACGAATTGGTGGCGCTGCGCAACTGCTATGGCCTGCTGGCCGAGGACGTGCATCCGCAGGACGGCCGGCTGTGGGGCAACATCCCGCAGACCTATTCGATGGCGGGTCTGATCAACACCGCGATGAAGCTGTCGCGCAGCTGGGAGGAGGGGATGTGTCACGAATCGTGGTGATATCGAATCGGGTGTCCCTGCCCGATGAGGCGGGCAACCCGGCGCCGGGCGGACTCGCGGTGGCGGTCGAGGCCGCGATGCGCGGCTACGACGGCGTGTGGTTCGGCTGGAGCGGCAATGTCGCCGAGTCGCCCGGCGATCTCGTGCATATCCAGCGCGGCCACGTCAGCTATGTGCTCACTGACGTCAGGCCGGCGGATTTCGAGGAGTATTACCAGGGCTTCGCCAACGGCGTGCTGTGGCCGATCCTGCATTACCGGCTCGACCTCGCTGACTTCCACGAAGCCGACCTCGACGGCTACCGCCGGGTGAACGATTTCTTCGCCGAGCGCGTGGGGGCGCTGCTCGAACCGGACGACATCATCTGGGTGCACGACTATCATCTGATGCTGCTCGCCCGCGCCCTGCGCGCCCGCGGTCATCACAACCGGATCGGCTTCTTCCTGCACACGCCGATGCCGCCGCCCGACCTCCTCACCGCGCTGCCGCGCCACGAGGAGGTGGTCGGTGCGCTGACCGATTTCGACCTCGTGGGGTTCCAGACCGACAACGACGCCGGCAACTTCGCACGCTACCTGTCGACGGTGATGGGGGCGGCCACCGCCGATGCGCGACGCTATCGGATCGGCGAGCGGGTGTTCCGCATCGGGGTGTTCCCGGTCGGCGTCGATCCCGAGGGCCTGCGTGAGCTGGCTGCGGCAGGGCTGGACTCCGACTTCGCGCGCGAGCTCGTGGCCAGCCTCGAGGGGCGCACACCGATGATCGGCATCGACCGCCTCGACTACTCGAAGGGCATCCTGTGCCGGCTCGACGGCTTCGAGCGCTTTCTCGAGAGATATCCCGAGTGGCACGACCGGACGACCTTCCTCCAGATCGCCCCGCCGAGCCGCTCCGAGATCGCCGAGTACGCCAACATGGACGCCGCGGTCAGCACAAAGGTGGGCCACATCAACGGCCGCTTCGGGCAGGTGTCCTGGGTGCCGCTGCGCTATGTGAACCGGGGCTACCGCCGCGACGAGATCGCGGTGATGCTGCGCCTGGCGCGGGTCGCGCTCGTCACCCCGCTGCGCGACGGCATGAACCTGGTGGCCAAGGAGTTTGTCGCCGCCCAGGACCCGGACGATCCCGGCGTGCTCGTGCTGTCGCGCTTCGCCGGCGCGGCGGCCGAACTCGATGCCGCGGTGCTGATCAACCCGCACGACCGCGACAGCCTCGCCGATGCCATCGACGTCGCGCTCGGCATGCCGCTCGAGGAGCGGCGCGCGCGCCACCGCGAGCTGTTCGCGGTGCTAGAGGCCAACCACATCAAGGACTGGGGTCGCCACTTCATTTCTGCCCTGACCCGTCCCGGGCGCAGCCTGGATCAGGTGCTTGGTCGCTGGCGCGACGCCGAACGGCTGAAGCGGCGTCCACCGCACTGAACGCGGGAGTCTGGCCGCAGGAAGCGGGCGCCTGCGGCGGAACGGCTAGAATGACGCATCGAACGGCCCAATCCACCGGAGAACAACGAATGGCCTCACCCCAGGAAAGCGTCAGCATGGCGCTGTTCTGCGACTTCGAGAACGTCGCCCTCGGCGTGCGGGACGCCAACTACGAGAAGTTCGACATCAAGCGCGTGCTCGAGCGCCTCCTGCTCAAGGGCAGCATCGTGGTCAAGAAGGCCTACTGCGACTGGGAGCGCTACAAGGGCTTCAAGGCGGTCATGCACGAGGCCAACTTCGAACTCATCGAGATCCCGCACGTGCGCCAGTCGGGCAAGAACTCGGCCGACATCCGGCTCGTGGTCGACGCGCTCGACCTGTGCTACACCAAATCCCATGTCAATACCTTCGTCATCATCAGCGGCGACTCCGATTTCTCGCCGCTGGTCTCCAAGCTGCGCGAGAACGCCAAGCAGGTGATCGGCGTCGGGGTCAAGCAATCGACCTCCGACCTGCTGATCGCAAATTGCGACGAGTTCATCTTCTACGACGATCTGGTGCGGGAGGATCAACGCAAGTCGAAGCGCGCCCAGCGCGATGCCCAGCCCCAGGCGCGCCGCTCGCCCGACGAGGAGACGCAGCGCCGGGACGAACTCGAGGCGCGGCGCACGAAGGCGGTCGAGATCGCAGTGGAGACCTTCGAGGCCTTGCTCGAGGAGCGCGGTGACAGCGGCAAGATCTGGTCCTCGGTGCTCAAGGAAGCGATCAAGCGCCGCAAGCCCGACTTCAACGAGTCCTACTTCGGCTTTCGCGCCTTCGGCAACCTGCTCGAAGAGGCCCAGTCGCGCGGCCTGCTGGCGATCGCCCGCGACGAAAAATCCAACACCTACGTCTATCGCAGTCGCGAAACCTTGCCGGCCGGTGGCGGCGAATCCGACGATTTCGAGTCCGACGCCGAAGTCGCAGCCGGCTCCGGCACGCCAGCGCAGGCCTCCGGGCCCGCACCGGGCGCGGAGGCGGACAAGCCCACCAAGGCGCGCGGACGGCGCAAGGGCGGGCGCAAGGATGAGGCCGGCAAGAAGGAGCGCGCACGGGAGGGTGGCGCGGGCCAGGAGGAGTCGGGCACGGACGCAACGAGGGCCGGCGGCGAGGGCAGGGCGGACGAAGGCAGGGCGGCACCCGCAGAAACCCCCGCGCCTGCCGCCGCCCCCCCGCGCGCGGAGGCGCCCGCGCCGGAGGTGCCGGCCACGCAAACCGCAACGGCGGCGGAACGCGAGCCGCCGCCGAGTGCCGCCGAGCGCGCCCCTGCGGTGGACGACGCAGCTGCGGCCGAAGTGCCGGCGGCGAGCGACAAGCCGGCACGCAAACGGACCCCGCGCAAGAAGAAGGTCGAGGGCGAAGCCGCAGGCGCACTGGCGAGCGCCGCCGGCCAGCCTGCCGAAGTCGAGAAGCTCGAAACGCGACCGTCGCAGCGTGCGCGCGCAGCTGTGGAGCAGGACTCGGCGCCGGACGCGATGGTCGAGGCGCAGCAGACGACCGAATCGCCCGAGGCAGAGTCGGGCGCGGCAAAGCCTGCGCGCAAAAGCACAGCGCGCGCACGCCGGCCGCGCAACAAGGAGGCGGCCGACGACACCGGCAAGCCGGCCAAGGACGACTGAAGCGCGGCCACCGCCCGTCCCGCGCGCGAGGAGGATGTGGCATGTGCGGACGCTATGCGCTCTACGGCCCGAGTTCGCGCCTGCGCGAGCAGTTCGACGCCGAGATCGAACACTTCGAGCTCGCGCCGCGCTACAACGCGGCGCCGATGCAGTGGCTGCCCGTACTGCGCCAGCGTGCGGGCGGCGATCGGGTGATCCACCTGCTGCGCTGGGGCCTGGTGCCCGCCTGGGCGAAGGACGAGGCGATCGCCACCCGACTGATCAACGCACGCGCCGAAAGCGTCGCCGACAAGCCGGCCTTCCGCGCGGCGTGGCGACGGCGTCGCTGCATCGTCCCCGCCAACGGCTTCTACGAGTGGAAGACGATCGCCGGCGGCAAGCAGCCCTACTACATCCACGCGGCGAATGACGAACTGTTCGCCCTCGCCGGCCTCTGGGAACGCTGGACGCGGCCCGACGACGGCGAGAGCGTCGACACCTTCACCATCCTCACCACCGAGGCCGAGGGGCCGATGCGCGAGCTGCACCAGCGGATGCCGGTGATCCTGACCGCGCCGGCCTGCGCGCGCTGGCTCGACCGCGCGGCGCCGGAGCCCGACTTGCGTGCGCTGCTCACGGCCGCGCCGCCGGCGCTTGCGATGCACCCCGTGTCGAAGGCGGTGGGCAAGGTATCGAACGAGGGCGAGTCGCTGATCCGCCCGCTGGCGGCGGAATGAACGGGCGGTCGGCGCCTGCCGGGGTCGCACCGGCTTTCGCTTCATGGGCAGGGGCCGCTATGCTGGACCACGGACGCCCGCACTGCGGTCGCACACCCATCGCACCGGCTATGGCGGTCCTTGCCCGCCGATCGGTCGCCACCGCTACTTCCACAAGATCTACGTCCTCGACCGCCTCCTGCCCGACCTGCACCGTCCGGACAAGGACAAGCTGCTGCGTGCGATTGACGGCCACGTGCTCGCTCACGCCGAACTGGTCGGCACCTACCGCAAGACGGCCTGAGCGCTGGCGGGCACGTCCGTCCGCGTATGAGAGAATCCGGCCTCGATTTTCGCGAGGCCCACATGAGCACCGTCCAGCACACCGTCACCCATCTCGTCGTTCACCGGCTGCACAAGGCGGCCGACACGCCCGCCCGGGTCGACCTGCGCGAGGCCGAATGCGCGCCCGACGCCGCCGCGGTGCGCCTCGTCGAACGCCTGAACGCTCATTACGCGAGCCGCACCGGCAAGGGCTTCGGCCGCTTCGAGGAAGACGAGGAGCGCTTTCCGCTGGCGCGATGGCTGCGCGAATGGCGGCTCGAGCGCGCGACCGATTTCCTCGAACTCTCGCGCCGCATCGCCGCGCAGGTGGGGGCGATTGCCGACGAGGAGGAACTCGAGGAGGGCGGTTTCATCATGCTCGCCCTGGTGCGCGAGGGGCCAACCGACTGCCTGTGGCTGACGGTGATCGGCGAGACGGTCGGCACCGCGGTGAGCGGCGGCCTCGATCTGCTCGACTGCCCCCACCTCGACCTCGCGGCGCTGCGCGGCGCCGGACGGATCGACCTCGAGGGCTGGCAGCGCGGCGAGGACCGCTACCTCGGCTTCCTGCGCGGACGCGGCAGCAGCGGCGCCTGGTTCAAGCGCCTGCTCGGCTGCAGCGACGTCATCGTCGCCCTGCAGGAAACCAAGAAACTGGTGCAGACCCTCGGTCGCTTCGTCGACGAGCAGCAGCTCGAGCCGGCGGCGCGCGATGCCATGCTCGAGCGCGCCCACACCCATCTCGATGCGCTCGGCGAGAGCGGTACGCCGGTGGTGTTCGAGGAGCTCGCGCGCGAGGTCTGCCCCGATCAGCCAGCGCCGCTCCACGCCTTGCTCAAGGCCGAGGAGACCCGCATCGCCAGCGGCTTCGTGCCCAACCGTCGCGCGATCCGGCCGCTGGTGCGCTTCAGCGCGAGCGCCGAGCAGTGGAAGCTCGAGTTCGATCGCAGCGGCCTGCATTCGGGCGCGGTGCACTACGACCCGGCGACCGACAGGCTGGTGCTGTCGGGCGTGCCCGACTACCTCAAGCGCATGCTCGCCGAGGAGGACTAGGCGGGCACGCGCCTTCGGCGCTCAGTGGCCGAAGCTGTCGGCGTCGAGCATTTCCGGGTCGGGACGATCGAGGCCGTCGAGCGCGGCCATCTGCTCGGCGCTGAGGGCGAAGTCGAAGATGTCGAGGTTCTGCGCCTGGCGCGCCGGGTCGGCCGACTTGGGGCAGGTGACGAAGCCCTGCTGTACCTGCCAGCGCAGCAGCACCTGGGCCGGAGTCCGGCCGTGGGCCTCGGCGATCGCGGTCACCGCCGGGTCGCTCAGCATCGCGTTGCCGCAGCCGAGCGGACGCCAGGACTCGGTGACGATGCCCTTCTCCTTGTGGAGGGCGACGAGCTCGTCGCGGCGATGATAGGGGTCGAGCTGGATCTGGTTCACCGCCGGCACCAGGCCGAGGTCGAACAGGCGCTGGAGGTGGGCGGGCTTGAAGTTGGACGTGCCGATCGCGCGCACAACGCCCGCGTCGAGCAGTCTCACCAGACCCTGGTAGGCCTCGACGTAGCGGTCCTGGTCGGGGTTGGGCCAGTGCACCAGTAGGAGATCGATGTAGTCGAGGCCGAGCCGCTCGAGGCTGGCCTCGCAGGCCTGGCGGGCGCCGTCGACGCTGTGCCACTTGCGGTTGAACTTGGTGGTGACGAAGATCTGCTCGCGGGCGACGCCGGAATTGCGGACGCCCTCGCCGACGCCGCGCTCGTTCTCGTAGTTCTCGGCGGTGTCGATCAGGCGATAGCCGATGCGGATCGCCTGGGCGACGGCGGCCGCCGCCTCGGCGTCGTTCATCGGCCAGGTGCCGAGGCCGAGCTGGGGCATCTCGACGCCGTTGGCGAGGGTGAGGGTGGGCGCGGGGTTCACGGTTTTCGTCATGGCGGAAATCTCGGGATTTGAATTGAGGTGCACAGGTTGCCACATTCCGCCGCCGGCCGACACAACCCTCGGACCGCATTCTCACTCGCCGAGGAGAACACGGGCGGGCAGCATCGCGATCCCCGCATCGTCGAGCGCGGCAATCGCGCCGTCGGGGTCGTCGAAGCGGAACAACAGCACCACCCGGCCGTCCCGGCGCAGGTAGAACGCGTACATGTACTCGATGTCCTTGCCCGCCGCCGTCAGCACCTCGAGCGCGCGCACCAGCCCGCCGGGCGCGTCGTCGACGTCGATCGCCACCATGTCGTTGCGCTTCACCACCCAGCCGGCCCGCTCGAGCAACTCGCGGGCGCGGGCCCAGTCCTTGAGGACGAGGCGCAGGATGCCGAACTGTGCGGTGTCGGCGAGGCTGAGGCCCGCCAGGTTGAGGCCCGCCTCGGCGAGCAGCTGCAGCGGGGGCAGCAGGCTGCCGGGCCGGTTCTCGAGGAAGACGGAGAGCTGGGGAATCTTCATGGCGGACACCGTGTGATGGACGCGTGGCTGCGGTTCAGTCATGGCGACGGTCGATCAG
>NZ_MBFM01000002.1:169538-179745 GCF_001696715.1 Thauera phenolivorans | reverse complement strand
GGGGCATCTCGACGCCGTTGGCGAGGGTGAGGGTGGGCGCGGGGTTCACGGTTTTCGTCATGGCGGAAATCTCGGGATTTGAATTGAGGTGCACAGGTTGCCACATTCCGCCGCCGGCCGACACAACCCTCGGACCGCATTCTCACTCGCCGAGGAGAACACGGGCGGGCAGCATCGCGATCCCCGCATCGTCGAGCGCGGCAATCGCGCCGTCGGGGTCGTCGAAGCGGAACAACAGCACCACCCGGCCGTCCCGGCGCAGGTAGAACGCGTACATGTACTCGATGTCCTTGCCCGCCGCCGTCAGCACCTCGAGCGCGCGCACCAGCCCGCCGGGCGCGTCGTCGACGTCGATCGCCACCATGTCGTTGCGCTTCACCACCCAGCCGGCCCGCTCGAGCAACTCGCGGGCGCGGGCCCAGTCCTTGAGGACGAGGCGCAGGATGCCGAACTGTGCGGTGTCGGCGAGGCTGAGGCCCGCCAGGTTGAGGCCCGCCTCGGCGAGCAGCTGCAGCGGGGGCAGCAGGCTGCCGGGCCGGTTCTCGAGGAAGACGGAGAGCTGGGGAATCTTCATGGCGGACACCGTGTGATGGACGCGTGGCTGCGGTTCAGTCATGGCGACGGTCGATCAGTCGCTTCGCCTTGCCCTCGCTGCGCGGAATGCTCTGCGGGCCGACCAGACGCAAGCCGACGCGGATGCCGATCGTGTGCTCGATCGCGTGCGCGATGCGTCCGCGCAGCGCCTCGAGCGCGCGCACCTTGTCGCTGAACACCTCGGGCGTGACCTCCACCTCGACCGTCATCTGGTCGAGCCCGGCCTGGCGGCTGAGGACGATCTGGTAGTGGGGCAGGGTGCCCTCGACCTCGAGCAGGGCGGACTCGACCTGGGACGGGAACACGTTGACGCCGCGGATGATGAACATGTCGTCGTCGCGGCGCGCGATGCGGCGGATGCGGCGCAGGGTGCGGCCGCAGGCGCAGGGCTCGGGCAGAATCGCGGTGATGTCGCGGGTGCGATAGCGGATCATCGGCATCGCCCGCTTGCTCAGCGTGGTCAGCACGAGTTCGCCCTCTTCGCCGTCCGGCAGCGGGAGGCCGGTTTCGGCATCGATGATCTCGGGATAGAAGTGATCCTCGAACACGTGCAGGCCGTCGTGTTCGCTGCATTCGGCGGCCACGCCGGGGCCGGTGATCTCCGACAGGCCGTAGATGTCGAAAGCCTCGATGCCGTTTTCCGTCTCGATGCGCTCGCGCATGCCGTCCGACCACGGTTCGGCGCCGAACACGCCCACCCGCAGCGGCAGCGTGCGCAGGTCGATGCCCATCTCACGGGCCTTCTCTGCCAGATGCACGAAGAAACTCGGCGTGCAGCAGATCGCGGTGGCACCGAAATCGCGCAGCAGCATGATCTGGCGCTCGGTGTTGCCGCCCGAGACCGGGATCACCGTCGCGCCCAGCCCCTCCGCGCCGTAGTGCGCGCCCAGGCCGCCGGTGAACAGCCCGTAGCCGAAGGCGTTCTGCACGATGTCGCCGCGGTGCAGCCCGCAGCTGGCGAAGGTGCGGGTCATCGCCTCGGCCCACACCTGCACGTCCTCCTCGGTGTAGGCGACGACGATCGGCTTGCCGGTGGTGCCCGAGGACGCGTGCAGGCGCACCACCTCGGGCATCGGGCTGGCGAACAGACCGAAGGGGTAGGTGTCGCGCAGGTCCGCCTTCACCGTGAAAGGCAGGCGGGCGATGTCCGCCAGGCGCCCGATGGCGTCGCGCCCGAGTTCGCAGGCCGACAGGCGCTGGCGCATCAGCGGCACGTGATCCCATACCCGGGCCACGGTCGCCTGCAGCCGACGCAGCTGAATTTCCCGAAGGCGTTCCCGGGGCAGGAAATCGGACGCGCTGATCGGGTGGAAGCCGCCGGCGGCATCGTTCCAGAGTTCTTTGGGCATGGAGTTCGAGGGATTCGTGGACTCGCCCCATCTTGCGAATTTTGCAGCGCGCCATTGTTGATCGAGCGCAAACCCGAAGCACACAGTGCTCGCCGCCCGGGGTCGAAGCCGGCCGATCGGACCGGATATTGCAGTGCGGTTGATCTCGGTCAATCGCACTGCAGCGGGGGCTGGGTAGCTTTAGCACATTACGTACCATGCCCTGGAGTCTCCCCCAATGAGTGCAGTGTCTACCGCACCGGCGCCCGTCCGGCTCTTCCTTTCCGGTAACGAGGCGGTGGCGCTCGCCGTGCGCGATGCCGGCTGCCGGGTCGCGGCGGCCTACCCGGGCACCCCTTCCACCGAGATCCTCGAGGCGCTCGCACGCGAACCCCATCCGGGGCTGTATACCGAGTGGTCGGTCAACGAGAAGGTGTCGCTCGAAGTCGCGCTCGGCGCCTCGATGGTGGGCGCTCGCGCCTTCTGCGCGATGAAGCACGTCGGTCTCAACGTCGCCGCAGACGCACTGATGACGATCACCGTGACCGGCAGCGAGGGCGGTCTGGTGATCGCCGTGGCCGACGACGTCGGCATGTCCTCGTCGCAGAACGAACAGGATTCGCGCTACTGGGGACGCTTCGCCCATCTGCCGCTGCTCGAGCCGGCCGACGCGCAGGAGTCCTACGACATGGCGCGCGCCGCCTTCGATCTCTCCGAGCGATTCTCCTGTCCGGTGATCGTTCGCCTGACCACCCGCGTCTGCCATGTGAAGGGTCGGGTCATCCCCGGTACGCCGGAGCGCCATGAGCCGCGCGGCTTCGTCAAGGACCCGCGGCGATGGGTGATGGTGCCGGGCAATGCCAAGCCGCGGGTGTCGTCGATGTACGAGCGCGACCTCGCCCTGCGGGCCGCGAGTGAGGCGAGCCCCTTCAACCGCATGGTCGAGGGCAGCGACCGTCGGATCGGCTTCGTCACCTCCGGCCCGGCCTTCATGCACGTGCGCGAGAGCTTCCCGGATGCGCCGGTGCTCAAGCTCGGCCAGTCCCATCCGCTGCCGCTCGCACAGGCGCGGGCGCTGGCGGCGCGCGTCGACCAGCTGCTGGTGGTGGAGGAGACCGAGCCGCTGCTCGAGACCGAGCTGCGCGCGGCCGGCATCGCCTGCAGGGGCAAGGACGTGCTGCCACCCACCGGCGAACTCTCGCCCGACGTGCTCAAGCCGGCGGTCGCCCGCCTGCTCGGCGAGCCCGTGACGGAGCTGCCGCATGCGCCGCTGCAGCTCCTGTTCCCGCGGCCGCCGACGATGTGCGTCGCCTGCCCGCACCTCGGCATCTATTACACCCTCGCGCAGGTCCGCAACGTTGCCATCTCGGGCGACATCGGCTGCTACACCCTGGGCGCCGGCCAGCCCTGGAACGCGCTCGACAGCTGCATCTCGATGGGCGCCTCGATGGGCGTCGCGCTCGGCATGGACAAGGGACGCGGCGAGATCGACGCCAAGCGCTCGGTGGTCGCGGTGATCGGCGACTCGACCTTCATGCACATGGGCATGCAGGGCCTGCTCGACATCACCTGGAACCGCGGCAACGTCACCATCCTGCTGCTGGACAACCGCACGGTCGGGATGACGGGCGGCCAGGAGAATCCGGGCAGTGGACGCGACATCCACGGCGAGGAGGCACCTCGGGTCGACTTCGCCAAGCTGTGCGAGGCGCTCGGGGTGCGGAAGGAGCGCATCCGGGTGCTCGACCCCTACCAGCTGCCAGTGCTGTTCAAGGCCTTGCGCGAGGAGACGAAGATTCCCGAACCCTCGGTGATCATCACCGACCGGCCCTGCGTGCTGATCGACCACTACGAGGCGACCCCGCCGTACCGGGTGATCGCCGACAAGTGCACCGGCTGCGCGAACTGCCTCGACGTGGGCTGTCCGGCGATCCACGTGACCCGCCGCGACAGCGTGGTCAAGCCGTCGGGCAAGACGGTGGACCTCGCCTTCGTACGCATCGAGACCGCGGCCTGCACCGGCTGCGGACTCTGCGTCCAGCCCTGCGCGCCGGAGGCGATCGTGCATGCCAAGCCCGAGCATCCGGTGAAATTCCTCCACAAGCAGATCTGAGGGCGGTGCGATGAGCGAGACAGGGCAGGGCAGCCGGGACGCGATCACCAACATCCTGGTGTGCGGCATCGGCGGGCAGGGCGTCATGACCGCCACCGAGATCCTTGCCGAGGCGGCGCTGTCGCTCGGCTACGATGTCAAGAAGACCGAAGTCGCGGGCATGAGCCAGCGCGGCGGGGTCGTCACCTCGCACCTGCGCTTCGGCCGCGAGGTGCTCTCGCCGCAGATCATGCCGGGCGACGCCGACCTGCTGGTAGGCTTCGAGGCGGCCGAGGCGCTGCGCTGGGCGCACATGCTGCGTCCGCGCGCGGTGGTGCTGGTCAACGTCGGCCGGATCGTGCCGCCGATCGTCGAGATCGGCCTGTACTCCTATCCCGAGGACCCGATCGGAGGCCTGCGCGCGCTCGGCATCGAGGTGCACGCCTTCGACGCCAGTAGCCTCGCCACGGATCTCGGCAACATCCGGCTCGGCAACACCGTGATGCTGGGCGCGATGGCCGACCGCCTGCCGTTCCCGGCCGATGTCCTGCTCGACGCCGTACTCGCTCGCTTCGGCGCCCGCAAGCCCGCGTTGCTCGAGCTCAACCGTAAGGCTTTCGAGCTCGGCCGTGCGGCGGTCGCCGCCGACTGAGGCCTGGGCGCCGAGACGGCGCAGCGGAGGATCGGACTCAGCCGCACCCGGCGCCCTGAAGTTCGAGCGTGTCCAGCAGCCGTTCGGCGAAGTCCTGCGGCGAGGGCAGGATGTACTCCGCCGGCACGCCGAAGCGCTCGCGCAGCCGGTTGCGGTCCTCCATGCCGTAGGCGACCACGAAGGGATACATCGCGGCGCCGATCGCGGCCCGGTAGTCGCCGTACTCGTCGCCACAGGCATAGCTGCGCGCGGGATTGATACCGAAGTGCTCGCGCGCGCGCCGGAAGTGCAGCGTCTTGTCCTCGCGCAAGGGCAGGCAGGCGAAAAAATCGAAGGCAGCGGTATCGATGTCGTGGCGCGCGAACAGGCAGCGCAGGGTCTCCATCGGCTCGACGGTCACGTTGCGAGTGACGAGGCCGACGCGCACGCCGGGGTCGGCGAGCACGGTGCGCAGCAGGGCGTCGATGCCCGGATAGAGGCGTGCCTCGTCGCGGTAGAAATCGGTCAGCGTCGCGAGCAGCCGGCTGCGGCTCTGCTTGCCGAACTGGCGCCGCAGGTTGGTCGGGAACTCGCGCAGCCCGCCGAGATACTTGAACAGCTTGCGGCGCTTCTGGAAGCGGGCGTGATCGCCGATCGCCATGCCATGGCGCAGGAAGCTCTGCTCGATTGCATGGAAGGCGTCGACCGTCGTGCCATCGACGTCGAAGATCACCAGCTTTTCGCGCTTGGGGGAGCAGACCATGATGTCGGCGCAGCCCGAGGGTTGAACGGATGCCAGTATACGGGGCAGGGCGCCCCGGTCGCATGCCGGCCCGGATACCGGGCCGGTGGTGCACCGGTGACGAGCATCCTCCCGTTTTGTTACAGCTCGTCGCGCGGGCCCCGGCCGCGCGCCCTTCAGGCGGCCAGCGGGGCGGGCGGGGCGTTGGCGCCGCTCGTCCGCTCCTTCACGCAGTGCGCGCAGTGAAATCCGTGTCGTGCCATGCCCTTGACCACCTGGCGCCGCCCATAGGCCGCGCGGCGCTGACCGCAGCGCCGGCAGATGAAGGTGGCCTGCGTGGCGCCCGCCATCCCGGCCTGGCGCTGCGTCGCCGTCCGATAGTGGTCGATGTGCGCGAGAAACCCGAATCCACTTCTGATATGCACGCTTCCTCCTGTCGTCGAATGCTGGGTGCCGGGCCGGCGGCGCGCCTGGCAGCACCCAGTGTGTGAGGAGGGCGTTACGGTTTTGCGAATGCGGGGCCGCCGGCCCGCGTCAAGGGTCGGCCCCAGGTGTGCCGGTCACTCCTTCCAGCACAGGATCTGTGGCGGCTTCCGTGGCGAGCTCGGCGGCACCTCGCGCGGCACGCCGACGATGATCGCGGCCACCGCGGCGCCTGCGTCGGGAATGCCGAGCTCGCGCCGGCTCTCGTCGAGCTCGAGGGCGCCGAGCGCGAGACCGATGCAACAGGTGCCCAGGCCTTCGGCGACCGCGGCCAGCATCAGGTTTTCGGCGGCGAGCCAGCAGTCCGCGTCGGCATAGGGGCTGGCGGTGCTGCGGCAGATGACGACGAGGGTGCCAACATCGTAGAAGATGTTGAAGCCGGGGTCGCTCATCATCGCGTGGATCTCGCTGCCGGGCGCCGCCGGCGTGCCCGCCTCGGCAGCGTGGTCGAGAAAGAGCGCCTTGGCGCGTTCGGACAGGCGCTGAAGCAGGTCGCGGTCCTGCACGACCGCGAATGCCCAGGGCTCGCCGTGCATCGCTGTGGGCGCCTGCACCGCCGCGTCGAGGATTCTTTCGAGCGTCGCCCGATCCACCGTCTGCGGCAGATAGCTGCGGACGGAACGACGACGGTGGATGGCGGCGAGGACGGGGTGCTGTTCGGTCTGGCTCATGGCGGAACTCCGGTTCGCGTCGATCGGGGCTGCCGAGCGCCCGCGAGATCCGGGGCGCGGCCGGCGCCAGTCGTCAACATAGTGCCCGAGGCCGCGATTGTCGCGGCCCTCGCTGCCGCTTTGTGCTTCAATTCGTGCAAACCCATGGAGTGCTGCCATGACCGACCGGACCCCGCTTTCCGACCTCCGCAAGAGCTATGAGCAAGGCGCGCTCGAAGAACACCAGACCGCGAGCGAACCGCTGCGGCAGTTCGAGGCCTGGATGGCCGAGGCCTTGCGCCGCGGCATCCCCGAACCCAACGCGATGACGCTGGCCACGGTGGGCGAGGGTGGCCGCCCCTCGTGCCGGCCGGTGCTGATCAAGGACGTCGACGCGCGCGGGATCGTCTGGTACTCGAACTACAACAGCCGCAAGGGCCGCGAGCTGGCGGCAACGCCTTATGCCGCGCTGCAGTTCCACTGGGTCGAGCTCGAGCGCGTGGTGCGCATCGAGGGCAGGGTGGAGAAGCTGCCGGAACAGGAGTCCGACGCCTACTTCGCGAGTCGCCCGCTCAACCACCGCATCGGCGCCTGGGCCTCGCCGCAGAGCGAGGTGATCCCGGGGCGCACCTCGATCGTGGCGCGCGCCGCCGAGCTCGGTCTCAAGTACGGTCTCCATCCGCCGCGCCCGCCGCACTGGGGCGGCTACCGGCTGGTGCCCGACTACTGGGAGTTCTGGCAGGGCCGGACCTCGCGGCTGCACGACCGCATCCGCTACCGGCTGGCCGAGGACGGGCGCTGGGTGAGGGAGCGACTGGCGCCCTGAGCGAGCGGGGCTGGGAAGAAGGTGTCTGAAGTACCGTAGTGCAAGCAGAACGCCGGGATCGAGACGAAGGGGCCTCGACCCGAAAATCCTCGTCCGGACAGGCCGGCTCGCGCCCGGCGATCCGATCGGCGAGCAGCTGCGCGCTGCCCGCTGCGAGCGTGAAGCCGAGGGCCCCGTGGCCGAGGTTGAGCCACAGGTTGTCGGCGCCGGCGCGATCGATGATCGGGCGACCGGTCGGGGTCGCGGGGCGCAGACCCGCCCAGGGGGTCGCTGCGCCGAAATCGAAACCGTCCCCGAAGCAGTTTCCGGTCTCTGCCAGCAGGGCGGTGATGCGGTCGCGGGAAATACGCGAGTCGTGGCCGACGATGTCGGCCATGCCGGCCACGCGCAGCTGCGAGCCGAGGCGGGCATAGACGACTTTGCGCTGGAAATCGGTCACGCTGATCGCGGGTGCGTTCGCGCCGGCGCGGATCGGAACGCTGATGCTGTAGCCCTTGACGGGGTAGATCGGGACATCGACGCCGAGCGGGCGCAGCAGAGCGGACGCTGCAGCACCGGTGGCGAGCACGCAGGCCTCGCAGTCGATCGCGCCCGCGTCGGTGATCACCGCAGTGATCCGGCTTCCGCTCCGCGCGAATCCGTGCACCTCGCGTCCGAATGCAAATTTCACCGGGTTCGGCGCCCCGGTCATGCGCGCCGCGAGCGCGCGGCAGAGTTTGAGGCAGTCGCCCGCGTCCTCGGCGGGCGTGTGGATGCCGCCGACGATACGGCCGCGCAGCCGTGCCAGCGCCGGCTCCAGTGCGATGCATGCCTCTCCGTCCAGTGCCTGCTGGGCTGCGGTGAGTTCGGGGGCGGACTCGAGCAGGCGACGCGCTTCCTCGAAGCTGCGGGCGTCGCGATGCACGACCAGCTTGCCGTTGCGTACGAAGTCGAACGCCAGCCCATGCGTGTCGACCAGCTCGTGCGTCAACGCCCGACTGTGCAGTGCCAGCGGCAGCAGGCTGGCGATCGAGCGCGCCTTGTCGTGGCGGTTGCACGCCTTCAGGAAGCGCAGCAGCCAGCGCCACTGCTGGGGATCGAAGCGCGGGCGGAAGCGCACCGGCGCGTCGCGCTGCAACATCCAGCCAGGCAATTTTTCGAGCACGTCCGGATCGGCCAGGGGAGCGACGTAGCGGTAGCTGAGCTGACCGCCGTTGGCGTGGCTGGCGCCCATGCCGACCGTCGGGGCGCGCTCCACCAGCGTGACGCGATGCCCCTCCTGTCGCAGATACCAGGCAGTGGTGAGGCCGACGATGCCGGCGCCGATGACGACGATGTGCATGAACCCGATGCTCCAGTGAATCGGCCCGCCAGACGCGTGCCCTGCGCGTCGACTTTGGGTCTTGCGGACAAGGGCCGTTATCCAGATGATGCCTTCGGGTATGTTCTGGAGACATGGTCGCGATGAGGTTGCGTCAGATCGAGGTGTTTCGGGCGGTGATGATGACTGGCTCGGTCAGCGAGGCCGCGCGCCTGCTGCACGTGTCGCAGCCGGTCGTGTCGCGCGTGCTGCAGCATGCGGAGGCGGGGCTGGGGTTCGCGCTCTTCGAGCGCAAACGCGGTCGTCTGCTGCCGACGCCGGAGGCGCAGGCCCTATTCTCGCAGGTGCAGCGCGCCTGGGACGAGATTGCGCGCATCGACGCCTTGTCGGCCAACCTGCGCCACGGCGCATCGGGTCTGTTAAGGGTGGCGGCCACGCCCTCGCTGGCCACCAGTGTGCTGCCGGCCGCGCTCGCGGCGATGCGTGCGGCGCAGCCCGGTGTCGAGTGCGACCTGTGGGCGAGTCACACGCACGAGATCGAGGCCCATCTGCTCGCCTTCGAGGTCGATGTCGGCATCGCGATCGAACCGCCGGGCCACGTCGCGCTCTCCGCGGCAGCATTCGCGCAAGGCGAGATGGTGTTGGTCGCGCCGCGCGCATGGGCGATCGAGACCCCGCGTCCCGGCGCGCGCGCCTGGCTGGCCGGGCGTCCCTTCGTCGCGCTCGCCGAGGCCACACCGCTGGGCGAGCGCCTGGCCGTGCGGCTGGAGCAGATCGGCTGGCAGGCGCACCGCGCCTTGCGCGTGCAAACGTATGCGCTGGCCGCGACGCTGGTGGAGCAGGGGCTCGGCTATGCCTTCGTCGACGGCTTCACCGCCGCGACGCTGGCACCCGAACGCGTCGTGGTGCTGCGGCTCGCGCCGGCGATGCGCTTCGACGTCCATCTTTTGCGCAATGGCAGTGCGCCCGCTTCCGTACTGAGCCGCCGGCTCGAGGACTGCCTGCGGGCTGCCGCTGCGCAACTCTCGCATACCCTGGCCGAGCGCTGCCTGCCCGAGACGCTCGCGCTCGGGTGAGGGGCGCTCGAAGGGGCTGCGTGGCTGTCCGCTCGGAGTATGATCAGCGCCGACCATGCGCCCAATCGACCCATAACGACACTGTTTCGAGGCTTCCTTGCGGATTCGAGAGGTCCAGCATCCCGCCCGCGTCGTTCCGCTGGCCTTCCTGATCACGATTCTGATCGGAATGGCGCTGCTGATGCTGCCTGTGTCGCACGCGGAGGCGACGGGTGCGCCCTGGGTCGTCGCGCTCTTCACCTCGGTGTCGGCGGTATGCGTCACGGGCCTCGTGACGGTCGATACGGGCAGCTACTGGTCCCCCTTCGGGCAGTGGGTGCTCATGGCGCTGTTCCAGATCGGCGGGTTCGGCATGATGACTGCCGCTACCCTGCTCGGACTGATGGTCAACCGCTCGCTGCGCCTGCGCACCCGGCTCACCGTCCAGACCGAAACGCACACGCTCGGCATCGGCGACGTCACCAGCGTCGCCAAGCTGGTGCTGA
>NZ_MBFM01000002.1:0-169528 GCF_001696715.1 Thauera phenolivorans | reverse complement strand
CGCGCTCTCCGCGGCAGCATTCGCGCAAGGCGAGATGGTGTTGGTCGCGCCGCGCGCATGGGCGATCGAGACCCCGCGTCCCGGCGCGCGCGCCTGGCTGGCCGGGCGTCCCTTCGTCGCGCTCGCCGAGGCCACACCGCTGGGCGAGCGCCTGGCCGTGCGGCTGGAGCAGATCGGCTGGCAGGCGCACCGCGCCTTGCGCGTGCAAACGTATGCGCTGGCCGCGACGCTGGTGGAGCAGGGGCTCGGCTATGCCTTCGTCGACGGCTTCACCGCCGCGACGCTGGCACCCGAACGCGTCGTGGTGCTGCGGCTCGCGCCGGCGATGCGCTTCGACGTCCATCTTTTGCGCAATGGCAGTGCGCCCGCTTCCGTACTGAGCCGCCGGCTCGAGGACTGCCTGCGGGCTGCCGCTGCGCAACTCTCGCATACCCTGGCCGAGCGCTGCCTGCCCGAGACGCTCGCGCTCGGGTGAGGGGCGCTCGAAGGGGCTGCGTGGCTGTCCGCTCGGAGTATGATCAGCGCCGACCATGCGCCCAATCGACCCATAACGACACTGTTTCGAGGCTTCCTTGCGGATTCGAGAGGTCCAGCATCCCGCCCGCGTCGTTCCGCTGGCCTTCCTGATCACGATTCTGATCGGAATGGCGCTGCTGATGCTGCCTGTGTCGCACGCGGAGGCGACGGGTGCGCCCTGGGTCGTCGCGCTCTTCACCTCGGTGTCGGCGGTATGCGTCACGGGCCTCGTGACGGTCGATACGGGCAGCTACTGGTCCCCCTTCGGGCAGTGGGTGCTCATGGCGCTGTTCCAGATCGGCGGGTTCGGCATGATGACTGCCGCTACCCTGCTCGGACTGATGGTCAACCGCTCGCTGCGCCTGCGCACCCGGCTCACCGTCCAGACCGAAACGCACACGCTCGGCATCGGCGACGTCACCAGCGTCGCCAAGCTGGTGCTGATCGTCACCGTGATTGTCGAATCGCTGGCTGCGCTCGTACTGACCGTGCGGCTACAGAGCACTTACGAACTGCCCTGGCGCGAAGCCGTCTGGAGCGGCGTCTTCCATGCGATCTCGGCGTTCAACAACGCGGGCTTCTCCATCCACGCCGACGGCCTGGTGCGCTATGCCACCGACGGCATCTTCCTGCTCCCGATCATGCTGGCGATCGTGCTTGGCGGACTCGGCTTTCCGGTCCTGCACGATCTGCGCAACAAACCCGGGGACCCGCACCATTGGTCGGTGCATACGAAGCTGACGCTGCTGGGCACGGGGATACTCCTGGCCGGCGGGGCGCTCACGCTGCTGGCCTTCGAGTGGTCCAACCCGAGGACGCTCGGGACGATGTCGGTGCCGGACAAGATGCTCTCTGCGATCTTCGCCTCGGTGTCCTCGCGCACCGCCGGCTTCAACTCGATCGACATCGGCGGACTGACGCATGAAAGCCTCGGCCTGCACTATTTCCTGATGTTCATCGGCGGCGGCAGCGCGGGCACCGCCGGCGGGGTCAAGGTGGGCACGGCGATGATCCTCGCGCTGCTGGTGATCGCCGAGATACGCGGCAGGTCGGACACCGAGGCCTTCGGCCGGCGGATCAGTCTGTCTTCGCAGCGCCAGGCCATCACCGTGCTCGTGCTCGGCAGCGCAATGGTCGTGCTCGGCACGCTTTTCATCCTGCGCACCACCGACATCGCGACGGACAAGATCATCTTCGAGGTCATTTCGGCCTTCGGCACGGTGGGCCTGTCCACCGGCATCACCGCCGATCTGCCCGAATCGGCCCAGCTGATGCTGGCCCTGCTGATGTACGTCGGCCGGGTCGGTACGATCACGCTCGCCGCCTCGCTTGCGCTGGGCGAGCACCGCATGCCGTACCGCTATCCTGAGGAGCATCCCGTTGTTGGCTAGACTATTTACCGAACAGTTCTCGTTCGCCAAGGGCGACAGCGTGGTCGTGATGGGCCTGGGGCGCTTCGGCGGCGCCGTTGCGCAGTCGCTGATGCAGCTCGGGCATGACGTCATGGGGATCGATCGCAACGCGGAGCCGGTCCACGAGTGGGCCGACCTGCTCACCCATGCCGTGCAGGCCGACGCGACCAGTGCGATGACCATGCGCCAACTCGGCGTTGCCGACTTCGCGCATGCCATCGTGGGCATCGGCGGCGACCTCGCCGCCAGCCTGATGACGGTCATGGCGCTCACCGAACTCGAGATACCCGATATCTGGGTGAAGGCGATGACACCCGAGCATGGCAAGCTCGCCGAGCGTATCGGCGCGCATCATGTGGTTTATCCCGAGGCTGACATGGGCGAGCGTGTCGCTCACCTGATCAGCGGGCGAATGATCGACTACATCGAATTCGACGACGGTTTTGCGATCGCCAAGATCCATGCACCGGCAGCCACCTCAGACCTGACCCTCGCCGAGTCGGGCGTGCGCGAGAAATTCGGCATCACCGTGGTCGGCATCAAGCGCGCGCACGAGGACTTTCAGCATGCAACGCCGAGCAGCACGGTGCGCGCCGGTGATCTGCTCATCGTTTCAGGGCCGACCAAGAAGGTCGAGGCCTTTGCCGCAACTGGCCGGCGCCGCTGAGGTTTTCAACCCTCGATGATGGTTTCGGGTGTGAGCGACGACGGTGTTCAGAGATAGTCGAGAAGCGGCCCGGCCGGCACGATCCCGGTCGGGTTCAACGCTCTGATCGAGTAGTACCCGGCCTTGATGTGGTCCGCGCGCACGCTGCTGGCGAACGCCGGCTTCGCCAGCAAGCGGCGGAAATAGGCCATCACGTTCGGGTAGGCGGCGAGCGGGCGCAGATTGCACTTGAAGAGCCCGTAGTACGCGAGGTCGAAGCGGGCCAGCGTCACGAAGGCGCGGACGTCGGTCTCGGTGGGCTGTTCGCCGACCAGCCAGCGGGCGTTCGCGAGGCGGGCGTCCATCCAGTCGAGGCACTCGAAAACCCGCCGGACCGCCTCCCCGTACGCCCTCTGCGTGGTCGCGAATCCCGCTTGGTACACGCCGTTGTTGAAGTCCGCGTAGAGGCGCGCGTTGGCCGCGTCGATCGCCTCGACCAGGGCTGCCGGCCGCAGGTCGACCGGGTGGCGCGCCAGGCCGCTGAAATCGTCGTTGAGGATCAGCAGGATGTCGGCCGATTCGTTATTCACGATGGTGCCGCGCGACCTGTCCCAGAGCAGGGGCACGGTCGCCCGTCCCGTGTAGGCGGGGTCCGCCAGGGTGTACAGTGCGTGTACGTGGCGCGCGCCGTTGATGTCGTCGAGGTCGGTGCCGAGTTCGCCGCTGAAGGCCCAGCCCTGGTCGGTGAGGCGCGGGTCGACCACACGGACGTCCATCGCGTGCTCCAGCCCCTTGAGCCGCAGCGCGATCAGGGTGCGGCACGCCCAGGGGCAGACGTATGCCACGTACAGCACGTAGCGCCCGGCTTCCGGGGCGAAACCCTCGGGGCTGTCTGCGCCGATGCGATGTCGAAAGCCCGAGTCCTGACGAATGAATCGACCCTGGTCATCGCTTGCCTGTACCGGCTGCCACTTATCCACCCAACGTCCATCGACCAGCATGATGCGCTCTCCTGTCGCGATCGGTCTTGTCTTGGTCGACAGGGTAGCGGACGGCGACGCAGGGCGCACCGTCCGTGACCGGTCAGTGGCGGGCAAAGACGCTCGATCCCCCGTCCGGATGAACCAGCAGGGTCTCGTAGGGTTGCGGGTTCGCGGTCTCCATTCCGGGCGAGCCCTGAGGCATGCCCGGGGCTGCCAGACCAACCGCCGTCGGAGACTCGGCGAGCAGACGACGGACGTCGGCCGCGGGCACATGGCCCTCGATCGAGTATTGCCCCACCTTGGCGGTGTGGCAGGAGCCGTAACGCTCGGGCATGCCGAGGCGCTCGCGGGCAGCAGGGACGTCGTCCACGTCCTTGGTGACGACGTCGAAGCCGTTCTCGCGCAGGTGCTCGACCCACTTGCCGCAGCACCCGCAGTACGCGCTCTTGAAGACCTCCACGCGCGTGGGGCTCTGCGCGAGGGCAGCGCCGCTGACGATCATCAGGCTCGCGATGAGTCCGCCCAGTGCACTTCTCGACTTCATGTGCGTCTTCCGGTTGATGGGGTTGAAGTGCAGTCTGACACGCCGAACCCGACGGCAAGCTGACCCCGGAATTACATTTCCGTAAGCAAGTCGACAGTCCCTCTTGACTTTGCCGTGGCGAGACCTACACTCGCGCTCCATCAAGGGGAGTAGCTTTTCACGCTGCAGCATCGTCATCACGGCAGGATTGTCGCAAGACAGTCGCCCGGTGCTGCAGGCAGCGATTTCGTTGCGAGCGAGACCTTGCCCGAAGGGCAGGGTCCGTGCGCGCAGAGCTCACGCAAGGGTCTGTGTCCTTCGGGAACAGGCCCTTTTGTGTTTTGTGCGGAGCGTGCGATGGAGTCGATCGGAACGTGGTGGATGTGGGCGGCGTTCGCCGCCATCGTGGTGACGATGCTGCTGGTGGACCTGCTTGCCTTCGGCGGCGGCAGGCAGCATCGCGTGTCCCTGAAAGAGGCGGCGGGCTGGTCGCTCGCCTGGGTGACGGTCTCGCTGCTGTTCGCCGGCGGCCTGTGGTGGTATCTGGACGGCACACTCGGACGCGCGCTCGCCAACGAGAAGGCGCTCGCCTTCGTCACCGGCTACCTGGTCGAGAAGTCGCTCGCGGTCGACAACGTCTTCGTATGGATGATGATCTTCAGCTTCTTCGCGGTGCCGCTGGAGCTGCAGCGCCGCGTGCTGCTGTACGGCATCGTCGGCGCGATCGCGCTGCGCACGATCATGATCTTCGCCGGCAGCTGGCTGATCACCGAGTTCCACTGGATCCTCTACCTTTTCGGCGCCTTCCTCGTCATCACCGGCATCAAGATGGCGTGGTTTTCCGAACACGACCCGGACCTCGAGAAGAACCCCTTCATCCGCTGGATCCGCAACCACTATCCGGTCACCGAGCGGCTGGAAGGCGAGCGCTTCTTCGTCATGCGCGACGGGGTGCGGATGATGACGCCGCTGTTCCTCGCGCTCGTGCTGGTGGAGATCTCCGACGTGATCTTCGCGGTCGACAGCATCCCGGCGATCTTCGCGATCACCACCGACCCCTTCATCGTGCTGACCTCGAACCTCTTCGCGATCCTTGGCCTGCGCGCGATGTACTTCCTGCTTGCCGACCTCGGTGACCGCTTCGAGCTGCTCAAGTACGGCCTGGCCGCGATCCTGGTCTTCATCGGCACCAAGATGCTGATCGTCGATTGGGTGAAGATCCCGGTGCTGGTCTCGCTCGCGGTGGTCGGGACCATCCTCGCCATTGCGATCGCGGCGAGCCTGTGGCATGCGTCGCGCAAGGCAAAAAACCTCGTCTGAATGGGCTCGGGATTGCCGCCCAGTCGCGCGGCGGCTTCCCGGGTTCTCCCTCAATCCTTCGTATTCCCGTTCAAAATCATGATCGATTCCCTGCAACGCATCGTCGAATCTCCCCGCTTCCAGCGCTTCGTCATCGCGGTCATCGTCATCAATGCCGTCACCCTGGGGCTCGAGACCTCGCCGACGGTGATGGCCCGGGCGGGCGGCCTCATGCTCGCACTCGATCGCGCCGCACTGCTCGTCTTCGTGGTCGAGATCGCGATGAAACTCATCGTCTATCGACTCCGATTCTTCCGCAGCGGCTGGAACGTGTTCGATTTCACGATCGTCGCGATTACGCTTGCGCCGTTCGGGGCGGGCTTCTCGGTGCTGCGCTCGTTGCGCATCCTGCGCGCACTGCGCCTCATCTCCGTCGTCCCGTCGATGCGCAAGGTGGTGAGCGCGTTGCTGAAAGCGATTCCCGGCATGGGGTCCGTCCTCACCTTGTTGCTGCTCGTGTTCTATGTGGCGTCCGTGATGACGACCAAGCTCTTCGGCGGCGATTTCCCCGAGTGGTTCGGCACGATCGGCGCTTCCTTCTACACCTTGTTCCAGGTCATGACGCTGGAGTCGTGGTCGATGGGCATCGCGCGCCCGGTCATCGAGGCCCACCCGTATGCGTGGATCTTCTTCGTCGTGTTCATCCTGCTGACGACCTTTGCGGTGCTCAACCTTTTCATCGCGATCGTCGTCGACGCCATGAGTGAAGTGGAGCATGACGAGCAGGCGAAGACCCGGGCGCTGGTGGATCTCGATCACGACGAAGTGCTGACCGAGATCCGGGCCCTGCGTGCGGAACTGGCTGCATTCCGGCGCGAGGAGGGCGCCTCGAGGGGAGGGGCTTCATGATGGTTTCTGGCGCGATCGAATCCCGGCGGCGAAGCCGGCTGACGAGCCCCTGGCGGCCTCTGCCGGGCCATCGGATAGAATCGCCGCCATGCCGCAGACCCTCGCCGCCGCCGTCCATAGCGAACTGATCATCAGGAAAAGCCGCTTCATCGGCTGCGTGCAGCCGATGGCTGACCGGCCCAGCGCGCAGCAGGCGGTGGCGGCGCTGTGGGCGCAGCACCCCGGCGCAAGCCACGTGTGCTGGGCGCTGCTCGCCGGCGGGCAGTCGGCGGCGGTGGATGACGGCGAGCCGAGCGGCACCGCCGGCCGGCCGATGCTCGAAGTACTGCGGCATCAGGATCTCGAAGGCGTGCTCGCCACCGTGGTCCGCTATTTCGGCGGCGTCAGGCTGGGGGCGGGCGGACTGGTGCGCGCCTACACGGATGCGGTGGCGCAGGCGCTGCTGCAGGCGGACAAGGTGCCGATCTTGCGGCTGACGACGCTGTGCTGCGCGGTCCCGTATGCGCTCGAGGGGCTGTTGCGGCGCGAACTGGAGCTCGCGGGCGCCAGCCTGCTGAGCGTCACGCACGACGAGGCGGTGAAAGCGTGCTTCCGCCTGGCGGAGGACGCCGCCGCCACGCTGCAGGCGCGTCTGGCGGAGGCCGGCCAAGGGCGAATCGAATGGCGGGTGCCGCCGGAGGACGTCGGCTAGGCCAATGTCCGGAGCATCGGGCGCCGCGGTCGTCGAGCAGGGGGGCCGTCATCGCGTCGAGCACTTCGGGTGATATCGCTGCACGACGTCATCCCTGTTTTCTAGTTTACATAATACACATTATGCTGGTTATAGACGGCGCGTCACTTCCGCGGGGCGGCGACGTGCACGCCGGTAATCCTAAGGCCTGATCTTTGCCTTTCATACGCAGCTGTATAGACTTCCAGCTTTCGAGCAGACCTCCCACGCCGCACCCGAAAGCCCGAGCGACTCCGCTCACTGACGCGCTCGGACCGTGGCCGCCTGACATGACCCAACTCAGCCTCGACTTCGCCGACCCGCTCGTGCCCGTTGCCACGCCGCGGCCGACTCGCCGCCGCCGCGAAGCTGCGCGCGCTCGGGGCGCGGTCGCGCCCGACACCTCGACCGGCGACGTCGCCGAGCCGGTCGCTCTTCCGATGCCCGATCCCATCACGGACCTGCTCACGACCATGAACCAAGCCCACGCCAGCTCTGCCACCGACCCGAACGAAGACGCCCCTGACATCACTGCCCGCCGTGAAGACCGCCTGTGGCAACTCGACGGCTGGACCGCGCGCGTGATCAAGAACGAGGACGACGATGGCTGGGCGGTCGCGATGTACCAGGATGGCGAGCCCGAGCCGGCGCTGGTCGGCCCATGGACCATGGGCCGCGACAAGAAGAATCCGAAGCCGCTCGACCAGGCGGCCTTCAACACCCTGGTCAAGACCGCTTCGGAGGTGCTGCAACGGCACGAGCAACAACGCCAAGCCGCGCTGCACAAGCGTCAGACCGTGTTCGCCCTCGACCGCCAGTGGGAGGTCCGGCTCGATATCGTACCGGACGAGTACGAACCCCATGCCCTGCTGAGCGCGCTCGACGACGCCGGCGAGGAAGTCGCCTGCATCCGCGTGCGGCCCGACTTCCGGCTCGGCAGCGCGAGCGCTACCGCCTGGATCGAGGATGATTTCCGCCGCCCGCGGGGACAGGAAGAGTAAGCACGGCAACCGCCTCCGGAATATTAGATCCGGCTTATCTATCGCTGATGACTGCTTCGGGTTAGCATCCCGGTTCCGCTCGCACAGGGCTCCACTGCACACAGGCCCGCCCGCATGGCATCGCCCGCAACACCCTCCGGATCGCCCGATCGCAGGTCGCGCCTGTTGCGCGTCGGGATCGTCCTGATCGCCGCCCTCGCCCTCCTCGCCGTACTTCCGGCCCTGCCTTTGTTCGCCGAACGTGTCGTGGTGGCGAATGTGGATGAAGGCGAGTTGCTGCAGTCCGTGGTCGTCAGCGACAAGGTGCGCTCCCCGCGGCGCGTCGAACTCGGCAGCCAGATTTCCGGGCAGGTTGTGCAGGTTCTCGCGCGCGAAGGCGATGCGCTGGTGCGCGGACAAGCGCTGATCCAGCTCGACGACGAGGAGCTGCAGGCGGCGCTTGCGCAGGCGGCGGCGAGCGTGGCGCAGAGCGAGGCCCGCCTCGCCCAGGTGGGCGAACTCGCCCTGCCCCTTGCCCGTGAATCCGTGCGCCAGGCCGAGGCCACCCTGGTGCAGGCACAGAAACAGTTCGAGCGCACCAGAGAACTGGTCGCGCGCGGCTTCTACAGCCAGACCCAACTCGACGAGGCGCGGCGAAGCCTGGACGTCGCCCGCAGTCAGCTGCACGCCGCGCGCCTGCAGGTCGGCAGCGGCGAGCCCGGCGGCAGCGACGAGCGCCTCGCCCGGCTCGCGGTCGACCAGGCGCGCGCCAGCCTCGCGCTCGCGCGTGCCCGCCTCGCCTACGCCCGCATCGAGGCGCCGGTGGATGGCGTCCTGCTGATGCGCGGCGTCGAGCCGGGCGACGCGGTGCAGCCCGGCAAGCTGCTGATGACGATCTCGCCGCTCGGCGTGACCGAGCTCGTCGCCCAGATCGACGAGAAGAACCTCGAGCTGCTCGCCCTCGGCCAGGCCGCCCGCGTGTCCGCCGACGCCTTTCCCGCGCGTCGATTCGATGCCGAAATCAGCTTCATCAGCCCGGTCATCGACGCCTTGCGCGGCTCGGTCGAGGTGCGCCTGCGGGTGCCCGAGCCCCCCGATTACCTGCGCGAAGACATGACCGTCTCGATCGACATCGTCACCGCGCGGCGCGAGCGCGCGATCGTGGTGCCGGCCGACACGGTGCGCGATGCGGGTGGTGAGCAGCCGTGGGTGCTGGTGGTGCGCGACGGCGTTGCACGCCGCCAGCCGGTGCGTGCCGGCCTGCATGGCGATGGCCGCGTGGAGATCCTTGAGGGAGTCGTCGCGGGCGAGCAGCTGGTGCCTGCGCACGAGGACACGATCGGCGAGGGCGACCGCGTGCGCCCGCTCGCCGGCTGACGCAGGAGGCGGACGGCGTGCATCCCTGGCTTCCCTTCGAGTGGATCGCCGCGATCCGCTTCCTGCGCGAGGGGCGCATGCAGAGCGTGCTGATCATCGTCGGCGTCGGCGTCGGGGTGTCGGTGATCGTGTTCATGTCCGCCCTCCTCTCCGGGCTGCAGGCCAACCTGCTCGCGCGCACCCTGGCCTCGCAGGCGCACATCGTGGTCCTGCCACCGGAGGACGTCGCCCGTCCGCTGCGTGCGCAAGACGACGCGCTGCTCGGTCCGCTGGTGCAGAAGCAGGCCCAGCGCCTGCGCTCGATCGACCAGTGGCAGCGCATCCGCACCCGCCTCGCGGCGATGCCCGCGATCGCCGGCGTGTCGCCGGTCGCCTCCGGGCCGGCCTTCGCGGTGCGCGGCGACGCCAACAAGTCCATCACCCTGATCGGGATCGAGCCCGAGCACTACGTGCGGGTGGTCGACATCGCCACCCGCATCGTCGGAGGGCAACTGCGGGTCAATGCAGGCGAGGCGGTGATCGGCATCGAGCTGGCGAAGGATCTCGGCGCCGGCGTCGGCGACAAGCTGCGCATCGGGTCCGCCGACGGTATCACCGACACCTTCCTGATCACCGGCCTGTTCGACCTCGGCAGCAAGAGCGTCAATGCGCGCAACGTCTACGTGAGCCTGCGCGCTGCACAGAGCCTGCTCGATCTTGTCGGCGGCGTCTCCAGCCTCGATCTCGCCCTGCACGACATCTACGCGGCGGAAATACTCGCCCAGCGCATCGCCGACGACACCGGTCTGCAGGCCGACAGCTGGATCCGCACCAACGCCCAGTTCTTCACCGCGCTCAGCTCGCAGAGCGTGTCGAGCAACGTGATCCGGTTCTTCGTCGGCCTCTCGGTGGCCTTCGGCATCGCCAGCGTGCTCGTGGTGTCGGTGGTGCAGCGCTCACGCGAGATCGGCATCCTGCGCGCGATGGGGGCGACCCGCGGCCAGATGCTGCGCACCTTCCTGCTGCAAGGCGGCGTCGTCGGCCTGCTCGGCTCGCTGCTCGGATCGGCGCTGGCCTGGCTCTTCCTCAGCCTGTGGCAGGTCTTCGCGCGCAATCCGGACGGCACGCCGATGTTCGAGATCGCGGTCGCGCCCGGCCTGATCGCGATCGCCGCCGGCGGCGCGACCGCGGTCGGCATCCTCGCCGCCCTGATCCCGGCCCGCCGGGCGGCCGCCCTCGATCCGGTGGTGGCGATCCGTGGCTGAACCAGTCGCCCCGCCCTGCCCCGTCCTCGAGCTCGAGGGCGTGCGCAAGTCCTACCGCAGCGACGCCGGGGTCGAGACCGAGGTCCTGCACGGCATCGACCTGCGCCTCGCGCGCGGTGAGTTCGCCGCCCTCATCGGCCCCTCCGGTTCGGGAAAGAGCACCCTGCTCAACCTAATCGGCCTGCTCGACCGCCCGAGCGCGGGCAGCCTGTCGATCGACGGCCAGGCCACCGCCAGCCTCGACGACGACGCGCTCGCCCGCCTGCGCGGCCAGCGCATCGGCTTCGTGTTCCAGTACCACCACCTGATCCCGGCCTTTAGCGCGCTCGAGAACGTGATGATGCCGATGCTGATCGAGCGCGGGCGGCCCGATCAGGCGATGCGCGCGCGCGCTGCCGGCCTGCTCGAGCAGGTCGGCCTGCATGCGCAGATGGACAACCGGCCTGGCCAGCTCTCCGGCGGCCAGCAGCAGCGGGTGGCGATCGCGCGTGCGCTGGCGATGCAGCCTTCGCTGGTGCTCGCCGACGAACCCACGGGCAACCTCGACACGCGCACCGCCGACGGCGTGTTCGCGCTGCTGCGCGAGGTGAACGCCACCCTCGCGACCAGCTTTCTCATCGTCACCCACGATCCCCGCCTCGCGGCGCGCTGCGATCGCATCGTCGAGCTGGTCGACGGCGCGATCGTCGCCGACGCGCCCCCCGTCTGAACTGGCAGTCGAACTGCCGCTGCGCTGGCAGTTTGACAGCGCCTGCCTGCCCGCAAGCCCCTCGCCGCCTCGTCCCTCAGCGCAAAGTCCTGTTTTAGATGGCCAAGTACTGCTCCCGGAATGGGCACGTCAATTGCTTTAAGACTCACGAACGATCCTCGGAGCAGTCAACATGAAAGTCGCAGTCACCAGCCAGAACTTCAGGACGGTCACCGGCCACGCCGGCAAGACCCGCCGCTTCCTCGTGTACGACATCAGCAGCCCGTGCAGCCCGTGCGAGATCGATCGCATCGACCTGCCGAAGGAAATGGCTTTTCACGAATTCCGCGGCGACGCCCACCCGATCGACGGCGTCGACGCCCTGATCACCGCGAGCGCCGGGCCCGGCTTCGTCGCGCGCCTCGCCCAGCGCGGGATCGAAGTTGTGGTTTGCGGCGAAGCCGATCCGTTGATCGCGGTGCGTGATTACCTCGCCGGAACGGTGAAGCCGCCCCTGCCACACGATCACGATCATGATCATGACCACGATCACGGCGAACACCATTGCCACGGGCACGGGCACGCTCACGGCAACTCCAACTAGGGCCCGGCTCAGCCTGCCCCGGCCGCAGAAAGCCGCCTTCGGCCGCCTCAAGCGCCTGTCGAGCGCAGCCATGTATTTTCAGCCAATCGAAGACCCTGGATCGAAGCTGATCGCCTACCTGCTTGGCGATCCCGACGTGCGCGAGGCGGTCGTCATAGATCCGCCGCCGCGCGAAAACGAGCTCATCCTCGCCCTGCTGAGCGAGCGCAAGATGCGCCTGCGCTACGTGCTGCGGACCCACGTCCACGCACACGACGGCGCGGACTGCAGCGCACTCTGCGGGCGCGCGAGCGCCCAGCTGGTCGTCGCGCACAGTGTCGTGTTGACGGACGGATGCCCACACATCCCGTTGCGCGTCGGCGAGGGCAGCCAGCTCGAATTCGGCAACGAGTGCATCCGGGTACTCTCTACCCCGGGCCACACACCGGCCTGCGTGAGTTACCTTTGGCGCGACCGCCTGTTCTGCGGCGACGTGTTCGATGCCGGCGATTGTCCCTCGGGCGACGCCGAGGTCGATGGGGGGCTGCTGTTCGATTCGCTGATGCGGAGCATCTTCCGTCTGCCAGAGCAGACCCTGGTGTTTCCTGCGCACGCGATCGATGGTCGCCATGTCGCGACGCTGGCCGAACTGCGGCAGCATTACGGGCGGATGTTCAACCAGAGCCGCGACGACTTCATCGCCGACATGCTCTCCCGGCGTTCGCAACGCGGCCAGCCGCGGCGAAGCGGACAGCACCAGGCGCCACACCGATCCTATTGACCCTGTAATGGAGGCACCGCGATGTTCAGGCTGATCGGACTCGTCACCAAGAACCTTCTGGTCGCCATTCCGGTAGCGATGCTGCTCGGCCTGCTCTATGGTGCGGTGGCACCTGCCGCCTGGCTGAAAAACCTGATCGTCCCGCTGACCTTCCTCATGGTCTATCCGATGATGGTCAACCTGAAGCTGAAGAAGGTGCTCGAAGGCGGCGACCTCAAGGTGCAGCTGCTCGCGCAGGCGATCAACTTCGCGCTAGTGCCCTTCATCGCCTATGGCCTCGGGCAGGTGTTCTTTCCCGAACAGCCCTATTTCGCCCTCGGCCTGCTGCTCGCCGCGCTGCTCCCCACCAGCGGCATGACCATTTCATGGACCGGCTTCGCGGGGGGCAACCTCGGCGCCGCGGTGAAGATGACCGTGGTCGGGCTGGTGCTCGGCTCGCTCGCCACCCCGCTCTACGTGCTGTGGCTGCTCGGCGCCGAGGTGCCGGTGAACATGGGCAGCGTATTCCGCCAGATCGTCGTCATCGTGCTGCTGCCGATGCTCGCGGGGCATTTCACGCAGACCTGGTTGATCCGGAAGTACGGCCAGAAGGCCTATCAGGCCGAATGGGGTCCGCGCTTTCCGCCGCTGTCGACCCTGGGCGTGCTCGGCATCGCCTTCGTCGCGATCGCGCTCCAGGCCGACACCCTGATTGCCCGCCCGGGCGAGATCCTGCGCCTGATCGTGCCGCTGCTCTGCCTCTACGGCATCAACTACCTGATCAGCACGGTCGTCGCCCGCCTCCTCCTGCCGCGCGGCGAGGCCATCGCCCTCGTCTATGGCACGGTCATGCGCAATCTGTCGATCGCGCTCGCGCTGTCGATGAACGCCTTCGGCGGTGCCGGCGCCGAGGCCGCGCTGTTGATCGCGCTCGCCTACGTCGTGCAGGTGCAGTCCGCCGCCTGGTACGTCAAGTTCACCGACCGCATCTTCGGTCCGCGCCCGCCGGCTGCGTAGAAGCGGCGAACGCCCTTTACCGCCAGGATCGCGGCGGTCGCCGCTCCCACCCCGACTCGACCTTCAATCCGAAAGGCGCGCCGAACGGCGTACCCCGGCCCTGTGCTATGGTTTGCGCGCCTTGCGCCACTTTGCGCGACGCAACGAACGATCGACCTTTATGACCGAACACACTCCCCCGATCGACAAGCAGGATTACGAAGCGCTCTCCGAATTCCGCTACCAGCTCCGCCGCTTCCTGCACTTCAGCGAAAACGCGGCCCGCAGCGAGGGGCTGACGCCGCTGCAATACCTGCTGATGCTGCACGTGAAAGGATTCCCCGGGCGCGCCTGGGCGACGATCGGCGAGCTCGCCGAGCGGCTGCAGATGCAGCACCACGGAGTGGTCGCGCTGGTGTCGCGCTGCGAGAAGAACGGACTGGTGCGCCGCCAGCGCAGCCCGACCGACCGCCGCCAGGTCCAGGTCCATCTGCTGCCGGCCGGCATCGAGCACCTGCAGCGGCTCGCACTGCTGCATCGCGCCGAACTGAACTCGCTGCAGGACACTTTCCGCGTCGCCCGCATCACCAGCTTCAATGACGGCGAGCGCTGAAACCGAGCATCCCCGCAAACGACAACGCCGCCTCGAAGGGGCGGCGTTGTCATCGTGCCGGAAGGTCGGATCGGACGCTGTTCAGCGCTTGCGGCTCGCTGCCGGTGCGGCCACCGGCGCTTCATCGACTTCCTCCCAGCCGGTGATCATCGCCTTGATGTGGGCGAAGACGGTGTGCCCGGTCGTCGTCAGATAGACGTGGATGAAGAAGAAGGCGGTGATCAGGAAAGCGCCCAAGGTATGCGCGATCGCCACGCCCTCGAGCGTCAGGTATTTGTCCAGCCCGAGCCCGGGCCACTGCGCGTAGAACAGATACAGCAGGCCCGAACCCCAGATCAGCGGCGAGATGAAGGCCAGCAGGGCAAGATAGGCCAGCCGCTGCAGCGGGTTGTGCTTCTGCACCACCGTCTTGCGGAAGGGGTGGGGCACGTCCTTGAAGATGCCTACCGTGTAGTAGAGGACCATCGCGGAAACGTTGCGCATCGAGGGCAGGTACTGGCGCCACTCGCCGGTGGTGAATTGCCAGAAGATCGTGAAGGCCCACAGCACGAGCAGCGCCCACGCTGCCAGGGTGTGGAGGTTCACCGCATCACGAAAACCCATCAGTGTGTAGCTGCCGTGGATCTCGAAGCCGGTGATCATCATCACGATGATCAGCGCCGCCTGCGACCAGTGCCAGAAGCGCTCGTATCGCTTGTAGATGTAGATCCGGTTCTCGCTCATTTTCCTTTCCCCTTGCGATGGGTGAGGATGCGCGCGATGCCGTGCAGCGCGCCCGCGCCGATCGCGCCGACGATCGCCACCCCGCCGAACAGGTCGACCCACGGGTTGCGGTCGCGGCCCGGCAGGTAGATGTCGGTGATCTCGGCGAGCCGCCCGTCGTCCGCGCGGGTGTGGCACTCGTTGCAGCGCACCGCCTTCTCCTTGGGCGCCACCATGTGGGTGATGAACCAGTTCATCCGGGTTTCGATGAAGTCGAACTGTCCGCTGTAGGGGAAGCCCGCATACTCCATCCCCGCCTTGATCGACTTCTCGTAGTCGAAGTTGCTCCAGAACGAGGTGTCGTCGGCGCCATACACATGGTTGACCACCAGGGTCTTGTTCACCGGGTCGTAGGGCTGCTTGCCCACCATGACCTTGAACGGCCAGATGCGCGCATTCGGATCGGTCGCCGAGCCCTCGACGCGGTTGAGCTCGAGGATCCTGCTGTCGTCGATCTTGTCGGTGATCGCGATCTGATGGACCACGCCGTTGTACCACTTGTAGGTCGGACGCACGTTCTCGCCGTACTCGAAGTCGCCCTTCTCCGCCGAATAGGTCAGGTGTCCGTGCTCGTCCTTGATGAACAGCGGCTTGCCGTCGGGTCCGCGCTTGCCGGCGGTCGACCAGTCCCAGAGCGTCTTGGTGCCGATGCCGCCGCGTGCGAACTCGGGGATGTGGCAGGTCTGGCAGGCAATCTTGTCTACGTGGTTGTCGAGGCGCTCATTGCCGTGCGGGGCGAGGTCGTGGCAGGACTCGCAGGTCGCCCGCGTATGCGCGCCGAAACGCATGTCCTTGCCATCGGTGTCCTTCGAGATCGCCGCATAGCGGCTGCCCGAGGGCTTGTGGTCGTTGAAGGTGTGACAGTCGGCGCAGACCATGTTGGCGCCATCCTGGGCCATGTGCACATCGAGCTCGCGCGAGGGCTTGATCAGCGAGGTGTCGAGATCGCCGTGCTTGACCGCATCGCCGCCGCCGCCGTTGAAGTGGCAGGCGCCGCAGTTCTGGCGACCCGGGCGACCAACGTTCTGCGCGATCTTGGCGAGATCGGGCGGCTGCACGATCTTGCCGCTGCCCTTGGGCATCTCGCGCGGCTCGTACAGCGGATGGCCGGCGTCGGTCGGCACCTTCTTGTAGGTGCCGGTGGTGTCGTGGCAGGCCAGGCAGTCGACGTTCTCCTGCTTGGTGAAGTCGTAGTTCCGATCGGTCCAGCCATAGCCCGCGTGGCAACTGGTGCAGCGGGGCTCGTTCGAGAGCACCGAGCCGCAGAAGTTGTTGGCGGCGTGCTGCTTGCCAAGCTTCTTGCCGGTCGTCGGACTGATCGCCTCCCACTGCCAGTGGATGCTGTCCATGACCTGGTGCGCCGCCTTGTTGTGGCAGGAAAGGCAGGCCTCCGTGACGTCCGGGCCGGTTGCGAACGGACCCTGCAGCGCCTTGAGTTCGGCGTGATCGACCGTCGGCGTGTTCGCGCCCGCGAGCAGGCTGAAAGTGGCCAGGACCAGTCCTGCGAAAAGGCTTGCAGCACGCGATGAATAAGGGGTGCCCATCACGTTCTCCTCCTTCGATCCGGCTTCCAGTGTAGGCCGCTGAACGACCGGGCATTTGACATTTGTCTAATGTTCTTCACCCGAGCGGGCGAATGCTGGAAGCCGATCCGGAGGTCTAGGCGGTCGAGTCGTCCTCGCCGACGATAACCACGCTTGCGCTGAGCCACTTGTGCGGCGGGATCTCGAGGTTGGTGGGCGCAGGCTGACTGAGGAAGACCCGCCCGGAGAGGTCGAAGATCGAGCCGTGGCAGGGGCACAGGAAACCGCCCGGCCAGTCGTCGCCGAGTCCGCTGGGGGCGCCGGGGGCGAGCTTCTCGGTTGGCGAGCAGCCCAGGTGGGTGCAGATGCCGATCACCACCAGAAACTCGGGATTGATCGCGCGAGCGCGATTGCTCGCGTAATCGGGCTGCTGCGGTTCTTCCGACGCCGGGTCGGCGAGACGAGCCTCATGGCCCTCGAGGCTGGCGATCATCTCCGGGGTCCGCCGCAGGATCCAGACCGGCTTGCCCCGCCATTCGACGGTCATCATCTCGCCTGGCGCGAGCTTGCTGACGTCCGCCTCCACCGGGGCGCCGGCGGCGCGCGCACGCGCGGATGGTGTGAGGCTGGCAACGAAAGGCACTGCGGTAGCGGCGACCGCGACCCCGCCGGCGGCGCTGGTGGCGATCAGGAGGTTGCGACGTTGTCTGCGAATCTCGTTCATTGGAGGGCTCCAGCATAAGTGTGCATTCGGCGGCCTGTGCGGTGAAAAGCGAAGTGGGTCCGGGGGGGTGTCGCTCAACCACTGCCAGGGGGATGACCGTCGAGGAAACGATCAAGCAGGGATCGCGGCGTCGGACTCACTTCGCAACTCCATATAAGCAGGGTTCGTGCCAGACTCGGAATGCGGCATCGTTTCGCGCACTGTGACGGCTTGCCTGCGCCGCGAGCAGGCGTGCGTCCTGCCTTGTCTGTCACTCATGACAGACCGTGACCCGAGGTGGCAGCCGGGTGAAGGGCAGAACCTCGCGCGCCCGGACTTGACGCGGCGGTCACCGCCGCTACTGGGAGGGACGGCGCGGCGAGGCAGGAGCGGCGAACGCGGCGACCCCGCCGGTGATACGGCTGCAGCGTGGCGGTCAGCCCTCGCCGAGCTCGCGCAGGCGTCGATACAGGGTGCGTTCGCTGATTCCGAGCCGGCGCGCGAGGTCGCGGCGACTGCCGCGGTGACTGCGTACCGCGCGCATCAGGGCCTGGCGCTGGACTTCCTCGAGGTCGAGCGCGTCCTCCTCGGCTGCGCGGTGGAAAGTCGGATGCAGCCGCGGCACGACGTCCTCGTCGGGCAGTTCACCCCGCGCGGACGCGGTAAGTTCCATCGGCAAATGTTCGACGCCGACCTGCTCGCCGTCGCACATCAGGCTCGCGCGCTCGAGCACGTTGCGCAGCTCGCGCACGTTTCCGGGAAAGCGATAGGCGAGCAGCGCGCGCAGCGCCGCCGGTGTCAGCGAGAGCGAGCGCTGGGGTGCGACCCGCTTGAGCAGCGAGTCGACCAGAAGCGACAGGTCGCCTTCGCGATCCCGCAGCGGCGGCACGGTGATCGGGAAGGTGTTGATGCGGTAGTAGAGATCCTGGCGGAAACGGCCTTCGGCGATCATCTGCTGCAGCGGTCGGTGGGTCGCCGAAACCAGGCGGATATCGGCCCGGCGCAGTTCGGTGGAGCCGACCCGCCGGTAGGTACCGGTCTCGAGGAGGCGGAGCAGCTTGACCTGCATGCCGAGCGGAATGTCGCCGATCTCGTCGAGGAACAGCGTGCCGCCGCTCGCCGCCTCCACCAGGCCGGGCTTGCGCGCGGTCGCACCGGTGAAGGCGCCGCGCTCGTGGCCGAACAGCTCGCTCTCGAAAAGGGTCTCCGGCAGGCCGGAACAATCGACCACCACGAAGGGATGATCGGCGCGCCGGCTCGCCTCGTGTACCGTGTGGGCGACCAGCTCCTTGCCGGTGCCGGATTCGCCCTGTAGCAGCACGCTCGCGTCCGAGGGCGCCACGCGCGAGACCAGTTCGAGCATCGCGCGAAACGCCTCCGAATGGCCGATGAGGGCCGGATTCGCCGCCACCCCACGCGACACCGCCAGCGGCTCCATCTTCTCGACGAACCAGGCGATCTCGCCTTCGCCGTCGCGCACCGGGGACAGCTCGATGTTCACATACTCCTCGCCGGCGGGCGTGTGGTGCAGGTGCAGCACCCGCTCGCGCTGACCGGACTGCAGGCTCCTCGCCAGCGGACAGGACTCGCCTGCGCGGTCGCACGGTACGGTGTAGTGGTGGGAAACGTCGTAACAGGTGCGTCCGACCACCGATTCGCCAGCCGCGCACACCTCTCGGTAGGCGGCGTTGGCGGCGATGATCCGGAAGTCGCGACCGCACAGGATGTGCGGTTCGGGCAGGCTCTCGAGGAAGGAAACCAGCTCGGGCAGCGGGCGCGGATCTGCAGCCATCTTCTGTCACTCCTGACCGGATCGATGCCACCAGTGTGTCTTCCTGGCAGTCCGGCGGTCAAGCGCGAACTCTCCCCGCCGCGCCCATTGTTTTGATTTCCATCAAGAATTCCGAGATCGGCCGGTCTGGCACGGCTCTTGTTTATGGAGTGGCATCCCACCGGAGGGTCCCATGAATCGGTCAGACCGTCGTCTCCTGCGCGAAATCTCCATCGTCGTCGTCGTCAAGCTGATGCTCATCACCGCGCTGTGGTGGGCGTTCTTCCACGACGCCGGTGTGCCGGTGGACAGCGCGAAGATGGGCTCGCGGATCGTGGCGGCCCAGCCCGCAAAACTTCAAACGACCTCGGGAGAATCCAATGCTCAGTGAGCAACTGGTAGATCTATCGCGGCTACAGTTCGCCGCGACCGCGATGTACCACTTCCTTTTCGTGCCGCTGACGATCGGCATGGTGTGGATGCTGGTCATCATGGAAAGCGCCTACGTGATGACCGGCAAGCTCGTCTACAAGGACATGACGCGTTTCTGGGGCAAGCTGTTCGGCATCAACTTCGCCCTCGGCGTCACCACCGGCATCACCCTGGAGTTCCAGTTCGGCACCAACTGGGCCTATTACTCCCATTACGTGGGCGACATCTTCGGCGCCCCGCTCGCAATCGAGGGCCTGATGGCCTTCTTCCTCGAGTCCACCTTCATCGGCCTGTTCTTCTTCGGATGGGACCGGCTGTCGAAGCAGCAGCACCTGCTGGTGACCATCCTGATGGCGGTGGGCACCAACCTGTCGGCGCTGTGGATCCTGATCGCCAACGGCTGGATGCAGAACCCGGTGGGCTCGGAGTTCAGCTACGAAACGATGCGCATGGAGATGACCAACTTCTGGACGGTGGTCTTCAACCCGGTGGCACAGGGCAAGTTCGTGCATACGGTGTCCGCGGGCTACGTCACCGGCGCGATGTTCGTGCTCTCGATCTCTGCCTGGTACCTGTTGCGGGGCCGCGACACCGAGTTCGCCAAGCGCAGCTTCCGCATCGCCGCGGCCTTCGGCTTCGCTTCGGTGTGCTCCGTGATCGTGCTCGGTGACGAGTCGGGCTACGCCCTCGGCGAAGCGCAACAGACCAAGCTCGCCGCGATGGAAGCGATGTGGGAAACCGAGCCCGCACCCGCCAGCTTCAACCTGATCGCGATCCCCAACGAAGAGGAGATGAAGAACGACTTCGCGATCCACATCCCCTGGGCGATGGGGATCATCGGCACGCGCTCGTTCGACAAGGAGCTTCCCGGCCTCAACGACATCCTGGCGAAAAACCGCGAGCGCATCGTCACCGGTGTCGAGGCGGTGAAGCTGCTCGAGCGGTTGCGCGCCGATCCGACCGACCTCGCCCTGCGCGACGCCTTCGACCAGGTCAAGGCCGATCTCGGCTTCGGCCTCCTGCTGAAAAAGTACGTCGCCTCGATGGACGAGGTCACCCCCGAGCTGATCGACCGCGCGGCGCGCGACACCATCCCCCGGGTCACGCCGCTGTTCTGGACCTTCCGCATCATGGTGGCGCTCGGCTTCGCCATGCTCGCGCTGTTCGGCCTCGCCCTGTGGTACTCGGTCAAGGGCGACTTCGCCGAGCGCCGCTGGCTGCTGTGGTGGGCCCTGCTGTTCCTGCCGATGCCGTGGATCTCCTGCGAGATGGGCTGGTTCGTCGCCGAATACGGCCGTCAGCCATGGACCATCTACGGCGTGCTGCCGACCCACCTGTCGGTGTCGACGCTGACCGTCAATAGCCTGTACGGCTCGCTTGCCGGGTTCGTCGGCTTCTACACCCTGCTGCTGATCGTCGAGATGTACCTGATGATCAAGTTCGCGCGCCAGGGCCCGGGCAGCCTGGGTACCGGTCGCTACATGAACGAAACCGCGCACGCCTGACCGGAGCAAGGATCATGATCATCGACTATCCAACCCTCAAGATCATCTGGTGGCTGCTGGTGGGCGTGCTGCTCGTCGGCTTCGCCATCATGGACGGCCACGACATGGGCGTGGGCACCTTGCTGCCCTTCGTCGGCAAGAACGACACCGAGCGCCGCGTCATCATCAACACCGTCGGTCCGCACTGGGACGGCAACCAGGTGTGGTTCATCACCGGTGGCGGCGCCATTTTCGCAGCCTGGCCGATCGTCTATGCGACCGCCTTCTCGGGCTTCTACTGGGCGATGCTGGCGGTGCTGTGGGCGCTGTTCTTCCGACCGGTGGGCTTCGACTACCGCTCCAAGATCGACAACCCGACCTGGCGCAAGACCTGGGACTGGGGCCTGTTCATCGGCGGTGCGGTACCGCCGCTGATCTTCGGTGTCGCCTTCGGCAACCTGCTGCAGGGCGTGCCCTTCCATTTCGACAGCACCCTGGTGCCCTATTACACCGGCTCGTTCTGGGGCCTGCTCAACCCGTTCGCCCTGCTCGCCGGCGTGGTCAGCACCGCGATGATCACCTTCCACGGCGCGATCTACCTCGCACACCGCACCGAGGGTGCCATCCAGGCGCGCTCGATCCGCGCGGCGCAGATCTTCGGGGTGCTGATGGTGGTCGGATTCACCTTCGCGGGGCTCTGGATCGCCAACGGCAGCTTCGGCTATGCGATCACCTCGGCGATCGACCCCTCGGCGCTGCCGAATCCGATGGCAAAGCTGGTGGCACGCGAGCCGGGTGCCTGGTTCGCGAACTATCGCCAAGCACCGCTGACGATGCTGGTGCCCGCGCTCGCCTACGCCGGCGCGCTCGCCGCGCTGTGGCTGGTGACGAAGAGGCGCACCCTGGCTGCCTTCGTCGCCTCCGCATTCGCGATCGTGGGCGTGATCGGAACCGCGGGCGTCTCGATGTTCCCCTTCGTCATGCCCTCCTCGACCGATCCACAGTTCAGCCTTACCGTGTGGGATGCGGTCTCCAGCCATCTGACGCTCACCATCATGTTCTGGGCCACGATCATCTTCATGCCGATCATCGTGATGTACACGAGCTGGGCCTACAAGGTGATGGCGGGCAAGGTCACCACCGCCTACATCCGCGAGAACGAACACTCCGCCTACTGAGCGGACGACAGCAAGAGGAGAAAATCATGTGGTACTTCGCCTGGGTCCTCGGCATCGGCTTCGCGGTGCTGCTCGCCATCCTGAACGCCCTGTGGGGCGAAAACGAAGCGGGTCGCGCCGAGGCGCGGCGACGGCCATGAGCGCGCCAGAAGTTCCCCTCGTTCCCTCCCGCACCCAGCCGTCCGGACGCATCCGCCCTCTGCCGCTGCTGCTCGCGGTGGCGATCATGCTCGGCATCACCGCCTGGCCGGCGGCGCTCGCCACGCCTGCGGGGGGTGCCGACCACTGGGCGGCGATGGCGCTGTTCTGGAGCATGAGCGCCGGTTTCGTCGCCGGCGTCGGCTTCGAGCCGCGCTGGCTGGGCTGGCGGCTGCTGTTCTCGCGCCCGGCCTGCTGGGTCGGCCTCGCGCTCGCCGTCGCACACATGCAGTGGCTGGGCTGAGGAGCAGATTTTCCTTACAAACGCATAATTGTGTGCTTATATTCCAGGAGGCAAACAATGAACGCCGCCCGCATTGCGAGGCGGCGCTGACATGCAAAGGAGGAGACGATGACGGACCCGCATTCCCGCCGGCACACGCAGCAGGCCTTCGATCCCGACCGCAGGCGCCTGCTGTTCGGCGCCACCGTCCTGCCGCTCGCGGCCGGGGCAGGACTCGCACTTGCGCCGCGCAGAGCGTCGGCGGCGCTCAAGACCTCGGCCCGCATCGTGATCGCCGGCAGTGGCCTGGGGGGCATCGCGACGGCCAATCGTCTTTCGCGCGAGCTCGACGGCGCGAAGATCACCATCGTCGACCGCAAGGAGATGCACAACTACCAGCCCGGCTACACCCTGGTGGCGACCGGCATCTGGCCGGTGGAGAAGGTCGTGGATCGCAATGCCGACCTCCATCCGAGCGGCATCGAGTGGGTGCGCGAGATGGTCGCCGAGTTCGATCCTGACGGGAACGCGGTGGTCACCGACAGCGGGCGTCGAATCGAGTACGACTTCCTCGTCGTCGCCACCGGCCTGCATCTGGACTACGCGCAGATCGAGGGCATGGACGTCGATGCGATCGGCAGCAACGGGCTGGCCAGCGTGTATCCGAGCCACCTCGCTGCGCAGGCCACCTGGCAGGCGATGGACGCCTTCCGCGCGAAGGGCGGCGAGGCGTTGATGACCCTGCCGGCGACGCCGCTCAAGTGCGCGGGCGCGCCGCTGAAGATGACCTTCATGCTGGTCGACCGGCTTCGCGAGGCGGGCACGCGTTCGGCCTCCCGGGTCGAGTTCCACTCCGCGCTCGGCAACGTCTTCAGCGTCGAGCGCATCAACCAGGATGTGCTCGAACGCTGGGAAGCGCTCGATGTGCCGGTCACCTTCAACAGCAAGCTGGTGGCGATCGACATCGGCGCGCGGCGCGCGAGCTTCACGTCGCCCGAGGGCGAGCGCACCGAGCTCGGCTACGACTTCATCCACGTCGTGCCGCCGATGCGTGCGCCCGACGTGGTGAAGAACAGCCCGCTGCCCTGGCAGGAAGGCGGCTTCGCCGCCGGCGGCTGGCTCGAGGTCGACAAGGAGACCCTGCGCCACCGTCGCTATCCCAACGTGTTCGGCCTTGGCGACATCAACGGCACGCCGCGCGGCAAGACGGCGGCGACGGTCAAGAAGAGCGCCCCGATCGTCACCCGCAACCTGGTCGACGTCATCGCCGGCAAGGAGCCGGCCGAGCGCTTCGACGGCTACACCTCCTGCCCGCTGCTGCTGCGGGAGGGCTCTGCGCTGCTGGTCGAATTCGACTACGAGGGGCGGCTGACGCCCTCGCTGCCGATGATCGACCCGCTGCAGGACAGTTACTTCGCCTGGCTGATGAAGTACCGTCTGCTCAAGCCCGCCTACATCGCCGTGGCCAAGGGCCGCGTCTGAGGGAGACCGCCATGTACGACATCTGGCTCGCGCTCAACATCCTCTTCGAACTGTTCCTCGGCTACCTGCCGCTGGTCGCCGCCATCGTCGTCGCCTGGCTGGTGCTGATGGCGATCGCCTTCGGTCGCGGCCGCCCGGGCTGGCGCCGGGGCCTGGGTCCGGCGCTGATGCTCGCACTCCTGGTGGCGATCGCCGCCTTCCTCGCCATCCCCTCACTGACCAAGTCCTCGCTGTCGGAGATGGGCTACTGGGTCGATTGGGCCAACCTGATCGCGATCGCGCTCGGCTTCGGCGGGGTCGCACTCGCGCTCGCCTGGCCGCTGTTTGCCACCCTTCGTCGGCGTTTCCGCTGAGACCAGGCAGCTTTCCAGCAGGCCTGTCCACGGACGGGCTTTCCCTTCCATCCTCGATACAAGGCTCCCCTCATGATCATCAAACGCCTGCTCATCGCCGCCTCCCTCGGCATGATGTCCCTCACCGCCCACGCCAGCGAGATCGGCATCTCCGCTCAGGACACCTATCTCAAGGTGCAGGGCGCCGACGCCAAGGTGCTGTTCGTCGACGTGCGCGATCCGGTCGAGATCATGTTCGTCGGCTTCACCGACGAGGTGCACGTCAACATCCCCTTCATGCTCGTCGATCGCACCCAGTGGAACGCGGAGCGCGGCGTGTTCCGCCTCTACCGAAACCCCGACTTCGTCGCCCAGGTCCGTGCCGAACTGCAGAAGCGCGGTCTCGGCGACGAAACCGAGATCATCACCATGTGCCGCTCCGGCAGCGAGCGCGGCGAACCCAGCGCCGCCTTCCTGCGCGAGAACGGCTTCCCCAACGCGCGCTTCGTGGTCAATGGCTTCCAGGGCTCGGCGACCAAGGACGGCCCGCAGGCCGGCTTCCGCCTCACCAACGGTTGGCAGAACAGCGGCCTGCCGTGGAGCCCGAAGATGAACGCCGAGAAGATGTACCGGCTGGATCGGCGCTGAGCGGCCGCGCTCGGGGCCCGCACCCTCAGCGAGGCCGGGCCGGGCTCAACCCTTCACGCACACCAGCGGCGCCACCCGCGCGACCTTTCTCGCCAGTCCGGCGCGGTCGGCGGCCTCGACCACCGCGCCGACGTCCTTGTAGGCGAGCGGCGCCTCCTCGGCCACGCCGCGAAAGCTCGGGCTGCGGATGAGGATGCCGCGCGCGGCCAGTTCGTCGACCACGCTGCGCCCCTGCCAGCGCCGCAGCGCCTCGTTGCGGCTCATCGCCCTGCCGGCGCCATGGCAGGCCGAGCCGAAGGCGCGCTCCTCGGTGCCGGCCGCACCGGCGAGGATCCACGACGCGGTGCCCATGCTGCCGCCGATCAGCACCGGCTGCCCGAGCTCGCGATATTCGGCGGGCAGTTCCGCATGGCCCGGACCGAAGGCGCGCGTTGCCCCCTTGCGATGGACGAACAGGCGCCGCCGCCTGCCGCCCGCAAGATGCGTTTCCTCCTTGCAGGTGTTGTGCGACACGTCGTACAGCAGGCCGAGGCGTGCGCCGGGCAGGATCTCGGCGAACACCTCGCGCGTGAGCTGGGTCAGGATCTGGCGGTTGGCGAGCGCACAGTTGATCGCCGCCCGCATCGCTCCGAGGTAGCGCTGGCCGAGTGAAGAGTTGAGCGGCGCGCAGGCGAGCTCGCGGTCCGGCAGCACGATGCCGGCCTCGCGCGCGCCGAGCACCATCTCGCGCAGGAAGTCGGTGCCGATCTGGTGCCCCAGCCCGCGCGAGCCGCAGTGGATCGTGACCAGCACGTCGCCCTCGGCGATGCCATAGCCGCGTGCGACCGCGTCATCGAACACCTGCTCGACCACCTGCAGCTCGAGATAGTGGTTGCCCGAGCCGAGCGTGCCCATCTCGTCGCGCTGGCGTTTCTTTGCCTGCTCCGACACCGCCGCCGGGTCGGCACCGGCGACGCAGCCGTATTCCTCGATGAACAGCAGGTCGGTCTCGCTGCCGTAGCCTTCCTTCACCGCCCAGCGTGCGCCGCCGCGCAGCATCGCGTCCATCGCCGAAGCGGACAGGCGGAGCGCGCCGGTGCTGCCGACGCCGGCGGGAATGCGGGCGAACAGGCGGTCGGCCAGCGCGTTCTTCACCGCCTCGATGTCGGGCCGCTTCAGGCCGGTGCGCAATGTGCGCACCCCGCAGGAGATGTCGAAACCGACCCCGCCGGCCGACACCACCCCGCCCGCCTCGGCATCGAAGGCGGCCACCCCGCCGATCGGAAAGCCGTAGCCCCAGTGGGCGTCCGGCATCGCATAGGCGGCGTCGACGATCCCCGGCAGGCTCGCCACGTTGGCGAGCTGCTCGGCGACCTTGTCGTCCATGTCCAGCACCAGCTCACGCGACGCGAAGATCACGCCGGGCACGCGCATGCGACCGCTGGCGGGGAGCTCCCACTCGAACGGTGCACGCTGACGGAAACGGTTGAGGTCCATCTGCCATCTCTCCTTGCGGATCCGCCTCGGCGTGGCCCGCGATCGGTTCAGAAGGGAGAAGCCTACGCGCTCACACGTCGACCACGCACTGCGCGAGCCAGCGCCCGTCGTCGTTGCAGCCGACCTTCAGCTCGCAGAAGGAGGCGCCCTTGGTCTCGGCCGCGGGCTGGTGGCGTGCGGTATCCACCGGTTCGCCCCAGGCGGTGGCGGTAAGCTGCGTCCCCGCGATCGCGAGCTCGAAGCGCGAGAACAGCATGCGCCGAACCGCCATTTCGTAGATCAGGGCGTTGAGCCAGTCGAGCAGCAGGAGCTCGAGCTCGGGCGCCTCGCAGGCAATCGCCACCGGTGTGCGCGGTGCGACCGTGGCCGGGTCGCAGATGGCCGCGGTGAGCGCGGTCGCCGCGCCTGCGAAGGCCTCCTCGACGCTCGCGCCGAGGCCGCGCACGCCGACGTCGGCCTGGTGGGCGAAGGTCTCCCATTTCATCGTCCGCCCCGCTTCCGCCAGGCTTCGAGGCAGGCGACGACCTCCTCGTCCTCGACCTGGCCGAACTCGCGGTAGAACTGACCGACCGCGCGGAAATTCCACGGCGCGTGCAGGCACACCACCTCGTCGGCGAGCGCCTCGACCTTCTTCAGACTGTCCGGCGCGGCCACCGGCACCGCGCAGATCAGCTTCGCCGGTGCCTGGGCGCGCACCGCATGCAGGGCGGCGATCATCGTCGCCCCGGTGGCGAGGCCATCATCGACGATGATCACCGTGCGCCCGTGCGCGTCCACCGGCGGCCGGCCGGGCGAGTAAAGCTGCCGGCGTTCGCGCAGGCCCGCGAGCCGCCGCGCCCGCTCCTCTTCCAGCCAGGCCTCTTCCGCCTCGCCCGGGTCGGAGACGAAGGACCATCCGCTCTCGTCGATCGCGCCCACCGCATATTCCGCGTTCCAGCGCGAACCGAGCTTGTGAACCAGCACCACGTCGAGCTCGCCGTCCAGCGCTTCCGCCAGCGCCGCCCCCATCGGCACCGCGCCGCGCGGGATCGCGAGCACCAGCGGCCGGCTGCCGGCATGGGCGGAGAGCGCTTCGGCGAGTCGACGCGCCGCATCCAGACGATTCTCGAACATCATGGCCTGTCCTCCCGGTGTCGCCTCGCGGTCGTGCGCCGCTTCTCCATCCTAGCCGCGTCTGCGAGGCTCTGCGGGCGATCGCGCAACTCCAGGTCGCGGCGGCGGCCGCCGTGTCATCCGCGATGGATCAGGCCGCGGGAATGGAAAGCCCCAATTCCCGGATCGATCGCCGGGGCGGATGTGTATAATCGCGCCCGCCGAAGAGGATTCGGGCGAGGGTGGCGGAATTGGTAGACGCACTGGATTTAGGTTCCAGCGCCGCAAGGCGTGTGAGTTCGAGTCTCATCCCTCGCACCAACCGCAGGAGTCGTTGATTACGCGTCAGGCGGACACTGCCGCCTGCCCGCCATCAACGCCGATCCGCCGCCAGCGTCTTGCGCTTCCCTCCCAGCATCTGCCACAGCCGCCCGCCTGCGACCTCCTCGCCGGTCAATACGTAGGTCAGCGTGTGCTCGTTCGCCATCGACAGCTCGAGTTCGCTGCGACAACCGGCCGCGCTGGCCAGTAGCAGTTCGTCGCCGCGTCGCAACGGCGTGTCGTCCGCGGGGACGAGAAGCGCTTCGCCGTCTGCGCGCTTGAGATAGAGCACTGCGCATCGCAGCGCTGAGTCCCGCCTGGCCGGTGCAAGCAGCAAGTCCCCGATTCGCACCTCCCTGCCCTCGGCGAGCCAGCGCGTGAGCGCCTCGGCCTGCGCGGCGTCGATCGTCACCCCCCAGATGTCGGGCCGTTCCTCGCCGATCAGCCGGGTCAGGCGGTCGAGCTGGTGCGCGCACCAGGGCTCGCTCGCCGCCCGCACCGCCAGCTTGAAGGGCAGGAACAGCGGAGTCGCGAGGATGGAGAGGCATTCGTTGGCGATGACCTCGCTCGGCACCACCGAGATCTCCGCATTGAGCACGGTGAACAGGTCGCGGTTGGCATAGCGATTCTGCCGCGCGATGACGAACAGGGCCGGATTGAGCTCGCGCGCGGTCACCACGATCGACAGGTTGTCGAGGTCGGAGTTGGTGCCGGCGATGATGCCATCGGCTTCGCGCACGCCGGCGCGCAGGAGCGTGACCTCACCGGTGGCATCGCCCACGACCCAGCGGTGGTCGATCTCGTCGGGCGGGTCGGGATCGATGATGGTGATCTCCAGCGCCTCGTCGTCCATCACGTCGATCAGGCCTGCGGCAAAGCGGCCATGGCCGCAGACGATCCAGCGCCCGCGTGGCGGAACACTGTCGGTCGTATGGCGACTGTAGCGGAACCCGGTCAGCCAGCGCAGCAGCATCCAGGCCGAGGGGGTGCGCAGCGCCAGGCCCAGGGTCTCGCCGAAACGCTCGAAGGGGTTGATGATGTGGCGGGTGCCGAAGGAGGCCATGTTGGCCGCGACCTCCCGCCGTTCGGCGCGGCACAGCGCCGGCACGTGGGTGGCCAGCAGGCGCGCCGAGATCGCGATCGCGAGGTTGGTGTGGTCGTCGTTGGTGAGTGCGATGACGCCGGCGCAGTCGCGATGGATCAGGCCAGCCAGCCGCAGGATCTCCGGCCGCCCGGCGTCGGCGCATACCGCGGGGATGTCGGCACGATGCTCGTGCAGGTCGATCTCCGCCATCCTGGTCTCGTCGATCTCCACCACCACCGCGCGCCGCCCCATCTGGTCGAGCGCGCGGCAGATCAGGCGGCCGGTCTCGCCGTAGCCGCAGACCAGGTAGAAGGGTTCCCGCAGATGGCGCACCGCGCGCGCGAAGCGCTCGAGCGCGAACGCGTGGCGCAGGTTGCGATCGGAGAGCAGCCCGATCAGGGTGCCGAGGGTGTAGGTCCAGCCCACCACCGACAGGTAGATGGTGATGATCACCCACAGGCGCTGCTGCGGCGAGAAGCTGTAGGGCACCTCGCCGAAGCCGATCGTGGTCGCGGTGTAGCTGACGAAGTAGAAGGCCTCGAAGAAGCCGAGCCGGCGTGGCTCGCCATCCTCGCCGATGCCCGGCACCAGGGTGAGGCCGAGCACCGAGATCGCCATGCTGGTGACCAGCAGGATCAGCGGCATGCGCATGCGCCGCAGGACCAGGAAGAAGACGCTCTGATGCCGCATCGCCGAGCGCAGCATGGCGGTCGGCGCTCAGCGGCGCTGCAGGATGGTCTCGGAGATCAGGATCACCACCGAGACGATGTTGGCGAACAGCGCACCGCCGGAGAGCGAGACGATGCGAGCGGTCATCTCGGGGTCGAGCCCGCCCGCCGAGACGTGCGAGGCATAGCCCCACACCATCGACGCGGCCAGGAGCTGAAGGTCGGCTACCAGACTGGTCGCAAGGTGGACCGCGCCGATCTGGGTGCGGTCGCCGAGCTTGAGCAGAGTCGCGATCATGCTCACCACGAGCGCCGCGAACAGCTCATAGACGTCGTGGTGCGCCGGATTTTCGATGTCGCCGACGAAGAATCCGAAATTCAGCGTGGCGGCGAGCATGATGAAGAAACCGAAGACGACTTTTTCCAGATTCATCGCTGCCACCATCGCACGGAGCAATCAATGTGCCGAGTATAACGGGATCAGTTGGTGTCGCGCCCGTAGGTATCCTCGAAACGCACGATGTCGTCCTCGTCCAGATAGCTGCCGGACTGGACCTCGATCAACTGCAGCGGCAGCTTGCCGGGGTTGGCGAGGCGGTGGGTGGAACCGAGGGGAATGTAGGTCGACTGGTTCTCGCCGAGCAGGAAGGTATCCGCGTCTCGCGTGACCTCGGCCGTGCCGCTGACGACGATCCAGTGCTCGGCACGGTGGTGGTGCATCTGCAGGCTGAGCTTGGCGCCCGGATTGACCACGATGTGCTTCACCTGGAAGCGTCCGCCGTGGTCGATCGAGTCGTACCAGCCCCAGGGGCGATACACCTTGCGGTGGCTCTGGGTGAGCGTGCGGCCCTCGGCCTTGAGCCGGGCGACGACCTTCTTCACGTCCTGGGTGCGGTCCTTTGCCGCCACCAGCACCGCGTCCGCCGTCTCGACGATCACCATGTCATCGCAACCGACCGCCGCCACGAGGCGGTCCTGGGCGTGCACCAGGGTGTTGCGGCTGCCCTCGAACATCACCTCGCCGCGCGCAGCGTTGCCCTCCGCGTCCTTGGCCGACACCGCCCACAGCGCATCCCAGGCGCCGATGTCGGACCAGCCGGCGTCGAGCGGCACCACCACCGCGCGGCCAAGCTCGGGCGCGGCGGTGAGGCGCTCCATCACCGCGTAGTCGATCGACTCCGAGGCACAGGCGAGAAAAGCCGCCTCGTCCACCCGGACGAAGTCGAAGTCCTGATGCCGACCCTCGTGGGCGAGCCGGCAGGCGGCAGCGATCTCCGGGTGGAAGAATTCGATCGCGGCGAGCCAGGCCGAGGCCCGCATCATGAAGATGCCGCTGTTCCAGAAGTACTCGCCGCTGGCGACGTAGCGCTCGGCGGTGGCGGGGTCGGGTTTCTCGACGAACTCGGCCAGCGCCCGCGCGCTCGGCGCCTCGCTCAGCGCGTCGCCGGCGCGGATGTAACCATAGCCGGTCTCGGCGTGAGCGGGCACGATGCCGAAGGTGACGAAGGCGCCCTTATGTGCCTGCGCCGCACCCTCGGCGATCGCCCGGTGGAAGACCGCGACGTCGCCGATCAGATGGTCGGCCGGCATCACCAGCAGCACCGGGTCGCCCTCGCTCGCCGCGAGCAGTGCCGCCAGGGTGAGCGCGGGCGCGGTGTTGCGCCCCGCCGGCTCGAGCACGATCCGGGGCGCGTTCGCGCCCGCGGCGCCGATCTGGCGCAGCTGCTCGGCGATGATGAAGCGGTACTCGGCGTTGGTGACGACGATCGCCTGCGGGTCCACCTCACCGGCGGCAAAGCCGTTCAGGCGGAGCGCAGTCTCCTGCAGCAGGGAGTGCTCACCGGTAAGCGCGAGCAGTTGCTTGGGATGGCTCTCGCGCGAGGCGGGCCACAGCCGGGTGCCGGAGCCACCGGAAAGGATCACGGACTTGATGGTCATGTCAGGGCTCTTGTTGTCTGTTCCTGGAGAGGCGGACGCCGGGTTCACACCAGCGTCTCGCGCAGCATGCGAGCCACGCCGAGCCGCCAGTCGGGCAGCACGAGGCCGAAGGCGGTACGCAGCCGGGTGGTGTCGAGGCGGGAATTGAGCGGCCGGCGCGCCGGCGTCGGGTACTCGGTGGTCGGGATCGGCGCGATCTCGGCCACCTTCAGCTCGACGCCGAGGCGACGCGCCTCATCGATGACGAAGCTCGCGTAGCCGTGCCAGCTCGTCTCGCCGCCAGCGGCGAGATGGTAGGTGCCGGCGCGCGCCGGATCGGCGAGCGCGCCACGGATGGCGTGGGCGCTGACGTCGGCGATCAGCTCGGCGCCGGTGGGCGCGCCCACCTGGTCGGCGATCACCGTCAGGCGCTCGCGCTCGGCGGCGAGCCGCAGCATCGTCTTGGCGAAATTGCCGCCGCGCGCCGCATACACCCAGGACGTGCGGAAGATCAAATGCCGGCAGCCGCTGGCGCGGATCGCCGCTTCGCCGGCGAGCTTGCTGCGCCCATACACCGACAGCGGGCCGGTGGGGTCGTCCTCGCGCCAGGCGCGCGTGCCGCTGCCGTCGAAGACGTAGTCGGTGGAGTAATGCAGCAGCCAGGCACCGCTTTTGGCCGCCTCGGCGGCGAGCGCCGCCACCGCCTCGGCGTTGATCGTGTGCGCGAGCGCAGACTCGCTCTCCGCCCTGTCGACAGCGGTGTGTGCGCCGGCGTTGACGATCAAGTCGGGCGCGAGCGCGCGCACGCTTTCGGCGAGTGTCTGCGGCCGCGAGAGATCGCCGCACAGCCCCTCCCCGCCCGCGCGCCCGAGCGCCACCAGCTCGCCCAGCGGCGCCAGCGCGCGTTGCAGTTCCCAACCGAGCTGGCCGTCCTTGCCTAGCAGCAGAATCTTCATCCGGGGCGTCTTTTCGTGATGTTCTGGCCGCGCATTATCGCATCGTGATCATGTCGGTGGCGTGGCGCATCACTCACCCGCGGGCAAACGGAGGTTCTTCGGTAGCAGCGGCGAACGCCGCGTCGCGTCCGGCGCAGCCGCGCCTGCCCGTCCTACATCCGCAGGCGCTCGGCGTAACCCGTCATCTCCAGGTAGCCCTGGCCGATTTCCGTCTCCGCGCCCTCGCGCAATTCGAACAGACGCACCGCGCCCTCCCAATAGATGGCGCCGGTGGAAGCCCTGCTGTCGAGCTCCTGGTCGTCGAACAGCGGCCGCAGGCGCAATTCGCGCGCACCCGCCGGGGTGTCCAGCCGCAACGCCCACTCCACCGGGTATTCCACTTCGGTACGAGGCGAGCGCCAGTGTCGCAGGGGGCGGAACTCGACCACCGCCGGCCCCTGGTCGCGGTGCTCGGCGCCGCCTTCGCGCAGGGTCACGGCGGTCCACAGCGCGCGCGCCTCCCCGTCGCGCATCCGGAACGCCATCAGCGAACCCCCGCCGTGCAGGTTGATGCCGATCCAGTCCCAGCCGCGCGCGCCGTCGGGCATCAGCTCGCTGGACCACTCGTGGTCCAGCCAGGCATGGCCCTCGACCGGGCGCGCCCCGCCGTCGAGCGCGAGCGTGCCGCGCACCGCAAGCCAGGGCCGGCTGTAGTAGTGACTCGCGTGCTTCGGGTCCGCCGCCTTCTGGCTGTAGCCACCGCGGCCGTTTTTCACCGGCGGCTCGCCGGCCTCGAAGTCGAGCTCGAAGGCGAAATCCGCCGCCTCGATCCGCGTCCGGTAGGTCTGCCCCTGACCCGTTTCGTCGCGCAGGAACCAGTCGCCGATGCGCACCGCGGTGTGTCCGGCGCCCGCCCCGGCAAGGCCCTCGAAGGCACGTGCCGAGCGTTCGGCGTGGCGCAGGCGGCCGGTCTGCGGGTCGGCAACAGCGGCATGGGCGAGCACCAGCTGGCGCGGCGCAAAGCGGCTCGGATTGTCCTCGCCGATGCGGGTGCGCACGCGGAAGAAGGTGAGCTGGAAGCCGCGCTCCACCCCCGCCTCGTCCTTCAGCCAGCCGGTGATGTACCACCACTCGGTGCGGAAATCGGGATGGGCGCCGAGGTCGCGCGGAAATTGCAGCGCCACGCCGGGGACGACCGGCGGATACGGCGCCGCTTGCTGCGCGCGTGATGCGCCGATCGCGCCCACCAGGAGCGCGACCGCCAGCACGAACGTCGTCAGTGACGCCCGCATCAGAGACTTCGTCATGCCAACCTCGCTCTGCATCCTCACACTCCGGGGCCTCACCAGTCCGCCTTCACCGCCAGCACCGCAGAGCGCCGCATCGCGCGCGCGCCCGCCAGGCGCGCCACCAGGGCGGCAAGCGCCACCAGGGTGAGAGCGAACAGCGCAAGCGGCCTCCAGGGCACGGCGAGGTCCATGCTCCAGTGGAAGCTCTGGCGGTTGATGACCTCGATCAGCACCCACCCGATCGCACCGCCGGCGAGCAGCCCGGCGACAACGCCGAGCGCGGCGGTGATCGCCCCCTCGAGCGCGATCAGGCGGCCGATCTCGCCGCGGGTGAGCCCGAGATGGCGAAGCATGCCGAATTCGCCCTGGCGGGTGGTAGACAGCGCGGCGAAGGTGGTGGCGATGCCGAACAGGCCGATCACCACCGCCACCGCCTCCATCAGGTAGGTGATCAGGAAGGTGCGGTCGAAGATCTCCAGCGTCGCCGCGCGGATCTCGCCCGGCAGCGCGATGCGCACGTGTTCCGGACCGAACAGGGCTCGCACCCGCTCCGCCACCGCCGACAGCTCGTGGCCGGGGGCGACGCGGACGGCGACGTCGTTGATCCGGGTGTCGCCGGTCAGCCTCACGTAGTCGTGCGCGCTGAGCACCGCCGCGCCGTACTGGCGGGCGTAGTCGCGCCAGATGCCGGCGACGACGAAGCCCTCCATGCGGCCCCCGATCGGCAGCTCGAAGCGGTCGCCGAGCGCCAGGCGATGGCGGTCGGCGGCAGCCTCCGACACCCAGACGGGCGGCAGCGCCGCGCCCGCCGGCACCTCCTTGCTGCCGGCGATCAGCGGCAGCCCCCAGCCGCCGCCGACCACCCGCGACAGCACGCTGAAGACCGGCTCCTCGTCCGACAGGCGCAGGTTCACCAGCCGCGTGGTGCCGATATCGGCCACCCCGTCGAGCGCGGCGATGCGCGCCACCGCCTGCGCATCGAGGTAGCCGCTCGCCGCCGCCGACGAGGCGCGCACGTAAAGGTCGGCCGGTAGCAACTGCCCGAGCCAGTCGTCCACCGAGACGCGGAAGGAGCTCACCATGATCGACATCGCCGTCGCCAGCGCCACGCTCGCGATGACGCCCGCGCCCGCCACCACCGCTTGGCCCGGGGTCGCGCTCAGGCGGGCGTGGGCGAGGCGCCACAGCGCGCTGCGCCCGCGCCCGAGCAGGGGAAGCAGCGCGCGTGCCAGCGCCGGCAGCGCGGCCACCGCGGCGAACAGGACAAGCACCACCGCGGCATAGCCACCGAGCGGAATGCCGTACACCGGCGGCAGCAGGCAGGCGAGCGCCGCGAGCCCGCCCGCGGCGAGTGCGGCCGGGCCCCGCCGGCGCGGCTGCAGCAGGCCGCTGCGCTCGCTCGCGCCCGCGCGCAGCGCCTGAGCCGGCGCGGCACGAGCCGCCTCGCGCGCCGGCAGCCAGGTGCCTGCCACCCCCGCAGCCACGCCGAGCAGCAGGTAGGCGGCGGCGAGCACCGGATCGAAGCTCAGTTGCGGGCTCAGCCCGTCGAAGAAGCCGGCGCCGAGATCGGCACCGACCAGGCGGAACGCGGCCCCGGCGAGCAGGTGGCCGAGGACCACGCCACCCAGGCCGCCGCCCAGCCCGACCGCCGCCCCCTCGGCAAGCAGACCGCGCATCAGTTCGCCGCGCTCGAGGCCGAGCGCGCGTAGCAGCGCGAACTCGCGCCGCCGTCGCGCCACCGACAGGAGCTGGGTCGAGAACACCAGGAAGCCGCCGGTGAGCAGCGCGATCGCCGCGAGCATGGTCAGGTTCACCCGGTAGGCGCGCGACAGGGTGCCGACCTCGGTCGCCGCCGCCTCCGGCTCGCGCAGCGACACGCCCGGCGGCAGCAGCGGCGACAGCGCGGCGATCGCCGCCTGCGGCGTCACGCCCTCGCGCAGCGCGAGGTCGACCCGGCTCAGCACGCCGATCCGGCCGAACAGCTGCTGCGCGGCGCCGATGTCCATCACCGCGAGCGCGGCGCTGCTGCCCGGCAGGCTCCCGGCCACCCGCAGGCGATGGCTGCGTACCCCGGACTGCAGCGCGAGCCTGCCCTCGGCGAGTGCCGGCGGCAATGGCCTGCCGTCGCTATCGACGGCGGGCGTCGAAAGCGCATCGCGCGCGGCTTCGGAAAGGAACAATCGATCGGGCTCGAGGGCGAGCAGACTGCGGCCTGCGCCCACGTCGGCACCGACCTCGGCGCGCGGCAGCAGCGCGGGCTGCACCGCGGCGATGCGGAAGATGTCGACGCCGAGCACGGTCAGGGTGTCCTCCCGCCCCGGCAAGCGCGCCTCGACCTCGAGCAGCGGGCTGGCGTCGGCCACCTCGGGGCGACCCGCGAGCAGCGGATAGATCGCCTCGTCGAAGCCTTCGCGCGGGCCCACCAGTTGCAGGTCGGCGCTGCCCGAGAGCAGGCGCACGCCACGGCCGAACTCGTCGAGCGCGGCAGCATGGATCAGCTGCACCGCAAGCCCGAGCGCCACGCCGAGCGCGATCGCCAGCAGAGACAGTGCGGTGGCGAGCCGGCGGCGCAGCAGACTGGCGAGGAAGACGCGACGCAGGGTCGGCTTCACGTCAGCCCCGTGATGTCGCGCAGCCCGCCGACGCCGAGTTCGAGCACCCGGTCGGCGCGCCGCGCGGCGATGCGCGAGTGGGTCACGAGCACGCCGGCAGCGCCGTTCTCGCGCACCTGGCCGAGCAGCAGGTCGAGCACGTCGGCGGCGCGGCCGGGATCGAGGTTGCCGGTGGGTTCGTCGGCCAGCACCAGCGCCGGTCGATGCACCAGCGCGCGCGCGATCGCCACCCGTTGCATCTCGCCGCCCGAGAGCTGCTGAGGGGCGTCGTCAGCTCGCGCCCCGAGACCGACGCGTTCGAGCATCGCGCGTGCCGCGGCCGCGGCCTCGCCGTCCGCGCGGCCGAGCAGCCACAGCGGCAGCGCCACGTTCTGCAGCAGGCTCAGGTGGGGGAGGATGTGGAATGCCTGGAACACGAACCCGAAGTGCTGCCGGCGCAGGCGGGCGAGCGCGTCGTCGTCGCGGCCGTCGATGCGCGCCTCGCCGAGGGCGATGCGGCCGGCATCGACCGGCTCGAGCCCGGCAATGCAGTTGAGCAGGGTGGACTTGCCCGAACCGGACTCGCCGACGATGGCGACGCACTCGCCCGCGGCGACCCGCAGGTCGAGACCATCGAAGAGGACGCGCGGCGGCGAGCCGGGGAGCGTCTTGCGCAGGGATTCGATATGCAGCATCCGACCATCACATCAAACATCAACATACAGGGCGCGGCACCGCCGCGCCCGAAACCACCGGAGCCCTGCCCCCAGGGCGATAGCGACCGCCATCGCGGGCACCACCGCCGTTATCGCGCAGGGGGCTGCGCTCCTACACCGCCCCGCGCGACGTGCATGCTCGCGGCGGGTCGTCGTGCCTTCGCTCGAATCGCTTATACTCCCCGCGCCCCAAGGGCGCCAGCACCCGCCCCACCCGCGCGCGCCAGCGCCCGCCCGACGCCCATCCGATGCCGGTCGATCACTACGAGAACTTTCCTGTCGCCTCGATCCTGCTGCCTGCCCGCCTGCGCGAACCGGTGGAGGCGATCTATGCCTTCGCCCGCGGCGCGGACGACGTCGCCGACGAAGGCGATGCCTCGAGCATGGCACGGCTGGCCCGCCTGCACGACTACCGGCTCGCGCTGGAGGCCTGCGCGCGCGGGGTGGGGGTGCGCGACCCGAGCCTGGCGCCGATGTTCGAGCGCCTCGGCCGCGCCATCCGCGAGCACCGCCTGCCGCTGCAGCCGCTGCGCGACCTTCTCGACGCCTTCGCCCAGGACGTCGGCAAGACCCGCTATCGCAATTTCGCCGAGCTGCGCGACTACTGCCGCCGCTCGGCCGACCCGGTGGGCCGGCTGATGCTGTGCCTTTACGGCGCCGCCAGTCCCGACACGCTCCGCATGTCGGATGCGGTGTGCACCAGCCTGCAGCTGATCAACTTCTGGCAGGACGTGGCGCCCGACTGGGACAAGGGGCGGATCTACCTGCCGCAGGACGACATGGCGCGCTTCGGCGTCGGCGAGGACGACATCGCCGCGGGCAACTGCGATGCGCGCTGGCAGGCCCTGCTCCGCTTCCAGGTCGAGCGCGCGCGCGCGCTGATGCGCCAGGGCGCGCCGCTCGCCGCCCAGCTCCCCGGGCGCATCGGCTGGGAGCTGCGCCTGGTCGTGCACGGCGGGCTGCGCATCCTGGAAAAGATCGAGGCCGTCGGCTACGACGTGTTTCGCCGGCGCCCGGTGCTCGGCCGCGGCGACTGGCCGCGGCTCGCCTGGCGCGCGCTGCGCCACCCTGGAACGAATTCATGAATCCCCACGACTATTGCCAGGAAAAGGCTGCCAAGAGCGGCTCCAGCTTCTATTACAGCTTCATGTTCCTGCCACCCGAGCGCAGGCAGGCGATCACCGCGCTGTACGCCTTCTGCCGCGAGGTGGACGACGTGGTCGACGAATGCCATGACCCCTCGCTCGCCCAGGCCAAGCTCGCGTGGTGGCGGCAGGAACTCGGCCGCGTGTATTCGGGCACGCCGACGCACCCGGTGGGCCTCGCGCTGCAGGACGTGGTCGGCCGCTACGCCATGGCCGAGGAGCAGCTAGAGGAGATCATCGACGGCATGGCGATGGACCTGCAGCAGACCCGCTACCTGGACTTCAAGGGACTGCAGCTCTACTGCTACCGGGTCGCGAGCGTGGTCGGCCTGCTCGCCGCCGGCATCTTCGGCTATCAGGAGCGGCAGACGCTGAAGTACGCCCACGACCTCGGCATCGCCTTCCAGCTCACCAACATCATCCGCGACGTCGGCGAGGACGCGCGCCGCGGTCGCATCTACCTGCCGGTGGACGAACTGCAGCGGTTCGACGTGCCGGCGAAGGACATCCTCGAGGCGCGCTACACCGACAACTTTCGCGCCCTGATGGCCTTTCAGGCCGAGCGCGCGGAGCGCTTCTACGACCAGGCGCTGGCCCAACTGCCGGCGGTCGATCGCAGGGCGCAGCGGCCGGGCCTGATCATGGCTGCGATCTACCGCACCCTGCTCGAGGAGATCGCCGCCGACGGTTTCCTCGTCCTCGACCGGCGCACCTCGCTGACGCCGCTGCGCAAGGTCTGGATCGCGGGCAAGACCTGGATGAAGGGCTGAGCGGGTGGCCGCGCCGACCGTCGCCGTCATCGGAGCCGGCTACGCCGGGCTCGCCTGCGCGGTCGAGCTCGCGCGCGCCGGAGTGCACGTCACCGTGTTCGAACGCTCGCACACGCTCGGCGGGCGTGCGCGGGTGGTGCACAAGGGCGGCCACTGGCGGGTCGACAACGGCCAGCACATCCTGATCGGCGCCTACTCGGAGCTCACCCGGCTGCTGCGCGTGACCGGCGTGTCGCCCAAGCAGCTGCTGCACCTGCCGCTCACCCTGCACTACCCCGGCCGCCTGCACCTGCAGGCCGCCGCCCTGCCCGCCCCCTTCCATCTCGCGCTCGGCCTGCTGCGCGCGCGCGGGCTCACCTGGGCCGACCGCCTTGCGATGCTGCGCCTGATGCGGAGGCTGAAGAAGGCCGGCTTCCGGGTGGACGCGAAGATGCGGGTGGCCGAGCTGCTCGCCGACACCGCGCAGACGCCGGCGCTGGTCGAGCTGGTGTGGGCGCCGCTGTGCGTGGCGGCGCTGAACACGCCGGTCGAGGACGCCTCCGCCCAGGTTTTCACCAACGTGCTGCGCGACAGCCTCGCCGCGAACGCCGCCGCGAGCGAGCTGCTGCTGCCGCGCACCGACCTCTCCGAGCTCTTCCCGGTGCCGGCGGTCCGCTATCTCGCCACCCGCCGCGGCCGCCTGCGCAATGGCGACACCATCGAGGCGATCCATCCGGTCGCCGACGCGCTCGGCGGCGGCCTTCGCCTGCAGGGCGATCCGGCGGGCACGCCCTGGCACCAGGTGGTGATCGCCACCGCGGCCTACCACGCCGCGCCGCTGCTCGCCTCCACCGGGCTGTGCGACGACCTCGCGACCGCGATCGAGCGCCTGCCGCACGAGCCGATCGTCACCGTCTATCTCGGCCTCGGCGCCGGCCAGCGCCTCGCCCACCCGATGATCGGCCTCACCGACGGGCCGGCACAGTGGGCCTTCGACCGCGGCCAGCTCGGCGGCCCCGAAGGCCTGCTCGCCTGCGTGATCAGCGCCCACGGCGAGCACGAGGCGCTGTCGCGCGAGGCGCTCGTCGATGCCACCCGCGCCCAGCTCGAACGCCAGCTCGGGCGCCCGCTGCCGGTGCCGGAGTGGTCGCAGGTGATCACCGAGAAGCGCGCCACGATCGCCTGCCGGCCCGACGTTTTTCGCCCTGGGATCCGCACCCCGGTGCCCGGGCTGTGGCTCGCCGGCGACTACCTCGCCTCCGACTACCCGGCCACGCTGGAGTCGGCGGTGCGCTCGGGCGTGGCCTGCGCGCAGGCGATCCTCGCCCAGCTGCCCGCCCGCTGAAGCCGGGGCAGCGGGGGCCGCCTGGCCGCCACTCAGTCCCCGATCTGCTTGAGTTTGCGGTACAGGGTGTTGCGGCTGATGCCCAGCCGCCGCGCCGCCTCCGAGAGGTTGCCGCCAGCCGCTTCGATCGCTCGGCGGATCGCCAGCAGGGAGAGTTCGCGCAGCTTGTCCGGCGCGGCGTCGGCCATCACCGTCCGCGGGCTTCGGAGCTCTGCCGCGAGGTCGTCGGGCAGGTGCTCCCAGTCGATCGTCTCCTCGCCTTCGTCGAGCAGGGCGCTTGCCGTGCGCAGGGCGTTCGCGAGTTGGCGCAGGTTGCCCGGCCAGGCATACGCGGCAAACGCACGTGCCACCGCGGGCGCCACCGACAGCGTGCGCCCGGGTGCCATCTCGCGCATGAGGCGGTCGATCAGCGCGGCGAAGTCGCTGCGCTCGCGCAGCGGCGGCAGGCTCAGGGTGAGGCCGTTCAGCCGGTAGTAGAGGTCGGCGCGGAAGCGGCCGGCCTCGACCTCGTCGCGCAGGCAGCGGTGGGTGGCGCAGATGAGTGCGAAATCCACCGCAACCGGCTTGCCGCCGCCGAGCGGCGTGACCTCGCGATCCTGCAGCGCCCGCAACAGTCGGCATTGCAGCGCGAGCGGCATGTCGCCGATCTCGTCGAGGAACAGAGTGCCGCCGTCGGCCTCGCGCAGGCGGCCGGGATTGCCGTCCTTGTGCGCGCCGGTGAAGGCGCCGGGGGCGTAGCCGAACAACTCGGCCTCGATCAGGTTCTCGGGCAGCGCCGCGCAATTGACCGCGACCAGCGGCGCCTGGCGGCGCGGGCCGCTGCGATGAATGGCCTGGGCCAGCAGTTCCTTGCCGGCGCCGGACTCGCCGTGGATCAGGACCGGAATCGCCTTGCCCGCCACCTTGCGCGCCTTCTCCAGGACTGCCTTCAAGCGGGCGTCGCCGGTGTCGAGGGCGGCGAGGGCATCCTGCGGCTCGCCCGGCCGCACGCACGCCGGCGCGGGAATGGAGGCCTTGCCAGCGTCGATCTGCACGAACAGCGGCTCGCCGCGCCGGGTGTTGACCCGCATGGGCTGCGGCCCGCGACGCCGGCCCCAGTCCGCCAGGTCTTCGAGGCGGGCGGCGAGCACCCAGGCGAGGGGCGTCGCCCCCAGGTCGGGCGTGTCGAGGCCTAGCATGGCCAGCGCCGCCTGGTTGGCGCCGATGATCCAGCCGTCCTCCGACAGCGCGAGCAGCCCCTCGGCGACGCTGCCGAGGCCCTCGGCCTGACGGTGCAGGTGCACCAGGGTGTCGCGCCGGTGGCGCCCACGGATCAGGCCGTTCTCGATCATGCGCGCGGCGGTGCGCACCAGGCCGTGCGTATGGGGGTGCTGGCTGCGGTGGTCGCCGGAGATGTCCAGCACCCCGAGCAGTCGTCCGCCCGGGTCGAGAATCGGCGCGGCGGCGCAGGTGAGGAAGCTGTTGCGCTCGAGGAAGTGTTCGGCGCCGTGGATCTCGACCGGCACCCTTTCCGCCAGCGCGGTGCCGATCGCGTTGGTGCCGCGCTGCTGCTCGTGCCAGGAGGCCCCGGCCGCCAGCGCCACCCGCTCGGCCTTGCCGAGAAAGTCCGCGTCGCCCATCGCGTGTACCAGCAGGCCGCGGTCGTCGGCGAGGATCACCATGCTGTGCGAGGCCTCGACCTGGGCGTAGAGGTATTCCATCACCGGCTGCGCGTGGGCGATGAAGTCCTGGTGGCGGTCGAGGGCGTGGCGCAGATGGCTGGCGGACAGGCGCTCGGCATCGAGGTTGCGGCCCACCGGACTGAGCCCTGCGTCCTGGCTGCGCGCCCAGGAACGCGCCAGCCTGGGATCGACCAGGCCGGCCGCAATCTCGCCCCGCTCGAGCAGCTGGCGACGCGCCTCGCGCAGCGCCGTATCCTCGACCCTCGGGTAGGGGTTCATCATCATGCCTCCTCCTTCGCCCCGGACTCTGGCGGCCGGATGCCGTGTGCGGCCGAGTATAGGCCCTCACGCCCGCCGGGCAAGGACTTCCCCGCGCGGCCGTCCAGGGTGTTCCGTTATGGCACAGGTGTCACGCTACGGGACGTTCCACGCCCTGCCACCGCCCGCCGCCCCACAATTAAAACTCCTTTTGCTTTCATAAGCATAGCTCCTTCTGCCGAACCTGGCACGGCTCTTGATAGGGAGAAACTGCCCTCCGCTCCGGAGGCCGCGGAAAGACGATCGAGACAAAGGAAGGAGACATCATGCTTTACGCCGCACCCGGCGCCCCCGGCGCCAAACACGAATACCGCAGCCGCTACGACAACTTCATCGGCGGCAAGTGGGTGGCCCCGATCGCGGGCGAATACTTCGACGTGATCACCCCGATCACCGGCAAGCCCTATACCCAGGCCGCCCGCTCCCGCGCCGCGGACGTCGAACTCGCGCTCGACGCCGCCCACGCCGCGGCCGAGCCATGGGGTCGCACCCCGGCCGCCGAGCGGGCCAACGCACTGCTCAGGATCGCCGACCGCATCGAGGCCAACCTCGAGCGGCTCGCCTACGTCGAGACGGTGGACAACGGCAAGGCCATCCGCGAAACGCTCAATGCGGACATTCCGCTGGCGGTGGACCACTTCCGCTACTTCGCGGGCTGCCTGCGGGCGCAGGAGGGGAGCCTCTCCGAAATCGACGAGCACACCGTCGCCTATCACTTCCACGAGCCGCTCGGCGTCGTCGGCCAGATCATCCCGTGGAACTTCCCCATCCTGATGGCCGCCTGGAAGCTCGCGCCCGCCCTGGCGGCCGGCAACTGCGTGGTGCTCAAGCCGGCCGAATCGACCCCGGTCAGCATCCTGGTGCTCGCCGAACTGATCGCCGACCTGCTGCCCGACGGCGTGCTCAACATCGTCAACGGCTACGGCGGCGAGGCCGGCATGCCGCTCGCCACCAGCCGGCGCATCGCCAAGATCGCGTTCACCGGCTCCACCGCCACCGGCCGCGTCATCGCCCAGGCCGCGGCGGAGAACCTGATCCCGGCCACGCTCGAACTCGGCGGCAAGTCGCCTAATATCTTCTTCGCTGACATCGCCGAGGCCGACGACGCGCTGCTCGACAAGGCGGTCGAAGGCGTGGTGCTGTTCGCCTTCAATCAGGGCGAGGTGTGCACCTGCCCATCGCGCGCGCTGATCCAGGAATCCATCTACGACCGCTTCATCGAGCGCGTCGTGGCGCGGGTGAAGGCGATCCGCCAGGGCAGCCCGCTCGACACGGAGACGATGATGGGTGCCCAGGCCTCGCAGCAGCAGATGGACAAGATCCTGTCCTACCTGGCGCTGGGCCAGGAGGAAGGCGCGCAGTGCCTGACGGGGGGCGACCGCGCCCGGCTGCGGGGCGAACTTGCGGACGGCTATTACATCCAGCCGACCCTTTTCAAGGGGCACAACCGGATGCGCATCTTCCAGGAGGAGATCTTCGGCCCGGTGCTCGGGGTGACCACCTTCCGCACCGAGGCCGAAGCCCTCCAGATCGCCAACGACACCCCCTACGGGCTCGGCGCCGGCGTGTGGACCCGCGACGGCGCGACTGCCTACCGCATGGGCCGCGCGATCAAGGCCGGCCGGGTGTGGACCAACTGCTACCACGCCTATCCGGCCCACGCCACCTTCGGCGGCTACAAGGAGTCGGGCATCGGCAGGGAGACCCACAAGATGATGCTCGACCACTACCAGCAGACCAAGAACCTGCTGGTCAGCTACAGCCCCCAGGCCCTCGGCTTCTTCTGACGCCCGGGTTCGCAATCCGACAAGAAACGCGCCGCCGCACGCACGGCGGCCATCCACACACAATCAGGAGAACTTCGATGAGCACCAATACCTTCTTCATCCCGTCCGAAAACATGATCGGCGCCGGTTGCCTCGCCGACGCGGTGAATGTCGTGCGCGGCAAGGGATTCCGTCGCGCGCTGGTCGTCACCGACAAGCCGCTCAACCGCCTCGGCGTGGTCGACCACGTCGTCGGCCTGCTGCACGAGGCCGGCATCGAGGCCAGCGTCTTCGACGGTACGAAGCCGAACCCGACGATCGGCAACGTCGAGGAGGGCCTGGCCATGCTGCAGGCCGACCACTGCGACTTCGTCATCTCGCTCGGGGGCGGCTCGCCCCACGACTGCGCCAAGGGCATCGCCCTGTGCGCGACCAACGGCGGGCGCATCGCCGACTACGAAGGCGTCGATCGCTCGGCCCAGCCGCAGCTGCCGCTGGTCGCGATCAACACCACGGCCGGGACCGCGAGCGAGATGACCCGCTTCTGCATCATCACCGACGAGGCACGCCACGTGAAAATGGCGATCGTGGATCGCCACGTCACGCCGGTCCTTTCGGTGAATGACGCCGCGCTGATGGCGGGGATGCCGAAGGGGCTGACCGCGGCGACCGGCATGGATGCGCTGACGCATGCGGTGGAGGCCTACGTGTCGACCGCGGCGACGCCGATCACCGACGCCTGCGCGATCAAGGCGATCGAGCTGATCGCCGACAACCTGCGCCAGGCTGTCGCCGACGGCGCGGACATGCAGGCGCGCGAGCAGATGGCGTACGCGCAGTTCCTCGCCGGGATGGCGTTCAACAATGCCTCCCTGGGCTACGTCCATGCAATGGCGCACCAGCTCGGCGGCTACTACGACCTCCCCCACGGCGTCTGCAACGCGGTGCTGTTGCCCCATGTGCAGGCCTTCAATGCCGACGTGGCGGCCCCGCGCCTGGCGGACGTCGCCCGTGCGCTCCGCGTCGATACCCGCGGCATGGACCCAGCGACGGCGGCGCAGGCCGCGATCGCCGCCATCCGGCGGCTCAGCGCGGACGTGGACATCCCGCCCAACCTGAGCGCCCTGGGCGCGCGTCGCGAGGACATCCCGGCGCTGGCGGCCAATGCGATGAAGGACGCCTGCGGCGTGACCAACCCGAGGCCGGCGGAGCAGGCCGAGGTCGAGGCGATCTTCGCCGCCGCGATGTAGGCGAGGCGCGACGGGAGGCGCATGCCCCCCCTCCGCAACCGGGATGGCCCCTCGGGTGCCATCCCGGTTTTTTTTCGAGCGCGCCCGAAGAGGCGTGCGCCGCGTCGCTCAGACCGCCAGATGGCGCCAGATCGCGTTCAGCATCGCTCCGCCCATGCGCTTGCTGCGCGCGCCGTTCCAGCCGTTGTGGCCGTCGGGGAGGTTGGCGTTGTCCGTGAACGGCATCTCCAGGGTCAGCGACACGCAGCCGAAGCGGTGCGCCACCCATTTGCTCGCCAGGCCGAGCAGCTCCTCGCCGAAGCGGCCCGGCTGGTAGCCGTGCTCGCGCTGGAAGTCCGGGCTGGCGGCGGCGAAGGCGTCGATGAACACCGCCTGGCGGGCGGCGGCCTCGGGGCTGAAGCCGGGCACCTCCTCCGCGGTGGAGAAGAACACGTAGGGCAGCGCCTCGTCGCCGTGGATGTCGAGGAAGAGCCCGCAGCCGGTGCGTTCCATCTCCTCGCGCACGAGGAACACCTCGGGGCTCGCCGCCGGGTCGGGCGCGCGCCATTCACGGTTCAGGTTGCGGCCGGCGGCATTGGTGCGCAGGTTGCCGCGCACCGCGCCGTCCGGATTCATGTTCGGCACGATGTAGAGCACCGCGTGCTCGCGCACCCTGCGCGCGATCGGGTCGGCGCCGTCGAGCAGGCGCTCGAGCAGGCCCTCGACGAACCACTCCGCCATCGTCTCGCCCGGGTGCTGGCGGGCGATGATCCATACCGGCGCGCGCTCGGGCGTTGGGCGGCCCACCACCACGAGGTCGAGATCGCGCCCCTCGACGGTGGCGCCGAGGTTGAGCACCCTGGCGAAGGGGGACATCTCCGCGCGGCACAGCAGGTCGAGATGGCGCTCGTGCGAATAGGGCTCGAAGTAGGCGTAGAAGATCGAATCGCGCTCGGGCGTGTGCTCGACGATCAGGCGGCCGTCCTCGTAGCGGGTGCCCGAGACGCGGAACCAGTTCTGGCGGTCGTAGGAAGCGACGCAGCGGTAGCCCGGCCAGCCGTCGGCATAGGCGGCCTCGGCGGCGTTCTCGAACACCATGCGCAGCGGCTTGCCGCCCGCGCCGAGCACGCGGAAATGGAACCATTGGCGGAACTCGGCGGCGTTGTCCGCACGCAGGCGCAGGCGGATGTCCTGGGGGTCGGCGAGGCTCACCACCTCGATCGCGCCGGAGTCGAAAGTCGCGCTGATCCTCACCGCGTCAGCCCTCGCGACGGCGGAACACGAGGCGGTCGGCCTCCGATGCCTCGGGCGCGAAGGCGTAGCCCTCGCCGTCGAAGGCCTTGAGCCCCTCCACCGCGTCGATCCGGTTGCGGATGACGAAGCGGCTCATCAGGCCGCGTGCGCGCTTGGCGTAGAAGCTGATGATCTTGTAGCGGCCGCCGCGCCAGTCCTCGAAGGCCGCGCTGACCAGGCGGCCGGCGAGCTTCTTCGGCTTCACCGACTTGAAGTACTCGTCCGAGGCGAGGTTGAGCAGCACCGGTTCGCGCCCCGCCGCGTCCTCGCGCGCGAGCAGCGCGTTGAGCGCCTCGGTGATGCGCTCGCCCCAGAACGCGTAGAGGTTCTTCCCGCGCGGGTTGGCGAGCCGGGTGCCCATCTCCAGGCGGTAGGGCTGCATCAGGTCGAGCGGGCGCAGCACGCCGTAGAGGCCCGACAGGATGCGCAGGTGGTCCTGCGCCCAGGCGAGCTCGTCCTCGCTCAGGCTGGGGGCGCCCAGCCCCTCGTAGACGTCGCCGTCGAAGGCGAGCAGCGCCTGTTTCGCGTTCGCCGGGCTGAAGTGGCGCGACCAGCTCTCGTAGCGCGTCGCGTTCAGGGTGGCGAGCGCATCGGACAGCGACATCAGCTCGGCGATCTCGGCAGGACTCTTCTCGCGCAAGACCGCGATCAACTCGCCGGCGTGGTCGAGGAAATCGGGCTGGGTGTGCAGCGCGGTGGTCGGCGGCGTCTCGTAGTCGAGCGCCTTCGCCGGCGAAATGACGATGATCATGAAGGGTGGCACCAGGACGAAAACCCGCCGATGGTAGCAAACCCCGCGCCGCGGCGGTCGCCCTCGCCCGCCACCCCGCCGCACTGCCGCTCAGAGCACCTCGAGCAGGCGCGCGGAGAGCTCGTCGGCGCGCTTGCGGCCGATGCGGCTCTCGCTGATCGCGCGCAGCCACTCGTCGTACATCGCGTGCAGATCCTCGCGCGCGCTGCTGGCGTGGATGCGCTTGACGAGGTCGAGCTTGCCGTAGGGGCCGTTGAAGGTGCGCAGGGTATTCATCATGAAATCGCGCGCGAGCTCGACGTTGCCGCCGCCGGGAGGCGCCTGCGTCACCGGGGGCTGGGCCGCAGCGGACGAGCGTGCGGGCGCGAGTGGCGCGGCGGGCGCCTGCAGGGACGAACGCGCCGCCACAGCGCCGGCGCCCGCCGCCTTCTCCCCTCCGGCACGCGCGATGAAGCCCCGCTCGACGAGCATGCTCAGCCGGGCTTCGAGTTCGGCGTCGCCGCTGAGGCGGGCGAGCTCCTCGGTCGGGCGCTCGCCATCGATCAGGATCAGCAGGCGGCGCGCGCGCAGGCCGAGCGCATGGGTGCGGTGGTCGAGTTCTTCCTGCCCCCGCGGGGTCTTCATGTAGATCGACATCGGTTCCTCTCCTCCTTGTCTGGCGGCTCTTCATGGCCGTCCGCCAGCATCCCGGGAGGGGGAATCCGCTGTCAATCAGTCGTCATGGGGTGGGCGTGACGTTTGCCACGCTGCGCGCTGGCGGGCCTGCTCGAACAGGCAGACCGCTGCCGCGGCGCCGACGTTGAGCGACTCGATGCCGGGCGCCATCGGGATCAGCACGCGGAGCTCGGCGGCGGCCAGCAGCGCCGGTGACAGCCCCTGTCCCTCGGCGCCGAACAGCCAGGCCACCGGGCGGTCGAGATCGGTGTCGTAGAGCACGCGCGCGCCGGTGCCGAGCGCGGTGGCGATCTTCGGACCGGGGAAGCCAGCCAGACGGGCGAGCGCGTCCGCGTGCTCGTGAATGCGCAGCACGAAGTGCGCCCCCATGCCGGCGCGCAGCACGCGCGGCGACCAGGCCTGGGCGCAGCCTTCGGTGAGCAGCGCGTCGTGCACGCCGGCGGCGGCCGCGGTGCGCAGGATGGTGCCGAGGTTGCCCGGGTCCTGCACGCCGTCGAGCACCACCACGCTGTCCTCCAGCGCGCGCGCCGGCGGCGCGGCGGGAAGCTCGATGACGGCGAGCACGCCCGAGGGCGCATCGACCGGGCTGACGTGGGCGAACAGCGCATCGGGCAGGACGACGCGCGGCAGCGCAACGGGCGCGCGCGCGAGCAGGGCAACGATCTCCGCGCGCGCCGCCCCGCCCTCGGAGGCCACCAGCTGCTTCAGCGGCCAGCCGGCGTCGAGCGCGGCGGCGAGCAGATGGGCGCCGTCGAGCAGGGTCTCGCCGTGCTTGCGTCGCTCACGCGCGGAAGTGGCGAGCGCGCGCAGGCGCTTGACCAGCGGGTTGTCGCGCGAGCTGATCGGCTTCATCGCGGCTGCCGCGTCACCGGCCTTCGAGCATGCGCCGCACCGGCGCGAAGCTGCGGCGATGGAAGTCGGTGACGCCATGCTCGCGGAGCGCGGCGAGATGGGCCGCGGTGGGATAGCCCTTGTGTGCCGCCAGGCCGTACTGCGGGTGGGCGCGGTCGAGCACGCGCATCGCCTCGTCGCGCACCGTCTTGGCGAGGATGGAGGCGGCCGAGATCGAAGGTTCGGTGGCGTCGCCCTGCACGATCGCGCGCGCCGGATAGGGCAGCGCCGGGCAGCGATTGCCATCGATCCGCACCTCGGCGGGCGCGAGGTCGAGCGCCACCACCGCGCGCTGCATCGCCAGCATGGTCGCGTGCAGGATGTTGAGACGGTCGATCTCCTCGACGCTCGCCTCGGCCACCGCCCACGCCAGCGCGCGCTCGCGGATCAGCGGCGCGAGCCGCTCGCGCGCGCGCTCGCTGAGCTTCTTGGAGTCGGCCAGGCCGTCGATCGGCCGCGCCGGGTCGAGGATCACCGCGGCGGCGACCACCGGTCCGCACAGCGGCCCGCGACCCGCCTCGTCGACGCCGCAGATCAGCAGCGCGCCGGCGAGCGGGGCCGGCGCGAACAGGTCGCCGGGGTCGCCGGTCATGCGGGTGCGCCCTTCAGGTAGGGCAGGATCGCCGCCGCCGCCTTCTCCGCGGTGTCCTGGCGCAGGCTGAGGTGCAGCTCGGTGAAGCGGCGCTCGAGCGTGGCACGGCCGGGTGCGTCGTCCAGCCACTTCTCGAGCGCGGTCGACAGGCGGTCGGGCGTCGCCTCGTCCTGCAGCAGCTCGGGCACCACGGTCTCGCCGCACAGGATGTTGGGCAGGCCGACCCAGGGCAGGTAGGCGAGCCGCTTCATCAGGCGGTACTGCCACTTGCCGATACGGTAGCTGATCACCATCGGCCGCTTGAGCAGCGCGGCCTCGAGGCTGGCGGTGCCGCTCGCCACCAGCACCACGTCGGCCGCGGTCATCGCCTCCACCGAATGGCCGAACACCACCCGCAGCGGCAAGTCGCGCGCGCCGTTGCGCCGCAGCGCCTCGTCGAACAGGGCGCGCGTCTCGCCGGTCGCGAGCGGCACCACGAAGCGCGTCTGCGGCCGGCGCGCGTTGATCGCCACCGCGGTGGCGATGAAGGTGTCGGCGAGGTTGCGCACCTCGGACTGGCGGCTGCCGGGCAGCATCGCCACCACCTCGCCCTCGGCCGGCAGCTCGAGCAGCGCGCGGGCGGCGGTGCGATCGGGTTCGAGCGGGAAGACGTCGGCGAGCGGGTGGCCGACGTAGCTCACCGGCACGCCGGCCTTCTCGTAGATCTCGGGCTCGAAGGGGAACAGGCACAGCATGTGGCTCACCGAGCGCGCGATCCCCTTGAGCCGCCCGCCGCGCCAGGCCCAGATCGAGGGGCTGACGAAGTGGATCGCGGGGATGCCGGCGCGCTTCGCCTTGCCTTCCAGCCAGAGGTTGAAGTCGGGCGCGTCCACCCCGATGAAGGCCGCGGGTCGTGCGTCGAGGATGTCGCCCAGCAGGCGCCTGCGGATGCCCGACAGCTCACGGTAGCGCTTGAGCGCGTCGACATAGCCGTGCACCGCGAGCAGCTCGCTCGGCCAGCGGGCGTCGAAACCCTCGGCCTGCATTTTCGGGCCGCCGATGCCGAAGAACTCGGCGTCGGGCAGGTGGCGGCGCAGCGCGCGGATCAGGTGGCTGGCGAGCAGGTCGCCCGAGGTCTCCCCGGCGACCATCGCGATACGGACCGCCATCGCGTCAGCGGACGAGGCCGCGACCGCTGTCCGCGATGAACCCGGCGAAGAGGGCGAGTTCGGGCTGTTGCCTGGCCATCTCATCGATCTGCGCGCGCGCCTCGGCAAGGGTGAGGCCGGAACGGTAGAGCGTCCGGTAGGCGCGCTTGATCGAGGCGATCGCCTCCGCCGAATAACCGCGCCGCTTCAGACCCTCGCTGTTGATGCCGTGCGGCTTGGCAGGGTTGCCCGAGACGGTGACGAAGGGCGGCAGGTCCTGGAGCAGCACGGTGCCCACGCCGCAGAAGCTGTGCGCGCCGACGCGCACGAACTGGTGCACGCCGGTGAAGCCGCCGAGGATCGCCCAGTCGCCCACCTGCACATGGCCGGCCAGAGTGGCGTTGTTGGCGAAGATGACGTTGTCGCCGACCACGCAGTCGTGCGCCACGTGCACATAGGCCATCACCCAGTTGTCGTTGCCGACACGGGTGACGTGGGCGTCCTGGCTGGTACCGACGTTGAACGAGCAGAACTCGCGGATCGTGTTGCGGTCGCCGATCTCGAGCCGGGTCGGCTCGGCGTCGTACTTCTTGTCCTGCGGCTGGGCGCCGATCGAGCAGAACTGGAAGATCTCGTTGTCGCGGCCGATGCGGGTGTGGCCCTCGATGACGACGTGGGGGCCGATGCGGGTGCCCTCGCCGATCTCGACGTGCTCGCCGATGAGCGAATACGCGCCGACGCTGACGCCCTCGGCGAGCCGCGCCCCCGGATGGATGATCGCGGTCGGATGGATCATGACAACGTCTTGACCGCGCACATCAGCTCGCCCTCGGTCGCGATCTGGCCATCGACGCGCGCGACCCCCTTGTACTTGTAGATGTTGCGCTTGGCCTGGGTGATCTCGAGCTCCATCATCAGCTGGTCGCCCGGCACCACCGGCCGCTTGAAGCGCACGTTGTCGATGCCGGCGAAGTACACCACCGAGTTCTCGTCGGGCTTCACGCCGCTGCTCTTGAACGACAGCAGCGCGGCCGCCTGCGCCATCGCCTCGATGATCAGCACGCCGGGCATGACCGGATGATGCGGGAAGTGACCGGGGAAGAAAGGTTCGTTCATCGTCACGTTCTTCAGCGCCACCACGCGCTTGCCCTCCTCCATCTCGACCACCCGGTCGACCAGCAGGAAGGGATAGCGATGCGGGAGATACTGGAGGATTTCGTTGATGTCCATGATGACCTTCATTCGGCCTTGTCGTTGTCAGCGAGCTTCTGCTCGAGGGCGCGCACCCGGCTCGCGAGGGTGTCGAGGTGGCGCAGGTGGGAGAAATTCCTGACCCAGTCGCCGTGCTTCTGCAGGGGCAGGTTGCTGGTATACACGCCAGGCTTCGGGATCGACTTCGGCACCAGGGTCCATGCCGACACCACGACGTCGTCGGCGACCGTGAGATGGCCGCTGATGCCGGCCTGGCCGCCGATCAGGCAGCGAGCGCCGATCTTCGCGCTGCCGGCCACGCCGGCGCAGCCCGCCATCGCGGTATGGTCGCCGATCTGCACGTTGTGCGCGATCTGGATCAGGTTGTCGAGCTTGACGCCGTCGCCGATCACGGTGTCGCCGAGCGCGCCGCGGTCGATCGTGGTGTTGGCGCCGATCTCGACCTCGTCGCCGATCACCACCCGGCCGACTTGCGGGATCTTCGTCCAGCTGCCGTCCTTGTGGCGGGCGAAGCCGAAGCCGTCGGCGCCGATGACGACGCCGGCGTGGAACAGGCAGTCGCTGCCGATCACGCAGTCGTGGTAGATCGTCACCCGCGGCCCGAGCCGGGTGCGTTCGCCGATGCGGGTGCCGGCGCCGACATGGCTGCCGGGACCGATGACGACGTGCTCGCCGAGCACGACGCCGGCCTCGACCGTGGCCCCCGGGCCGATCTGCACCGAGGCCGGCACCTCGCATTCGACGGTGGCCGAACGGTGCACGCCCGGAACGACCGCCGGCGGCGGGTTGAACAGGCTGGCGACGCGGGCGAAGTACAGATAGGGTTCGTCGACGATGATCGCGGCGCGGTCGGCGGCATGCTCGCGCGCGGCCGGCGCCAGGATCAGCGCCGAGGCGCGACAGTCCTTGAGCAGGGACTGGTACTTGGGATTGGCGAGGAAGGCGATCTCGCCCTCCCCGGCGCTTTCGAGCGGAGCGACGCGCGCGACGCGCGTCGCCGGATCGCCGTGCAGTTCGCCGCCGAGGCGGGCGACGATGTCATCGAGCCGCCACATGATGCGCGACCCGCCGGCTTACTTGACGTCCGACAAGGCCTTGATGACCTTGTCGGTGATATCGATCGACGGGCTCGCGTACACCGCCTCCTGGAAGATGATGTCGTACTTCTCGGCCTCGGCGATCTGCTTGACCGTGCGGTTGGCCTTGTCCAGTACCGAGGCGAGCTCCTCGTTGCGGCGCTGGTTGAGGTCCTCGCGGAACTCGCGCTGCTTGCGCTGGAAGTCGCGGTTGAGGTCGGTCAGCGCCCGCTCCTTGCCGCGGCGCTCGCTCTCGGCCATGGTCGCGCCGTTGCGCTCGAGCTCTTCCTGCAGGCCCTTGAGATCCTTGGCCATGCGCTGCAGTTCCTGGTCACGCTTGGCGAATTCCTTTTCCAGCCGCTCCTGGGCGCGCAGCGCCGGCGCGGCCTCGCGCATCAGGCGGTCCGAATTGACGAAGCCGATCCGGCTTTCCGCCGCGGCGAACTGGGCCACGCTCATGAGGGCGACCGCGATCACGGAGAGGGTGCTGAATTTCACTTGAACCTCCAACAAAGGTCACGCTCCCGGGCGTGATCAGAACACACTGCCGAGCTGGAACTGGAAGCGTTCGTCCTGGTCCTGGTCCTTTTTGTTCAGCGGGTAGCCGAGGCTGAACTTGAGCGGGCCGATCGGCGAACCCCAGGAGAAGGCCAGGCCCGTACTGTAGCGCAGGTCGTCGGCGCGGACGTCCTCGTCCTCGTCCCACACGTAGCCGGCGTCGAGGAAGGCCGACACGCGGAAGCTGCGGTCCATCCCGGCGCCCGGCAGCGGGAAGAAGAACTCGGCGTTGCCGACGATCTTGCGCGTGCCGCCGAGCGCGTCGCCGTCGTCGTCGCGCTGATTGCCGAGCGAACTCTGCTCGTAGCCACGCACCGAACCGATGCCGCCGACGTAGAAGTTCTTGTAGAAGGGCACCGGCTTGTCGCCGTAACCCTTCGCATAGCCGGCCTCGCCGTTTAGCATCAGCGCGTAGTCACGGCCGATCGGGAACCAGTGCTGGTACTGGTAGCTCAGTTTGCCGTAGCGCAGGTCGCCTGGCGCCACCGCCAGCTCGCCGAACACCCGCTGATAGACGCCCTTGCGCGGGTAGAGGAAGCTGTCGCGGCTGTCGCGCGACCAGCCGGCGGTCAGCATCACGCTGTCGACCGTGACCTCGCCGATGCCGTAGTTCGGATCGTTGGGGTCGCTGCTGCCGCCGCTGCAGCCGAAGTCGACGCAGAAGTCCTTGTACTTGCGGTCGCTGTCGCTGTAGGTCGTGACCTCGGTGCGATCCACCGACAGACCGAAGTTGATGCTGTCGTCCTCGGCGATCGGGTAGCCGAGGCGCAGGCCGGCGCCGGTCGATACCGTCTTGTAGGGCGACACCGAGTAGCTCTCGGACGGATCGTAGGTGCGGTGATACAGGTCCCAGCCGAGACTCAAGCCGTCGACCGTATAGTAGGGGTTGGTAAAGGACAGCGCCGCGGTGCGGCTCGCCTCACTGGTATTGAGCTGCAGGGTCAGGGCGTTGCCGCTGCCGAACAGGTTCTGCTGCGAAATCGCCGCCGACAGCACGATGTTCTCCGAGCTGGAGAAGCCGGCGCCGAGCATCAGGTTGCCGGTCGGGCGTTCCTTCACCGCGAAGTTCACGTCGACCTGGTCGGTGGTGCCGCCCACCGGCGGAGTCTCGACGGTGACGTCCTCGAAGTGGCCGAGGCGGTCGATGCGGTCGCGCGAGCGGTTGATCGCCGCCGAATCGTACCAGCCGCCTTCCATCTGGCGCATCTCGCGTCGAACCACCTCGTCACGGGTCTTGGTGTTGCCGCCGATATTGATCCGGCGCACGTACACCCGGCGGCCGGGGTCGACGAAGATGGTGAACGCGACCTCGCGCTTCTCCTTGTCGACTTCGGGCGCGGCGTTGACGTTGGCGAAGGCGTAGCCCTCGTTGCCGAGCCGGTCGGTGATCGCCTTGGTGGTTTCGGTGAGCCTGATGCGCGAGAAGGTCTCGCCCGGGCGGATCTGGGTCAGCGCCTGGTACTCCGACTCGGGCAGCACCAGGTCGCCGGTGAAGCGCACCCCGGTCACGGTGTACTGCTCGCCCTCGGTGATGTTCACCGTGATGTAGATGTCGCGCTTGTCGGGGGTGATCGACACCTGGGTGGAGTCGATATTGAAGTCGAGATAGCCGCGGTCGAGGTAGAAGGAGCGCAGGCTCTCGAGGTCGGCCGACAGCTTCTGGCGCGAGTACTGGTCGTTCTTGGTGTACCAGGTGAGCCAGCCGGGCGTGCGCAGCTGCATCAGTTCGATCAGCTCGTCTTCCTCGAAGGCCTTCGCGCCGACGATGTTGATCTGGCGGATCTTGGCGACACCGCCCTCTTCCACCGCGAAGTTGATGCCGACGCGGTTGCGCTCGAGCGGCGTCACCGTGGTGGTCACGGTGGCGGCGTACTTGCCGCGCGACAGGTACTGGCGCTTGAGCTCCTGCTCGGCGCGCTCGAGCAGTGCGCGGTCGAAGATGCGCGATTCGGCCAGGCCCACTTCGCGCAGGCCCGCCTTCAGCGCATCCTTGTCGAACTCCTTGACGCCGTCGAAGTCGATCTGGGCGATCGCCGGCCGCTCGTCCACGACGACGACGATCACCTCGTCCTCGACCTCGATCGCCACGTCGCTGAAGAAGCCGGTCGCGAACAGCGCCCGGATCGCATCCGCGGCCTGCCCCTCGTCAAAGCGCTCGCCCACCCGCACCGGCAGGTAGTTGAACACCGTGCCCGCTTCGGTGCGCTGGATCCCCTCGACACGGATATCCTTGACGGTGAAGGGCTCGAACGCGAATGCCGGGGCAGCGGCGAAGAGGGCAAGGAGCAGCCCGGGCAGAAGCTTGCGATTCATTCAGGTATTCAGCCGGAGATGAGGCGATTGATGTCGTTGTAGAAGGCGAAGGTCATCAGGATGATGAGGAGGGCCAGACCGATGCGCTGGCCGAGCTCCATGACCCGCTCGGGGAGCGGTCCGCCCTTTATGATTTCGGCCGTATAGTACATTAAATGCCCGCCATCCAGCACCGGGATGGGGAGCAGGTTCAGCACCCCCAGGCTGATGCTGATGAGAGCGACGAACTTCAGATAATGGTCGAGGCCGAGCTTCGCCGTCTGCCCTGCGTAGTCGGCGATCGTCACCGGGCCGGAGACGTTCTTCCACGACACTTCACCGGTGATCATGCGGCCAATCATGCGCAGGCTGAGCACGCTCGTGTCCCAGGTCTGCACCACGGCCTTCACCCCGGCCTCGAGCGGACCGTAGCTGACGCGCGCGAACATCGGCACGCCGCCCGGCGCCGGCTCGGCGACGCCGACCCCGATGCGGCCGATCGTCTCGCCCTTCTCCTGCGCCGCCTCGGGCAGCACGGCGAATTCCATCCGCGCGCCTTCGCGCATCACCTCGAAGCGCAGCTCCCGCCCGGGCGCCTCGCGCACCCGCTCGACCAGCGCCAACCATTGCGCGACCGGCTCGCCGTCGATCGCGACCACGCGGTCGCCCTCGCGCAGCCCGGCGCGCGCGGCCGGCCCGTCGGCGAGCAGGCGTGCCAGCACCGGCGGGATCTCGGGCCGCCACGGCCGCAGACCGATGCGCGCGATCAGGTCCTCGTTGCCGTCGTCGATGGCGATGCCGCTGAGGTCGAGCGTGCGCGTCGTCCGCACCTCCTCCAGGGTGCGCACGTCGAGCACCGGCCGGGCGCCGTCGAGCGCACGGCGCAGCAGCTCCCAGCGCAGCTCCTGCCAGCTGCGCACCGGGTCGCCGTCGATGGCGGTCACCAGGTCGCCGTCGCGCAGGCCCGCAGCGGCGGCGATCGAGGGCGGCTGGACGAGCGCGACGCGCGGCTGCAGCTCCTCGGTGCCGGCGGCGAACAGGCCCCAGTAGAGCGCGATCGCGAGCAGGAAGTTGGCGATCGGCCCGGCGGCGACGATCGCGAAGCGACGATAGACGCTCTGCTGGTTGAAGGCGCGATGGACTTCGGCGGGGGCCACCGGCGCCTCGCGTTCGTCGAGCATCCTGACGTAGCCGCCGAGCGGAAAGGCCGCCAGCGCCCATTCGGTCTGGTCGGCGCCGGCGCGACGCACCAGCAGCGGCTTGCCGAACCCGATCGAGAAGCGCAGCACCTTCACGCCGCACCAGCGCGCGACGAGGTAGTGCCCGAGCTCGTGCACCAGAATCAGCAGTCCGAGGGCGAGGACGAAGGGGACGAGGTAGCTCAGCAGGTTCATCGGGCGGTCTGTCTCTTGCGGATTTCTTCTCGGGCGAGGTCGCGCCCGCGCGCATCGGCGGCCAGCACCGCGTCGAGCGTGTCGACCGCGAGCGCGCCCGCCCGTTCCAGGCTGGCGGCGATCACCTCGGCGATCCGCATGAAACCGATCCGCCCCGCGAGGAAGGCGGCCACCGCCTCCTCGTTGGCGGCGTTGAGCACCGCGGCCGCGCCGCCGCCGGCGCGCAGGGCCTGGTAGGCGAGCGCGAGGCAGGGAAAACGGCGGAAGTCGGGGCGTTCGAATTCGAGGCGACCGATCTCGAACAGGTCGAGCGGGCGCACCCCGGCGTCGATCCGTTCCGGCCAGGCGAGTGCGTGCGCGATCGGCGTGCGCATGTCGGGGTTGCCGAGCTGGGCGAGCACCGAACCATCCACATAGTCGACCATCGAATGGATCACGCTCTGCGGATGGACGACGACCTCGATCTGGTCCGCCGAGGCACCGAACAGCCAGTGCGCCTCGATCACCTCGAGGCCCTTGTTCATCATCGTCGCCGAGTCGACCGAGATCTTGCGGCCCATGACCCAGTTCGGATGCGCGCAGGCCTGCTCCGGCGTGACCGCCTCGAGCGCCGCCACCGGCGTGGCGCGAAACGGCCCGCCCGAGGCGGTGAGCAGCACGCGGCGCACTCCACTCGCGCCCGGACGGCGGTCGTAGGCCGCCGGCAGGGACTGGAACACCGCGTTGTGCTCACTGTCGATCGGCAGCAGGCGGGCACCGCTGTCGGCGACCGCGTCGAGCAGCAGCTGGCCCGACAGCACCAGCGCCTCCTTGTTCGCCAGCAGCAGCTTCTTGCCCGCACGCGCCGCGGCCAGCGTCGGCCGCAGGCCGGCGGCGCCCACGATCGCCGCCATCACCGCGTCGACCTCGGGATGGGCGGCCACCGTTTCCAGTGCCTCGGCGCCGGCGAGCACGTCGGTGCCGCAGCCGGCGACGCGCAGCCGCGCCTGCAAGCGCTCGGCCTCGGCCGCGTCGCCGAGCACCGCGTAACGCGGCAGATGAGCGAGGCACTGCTCGTACAGCTTGTCGGCCTGGCGTTGTGCGCTCAGGGCGAAGACCTCGAAGCGCGCCGGATGGCGAGCAACCACGTCGAGCGTGCTGCAGCCGATCGAGCCGGTCGCGCCGAGCACGGTGATGCGCTGGATTCTGGGTTCTGCCATGGGGAAGGAAATCAGGGGACGAGCGCCAGTGCGGCGAGGGCGGCGAGCGGCAAGGTCGAGGTCAGGCTGTCGATGCGGTCGAGGATGCCGCCGTGGCCGGGCAGGATGCTGCCGCTATCCTTCATGCCCGCCTGGCGCTTGAGCAGTGATTCGAAAAGGTCGCCGATGATGCTCACCGCGGCATAGGCGACGAGCAAGGGCGCGAGACCCGGCCAGTCGGCGCGCAGCGGCAGCGCGAGACCGCCCTGCAGCGCGACCGCGTAGCCGAACACGAGCACGCCGATGCCGGCGCCGATCGCCCCCTCCCAGGTCTTGCCCGGGCTGATCGTCGGCGCGAGCTTGCGGCGACCGAAGGCGCGCCCGGCGAAATAGGCGGAAATGTCGGCCACCCACACCACGGCCATCACCGCGAGCAGGGTCCACGGCCCGAGCAGGCGCAGATGGGCGAGTGCGAGCGCCGGCGGCAGCAGGACGACGAGGCCGACGACGAGTGCGAGCACGGGATTGCCGAGACGCCACTTGCGCGACAACCAGGCGGGCACCGCCAGCAGCCAGAACGCGGCGCTGAGGCCGTAGAGCAGGAACAGGGGCGCCTTCGCCACAAGCACGCCGTCGCCCAGACCGACCGCCTGGCCGACGATCAGGCAGGCCGCGCCGAGGGCGAGCGCGAAGCCGGTGCGAAGGCCGCGGCCGAACCCGGCGAGCGCGCCCCACTCCCAGCCCGCGCCGGCCGCGACCGCGGCGCACAGTAGCAGCCAACCGCCCGCAGGCAACAGGAACAGCGCCGACAGCAGCCCGACGAGCAGGACGATCGCGGTGATGACCCGGGTCTTAAGCATTGCGCTGCGCGCCGTCGGCGCCCTGCTGCAATTGCTCGCTGGTGCGACCGAAACGGCGCTCGCGCCCCTTGTAGGAGCCGATCGCGTGATCGAGCGCGGCCAGGTTGAAGTCCGGCCACAGGGTGTCGGTGAAGTACAGCTCCGTGTAGGCGAGCTGCCACAACATGAAATTGCTGATCCGCTTCTCGCCGCCGGTGCGAATGAAGAGGTCGGGCTCGGGCGCGAAGCTCATCGACAGGTTCGCGGCGAGTTCCTCCTCGGTCACCGGCGCGGTGCGCCCGGGCTCGTTCGCGAGAACCCGGTTCATCGCGTTGAGGATGTCCCAGCGGCCGCCGTAGTTGGCGGCGATCGTGAGGTTGAACCGGTTGTGCCCGGCGGTCAGCGCCTCGCCCTCGCGCACCATCGAGACGATGCGCTCGTCGAAGGCCGACAGGTCGCCGACGACGCGGAAGCGGATCGCGTTGTCGTGGAGCCGGCCGACCTCCTTCTGCAGCGCCTTCAGGAAGAGCTGCATCAGGAAGGACACCTCGTCCTGCGGCCGGCGCCAGTTCTCGGAACTGAAGGCGAACACGGTGAGGTATTCGACGCCGCGCTCCATGCAGCCGCGCACCACGGTGCGCAGCGCCTCGACACCGCGGCTGTGGCCGGCGACCCGCGGCATGAAGCGCTTGCGCGCCCAGCGTCCGTTGCCATCCATGATGATGGCGATGTGGCGGGGCACGGCGGACGCCTCGGGGATACCCCGGGTGGAACTGCTGAAAACGGTTTCAGGCATTTTCCGTCACCTCGTGCGTCCGCAATGGGAACAGACGATCCGGACGGATCAAATCTGCATCAGCTCTTGTTCTTTCTGCTCGAGGAGCTTGTCGATCTCGATCACGTGCCGGTCGGTCAGCTTCTGGATCTGCTCCTCGGCGCGACGCTCGTCGTCCTCGGAGATGGTCTTATCCTTGACCGCCTCCTTGAGCTGCGCGTTGGCGTCGCGACGGATGTTGCGCACCGCGATCTTGGCCGCCTCGCCTTCGTGGCGGACGACCTTGGTGAGATCGCGCCGGCGCTCTTCGGTGAGCATCGGCATCGGCACGCGGATCAGCTCGCCCATCGACGCCGGGTTGAGGCCGAGGTCGGAGTCGCGAATCGCGCGCTCGACCTTGCCGACCATGTTCTTTTCCCAAGGCTGCACGCCGATCGTGCGGGCATCGATCAGGGTCACGTTGGCGACCTGATTGACCGGCACCATCGAGCCGTAGTAATCGACCTGGATATGATCGAGCAGGCCGGTGTGGGCGCGACCGGTGCGCACCTTGGCGAGGTCGGTCCTGAGGGCCTCGACCGACTTGCCCATCTTCTGATCGACGGTCTTGATGAGTTCGGGAATCATGCGGGTCCTCGCTATGGATCAGGAATGGACCAGCGTGCCTTCGTCCTCGCCCATCACCACGCGCTTGAGCGCGCCGGGCTTGAAGATCGAGAACACGTTGATCGGCAGCTTCTGGTCGCGGCAGAGCGCGAACGCGGTGGCGTCCAGCACCGCCAGATTGCGCCCGATCGCCTCGTCGAAGCTGATGCGATGATAGCGCTGGGCGTCCGGATCCTTGTGCGGATCGGCGGTATACACGCCATCGACCTTGGTCGCCTTGAGCACGATCTGGGCGCCGATCTCGGCGCCGCGCAGCGCCGCGGCGGTGTCCGTGGTGAAGAAGGGGTTGCCGGTGCCGGCAGCGAAGATCACCACCCTGCCCTCCTCGAGCTGGCGGATCGCGCGGCCGCGCACGTACGGCTCGACCACCTGGTCGATGCGCAGCGCGGACTGCACCCGCGCTGGCACGTCGAGGCGGCGCATCGCGTCGGCGAGCGCCATCGCGTTCATCACCGTCGCGAGCATGCCCATGTAGTCGGCAGTGGCGCGGTCCATGCCGGACGCGGCGCCCTTCATGCCACGGAAGATGTTGCCGCCGCCGATCACCACACCGACCTGCACGCCGAGGCGCACGACCTCCGCGATCTCGGCGACGATGCGGCTGACGACCTCCTCGTTGATGCCGTAGGCATCATCGCCCATGAGGGCCTCGCCCGAGAGCTTGAGCAGGATGCGCTTGTAGGCGGCGACAGTCATCGCGTAACTCCTTACTTCTGCGCGGCGGCGGCCTGCTGGGCGGCCACTTCGGCGGCGAAATCGGACACCTTCTTCTCGATGCCTTCGCCCACCACGTAAAGGACGAAACTGGCGACCGAGGCGCCCTTCGCCTTCAGCAGCTGCTCGATCGTCTGCTTGCCGTCCTCGGCCTTGACGAAGACCTGGCCGAGCAGCGTCACTTCCTTGAGGAACTTCTGCACCGTACCTTCGGCGATCTTGTCGAGCATGGCTTCCGGCTTGCCGGCCTCGCGCGCCTTCTCGATCGCGATGCGGCGCTCGGCGTCGATCAGCTCCTGGTTCACGCCCGAGGCGTCGAGCGACTTCGGCTTGGAGGCGGCGATGTGCATCGCCAGATCGCGTGCGAGCTGCTCGTCGCCGCCGACCAGGTCGACCAGCACGCCGATCTTGGCGCCGGCATGCACATAGCTCGCGACCAGGCCCTTGGCCTCGATGCGGGTGAAGCGACGGATGCTCAGGTTCTCGCCGATCTTGCCCACCAGCGCGGTGCGGAAGGCCTCGACGGTCTGGCCGTCGAGCTCGAGCGCGGACAGGGCCTCGACGTCGGCCGGGTTCTTCGCGGCGACCAGTTCGGCCAGGCGGGCGGCGAGCGAAATGAAGTCGTCGTTCTTGGCGACGAAGTCGGTCTCGCAGTTGAGCTCGACCATCGCGGCAAGCTTGCCGTCGTCGGCCAGCCAGGTGCCGACGATGCCTTCGGCGGTGACGCGGGCGGCCGCCTTGGAGGCCTTGTTGCCGAGCTTGACGCGCAGGAGTTCCTCGGCCTTGGCCATGTCGCCATCGGCTTCGGTCAGCGCCTTCTTGCACTCCATCATCGGCGCGTCGGTCTTCTCGCGCAGTTCCTTGACCATGCTTGCGGTAATTGCCGCCATGCTAGCTCCTGAATGTTTGGGCGTTGCACACGGCGAACCTGCGGCCCACCGCGCAAAAACTGTGGCCCGCAGCGGCCGCGGCATCGCGCGGACCGCGGGCGGGCCGGGCGTGAATCAGGCTTCCTGCTGCGCGCCTGTGTCGCCTTCGTTGACCTCGACGAACTCGTCGGCGCCGGCGGCGACGATTTCCTGCAGGGCCAGGTTGCGGCCTTCGAGCACGGCGTCGGCCATGCCGCGGGCGTAGAGGCGGATGGCGCGCGAGGAGTCGTCGTTACCCGGGATGATGTAGTCGATGCCTTCGGGCGAGTGGTTGGTGTCGACCACCGCCACGACCGGGATACCGAGCTTCTTGGCTTCGGTGACGGCGATCTTGTGGTAGCCGACGTCGATCACGAACAGCGCGTCGGGCAGACCGCCCATGTCCTTGATACCGCCGATCGACTTCTGCAGCTTTTCCATCTCGCGGGTCACGGTCAGCGCCTCACGCTTGGGCAGGCGCTCGATCGAGCCGTCCTCCACCATCGCCTCGAGCTCTTTCAGGCGCTTGATCGACTGCTTGACCGTCTTGAAGTTGGTCAGCATGCCACCGAGCCAGCGCTCGTCCACATAGGGCATCGCGGCGCGCTGGCCTTCCTCGGCGATGATCTCGCGGGCCTGGCGCTTGGTGCTGACGAACAGGATGCTGCCGCGGTTGGCGGCCAGCTTGCGCACGAAGTCGCTCGCTTCGCGGTACTTCTGCATCGTCTTCTCGAGGTTGACGATGTGGATCTTGTTGCGGTGGCCGAAGATGTAGGGGGCCATGCGCGGGTTCCAGAAACGGGTCTGGTGGCCGAAATGGACGCCCGCTTCGAGCATCTGACGCATCGTGACAGTCATGCTTTTACTCCAGATTTCAAGGGTTTGACCTCCGCCCTGCAGCGTGACGAAAGCGCGCCGGCAGCCGCCGGAAAACGAACGCTCCGCCACACCAGCCGCCACGCAGGCCTTGCCTGCGCCACGGACCCCGATCCTGCCGGGCGTGTGGATTTTGCCTGCGGTAGCAGACAAGCCCGCGATGTTAGCACGCGCGAATGACGCGACTCAAGACGCGCGGCAAAAACCGGTTTGCCGGCAGGGACCTGGAAGCGCTACCCTTACAGGCTTCGAAGCCAGCCCCAGCCCTGAAAGAATGTCAATCAGCATCAAGACCCCGGAAGAAGTCGAGAAAATGCGCGTGGCCTGCCGCCTGGCCGCCGAGGTGCTCGACTACATCGATCCCTTCGTCAAGCCGGGCGTCACCACCGGCGAACTCGACCGCCTGTGTCACGAGTACATGGTCGATGTGCAGAACACCGTCCCCGCGCCGCTGAACTACGCGCCGCCGGGCTACACCCCCTTCCCCAAGTCGATCTGCACCTCGATCAACCACGTCGTCTGCCACGGCATCCCCGGCGACAAGGCGCTGAAGAAGGGCGATATCATCAACCTCGACATCACCGTGATCGCCGACGGCTTCTACGGCGACACCAGCCGCACCTTCATCGTCGGCGGCGAGAGCAGCATCCTCGCCAAGCGCCTCACCCATGTCACCTACGAGTGCATGTGGCTCGGAATCGCCGCGGTGCGCCCGGGCGGCCACCTCGGCGATATCGGCGCGGTGATCCAGAAGCACGCCGAAGGCAGCGGCTTCTCGGTGGTGCGCGAGTTCTGCGGCCACGGCATCGGACGCAACTTCCACGAGGACCCGCAGGTGCTTCACTACGGCAAGGCCGGCACCGGCGCCGAGCTCAAGCCCGGCATGATCTTCACCATCGAGCCGATGATCAACGCCGGCCGTGCCGCGATCTCCGCGCTCGCCGACGGCTGGACCATCGTCACCAAGGACCGCAGCCTGTCGGCGCAGTGGGAGCACACGGTGCTCGTCACCGACAGCGGCGTCGAGGTGCTCACGCTGTCCGACAAGGCGCCCGCCCCGCCCGCGATCGTCGCCAGCCAGTTCGCCTGACTCCTTCCCGCCCGCCGGAGGCCGACCATGCTCGATGCCGCCACCGCCGCCCTGCAGGACACGATCGCCGCCGCGCGCGCCCGCCTGCAGGCAGGCACGGCGGCCTTGCGCGCCGAATACGAGGCCGAGCCGCGTAGCGCCCGCCTGCTGCAGGGTCGCGCGAAGCTGGTGGACGAGGCGATCGTCGGCCTTTGGCAGGCGTGCGGAATCCCCGCCGGGCTCGCCCTGGTAGCGGTCGGCGGCTATGGGCGCGGCGAGCTCTATCCCTGCTCCGACGTAGACCTGCTGGTGCTGCTGCCCGATGCGCCCGATGCCACGCTGTGCGGCCGGCTCGAGCGGCTGGTGGGCGCGCTGTGGGACATCGGCCTCGAGATCGGCCATTCGGTGCGCACGGTGGACGAGTGCGCGGACCTCGCCGCCAACGACATCACGATTCAGACCGCATTGCTGGAGGCGCGCCGGCTCGCCGGTAACCTGTCGCTGTTCGACGAGTTCGTCGCCCGCCTGGACGCAGCGCTCGACGTGCGCGTGTTCTACAAGGCCAAGCAGCTCGAGCAGGAACAGCGCTACCTGCGCTTTCACGACACGCCTTACGCGCTCGAGCCCAACTGCAAGGAGAGCCCCGGCGGTCTGCGCGACCTGCAGCTGCTGGGCTGGATCTCGCGCGCCGCAGGGCTGGGGCGCAACTGGCGCGAGCTCGCGCGTAACCGCATGATCACCGGCAAGGAGGCGAGCGAGCTGCGCAGCGTCGAGCGCTTCCTCCAGCACGTGCGCATCCGCCTGCACTACCTCACCGGTCGCGCCGAGGACCGCCTGCTGTTCGACCATCAGGAAAAACTCGCCTCGATCATGGGCATCGGCCCGAGCGGCGGCAAGCGCGCCTCCGAGGTGTTCATGCAGCGCTACTACGTCACCGCCAAGGTGGTGACCCAGCTCAGCACGGTGCTGCTGCAGAACTACGGCTCGGTGATCTTTCCCGACCGCGGCGCGGCGATCGTCATCAACGCGCGCTTCCAGGTGGTGCGCAACCTGCTCGACATCCGCCACGAGGACGTCTTCGCGCGCCACCCGTCGGCGATGCTCGAGTGCTTCCTGATCATGGGCCAGCGCTCCGAGCTCAAGGGCCTCACCGCGCGCAGCCTGCGTGCGCTCTGGCTCAACCGCACCCGTGTCAACGCCGCGTTCCGCAAGGACCCGGTCAACCGCGAGACCTTCCTCGACATCCTGCGCATGCGCCGCGGCGTACTCCACGCCTTCCGCCGCATGAACGACTACGGCATCCTGTCGCGCTACCTGCCGCCGTGGCGACGCATCGTCGGTCAGATGCAGCACGACCTGTTCCATGTGTACACGGTCGATCAGCACATCCTGATGGTGCTGCGCAACCTGCGCCGCTTCAACATGGGGCAGCACGCGCACGAGTACCCGATGATGACCCGGCTGATGCTCGGCTTCGAGCGCAACTGGCTGCTCTACGTCGCCGCCCTCTTCCACGACATCGCCAAGGGCCGCGGCGGCGATCACTCGCGGCTCGGCATGGTCGACGCGCGCGAGTTCTGCAACGTGCACCGGCTCGACGCGGAAGACGCCGCGCTCGTGGTGTGGCTGGTGGAGCAACACCTGACGATGTCGCAGGTGGCGCAGAAGGAGGACACCGCCGACCCCGAGGTGATCGCGCGCTTCGCCCGCCTGGTCGGCAGCGAGCGCCGCCTCATCGCGCTCTATCTGCTCAGCCATGCGGACATCCGCGGCACCAGCCCGACGGTGTGGAACGGCTGGAAGGCGAAGCTGCTCGAAGACCTGTTCCTCGCCACCCAGCGCCTGCTGCGCGGCGCCACGCCGCAACAGGCGCTCGGCCTGGACGACCGCATCGAGGACAGCCGCCGCCTGCTGCGCTTCCATGGCCTGCGTCCCGGCGTCGAGGACGAACTCTGGTCGCAGCTCGACACCGCCTACTTCATGCGCCACTCGCCGGAGGAAATCGCCTGGCACACCCGCCTGCTCTACCACCGCGCCGCGCCCGCCACGGCGGTGGTCAAGGCACGCGTCGCCGAGGACGAGACCGGCGTGCAGGTGATGGTCTATGTGCACGACCGGAAGGACCTCTTCGTTCACCTGACCGGCTTCTTCGGCCGGCTCGGCTTCAACATCCTCGACGCCAAGATTCACACTACCCGCCACGGCTTCGCGCTCGACAGCTTCATGCTGCAGGACCCGGGCAACGAATCCGCCTACCGCAACGTGGTGTCGCTGATCGAGCATGAGCTCGCCGAGCACCTGGTCGGCGACAAGCCCCCCGAGCGCCCGGCGCGCGGTCGCGTTTCGCGCCAGGTACGGCATTTTCCGATGACGCCCGAGGTCAGCATCGAGCCCGACGAAACCGGCCGCTACCACCTGCTCTCGCTCACCGCCGCCGACCGCCCCGGGCTGCTGTTCGACACCGCCGAGGTCCTCGCCCGCCACGGCATCCGCCTGCACATGGCGAAGATCACCACCTTGGGCGAACGCGCCGAGGACAGCTTCCTCATCACCGGCGCCGAACTCGCCAGCGAACCCGCGGTGTTGCGCATCGAACGCGAGCTGCTCGAGAAGCTGCAGGTCTAGTCAGCGTTCGCCGCAGGCCTGTAGGCGCCCTGCCCCCAGGGCGATAACCGCCGCCATCCCTGGCACGACCGCCGCCATCGCGCACGGGGGTGCGCTCCTACCGTGCTTGCGAGCGGTGTCGGCGAATGGGGGCGCGATTACGCGGCGTCTGCCTTGGCGGCGCGCTTGCGCTCGTGCTCGAGCAGGTAGCGCTTGCGCAGGCGGATGCTCTTGGGGGTGATCTCGACCAGTTCGTCGTCAGCGATGAACTCGATCGCGGATTCCATCGTGAGCTGGATCGGCGGCGTCAGCGACACCGCTTCGTCCTTGCCCGAGGCGCGCACGTTAGTGAGCTGCTTGCCCTTGATCGGGTTGACCACGAGGTCGTTGTCGCGCGAGTGGATGCCGATGATCATGCCCTCGTAGAGCGCGTCGCCCGGGCTCACGAACATGCGGCCGCGATCCTGCAGGTTCCACAGCGCGTAGGCCACGGCGTCGCCGTTGTTCTGCGAGATCAGCACGCCGTTGCGGCGCTCGCCCATCGCGCCCGCCATCGGGCCGTAGTCGTCGAAGACGTGGCTCGCCAGGCCGGTGCCGCGGGTCAACGTCAGGAACTCGCCCTGAAAGCCGATCAGGCCACGCGCCGGGATGCGGTACTCGAGGCGCACACGGCCCTTGCCGTCGGGCTGCATGTCCTGCAGATCGCCGCGGCGGCGGCCGAGCTCTTCCATCACGCCGCCCTGGTGGTCTTCCTCGACGTCGACCGTCAGCAGCTCGTAGGGCTCGCACTTCTTGCCGTCGATCTCCTTGAACACCACGCGCGGGCGACCCACCGCCAGTTCGAAGCCTTCGCGGCGCATGTTCTCGAGGAGGATGGTCAGGTGAAGTTCGCCGCGGCCGGAAACCTCGAACACGTCCGAGTCCTCGGTGTAATTCACCCGCAGCGCGACGTTCTTGAGCAGCTCCTTCTCTAGCCGCTCGCGGATCTGGCGGCTGGTCACGTACTTGCCTTCGCGGCCGGCGAGCGGCGAGGTGTTGACCATGAAGTTCATCGTCAGCGTCGGCTCGTCCACCGCGATCGGCGGCATCGCGTCGAGCGCGGACGGGTCGCACAGGGTGACGCCGATGTTGACCTGGTCGATGCCGGCCACCAGCACGATGTCCCCGGCCTCCGCCAGCTCCGCCGCCGAGCGTTCGAGGCCCTTGAAGGTCAGCACCTGGCTCACCTTGCCCTTGCCGCGGTTCTCGTCGCCATACATCACGACGATTTCCTGGTTGGGACGGATGGTGCCGCGCTTGATGCGGCCGATGCCGAGCTGGCCCATGTAGGTGGAGTAGTCGAGCGAGCAGATCTGCAGCTGCAGCGGGCCGGCGGCGTCGACATGCGGCGCGGGCACGTACTTGAGGATGGCCTCGTACAGCGGACGCATGTCGACGCGCTCGTCGTCGAGGTTCTCCACCGCGAAGCCGTTCAGGCCGGAGGCGAAGATCACCGGAAAGTCGAGCTGCTCCTCGGTGGCGCCGAGCTTGTCGAAGAGGTCGAAGGTGTGGTTGATGACCCAGTCCGGACGCGCGCCCGGGCGGTCGATCTTGTTGACCACCACGATCGGCTTGAGGCCGAGGGCGAGCGCCTTGCGCGTCACGAAGCGCGTCTGGGGCATCGGCCCTTCCTGCGCGTCGACCAGCAGCAGCACGCCGTCGACCATCGACAGCACGCGCTCCACCTCGCCGCCGAAGTCCGCGTGGCCCGGGGTGTCGACCACGTTGATGTGGGTGTCGCCGTACTGGATCGCGCAGTTCTTCGAAAGAATGGTGATGCCGCGTTCCTTCTCGATATCGCCCGAATCCATGACCCGTTCGGCCACTTGCTGGTTGTCGCGGAAGGTTCCGGACTGGCGCAGCAGTTGGTCGACCAGGGTGGTCTTGCCGTGGTCGACGTGGGCAATGATGGCGATGTTGCGGATGGAGCGCGTCATGGAGAAGGGGAAGTCCTTGAAAGGGCAAGGATTCTAACATGCGCCATGGCGGTGCAACATGAATTTGCGGGGAATGAGGAGGCAGTATGCCGCCGCGATGCGGCGGAGACGCGGCGGTCAGGCCCGGCAGATCATTTCGAGCACGCCCCGCACCCGGCCCATCGCGTGGTGCAGCACCGCCTCGATCTCGTCCATGCGGATCCCCTGCTCGCTCGACCAGCGCCCGGCCGCGTAGTTGACCACGACGTTGATCGCCGCATAGGGGATGTCGAGCTCGCGCGCGAGCGAGGCCTCGGGCATGCCGGTCATGCCGACCAGGTCGGCGCCGTCGCGCTCGAAGCGGTCGATCTCGGCGGCGGTCTCGAGGCGGGGCCCCTGCGCGGCGGCGTACACTCCGCCGTCGACCATCGTCTCGCCGGCGAGCGCGCCGGCGCGCAACAGGCGCTGGCGCAGGACCTCATCGTAGGGATGGGTGAAGTCGACATGGCGCACCAGGCCCTCACCGCCCTCGAAGTAGGTCATCTCGCGGCCCCAGGTGTAGTCGATGACCTGATGCGGCACGATCAGCGTGCCCGGGCCGAGGTCCTCGCGGATGCCGCCGACCGAGGCCACCGAGACGATCGCCTCGGCCCCCGCCTGCTGCAGCGCCCAGATGTTGGCGCGGTAGTTCACCCGGTGCGGCGGGATCGTGTGGCCGTAGCCGTGGCGGGCGAGAAATACCACCGGACGCTCGCACATGGTGCCGAAGATCAGCGCGCCCGATGGCTCGCCGTAGGGCGTGCGCGCCACCTCGCGGCGGAGCACCTCCATGTTCGAGAGCTTGGTGAGGCCGCTGCCTCCGATAATGGCGAGCATGGACGTGTCTCCCTTGTCGAGCGTGGTCGAGGCTTACTTCTTCTTCGCGACCGCCTGGCCGCCGAAGCGATGGGCGAGGTAGGCGTCGAATTCGCCGCCGGTTTCGGGGTGGCGGAGGCCGAATTCGACCGTGGCCTTCAGGTAGCCGAGCTTGGAGCCGCAGTCGTAGCGCACGCCGTCGAACTCGTAGGACAGCACCGCCTCCTGCTTCATCAGCGCGGCGATCGCGTCGGTGAGCTGCAGCTCGCCGCCGGCGCCGGGCTTGAGCGCGCGGATGTGATCGAAGATGCGCGGGGTCAGGATGTAGCGCCCCACCACCGCCTGCGTCGTCGGTGCCTCTTCCGGCTTCGGCTTCTCGACGATGCCGGTCACGCGCTGCACCTTGCCCGCCAGACCCTCGGTGCTGACGATGCCGTACTGGCTCGTCTCCTCGCGCGGCACGTTCATGGTGCCGAGCACCGAGCAGCGGTGATAGTCGTACACATCGGCCATCTGCTGCATCACCGACGGACCGCCGCGGTTGTCGAGCAGGTCGTCGGCGAGGATCACCGCGAAGGCCTCGTCGTCGTTGATCACCGCCGAGGCGCACAGCACCGCGTGCCCCAGGCCGAGCGCCTCGGCCTGACGGATGTAGATGCAGTTGACGTTCTTCGGCACGGTGTTGCGCACCAGCTCGAGCAGCTGCTTCTTGCCGCGCGCCTCGAGCTCGGTCTCGAGCTCGTAGGCCTTGTCGAAGTGGTCCTCGATCGAGCGCTTGGTGCGGCCGGTGATGAAGATCATCTCGGTGATGCCGGCGGCGAGCGCCTCCTCCACCGCGTACTGGATCAGCGGCTTGTCGACGATCGGCAGCATCTCCTTCGGGCTTGCCTTGGTCGCCGGGAGGAAGCGGGTGCCCATGCCGGCCACCGGGAAAACCGCCTTGGTAATCTTCTTCATGTTCGATCGCACTCCGGGTTGACACCGTCCGCGCCGCACGGCGGGACGGCAGGAATCATGACTGCAGCAGCGCGCGCAGGCCCGCCTCGTCGAGGATCGCGACGCCGAGCGTCTGCGCCTTCTCGAGCTTGGAACCGGCCTCCTCGCCCGCCACCAGGTAGTCGGTCTTCTTCGATACCGAGCCGCTCACCTTGCCGCCCGCGGCCTCGACCATCGCCTTCGCCTCGTCACGGGTGAGCGTGGGCAGGGTGCCGGTGAGCACCAGGGTCCTGCCGAGCAGCGCACCGGCCGGGGCCACCGCCGGCGGCCCCTCCTCCCAGCGCACGCCGGCGGCGCGCAGCTGCTCGATCACCTCGCGGTTGTGCGGCTCGGAGAGGAAATCGACGATGCTTCTGGCCACGATCGGGCCCACGTCGGGCACCTGCTGCAGCGTCGCCTCGTCGGCCTCGAGCAGCGCGTCGAGCGCGCCGAAGTGGCGCGCGAGGTCGCGCGCGGTGGCCTCGCCGACGTTGCGGATGCCGAGCGCGAAGATGAAGCGCGCGAGCGTGGTGTGGCGGCTCTTCTCGATCGCCGCCAGCAGATTCTGCGCCGACTTCTCGCCCATGCGCTCGAGGTTGGCGAGCGCGAGCAGGCCGAGCCGGTAGATATCCACCGGCGTCTTCACGATCGCCGCATCCACCAGCTGGTCGACCAGCTTCTCGCCCAGACCGTCGATGTGCATCGCGCGCCGGCTGGCGAAGTGCAGCAGCGCCTGCTTGCGCTGCGCGGGGCAGAACAGGCCGCCGCTGCAGCGCGCCGCCGCCTCGTCCTCGCCGCGCACCACGTGCGAGCCGCACACCGGGCAGGTCGGGTAGCGCGCGAGCAGGTCGAAGCGCGGTAGCTCGCCCGCGCGGCGCTCGAGCACCGGTGCCACCACCTCGGGGATGACGTCGCCGGCGCGGCGCACGATCACCCAGTCGCCGATGCGCACGTCCTTGCGGTCGATCTCGTCCTGGTTGTGCAGGGTGGCGTTGGTCACCGTAACCCCGCCGACGAAGACCGGCTCGAGCCGCGCCACCGGGGTGAGCGCGCCGGTGCGCCCCACCTGCACCTCGATGTCGCGCAGCAGGGTCACCGCCTCCTGCGCGGGATACTTGTGCGCCACCGCCCAGCGCGGCTCGCGCGAGACGAAGCCGAGCTCGCGCTGCAACGCGATCGAATTCACCTTGTAGACCACGCCGTCGATGTCGAAGGGCAGCGTCTCGCGCTTTTCCGCGATCTCGGCGTGGAAGGCGACGAGCGCACGCGCCCCGCGCAGCACCGCGCGGTGCTCGCACACCGGCACGCCGAAGGCGGCGAGCGCTTCGAGCACGGCGGAATGCGTCGGCGGCATCGCCCAGCCCTCGGCGTCGCCCACGCCGTAGGCGAAGAAGGACAGCGGCCGCCGCGCGGCGATCGCGGGGTCGAGCTGGCGGATGCTGCCGGCAGCGGCGTTGCGCGGATTGACGAAGGTCTTGTCGCCCGCGGCCTGCTGGCGTGCGTTGAGGCGCTCGAAGTCGGCGCGGCGCATGTAGACCTCGCCGCGCACCTCGAGCACCGGTGGCGCTTCGCCCGCCAGGCGCAGCGGGATCGCGCGCACGGTGCGGATGTTCTGGGTCACTTCCTCGCCGCGCTGGCCGTCGCCGCGGGTGGCGGCCTGCACCAGCACGCCGTGCTCATAGCGCAGGCTGATCGCCAGGCCGTCGAACTTGAGCTCGGCGGCATACTCCACGTCGGGCGCCGCCTCGGAGGCCTCGGGCGCCAGCCCGAGCTCGCGCCGGATGCGCGCGTCGAAGGCGATCGCGCCAGCCTCGGTGGTATCGGTCTCGGTGCGGATCGACAGCATCGGCACCTTGTGCACCACGGTGGCGAAACCGTGCAACGGCTTGCCGCCGACGCGCTGGGTGGGCGAATCCGGGCTCCGCAGCGCGGGATGGGCGGCCTCGAGGGCCTGCAGCTCCTGGAACAGGCGGTCGTACTCGGCGTCGGGAATGGTCGGCGCATCGAGCACGTAATAGGCATGGTCGTGGCGCGCGAGCTCGGCGCGCAGCGCCCGCACCCGTACCGCGGCCTCGGCGGCCGCGGCCTGCTGCCCAGCGCTCATATCGCGAACAGTCGCTTCGCCAGCGGGCTGCCCGCCGGAATGCCGTGCTCGTCCATGCGCTCCTGGAACTGCGCGATCTGACCGCGCACCATGTCGGCCGCCTCGGCGCCGAACAGGGTGCGATTGTCGTCGACCACCGCGCCGCCGAGGGCGTTGGCGAGGCGACCCGCCGCCTGCATCAGCAGGTCGAAGGCGACGGGCCCTTCGGACACCCGCGGCACGTCGATCACCAGCGTCAGGCCGCCGGTGCGCACCTGCTTCATCATGTCGGCGGCGAACAGGCTGGGCTCGAGATTACCCACGGTAAACAGCGTGTTGCCGTCGACGTCGCGCGCGTGATAGGTGCCGTCGCCCTGCAGCGTCATGCCTTGCGCACTGGCCGCCTCGTGGATGCGGCTGCCCTCGAAGGGGGCGCCGGTGGCGACCACGTTCACCCCCACCTGAACGTCCACCTCGGCGCAGAAGCGGTCGAGCGCGGCCGCCTTCTGCAGCGTGTCCGTGCGCAGCGGCAGCTCGGCCGGCAGCGCCATCAGCGCATCGGCCACCCGCTGCACACCACCCGAGAAGTGCTGGAACTCGGCCTCGCCGATCGCGCCCTGGCGGTTCACCAACTGCATCGCAGCGCAGTACCAATGGCAGGCGCCAGCGCTGTGGGCGTCGAGTCCGCGCCACTGGTTGCTGGTCTCGTCGAGAGCGAACCAGCGCACCGGCAGGCCGGCCAGCTGCTGCGACTGGGCGTGCCACACGCGCTGGGCCTCGAGCGGCTCGATCGCCTCGAGACGCACGATGCAGTCGGCGCGCGCATCGAGCACTTCCGGCACCTCGGGCGCGCTGCGCCGGGTCGGGGCTTCGCGCACCGGGCGGACCGCGGACGGGGCGGCGCCCGACGCGCCAACGCCCGCGACGGCCGCCTCATCCTCGCCGTCGCCGAAGCGCGGCTCGTTGCGTTCCTGCGCGCCGGCGCCGCTGCGCCGCTCGAGCAGCACGTCCCGGCCCTCGGAGCGGAAAGCCTCGGCGCGTTGCTTGTGCTTGTGTTCCTGCCACTTGTTGTAGGCGACGATGAGGACGACCAGTCCGAGCCCCGCGCCGACGAGAGCAATCTGCAGATCGCTGTCCATGAGTTCTTCTCTTCCTGTTGAGTCCTGCTTGTCAGGCTGCGACCGGCTCGGCCAGGCGCAACGCTTCTTCGATATCGACTTCCACCACGCGCGACACGCCCTGCTCCTGCATCGTCACCCCGACGAGCTGCTGGGCGAACTCCATCGTGATCTTGCTGTGGCTGATGAAAATGAACTGGGTCTGCGCCGACATGCGCTTGACCATGTTGGCATAACGTTCCGTATTGGTATCGTCCAGCGGCGCATCCACCTCGTCAAGCATGCAGAACGGCGCCGGATTGAGCTGGAACATCGCGAACACCAAAGCGATCGCGGTGAGCGCCTTCTCCCCGCCCGACAGCAGGTGGATCGAGCTGTTCTTCTTGCCCGGCGGCTGGGCGACGATCTGGATGCCGGCGTCGAGGATCTCCTCGCCGGTCAGCAGCAGTTCGGCCCGCCCGCCGCCGAACAGTTCCGGGAACAGCGTGCTGAACTGGCGATTGACGGTGTTGTAGGTCTCCTGCAGCTGCTCGCGCGTCTCGCGGTCGATGCGGCGGATCGCGTCCTCGAGGGTCTCGATCGCCTTGAGCAGATCCTCGGTCTGTTCGTCGAGGTAGCCCTTGCGCTCGCTGGCGGTGCGCAGCTCGTCGAGCGCGGCGAGGTTGACCGCGCCCAGCTCGGCGATCTCGCGTGCAAGCCGGCTCACCTCGCGCTGCAGGCTCGCCTCCTTGGGCTCGCTCGCGAGCAGCGGCGAGAGCGCGGCCTCGTCGGCGCCGGCCTCGATCAGGCGTTCGTCGAACTGGCTCGCCGCCAGCTCGGCCGCCTGTACCGCGAGCCGCAGCTCGGCCACGCGGTTGCGGACCGGCGCGCTCTCGTGCTCGGTGCGCAGACGCAGCTCTTCAATCTGCTTGAGTTCGCCTGCCGCGCCGGCGAGCGCGTCGCGGCAGGCGGCGAGGGCGGCCTCGCGCGTGTTGCGCAGCTCGAGCGCGGCGTGCAGCGCGTCGCGGCTGCGCTCGTCGGCGCTCGCCTCGATCTCGGTGTGGCGGCTGTCGCGCTCCGCGGCGATGCGTGCGAGCTGCTCGGCGGCGAGCTGCTGGTTGCGCTCGATGTCTTCCAGCTTGCCGGCGCACTCACGCGCGGAAAAGCGCGCCTCCTGCAATTCGTGCGCCGCGCCCTGCTCCACCGTGCGCAGCTCGCGCAGCGTCTGCTCGCGCTCGCGCAGCACCGCCTGCGCCGCGTCGAGGCGCTCGCGCTGAAGCTCGGCGAGCTCGGCGGCGCGCGCGTGCTCGAGCTCGGCACGCGCGTGGTGCTCGCGCTCGGTCGCCTCCTGGTGCAGCAGATCCTCGAGGTCGCGCGCGATCTGTTCTTGGCGCTCCTCGGCGCGGCTCCGCGCCTGGGCGAGTTTGAGCGCCTCCACCTGGGCGGCGTGCACCGCGGCCTGGGTCGATTGCGCCTCGCGGCGCAGTCCGCTCGCCTCGTCCTGCAGCCCGGCGGCGAGCTGCTCGGCGGCGTGCATCGCCCCGTGCGCCTCGCCCGCCTCGTCCTCGAGCGCGGCCAGTTCGCCGGCGAGCGCGTCGATCTCACGCTCGCGCTCGATCACGCCGTGGGTGCGAGAATCCGGACTGAAGTGGATCAGCACCTCGCGCCCGAGCAGCTGGCCGCGCGCGCCGCACAGCAGCGCCCCGGCGGGCAGCTCGGCGCGGCGCGGCAGCCAGTCCTCGAGCCGCTCGACCGCATGGCAGCCGCGCAGGAAGGCGGCCACCAGCGGCGCGAGCGCCGGGTCGGCGACCTTCACCAGCTCGGCCAGCGCGGTGGTGCCGGGGATGGTCGGCAGTTCGTCGGCGGCGGCCGGCGCCGCGGGCAGCGCGATCGCGAGCGACTCGGGCGGCGCCTCATCGAGCAGGCAGCGCGCGGCGGCCTCGGCCGCGGCGGGGTCGGCGGCCACCAGGGTGGCGAGCCGCTCGCGCAGCACCGCCTCCACCGCGGCGTCCCAGCCCTCGTCCACCCGCAGGCTGCGCCACAGCGGCGCGATGCCGTCCAGCCCCTGGCGGCGCAGCCAGTCGCCGAGCTTGCCCTGCGCCTGCACCCGCGCCTGCAGCTGCACGAGCGCGTCGCGCCGGGCGCGCAGCTCGGTGAGCCGGCGCTGCACCGCGCGTTCGTGTTCGAGCGCCTGCTTGAGCGCCGACTGCGCGTCGGGCAGCCGCGACTGCAACGCGGCGAGCGCCTGCTGCTGGTCTTCCAGGGTCTCCTGCAGGGTCTCGAGGCGCGCCTCGGCCTCCATCAGCGCGCGCTCGTCCGGGCCCTCGATCGTGCCGCGCTCGGCCTCGATGCGGCCGCGGCGCTGCTGCAGGCCGTCGAGGGTCCGGCTCGCGCTTGCCCGCCGCGCCTCTTCCACCCGCAGCTGCTGCTCGGTGTGGGCGAGCTCGCGGCGCGCGGTGGAGGCGGCGGCGTCGGCCGCCTCGCGCGCGGATTCCAGTTCGGGCAGGCGCTCGAGCAGCTCCTCGTGGCGCGCCTCGACCTGCGCCGCGCGCAGCCCCGCGTGTTCGGCCAGGCCCTCCCAGCGCTCGCGCTCGGCGGCGAGCGCCTCGCGCCGCGCGCCCCAGTCGGCGGCCTCGGTGTCGAGCTGGTCGAGCCGCGCCTCGGCGCGCTTGCGCGCCTCCTGCAGGTGCTGCAGCTCGGTCTCGAGCCGGCTCACCTCGGCGCCCACCGCGAAGAGCTCGCTCTGCGCACGGTGCACTTCCTCGGAGGCGGCGAAGTGCGTCTCGCGCGCCGCCTCCACGCCGCCTTCGAGTTCCTGCAGGCGGGCGCTGTCGGCCTCGATGCGGCGGGTGCACTCGTTGAGCTCGTCGGCGAGCCGGTCGCGCTGGGCGCGCGCCTCGTTGCGCTTGATCAGCCACAGCAGCTGCTGCTTCTGCACGTGGGCGTCGTTGAGCTCGTGATAGCGCGCCGCCACCGCGGCCTGCGCCTCGAGGTGACCGATGCGCTCGCCGAGTTCCATGCGGATGTCGTCGAGGCGGGCAAGGTTGTCACGCGCGTCGGACAGCCGGCCCTCGGTCTCCTTGCGCCGCTCGCGGTACTTGGTGACGCCCGCCGCCTCCTCGAGAAAGCCGCGGATATCCTCGGGGCGCGCCTCGATGATGCGCGAGATCATGCCCTGCTCGATGATCGCGTAGGCGCGCGGACCGAGCCCGGTGCCGAGAAAGAGATCGACCACGTCCTTGCGCCGCACGTGGACGTTGTTGATGTAGTAGCTGGAGGTGCCGGTGCGGTCGAGCACACGCTTGACCGAGATCTCCGCATAGCGCGACCACTGTCCGGGCGCGCGGCCCTCGAGGTTCTCGAACACCAGCTCCACGCTCGCGCGCTGCACCGGCTTGCGCGTGGTCGAGCCGTTGAAGATCACGTCCTGCATCGACTCGCCGCGCAGGGCCGAGGCGCGCGTCTCGCCCAGCACCCAGCGCACCGCGTCGATGATGTTCGACTTGCCGCAGCCGTTCGGCCCCACCACCCCCACCAGGTTGCCGGCGGTGATCACGGTCGTCGGGTCGACGAAGGTCTTGAAACCGGAGAGTTTGAGCTTGGTAAGACGCACGAGCGGATTTGCGGTGAAGGAGTTCCGGTACCGCCACACCGACCGCGGCCGGCGCAGCAAAGCGGCATGATAGCACCTTAAAACCCAGCGCCCACGCGGCTTATTGCGGTGCAGCGTAACCGTTCGCAACACCCCCGAGACGCTGTAGGAGCCCTGCCCCCAGGGCGATGGCAGCCGTCATCGCGGGCACCACCGCCGCTTATCGCGCAGAGGGCTGCGCTCCTACAGCGCCTGTGGCGCGCTCCCGTGTAGGAGCCCTGCCCCCAGGGCGATAGCAGCCGTAATCGCCAACACAGCCGCCGTTTATCGCGCTGAGGGCAGCGCTCCTACAGACCGCGGGCGGCGCGGTCGCACCCTTTTCCCGTCAATTCGCGATGTACCACGGCATCGCCGCCTGGATGCCGGCGAGGATGGTGTGGCTGGGGGCGTAGCCGAGCAGGCGCTCGGCCTTGCCGATGTCGGCCTGGGAGTGGCGGACGTCGCCGGCGCGGAAGTCGCCGTAGATCGGGGCCTTGTCGTAGGCCACGCCGTTCTCGCCGAGCGCCTGGCGCAGCGCTTCGAAGAGCTGATTGAGCGTGGTGCGATCGCCCACGGCGACGTTGTACACCTGGTTGCGGGCGGCTTCGTCGGTGGCGGTGGCGGCGAGCAGGTTGGCCTGCACCGCGTTGTCGACGAAGCAGAAGTCGCGGCTGGTCTCGCCGTCGCCGTTGATGAAGACGTCCTCGCCCGCGATCATCGCCGCGGTCCATTTGGGGATCACCGCAGCGTAGGCGCCGGCCGGGTCCTGGCGCTTGCCGAAGACGTTGAAGTAGCGCAGGCCGATGGTGGTGAAGCCGTAGGCGCGGGCGAACACGTCGGCATAGAGCTCGTTCACGTACTTGGTCACCGCATAGGGCGAGAGCGGCTTGCCGATGGTGTCTTCCACCTTGGGCAGGCCGGGGTGGTCGCCGTAGGTGGAGCTGCTGGCGGCGTAGGTGAAGCTCTTCACCTCGGCGTCGCGCGCGGCGACCAGCACGTTGAGGAAGCCGTCGATGTTGGCGGCGTTGGTGGTGAGCGGGTCGGCGAGGCGCGCGGCACCGAGCCGAGGGCGGCCTGGTGGAGCACGTAGTCCACGCCCTCGCAGGCGCGGCGGCAGTCGTCGAGCGCGCGGATGTCGCCTTCGATGAAGCGGAATTTGGCCCATTGCTGCGGCGAGACCAGCGTCTGCACCTCGTCGAGGTTGCGCTGGTGGCCGGTGGCGAAGTTGTCGAGGCCGACGACCGTCTGGTCGAGCTTGAGCAGGGTCTCCAGCAGGTTCGAGCCGATGAAGCCGGCCACGCCGGTGACGAGCCAGGTGCGGGGGGCTTGTTGGAGGGTGGTCTGCAGGGAGGCGTAGCAGTTCATGGTTACCTTCATGCGGAGGGTTCTCATCGCTGGAGCGTGAGCCAGTGCTTGGCTTGCGCGCCATTCACGTTGGCCGGGTCGATCCGCGCGTCGAAGCTGACAAAGCGGCACTCATGCCGCCCGGCAAGGCCATACAGAAGCCGGCAACCCCTGTAGAAACTATGAAGGGCCATCCGGTCTCTCTCCACCTGAACCGGTTGCACGGGATAACAGGAGGAAAAGATGGCACAGATGGCCCTTCAAGCGAACGATAGTGGATGGGTTGGGGTGTTGTACATGGCGCTGGAGCTGAGCAAGTCGACGTGGAAGGTCGGCTTCGAGTATCAGGGCAAGCGGCGGATCAAGAACGTGCCCGGTGGCGAGGTGAGCGCGCTGCGCCAGGCGCTCGACGAGGCGCGGCACAAGCTGGGCGTGCCTGAGGGGGCGTTGGTGCGCTGCTGCTACGAGGCGGGCCGGGACGGGTTCTGGCTGCACCGGCTGCTCGAGGGCTGGGGCGTGCAGAACGTGGTGGTCGATCCGGCGAGCATCGAGGTGAGCCGTCAGGCGCGTCGGGCGAAGACGGATCGGGTGGATCTGCAGTCGCTGCTGTCGAAGCTGCGCCAGTACCACGGGGGCGAATGGGGGGTTTGGAAGGTGGCGAAGGTGCCCTCGGAGCAGGACGAGGAAGGACGGCTGCTGCACCGCGAGCTCGAGCGGCTCAAGAAGGAGCGCACGGCTCATGTGCTGCGGATCAAGGCCTTGCTGTTCGCCCAGGGGGTGCGGGTCGAGCGGGTGGGTGGCAAGCAGTGGGCCGCGGCACTGATGGCGCTCAGGCGCCACGACGGTCGTGCGCTCCCGGCCGACCTGATGGCGCAGGTGCGTCGCGAGAGCGAACGCCTGGCGATGGTGCAGGCGCAGATCACGGCGATCGAGAAGGAGCAGGCGCGCCGCGTGCGCGAGGCGGCCGAGGCGGGCGGGGCGATGGCGATGGTGCGGGCGCTGCGCCAGCTCAAGGGGATCGGTCCGGTGGCGGCGTGGGTGTTCGTGATGGAGTTCTTCGGCTGGCGGCAGTTCAAGAACGGCAAGCAGGTCGGTGCGCTGGCCGGGCTGACGGGCACGCCCTACGCGAGCGGGCAGATGCAGCGCGAGCAGGGCATCAGCAAGGCGGGCAACCAGCGGGTGCGGGCGCTGGCGGTCGAGATCGCGTGGCTGTGGTTGCGCCACCAGCCCGACAGTGCGATCAGCCGCTGGTACGCCGAGCGCTTTGCCGGCACGAGCAAGCGCCACAAGCGGGTGGGCATCGTGGCGGTCGCACGCAAGCTGCTGGTGGCCCTGTGGCGCTACCTGGACACGGGCGAGCGCCCCGCGGGGGCCCCCGGGGTTCGACACTTAACCCCGATTTTCGCCCCTTTTCGGAAAGTGCCTTCAGCACTGGCGCGGGTTTCAAGGCCATGATCGCAAAAGTGATGTGGTGGCACGTTTGTAACAGCCACCTTCAAACTTGACGAGGTCTTGCGCCTGGGTAAAGTGGCGGCATGCACGTCAAGCTCACCACCTCCGGAGGCCGCCGCTACGTCCAGCTCGTCGAGTCCTATCGCGACGAAGCCGGACGGGTGAAGAAGCGCACCGTCGCCACGCTCGGCCGTGCCGAGCAGGTCGATGGTTCGCTCGACGCGGTGATCAACGGCCTGCTGAAGATCACCGGCCGCGCGCCGATGGGCGCCAAACCGCCGGCGCAGACGGTGACGTTCGAGTCCGCGCGTGCGCTCGGCGACGTATGGGCGCTGACCGAGTTGTGGAACTCCTTGGGCTTCTCGGGGCTGCGTCGGGTGTTCCGCCGCACGAGCCGCACCACCGACGTGGAGGCGCTGATCCGGCTGATGGTGCTCAACCGTCTGTGCGACCCCGAATCCAAGCTCGGCGTGCTGCGCTGGGTGCAGACCGTGGCGCTGCCCGACTTCCGGCCAAAGGCGGTCACGCACCAGCAGTTGCTGCGCAGCCTCGATGCGCTGATGGATCACCAGGACGAGGTCGATGCCGTGGTCGCCGGGCTGCTGCGCCCGCTGATCGACCAGGATCTGTCGGTGGTGTTCTACGACCTCACCACGATCCGCAGCGAAGGGCTCAGCCAGCAGCCCGGCGACGTGCGCCAGTACGGCATGGCCAAGGAAGGGCTGATCGCCCGCCAGTTCATGCTCGGCGTGGTGCAGACCGCCGAGGGGTTGCCGATCTACCACGAGGTGTTCGACGGCAACACGGCGGAGACGCGCACGCTGCTGCCCACGCTGACCAAGGTGCTCGAGCGCTTCCCGTCGGTGCAGCGCCTGGTGCTGGTCGCCGACCGGGGGCTGCTCAGCCTGGACAATCTGGAGGCGCTGAAAGCCGTGCGCCTGGCCAGCGGCAAGCCGCTCGAATTCATCGTCGCGGTGCCGGGCCGGCGATACAACGAGTTCATCGAGCTGCTCGAACCCTTCCACGAACAACAGTGCGGCACCGCCACGCAGGAAGTGATCTCGGAGCAGCCCTGGAACGATCTGCGGCTGGTGGTCGCGCACGATCCGGTGACGGCCGCCACGAAGACCGAACAACGCAACGAACGCATCGACGCGCTGATCCGCCAGGCAGACCAATGGAGCGGCAAGCTCACCGAACAAGACGAAGGCGTGAAGCACCGGGGGCGCAAGCTCTCGGATAGCGGCGCCAAGGCGCGCTTCTACCGCGCGGTCAGCGAAGCGCACCTGTCGCGCATTCTCAAGGTGGATCTGGGTGAAGAACTCTTCAGCTACCACATCGACGAGAAGGCGAAGCGTCTTGCCGAAATGATGGACGGCAAGATGCTGTTGGTCACCAACGCCGAGGACCTGTCCACGCAGAACGTGATTCAGCGCTACAAGTCGCTCGCCGACATCGAGCGCGGTTTCAAGGTGCTCAAGTCCGAGATCGAGATCGGTCCGGTGTATCACCGCCTGCCCGAGCGGATCCGCGCGCATGCGTCGATCTGCTTCATGGCGCTGATCCTGCATCGCGTGATGCGCAGCCGACTCAAGGCGGCCGACGCGGGCTACACGCCCGAGCGGGCGCTTGAGCAACTACAGCGCATCCAGCATCACCGGGTGCGACTGAACGGCTGTGAGCCGGTGGCGGGGGTGTCGACGCTCAGCACGGAGCAGCATGAGGTGCTTCATGCCTTAGGAATCGAAAAGCCAGCGGCGCCGGAGCAGTTGGCGCTGTTGTAGTGGCATTTTTGAAAGTGCGCTCTCGCAAAAACAAGCACTTGCGAGCGTAACTGTCGAACTCGGGGGGCCCGGCTCAAAGCGGTCCGGGCGTGACGCGCAACGCGGGCTGCAGGGGCGCGCCCGTTTGAGTTGGATGCAGGGCAGATGCGCCGCGTTGATCCCGAGTGGTTCGGTCGATGCGTGCGCGTACAGGTTGAAGAAGGTTTGTAAGCGCTCCACGAACCCCATCCTTACGTAGCCCTGGGTGAGCCCGCATGCTTCGGCTTCCGTTTTCCGGGGAGCACGAGCATGTCGGAGCGCAGCACGTTTTGGTTGTCGCACCTGTCGGCGATCGAGGCCGAGGGCATCACCACGAAGGCCTACGCCGAGCGCGAGGGCCTGTCGCCGCAAGCGCTTTACCAATGGCGTAAGCGCCTGGTGGCCGGCGGTCGCCGCAGCCGCGCCAAGCTTGGCGGATTCGTTCCGATCCAGATCGAGCCTTCGATGACGGCCCGCACGGGCTGCACGGTAATGATCGGCGCACAGCTGCGGCTCGAGTGCGCGACGCTGCCCGGCGTCGACTGGCTGGCCGCGCTGTCGGCGGCGCTCTCGGAGCGGAGGCGCTGATGCATCCGGGGCACACCATCGGCGCGGTGTATCTGTACCGGCCGGCGATCGACTTCCGCAAATCCATCGGCGGGCTGTCGGCGCTGGTCGAGCAGGAACTGGGGCTAAACCCGTTCGGCGACGCGCTGTACCTGTTCATCAACCGCCGCCGCGACAAGCTCAAGGCGCTGTACTGGCACCGCAACGGCTTCTGCCTCTGGTACAAGCGACTCGAAGCCGAGCGCTTCGCCTGGCCGGCGGCCGAGGCGGGCCAGCCCACCTGCACGCTGACGATGAAGGAGCTTGAGTGGCTGCTCGAAGGCTTCGATCTGTGGGCGGCTAAACCGCATAAAACGCTGCATTACCAATCAGTTACGTAGCATGATCGGGTATAATTCCGGCATGCCGCAACGTACCGCCGTCCCTCGCTCGAACCCCGCCGTCGGCGTGTGCGCATCCGTCCTCCCCGAGCAGTTGCCCGACGATCCAGCGGCGCTCAAAGCTTTGCTGCTGGCACAGCAGCAGGCGTTCGAGGCACGTGAAGCCGAACGGCAGGCAGCCTTTGATGCCCGCGAGGCGGAACTGCAAAAGGCCTTCGAGGCGCGCATCCTCGAGATCTACGAGCAACTACGCCTGGCGCGTCGGCGCATGTTCGGGCCCAGCAGCGAATCGCACGCGGGCCAGGGCTGGCTCTTCGACGAGGCCGAAGCGCTGGCCGCATCCGCACCCGAGGCGGACGACACCGCGACTCTGCCGCCCCCGGCCACCGAGCCGTCTGGCCAGACCCCGGCCGACGCCGGCAAGAAGAAGGCGCGCGGCAAGCGCAAGCCCTTGCCCATCGAGCTGCCGCGCATCGACGTCATCCATGACGTCCCCGAGGCCGAGCGCACCTGCGCCTGCGGCACGCCCATGGTCGAGATCGGCCAGGACGTCAGCGAACAGCTCGATATCGTGCCGATGCAGGTGCGCGTGCTGCGCCACATCAAGAAGCGCTACGGCTGTCCCAAGGGCGACCAGGCGCCCGTCAGCGCCCGCGCCCCGGCGCAGGTGCTACCCAAGAGCAACGCGAGCAACGACCTGCTGGCGATGCTGCTCGTCACCAAGTACGTCGATGGGCTGCCGCTGGCGCGTTTCGAGTACGTGCTCGCCCGCGCAGGCGTGCTCGTGCCGCGCCAGACCCTGGCGCGCTGGGTGATCGGCACCGCACGGGCACTGCAGCCGGTCGCCAACCTGATGCGCGATGTGCTGCTCGGGCACGACGTCATCCACATGGACGAAACCCCGGTCCAGGTGCTCAAGGAGCCTGGCCGGGCGGCGACCAGCAAGAGCCAGATGTGGGTGCAGCGCGGTGGCCCGCCGGGTAGGCCGGTGATTCTCTTCGAGTACGATCCGAGCCGCGCGCAGGCGGTGCCCTTGCGCCTGCTCGAAGGCTGGAAGGGGCATCTGATGGCCGACGGGCTCGAGAGCTACGGCGCCATTGCCTTCACCGAAGGGGTGACCCGGCTCGGTTGCTGGGTCCATGCACGCCGTCGTTTCGTCGATGCCGGCAAGGTGCTGCCCGAAGGCAAGCGTGGTCGCGCCCACGAGGCGCTGGCCCTGATCGGCAAGCTCTACGCCATCGAGAAGGAGGCGCGCGAACTGAACGACGCCGAGCGTCTGGCGCTACGCCAGAGCCGAAGCCGTGCCGTCATCGGTGAGCTTCGCGGTTGGCTCGATCAGGTGCTCCCCACCGTGCCGCCCACCTCGATACTCGGCGGTGCCCTAGGCTACCTGCATCGGCAGTGGCCGCGACTGACGCGCTACCTCGAGCGCGGCGACCTGCCGATCGACAACAACCCGGCCGAAAACGCCATCCGACCCTTCGTCGTTGGGAGGAAGGCGTGGCTCTTCTCGGACACCCAGGCCGGCGCGCGTGCCAGCGCGCTCATCTACTCGCTGATCGAGACCGCCAAGGCCAACAACGTCGAGCCGTACCTGTGGCTGCGCCACGTACTGCGCGCCTTGCCTACCGCGACCACCGTCGAACACTTCGAGGCCCTCCTGCCCTGGAGTCTCAAGGCTGAGCAGTTGATCACAGCGTAGCGAGCCCCGGAAGGATGGGGTTCGTGGAGCGCTTACGAAGGTTTCGCGGTCGCCCGAAGGGCTCCTGGGTGCATGAAGGCACCGACCTTGTAGAAGGGGCACCGCACACGATGGGTCGGACTGCCGCCTGCGGGCGTATGCAGTTTTAGGTCACCGCAGCCCGAGCGCGGGCGCGGTACGGATAGAAGGTGGTGACAGGCTCAGTCCTCTCACGCGATGGATCGACCCATGAACCTTGCATCGACGCTGTGCGCAGCAAGATGGACCGCAACACCGCGGGCAGGCGCAAGGCGGAAACGATGTCGAACAAAACAGGCAAGGGGTTCGGCAGGGTCGTCGGCCCGGTGTGGCCGGACCGACGACCCTGCGCGAGCCTAAGGCCCCCTTCACGGGGTCAAGGGTGCGCTACGCCGGTCCGCTTCGCGGCCCGCCCTTGACCCCGTTCCGGGGGAAAAACCGAAAACCGGAGAAGGTTGACAGCGGAGGCCTCATAGAAGGAGCCCTGCCCCCAGGGCGATAACCGCCGCATCGCCCGCACAACCGCCGTTATCGCGCACGGGGGTGCGCTCCTACAAGACCCGTGCGTGGGTCAGGCGGCGGCGCTGGGGGCGTCTTCCAGCCCCGCCCGCCGCGTGTAGATCAGATCCACGAGGCGCTCGTCCGGGGTGTACCCGCTCACCAGCGCCTGCAGCAGCTCGCGCACGCGCGGGTAGTCGGCGTGCTGGATGGCTTCGACGATGGACTGCAGGGCGGGCACGAGCTCGCTCCAGGGCAGGCGCTCCTCGGTGGCGCGCATGATCATCGGGTGGGCGGTGGGCAGCACGTTGTCGCCGATCAGCAGCTCCTCGTAGAGCTTTTCGCCCGGGCGCAGGCCGGTGAACAGGATCTCGATGTCGCCCTCGGGGCGCTCGTTGGAGCGCACCGTCAGCCCCGACAGATGCACGATGCGTTCGGCCAGCTCGACGATCTTCACCGGCTCGCCCATGTCGAGCACGAAGACGTCACCGCCCTCGCCCATCGACCCGGCCTGGATCACCAGCTGCGCGGCCTCGGGGATGGTCATGAAGTAGCGCGTCATGCGCGGGTCGGTCACCGTCACCGGCCCGCCGCGGCGGATCTGCTCGCGAAACAGCGGGATCACCGAGCCCGACGAGCCGAGCACGTTGCCGAAGCGCACCATCGTGAAGCGGGTGCGGTTTTCCACCGCGCCGCGCGCCTCCTCGCGGAACAGCACCGGCGCGCGCTCGGCCGCCAGCGCCTGCAGCACGAGCTCGGCCAGGCGCTTGGTCGCGCCCATGACGTTGGTCGGGCGCACCGCCTTGTCGGTGGAGATCAGCACGAAGTTGCTCACCCCGGCGCGAATCGCCGCCTGCGCCGAGAGCAGCGTGCCCATGGTGTTGTTGAAGAAGCCCTGGGCGACGTTGTGTTCCACGATCGGCACATGCTTGTAGGCCGCCGCGTGGTACACCGTGTCCACCCGCCAGGCGTTCAAGGCGTCGAGCATGCGTTCGTTGTTGCGCACCGAGCCGAGGATGCCCACCAGCTCGATCGCCAGCCCGCGCGAGCGGATCACGCGCTCGAGCTCGGTCTGGATCGAATACAGCGCAAACTCCGAATGCTCGAACAGCACCAGCGCCCGCGGCCGGCAGGTGACGATCTGACGGCACAGCTCCGAGCCGATCGAGCCGCCCGCGCCGGTCACCATCACCGCCTGGCCCACGATACAGCGCTCGAACAGCCCGCGCTCGGGCGCCACCGGCTCGCGGCCTAGCAGGTCGTCGATCTCCACGTCCCGCAGGTCCTCCACTTTCACCGAGCCTTCGCACAGCGCCTTCAGGCCCGGCAGCGTGCGCACGTGCACCGGGTAGGGATCGAGCAGCGCGAGGATCTCGCGCCGCCGCCGCCGCGGCGCCGACGGAATCGCCAGCAGCATCTCGGTGGCGCCGGTCGCCGCCAGCATGCGGCCGATGTCGTGCGGCGCATACACCGGCAAGCCGCCCACCACCGTGTTCCACAGCGAGGGGTCGTCGTCCACGAAGGCCACCGGCCGCAGCTCGTTGCCCGCGCGCAGACCGCTCACGATCTGGTTGCCCGCCGTGCCCGCGCCGTAGATCGCCGCCGCGGGTCGCTGCGGACGCGGCACCACCCGCACCCGCGGCTTGCGCTCGCCGCTCGGGCTCGCGACCCCGTCGGCGACGAAGTAATTGCGCATCAGCAAACGCAGCCCGCCGAGCAGCAACATCGCCGTGCCCCAGTAGATCACCGGCACCGAGCGCGGCACCACCACCTCCTGCGCCGGCATCAGGAGCACCACCATGAACAGCACCATCGTCGCCAGCGTCACCGCCTTGCCGATCGTGATCAGCGCGTGGCGCCCCACGTAGCGCAGCACCGCCCGATACAGGCCGAGCACCACGAAGAACGGCAGCGTCACCACCGGCGCGAGCAGAAACAGCCAGGCATGGCCGCCGAAGGGTTCGATCGGGCCCACTGCCTCCAGCCGGATCAGAAAAGCCAGCCACAAGGCCGCCCACACCAGCACCACGTCGGCCGCCACCTGCAGCACGCGCTTGTAGCGGCGCGGCAGCCGTAACAGTGAACTACGCATCACATTCCGCCTTTCTTCGATCGTCGGTCACTGCCCGACCCAATCCCCACATCAGATAGCCGGCGAGCACCCCCACCGCATCGGCCAGCCAGTCCTGCCAGTCGCCATACCGCCAGCCGGTCGCGGCCTGGGCGAGCTCTATGGCGACGCCGTAGGCCAGCAGCCCGAGCGCGACCCGGCCCACCGCCCCCGGAAAAGCCCCGAACCCGAGCACCGCCAGCAGCAGGAAGGCCAGCCCGTGCTGCGCCTTGTCCCACAGGTCGAAGGCCGCCGGCGGCAGCCAGGGGCCGGGCAGCAGCGACGCCACCGCGATCGCCGCGCACGCGCCCCAGAACACCAGCCGCAGCAGTGCGCTCAGGCGCTCGCCCATCAGCCCGCCGCCCGCGTCATCACCTGCGCCAGGGCGTCGCAGCTGCGCTGGATCTCGTCCGCGCTCAGGCCGGGATGCACCAGGAACATCAGGCTCGTCTCGCCCAGCTCGCGCGCCACCGCCAGCGGCGTCTCCGGCCGCCAGCCGGTGCCGTCGAAGGCCTTCTCCAGATACACCTCCGAGCACGAGCCCGAGTAGCACGGCACCGACAGCGCGTTGATCTCGTGCAGGATGCGGTCGCGGCTCCAGCCCGGCTTCAGCGCCTGCGGCTCGACGAACACGTAGCACTTGTAGGCGGCGTGCTCGATGTCGGCGGGCACCTCCGGCACGCGCAGGCCGGGCAGCGCGCGCGCCGCGTGCCAGATCGCGTTCGCGTTGCGCACCCGCTCTGCGTGCCAGGCCGGCATGCGCCGCAGCTGGATGCGGCCGATCGCCGCCTGCATCTCCATCATCCGCCAGTTGGTGCCGAAGCTCTCGTGCAGCCAGCGGAAGCCGGGCGGGTGCTCGCGCTCGTACACCGCCTCCCAGCTCTTGCCGTGGTCCTTGAGCGACCACATGCGCGACCACAGCGCGCGGTCGTTGGTTGTCACCATGCCGCCCTCGCCCCCGGTGGTCATGATCTTGTCCTGGCAGAAGGACCACGCCCCCACATGGCCGATCGAACCCACGCCGCGCCCCTCGTAGCGCGCGCCATGGGCCTGGGCGCAGTCCTCGATCACCTTCAGGCCGTGCGCCTCGGCCAGCGCCATGATCGGGTCCATGTCGCACGGCCAGCCCGCCAGGTGCACGCAGATCACCGCCCGGGTGCGCGGGCTCAGCACCGCGCGGATGGTGTCGGCGGTGATGTTCTGGCTGTCGCGATCCACCTCGGCGAACACCGGGGTGGCGCCCGCGTTCACGATGCTCGACACCGAGGCGAGGAAGGTGCGCGGCGTCACCACCACCTCGTCCCCCGGGCCGATGCCGAGCGCCTGCAGGGCCACGTCCAGCGCCACCGTGCCGTTGGCCAGCGCCACCGCGTGCGCCGTACCCGCCCACGCAGCGAACTCGGTCTCGAACTGCCGGCATTCCTGGCCGGTCCAGTAATTCACCCGGTTGGAGAGCACCACATCGCGAACCGCGTCGGCCTCTTCCGCGGTGAAGTTGGGCCAAGGGCTAAAAGGCGTATTGAGCATTACGAACTCGTCATTCCATTCATTCGATTGAAAGGGCCGCCACTAGCGCGGCCCCTACTTCTGCATCACCCGCGCCGGGTTGCCCACCACCGTGGCGCCCGCCGGCACGCTCTTCGTCACCACCGCGCCCATGCCCACCACCGCGCCGCGGCCGATCACCAGCGGCTCGCCAGGCCTGCCCTGCTTGATCACCGCACCGGTGCCGATGTAGGCGCGATCCTCGATGACGATGTTGCCGTTGCACTGGACGCCCGGCGCAAAGGTCACGAAGTCGCCGATCACGCAGTCGTGCTCGACGTAGCTATACAGGTTGGCGTGGAAGAAGCGACCGATCCGGATGTTCGAGGTCAGGGTCACGAAGGGGCTCAGCAGCGCGCCCTCCCCCAGTTCCACCTCGTCCATCACCACCACGTTCGACGCCGCCACCGTCCACGGCCGCACGCCGTCCGCCTCCAGCCGCGCGGCCAGCTTCGCGCGCACCGCACTGTTAGCGATCGCCAGCGCCGCAAAGCGCGTGCCCGCGGGTTCCGCCATAAAGGCTTCGTAGCTCAGCACCCGCTGCCCGTTCAGCACCTGGCCCGGCTGCGCCGCGTCATCCACGAACACCAGGCGGTCCGCCGCCATTCCGAGCGCGCGCGCCTGCTCGCGCGCGAGCGGCATGATCCCGCGCCCGCACCCGCTCGCGCCATACACGCAATAGAGCGCGTCCTGCATCACTTGTCCCTCGCTGCCGAGCCGGTGAATTTCGCCATCGTTGCCTCGCCCGCCGCGCTGATCCCCTCGCGCACGAACACCTTCTTCACCGTCAGCGCCAGGATCTTCAGGTCGAGCCAGAACGACTGGTTGTCCACATACCACACGTCCAGGCGAAACTTCTCTTCCCAGCTCAACGCATTGCGCCCGTTGATCTGCGCCCAGCCCGTCACCCCCGGGCGCACCGCGTGGCGGCGCGCCTGCTCGGGCGAATACAGCGGCAGGTATTCCATCAGCAGCGGCCGCGGCCCCACCAGGCTCATGTCGCCCTTGAGCACGTTCCACAGCTCGGGCAGCTCGTCCAGGCTGGCCGAACGCAGAAAGCTGCCGAAGGGCGTCATGCGCTCGGAATCGGGCAGCGGCTGGCCGTCCGGGCCGATGGCGTCGCGCATGGTGCGGAACTTGACCATCTGGAAGGGCTGGCCGTGCAGGCCGGGGCGGGTCTGGCGGAAGAGGACGGGGGAGCCGAGCTTGTTGCGGATCTGCCAGGCGAGGATTGGAATTACCGGGGCGAGCAACAACAGGCCCAACGCCGAAGCCAAGACGTCGAACATCCGTTTGATCATTGGACCCCCATCTCTCTTAGCATTACCGCATTCACCCGACGAACGTCATATTTCTCCTCGGCAATTAATCGTGACCGGCTACCCATACAACGCGCCAGCTCCGGATCCTCGATAAACCTCGTCATCGCCTCCGCCAACTCCCCTACCGACTTCACTGGTACGAGAAACCCGTTATCACCGTCCACAACCGTTTCTCGACATCCCGGCGCATCGGTCGTGATCACCGGCCGCCCCATCGCCATCGCCTCAAGCACGGTGCGTGGAGTACCCTCCCGATAAGACGGCAGCACATACACGCTACAATCCGCAATGGCGTGCCGCACGTCCTCCAGTCGCCCCAGATAATCAAGCGTGCCATCCCGGACCCATCCATCCAGTTCATCCGACCGTATCGCATCGGGGTTACTGTCGATCCACCCAACAAGTCTGAAAACGACGCTTGGATACTTCGAACGTACCAGACGCGCAGCTTCCGCATACTCGCGAATGCCTTTATCACCGAGCAGTCGCGCAATAAGCAGAAAACTGGGGGTCTCTGGGAATCTCGCAACGCAAAACCGCGCCAGATCAACGCCCGAGCCATTGAGGACATACGACGGCTTCGATGCGGTAAGCAAGCGCAAATTTCGAAACAGAGCCTCGTCGTCAGGATTCTGAAAAAAAACTTTACTACTACCTCGCAGCGCCAACCGATAGAGCCTTAGAGCCAAACTGCGCACTACTCCACGCAGCCCTCTACCGTGGGAGCCCGTAAACGCATAACCCAATCCCGTTATCAGGGCGAAAGATCTGGGCACCCCTGCCAGTCTTGCGGCCAACGACCCGTAGATGACCGGCTTAATCGTATACCCCAGAACGAAGTCCGGCCGAACCCGAAGCATCAATCGTCGTAGATATATAAGCGTAATCAAATCTGCCACCGGATTCATACCAGTTCGCGTCAAAGGGATATCGTGCGCCTTGATCCCTTTCGCCTCAAGCAGTGTCCGCACGGCACTACCCTCCGGCAGATCTGGTGCTGCAACGACCACCGATAGGCCGCACGCCAGTAAGGAATCTAACAGCGCACCCCGAAATTGTATTAACGAATCAGGAAACCCAGCGATGACAAGAAATTTCATTTTGCACATTCACCAATCAAAGGCCCCATCAAGAAAGACGCTTAACCTACTGTACCCGACCGCCCCCCGAAGGACTCGTCTGCCTCGCAGCCCGATCTCCGCCGAAAATACAAATTAACACCATAACATAGAAAAACATCGGCAATCTGAAGACAGTAGACGGAACAAACTGGAACAGTAAAAACAGCGCTATCACATAGCAGGAAAAGACGAAGGACATACTCCCACTATAGATATCATAGAAAAGAAAACAAAAGAAAATGATCGCAATTGAAAGCCCCACATAACCCAAAAGAAAAGAAATCTCTACAATAAAAGAATGTGGATTCATTTTTGCGAGCGAACTATCGTAGCTCGCAAAGAATTTTCCATAGTTCAAATCGGACATTGTCCCAAAGCCAAGTCTTCCAATATTTTCGACTAACCTAACGGAAGACAAGATACGAAACTCCGTTGACTGATCCTCCACAAGTGCGTTTATTGTTGAAAACTTTGCTATGGAACGCGCAATCACGTTGCTCTCAAAGCCTTCTATATTAACGCCAACTGCTAGCAATCCACAGATTATCGCCAAACCAAATACCCGCAAGACCTTTCCGGAGAGCTTAAAATTAACCAGATCACTTTCTTTGAGAAAGAAATAAAAAAGAACAGTTAAATACCCTATTAACGCCGTTCGTGATAGCAAGATTAGAACGGCACCACCAGACGCCAATAAGATACCAAAGCCGGAAATATCAAACCTTATTTTTCCAACAATAATCAAGAACAAAACTGTCAAAACAATCATTACCGATACATTGTTTGGATTCCCATAACTACCAGTCAACGACCCTGACCACTCAGCATTCTCCGCCCGCGGCGCGAGTCCCACACCCCACTCTAAATAGCTGAACTGTGCAAATACAATGAACACCTCAAACCAAAGCGAAAACCTAACCACGTCAAACGCGCGCCCCCTTAATGATTCACTCCTATTTAAATTAGCCCCAACAAATAGCAAGCAGACCAACAGAAAGCTATAAACAAACAGAGGTCTAGGCGGAAGATCACCACGCCCCCCATAAAAATACACTATCAACGAAAGAAGAAAAAATACGAAAAACAATATTATGTACTTAAACCAAACTTTTTCGATTTCACCCCCACTCATTACGACTACTGAAAAAATAAATATTAAAACGTATGTCAGCTCTAAAGCACCCGGAAATATAAAGTTAATCTGAGACGATACAAAAAATAAGAAAAAACTTGCAAGTGCAAAGCGATTAATTATCTCTTCTCTCTTCTGCGTATTCACGTGGAACACCTTACAAAATCAACTACGCCAAAAAAATACTCAGCGACTAACGCCCCTCTGCATCTTCATCGACATTCAACCGCCTGAGATCTCTGACCTTTTTAATTTAAACGCAAGAGTCTTACGGAAGCCCAATCGCTACGACACCACCAATTTCTTCTACACGCCGCAATACCCGCATTCCATAACGATACACCACACCTTTTCTGCAGCTCGCAGCAAGCACATACGAAATTACCATTAACTTACCCACCAGCAGCGTCATTTCTTAAATCAAGATCTCCCGCAGAATCTCAGACCTGAATCCGTGTTGTCTTCAGCGCGTACCCGCTCCGCGAGCCCCAGCGCATGATTTTTCTGCTGCCTGACTCCCAATCTCAGCTCACCGCAGCCCCGAGCACCGTCCTTTCACGGCCCGGAGGCCCGGCGAGCCGGGCTTACGGGGGGTGCGCTACGTCATTTTCCTGCTCCCACGCGGCCGTCGCCCTTTCGCCGCAGCGAAATGGCCTCGATTCGGAGAATTCGGCCGTCGGATTTGCATCACGGCGAAGCCACCGCGCACAGTCGCGCCTGCACCGTGGTGAACACCTTCTCATGCGCGTCGACGCCGCGTCCGAAGTCCAGCACTAGGCGGCGGGCGTGTTCGACGAACTTCGCCGCACGGTACATCACCTCCTGCAGCACTGTCTTGATGCGTCGGCGCTTGGCCGGGTGACGGATCGGCGAGAGCTCGCCGGTCAGCCCGAGCTGGCCGATCAGGCGCAGGCAGTTGTAGGCGAACGCGGCCAGATGCATGACCGCGTCGTTGGGGTCGAACTTGCCCGAGGGCAGGCGCTCGAGGTCCAGGTCGGTCTTGATCTCGGAGTGGAACTGCTCGTGCGTGCCGTGGTGCTTGTAGAGCTCGATCACGTCGGCCATCGCCACTTCGAGGCTGGTCCACCAGCCTTCGATCTCGATCTCGGGGGTCAGCAGGTGCTGGCCCTTCTTGTCGATCGTGCGCTCGGTCACCCGCACCACCAGACGCAGCGTGCGCTTGGCCTTCTTCCAGGCACGGTCGATCTTCAGGTCCAGCAGCCCCACCCGCTTGCCCGCGCGCACTTCCTCGAAGACGCCGGCGGCCTCGGCCCGGTCCACCCAGGCGGTCTTGTCCTGACGGCGCGGATTCCACTTGGTGAGGTAGTCGAACGAACGCCCCAGCGCTGCCCAGCGATCGCGCTCGTCGGCCAGCGCGAACAGCAGCCGGGCGCTGTCGAAGCCGCTGTCGGCCCGCCACAGCAGCTTCGCATCGGCCGCGCACACCCGGCGCAGGCGCGGGAACGCGCGCTCGAAGAAATACTCGGTCTCCAGCGCCGAGTGGTGCGACCCCGCGCGCAGCTCCAGGCCGAGGTTCCAGCCCTCGTTGCCCAGGTACAGCGCGATCGGCGTGTAGCCATCGACGCCCTGGTAAGTGCGGCTGACCGCCTCCTTCTTGGTGTCGGAGTTGTCCATCACGAAGGTGTCCAGATCGGCGCAGACGTAGCCCTTGTGCGCCGTGATCGGCGCCTCGGTGCGCTCGAGCAGGCGCAGGCTCAGCTCGTCGGTCAGCTCGCGCAGCTCGGCCGCGCGGGCATCGAGCCGTTGGCGCATCCACACGCTGCCGGGCACCTTGGCGAGCCCGAGCGCTTCCTTGAAGAAGCGGTCGCCGCGAAACGGCTCGATCGCCTCGAAGTCGCTTTTGCCCAGGCTCAGCAGCCCCACCACCGACTTGACCAGGTCCGAGCTCCGCATACCCTGCGACACCGGCAGCCTCGGGTCGATCACCGCCTCGACCTGTGCCGCCTGGCAGCACTGCCCGATCAACGCCAGGCCCGAGTAGGACGTCAGATTGAGCTTGGCGGATTGCTTGACTTCGAAGCGCGGCATGGTCGGTTGGATGAAAGGCTCGGATGCGTAATTATACAATTACATCAATGCGTTAGGCTGGATTTCCGGCTAAGCGAACACGGATTCAGGTGAGAGGCAGTGTTTCCTGGCTAACCAATCTAGCGCCTGCTTTTACCCAGCAACGCAGCCAACTCCACCCACTGTTCCCGATAAAAATATAAGGAAAAGAGAAATAAGAGCACCCATGATATGTGAGCGAGGCTTTGGAAAAACGTCGCCCAGAAGGACATCCCTATAGCGAGGCTAACCAGCAAGGTCACACAGAAATATAGATTTCCTCGCGGAATACTCCGCCAAATTCTTGACGAAACTTCCGTTCGTGCAAAAAAGAATGCGCTGAAAGCAATCGCATTGGAGGCTGCGGCACCAGCCGCACCATGCGACGGAACAAGAAAATAACCTAACACTATATTTATGAGCATGGCCAATAAAGTAATCCAAACCGAATGAATTGTCCGACGCTGTATCCCAATACCAACACACGTAATCTCCGACAGCGTATAAAGGAGCGGCTGCATCAACATGCACATCAGAATATATTTAACGTCGCTGTACCTACTAGGCAACAACCAATCACAAAGCCAAGACAAACTGCCACAGATTGCGACAATCGCGAAAATAATAGCCATTGCCTGTTTTGCAACGCGGTCAACCACGCTCATATCTGCGCCTTCAGAAACCCATCTATATACCGTCGGCGCCCATATCACAGTAAAGATCGATTGAAATACGATTGCTGCCCCTGCGAAGCTGCCTGCAACAGAGTAGACAGCGAGCTCATCTAAACTAGACCATGCACGAAGTGCAAGCGTGCTAGCAGCGGTCAAGCCCCAGTACGCTAAACTCGAAAACATTAACGGGAAGCCAAAAGCCAGTAGTTTTTTTAATTCAGCAAACTGAATATCTTTTTTTAACGCGTTTTTCCACTCAACCCGGGTATTCCACACGCAAAAAAAGACAACAGCAACCATAGAGAGCAGCATCGTACTTTGTAGCTGCAAGAAATCTCTAGCCGAAAATGTTATGACAATAACAAGCACAAGAATTAACTGCAAAACTTTCGGAATTACCTGACTTACTGAATACGCCCAACCTCGACCCTGCATTCTTAATGTTAGAGCTAAAAAGCGAGATAGGTACGAAGCAAAAAAAGCAGACACAGTAAGAAAATACAAAACTGGGTCCGCTCGCTCATAGAGCAGAAAAGCCAAGTCACCCGAAAACGGGAGGCTAATAGCCCCGACAGCACCAAGCAGCATAAAACCAGGAAGAAAACAACTCCGTAATAATTGGCCCTTGTTATTAGTTTCATGATATTCGCGCACATAGGCCTGATCTAGCCCTAGCACTGTAAAGAGTAAAGAAAAAGAAACTGCAATCTGAAACACGTTCATTCGTGCCACATCTGATGGCGCAAAACTCCATGCCACGACGGGGACGAGAATCAAGCCCAAACCCGCGGACGCAAGTGGGCCTACTGCAAACCCGATGATGTTCTTAAGAGTCATACGTCTTCCGATCTTGGCCTGTGCCTCGTTTTCTCGCCGTTTAACACGCACGAAACCACTTTATCCTGTTACGCTCTTTCTGGCTCTGTGCGGTTTGCAGTGAAAATTGACTTCTCAACAAACGTACCGGTAGTGCCCGTAGTCGCGGCGGATGGCCGACACCATGGAGTTCTTGGGCAGATGCTCAACTTAAATGTGAGCAGGTAAGGAATAGTGATCAAGTTGTCGAGGTCGCCGAAACTGCGGTAGGCGATCTTGCTTTGCTGGAGCAGTCCGTTCCTCGCTTGCGCCCGTCGAGCCTGCCGAGGGTCACCGCACCGGGGTACGGCCAGCCGCTTGAAGGACGCCAAGAGAGACCGTAAAGCCCAGTTCATCCATTTGATCTACGCCCAATGCGCGACCTTTTCGCTGTCGCTCGCGCCAGCTTCCTTGAAGACGATGCACAGCCCCTGCTTGATCCGCCAAGTCCGCCGGCTCTTGAAGCTTGAACGGTGTAGTTCACCGCATCACAACGCGCGAGGCTTCAGTGACCAGGGTTCTTGCGTATGGCCCCTAGCTGCCAGCGCAGTGTTTCCTTATTGCCAGTCCCTGCAGCGTTGCGGTTAGCGCGGCGATGTTGCGCATCCCCTCACCAGGGCCTCCGCACTCGCCTAGCATATTGATCGAATCCCCAGCATGCGCTCCCGTACTCCGTCATCCCACGCCGCCCCCTTGCGCTTGAGCCGAAGGCTGCTCTTGCGCGTGTCGGTCTTGTCGGCGCGGATGATGTTGAGCGCGATTTTGCGCAGCATCGACAGGTTCTGCGGCGCATTGTCCTTGGCCACCGTGCTGGCGTCCTCGCTGAAGCTGACGTCGAGGATCCAGTGAAGCCGGTTCTCCACGCCCCAATGCGCACGGACTGCGGTGGCCAGTTGCTCGGCGGTGAGGGCGCGCGAGCTGATGTAGTAGCGCCGCTCCAGATCGGATTCCTTGTCGCCGACCACCCGCATGGAGTCGATGCGCCCGATCGTGACACATTTGGGCCAGTCGGCCGGATCGACGATGCCCTTGGCCGAGAGCACCGAAGCGATCTGCCCAACGGTGCGTCCGTGGCCGCGTTCGACCAGCGCGCTGCGGTCGACCGACTCAACACCGTGCTGGTCGATGAAGGCGGTCTCGATCGCTTCGAGCAGCTTGGGCTGGTTGCCCTTGACCATCAGCAGGTAGTCGCCCTTCTTCGCAACGATCTGTTTGGCAATGCTTTTCTGGCAGCCCATGGCGTCGATCGTGACCAGCAGGCCCTTGATCGAGAGCGCCTCGAGCAGCTCGGGAATCGCGGTGATCTCGTTGCTCTTGGCGGCGACCTTCTCCTGGCCGAGCACCAGTCCGAGCTCGGTGGCGAAGGCGCTGACCATGTGGATCGCGCTCTCGCCGCCGGTGCCCGAGCCGCGCACGGTCTTGCCGTCGATTGCGATCGTGCCAGCCAGGCCCGCATCGTCGCTGAGCGCACCGACCACGCCGCCCACCCAGCGCCGGAACATGTTCTCGAACTGCTTCGGATCGAGCGCGCGCAGGATCCGCAGGAAGGTCTCCTCGGACGGGATGCCGTTCTTGAGCACGAGGAAGCGACGCAGCCACGCCTCCTTGGTGCGCGCCCAGAAGGTGATGTCCTCGACCGTGTCGCAATCCGAGAGCACGGCGGCGATCAGGATCACCAGGATCTCCCGGAAGTCGTGCAAGGTGCCGTTACTCGGCTTGCGCGGATCATCGATTTCGTCCAGATAGCTCATCAGGGAACCCCTTTGCGTCGCACTCACGCTCTTTGCCCAAAAGACGAGAGTAGACGTGATTTTCGAAGGGTCCACAAGATGAATGCATAAGATGTTGAATGTGAACGACTATTTCCAGGTGGCTATGCGATCAGGGAAAATGCATTCCGAGTGCGGAGGCCCTGATCCCCTCACGCCGACACGTCAAACTGCAAGAACTCCAGGTTATCCCAACTGCACCACACCCGATCGTAGATCGGCTGATGCTCAAACCTGCACTCAGCGCAGAACGCGCGCTTACCGAAGTGCTCGACATCAAAATCGATCCGCCGCATGCCCATGTTGAGTTTGACCATGGCAACATGCCATGGCGGCTTTAGCCAAATGTGGTGGTGAAGGGGCCTTCGATATGTTGGTTCATGGGATGTGAGGTCGGCGTCAGGATCGCGGAGTCGTACCAACGGCAATCAAGTTTGTTGAGAGGTCAACTCCCACAGGAAACAGCATCTAGCGCGAAATTTTTGTACCACATAGAGGCGAAATAGGATTTACTTAGCCGTAGACTTCCTTGATCTTCTGAACAAGCGACCTAGTCGTATACCCCTTTTTGTTAAACGCAGCATCGACGTCGGCTCGCGAAATTTCTATACGGGGCAAATTCTTAATCAATCTCACCCAAGAGTGGAAGTCTTCAAGCGGTAGATATGTAAGCAAGCCCAAGCCGACGTCAGCCTCTGGAGGAACTCGATCTGAGACAATACACGGTAGCCGAGACGCTTGCGCCTCTAATGCCACCATAGACAAACCTTCAAAAAAGGACGGCAACACAAACACGTCAAACGTGCGAAGAATCGCTGGAATCTCCTTTGTTGGCTCGATGAAACTAAACCGGCTCGACAACCCTAGATCTAAGACCTGCTTTTTTATTTTATCCCTCAGACCACCACTACCCACTAAAGCAAAGTGATAGTCATCGGACAGAGATTGCGCCAACTTGAGTATAAACTCATGATTTTTCACTGCAACAAATCGCCCTACATGACCAACGATGATTTTGTTTTTTGGAAGGCAGTACCTTTCCTTTGTAGCATCCGAATCGCCAGCTTCATCCAGAATTGACTGAACATCAATCGCATTATTTAAAACAGAAAAAGGCTGCTTCCCATAGAGAAAATCCCCTGCTTTTCTACTGCAAGCAAGGCGCACAGTGGCATTCTTAACTGCTAAAAACTTCAGTATCGAGAGAGAAAAGCCAAGACTTTTGTCTTCAAGCCCAGAAGTATGCGCGTGGCAAACTCTAACCTTAACACGCATCAGCCTCGCTAACAGCAAGGCCATGCCGTTTTTAAAACTATTATGGACATGTACAACATCATACCTTTCGGCAAAAAAAATGTGGATCAACCCGAGAAAATAGGCAACCGGGTTTTTCCTGATCGTTGGTAAAACGTAAACGGTAGCCCCCTGATCTTCAAATACTTTCTTAAGAGGGCCGTCATTAAAAGCTATATAGTCAAAGTGATAGTCGATACGGTGAGACACTTCACTCCACCCGCTAACGACTGATGAGATCCCGCCGTACTGCAATGTCGGAATGATTTGGAGAACTCTTTTCACTGTTGAATTCCGTATTTCTCTAGATAGATGGAAGATGTCCGCTCTAAGGAATATCCAAGAAAGCGAAGGCGTGCGTCAACCTCTGACTTTGAAACCCGAGGAAACGACTTAAGACTTTTCAACACGCACACCCAACGTTCAATCACCAAAGGCTCACGACGGCAAAGCCCCATCCCAATATCCACTTCGGCGGGCACACCCTCAGATACGATACACGGCAGGCACGCAGCCTGAGCCTCTAAAGCAGCAACGCCTAAGCCCTCAGAGAAAGACGGGAGAATCAAACAATGAAATTTGCAAAGCAACTCTTTCACATCGTCTCGCTTACCCAAAAACCTAACGTTATTTTCTAGCTTAAGACTCGCCACGAGATTTCTGATTTCAACCTCTTGATCACCCGATCCAATCAAATCCAGGGTGACATTTTCATCGTAATTACGTACGAGATCGCTCAGAACATGTAATGCGAAGTGATGATTTTTAACTTTTGAAAATCGCGCAACCATCACGATCTTTAAGGCGCCACTATCTAACCCTTTCGCAAAACCAATCCCCGCCCTTGGTAACACACTCTCAAAGTCAAATGCATTAGGAATTACATCAAAATCGGCATTTTTGCCAAAAAGAAAAAGGCCTGCGGGCTTTGAAATGGCAAGTCGAGACGTGGAAAAAAAACGACAGAGCAACCGTCCAACCAAGAACATAGCGGTTACCTTCCACGACCCTGGGGCAAAAACTTGGTTTCTTGCATGACTAACCCTATATTTCACCCCAAAGCACCAGGCCATCGCCATTACCAGACCCGAATAATAAGATGTATGCGAATGGACCGCATGAAATCTATTACTCCTCAGAACATTTGCCAGGTCCTTAAGGTGCCGATACATACCAAGCCTTGGGTGCTTAACCCGAAAAATACGCCCTCCTAAATGCAAAATTTGGCGTTCAAAGTAGCAATCATCATCGGTAAGAATGAGAAAATCAAACTGGACTTTACTCCTGTCTACTTTTTTATAGACATCAATTATTCGACTTTCCGCGCCACCCAAATTTAGGTTCGCAAAAACATGGAGAACACGGACCATATTTTCGACTTCCACTTGCAAATTAGTCACTATTTTCTTGAGGAGCGCGTCAAGAAACCTAGCGACGCACTTGCAAACCATATTTTTCTCAATTAATCAAGAGAATGCTGCAACTTTATATTAGCATTTCATTCACTAGCACCAGGAAAGCCAGAAATCTAATAACCTGAAAAGTTAGAGCGGCGTACAAACTCCTTAGTGAAAACCTTAGCAGGTGAGCGAATTCACCTAACGTTTATCATGAATACACTTTGATGCACCACGGAATAAAGGCTACAATACCGGCTCGAATATCGGAAGTAGGACGGTAACCGAGCAGCGTACCAGCCTTCTCAATATTTGCTTGAGAGTGGCGGACATCACCAGATCGAAAATCGTTGTAAACTGGTGCCCTATCATAGACAACACCCTGCTCGCCAAGTACCTGACGCAAAGCGTGGAAGAGTTGGTTAAGCGTGGTGCGCCCCCCGACAGCCACGTTATAGACTTGGTTTCGCGCACACTCAGCCGTGGCGGCGGCGGCGAGGAGATTGGCCTGCACTGCATTATCGACAAAACAGAAGTCCCGGCTGGTTTCGCCGTCACCATTGATGAAGACATTTTCCCCGGCAATCATCGCTGCAGTCCATTTTGGGATAACCGCAGCGTAGGCCCCGTTCGGATCCTGTCGCTTTCCGAATACGTTAAAATATCGCAGGCCTATTGTCGAAAACCCATAACTACGAGAAAAAACCTCGGCGTATAGTTCGTTCACATACTTGGTAATGGCGTAGGGGGAAAGAGGCCTTCCAATCACATCCTCGACTTTCGGCAAACCAGGGTGATCCCCGTATGTCGAACTGCTGGCGGCATAGGTAAAACTGGCTACCATCGCATCACGCGCGGCGACGAGCATGTTCAGGAAGCCATCGATATTGGTGGCGTTACTAGTGATCGGATCATTGAGGCTGCGCGGAACAGAACCCAATGCCGCTTGATGCAGGACGTAATCCACCCTCTCGCAAGCGCGCCGGCAGTCATCGAGGTTGCGGATATCCCCCTCGATAAAGGTGAAGCGGGCCCATTGGTCGGGCGTGACGAGGCCCATGACTTCATCCAGGTTGCGCTGGTAGCCGGTGGCGAAGTTGTCGAGGCCAATGACCCGTTGATCGAGCTTGAGAAGGGTCTCGAGCAGGTTGGACCCGATGAAGCCGGCTGCGCCGGTGACGAGCCAGGTCTTCGGGTTCTTGGGGAGGTCGAGGCAGAGTTCTTCGTAGCGCGTCATGGGTGCTCGGTGGGGCGGAGTGGCCGGGTTCGCGGGGGGCGTTGGGGTGCTTCGCGGCTGGGTTCGCGCCTGCCGGCGCTCCTACAGGGGCGTCGGCAGGGGCTCGGCGGGGGGACGGTTAGAGGCGGAGGTCGGCGGCGTTGCGGGGCATGACGTACTTCAGGTCGTACACCACATGCTCCGCCTTGCCGAGCGCGCGAATCGCCTCTGCCCCCATGTCCTTGAACTGCTGGTGCGCCACGCCGACGATGATCGCGTCGTAGGCGCCCGGCTGCGGCGCATCGATCGGGGTGAGGCCATATTCATGCTGGGCTTCGGCCACGTCCACCCAGGGGTCGAACACGTCGGCCTGGATGTTGTATTCGCCGAGTTCCTTGACGATGTCGACGATGCGGGTGTTGCGCAGGTCGGGGCAGTTTTCCTTGAAGGTGAGGCCCAGTACCAGCACGCGCGCGCCTTCGACGGTGATGCGGCGCTTGAGCATGGCCTTGACGAGCTGCGACACCACGTAGGCGCCCATGCCGTCGTTGAGGCGGCGGCCGGCGAGGATGATCTCGGGGTGGTAGCCGATGGATTGCGCCTTGTGGGTGAGGTAGTACGGGTCCACGCCGATGCAGTGGCCGCCGACCAGGCCCGGGCGGAAGGGCAGGAAGTTCCACTTGCTGCCGGCGGCCTGCAGCACGGCCTCGGTGTCGATGCCCATCTTGTTGAAGATGATGGCGAGCTCGTTGATGAGGGCGATGTTGACGTCGCGCTGGGTGTTCTCGATGACCTTGGCGGCTTCGGCCACCTTGATGCTCTCGGCCTTGTGGGTGCCGACGACGATGATCTGCCGGTAGAGCTGGTCGACCAGCTCGGCGACCTCGGGGGTGGAGCCGGAGGTGACCTTCTTGATGGTGGAGACGCGGTGTTCCTTGTCGCCCGGGTTGATGCGCTCGGGGCTGTAGCCGGCGTAGAAGTCGACGTTGAACTTGAGGCCGGAGAACTTTTCGAGGACCGGGACGCAGTCTTCTTCGGTGGCGCCGGGGTAGACGGTGGATTCGTAGATGACGATGTCGCCCTTCTTGAGCACCTTGCCGATGGTCTCGGAGGCCTTGACCAGCGGGGTGAGGTCGGGCTGCTTGTGCTCGTCGATCGGGGTGGGGACGGTGACGATGTAGGTGTTGCAGGCGGCGAGGTCGTCGAGCGCGGCGCTGTAGCGCAGGCCGGTGGCTTCGGCGAGTTCCGCGTCGGCGACCTCGAGGGTGGCGTCGTGGCCGGATTGGAGGGCGTCGATGCGGGCCTGGTTGATGTCGAAGCCGAGGACCTCGCGTTTCTTGGCGAATTCGACAGCGAGCGGCAGGCCGACATAGCCGAGGCCGATGATGGCGAGCTTGATGGAAGAAAGAGTGTGCATGGGCTGCATCAGGCTTTTTCGGATTTGTATTCGTATTGGTAGTAGTGGTAGCTGCCGTACGCGGCGGCGCGTTTCTGGATGCCGTTGAAGATCGCACCCTTGATGTCGATGCCGTTCTGGGCGAAACGGCGAACTGTGAGCTCGATCTCGCGCGCGCCGTTCATACCGAAGCGCGTGACGATAAGACTGGTGCCGGCCTGGCGGCCGACGATGGCGGCGTCGGTGACGGCGAGCAGCGGCGGGGTGTCGAGGATGACCAGGTCGAAGCGCTTGCCGACTTCGTCGAGGAAGGCGGTGAAGTTGGCGTGCATCAGCAGCTCGGAGGGGTTCGGCGGGATGCGGCCGCGCGGGATGAAGGCGAGGCCTTCCACCTCCGATCGATGGATGGCGGCGTCGAGCGTGCAGGTGTTGGCGAGGACATCCGACAGGCCGTTGTCCGCCCTGGCGCCGAAGAGCTTGTGCAGCCGGCCCTTGCGCATGTCGACGTCCACCAGCAGCACGCGCTGGCCGGCCTGGGCGATGACCGCGGCGAGGTTGGCGGAGACGAAGGTTTTGCCCACGGTGGGGCTGGGGCCGGAGATCATCAGGCGGTTGTCGGCGGCCTCGAGCATGGCGAAGTGCAGGCTGGTGCGCAGGCTGCGCAGCGACTCCACCGCGAGGTCGTGCGGGTGGGTGGCGGCGAGCAGCACCGGCTTGCCGCTGGCGCCCGCGGGCGCGCGGCGCAGCTGGGCCTCGATGCTCTTCTGCTGCTCGCTGAAGGGCACGGTCGCATACACGGGGAGCCCGAGCTGTTCGATCGCCTCGGGCGTTTCCAGGCCCTTGTTGAGCGAGCGGCGCAGCCACACCAGGCCGAGGCTGGCGAGGCCGCCGAGCACGGCGGAGAGCAGCACGATCAGCGCCTTGCGCGGCGCCACCGGCTGCTGGCGGTTGACGGCGGCGCTGTCGATGAGGCGAGCGTTGCCCACCGTGCCGGCGCGCACCACGTCGAGCTCCTGCGCCTTGTTCAGCAGCTGGGTGTAGATCTCGGTACTCACCTGCACGTCGCGGGTGTAGCGCAGCAGCTCCTGCTGTGTTTCGGGCAGGTTCTCGACCTTGGCCGCCAGGCTGGCTTTCTGCCGGCTGAGCTCGGCGAGCTGGGTGAGCAAGGCCTGGTAGCGCGGGTGCTCGCGGGTGAGGCGGCGGTCGTACTCGGCCTGCTGCAGGCGCAGGTTGGAGATCTGGGTCTCGAGGCCGACCACCTGGTCGAGCACCGCCTGGGTCTCGAGGCCGATGTCGACCGAGCGCGCGCGGCTCTGGTAGGTGTTGAGTGCGGCCTCGGCCTTCTCCAGCTCGCGGCGCACTTCGGGCAGCTGGCCACGCAGGAACTCGAGGCTGTTGGCGGCCTCGGCCGACATGCGCTCGACGTTCTGGCGCACGAACTGCTTGCTGATCTCGTCGAGCACCGCGCTGGCGCGCGAAGGATCGCTGTCGGCCAGCCCGAGGGCGATGATGCCCGAGTCGCGGCCGCGCTCACGAGCTTCGACCGCGTCCTGGTAGCCGCGCACGGTGGCGAGGCGGTCGCGGCGCACGAGGTTGAAGCGGGTGCCCGGGCGGGCAACGAGCTCGGAGAGCTGGATGCGCAGGCCGTTGGCCTCGACCTCCTCCCCCACCCTTCCCTCGGCCAGCGTCGTGTCCTCGTAGGCGAGGCTGAAATGGCCGTCCGCCCCGGCCACCAGCTCAAGTTCCTCGCCAACCAGCGCCGGCGGCACCTCCAGCCGGAAAACTTCGATCCGCTCGCCGCCCCAGGCGAAGCTCGCCAGCCCGAGCAGCGGCGCGGCGGTCTCGCCCGGGGTGGCGGGCACGAAGCGGCGCGCGAACCAGTTGCCGATGAGCGGGAAGCGCACCGGCTCGGCGCGGAGGTCGAGCTTGAGATTGTCCACCGCGGCGCCGATGACGCTGCGCGACTTGAGTAGCTCGATCTCGGTGACCGCCTTGCTCTCGGCGCCCAGCATGTCGCCGAGGTCGGACAGGCCGGGGATGCCGCCGGACTTCTTTTCGACCTGGATCAGGGCGTCGGCGCGGTAGATCGGCGTGGCCAAGGTGGCGTAGCCGGCGCCGACGACGACGAAGGCGGCGGTGACGCCGGCGATGAGCCACTTGTTGTCGAGCAGGACGCCGATGATCTCGCCGAGGTTGATGAAGTCGTCGCGATTGGCGTCGCGACGCGGCGAGGTCTGCGGCTGGAGGGGAGCGGGTCGGGTCATGGAATGGTCTGGTTTGAAGCGTTCACGTGATCTGGCGCGGCGCGATGCGCGCGGCCCAGGTCTTGACGCAGTCGTCGATGAGGTCGAAGGCGAGCTCGAAAGCCGCCTCGTCCTTGCGGTAGGGGTCTGGGATCTCAGCGTCGCCGCGCCACTTGCCGAGCAGGAAGGTCTTGCCGCGCGCCTGCGGGGCGCGGCGGCCGATCTCCTGCAGGTGGCCCTTCTCCATCACCAGCACCAGGTCGGCGTCCGCCAGCAGCGCGTCGTCGAGCTGGCGCGCCTCGTGTGGCTGGGGGGCGTGGCCGCGGCGCGCGAGCACCGCGAGCGCGGTGGGCTCGATCGGCTGGCCGGCCAGCGCGCCGAGGCCGGCGGAGGACACGGTGGCGCCGCAGTCGCCGAGCGCCTCGCGCAGCAGGTGCTCGGCGGTGGGGCTGCGGCAGATGTTGCCGACGCACACGACGAGGATGCGCTTGAAGAAGGGTGCGTTCGCCATCAATCGGTGAGTTTGTCGTGGTTGGATTGGAACAGCTTGGTGTGCCGGCCTTCGGTGAGGCCGAACAGACCGTAGGCGCGCTCGAGGCGGGCGCCGCCGTCGCGGGTGAGCGGCGCGAAGACCAGCTCGGCGCGGCGCAGGGTGGAGGTGGTCATGAGCTCGTCGAAGGGGATCGAGACGTAGATGCCCTTGTCGAAGCTGCCCTCGCCGAACTCCTCGTCGGAGGCGTCGGTGACGGTGGCCCAGGCGCCGAAGCGCACGCCATTGTGGAACTCGCGCGAGAGGTCGAGGGTGGCGCCGTAGTCGCCGGCCAGGTAGCGGCCGACGCTGAGCTTGGCGAGCACGTCGTCGAGGCCGCGATAGTAGCCGGTGAGGTGGCCGGTGACCGTGTCGTAGTTCCGCAGGCCGAAGTCCTGGTCGAAGTCGCGCTGCTTGACCCAGTTGAAATCGACGCCGAGCGCCCAGTCGCTGTTCATCGGCCGGTGCAGCAGCTCGGCGCCGAAGCCGGCGAACATGGATTCGAGATAGCCGCCGTAGACCATGCCGAAGAGCTCGCCGCCGAGCCGGCGGGCGTGGGTGAGCTGCAGCAGCGGCAGGGTGAGGTCGGATTCGGTCCAGTACGAGCGCAGGTCGGTGCGCACCCGCGGCAGGCCGCTGGGGGCGTCGTAGTCGAAGCGGTCGAAGTTGTTGGCGAGGTTGCCGCTGAGCCGGCCCGCCAGCCAGGTGCCGGGAGCGAAGCGGTACTCGGCGTCGAGGTTGGCGCTGAGCTGGTAGAGGATGAAGCTGTCGGGGCCGCCGAGGTTCTGCCGGTAGCCGAGGCCGGCGCCCCAGGTGAAGGGCGCGGGCGTCTGGGCGAAGAGCTCGGTGTCGCGGCGCGGGCTGGGGTCGTTGTGCTCGAGGCTGCGGATGAGGGTCTCGAGCGCGTCCGCGTCGCCGTCCTCGGCCGCGGCGGCGCGGAAGGCCTCGCGGTTGAGGCTGGTCTCGGCGACCGGCATGCCGGCGCGGTGGTCGACCACGGTGAGCCAGTCGACGTCCTCGGCGGCGGCGTGGTCGAGGATGCGCGCACTGCGGCCGATCGCCTTGGGGGCGTGGAAGTAGCGGGTCTGCTCGCCTTCGACGACGATCTCGCGCTCGCGGCGGGCGATGCGGCTGACGCGGTAGCCGGCGTTGGCTTCGAGCTCGCGCGCGACCTGGGCCCAGTCCTGGCCGGCTTCGGCGGCGCGGCTGGGGCGCGGGCCGGTGCGCAGCGGCGGCGCGGGCGGGTCGGTGAGCTTGGGCGGCGCGCTGCGGCGGGCGAGGTTGGCGTGAAGGGTGACGCCGATCATCGCGGTGTTGCCGCGCTCCCAGCCGGCGCGCAGGTCGAGCCAGTCGTTGACCCGATAGACGGCGCCGAGGTTGAAGGGCGAGTCGTGGTCCTGGTCGTTGTTCTGCGGCTCGTTGGAATAGTCGTTGCCGTCGTATTCGACGATGAGCTGCAGCGGCGCCCACGGGGTCTGCCACTGCACGCCGCCGAACAGCGCGGCAGGGCCGCGGAACCACGCGTCGGTGTTGACGTTGCCGCCCTGGTCGCCTGACTCGCGCCCGGGGCGGCGATCGAAGCGGTCGTCCAGCCAGCCGAGCGGGTTGGCGACGTTGTCCGCATTGCCGAGATAGCCCCAGCCGAGGCCGAGGGTGAAGTCGAGCGTGCCGTGGCGCTTGCTGGCGACGAGGTATTCACCGGAGAAGAGGCCGGTGCCGCCGATGTCGCGGGCGCCGAGGGCGAGCTGGGGGCGGTGGGCGGTTTCTTCGAGCAGGCGCAGCTTGAAGTCGAAGCCTTTGTCCTTGAGGCTCTGATCGCCGGCGATCGCGGGCCCGTAGAGGCGGTTGCGGATGTCGGTGTAAGCGAAGGTGGCTTCGAGCCAGTCGAAGGGCTGCAGGGTGAGGCCGAAGCGGGTGTAGGGGTCGACCTTGCTGAAATGCACCGACAGTTCGCCGGCCTCGGCCATGCGTGCGGTGGGCATCTGCAGCAGGCCGACACCGCCGAAGTCACTTGCGACCGGGCGCGGGCCCGCCGGGCCCACGTCCTGCGCATGCATCGCCGGCGCGAACGCGATCAGGCTCGCCGCGAGCCAGCCCCTGTAGGAGCCCTGCCCCCAGGGCGATAACCGCCGCACCGCCGGCACAACCGCCGCTATCGCGCAGAGGGCTGCGCTCCTACAGGGGACGGCACCGCCGCGCTCGTCGTAGGAGCCCTGCCCCCAGGGCGATAACAGCCGCATCGCCGGCCCAACCGCCGTTATCGCGCAGAGGGCTGCGCTCCTACAGCGGACGGCACCGCCGTGCCCGTGGTAGGAGCCCTGCCCCCAGGGCGATAACGGCCGCATCTTCGGCCCAACCGCCGCTATCGCGCAGAGGGCTGCGCTCCTACAGGGGGTGGCGGCACCGTGGGGGCGCGGGGCGATCCTGGCTTGGCTCATCGTCCGCCCTCCTCGATCGCCACCGGCTGGGTGGCGAGGAAGGCGGCGAAGTCGTCGTTGAGCTCGATCGCCCTGCCCTCCACCAGCGCTTGGCGCAGGGGGACGTAGACCCGCGCGCCCGGGGCGAGCGGCTGGGCGGGGTCGCGGTTCCAGCCGGCGACGCCGTGGCGGCTCACCACGCCATCGGGCTGGATCACGTACAGCCAGTCGGTGTCGGCGGCGGCGTGGCGCGGGCAGTCGGCGGCGTAGGCGGTAGCCGAACGCAGGCCGACGAAGGGCAGCACGCAGTCGGCCTCGACCGCGCCGGTGATGGTGACGGTGGTCGGGCGCGGCGGGTAGATCAGGCGGTCGCCGGCGCCGAGCGGGCGGTTGCTGCGCGGCTCGAGCTCGAGGCGGACGGGGTCGAGGGTGTTGCGGCGACGGCCGGTGACCGGCAGCGCGCCCACCTGGGCGGCGAGGCGGCCGGCGAGTGCGGCGAGTGCCTCGTCGCCCTCGGCGAAAGCGCCCTGCTCCAGCGTGCGCAGGTCGAACAGCAGACCGACCTTGAGCGCGCGCTGGGGCTTGAGTTCGTCGCGCCGCAGCCAGGCGGCGCCGGTGAGATAGGCGTCGGGTTTGACCCCGCCGGCGTGGGCGGCGTCGAACAGTCGGGCGCCGGGTTGCAGCGCGTGCGCGCCGGGTTTCGCCACCCGGCCGTCGACGGTGACCGTTGATTGGGCGGCAGCGGGGGTGGTGGTCAGGCAGAGGACGGCGGTGATCGCGCTGAGGGCAGCGCTCCTACAAAACCGAGTGCCGAAGGCACCGTAGGAGCCCTGCCCCCAGGGCGATGTAGGAGCCCTGCCCTCAGGGCGATAGCAGCCGTCGTCACCGGCACGGCCGCCGTTGATCGCGCTGGGGGCAGCGCTCCTACAGGGGGGGTGCGGATTGGCGGGCGTCATTGCGCGGCATCCCGATACGGGCGGAGCTGGGCGATCCGCAATGCCATGCCGGGCACGGGCTCCTGCACGCTGACGAAGACGAAGCCGTCGTCGGGATCGAGCCAGTAGCTGTGCAGGGTCCTGAACGCGCCGCCCTCCGCCTCGATCCGCTCGTCGACGCGCAGCAGCTCCCGTCGCTCGCCGAGGATCTCCACCGCTTCGCGCCCGCCGCGCGTAAAGCGCGAATGCAGCCTCACCCCATGCCGATAGCCGGGCATCCAGTCGAGTTCGCGCACGTGGGTGGCGCCGTCGGCGATGCGGTGCAGGCCGGCGGCGAAGGGGTCGGCGCTGCCGTCAACGAAGCGGGTGGCTTCGAGCGTCTCCGGAAAACCCACCGCCCGCCGCACCAGGCCGTGCTCGATCAGCAGCACCTGGCCGCTGGAGGTGGCCCAGTATTCGCGGCTGCCCTCGACCCGGCCGAGCGCCATCACCGCAGAACCCCAGGGGCTGTCCAGCCGGAGCTGGTAGTACGGCCGCGCGACGACCTCGTCGCGGGTGACGACGAGCTCGGGCGGGCCGGACAGGGCCGCGCTCAGGGTGTCGACCGAGCCCTGCATCAGCGGCGAGCAGCCGGCGAGCGCGAGGCTGGCCGCCACGGCGGCGAGCGACCGCATCAAGGGGGGGCGGAGAAGGATCACGTGCCGACCCGATCAGTCGTTGAGATCCGTCTTGATGTCGGTGCCGGCGCGCAGCAGGTTCGCGGTGGGGAAGACCTGGCTGATGAAGCGGTTCCAGCGCGTGACATCGGCCGCGCCGACATAGACCACGTCCTGCGGCTGCAGGTGGAAGCGCTCGGCGAGCACGAAGGCGGTGGGCGAGCTGGCGTCGAGGTGGTAGACGGTGGCCGGCTCGCGGCTGAGGTCTTCGGCGCCGCGGATCACGTACACGCGGCTGCCGTCGGCGGTCTCCTGGCGCAGGCCGCCGACCGTGCCGAGCACGTCGGAAAGATTGAGCGTCGAGGTCTTGAAGGGCAGCGCGGCCGGCTTGAGCACCTCGCCGAGCACATAGACCCGCTTGCGGTCGTTGAAGGCGAGGTGAATGCGGTCGCCATGCTTGACATAGACGCGGCCGAGGCTGGAGCCGGCGCGATTGAGCGCGTCGAGGTCGAGCCGGTATTCCTTGCCGTCGCGGGTGAGCATCAGGCTCGAGAGGTCGGCCTGGGCGGTGTTGACGCCCGCCTTGCCGACGACTTCGAGCAGGCTCAGCGGCACCGAGCTGACCGACTGCTGCTCGGCGTTCTCGAAGGCGCCGGAGACGACCACCTTCTGGCTTTCGTACTTGATGACCGCGACGTCGACCTGCGGGTCGGCGATGACCTTGGTGAGGCGCTTCGCGATCGAGGCGCGCAACTCCTCGACGGTGAGGCCCGCGGCCTTGACCGCGCCGATATAGGGGTAGTAGAGCGTGCCGTCCGGGCGCACCACCCGGCCGTTGGCCTCGAGGCTCTGCTGCGGGCCCGAGGGCGCGGTCATCTCGGGGTAGTCCCACACCGTGATGTGCAGGATGTCGCCCGCGCCGATGCGGTACGACTCGGGCTGGTAGTCGAGCAGCTCGGCCGGGATCCGCTCGCTGGCGTAGTCCGCCGCCTGGATGGCGAGCAACTTGGGCGTGATCGGCACCATATCGAAGCGCGCACTGTCCGGCGATTCCTCGCGGGCAAGGCGGTCCATGTCGAGATGCTGGCCGGGGGCGAAAGCGCAGGCGTGCAGGAGAACACTGGCCGCGAGGGTGAGGGCGGCGGTCGAGGCGCGAAACATGCGGACGGGGTACCGATGAGTGGGCAAAAGGACGATCACCCGTCGTGATCCACGACGGGTGATCGGACGGGGAGAAAGGCGGGTTTATCGAGTACCGGTCGTGCCAGTCGTACCCGTGGTGCCACCGGTTCCGCCGTTGGCACCGCCGCCGCCGCCACCACCGCCAACCGCCGCAGCGGCGGCAGCGAGGCCGACACCGACCGCGACGGTCCCAGCGGTACTCAGGCCAGTCACGCCGGCGACGCCCTTCAGCGAGCCGCCAACCGCGGGGGCATTGCCGCCAGCGGCGACCTGCCCGGGGGCGACATCGCTGGCAGGCGTCGGGTTCGCGCCGGGGTTGCTGTCCCGACCGGCCGCGGGCGCCTGCGCGTGGACTGCCGCGCTGGCAAACGTCATTGAGAGGGCAAGCGCCACGCTGAGGAATCGCTTCATGACCGGCTCCGGCATTGATTTGGTGTTGTTTGGGGAAATTTTGGCGCGATGATACGTGCCAGGGTTGCATGCCGCAAGGTGAATTGTGCACACGCAACAAAGATTTAACACGGGCTGGCGTGATTTTTGCTGACCGATTTTGACGCAACCCATTGTGGGGAATGGGTTTGCGCCGCGCCCCGCCGCGCAACCGCCCCCTGCAGGAGCCCTGCCCTCAGGGCGATAACAGCCGTGTCGCCGGCACAACCGACGTTACCGCCCAGAGCGCCGACCCATCGCCACGAAATGCGGATTCTCGAAGCCGGGTTTGCCGTAGTGCAGCGTGCTGCCGTGCACATCCTCGATGCGCCCGCCGGCGGCGGCGAGGATGGCGTGGCCGGCGGCGATGTCCCATTCCATCGTCCTCCCCAGCCGCGGGTAGAGGTCGGCCTCGCCAGCGGCGATCAGACAGAGCTTGAGCGAGGAGCCGGCGCTGCGCAGCTCGGCGACGTGGCGGCCGGCGAGGAAGGCGTCGAGCGCGGCGGGGTCGGCGTGCGAACGGCTGGCGACGACGGTGAGGCCTTGCGCGGGCGGCGGGCGGCAGGCGATCGGGCGGCGCGCGCCGGCCTCCTCGACGAAGGCGCCCAGGCCTGCGGCGCCGGCGAAGAGCCGGTCGATCGCCGGCGCGAGCACCACGCCGAGCACCGCCCGGCCCGCCTCCACCAGCGCGACATTGACGGTGAATTCGCCGTTGCGGCCGATGAACTCGCGCGTGCCGTCGAGCGGATCGACGAGCCAGAAGCGCGGGCCGGTCTGCACCGCGTCGCCCGCTGCCACCGCCTCCTCGGCGATTACCGGCACGCCCGGCAGCAGGGACTGCAGCGCAGGGACGATCAGCGCTTCGGCGCGCGCATCGGCCTCGGTCACCGGCGAGGCGTCGTCCTTGCTGCGCACCTCGAAGTCGGTGCGGTAGACCGCCATCACCAGCTCGCCGGCGGCGCGGACGATGAGGATGACGGAATCGAGGAGATGTTTTAGTTCGTCGGGGTGCATGTCGTTGGGTAGGGGCGGTGTCGATGGTACGAACGCCGTGGATCGCCCTGAGGGCAGGGCTCTACGGTACCTGCGATGGGGCCCGGGGGGTGTAGGAGCGCAGCCCTCTGCGCGATCAACGGCGGTGGTGCCCGCGGTAACGGCGGCTATCGCCCTGAGGGCAGGGCTCCTGCGGTGCCTGCGAACGACGCGGGTGGTGTAGGAGCGCAGCCCTCTGCGCGATGACGGCGTCTGTGCCGCGATAACGGCGGCCATCGCCCTGAGGGCAGGGCTCCTGCGGTGGGGCTCGATCATACATCGCGCGCCACTTGCTCCACCCGCGGCGTCGGGCCGCCCGCCCAGGTGAGCTGCCAGGCGCTCCCCCGCCGCACGTTGTTCACCAGCGCCGGCCGGAAGCACGCGAGGTTGGTGCCGCCGGCGCGGCGCACGCTGGGGTAGATCACACCCAGCGAACCGCCGCCGAGCAGCTCGAGGGCGAGGCGTTGCGAGGCGACGTAGCTGCGCGCGTCGAGGCAGTCGGCGAACGCGGGGGCCTCGCGCAGATCGTGGAAGCCGGCGCTGAAGTCGGCGAGCAGGGCCTGGTAGCGGACGCTGTCGTCGAAGCGGTCGATTTCCTGGTACTCGACCGTCTTGTGGAAGACGATCTCGGCGAGCGCGGTGTCTTCCTCGAAGGCGCAGTACCAGGCACCACGCTCGCCGTCGTTGAAGCGGCTGCCTTCGGGGCGCGGGTAGCAGAAGGCGGCGTTGATCATGCGGAAGTTGGGCACGCCGAAGACGAGCTCGTCGATGCCGATGCCGGCGAGCCGGCCCTGTTCGCCGAGCAGGCGGGCGTTGGTGGCGTTGTCGAGCTCGAAGAGTTCGCGCAGGTGGGCGTCGTCCTCGGCCAGCGGCGCGAGCACCGAGTCTTCCTGGTCGGCGAAGCGCGAGGGGATGAGGCGGACGGTGTCGATGCGGCGCAGCGCGGTGACCGGCGGCAGGCGCATCCTCACAAGCCTCCGCGACGGGCGTCGAGCAGCTTGCGCACCGTCTGCATCGCCAGCAGCCCGCCGCCCAGCATGTAGGCGAGCGGCGTGCGCCCGCCGAAGATGAGGTTGCGGTTGGGCAGGCTCACCCATTCGTCGGCGAGCTCGTCGCCGTAGAGGATGTGGAGCGCCTTGTAGATGCCGAGCAGGTAGGAGATGCGGGTGATGCGATCGACCTCGAGCACGCGATCCGGGTGCTTCTTCCATTCGTAGAAGGCGCTGCTGGAGAGCCCGCCGAGGAGCTCGCGCGCGTCCTCGTCGCGCAGCTTCCAGGCCTGGGCGAGTCGGAAGAAGCCTTTCAGGGCCGAGCGGGAGAGGCGCTCGCGCTCGGCGCGGACGTTGAGGTCGATCGGGACGGTGGGCTCGAAGCGGCTCTGGGGGTAGGCGTAGGCGAGGTTGGACATGGGGATACTCCTTTAACGGTTATTGTATGCTCCGTTTCCGGATATACAAGCACGATGGACGCCTGACTCCGCTGCCGCCAGAGCCCTGCCCTCAGGGCGATAGCCGCCGTTGTCGCGGGCACGAGCGCCGTTATCGCGCAGGGGGCTGCGCTCCTACACAGGGGCGGCGGACGGTGTTGCCAGGGGCATGGCGGTGGCCGAAGGGAGGGCAATCATCGAAAGGGCGCGGGGGCGCGCATTACCGACCTACAACCACACCGCATCCCAGTGCGGATACTCCCCTACCCTGCTGACGATTCCGGCGTGCAGCGGGTTGGCGACGATGTAGCGCGCGGCCTGGCGCAGGTCCGCTTCGCGCCGCAGGGCGCGATCGTGGAAGCCGCGCTGCCACACCGGCCGGCCGATTTCGCGCGTGCTCAGCGATTTCACCGCGCGCACCACCAGCGATAGCTCCGCCGCGTCGCCGAGCGACATCAGCCAGTGCAGGTGATCGGGCATCAGCACGTAGGCGAGCGTGTCCGCCTGGCCGAGCGCCTGTGCGCGGATCAGCGCGCGAACGACGGCGCGGGCGCAGAGGATTTCATCGAAAAGGGGCACGCGGCCGTCGGTGACGGTGGTGATCAGATAGACCCGCCCGCGCTCCGACCAGCGCCCGCGACGCAGCGCGCTGGCGTGGGGACGGGTTGGCGTGGATGGGGGCCATGGCAGACGGGATCAGCGGGCGGGAGGGGTCAGGCGAGTGTATTGCAGGACAACGGGAAAATGCTAAAAGAATATCTCCCAATGTATTGGGCTCGATGGTGGTGTAGGAGCGCACCCCTGTGCGCGATGACGGCGGTGGTGCCCACGATGACGGCCGCTATCGCCCTGGGGGCGGGGGCTGCTACGGTGGCTTGGGCGGGGGATCTGCTAAACTCTTCGGCCCATTTCGGCTTGCCTGGGCGCGCCATGAACCCGAACCTCGACCGCCTCCATCCCTATCCCTTCGCCAAGCTGCGCGCGCTCTTCGAGGGCGTGGAGCCGCCGGCGGGGGTCAAGCCGATCCGGCTGTCGATCGGCGAGCCGCAGCACGCCACGCCGGGCTTCATCCGCCAGACCCTGGCGGACAACCTGGGCGGGCTGGCGAACTACCCGAACACGATCGGCTCGGACGCGCTGCGCGGCGCGATCGCGAACTGGCTGCACCGCCGCTACGAGCTGCCCAACGTGGATCCGGCGACCCAGATCCTGCCGGTGAATGGCTCGCGCGAGGCGCTGTTCGCCTTCGCCCAGTGCGTGATCGACCCCAGCCGGGCGACCCCCAAGGTGCTGGCGCCGAACCCCTTCTATCAGATCTACGAGGGCGCGGCCCTGCTCGCCGGCGCCGAGCCGGTGTTCCTCAACAACCTGCCGGAGAACGGCTTCGCCTCGGACTTCGCCTCGGTGCCCGATCACACCTGGCGCGAGGTGCAGCTGGTGTACGTGTGCTCGCCGGGCAACCCCACCGGGCGCGTGCTCTCGCTCGAGGAGTGGAAGGCGCTGTTCGCGCTCGCCGACCGCCATGACTTCGTGATCGCCGCCGACGAGTGCTACTCGGAGATCTACTTCGACGACGCCGACAAGCCGATCGGCGCGCTCGAGGCGGCCTGGCGGCTTGGGCGGGTCGATTTCCGCAACATCGTGATGTTCTCCAGCCTGTCGAAGCGCTCCAACGTGCCCGGCATGCGCTCGGGCTTCGTCGCCGGCGACGCGCGGATCCTGGAGAAATTCCTGCTCTACCGTACCTACCACGGCTGCGCGATGAACCCGGCGGTGCAGGCGGCCTCGGTGGCGGCGTGGAACGACGAAGAGCATGTCGCGGAGAACCGCCGCCTGTATCGCGACAAGTTCGCCAGAGTGACGCCGATGCTGACGCCCTGGCTGGAGACCGCGGTGCCCGACGCCGGCTTCTATCTGTGGGCGCGCACCCCGATCGCCGACACCGACTTCGCCCGCCGCCTGCTCGCTGAATATAATGTGACGGTTCTGCCGGGAAGCTACCTCGCGCGCGCGGTCGACGGCGTCAATCCGGGCGCCGGCTTCGTTCGCATCGCCCTGGTGGCCGACACGCACGAATGCGTCGAAGGCGCCGAGCGTATCGCGGCTTTCTGCAAGTCGCTCTGAAAACTTCCCGTTTCGATTCAAGGATCCCAGCTTCCATGCACGCCCTCCAAGCCATCATCGACGACGCCTTCGAGAACCGCGCCTCGCTCTCGCCCACCTCGGCCCCGGCCGAAATCCGCAACGCCGTCGAGGAGGTGATCGCCGGCCTCGACGCCGGCACGCTGCGCGTGGCCGAGAAGAAGGACGGCGAGTGGGTGGTGAATCAGTGGATCAAGAAGGCGGTGCTGGTCTCCTTCCGCCTGCGCGACAACGAGGTGCAAGCCGCCGGCGCGCTCAACTTCTTCGACAAGGTGCCGACCAAGTTCGGCGACTACACCGCCGAGCAGTTCGCCACGGGGGGCTTCCGCGTGGTGCCGCCGGCGGTGGCGCGCAAGGGCAGCTTCATCGGCAGGAACGTGGTGCTGATGCCTTCGTACGTGAACATCGGTGCCTATGTGGATGAGGGCACGATGGTCGACACCTGGGCCACCGTGGGCTCCTGCGCGCAGATCGGCAAGAACGTGCACCTGTCGGGCGGCGTCGGCATCGGCGGCGTGCTCGAGCCGGTGCAGGCCGGCCCGGTCATCATCGAGGACAACGTCTTCGTCGGCGCCCGCTCCGAGGTGGTGGAAGGCGTGATCATCGAGGAGAACGCGGTGCTGTCGATGGGCGTGTACATCGGCATGAGCACCAAGATCTACGATCGCGAGACCGGCGAGGTCAGCTACGGCCGCGTGCCCGCGGGCTCGGTGGTGGTGCCGGGCAGCCTGCCCTCGGCCGACGGCAAGTACAGCCTGTACTGCGCGGTGATCGTGAAGAAGGTCGACGCGCAGACGCGCGCCAAGACCGCGATCAACGACCTGCTGCGCGGCGCCTGAGCACGGAGATCCCTCGCATGGCATTGCTCGACAAGCTGTTCCAGTTGATGGCCGAGAAGAAGGCCTCGGACATCTACATCACCGCCGGCGCCCCGATCCAGATCAAGATCGAGGGCGAGACGCTGCCGATCAACCAGCAGGTGATGCTGCCGGCGGTGATCAAGCAGATGATCTACGAGTTGCTCAGCACCGAGCAGATCGCCCGCTTCGAGCGCGACAAGGAGCTCAACGTCTCGTTCGGCCGCAGCGAGTACGGCAACTTCCGCACCAACCTGTTCTGGCAGCGCGGCTCGATCGCCGCGGTGATCCGCTACATCCAGGGCGACATCCCCACCCTCGAGAGCCTCGCGCTACCGCCGGTGCTGTCCGAGGTGGTGATGGAGAAGCGTGGCCTGGTGCTGGTGGTGGGCGCGACCGGCTCGGGCAAGTCGACCACGCTCGCCTCGATGCTCGACCACCGCAGCAGTCACCGCTCGGGCCACATCCTCACCGTCGAGGATCCGGTCGAGTTCCTGTTCAAGCACCGCAAGTCGGTGGTGAACCAGCGCGAGGTCGGCATCGACACGCACAGCTGGCACGAGGCGCTGCGCAACGCGATGCGCCAGGCGCCCGACTGCATCCTGATCGGCGAGATCCGCGACCGCGAGACGATGGAGGCGGCGATGGCCTATTCGCAGACCGGCCACCTCTGCCTCGCCACCCTGCACGCGAACAACGCCTACCACGCGCTCAACCGCATCGTTAACTTCTTCCCGCTCGAGAACCGCCCCCTGCTCTATCTCGACCTCGCGGTGGCGCTCAAGTGCATCGTCTCCCAGCGCCTCGTGCGCAAGCCCGACGGCATGCGCACGCCGGCGGTCGAGATCCTGATGAACAGCCGCCATGTGGCCGATCTGATCGAGCGCGGCGAGCTCGGCGAGATCAAGGAGGCCATGGAGCAGAGCCTCACCCCGGGCTCGCGCACCTTCGAGCAGGACCTGGTGCGGCTGTACACCGAGGGCACGATCGACATCGAGGAGGCGATGGCCAACGCCGATTCGCCGAGCAACCTGTCCTGGCTGATCAACAACGCCAAGGCGGGCAAGGACGAGGAGCAGCTCGGGCAGCCGCCGTCGGGCGCACCTTCCTTCGAGTTCCAGCAGACCGCCGACGACGGCACCTCCTTCAGCGAGTTCGCACTCGACCTCGGCGAGACGCCCGAGCGCTAGGCCCCCATGCCCCACACCCACAATCGCACGCTCGCGCTCGCCCGCGAGCTGATCTCGCGCCCCTCGGTGACGCCGGACGACGCCGGCTGCCTCGAGCTGATCGCCCAGCGCCTGGCGCCGCTCGGCTTCGTCTTCGAGCGCATCGACACCGGCGGCGTCTGCAACCTGTGGGCGCGCCGCGGCACGGCCGCGCCGGTACTGTGCTTCGCCGGCCACACCGACGTCGTGCCCGCCGGCCCGCTCGAGCAGTGGGCGAGCCCGCCCTTCGAACCGACGATTCGCGACGGGCTGCTGTACGGCCGCGGAGCGGCGGACATGAAGTCCTCGCTCGCCGCCTTCGTCACCGCCATCGAGCGCTTCGTCGCCGAGCATCCCGACCATGCCGGCAGCATCGCGCTGCTGCTGACCTCGGACGAGGAAGGCATCGCCACCCATGGCACGGTGAAGGTGGTCGAGGCCCTGGCCGCGCGCGGCGAGCGGCTCGACTACTGCGTGGTCGGCGAGCCGACCTCGGTCGCCACCCTCGGCGACACGATCAAGAACGGCCGCCGCGGCTCGCTGTCGGGCACGCTGAGGGTGATCGGCCAGCAGGGCCACGTCGCCTACCCGCAACTGGCGCGCAACCCGATCCACGCCTTTGCCCCGGCGCTCGCCGAGCTGGCCGCCACCCACTGGGACGACGGCAACGAGTTCTTCCCGCCGACCACCTTCCAGGTGTCGAACATCCACGCCGGCACCGGCGCCAACAACGTCATTCCGGGCGAGTGCGAGGTGCTGTTCAACTTCCGCTTCGCCTCGGTGAGCTCCGCCGACGCGCTCAAGGCGGGTACCCACACGGTGCTCGACCGCCACGGCCTCGACTACCGCCTCGACTGGCACCTGTCGGGCAAGCCCTTCATCACCGGCCGCGGCCGACTGGTGGCGGCGCTGTCGGCGGCGATCCGCGACACGGTTGGCGTGGAAACCGAGCTGTCGACCACCGGTGGCACCTCCGACGGCCGCTTCATCGCCGACATCTGTGCCGAGGTGGTGGAGTTCGGACCGGTGAATGCGTCGATCCACAAGGTTAACGAGTGCGTCGCGCTCGAGGCGCTGGCGCCGCTGTCCGAAGTCTACGAGCGCACCCTGCGCGGCCTGCTGGTGGCCTGAGCCTTCCGGCAGCCTCCCCTTCCTGAAGCGCCCCTTTCGATCCGACACCAAGAGCCAGAGCCGATGAGCGAACACCAGCACCACGACGATCTGCAACACGAGGACCACGAACACGAGCACGGGCCGCTCGCCGAGCTGGTGACGGTGCGCGACTGGCTGCGCTACGCGGTCACCCGCTTCAACCGCGGCGGCATCTTCTGCGGGCATGGCGTCGCCGACACCTACGACGAGGCGGTGTGGCTGGTGCTCGGCACGCTGTCGCTGCCGCTCGACCGCCTCGAGCCCTTCCTCGACGCCTGCATCCCGTCGGACGAGCGCGAGGCGCTGTTCGACAACATCGAGCGCCGCGTCGAGCAACGCATCCCCACCGCCTACCTGCTCGGCGAGGCCTGGCTGGGCGACTTCCGCTTCAAGGTGGATCAGCGGGTGATCGTGCCGCGCTCCTTCTTCGCCGAGCTGCTCGAGGACGGCTTCTCGCCCTGGATCGACGAACCCGACGCGGTGGAGCGCGTGCTCGACATGTGCACCGGTTCGGGCTGCCTCGCCATCCTGATGGCGCACGCCTTCCCCAACGCGGCGGTGACCGCGGCCGACCTGTCGGACGATGCGCTCGCGCTCGCGCACGACAATGTCGCCGATTACGGCCTCGACGACCGCATCGAGCTGGTGAAGAGCGACGTCTTCTCGGCGCTCGAGGGCCGGCGCTTCGACTTCATCCTGAGCAACCCGCCCTACGTCACCGCCGAGGCGATGGACGCCCTGCCGCCGGAATACCTGCACGAGCCCCGCATGGCGCTGGCCTCGGGCGAGGACGGCCTCGACGTGGTGCGTCGCCTGCTCGCGGGCGCGGCCGACCATCTCAATCCCAGGGGCATTATCGCGGTGGAAATCGGGCATAATCGCTCGATCGTCGAGGCGGCGTTCCCGCACCTGCCCTTCACCTGGCTGTCCTGCCACGGCGGTGACGACATGGTCTTCATGCTGCGGCGGGAAGAGCTCTCCTGACCCGGATCGTCCGAGACGGATTGCGGATCCGCCCACCGCTTGCTTCGACGCAAGCGGCGCCCTTTCGAAACAGGAGGACGAAATAAATTGAGCAGCACACGCCCGATTCTGCTGGTGGAAGACAACCCCGACGACGAGACGCTCGCCCTGCGTGCCTTCGGGAAGAAGAAGATCCCCAACCCCGTGGTGGTGGCGCGCGACGGTGTCGACGCGATCGATTACCTGCTCTGCCGGGGTGCCTTCAGCGACCGCGATCCCAACGTGCTGCCCGCGGTGGTGCTGCTCGACCTGAAACTGCCGCGCATGGACGGGCTGGAGGTGCTGCGCCGCATCCGCGCCGATGCCCGCACCGCAGTGCTGCCGGTGGTGGTGCTCACCACCTCGGGCGAGACCCTCGACATCGAGCAGGCCTACCGCCTCGGCGCCAACAGCTACATCCGCAAGCCGGTCGACTTCGAGCGCTTCCTGCAGGCCGTCGGCCTGCTCGGCGAGTACTGGCTGGACCTCAACCAGTCGCTCGAGCCGCGCGCCGCCTGAGGCGCGCTAGGCGGCGGCTTCGAGCAGTCGGCGGATGTCGTCGGCAATGGTGGCCGGGGTGGTGAGCGGTGCGTAGCGCTTCACCACCCTGCCCGCACGGTCGACCAGGAACTTGGTGAAGTTCCATTTGATCGCCTCGGTGCCGAGTACGCCGGGTTCCGCCTCGCACAGGTGGCGAAAGAGCGGATGCGCCCCCTCGCCGTTGACCTCGACCTTCTCCGACAGCGGAAAACTCACGCCGTAGTTACGTTCGCAGAAGGCGGCGATCTCGTCCGCCCCACCCGGCTCCTGTGCGCCGAACTGGTTGCAGGGGAAGCCGATCACCGAGAAGCCCTCGCCCGCGAAGCGCCGCTGCAGATCCTCCAGCCCGGCGTACTGCGGGGTGAAACCGCATTTGCTTGCGGTGTTGACGATCAGCAGCACCTGGCCGCGAAAGGCGGACAAGGGCATCGCCGCGCCGTCGAGGGCGCGCGTTTCGAAGTCGAAGACGGTGGCGGGCATGGGGATCTCCTGGGTGGGGTTGCGGCGGTTCGCCGCCGTGCCGGCAATGCGCCCATTATCGCCCTGGGGGCAGGGCGATCAACCGCGTTCAGGCGACCTCGTCGATCCACGCCTGCTGGATGCCCTCGAGGATGCGCTCGCCGCAGTGCTTGGGATCGTCGTCGAACTCCGGCAGAGCGATGACCCAGCCCATCAGATCGACGAAGTTCACCTTCAGGGGATCGACATCGGGATGCGCGTCGGCGAGCTGGATCGCGATCTCCTGCACTTCGGTCCACTTCATCAGTGCTTTCCTTCCCTGGCCATGTTGATCGTGTAGCGCGGGATCTCCACCACGAGGGGCGCGGCGTCCACCAGCGCCTGGCAGGACAGACGCGACTGGGGCTCTAGGCCCCAGGCCTTGTCGAGCAGGTCTTCCTCTTCCTCGGTCGCTTCGCCGAGGGAGTCGAAGCCCTCGCGCACGATCACGTGGCAGGTGGTGCAGGCGCAGGACTTCTCGCAGGCGTGTTCGATGTCGATGCCGTTGGCGAGCAGGCTGTCGCATATCGAGGTGCCGCGCTCGGCCTCGATGACGGCGCCGTCGGGGCAGAGTTCGACGTGGGGGAGAACGATGATCTGGGTCATATTTCGAGTTCGTCTACCTTGTGGCCCGCGAGCGCGCCACGAATGCTGTTGTCCATGCGGCGGGCGGCGAAGTCGTCGGTGGCGCGCGCGAGCGCATCCAGCCCGGCCTTGATCGCGCGCCCGTCGCTGCCGGCGCGCGCCTTGCGCAGGGCCTCGATCGATTCGCGGATCGCCGCCACTTCTTCCGCCGAGAGCAGCGCGCCGTCCTTGTCGAGCGCCTGCTCGGTGGCTTCGATGCTGCGGTCGGCCTCGACCTGCTGCTCGCGCAGCGCGCGCAGCTCCTTGTCCTCGCCGGCGTGCTCGAAGCCGGCCTGCAGCATGCCGGCGATCTCGTCGTCGGAGAGGCCGTAGGACGGCTTGACCAGCACGCTCGCCTCCACGCCCGAGGCCATCTCGCGCGCCGACACCGACAGCAGACCGTCTGCGTCGACCTGGAAGGTGACGCGGATGCGGGCCGCGCCGGCGACCATCGGCGGGATGCCGCGCAGCTCGAAGCGTGCCAGCGAGCGGCAGTCGGAAACCAGCTCGCGCTCGCCCTGCACGACGTGGAAGGCCATCGCGGTCTGGCCGTCCTTGAAGGTGGTGAATTCCTGCGCACGCGCGATCGGCAGCGTGGCGTTGCGCGGCACGACCTTCTCGACCAGGCCGCCCATGGTCTCGAGGCCGAGCGAGAGCGGGATGACGTCGAGCAGCAGCCAGTCGTCTTCCGCCTTGCGGTTGCCGGCGAGCACGTTGGCCTGGGTCGCGGCGCCGAGCGCCACGACCTTGTCGGGGTCGAGGTTGGTGAGCGGCTCCTGGCCGAAGTACTCCGCCACCGCGCGCTGAATGTGCGGCATGCGGGTTGCGCCGCCGACCATCACCACGCCCTTGACGTCCTCCGGGCCGAGCCCGGCGTCGCGCAGCGCCTTGCGCACCGGCACCAGCGTCTTCTGCACCAGGTGGCGGGTGATTTCGGCGAACTGGTCGCGGGTGATGACGAGATCGACTTCCTCGCCGTTCGACAGCATGGCGTGGATCGGCGCCTCCTCGCTGGAGGTGAGCAGCTCCTTCGCCTCGCGCGCCTTCATGTGCAGGCGGCGCGCATCGGAGGCCGACGGCGGTTCGATGCTCGACTGGTCGAGCACCCAGCAGTAAAGGCGATGGTCGAAGTCGTCGCCGCCGAGAGCGGCGTCACCGTTGGTGGAGAGCACCTCGAAGACGCCGCGCGAGAGCTTGAGCACCGAGAGGTCGAAGGTGCCGCCGCCGAGGTCGTACACCGCATAGACGCCTTCGGCCGCGTTGTCGAGGCCGTAGGCCACCGCCGCCGCGGTGGGCTCGTTGAGCAGGCGCAGCACGTCGAGGCCGGCGAGCCGGGCAGCGTCCTTGGTCGCCTGGCGCTGGGCGTCGTCGAAGTAGGCCGGCACGGTGATCACCGCCCCCACCAGCGGGCCGCCGAGGCTGGCTTCGCCGCGCTGGCGCAGCACGCGCAGGATCTCGGCCGAGATCTCCACCGGGGTCTTGACACCCTGCACGGTACGCAGGCGCACCATGCCGCTGCTGTCCTCGAAATCGTAGGGCATCGTTTCGGCGTGGGCGACGTCCTTGAGCCCGCGGCCCATGAAGCGCTTGACCGACACGATGGTGTTCTTCGGATCGACCGCCTGGGTGCGCAGCGCGGCGAGGCCGACCTCGATGTCGCCTTCGGCGCCGTAGCGCACCACCGAGGGCAGCATGCTGCGCCCGGTTTCGTCGGCGAGGCAGACCGCGATGCCGTTGCGCACCGTGGCCACCAGCGAGTTGGTCGTTCCGAGGTCGATGCCCACCGCGAGCCGCTGCTTGTGCGGCTCGGCGGACATTCCGGGTTCAGCGATTTGCAGCAGGGCCATCAGCTATCCGTGCCTATGTGTGTCACTCTTCGAGCGCCTCGAGGGCCTCGTCGATATCGTGTTGAAGTCGTTCGACGAACATCAGCCGACGCACGGTGTCGGCAGCCGCCGCGTAATCGCGCGCCTCGTCGAGCTGGTGGGCGAGTCCGCCGAGCACCTCGCGCGCATGCTGGCGCAGGCGATGATGGAGCTGCTCGAGCTCGCCCATCTCGCCCGCCTCGCGCGCCTCCTCGACCGCCTCGCGCCACTCCATCTGCTCCATCAGGAACTCGGGCGACATCGCCGTATTGGTCTCCAGCCCGCTGTCGACGCCGGCGAGCTCGAGCAGGTACTGGGCGCGGCTGAGCGGCTTGCGCAGAGTGGCGAAGCCTTCGTTGACCCGCGTCGCCCACTGCATCGACATGCGCTTCTCGCTGTCCGGCAGGTGGGCGTAACGGTCGGGATGGACGCGCGACTGCAACTCGTGCCACGCCGCCTCGAGCGCCGCATCGTCGATGAAGAAGCGGCGCGGCAAGCCGAACAGCGCGAAATAGTCCTGGCTCAGGTCGACACTCATGTGCTTGCCGGGCCGCTCAGACGTTGAAGCTTTCGCCGCAACCGCACTGGTCCTTGACGTTCGGGTTGTTGAACTTGAACCCCTCGTTGAGCCCGTCCTTGACGAAGTCCAGCTCGGTCCCCTCGAGGTAGGCCAGGCTCTTCGGATCGATCACGACCTTGACGCCGTGACTCTCGAAGACCAGGTCCTCGGGCTGGGTCTCGTCTACGAACTCGAGCCTGTAGGCCATGCCGGAGCAGCCCGACGTGGTCACGCCGAGGCGAATACCGACACCCTTGCCGCGCTTGGTGATGAAGTTCGCCACGTGGCGGGCGGCGCTTTCTGACAGGGACACACCCATGATTCGACCTCCTGTCGCGTTCAGTCCTGATGCTTCTTCTTGTAGTCGGCCACGGCGGCCTTGATCGCGTCCTCGGCGAGGATCGAGCAGTGGATCTTCACCGGCGGCAGCGCGAGTTCCTCGGCGATGGCCGTGTTCTTGATCTCGAGCGCCTGATCGATCGTCTTGCCCTTGACCCACTCGGTGACGAGCGAGCTCGAGGCGATCGCCGAGCCGCAGCCGTAGGTCTTGAACTTCGCGTCCTCGATGACGCCGTCCTTGCCGACCTTGATCTGCAGCTTCATCACGTCGCCGCAGGCGGGCGCGCCCACCATGCCGGTGGCGATGCCGTCCTCTTCCTTGCCGAAGGAGCCGACGTTGCGCGGGTTCTCGTAATGGTCGAGCAGTTTTTCGCTGTAAGCCATGTGTTTTCTCTCCAGGGTTCTTTGTTTAGTGGGCCGCCCACTGCACGGTGTCGAGGTCGACGCCTTCCTGCACCATCTCCCACAGCGGGGAGAGTTCGCGCAGCTTGCCGATCTTCTTGTGCAGCAGATCGATCGTGTAGTCGATCTCTTCTTCGGTGGTGAAGCGGCCGATGCTGAAGCGGATCGAGCTGTGCGCGAGCTCGTCGTTGCGGCCGAGAGCGCGCAGGACGTAGGACGGCTCCAGGCTCGCCGAGGTGCAGGCCGAGCCGGACGACACCGCGATGTCCTTCACCGCCATGATCAGCGACTCGCCTTCGACGTAGGCGAAGGAGATGTTGAGGTTGTGCGGCACGCGCCGCTCGACGTCGCCATTGATGTAGGTCGCCTCGATGTCGGTGAGGCCGCTCAGCAGGCGGTCGCGCAGGCGGCGGATGCGCACGTTCTCCTCGGCCATCTCCTCGCGGGCGATGCGGAAGGACTCGCCCATGCCGACGATCTGGTGGGTGGGCAGCGTGCCCGAGCGCAGGCCGCGCTCATGGCCGCCGCCGTGCATCTGCGCCTCGAGGCGCACGCGCGGCTTGCGGCGCACGTAGAGCGCGCCCACGCCCTTGGGGCCGTAGGTCTTGTGCGCGCAGAAGCTCATCAGGTCGACCTGCAGCTTCGACAGGTCGATGTCGACCTTGCCGGTGGCCTGGGCCGCATCGACGTGGAAGACGATGCCCTTCTCGCGGCAGATCTCGCCGAGCTGCTCGATCGGCTGGATCACGCCGATCTCGTTGTTCACCAGCATCACCGACACCACGATGGTGTCCGGGCGCAGCGCGGCCTTGAACACCTCGAGGTCGATGAGGCCATTCTCCTGCACGTCGAGGTAGGTGGCGTCGAAGCCTTCGCGCTCGAGCTCGCGCACCGGGTCGATGACCGCCTTGTGCTCGGTCTTGACGGTGATGACGTGCTTGCCCTTCGACTTGTAGAAGTGCGCGGCGCCCTTGATCGCGAGGTTGTTCGACTCGGTCGCGCCCGAAGTCCAGATGATCTCCTTGGCGTCGGCGCCGACCAGCGCGGCGACCTGCTCGCGCGCCGACTCCACCGCCTGCTCGGCCTCCCAGCCATAGGCGTGCGAGCGACTCGCCGGGTTGCCGAACTTCTCGGTCAGCCAGGGGATCATCGCCGCCGCGACCCGCGGATCAACCGGGGTGGTGGCCGAGTAGTCGAGATAGATGGGGAACTTCAGCATTTTGCGTTTTCTCCGCGGAGTCTGTCTTGTCGTCGGTGGTCGTTTCTTGGGGCTGGCGTCGTCAGACCGAGATCGACGCCAGTTGTTTCAGTTCGTTCACGATGCGCTCGAAGGTTTCGATGAAGCGCGTCACCTCGTCCTCGGTGGTGGTGCGGCCGAGGCTCACCCGCAGCGCGCCGCGCGCGACCTCCGGCGCCACGCCCATCGCCAGCAGCGTGTGCGAGGGCTCGGGGTTGGCGCTCGAGCAGGCCGAGCCGCTCGCGCAGGCGAAACCGGCGCGGTCGAGCTTGCCGACCAGGGTCTCGCCGTCGATGCGCTCGACCGCGAAGAACAGCGTGTTCGGCAGCCGCGGCGCCTGCGCCGAGAAGATCAGCGCGCCCTTCGCCGCGAGTGCAGTCTCGATGCGGTCGCGCAGCGCGGCCAGCCGCGTCGCCTCCGCCTCGCGCCTGGCCGTGGCGCGCTCGCAGGCGACGCCGAAACCGACGATCGCCGCGACGTTCTCGGTGCCCGAGCGCAGGTTGCGCTCCTGGCCGCCGCCGGCGATCAGCGGCGCGAGTTCCACCCGCTTGTCCACCACCAGCGCGCCCGCACCCAGCGGACCGCCCAGCTTGTGCGCGCTCAGCGTCATCGCATTGACGCCCAGCGCACGAAAATCCAGCTCGATCTTGCCCAGCGCCTGCACCGCGTCGGTGTGGAACCAGGCCCCGGCCGCCCTGCCCTCGCGCGCCAGGCGGGTGATGTCCTGCAGCACACCGGTCTCGTTGTTGGCGAGCATCACCGACAGCAGCGCCGGGCGCGCTACGCACACTTCAGCCCAGTCGGTGGCGTCGATCCGCCCTTGCGCGTCGACCGCGATCTCACGCAGCATCCAGCCGCCGCGGCGCAGCTGCTGCGCGGGCTCGCGCACGCAGGGATGCTCGATGCCGCTGACCGCGATCAGGCCCGGCTTCATCAGCGCCGCCGCGCCCTTGACGAAGAGGTTGTTCGCCTCCGAGCCGCCGCTGGTGAAGATCACCTCGGTGGGGTGGGCGTTGACCGCCGCCGCCACCCGGCCGCGCGCCTCGTCGATCGCCGCGCGTGCCCCACGTCCGTACTCGTGCCGGCTCGAGGCGTTGCCGAAGCGGCTCGCCTCGCCGGCAGCGCCGAGCCAGGGCAGCATCGCCTCGCGCACCGCCTCGTCGAGCGGCGCGGTCGCGTTCCAGTCGAGGTAGACGGGGGCGAAGAAGTCCATCGGCGTGCGCCTTCCGCTCAGGCCGCTGCCGATTCGCGCAGCGCCACCGCGGCGCGCCGGCGCACGTTGACCAGCACGCTCATGTCGCCCTCGGGACGCACCTCGCGATTGACCAGGGCCTGCAGCGTCACCGAATCAAGATAGGCGTACATGCGGCGGTTGAGGTTGGTCCACAGATCGTGGGTCATGCAGCGGTGGGCGTCGTGGCAGTTCTGCTCGCCGCCGCACTGGGTGGCGTCGAGCGGCTCGTCGACCGCGACGATGATGTCGGCGACGGTGATCTTGCCCATCTCGCGCGCCAGCCGGTAGCCGCCGCCCGGGCCACGAACGCTGTTGACCAGCTTGTGGCGGCGCAGCTTGCCGAACAGCTGTTCGAGGTAGGACAGGGAAATCTTCTGGCGCTCGGCGATGCCCGCCAGCGTCACCGGCCCGTCGGTCTGACGCGAGGCAAGATCGATCATCGCGGTCACGGCGAAGCGGCCTTTCGTTGTCAGTCTCATCGGATTCTCCTTCCAGCATCGACGGGGCTTGCCCGGCGATACCCGAGCGATGCGGTCAACTATACTTAACCCGACAAAAACGATCAAGTATTGCGACCGCAGGCGCGCTCAGTCGACCATCCGTGACAGGCTGGAGGGATCGAAGCCGTCGGCGGGCTCGACGCTGTCGTCGAGCTTCATGCCGGCCGCCTCCATGCGCTTGATCAGGCACTCGAGGCGGCGGTCGGTCTCGACCGCGTGGTCGAGCAGGCCGTGCAGCGCCTTCGCCACCGGATCGTCCATGTCGCGGGTGACGCCGTAAGCGGTGAAGCCGATCTGCTCGGCCTTCTGCTCGCGCGCCGCGTCGCGGTCGCGATCCAGAACGCGCGCCGGGTTGCCGACCGCGGTGGCGCCCGCCGGCACCGGCTTGACCACCACCGCGTTGGAGCCGATCTTGGCGCCGTCGCCGACGGTGAAGCCACCCAGCACCTTGGCGCCGCCGCCCACCACCACGCCCTTGCCGAGCGTCGGGTGGCGCTTGGTACCGCGATAGAGCGACGTGCCGCCCAGGGTGACGCCCTGGTAGATCGTGCAGTCGTCGCCGATCTCGGCGGTCTCGCCGATCACCACGCCCATGCCGTGGTCGATGAACACGCGGCGGCCGATCACCGCGCCCGGATGGATCTCGATCCCGGTGAGCATGCGGCTGATGTGACTGATGAAGCGCGCCGGCCAGTGCAGCCCGCGCGCCCAGGCCGTATGGGCGAGGCGATGGAAGATGAGCGCATGCACGCCCGGATAGCAGGTCAGCACTTCCCACGTCGAACGGGCGGCGGGGTCGCGTTCGCGCACACTGGCCAGATCTTCGCGCAGGCGGGTGAACATGCTGGTGCGTCTCCGGTTTGAATAGCCGATCATTTTAATCGACTTATCGTCGCCGCTCAAAGCCGACAATCGCCGCCGTGTAGGAGCCCTGCCCCCAGGGCGATAGCAGCCGTCGTCGCGGGCACAACCGCCGCTATCGCGCACAGGGGTGCGCTCCTACGGTGCCTTCGACGGCCGCCGCGGGATTCACTCCCCGCGGTCCGGGTTGTGTTTTTCGAAGGCGGTGAGCATGCCGCGCAGGATCGCGACCTCTTCCTTCTCGAGGCGGACGCGGTTGAACAGGCGCCGCATGCGCGGCAGCAGGCGCTTGGGGTTGGCGGGGTCGTGGAAGCCGCTGGCGGTGACCGCGCGCTCGAGGTGGGCGTGAAAACGCTCGAGCTCGTCGTGGGTGGCGAACTCGGGGCGGGGGTCCTGCGGCGCGGTGGGCGCCAGCGCCGCCATGCGCACCTCGTAGCACAGCAGCTGCACCGCGGCGCCGAGGTTGAGCGAGGAGAAATCGGGGTTCGCCGGGATCGACACCGGCATGCTGCACAAGCCGACCTCCTCGTTGCTGAGGCCACTGGTCTCGTTGCCGAAGACCAGCGCCACCTCGCCGTCGGCGACGTGATTGACCACCTCGATCGCAGCCTCGCGCGCGAGTCGGCGCGGCAGCGCGAGCTCGCGCCGGCGGGCGGTGACGGCGGCCGACAGGATGGTGCCGGCGAGCGCCTCTTCCAGGCTCCCGACCACCCGCGCGTTGGCGAGGATGTCGGTGGCGCCCGAGGCACGCGCCTCGGCGACCTCGTCGGGGAAGCGCTGCGGCGCGACCAGCCACAGCTGGTGCAGGCCCATCGTCTTCATCGCGCGCGCGGCGGCGCCGATGTTGCCGGGGTGGCTCGGATGGGAGAGGACGACACGGATGCGGTCGAGCGCAGGGGCGCGATTCATATTAAAATTCTGTGTTTTCCGAAATCCTGCGGGCGGTGCAGGCGGTCGAGTTCGCGCTCGATGCGCCCTCCGCCCCGTTTCTTTAGCCGAGGCCGAGCCGCATGCATCCCACCCTTAACATTGCCATCAAGGCAGCCCGCCGCGCCGCCAGCGTCATCAACCGGGCCTCGACCCAGCTCGACCTCCTGACCGTGCAGACCAAGTCGCCCAACGACTTCGTCACCGAGGTCGACCACGCGGCCGAACGGGCCATCGTCGAGGTGCTGCGCGAGGCCTTCCCGGGGCACGGGATTCTAGCAGAGGAGGCCGGCGAGCTCGGCCCGCTCGACGGCCAGGACAGCGAATACCTGTGGATCATCGACCCGCTCGACGGCACGACCAACTTCATCCACGGCTTCCCGCAGTACGCGATCTCGATCGCACAGACGAAGAATGGCGTGCTCGAGCACGCAGTGGTCTACGATCCCACCCGCAACGAGCTGTTCACCGCCTCGCGCGGCGCCGGCGCCTTCCTCAACGACCGCCGCATCCGCGTCTCGCGCCGCACCCGCCTGAACGATGCGCTTATCGGCACCGGCTTCCCCTACCGCAACTTCGACCACGCCGACGCCTACCTGGCGATGTTCCGCGAGCTCACCCAGAAGTGCGCCGGCATCCGGCGCCCCGGCGCGGCCGCGCTCGATCTCGCCTACGTCGCCTGCGGCCGCTTCGACGCCTTCTGGGAAATGGGCCTGTCGCCGTGGGACATGGCCGCTGGCATCCTGCTGATCCAGGAAGCGGGCGGCCTGGTGTCGGACTTCGCCGGCGACTCGGCGCAGATGCAGACCGGCAACGTGGTTGCCGGCACGCCGAAGATCTTCGGCCAGGTGCTGCCGATCATCCAGTCCTACCGTCCGGCCACGCTCAAGGGCTGATTGCCGCCACCGCGGCCTTCTTCCTGCGCATCGCCAGCGTCGCCATCATCGCCAGCACGAAGGCGGCCGCCACCAGCATGAAAGCCTCGGAATAGGCGCTCGGCAGCGCCGCCGGCCCATGGACCTCGGCGCGCCACTCGACGAACACCGCCACCACCGCCACCCCGAGCACGCCGCCGAACTGGCGGCTGAAGTTCGACAGCATCGAGCCCTGGCCGAGCTGCGCCGGCTCGAGGTGGCGCAGGGTGGCGAGCGTGAGCGCCGGTATGATCAGGCCCAGACCGATGCGGCCGAGGATCGTGAACGCCACCAGCTCGCCGTAGCCGATACCGCCGCCGCGCCAGGCGAGCAGCGCGAAGGACGCGGCGAACAACCCCAGCCCGGCGAAGGTGATCCAGCGCGGCGAGTGGCGGTCGGCGAGCACGCCGACGAGCGGGATCACCACCGCGAGCACGATCCCCGCCGGCAGCAGCGCGAGCCCGGCCGGTGTCGCCGCGTAGCCGAGCGCGCTCTGCAGGAAGACCGGGATCAGATAGGTGGAGGCGTAGATGCCGAGGCCGTAGGCGAAGGTGACCAGGATGCCCATCGCGAAGCCGCGCTCGCGAAACAGCTCGGGCTGCACCACCGGCGCCTCGGTGCGCCGGGCGTGGCGCAGGAAGAGCACCATCGCCAGCGCGACGACGAACAGCGCCAGCAGCGTCCATGCGGAGAGCAGTCCGTGCACGCGCAGCGCCGCCACCGCTTCGATCGCAACCAGGGTCGCCACGCACAGCAGGACCACACCGAGCCAGTCGAAACGCCGGCGCACCGCCTCGCCCGCCTGCGGCAGCAGGTAGAGCGCGAGCACCGCAGCGAGCAGGCAGAACGGCAGGTTGAGCAGGAAGATCGAGGCCCAGCCGAAGTGGTCCAGGAGCACGCCGGCGAGCGCGGGCGCGGTCGCCGGCGCGAGCACGATGCCGAAGCCGAGCAGCCCGGACGCCCTGCCCTGGCTGCCGCGCGGGAACAGCCGCATCACCACCAGGGTCGCCAGCGGCTGCAGCAGGCCGGCCGCCGTGCCCTGGACGATGCGGACAAAGACGACGAAGCCGAAATCGCTCGCGAGCGCGCCGAGCACGCTGGTGATCGCCATCAACAGGCTCGCGCCGAGGAAGAGGCGGCGAAAGCCGACCCGATCGAGCAGCCAGGGCGTGGGCAGCATCGCCACCGTGAGTGCGCCCATGTAGCCGGTGATCACCCATTGCACGCGGTCCTGGCCGATGCCGAAATGCGCGCTCATCGCCGGCACGGCGACCGCAAAGCTGGTGGTGGCGAGCACCGCCGCCACCGTCCCCAGCCCCACCACCAGCAATGCGAGCCACTTGTAGCGCTCGCCGTGGATCTCGAGCAGCCGCTCGCGCGAAAGCGGACGGGGCGGACCGGGAAGGAACTTCATCGGCGACGGCAGGCGGGGAGACAAGACGCCCATCCTACCCCGCTGCCCCGCAGGTGACGCGGTCTGCGGTGCGACGCGGCGGTCGCCGCTGCTATCCGGGCTGCTCCGCACATGCGGCGGGCTCGGGCGTGACGCAGTTGGCGCCGGCAACCGTTCTGCCCGGCCGCGACCTCGACGCTGTGTTAACGTCCGCGTCCAAGGCCCCGGCGAACGAGGCATGACCGCCCTCCCCAGACGCGAACCGGACCGAACAGGAGAAGCAAGGCAATGAGCAAAATCGTCCTGGTCGTCGAGGACCAGCCCGACATCCGCAAGCTGGTGCGCATGACCATGGAGTTCGACGACTACGAGGTGCACGAGGCGGACAACGGCGCGAGCGGACTGCGCATGGCGCGTGCACTCAAGCCCGACGTGGTCCTGCTCGACGTGATGATGCCGGGCGAGTTCGACGGCCTCGAATGCTGCGCCCGCATCAAGGCCGACCCCGAGTTCGCCGGCACCGGTGTCGTGCTGCTGACCGCCCGCGGCCAGGCCGAGGACCTCGCCGCCGGCAGCCACGCCGGCTGCGACGCCTATCTGACCAAGCCCTTCAGCCCGCTGGAGCTGATCGACACCGTCGAAGCGCTGCTTCAGCGCCAATGATCCGCGCTCGCCGGCACCCCTAGCGCCGCGAGCCGCCGCGCATGCCCCATTCGATTCCGTCCCGCCTGCGCCGCTACCGTCGCCGGTTCCTGCTCGGGCCCACCCTGTGGCTGGTGCTCGGACTCGTGCTGGTCGGCCTCGCGATGATCTATGCGCACCGCGCGGTCGACGCCGAGCTGCGCCACGAGGCGCGAATCTTCGCCGACGTGGCGGCCGGCAGCGTTGACGCCCACCTGCAGATGGAGCGCGGTCGCCTCCACGCCCTGGCGAACAACCCGCTGCTCGCGCGCTTCACCATCGACCCCGGGATGGTCGCCTACGTCGGGCCGATGTTCGCCCAGCGCTGTGCGAGCGGGCTGATCAGCGGCCTCAAGCTGCGCGGCGCCGACGGCACGGTGCTGTTCGGCGCCTGCCCCTCGCGCCATGCGGACGAAGCCGCCGGCAAACGGCTGGCGGCCGAAGCGTTGCGCCGCGGCACCGAGGTTCTCTCGCTCGGCGAACTTGCGGCCGACGAAGTCGTGGCCGCCAGCTGGCTTCATGTCGCGCTCCCATTGCCGGGCGCGGCCGGCGCGCTCGAGCTCGAATTCAACCTGCGCGCGCTGCTCGCCGACATTCACCACGGCCACGCCGCCGAGTTTGCGCCGGAGGAGCGGCACACGCCCGGCCTGGTCTGGATGCCCGCCGGTGCGCCGGCCGAACACGGCGTCTCCGACACCACCGAGGCGTTGATGCTGCTCGATCCGCTCGCGCTCACGGTCGGCGACCGCCGCCTCGCGCTCACGATGCACAGCCATCGCGGCACCGGCGCGACCCACGACCTGATCGACCTCGGCTTCGCCCTCGCCAGCCTGCTGCTACTCGTCCTTTACTACATCGCAATCCAGCGCCGCCGGGCCGAGGTTCGCAGCCGGCTGACCCAGGACGATCTGCGTCTTTGGAACGCGGCCCTCGCCGCGAGCCACAATGCGATCCTGATCGTGGCCGAGGATGGCGGCCTGGTGCATGCCAATGCTGCATTCGGCCGCGTCACCGGGCTCGACCCCGCAGCGGCCGACCTGGCGCCCTGGCCCGGGGTGCTGCAGTCGCTCGCCTGCAATCCCGCATCGGCCGCGGACGCGATCGCGGCCGCCGAGACCGGGCCCTCGACGCTCTGCCTGCGACGGCGCGACGGCGCCCTCGCCTGGGTCGAGCTCAAGCTGACGCCCTTTATCGACGAGGGCGGCCAGCGCTACCGCCTGGTGGTGATGCGCGACGTCTCGGCCCTCGTCGCCAGCGAGGACAAGTACCGCTCGCTGGTCGACGAGATCCGCGAGGTGATCTACCAGCTCGCCCCCGACGGCCGCGTGCTCTTCGTGAGCCGCGCCTGGGAACGCATCACCGGCATCCCTTCCGGGGAATGCGTGGGCGAGAACGTCTTCCGCTTCGCCCACCCGGAGGAAATCAGCTGGCGCCGCCGCAGGTTCGAGCTGGTGGTCGCGGGCAAGGAAGAGCGGCTCGAATACGAGGCCCGCTTCCGCACCCGCAGCGGCGACTACTGCTGGATGGCGGTGTCCCTGCGTGCCGAGCGCGGACCCGACGGCAAGGTGGCGCGCCTGACCGGCACCCTTGCGGACGTCACCGGCAGTCACGCGGCGAAGGCCGCGATCGCACTGCGCGAGCGCGCCCTGCAGGCGGCCGCCGAAGGCGTGGTGATCACCGACCTCGAGCAGCCCGACAACCCGATCATCTACGCCAATGCCGCTTTCCAGGCGATCACCGGCTATCCGGCACACGAGGTGCTGGGCCAGAATCCGCGCTTTCTCCACGGCCAGGAGCACGACCAGCCGGCGCTCGAGGAGCTGCGCGGCGCGATCGCCGACCGCCGCCCCTGCCAGGTGGTGCTGCGCGACTACCGCAAGGACGGCTCGCCCTACTGGACGCGACTCACGATCTCGCCGGTGCCCGATCCCCTCACCGGCCGCGTGCGCCACTACATCGGCATCCAGAGCGACATCACCGCACAGCGCCAGGCCGAGGAGATGCTGCGCCAGTCGCTCGCGCGGCTCGACCTGATCTTCACCCAGAGCCCGGACGCGATGGTCTGCTTCGACGGCCGCCGCCGCCTGAGCTACGCCAACCCGGCCATCGAGGCGCTCGCCGGGCGCCCCATTCAGGCGCTGATCGGCATGCCGTTCGAACGCTTCGAGGCCCTGATCCACGCGCGGCGCGACCCCGCCCTGCCCTGGCCCGCGCTGCCGGCGGCGCTCGCGCCCTCGCCGGCCATCGAAGGCGACGCGCCGGCCGACGCCGAGATCCTTCATCTTCGGCTGCCCGAGCCGCGCGCCTTCAAGCGCAGCCTGCGCCGCTCCGACAGCGACACCGCCGCGCTCACCTTCTACCTGCGCGACGTCACCCGCGAGCGCGAGCTCGATCATATGAAGTCGCAGTTCCTGTCGACCGCGGCCCACGAGCTGCGCTCGCCGATGGCGAGCATCTACGGCTTCTCCGAACTGCTGCTGGCGCGCAAGTTCGACGAGGAACGCACCCGCGACGTGCTCGAGACGATCAACCGCCAGGCCCGCCGCCTGTCGACGCTGGTGGCCGATCTGCTCGATCTCGCGCGCATCGAGGAGCGGCGCGGCGAGAGCTTCGTGTTCGCGCCGCTCGAGCCGGCAGCGCTGGTGCGCGAGAGCGCCGCCTCGGTGGCGGTGCCGGGCGAGCGCCACACGCTGACCCTCGCGCTGCCCGCCGCCCTGCCCGCGGTGCGCGCCGACCGCGCCAAGCTGCTGCAGGCGCTGATCAACCTGATCGACAACGCGTTCAAGTACTCACCTGCGGGCGGTGAGGTGCGCATCGATGCGCTCGAGCGCGTCGAGCAGGGCCAGCCCTGGGTCGGCATCCGTATCCGCGACCACGGCATCGGCATGACGCCCGAGCAGCTCGCGCACTGCTGCGAGCGTTTCTACCGCGCCAACGGCGACGGAAACATTGCCGGCACCGGGCTAGGCCTGGCGCTGGTGAAGGAAATCATGAAGATCCACGGCGGCCGCGTCGACATCGACAGCGCGCCCGGCGTGGGCACCACCGCGACCCTCTGGCTGGCGGCCGAAGCGCCGCCCGCGCCACCCCGATCACAACCGTACACGGAGCGCCACGATGAACAACCACGACCTGCCTGAACTGACCGAGATCCTCCTCACCGACAAGGACGTGCCGCCCTGCACTACCGACTGTGGCGCAACGCCGAGCCCCGCCGCCTGTGAAGCCGCCTTCCGCCAGATGTACCGCATGGTCGACGATCTCCACACCCTGCGAAGCGAGCGCGAGGCCGCGTTCCGCGCCCTCGAGAAAGCGCATCGCCAGGCCCTGATGAGCCTCGCGCGCGCCGCCGAATTCAAGGACGAGGACACCTGGGTCCATATCCTGCGAATCGGCGCGATGTCGGCACGCCTGGCCGCCGCGCTCGGCCATCCGCCGGCGTGGTGCGAGATGATCCTGTTCGCCGCGCCGATGCACGACGTCGGCAAGATCGGCATCCCCGACCACATCCTGCGCAAGCCGGGAGACCTCGACGAGGCCGAGCGCGCGATCATCAACACCCACCCCGAGCTCGGCGCCCGCATCCTGGGCGATGCCGACGTGCCGCTGCTCGGCATGGCGCGCGAGATCGCGCTCGCCCACCACGAGTGCTGGGACGGTTCCGGCTACCCCCACGGCCTCGCCGGCGAAGGGATCCCGCTCGCGGCACGCATCGTCGCGGTGGTCGACTACTTCGACGCGCTCACGATGGATCGCTGCTATCGCAAGGCTTATTCGGACGAGGATGCGATCGCGATGCTACGTGCGCAGCGCGGCGGCAGTTTCGACCCGCAGATCGTAGACGCCGCGCTGTCGATCATCGACCGCCTGATCGCGCTGCGCGACCTTGTCAATGCCACCGCGCCCGAACGGATGGAGGAATGGGGCGAAGGCTGGTGGCGGAACTGAGCCGTCGACGCAGCAAAGCGGGTGCGGAGGCGATCTCGGTCAAAAACTTCATCGCCGATGAATGTTATCTTGCGACGCAGGTCGACCTTAGCGACGGCGACACCGGCCCAACTGGAGGGCTCACCCGATGAAACTCACCGACTATACCGACTACACCCTGCGGACCCTGATCTTCCTGGGCCTGCACCGCGACGGCCTCGTCACCATCCAGCAGATCGCCGACAGCTACGACATCTCCAAGAACCATCTGATGAAGATCATCCACCGCCTCGGGCTCGACGGCGTCGTCGAGACGGTGCGCGGGCGCAGTGGCGGCGTCCGGCTCGCCCGCCCGCCGGAGGAAATCAACATCGGCGCGGTGGTGCGCGCCGCCGAGCAGGACTTCAGCATCGTCGAATGCTTCGACCGGGTGAACAACCGCTGCGTGCTGTCGCCGGCGTGCAAGCTGCAGGCGGCCTTCCGCGAGGCGCTCGAGGCCTTCTTCCGCGTGCTCGACGCCAAGACCCTTGCCGACGTGATCGGCAATGCCGAGCAGGTGATCAGCTTCATCCCGCTCGAGACCCTGCGCTACCCCGCACCCGGCCGCGCCTAAGGCCGCGAGCGGAGCGCGCAAGATCGATACGCCACGCCCCGCAGCAGCGGAGAAGGACGCGTCGCTCACCCCACACGCCGTAACGACAAGGAAAGCCCGAAGGGGGTACAGTCGCCCTGATTTCTTCTTGCACGCCGAGGATGCCCACCGATGGAGCGCACCGATTTCACCCGCCCGATCCACGTCACCACCTGGATGGCGGTATTCCTCGCCCTCGTCGCCACCGTGGCGGCGCTCCTGCTACCCCAGCTCAAGCATGCCTTCCTCGCCAACATCGCCTTCAACGGCGTCATCGTCTTCGTGCTCGCAATCGCGATCGCGGTGAACCTGCGCCAGGTATGGCGACTGCAACGCGAGGTGCTGTGGATCGAGAGCTTCGAGCGCATGCCCGCGGGCGCGGTCGGGACGATTCGACCGGTGCTGCTCGCACCGATGGCCCAGTTGCTGCGCCAGCGCGAGCACGGCCCGCTGCGGCTGTCGCCGGCATCGATGCGCTCCTTGCTCGACAGCGTGCACATCCGCCTCGAGGAGCAGCGCGACCTCAGCCGCTACCTGATCGGCCTGCTCGTCTTCCTCGGTCTGCTCGGCACCTTCTGGGGCCTGCTCACGACGATCCGCGCGGTCGGCGACATCATCGGCAGCATGAGCGGCGGCAGTGACGCGGTGGCGATGTTCGAGGCGCTCAAGGTCAAGCTCGATGCGCCCCTCGGCGGCATGGCGACCAGCTTCTCCACCTCGCTGTTCGGCCTCGCCGGTTCGCTGGTGGTGGGCTTCCTCGACCTGCAGGCGGGCCACGCGCAGAACCGCTTCTACAACGAGCTTGAGGAATGGCTGTCGGCGAAGACGCGCATCCCCGTGTCCGGCCTCGAGACCGAAGTCGAGGCCGGCGTCCCCGCCTATGTGCAGGCCCTGCTCGAGCAGACCGCGGAGAGCCTGGAGCGCATGCAGCGCTCGGTGGTCGACAGCGAGCGCGAGCGGCGCGCCACCACCGACCAGCTCGCCGAGCTCGGCCACCAGCTCAACCGGCTCGCCGAGCTGATCAGCCGCGAGTCGCGCGGGCTGTCCTCGGTGACCGAGACCCAGGAGGACCTGCGCGCCCTGGTGCGCCAGCTCGCCGCCCGGCCGCAGGACACGAATGCCTTCAGCGACGAGCTGCGCGCCGAGCTGAGGCTGATGTCGCGCACGATCGCCGCCGCGCTCGGCGGTCACAAGGCGGATTGAGGCGATGGGCAGCCGCACGCGCAGCCGCCGCGGGGTGGACTACTGGCCGGGCTTCGTCGACGCGCTGGCCTCACTGCTGATGGTGATGATCTTCGTGATCCTGATCTTCACCCTCGGCCAGTTCGCGCTGACCGACGCGGTCAGCGGTCGCGACAAGGCGCTCGCCCGCCTCAACGCCGAGCTCGCCGCACTCGCACAGACCCTGAGCCTGGAACAGAGCGCGCGCGCCAGTCTTGCGGGCCAGGCCGACGAGCTGCGCGCCTCGCTCGCACGCGAAGCCGAGACACGTGGCGCGCTCGAGGTCGATCTCGGCCGGGCGCGCGCCGCGCTCGAGGCGCAGACTGAAGCGGCCGCGCGCCTCGGCGCCGACGTCGCCGCGCTGCAGCGACTGAAGGCCGAGCTCGAGGCGGAGGTGGCCCGCCTCGCCGGCGCGCTCGACACCTCCGAGAAAACCCGCGGCGAGCTGGCGGAGGTCTCCGACCGCGCGCTCGCCCAGGTCGAGCTGCTCAACCGCCAGCTCGCCGCGGTGCGCGGCCAGCTCGACGAGCTCAACAAGGCGCTCGAGACGGCGCGCAACGAGAGCGCCGCGAAGGAGCTGAAGCTCGAGGAGCTCGGCCGCGAGCTCAATCTCGCCCTCGCCGCCCGGGTGCAGGAGCTGGCCCGCTACCGTTCGGAGTTCTTCGGCCGTCTGCGCGCCGCGCTGGGCGAGCGCGAGGGGGTGGCGATCGTCGGCGACCGCTTCGTGTTTCCGAGCGAGGTGCTGTTCCCGAGCGGCTCGGCCGACGTCAGTGAGGACGGCCTGCGCCAGCTCACCCGACTCGGCGAGACGCTGAAGGACATCGCGCGCGACATTCCGTCCGATCTGCCCTGGGTGCTGCAGGTCGATGGCCACACCGACCGCCGCCCGATCGCGACCGCGCGCTACCCGTCGAACTGGGAGCTGAGCACCGCGCGCGCGGTGGCGATCGTCAAGTTCCTGCGCGATCAGGGCGTGCCCGCCGCGCGCCTGGCGGCCACCGGCTACGGCGAATACCACCCGCTCGACCCCGGCAGCACCGACGCCGCGCACGCGCGCAACCGCCGCATCGAGCTCAAGCTCACGAACCGCTGAGCGGCATGGCGGCAGCGGCGAACGCCGCGGATCGCCCATGACGCGGCGGTCGCCGCTGCTACCGGGGCGGCGGTGCGGTGAATGCGCTGACGGTATGCGAATTCTCCTGCGGCCGGTTAACATCGCGGCTGAAGGAGAAACTCATGCATATCGAACGTAACGGACGCCCCAATTTCAGCGAAATTCTCGCCCGCCAGTATCAGGGCTCCAAACCCCTCGACGTCGCCGTCGTCTATCCCTGCGACGGCGTCAGCCTGCGCGGCGCCGTGCTCGCCGCCCGCGGCGGTGCGATCCGCCCCCTGCTGATCGGCCCCGAGGAGCGCATCAACGAGCTCGCCGGCGTCGGCGGCCTCGACATCGAGGACATCGACATCCATGACGTCGAGTACGACTTCGAAGCCGCCGAGGTCGCCGCCCGCATGGCCCGCAGCGGCGAAGTCGCCGCGATCATGAAGGGCTCGCTGCACACCGATGTGTTGATGCGCGCGATCGTCTCGCGCGAGGCCGGCCTGCGCACCTCGCAGCGGATGAGCCACGTGTTCGCGGTCGACCACCCCGGCTATCATAAGTTGCTGCTGGTGACCGACGCCGCGATCAACATGACGCCGACCTTGCGCGAGAAGCGCGACATCGTGCAGAACGCGATCGACCTCGCCCACCGCCTCGGCATCGCGCTGCCCAAGGTGGCGCTGCTGGCGGCGGTGGAGACCGTCGAGGACAACGTCGAGGCCACGGTGCACGCCGCCGCGCTGTGCAAGATGGCCGACCGCAAACAGATCCGCGGCGGCCTGCTGGACGGTCCGCTCGCGCTCGACAATGCGCTGTCTGCCGAGGCCGCCCGCATCAAGGGCATCGACAGCGAGGTCGCCGGCGACGCCGACATCCTCGTGGTGCCCAACTACGAGGCCGGCAACATGCTGGCGAAGGAGATGGAACTGCTCGGTGGCGCCCACACCGCCGGCCTGGTGATCGGCGCCAAGGTACCGGTGATCCTGACCTCGCGCGCCGACTCCGAGTCCGCGCGGGTAGCCTCCTGCCTGCTTGCGAAGGCCTATGTGAAGGGGGTTCGCGACTCGCTCTGAGCCATCTCGATGTACGCGAGGCGCCGGCGGGCTCTCGACGACTTCTGCGTCACCGCCCTCGCGATCGCGGCCCCAATCTCCGCGCTGGCGGTGATCCCCTGCACGAAGGGTCGATCGTGCATCAGATACGGCAGCGCGCCGAAGGCGATACGGCCGCGCGCGAGCTCGGGTGCGAGCAGGGTGTAATCGTCGCCAACGTCGGGGATGTCGTCGCCCACGGCCTGAAGCTGCCTGCGCAGCCGGGGGAAGGGCAGATCCTTGGTCGCCAGCGGTCTCTGCCCGCGCGCGTCGATGAACACGTCGAAGGCGAGCGTCTCGCCATCGAGCTCGATGGGCTCTGTGCCGTTTCCAGTGGAAATTGACTTCTCAACAAACATGACGATCGGTGGTACAACCGCCCGAACCTGACGCCGACCTTGCGCCCGATGAACACCCAGATCGAAGCCCTCTTCACCACCGCACTTGGCCTGCAGCCGCCCTGGCACGTCGCCAAGGTCGAGCTCAACATAGCCAAGCGGCGGATCGACTTCGAGGTCGAGCACACCGGCGGCCGTGCAACGTGTCCGGCGTGTGGGGCCGAGCACCAGCTGATCCACGATCGGGTGCGGCGCAGCTGGCGTCACCTGGATTTCTTTCAGTTCGAAGCGTGGCTGCATGCCGAGATCCCGCGCGTGCAGTGCAACGGCTGCGGCAAGACCACGCAGCTGCCGGTGCCGTGGGCGCGTGAGGGGAGCGGCTTTACCCTGCTGTTCGAGGCGCTGAGCCTGTCGCTGTGCCAAGAGATGCCGGTGCGCCAGGCAGCCAACCAGTTGCGGGTTGCCCCGAAGCGCCTGTGGCGCCGCGTGCGCCATTACGTCGAGGTGGCCCGCGCCAAGGACGACATGTCGGGCGTCCGTTACGTTGGCATCGACGAGACCAGCGTCAAGCGCGGGCACGCGTACATCACCGTCGTGCATGACCTTGAAGCCAAGCGCCTGCTGTTTGCCACTCCCGGCCGCGATCACGGCACGTTGCAGGCCTTTGCCCAGGACATGCGTGCGCACGGCGGCGATCCGCTGGCCATTGAGCACGCCTGTATCGACATGAGCGCGGCCTACGCCAAGGGAATCGGCCAGTCGCTGCCCCATGCCCGGATCAGCTACGACCGCTTTCATGTCGTGGCGCTGGCCAACGCGGCGATGGACGAGGTGCGTCGCGAAGAGGTGCGTAGCTCGGCGGCAGCGGTGCGCGAAGCGGTCGGCGCACAGAGCAAGAAGACGCTGCGTCAGCTGCTGTGGGGGATGCGCAAGAACCCGGTGAGCTGGACCCGTGCCCAGTTCGAGGCGATGCACTGGCTGCAACGCTCGAATCTGAAGAGCGCGCGCGCCTGGCGCCTGAAGCAGGCACTGCGGCTGGTCTATCGCGATGCAGCCGCGAGCAACAGCGAGGAGATCGCACAAGGTGCCATGAACAAATGGCTGAGCTGGGCGCGCCGCAGCCGCCTCGAGCCCTTCAAGCGGCTGGCCCTCACCCTGAAGGCGCACCTCGGCGGCGTCGTGCGCGGCATGCTCGACGGACGCAGCAACGCCTACGTCGAAGCGATGAACGGCCTGCTCCAACAGACGAAGACCGCCGCCCGAGGCTTCCGCAACATCGAGAACTTCATCGCCATGGCCTACCTGCGCATGTCCAAGCTCAAGCATCTACCGCAGAACCCCCTGGTGCCGGCCGTCGCCCGCGACTACGGGCGCTACCGTCATGTTTGTTGAGAAGTCAATTTCCACTGGAAACGGCATAGAGCCCAATTTCTTCGCCGAAACGGAACAGGTCGCCTTCTGCACCGCACATGTGGTGCCAGGCATCGATTTCACCAACGATCCGCTGCTCGCCGGCCGCATCCACTCCTACGTCGACACCCAGATCTCCCGCCTCGGCGGTCCCAATTTCCACGAGATCCCGATCAACGCGCCGCTCGCACCCGTCCACAACAACCAGCGCGACGGCATGCATCGCCAGGCCGTTCATCGCGGCCGCGTCGCCTACGAGCCCAATTCGCTGGCAGGCGGTTGTCCATTCCAGGCGGGCACGGCCGGCTTCATGCCCTTCCCGGAGCCGGTGTCGGAGGTCGAGCTGAGGGGCAAACCCGAGAAGTTCGCCGAGCACTACAACCAGGCCGCCCTCTTCTACGAGAGCCAGACCGAGTTCGAGCAGCGCCACATCATCGACGCCTTCGCGTTCGAGCTGAGCAAGGTGACCGTACCCGGCATCCGCAAGCGCACCGTGGCGATGCTGCGCAACGTCTCCGAGCCGCTGGCCAAGGCGGTGGCGGACAAGCTCGGCATGGAGGAGCTGCCCGACCCGCTGCCGAAGGCGAATGAAGCGCCGATGGCGCCCGAGCTCGAGCGTTCGGAATACCTGTCGTTGACGGCGCGCCCCGGCGAGGTCGGCATCCGCACCCGCAAGGTGGCGGTGATGGTGGCCCCGGGCGTGGATGGGGCGAGCGTCGACAAGATCGCCGACGCGCTGATCGCAGAGGGTGCCGTCGTTCGACTGGTAGGGCCACGCATCGGCCTGATGCCCAGCGCAGCGGGAGGGCGGATCGACGTCGACGCCTCGTTCTCGAACAATCCCTCGCCGCTGTTCGATGCGGTGGTCGTCCCGAGTGGCGAGTCCGCGATCGAAGCCTTGTGCAAGGACGGCCAGGCGCTGGAGTTCGTGCGCGACCAGTTCAGGCACGGCAAGGCGATGATGGCCATCGCGGAAGGGCGTCGCCTGCTGGAGGAAGCCGGCATCCCCATCGATGGCAAGGACAAGGGGCTGGTGATCGCCGACGGCGCGAGTGGCGACGGCACGCAGGCCTTCATCAAGGCGCTCGAGCAGCACCGCCATCCCGAGCGTGAAACCGACCCGCCGGTGGTCTAGTCCAGGGAAGCAGGCACGGCAACCCGATCACCGTTTTGGAGGGTATTCATGGCAAGAAACATCTATGAAGCGCTGCGCGAGAGCCATGAGATCCAGCGCTCGCTCTGCCGGCGCTTGCTCAGGGTGAAGCCCGACAGCGGTCGCCGGGAAGAGGTGCTTCGTGAGCTGCGGATCGAACTGGCCGCCCATGCGGCGGCGGAGGAGCGCTTTCTGTATGCGCCCATCCTGATGCACGACATGGGCCTGAACTCCTCTCGCCACGCGCTTGCCGAGCATCACAAGATCGACGAGTGCGTGGAGGATCTTTCCGGCGCCGACTACGAGGGCGGCAGCTGGCATGCCAAGGCGAAGCAGCTCTCGCACGAGGTGCACCACCATCTGCGCGAGGAGGAACGCAAGTTCTTCCAGGTCTCGGGCAAGATCCTGACGGAGGCGCAGAAAACGGAACTGGCCAGCCAGTACGAGACGGACTACGAGCGCATGAAGAAGGTGCTCGCCGCGTCCTGACCGGAGGAGACATCCTCCCCCGAGCGGGAGGATGTCTCTCTCATGACCGCTGCCTGCCCGCTAGGGTGGGCACGCCGGGAGGAATTGGCCCGGTTTGCCCCGTAAAATGGCGCCCTCGAGCAACAGCGGCTGGTTTTGATGAATACCCTGGATTTATCGTCGCACACGCCGATGATGCAGCAGTACCTGCGCATCAAGGCCGAACACCCCGACACCCTGCTTTTCTACCGCATGGGCGACTTCTACGAGCTCTTCTTCGATGACGCGGAGAAGGCCGCCCGCCTGCTCGACATCACGCTGACCACCCGCGGCCAGTCCAACGGCGCGCCGATCAGGATGGCGGGCGTGCCCTTCCACGCCCTCGAGCAGTACCTCGCCCGCCTCGTGAAGCTCGGCGAATCGGTGGTGATCGCCGAGCAGGTCGGCGAGCCGGGCGCGAGCAAGGGACCGATGGAGCGCGCGGTGAGCCGCATCGTCACCCCCGGCACCCTCACCGACGCAGCGCTGCTCGACGATCGCCGCGATTCACTGCTGCTCGCCGCCAGCCTGCATCGCGGCACCCTCGGCCTGGCCTGGCTCAACCTCGCCAACGGCGACCTGCGCCTGCTCGAATGCGCTGCCGAATCGCTACAGGCGCAGTTCGAGCGCCTGCGCCCGGCCGAAGTACTGATCCCCGACGGCCTGTCACTGCCGCTGCTCGAAGCGCTCGCGCCCGCGCTGCGCCGGCTCGCCGACTGGCAGTTCGACGCCGACACCGGCACCCGGCTGTTGACCGCCCACTTCGGCACCCGCGACCTCGCGGGCTTCGGCGTCGAGGCGCTGCCGGTGGCGCTCGGCGCCGCGGCGGCACTCTACGACTATGCCAAGGCGACCCAGCGCCAGAGCCTCGAGCACCTCACCGGGGTCGTGGTCGAGCGCGAATCGGAGTTCATCCGCCTCGACGCCGCGACCCGGCGCAACCTCGAGATCACCGAGACCCTGCGCGGCGAAACCGCACCCACCCTGCTCTCCCTGCTCGACACCTGCGTCACCAGCATGGGCTCGCGCTGGCTGCGGCACGCCCTGCACCACCCCTTGCGCGAGCGCGCGGTGCCTGCGGCGCGCCAGGCGGCGGTGGCCGAGCTCGTGGGCGACGGCGACGGCCGCAGCGCGGCGGCGGTGCGCGGCGCGCTGCGCGGCGTGGCCGACGTCGACCGCATTACCGCCCGCATCGCACTGCGCAGTGCGCGTCCGCGCGACCTCTCGGCGTTGCGCGACAGCCTCGCCCGCCTGCCCGCGCTCGCCGCCGCACTCGAACCCGGCGCCGACGGCCTGCTCGCCGAGCTGCGCGCGGCGCTCGCGATCGCTCCCGAGGCGCTCGCCCTGCTGCAGGCGGCGATCGCCGCGGAGCCGGCGGCGATGATCCGCGACGGCGGCGTGATCGCGCCCGGCTTCGACGTCGAGCTCGACGAGCTTCGCGACATCCAGACCAACTGCGGCGAGTTCCTGATGGCGCTCGAGGCGCGCGAGCGCGAGCGCAGCGGCATCCCCGGGCTGAAGGTCGAGTTCAACAAGGTGCACGGCTTCTACATCGAGGTCAGCCGCGCCAATGCCGACAAGGTGCCCGACGACTACCGCCGCCGGCAGACGTTGAAGAACGCCGAGCGCTACATCACCCCCGAGCTGAAGACCTTCGAGGACAAGGCGCTGTCGGCCCAGGAGCGCGCGCTGGCGCGCGAGAAGGCGCTCTACGACGACATCCTCGACCGGCTCGCGGCCCACATCCCCAGCCTGCAGCGGGTCGCCCGCGCGCTCGCCACCCTCGACGGCGTGGCCGCCTTCGCCGAGGCCGCGCTGCGCTACGACTACGTGCGCCCGCTGTTCGTCGACCAGCCCGGCATTGCGATCGAGGGCGGCCGCCACCCGGTGGTCGAGCGCCAGGTGGAGGAGTTCATCCGCAACGATGCGCGGCTGTCGGCCACCCGCCGCATGCTGATGATCACCGGCCCCAACATGGGCGGCAAATCGACCTTCATGCGTCAGGTGGCGCTGATCTGCCTGCTCGCGCACGTGGGCAGCTTCGTGCCCGCCGAGGCCGCCCGCCTCGGCCCGCTGGACGCGATCTTCACCCGCATCGGCGCCTCGGACGATCTCGCCTCGGGACGCTCGACCTTCATGGTCGAGATGACCGAGGCCTCGGCGATCCTGCACGGCGCCACCGAGCACAGCCTGGTGCTGATGGACGAGATCGGCCGCGGCACCTCGACCTTCGACGGCCTCGCGCTCGCCTTCGCGATCGCGCGCCACCTGCTGGAAAAGAACCGCAGCCTGACCCTGTTCGCCACCCACTACTTCGAGCTCACCCGGCTCAACGCCGACTACCCCGAGTGCGCCAACGTGCATCTGGATGCGGTCGAGCACGGCCATCGCATCGTCTTCCTGCACGCGCTCGAGGAGGGGCCGGCGAGCCAGAGCTACGGCATCGAGGTCGCCGCGCTCGCCGGCATCCCGCCGGGGGTCATCCGCGACGCCAAGCGCCGCCTGCGCGCGCTCGAGAACCGCGAGATCGGTGCCGGCCCGCAGGCCGACCTGTTCGCGATGCTGCCCGAAGCCGAGGCCGAGCCGCTGTCGCACCCGGTGCTGACCGAGCTCGCCGAGCTCGACCCCGACAGCCTGAGCCCGCGCGAGGCGCTGGAAAAGTTGTACGCGCTCAAGCGCATGGCGAGCTGAGGAGGCCCGCATGAACGACATCCCGATCGACATCTCAGAGGAAGCCGGCGTGCGCTACCTGCACTTCGGTTCGGAGTGGGTGCAGGGCGCGATGCGCATCCGCAAGCCCTATGCGCTCGAGCTCGCCTACACCCGCGAGATGATGGCCGGCCTGCTGCTGCGCGAGGCCCTGCCACTCGAGGCTGGCCAGTGGCCGAAGCGCGCGCTGGTGATCGGCCTGGGCGCCGCCTCGGTGGCGAAGTTCCTGCACCATCACTGCCCGCACGCCCGCATCGACGTCGTCGAGATCGCGCCCCAGGTGGTGGCGGCGGCACGCCAGTTCTTCCGTCTGCCGCCGCAGGACGCGCGCTTCGCGATCCACATCGGCGACGGCGCCGACTGGGTGCGCGAGGCGGACCGTCGCTACGATTTCGTGCTGGTCGACGGCTTCGACCCCAAGGCCCGCGCCGGCGCCCTCGACACCGAGCCCTTCCACCGGGCGCTGCGCGAGCGGCTGACGGAGAACGGCCTGGTCGCAGCGAACCTCTTCGGCCGCTCGCGCGGCTACAAGGCCAGCCTCGAGCGGATCTTCCGCGCCTTCGACGACCGCGCGCTCGCGTTCCCCTCCTGCGACAGCGGCAACGTGGTCGCCTTCGCCGCGGTCGGCGAACCGATCGTGCTGCCGGTGGCCGAGCTGCGCGCACGCGCCGTGGCGCTGAAGGCGGCCACCGCGCTCGACCTGCTCCCCACGGTGACCCGGCTGGAGCAGGCCGGCAGCCTGCCGGGCGGCATCCTGCACCTGTGACCGCCGGCGAAGCGGCGCCGTCGATCGCGCTGGGGGCAACGCTCCTACCGGAACACGCTGGTCCGGGTTAATGTCCACTCTGAAACGAATCATCACGGAGCTGACGGTCATGAATACTTTCCTGCTGACCCTGGTCATCGTCGGCGTCGTCATCGCCGCCATGGCGATCGGCGTCATTTTCGGCCGCAAGCCGATCGCGGGCAGCTGCGGTGGCCTTGGGGCGGTCGGCCTGAGTTGCGACGGCGGCTGCGCGAAGCCCTGCCCCGACCGGCTCGCGCGCATGAAGGCCGAAGCCGAAGAAGCACGCCAGCACTGAACATCGAAGTGACGACGGAGTCGCCATGCTCAAATCACTGCTCGTGAAAGATCACATGGTGGGCGATCAGCTCGCCTTCCGGCCAGAAACGGACGTGCTGCAGGCAGTTCATCTGCTGCTAAAACACCGGCTCAGCGGCGCCCCGGTGGCCGACTCGGAGGGCCGCCTGATCGGCTTCCTGTCGGAAAAGGACTGCCTCAAGGTGGCGCTCAGCTCCACCTACTTCGACGGCCAGGCGGGAACGGTCGCGGAGCACATGACGCGCGAGGTGGTCACCCTCTCGGGCGAGAGCAGCATGATCGAGGCGATCCAGCTTTTCATCACCCGCGCCTACCGCTGCCTGCCCGTAGTCGAGGGCGAACGGCTGGTCGGCCAGCTGTCGCGCCACGACATGCTGAAGGCGCTCGAGACGCTGCGCCGGCGCTGAGCCGGCTTCAGCCCTCCGGCGCTGCCTGTGGCGGCAGCCACAGGCAGTTACCCCTGTTCGCCTTCGCGATCTGCGCCAGCACGTCGGCGTGGGCATCGAGTTCCGCAGAGCTCGCACGCAGGACCTTCAGCGGCGGACGAATGGCCGGCGTGCCGTCGACTTCGAGCGCGCCCCCCCCCGGCTCCTCCTCGAGCGACATGATCAGGCTCTCCTGGCCGCGCGTCATCGCCAGATAGACCTCGGCGAGCAGTTCCGCGTCGAGCAGCGCGCCGTGCAGCGTGCGGTGCGCGTTGTCGATCGCGTAGCGCTCGCACAGGGCGTCGAGCGAGGCCTTCTTGCCCGGGTTCTGTTCCTTGGCCATGCGCAGGGTGTCGATCACCCCCGCGCACAGGCTGTCGATCCTGCCGCGGCCGAGCAGATCGAGCTCGCAGTCGAGGAAACCGACGTCGAAGCTTGCGTTGTGGATGATCAGCTCGGCATCGCGAACGAACTCCTCGAAACCCGCAGCGACCTCGGCGAACTTCGGCTTGTCGGCGAGGAACTCCTCGGTGATGCCGTGCACCGCCACCGCCTCGGCGTCGATGCTGCGGCCCGGGTTGATGAAGACGTGGTAGTGGCGCCCGCTCAGCTTGCGGTTGAGCAGTTCGACGCAGCCGATCTCGATGACGCGATCGCCGTTGCGCCAGTCGAGGCCGGTGGTCTCGGTGTCGAGCACGATCTGTCGCATCTCCGCCCCCTCAGCCTTCCACCGTCGCGCGCGCCTTGCGGCTCGCTTCGGCGCCGCGTCGGGCCAGTTCGTCGGCGCGCTCGTTCTCGGGGTGGCCCGAATGGCCCCTCACCCAGAGCCACTGCACCTTGTGACGCGAGGCCGCCTCGTCGAGGGCGCGCCACAGGTCGGCGTTCTTCACCGGCGCCTTCGAGGCGGTCTTCCAGCCGCGCGCCTTCCAACCGTGGATCCATTCGGAGATGCCCTTCTGCACGTACTGGCTGTCGGTATGCACCCGCACCGCCACCGGCCGCTTGAGCGCGCCCAGCGCACGGATCACCGCCATCATCTCCATGCGGTTGTTGGTCGTCTCGGGTTCGCCGCCCCACAGTTCCTTCTCGTGCCCGTTCGCGCGCAGGATCGCGCCCCAGCCGCCGGGTCCCGGGTTACCGCTGCAGGCGCCATCGGTATAGATATCCACCACTTCTTCCATTTACTCGCTTTTCCTTGTTCCGCCGCTGCGCTGCGTGAGCGCTGAGAGTCGTCCGGCACGCGCGCCGCGCTCACGCCATTGCGGCGTGATCAGCCGCATGCCATGCACCCGCTTGATCCCGTGAACTACATACACCGCGCCGCAGATCGGCCACCAGCGCGCCCCGGCGCGGTCGACGATGCGCCAGCGCGCCAGCCATTGCGGCGAACGCACCGGCGGCGCCCAGGCCACGCAGCTCGCCGCCTGCACCTCGATGCCGAGCAGGGCCAGCCAGTCCTTGATCCGCATCAGCGTGCGATAGTGGCCCTGCCACGGCATCGCGCTGCCTTCGCGCGCGAGCAGCCGCCGCACCCCCCAGAGGCTGAACGGGTTGAAGCCGCTCAACACCACGCTGCCGTCGGGCACCAGCACACGATCGACCTCGCGCAGCACGTGATGCGGACGCGGGGCGAACTCGAGCACGTGCGGCAGCGCCACCAGGTCGAGGCTGGCGCTGGCGAAAGGCAAGGCGTCCACTTCGGCGTACGCGGAAACGCCTGCGCCCCGCGGATCGCAGCGGAAGCGGAAGGGCATGCGGTTGGCGCGCAGGAAGTCGACGCCCGACAGCCCGAGCTGCAGAGCGTGGTAGCCGAACACGTCGGCGACCACGCCGTCGATCGCTACCTGCTCGGCCTCGAGCAGGTAGCGTCCCTGCGGCGTTTCCAGCCAGTCCGCGAAACCGAGGATTGACATCGGCGCTGGAGCTCCCAAAATTCGCGGATGCACATTATCCCTCTTCCCGCCTTCCGCGATAACTACATCTGGCTGGTACATGACGACGCCCATGCGATCGTGGTCGACCCGGGCGACGCCGCCCCGGTCGAAGCCTGGCTCGCCGCCCATACCTCGATCCGTCTGTCGGCCATCCTCGTCACCCACCACCACCCCGACCACGTGGGCGGCATCCCCGCCCTGCTCGCGCGCCACCCGGTGCCGGTGTACGGCCCGGCGGCCGAGAACATCGCCGCCGTCAGCGACCCGCTCGCCGACGGCGACACGGTGCACCTTTCCGCGCCGCCGATCGCGTTCGAGGTGATGGCGATTCCGGGCCACACCGCCGGCCACATCGCCTACCATGCCCCCGGCATCCTGTTCTGCGGCGACACCCTGTTCTCCGCCGGCTGCGGCCGCCTGTTCGAGGGCACGCCGGTACAGATGGCCGGTTCGCTCGAGCGTCTCGCCGCTCTCCCCGACGACACCCGGGTCTACTGCACCCACGAGTACACCCTGTCCAACCTCGCCTTCGCGCGCGCGGCCGAGCCCGTCAACCCGGCGCGCGACGCCTACGCGGCGCACTGCGAGGCGCAGCGGGCCGCTGGCGAGCCCACCCTGCCGAGCACGATCGGACGGGAGAAGGTCGTCAACCCCTTCCTGCGCTGCGAGCAGCCGGGGGTGATCGAGACGGTGCGTGCCCGCACCGGCGAACGTCCGGCGGACCGCGTCGCCTGCCTCGCGGCGCTGCGGGCCTGGAAGGACGTCTTCTGAGACGCCATGATCCGGCCCCTGGGCCGGATTCAAATTGACGCCCCTCGGCGCGACTCGTAGACTGCCGGGTTTTCCGCCGGCCGAGGCCGCTTCGCGCCCATGGCACACCCCCTCCTCACCGCTCTGCTGATCCTGCTCGCCGTGCTCGCGCCCGCCGCCGCTCGTGCCCAGCTCGAAGCAGGTGCCGATGCGCCCCTCGCCGCACCCGCGCGCGTACTGACGCTCGACCTCACCCGCGACGCCAACGACATCTGGGACCGCATCCGCCGCGGCTACGGCATGGCCGACCTCGACAGCCCGCAGGTCGCCGAGCAGCAGGCCTTCTACCTCAACCACCCGGGCTACCTGAAACAGGTCTTCGCGCGCGGCGGACGCTACCTCTACTACATCGTCGACGAGCTCGAGCGGCGCGGCATGCCCACTGAGCTCGCCCTGCTGCCGATGGTCGAGAGCAACTACAACCCGCTCGCCTACTCGGCTGCCCATGCTTCCGGACTGTGGCAGTTCATCCCCTCCACCGGGAAGTACTTCAACCTGACCCAGGACCGCTGGGTGGACGAGCGGCGCGACGTGATCGCCTCCACCAACGCCGCCCTCGACTACCTGCAGCGCATCTACGAGATGCACGGCGACTGGCATCTCGCGCTCGCCTCCTACAACTGGGGCGAAGGCTCGGTCAAGCGCGCGATCGAGCGCAACCGGGCGCAAGGCCTGCCCGCCGAATACAGCCGGCTGCGCATGCCGGAGGAGACGCGCAAGTACGTTCCCAAGCTGCAGGCGATCAAGAACATCGTCGCCCAGCCCGAGCTATTCGCCTTCGAGCTGCCCTACGTCGCCAACGAGCTGCACTTCGTCACCGTGGAAGCGCCCACCGCGGTCGACCTCGGCACCGCGGCCCGCCTCGCCGGGCTGCCGCTGGAGGAGTTCATCGCGCTCAACCCGGGCTTCAACCGCCCCGCGGCCGCCGCCGGTCGCACCTTCGTCGTGCCCGCGGACCGGGCGCAACGCTTCGAGGACGGCCTCGCGGAACTGGAAAAGAGTGGCCAGGGCTGGCAGACGCACACGCTGCAGGCGGGCGAGACCCTGGAGGCGGTGGCGGCGCGCTACGGCCTGAGCTCGCCCGATCTGCGCCAGCTCAACGCGCTCGCGGCGAACAGCAATCCGGGGCCGGGCTACAGCCTGCTCGTGCCCGACGGGATCGATCCCAGCCACGCGCTCGAGGCCAGCCGGCTGCTGCCCTTCGCCACTTCCGCCGGCAGCCGCCAGGGCTTGCGGGCGGGCGGCGGCACCGGCGTGCGCGCCTCCGGCGCGAGGCGGGCGAAGAACTGAGCGGCAAAGAACCGCGCCTGCGTGCCTAGTAGGCGTGCTCGTGCGGCCAGTGGCAGCGCACCGCGTGACCGCCGCCGAGCGAGTCCTCGGCCGGATAGCGGATGCGGCAGATGTCGCTCGCGCGCGGACAGCGCGGATGGAAGTGGCACCCCGGAGGGGGCTTGAGCGGTGAGGGCAGCTCGTTCGCGCTACCCGCCAGCGACAGCGCGGCGTCGCGCACCGGCAGCGCTTCAGCCTCCTCGCCAACCAGGGCGGGCTCGGTCTCCCGCTCCCCGACCTCGATCCGCGGCACCGCCGCGAGCAGCGCGCGGGTATAGGGATGGGCGGGCGAGCGCAGCACGCGCGCGGCCGGGCCGCGCTCGACGATACGGCCGAGGTACATCACCGCGACGTCGTCGGCGAGGTAATCCACCACTGCCAGGTTGTGGGTGATGAACAGGTAGGCGAGGCCGCGTTCGTGCTGCAGCTCGCGCATCAGGTTCAGCAGCTGCGCCTGCACCGAGACGTCGAGCGCGCTGGTCGGCTCGTCGCAGATGATGACCCGCGGCGACACCGCCAGCGCGCGTGCGATCGCGATGCGCTGGCGCTGTCCCCCCGAGAACTCGTGCGGATAGCGCCAGCGCATCGCCGGCGCCAGCCCGACCCGTTCGAGCAGGGTCTCGATGATGCGCTGACGCTCGGCCTCGTCCGCGCCCACGCCGAGGCTGGCCATGCCCTCGGCGAGGATCTCGCCGACCCGCATGCGCGGATTGAGCGAGGCGAACGGGTCCTGGAACACCATCTGCACCGCGCGCCGCATCGGCCGCAGCGCCGACTGCGGCAGCGCGAGCACGTCCTCGCCGTCGACCACGACCTCGCCGTCGTTCGGCTCGATCAGGCGCAGGATGGCCTTGCCCACCGTGGTCTTGCCGCAGCCCGACTCGCCGACGAGGGCGAGGGTGCGGCCCGGCAGCAGTTCGAGGCTGACGCCATCGACCGCCTTCACCATGCCCTCCACCCGCTTGAGCAGGCCCTTTCGCACCGGGAAATGCACCGCCAGGTCGCGCACCTCGATCACCGGCTTGGCGCGCCGCGAAGAACTCGCCTCGCCGGCGCCGGCGGCGCGGCGACCGAGCGGGCGCGGCACCGCGACCTCGTCGTAGAGATGGCAGCGCACCCGCTGCGCGCCGAGCTGACGCCAGGTCGGCGCCTCGTCGTCGCAGCGGTCGAAGGCCGAGGGGCAGCGTTCGACGAAGCGGCAGCCGTGGAAGTGCCGATCGAGTGGCGGCACGCTGCCGATCGGCGCATCGAGTGGCGAGCCGCGCTGGGCCGCGGTCGGCAGCGCGTCGAACAGCTTGCGCGAATAGGGATGGAGCGGCGCGGCGAAGAAGGCCTCGCGCGGGCCGGTCTCGACCAGCTCACCGGCATACATGACGCCGACGCGGTGCGCCATGCGCGCGACCACGCCGAGGTCGTGCGTGATCAGCAGCATGCCCATCCCATGCTCGGCCTGCAGCCGCGCCAGCAGGTCGAGGACCTGGGCCTGGATGGTGACGTCGAGCGCGGTGGTCGGTTCGTCGGCCACCAGCAGTTCGGGCGAACCCGCGAGCGCGATCGCGATCATCACCCGCTGCTTCATGCCGCCGGAAAACTGGAAGGGATACTCGCCGAGACGGCGCGCCGGGTCGGGAATGCCGACCGCCTCGAGTAGCGCGAGCGAGCGCGCCGCGATCGAGGCGTCGTCGCCGCCGTGGAGAGCGAGCACCTCGCCGATCTGTGCGCCGACCGTCATCACCGGGTTGAGGCTGGTCGACGGCTCCTGGAAGATCATGCCGATGCGCCCGCCGCGCACGCCGCGCATCGCCGCCTCGGGCAGGCGCAGCAGATCCTCGCCGCCGAGCCGGACCTCGCCCGCGGCGATACGGCCGCCGTCGGGCAGCAGGCGCGTCACCGCCAGCGCGGTCATCGACTTGCCGCAGCCCGACTCGCCGAGCAGGGCGAAGGTCTCCCCCGCGGCGATGCTGAAGCCGACGCCCTCGACCGGACGCACCTCCCCGGCGGCGGTGTCGATGCTGACGCTCAGGCGGGAGACCTCGAGCAGGGGCGCTCCAACAGGGGGCGGCGCCGGGGGCTGGGAGGCGGTCATGGCGAAGTGGGAGTCGGTGGAAGCGCGGAGTGAAAAAGAACGAAGCCGGAGAAACGAAGCCGGGCCGGGCGCCCCCGGGAGGGTGCCCGGCCCGTCAGGAGAAAGGGCCGCGATGCGGCCCCGTCGGGATCAGTGGTGGTGGCCGCCCTCGCCATGCACGTGGCCGTGGCCGATCTCCTCGGCGGTGGCCGGGCGGATCTCGGCGACGGTGAGGTCGAACACCAGGGCGACGCCCGCGAGCGGGTGGTTGCCATCGACCACGACCTTGCCGTCGGCGATGTCGGTGATGCGGTAGATCATCTCCTCCTCGCCGTCGTCGGAGACGCGCTCGAAGGACATGCCGACCTCGATGTTCTCCGGGAACAGCTTGGCGTCCTCGACCAGCACCAGCTCCTCATCGTAGTCGCCGAAGGCGTCTTCGGGCTGCAGCTTGACGGTGAGCTGCTCGCCCAGCTTCTTGCCGTGCAGCGTCTCCTCGATGAGCGGGAAGATGCCATCGTAGCCGCCGTGCAGGTAGACCAGCGGGTGGTGGCCGTCGTCGATGATCGCGCCATCGGGGTCGCGCACGGTGTAGTTGAGCGTGACCACGGTGTTCTTCACGATTTCATTTTGCATGGCTTCTTTCCAAGTTCCTTGACCAGTTCGAATACCGCGGCCACGTGACCGCGGGGCGCGACGTCGTAGAGTGCGTGGCGGATGACGCCGTCCTTGTCGATGACGAAAGTCGACCGCCGCACGCCCATCTTCTTCACCCCATCGACCTCCTTCTCGCGCCAGACCTGGTACAGCTTGCACACATCGGTGTCGCTGTCCGACAGCAGGCGGACCGAAAGGCCTTCCTGGTCACGGAATTCGGCATGGGTCAGGCAGTCGTCCGGGCTGACCCCGACGACGATGCAGTCATGACGGGCGAAATCGTCTTCATGGTCGCTGAAGTCGGCGGCCTGAAGCGTGCATCCCGGCGTCTTGTCCCGCGGGTAGAAATAGAGGACCACATGTTGCTTGCCGAGGGCGGACGCGAGATCGAAAATCTCCATGTCGGCGTCCGGCAGTGAAAATACGGGGGCGATGTCTCCGCTCTGAAGCATGGGTTCTCCCTGACGTGGGCGGATTCTAGCCGAGAGGCCGGGCGAACTCTACCGGGATCGTCCCGCCGGCCCGTCGCCCCGTCGCCCCGTCGCCGCTCGCGGGGCGCATGATCCGCATGGATTTGCAAAGCAGCCGCATCAATAGCCCAGATGCGCCCGGGGCTCAAGTCGCAGCGCATCATCGATCCGCCGAGAACAAAGGAGGTCGCCATGTCCGCATCCCTTCCCGAACGCATGCACGCTATGCTGTTCGAGCGCGTCGGCCAGCCGCTGCGTGCCGCCGAGCTGCCGGTGCCCCGCCCCGGCCCGGGCCAGGTACTCCTCGAGGTCGAGGCCTGCGGCGTGTGCCGCACCGACCTGCACCTGATCGACGGCGAGCTGCCCGATCCGCTGCTGCCGGTGATTCCCGGTCACGAGATCGTCGGCCGCGCGGTGGCCTGCGGTGAGGGCGTGAAAGGCATCGCCGTCGGCGCGCGGCTCGGGGTGCCCTGGCTGGGCTGGACCTGCGGCCACTGCCGCTACTGCAGCAGCGGGCGCGAGAACCTGTGCGACCAGGCGCGCTTCACCGGCTACCAGATCCACGGCGGTTACGCCGAATACACGGTGGCCGATGCGCGCTACTGCTTTCCGGTCGATGAGGCCGCCGACGCCGCCGCGGCCGCCCCGCTGCTGTGCGCCGGCCTGATCGGCTACCGCACCCTGTCGATGGCCGGCGACGCGCAGCGCATCGGCATCTACGGCTTCGGCGCCGCCGCCCACATCGTCGCCCAGGTCGCCACCTGGCAGGGGCGCGAGGTGTTCGCCTTCACCCGGCCCGGCGACCGCGACAGCCAGGACTTCGCGCGCCGGCTCGGCGCCCGCTGGGCGGGCGCCGCCGACGAGACGCCGCCCGCCGCGCTCGACGCCGCGCTGCTCTTCGCCCCCGCCGGCGAACACGTGCCGGCGGCCCTGCGCGCGGTAAGCAAGGGCGGCATCGTCGTCTGCGGTGGCATCCACATGAGCGACATCCCGTCCTTCCCGTACGCGATCCTGTGGGGCGAGCGCCAGATCCGCTCGGTCGCCAACCTCACCCGCCACGACGGCGAGGCCTTCCTCGCGCTCGCACCTCGCGTGCCGGTGCGCACCGAGGTCACGCGCTTCCCCCTCGCCGAGGCCAACGCCGCACTCGAGCGCCTGCGCCGCGGCCAGCTGCAGGGGGCGGCGGTGCTGGTGCCGTGATTTTTCTCGCGCGCCTTGCGCATCCCGGAAAGCTGTTTAAAATTACAGCATATATCCGGAGCCCGACATGAGCAGCCGCAGCGAACACCTCACCGCCCGCCAGCAGGAAATCCTCGATTTCATCCGCGTCACCGTCGAGCGCGAAGGCCGCCCGCCGACCCGCGCCGAAGTGTGCACCGCGTTCGGCTTCCGCTCGCCCAATGCGGCCGAAACCCATCTGCGCGCGCTCGCCGCCAAGGGCGCGATCATGCTCGAGGAAGGTCGTGCGCGCGGTATCCGCCTCGCCGAAGCGCTCGGCCTGCCGCTGGTCGGCAGGGTCGCCGCCGGCAGCCCGATCCTCGCCGCCGAGCATGTCGAGGCGCGCTACCAGCTCGATCCCGCGCTGTTCTCGCCGCGCGCCGACTACCTGCTGCGAGTGCGGGGCCTGAGCATGCGCGACGCCGGCATTCTCGACGGCGACCTGATCGCGGTGCACCGCGCCGCCGAAGCACGCAACGGCCAGATCGTCATCGCCCGGGTGGACGACGACGTCACCGTCAAGACCTTCCAGCGCAAGGGCCCGATCGTGGAGCTGCAGCCGGCCAATCCCGACTTCGAGCCAATCGTGGTCGACACCCGCGAACGGGCGCTGGCGATCGAGGGCGTCATGGTCGGCCTGATCCGCAAGGACCACTGAGCCGGGCCTCTCTCCTGCCGGAAGCGAACCGATGTCAAGCCTGGCCTCTCACGCGTCGACCGACGGCGTCCTGCACGCCGGTCTGGTATGGCGGGGCGACCGCCTCGCCACCGGCAGCGGGCCGGTGCTGCCGACCGGCTTCGCCGCCCTCGACGCCGTGCTGCCCGGCGGCGGCTGGCCTGCGAACGCGCTCGTCGAGCTGCTCGCCGAGCGCCCCGGCATCGGCGAACTCTCGCTGCTGCTGCCGCTGATGCGCGTCATCGGCGCGGGGCGATGGCTGGCCTGGATCGCCCCCCCGCTGCTGCCCCATGCAGCGGCGCTCGAAGCCGCCGGCGTGCCGCTCGAGCGGCTGCTGCTGCTCGATCCCCCGCGACCCGAACAGGCGCTGTGGGCGACCCGCCAGGCCCTCGCCTCCGGCAGCTGCAGCGCGGTGCTCGCCTGGCCGCAACGCATCGACGGCGCCGGCCTGCGCCGCCTGCAGCTCGCCGCCGAGGACGGTGCGACCCCGCTGTTCCTGTTCCGGCCCCCGGCGGCCGCCCGCCAGGCCTCGCCCGCACCGCTGCGCCTGCTGCTGTCGGCCGCCCCCGGCGCACTCGAGATCCACATCCTCAAGCGGCGCGGTCCGCCGCTGACCGCGCCGCTGCGCCTGCCGGTGCATGACGGCCTGGTCGCGGCGGCGGAGCCCTCCGCCGCCGTGCAGCCCTTCCACCCCGCCCCCACCGCCGTCGCCCCCAGCCTGCAGGCGGGCTGACGCCCCCACTTGCGCCTCACTCGCCATGTTGTGGCTGGCCCTCTTCCTCCCCGATCTCGGGCTGCAGGTCTTCACCCGCGGCAACGCCACGCCCGGCCTGCTCGCGCTCGCCGACTCGCCTGTCCGCCCGCGACTGATCGCGGTCGGTCGCGAGGCCCGCGCCGCCGGCATCACCCCCGGCATGAGCGTGGCGGCTGCACGTGCGATCGCCCCCGGTCTGCAGGCGCGGATGCGCGACGCCCGCCTCGAGGCCGGCACCCTCGCCGAGCTCGCCGCCTGGGCGGGGGCCTTCACCCCGCGCGTCAGCCTCGCCGGCGATGACGGCCTGCTGCTGGAGATCGGCGGCAGCCTGCGCCTGTTCGGTGGCGCGGAAGCGATCCGCCGCGAGGTCGACGACGGCCTCGTGGCCCTCGGCCTGAGCGCCCATGCCGCGCTCGCCCCCACCCCGCTCGCGGCGAGCTGGTTCGCGCGCTGCGCCGAGGCCGTGCCCGCGGGCAGCGACGACTGGCGGGCGGCGCTCGACCGCCTGCCGTTGCGCGTGCTCGGCACCTGTGGCGAGGTCGACAGCGCGACCCTGGATCTGCTCGAGGGCGTCGGCCTGGGCCGGATCGGCGAGGTGCGCCGCCTTCCCGCCGCCGGCCTCGCCCGCCGCCAGGCCCAGGCGGTCGGCGCCGTGCTCGCCCGCGCCCGCGGCGAACGCCCCGACCCCAGGCCCTGGTTCGAGGCGCCGCCCACCTACCTGCAGCGCCTGCCGTTGAGCTTTGCGACCGACAGCGTCGAGCCGCTGCTGTTCGCCTGCCGCCGCCTGTTCGCCGGCCTCGCCGGCTGGCTTACCGCCCGCCACGCCGGCATCGACCACTGCCGGCTGGAACTCCTTCACGAGCACCGGCCGCCGACGGTGCTCGAGATCGTCACCGGCACGCCCTGCCGCGACGAGGCACGACTCACCCTGCTCGCGCGCGAACACCTTGCGGCTCTCGCGCTGCCCGCCGCGGTGTGCGAACTGCGGCTGTCGGCGGCCGCGCCGCTCGCCTTCGACGCCCGCGCCGGCGAGCTCTTCGAGCGTCCCGGCGAGGCCGCAGAGAACGCGCTGCACCTGCTTGCCCGCCTGCGCGCCCGCCTCGGCAGCACGGCGCTGGCCCGGCTGTCGGCCCATGCCGATCATCGCCCCGCCGCCGGCGTCCATCCGCTGCTCGAATCACCCGCGGCCAAGGCGGCGGACCGCCTCGCGCCGTCCGGCCCGCGCTGCCGCCCCCTATGGCTGCTGCCGCAGCCGAAGGCCTTGCGGCCGTCGTCTGTCGCCCTGCTCAGCGGACCGGAACGCATCGAGAGTGGCTGGTGGGACGAGGCCGAGATCCGGCGCGACTACTACCTCGCCCGCGGCCCGGGCGATGCCATGTGGTGGGTGTTCCGCGAGCTCGACCCACCCGGCGGCTGGTACCTCCATGGTTATTTCGGCTGATCGCGCAGTGCCCGGGTAGCAGCAGCGACCACCGCGTCGGGGCCGCGCGCACCGCCGCCGCGGACCGGACGTAGTACACTGCTGCACCGCAACCGCCCCTTCCGTTTTCCGCCCGCGGCACGGCAGCCCGCTGCCGGCTGGCCCGCGTGGCCGCATCGAGAACCATGTCCGCTTCCGCTCCCGCGCCGCTCGTCGGCACCGCCGGTGACGCCGCCCGTCGCCGCGCTGCCCGCGCCTTCGTCATTTTCCTCGTCGCGCTGCCGCTCTCCTACCTGCTCTTCAGCCGTCTCGAACCCATCTGGGCCCGGATCCTGCCGCTCGAAGGTGCCGTGTTCATGCTCGCTGCCACCCTGCTCGGCGCGGTGCTCGCGCTCACCCCGCTGGCGGCGGCGATCGGCTTCCTGCTCGCAGTCTGGCACGGCGTCGAGAGCGTCTACCTGCCGCGCAGCCGGCCGAGCCCCCTGCTCGACCGCGGCATCGTCGCCGGCGGACTGCTGGTGTGGTTTTCCCCTGCGCTTGCGCTGCTCGCCGCGGCGATCCGCGGCCTGATCGAAGGCAAGGTGCATTTCGTTCGCCCGCCGCGCGACTACCTGCTCGCCACCGACCCGCACGCCTTCTGGCAGAGCATCGGCTTCTTCCTCATCATGGGCGCGTTGTTCGCCCTCATGGCGTGGCGCTACTGGCGCGGCAAGCTCGCCGCGGACGCCGCCACGGAGCGCTCTTGAACCCTCCGCCCGGCGCGGGCACAGCGGACGCCAGCGCCGCCACCGTCGCCCACCAGCTGCTGCACCACGCCTGGCCGGTGCTGATCGCACAGCTGCTGTCGATGTCGATGATGGTGGCCGACACTCTGATCGCCGGTCGCTACGGCACCGCCGACCTGGCAGCGGTCGCGGTCGGCAGCGGCCTCTACATCTCGGTCGTGATGCTGCTGGTGGGCATCCTGCAGGCGGTGGCGCCGACCGTCGCCCACCTATACGGCGGCGGACGTAGCGAGGCGATCGGCCCGGCGCTGCAACAGGGGTTCTGGCTCGCGCTGATGCTGGCGGTGCCGGGCACCCTCGTGCTCGCCTGGCCGGCGCCGCTGCTCGAGCTCGCGCGGGTGCCGCCGGAGGTGGCGGACAAGACCGCGAGCTACCTGCAGGCAACCGCGATCGGCCTGCCTGCAGTACTGCTGTACCGCACCTTCTACGCATTCAACAACGCGCTCGGCCGGCCGCGCGCGCTGATGGTGATCAGCTTCATCGCCGCCGCCGCCCACATTCCGCTGGCATGGGCGCTGACCAACGGCAGGCTCGGCCTCGCGCCGCTCGGCGGCACCGGCTGCGGGGTGTCGACCGCGCTCGTCAGCTGGCTCGCGCTCGCCTGCGGGCTGGGATACCTGCTGCGCAACCCGGCCTATCGCGCCTACCGCATCTTCTCCGACTGGCAGGCGCCGCGGCCGCGTGAGCTCGCCGCGCTGCTGCGGCTCGGCGTGCCGATGGGCTTTTCCACCTTCATCGAGATCACCTCCTTCACCCTGGTCGCGCTCTTCGTCGCCCGGCTCGGCGCCGAGGCCGTGGCGGGCCACCGGGTGGTGGCCAACTTCGCCGCGCTGACCTACATGCTGCCGCTGTCGATGTCGATCGCCACCCTGGTGATGGTGGGCCAGGCCGCCGGCGCGCACGACTGGGTGCGGGCGCGGATGGCGGTGAAGGTGAGCCTGTGGCTGACCACCTCCTTCGCGGTCGTGCTGGGGGTGGGCTTGTGGGTCGTGCGCGAGCCGGTGATCGCGCTGTCGACCGGCGACCCGGCCGTGCGCGCGGTCGCCCTCGCGCTGGTGTTCTACGTCTGCGTTTACCAGCTCAGCGACGCGCTGCAGACGGTGGCTGCGCATGCGCTGCGCGGCTACAAGGTGACCCTGCTGCCGATGTTCCTGCACACCCTGTGCTTCTGGGGCGTGGGCCTGGGGGGCGGCTACTGGCTGAGCTACCACGCCGGCACGCGCGTCGAGGCGCCGAGCGTGGCCGGATTCTGGGAAGCGAGTGTGCTGGCGACGGTGCTCGCCACCGTGCTGTTCGGCGTCCTGCTGCGCAGCGTGATACGCCGTCATGGCACCCTCGCGGGCGGCTAAACTCAGCTGCCGAGCCAGCCGTCGCGCAGGGTACGCGCGCCGGCGCCGGCGCGCGGGGCGAGCCTGAGTGTGATCCGCTCGGCCGGCGCGGCCGCGAGTTCGAGCTCGAACGTCATCAACTCGTCACGACGGAAGGCATGAAGTTCGAGCGGCGCTCGGGCGGCGCGGCGGGCGAGCATCGCCTCGAGACCGGCGATCGTGCCGATCCGCAGGCCATCTGCCGCGACCAGCACGTCGCCCGCCGAAAGACCGGCGCGCTCGGCCGGCCCGCCGTCGAACACGCTCGCCAGCCGCACTTCGCCGCCGCTCTCGGCGAGCTTGGCGCCGATCACCGGGCCCTTGCTGGCCGCTTCGGCCTTCCACTCGACGCCGAATCGCGCGAGCAGCTCGGCAAGCGGCAGGTCATCGGTGCCCTCGACCGCCTCGCGCAGCCAGTCCGACAGACGCCTGCCGAGGCGGGGGCCGCCGACCTCCGCCACGACCGCGAAGATGCCGTCCTCGGCGACGCCCTCGCCGCTCGCCCCGTGGCGCTGCCACAGCAGGCGCATCACATCGTCCAGGCTCTTCTCGCCGCGACTGCCCGCGCGCAGCCGGAGGTCGAGTGCGAGCGCGATCAGCGCGCCCTTGGCGTAGTAGCTGACGATCGCGTTAGGCGCGTTCTCGTCCTGGCGGTAGAACTTGGTCCACGCGTCGAAGGAGGACTCAGCGACGCTCTGGCGGAAGCGACCCGGGGAGCGCAGCACGTTGGAGACGGTCTTGCCGAGCAGGCCGAGATAATCGTCCGCGTCAATCACGCCCGAGCGCACCAGGGCGAGATCGTCGTAGTAGGAGGTAAAGCCCTCGAAGGCCCACAGCAGACGCGTGTAGTTCTCCACCGCGAGGTCGTAGGGCACGAAGGCCGCGGGCTTGATGCGCTTGACATTCCAGGTGTGGAAATACTCATGGCTGCACAGGCCGAGGAAATTCTTGTAGCCATCGGGCATGCCCACCATGCCCTTCCACGGCAGATCGGCGCGGCTGGCGAGCAAGGCCGTCGAGGCGCGATGCTCGAGCCCACCGTAGCCGTCGCCCACCACCATGGTGAGGAAGGCGTAGTAATCGACCGGCGCAGGCGCGCCGAAGAGCGCGATCTGCCAGGCACAGATGCGCGCGAGATCGTCGCACAGGCGCGCGGTGTCGCAGTCGTGACGACCGGTGAGCGCGATCTCGTGGCGGACCCCGCCTGCCTCGAAGGCGGCGAGGCTGAAGCTGCCCATCTCGACCGGATGGTCGATCAGCTCGTCATAATCGGCCGCGCGATAAAGGCCGAAGCCATGCATCGGCGCCGCACCGGCCACGCCCTCGGCGCGCGGCAAGGCGGTGATCACGCGCCACGGTTCGCCCTCGACCCCGCGCGGCGCGACGATATCGACCAGGCACTCGCGCTCGCGCCGGCCTTCGGCGGCGAGGAACACGCTCGTGCCGTTGAAGAACCCGTGGGTGCGGTCGAGATGCGCAGCGCGCACCGACAGGTCCCAGGCATAGACCTCGTAATCGACCACGATCGCCCCGCCCCCGGCAGGCGATGCCACGCGCCAGCTGTGCTTGTCGCGCTTTTCCACCGCGAGCGCCGCGCCGCCCTCGTCCGCCGCACACAGGCTGACGATGTTGCGCGCAAACTCGCGGATCATGTAGCTGCCCGGAATCCAGGCCGGAAGCGTGAAGACCTGCCCCGCCGGATCGGGATCGGCCACCGTGCAGCGAACCCGGAACAGGTGGGCCTCGGGACGGTGGGGCTCGACGCGGTAGCGGATCGGCGGCTGATGCATGGCGTTGCTCCGGCGGACAGATAGCAAAAAGCCGGCGCGAGGCCGGCTTTTCAGTATTCGTGGTGGGCGGTACTGGGATCGAACCAGTGACCCCTGCCGTGTGAAGGCAGTGCTCTACCGCTGAGCTAACCGCCCGGTTCGCGATCGGGCCAGAAGGCCGGATCCTGCGAAGCGGATTTTTCGTAGGACCACCGTAAAGACAGTGGTGGGCGGTACTGGGATCGAACCAGTGACCCCTGCCGTGTGAAGGCAGTGCTCTACCGCTGAGCTAACCGCCCTACGAAGCCGCGCATTTTAGGAGATCACTCAAAGTAGGTCAAGCAGGATTTGATCGGTCCCGTCACGCGGAACGTCCCGGCTCAAGCCTCTCGAAGCAACTTCAGCCCCGGCGGGAGCGACTCGCCGAAGCTGCGCCGCCGGTCCTCCTCGTCGAGCATCCCGCCCTCGCGCACCATCGTGACCCAGCTCGGCGGCACCTTCGCCGCCTCGAGCCGGGTGGCGACCTCCTCGCGCAGCGCGGACGGCAGGTCGCGCGCGCGGTCGCCGCTCCGGCGGGCGAGCTGGGCTGCGGCGAAGGCGGCCGGCTCCACCGCCTTCCAGTCGAGCGCGCACACTGCCTCGAGCCACTCGGCTGCGATCGCGGGTGGCACCACGTTGTGGGCGCTGCCGTAGAGCAGCTCGCGCGCGCCCACACGGCCGAGCGCCCACCAGGTGTGCGGCTTCTCCGCAGGGCGGCGCAGGCGCTCGAGCAGCCAGCGGCCCACCTCGATCCGGTGCATCACGGGCACCTGCTCGAGCGAGGCGGTGAGCCGCACCATGTCGTCGTAGCTCGCGTAGAGCGGCCCGCTGCGACCCGCCTCCATCGCCTCGAGATGCTCAGCGAGAGTCTCGAGCAGCTGCAGCTGCGCTGCCGCGTCGAGCCCGCCCGCCGCCCGCCGCCACAGGGTCCACCACTCGGCCCAGTTTCGGCTCTCGTTGACATACTGGATACCCTGCGCGAAAAGCGACCACAGCTGCTCGACGCGCCATTCGTCGAGCGGTGCGCCCTGGCCCGGGCGCAGGCAGTACCCCGCCAGGTTGAGCCACACCCGTTCGTGTTCGGCGGAGCGCCGACGGCGTCTGACGCGCTCCCACAGGGCGTCGAACAACGCGCGCAACAGGTTCAGGTCCCAGCGCTCGCGCTTGCCGAGCAGACGTTCGAGACGGGCGCGCAACTGACGAACCGCCTTGGCGTCGACCTCCTTCGACTGGGAACCGAATACCGACTCGATTGCGGCAATCGCATCGTCGAAGCGCGGCGGCAGCCCGCCCGTTTCGTCGCTTGCCGCCGTCGCCGGCTCACCGCGCAACGCGAAGCTCAGCCGCCAGCGCTGGCCCTCGTCGGCACAGCTCACGCAATGCACCCCGAGCGTGCCGACCTCGTCGAGCGCGGCGGTGAGCCTGACCGCGACCTCCCGACCGCGCCCGCCCGCGGGGGCTGGCAGCGCGGCGACCAGGGGCGGCAGGCGGATGAAACCGGGATCGTCCAGATTGATCAGTTCGCCTGCCCGATAAGCGTGGCTCGAGGCGGTCGAGGCAAGGTGAAAGCTCACCGCCTGTCCGAGGCGCAGTGCGAAGCTGCGTGCGGGCAGGGGCACCTCGCGGCCCTCTTCGGTGCCGCGCGGGAGCACGCATATGCCGCGCCGCCCGCCGGCCTCGTCCTCCAGCACGAGAAAGTAGCTGCGCGCAGAGCCGCCGCCGACGCCCGCGCCGACCCCGCTGCGCGCGAGCGCGTGGGCGACCGCGCCGCGGGCGACGGCCAGATCGGGCTCCGCATTGTTGAGCACCCGCGGCGGCCCCCCCCGCCATCCGCCGATCGTGTCGACCAGGCGTTCGATCAGGGCGTGCGCATGGAAGACCCCGCCGTTGAGGAGGATGGTATCGGGCAGCGCGCCTGCGCCCGTATCGCCCTCCACCTCGCCCCGCTCCTCGGCCTGACGCCGCAGGAATTCCGCCAGATGGCGGGTGATCGCAGGATCCGCCGGATGGGGCAGGCCGAACTCGACGATCGCGCTGCGCCGGCGCTGCGGCGAGGCGTCGGCCGCAACGCGGGGGAAGAAGCCATCCACGATGAGGCGTTCGACCTCCTCGCGCTCGAGCTCGACCGTGCGCGCACCGCCGACCAGCCTGGCGCCCGCGCCGACCAAAGTGACCGCCACCCGCTCGGGCGCATCGGCCGCGAGCAGTTGCTCCTTCGCCACCCGGCAGCGCTGTACGAGCTGGGAGAATCGGCCCGCAGAAAGCCTGGTGCCCTCGCCCATTCGCCGTTCGACCGCGTGCGCGAGTGTCAGGTCCATGTTGTCGCCGCCCAGCATCAGGTGGTCGCCGACCCCGATCCGGGTCAGCAACGGCCCACCCGCTCCCGGCTCGACCCGGATCAGGGTGAAGTCGGTGGTGCCGCCGCCGACGTCGCACACCAGGATCAGGCCCGCATCGGTGAGCGCGGCCGCGAGCTGCGCGCGATGCAGGAAGAGCCAGTCATGGAACGCGGCCTGAGGCTCCTCGAGCAGATGGACCTGCGGCAGCCCGGCAAGCCGTGCAGCCTCGACGGTGAGTGCGCGCGCGCCTTCGTCGAAGGAAGCGGGCACGGTGAGCACGATCCACTGGCGCTCGAGCGGCGCATCGGGAAAGCGGACATTCCAGCCCGCGCGCAGGTGAGCGAGATAGCTCGCGCTCGCGTGCAGCGGCGACACTTTGGGGACACCCGGCTCCGCCCCCCAGGGCAGGATCGGTGCGGTGCGGTCCACTCCGGGATGCGACAGCCAGCTCTTGGCGCTGGCGACCTGGCGCCCAGGAACCTGAGTGCCGAGCTCGCGCGCGAAGTCGCCCACCACCACATCGGCCAGCCCCCCCGGATCCCCGGCCTGCCAGGGCAGGCGCAGGTCGTCCGCCGGAAGCTCGCCCGGCGCCGGGTGATAGCGCACCGAAGGCAACTGCGCGCGCGCATCCACCTCGCCCGCCGCCACCAGTTGATCCACCGGCAGGATCCGGATCTCTTGGCTTCCGCACCGGGCGAACGCGAGCACCGTGTTACTGGTACCGAGGTCGATGCCGACGAGATAATCCATGCCCTCTGACAATCTCCCGTCTTTCAGGCGTCGGCCCGCGCCGGGTGATCGTCGCGCCCGTCCCCACGCACATCGAACTCGACCTTCCAGCGCTCGCTGCCATCGACCGGCAGAGCCTCGAGCTCGAGCGTGCCCGTCTCGGTGACCCTGGCGTGCAGCTTGACCCGGACGATCGCGCCGGGCGTCCGCTCTTCGGCGGGGAGGTTGACCTCGATCTCCTCGAGCTCCTGGAGCTCGTCCTCGTCCCAGAAGTCCAGCCGGGTGCCGACCTCGTCCTGCCTGCGCACGCTGGAGCCAAAGAAACGAAAACGGACCGGCTCGCCCACCACCAGACCGAACTCCTGTTCCGGCAGCGCCGCCTCGCTGCCCTCCTCCATGCCGAACGGCGCCACGCACAAGGCCTCGATCGGCGGCTCCATGCCGGGTACTGCGGGCATCGCCGACTCCACCGCCACGTAGTGCGCACGCGCCGTTCCGCCGCGGATGCGCACACCCTTGCCGCGACGGACGTAGCCGTAGTAGGCCGCGCCGCGCGCCACCGCGAGGTCGAGATTGGCGCCCTCGAGCAGGCGCGCGGGCTCGCCGCGCTCCGCTTCGAGCCAGCCATTGAGCACCTTCATCATCCGCTCGGCGATCAGCTCCGACTTCAGGACGCCGCCGTTGAACAGCACCGCGGTCGGGTGCAGGAAGCTGGCACCGTCCGGAATAGCATCCGAGAAACCTTCCAGTTCGGCTGTCGCGCCGAGCTGCCGGCCGAGGAAGGCCGCCAGGTGACGGGTTACCGCCGCATCCTGCGCATAAGGCAGGCCCACCTGGCTCAGGCCGGCGCGCGCGCGCGTCTGTGGGCGTTCCGCAGCATCGACTTCGGGAAAGAAGCCGTCGACCAGCGTTTGTGTCAGTTCATCCCGCGTAATCTCGGTGCGGATCGAGCCGCCCACCAGCTTCGACCCGCGGCTCGGCACCACCACCGGGAAGCTCGCGAGATCGGCGTCGCCGAGTAGCGCCTCCTTCGCCGCCCGGCAGCCGTGGGCGAGCGCCCTCACCTGCCAGGCGTCAAGCCGAGTCCCCTGGGCGGCGAGCTTGCGCACCACTGCGTAGGCGAGGGCGAGGTCCATGTTGTCGCCGCCGAGCAGGATGTGGTCACCGACGGCCACCCGGTGAAGCTCGAGATTGCCCTCGCGCTCGAGCACCGCGATCAGCGAGAGGTCGGTCGTGCCGCCCCCAACGTCTACCACGAGGATCACGTCACCGCGGCGCACGTCCTTGCGCCAGGCCCCGTCGCTGGCCTGAATCCAGCTGTAGAGCGCAGCCTGGGGCTCCTCGAGCAGCGTCACGCTCGCGAAGCCTGCGGCGGATGCGGCCTCGGCCGTCAGCTCGCGTGCAGCCGGGTCGAAAGACGCCGGAATCGTGACGGTGACGTCCTGGTCGTCGAAAGGCGCATCGGGATGCTTCGCGTTCCATGCCTCGCGCAGGTGCGACAGGTAGCGCACCGAGGCATCGAGCGGAGAGAGCCGTTCGAGCTCCGGCGGCGCATCCACCGGCAACAGCGCCGAGCGCCGATCAAGACCCGCATGGCAGAGCCAGCTCTTGGCACTCGACACCAGCCGGATCGGCGTCGCTGCACCGCGACTGCGCGCCAGTTCGCCAACGATCGCATCCGTCGCAGCGGACCACGGCAGAGCGAGATCGGTAGCGACGAATTCGCTCTCGTGCGGCAGATAGAGGAAGGATGGCAGTAGCGAGAGTTCCTCGACCGCACCAGGACCGCTGAGTTGCGCGATCGGCAGCACCTCCTGGCGCACCGCCTCACCGTCGCTCGCCTCGATGTCGACATACGACAGGGCGCAATGCGTCGTTCCCAGGTCGATCCCGATCGCGTACCGGGCCGCGCTCACAGCTCCACCTCCGCCTGCGCGACGATGGAAACGTCATGCCCGTTCGCGAGCATCGGAAGCCGCGTCTCGGTGACCCGCCAGCCGCGATGCGCGAGCGTGCCGCTGAATGGGGGATCGCCCACCACTCTTCCCGTCAGGCGGACCGCAGCGGCGTTGAAACCGTCGGCCACGGTGATGCGGCTACCTTCCGGCTCGCTGTACACGGGTTCGATAGTGAAATGCTCCCGCAGTACCTTGCGACATCCCTCATGCACGATGCGTGCCGCCGCACCGATGTCGGCGTCCGAATAGGCCGTCACCTCCTCTTCCACGAAATCGATGAACCGCGCATCGCGCTGGAGCATCCCCAGAAGCTGCAGCGCGGCCTCATGCGGTGCTTCGTGGAGCGCTGCCGCGGCTGCAGGTCTGTGGGCCGGCGACACTCCGGTCCCCGCCTGCGCAAGCGTCTCTTCGCCGGCGCGCATGCGTTGATACCGCCCCGCGACTTCCGCATTTCCGAGCAACGCAAAAAAGCCGCCGAAAGCGATGCCGATCCTGCGCAGGAACGAAGGATTGCCTTGGGTCATAGAGAGCTTCCTTTAACTAGTCGGTTTATTCCCGGGTATCTCGCGCTCACGCGAGCGGACCCCACCACGATGCAATCTACGCAGCACCTCGATTCGCCGGAGCGGGCGGTTGAACACCGCAAGCCATCGGGTGCTGCAGAGAGCGGCAAGGCGGCTTTGCTGCGTTGCAATATACCTCAGTTCGACGGATCGCGTAGACGGCCGACGCCCGATCCATTGATGAGATGGATCGGGCGCGGGAGGGATGGGGTTAGTCTGACGAT
>NZ_MBFM01000014.1 GCF_001696715.1 Thauera phenolivorans | reverse complement strand
TCTTCCCGGGACAGATAGCCGAGCATCGGGCATTCGAAGCGTTTTGCCGGAACACCGAGCGCATGTTCAATCACCTGCAGCGATGACACGTCGCGGTGCGCCGCAAACTTCAGGAACGAACGCAGCGCCGCGAGACGGGCATTGCGGCTACGCACGCTGTTGTGCCGATCGCGTTCCAGATGATCGAGGAAGGCCATGATCAGATCGGGCGTGATGTCGGGCAGCGTGAGTAGCGCCGGCGACCGGCCAAGGCGCGCCTCGGCAAAGCCCAGGAAGAGCATGAAGGCATCCCGGTAAGCGGCCACAGTGCGCGGGCTGAGGGCGCGTTGTTGTGTCAGGTGCTCGACGAAGAAGGCTTGTACGAGCGCGGGAAACGATGGCGGTGGTTTGGCTTGCCTACGCATCATCGTCTCCCGCGAGATCGGCGAATTGCTCGAACCGCCCGGCTGTGATCGCCATCAACTCGGGAACGCCGGTGAGGTACCAGTACGTGTAGAAGATCTCGGCATGGCCCATGTAGGTCGACAGGGCC
>NZ_MBFM01000013.1 GCF_001696715.1 Thauera phenolivorans | reverse complement strand
CCTTGGGACAGCCGTAGCGCTTCTTGATGTGGCGCAGCACGCGCACCTGCATCGGCACGATATCGAGCTGTTCGCTGACGTCCTGGCCGATCTCGACCATGGGCGTGCCGCAGGCGCAGGTGCGCTCGGCCTCGGGGACGTCATGGATGACGTCGATGCGCGGCAGCTCGATGGGCAAAGGCTTGCGCTTGCCGCGCGCCTTCTTCTTGCCGGCGTCGGCCGGGGTCTGGCCAGACGGCTCGGTGGCCGGGGGCGGCAGAGTCGCGGTGTCGTCCGCCTCGGGTGCGGATGCGGCCAGCGCTTCGGCCTCGTCGAAGAGCCAGCCCTGGCCCGCGTGCGATTCGCTGCTGGGCCCGAACATGCGCCGACGCGCCAGGCGTAGTTGCTCGTAGATCTCGAGGATGCGCGCCTCGAAGGCCTTTTGCAGTTCCGCCTCGCGGGCATCAAAGGCTGCCTGCCGTTCGGCTTCACGTGCCTCGAACGCCTGCTGCTGTGCCAGCAGCAAAGCTTTGAGCGCCGCTGGATCGTCGGGCAACTGCTCGGGGAGGACGGATGCGCACACGCCGACGGCGGGGTTCGAGCGAGGGACGGCGGTACGTTGCGGCATGCCGGAATTATACCCGATCATGCTACGTAACTGATTGGTAATGCAGCGTTTTATGCGGTTTAGCCGCCCACAGATCGAAGCCTTCGAGCAGCCACTCAAGCTCCTTCATCGTCAGCGTGCAGGTGGGCTGGCCCGCCTCGGCCGCCGGCCAGGCGAAGCGCTCGGCTTCGAGTCGCTTGTACCAGAGGCAGAAGCCGTTGCGGTGCCAGTACAGCGCCTTGAGCTTGTCGCGGCGGCGG
>NZ_MBFM01000012.1 GCF_001696715.1 Thauera phenolivorans | reverse complement strand
CGCAAGGTCAAGGCGATCACCGAAGAGCTGTGCGGGCACAGCTTCTCGGCCTCGGCCATCTCGGCGATCAACAAGAGCCTGGACGAGGCGCTCGAGCGCTTTGCCAGCCGGCAACTGGAAGAGGCGTATCCGTACGTGATTCTGGATGCGCGCTACGAGAAGGTGCGCGAGGACGGTGTGATCCGCTCGATGGCGGTGCAGATCGCCATTGGCATCAACTGGGAGGGGCAGCGTCAGGTGCTGGCGGTCGAGACGGCAAACCGGGAGAGCCTGAGCAGTTGGAAGGACTTCCTGCTGCGGCTCAAGGAGCGTGGGCTCACCGGCGTGGAGTTCGTGGTCTCGGACGACCACGCGGGCCTGAAGAAGGCGATCAGCGAGGTGTTGTGCGAAGCGGCATGGCAGCGCTGCTATGTGCATTTCCTGCGCAACGCGCTCGATTACCTGCCCAGGAAGGCCGACGACGACTGTCTGCAGGAGCTGCGCTGGATCTACGACCGGCGCGACTTGCAGGAAGCCAACCGCGATCTGGCGGCGTGGATCACCAAGTGGCAGGGCAAGTACCCGAAGCTCGTCGACTGGGCCGAGAGCAACATCGGCGAAACCTTGAGCTTCTACCGGCTGCCCCGGGCGCACCACAAGCACTTGAAGAGCACCAACATGCTCGAGCGCCTCAACGAGGAGATCAAGCGGCGCACGCGCGTGGTGAGGATCTTCCCGAACACCGAGTCGTGTCTGCGGCTGATTCGGGCGCTGTGCGTCGAAACCCACGAGACGTGGCTCGAGGACAACCGTTACCTGAACATGGCACTGCTGGCCGAGCAGAAGAAGGAGCTGTTGAGACTGGCCGCCTGACGGCCGCCGCCGTGGTCGGCGCTCCGGGCTACGCCCTGCGCGCCGACCACGGCAACCCGGAATCAACCGAATACCTGATCAACCCTTTTGCACAACTTGACGCACACAACT
>NZ_MBFM01000011.1 GCF_001696715.1 Thauera phenolivorans | reverse complement strand
ATCAGCGGTCGCAGCAGCCCGGCGACCACGGCATCGACCTCGTCCTGATGATCCATCAGCGCATCGAGGCTGCGCAGCAACTGCTGGTGGGTGACCGCCTTCGGTCCGAAGTCGGGCAGCGCCACCGTCTGCACCCAGCGCAACACGCCGAGTTTGGATTCGGGGTCGCACAGGCGGTTGAGCACCATCAGCCGAATCAGCGCTTCCACGTCCGTGGTGCGGCGCGTGCGGCGAAATACCCGCCGCAGCTCCGAGAAACCCAGCGACTTCCACAGCTCGGTCAGCGCCCACACGTTACCGAGTGCCCGCGCGGACTCGAACGACACCGTCGGCGCCGGCGGCTTGGCGCCCATCGGCTCGCGGCCGGTGATCTTGAGCAGGCCGTTGATCACCGCGTCGAGCGACCCATCGACCTGCTCGGCGCGGCCGAGCGTGGCAACGGTGCGCTTCTTTACCCGGCCAGCCTCGTCGCGATAGGACTCGACGAGTTGGACGTAGCGGCGACCTCCGGAGGTGGTGAGCTTGACGTGCATGATGCCGCCACTTTAACCACCTAAGAAGCGCCGTCAAGCTTGAGGGTGGCTGTTACAAACGTGCCACCACAGCACTTTTGCGGTCGCGGCCTTGAAACCCGCGCCGGTGCTGAAGGCACTTTCCGAAAAGGGGCGAAAATCGGGGTGAAGTGTCGAACCTCGGGTGCTTCACACCTTCATCCTGCTCGGTGAGCTTGCCCGACCATTCGTCCGCCTGGCGGATCAGCGCGTCGATGCGTTCGTTGCGCTGTTGGGTCTTGGTGGCCGCAGCCACCGGGTCATGGGCGACCACCAGCCGCAGCGCGTTCCAGGCGTGCTCCGCGATCACTTCCTGCGTGGCGGTGGCGCACTGCTGTTCGTGGAAGGGTTCGAGCAGCTCGATGAACTCGTTGTAGCGCCGGCCCGGCACCGCGACGATGAATTCGAGCGGCTTGCCGCTGGCCAGGCGCACGGCCTTCAGCGCTTCGAGATTGTCCAGGCTGAGCAGTCCTCGGTCAGCGACCAGCACCAGGCGCTGCACCGACGGGAAGCGCTCGAGCACCTTGGTGAGCGTGGGCAGCAAGGTGCGCGTCTCGGCCGTGTTGCCGTCGAACACCTCGTGGTAGATCGGCAGCCCCTCGGCGGTCTGCACCACGCCGAGCATGAACTGGCGGGCGATCAACCCCTCCTTGGCCATGCCGTACTGGCGCACGTCGCCGGCCTGCTGGCTGAGCCTTCGCTGCGGATCGTGGTGAGGTCGTAGAAGACCACCGACAGATCCTGATCGATCAGCGGGTGCAGCAGCCCGGCGACCACGGCATCGACCTCATCCTGGTGGTCCATCAGCGCATCGAGGCTGCGCAGCAACTGCTGGTGCGTGACCGCCTTCGGGCCGAAGCCGGCCAGCAGCGCCACGGTTTGCACCCAGCGCAGCACGCCAAGCTTGGACCCGGGGTCGCACAGGCGGTTGAGCACCATCAGCCGGATCAGCGCTTCCACGTCCGTGGTGCGGCGTAAGCGCTCCACGAACCCCATCCTTCCGGGGCTCGCTACGCTGTGATCAACTGCTCAGCCTTGAGACTC
>NZ_MBFM01000010.1 GCF_001696715.1 Thauera phenolivorans | reverse complement strand
AAAACCAGCGACGCCGGAGCAGTTGGCGCTGTTGTAGTGGCATTTTTGAAAGTGCGCTCTAGCAAAAACAAACACTTGCGCGCGTAACTGTCGAACTCGGGGGAGTTGCGCATTACGAAAAAAAGCCCGCGCGAGGCGGGCTTTTTGTCGCAAGCGTCGAGCCCGCCTATTTCCTGCGCGTTGGCGGCAGGTCGGTGCAGCTCCCGTGGGCCACTTCGGCGGCCATGCCCACCGTCTCGCCGAGCGTCGGGTGCGGGTGGATGGTTTTGCCGATGTCGACCGCGTCGGCCCCCATCTCGATGGCCAGGCACACCTCGCCGATCATGTCGCCGGCGGAGGGGCCGACGATGGTGCCACCGATCACGCGGTGCGTCTCGGCGTCGAAGATCAGCTTTGTGAAGCCGTAGTCGGCGCCGTTGGCAATTGCACGGCCCGAAGCGGCCCAGGGGAACTTCGCGGTCTCGACCTTCTTGCCCTCGGACTTGGCCTGCGCCTCGGTGTAGCCGACCCAGGCCACTTCCGGATGAGTGTAGGCCACGCCTGGAATCACCGTGGCGTCGAAGGCCGCCTTGTGGCCTGCGGCCACTTCGGCCGCAACGTGCCCCTCATGCACCGCCTTGTGGGCGAGCATGGGCTGACCGACGACGTCGCCGATCGCGAAGATGTGCGCCACGTTGGTGCGCATCTGCGCATCGACCGGGATGAAGCCGCGTTCGCCGACGATCACCCCAGCCTTGTCGGCGCCGATCTTCTTCCCGTTGGGCGCGCGGCCGGCCGACTGCAGGATCATGTCGTACTTGACCGGCTCATTCGGCGCGCCCTCGCCTTCGAAGCTCACGTACAGGCCATCTTCCTTCGCCTCGACGGCGACGGTCTTCGTCTTCAACATGATCTTGTCAAAGCGGTGGGCGTTCTGCTTTTCCCACACCTTCACCGCGTCGCGGTCCGGGCCCTGCATGAGGCCGTCGAGCATCTCGACGACGTCGATGCGTGCACCGAGCGTGGAGTAGACGGTAGCCATCTCCAGTCCGATGATGCCGCCACCGATCACCAGCATCTTTGCCGGCACTTGGCGCAGCTCGAGTGCGCCGGTCGAGTCCACGATGCGCGGATCCTGCGGGATGAAGGGCAGGTGCACCGCGGCCGAACCCGCGGCGATGATGCAGTGCTTGAACTTCACCACCTTTTTCGCGCCGGTCTTTTCCTGGGCGTCGCCGGTAGTCTCCTCGACCTCGAGGTGGTTCGGGTCGAGGAAGTGTCCGTAGCCACGGAGAATGTCGACCTTGCGTGCCTTGGCCATGCCGGCCAGGCCACCCGTCAGCTTGCCGATCACGCCGTCCTTGTGCTTCCTCAGCGCATCGACATCGACCGAGGGCTTGGCGAAGCCGATGCCGGCGGATGCTACGTGCTCGGCCTCTTCCATGACCCCGGCGACGTGCAGCAGCGCCTTGGACGGGATGCAGCCGACGTTCAGGCACACGCCGCCCAGAGTCGCATAGCGCTCGATGATCGCGGTCTTGAGGCCGAGGTCCGCGGCGCGGAACGCGGCCGAGTAGCCGCCGGGGCCGGCGCCGAGCACCACCATGTCGTATTCGGCGTCGGCGCTGCCGGCGTGGGCTGCAGCGGTCGGGGCTGCGGCGGCAGCAGCGAT
>NZ_MBFM01000001.1:734784-751136 GCF_001696715.1 Thauera phenolivorans | reverse complement strand
CCCCAGCCGAGCGGTTGGCGTACGACGCCCATGGCGGCTCAACATAATCGAGGCATCTACATAATCGGCCTCAGCTGCCGGTGGCTTGATGGCACAGTCAGACAGCAATGTGCTGGTCGCCTGACGTTCGACTGTCAGGGATTGAAGCTCGGAGGGAGACTGCAGGCAGTTCTGTCGCTCGATCGCTCGGGCGCGATGGCCGACGCTACCGCAAGTCTCAAGAATGGACTGGCGTTGCTGAGATCTTCACGCCCAGGGCATGAAGCAGTTTGAGCACCGTGTCATAGCGTGGCTTGGCCCCGGGCGTGAGTGCCTTGTAGAGGCTCTCACGGCCAAGACCCGCATCCTTGGCGAGTTGCGCCATGCCACGGGCGCGCGCTACATCGCGAACGGCAGCGAGGAACACATCCGGGTTTGGGTCTTCCAGGGCTGCCGTCAGATACTCCGCGATGGTTTCTTCATCGTTCAGGTAATCGGCAGCATCAAAGGTGGCGGTCTTGACCATCGTTCACTCCTTGTCCAAAGCCTGCGCCATCTCGATGGCGCGTTTGATGTCGCGCTTTTGCGACGACTTGTCCCCACCCAGCAGAAGCAGATAGATCACTGCTCCACGTCGCGTGTAGTAAGCGCGATACCCGGGACCGACGTGGATGCGCATTTCCGAAACGGCTTCGCCAACCGGCTCACAGTCGCCAAAATTGCCGTGTTCGGCAGCGCGGATGCGGTGGACGATGCGAGCTCGTGCCACATTGTCTTTCAAGCCGACAAGCCAGGCGTCAAAATCGTCCGTTCGCAGGAAGGTGTTCATGGCGGCAGTGTATCCATACGGATACGATCGCACAAGGGAGATCCGGTGGCGGAGACCGAGAGTCCACCCCTGCACATCGGCGGCAGTAGTTGCCCGACCGCACGCTGTGGGCATCTTCGCCGATGGCGGCCGAACGCCACGGGCTCAAGAATCGGACTCCGATCAACAGCAAGGAGTCTGTCATGGAAACCCGAGAACATCCGAATCGGGAAGCCTGGAACAAGGGGAAGCTGGTGGGCCAGAAGGCACCGCTCAAACCCAAGGACATCTGGGCCATCCGTATTCATCTGCAAAATGCGCACGAAGTGCGCGACCTCGCCATGTTCAACCTCGCGATCGACAGCAAGCTCCGAGGGTGTGACCTTGTCAGCCTGCGGGTGCGCGACGTGACGCATGGAAACCAGGTGCTCTCACGCGCCATGGTCATGCAGCGGAAAACCCATCGGCCTGTGCAGTTCGAACTGACCGAGCCGACGCGCACGGCTGTGGCTGCATGGATCGCGAAGGCCGGCCTGAGGTCGGAAGACTTCCTCTTTCCGAGCCGCCTGCACGACTCACCGCATGTCTCTACCCGTCAGTACGCGAGGATCGTCGAGCACTGGGTGGTGGCCGCCGGCTTCGATCCGTCCGCCTACGGTACGCACTCGATGCGACGCACGAAGGCGACATTGATCTACAAGCGCACGAAGAACCTGAGGGCCGTTCAACTCCTACTGGGTCACTCCAAGCTGGAGTCGACAGTGCGGTACTTGGGCATCGAGGTCGATGATGCCTTGGAGATCTCCGAACAGATTGAGATCTGAACCCGGCGCGGCTGCCCGCCACGCATCTTTTGCCGGCGGGCGGCTGCTTACGGTGATGATGCTGAGGGGGTACTATCGGCCATCAGCTGCCGGTCGTGGTTACATTTCGATTTCAAGAGTGGGGCCGGACCCCAATTCCCTTGAGTGGCCGGTTTACGACGGCCAACATGAACCCCGCCCTGGCTCGACACGGCCATAATCTGCTGTTCGGACGCAAGGAGTCCCTGCCGCTCGAGCGACCGCTTCAAGTCCCATTGCCGACAGCCAGCGATAAAGCACAAATAAGAATTTTTACCGGACGCAGAGATGTGGCGGTAGCCAAGAAGAGAGCAAGGCCACTAATCCGAAAACCCTCAAATCGTGCGGAAAGGATGAATCGAATGAAGAAAGAGATGCACTCTTTTCTTATACTTATCGCTTCCTTTGGAAGTGCGATTTATTATTTCTCGTACAAGGCTGACAAACAATTTAATAGAATTGAAACCGTCCTTACAGGAGAAAGCTTCTTGCAAATGCCAATTTATGACATTCTTCCTCCTCGCTGGATCAACATAGCTTGGCGTCACATAAGTCTGAACGACGGAGAGGCTAGAGCTAAGAAAGATTTGGATAGAAGGGAAGTCAAGTATTACCTTCATGGATTGGCGTCAATAAAGTATCTGGCTCAAGAAAAGAGAGAGCTAGCTGAGAAAGGAGTTGATTTGGTATTGTCCAGCTGCGAAATTGGAACGCCTGAATATATCCAAAATATGCGCTATAACAAATTCATTCAATCCGAAACATCATTGAGCATTGAAAATATTCTTCGAGAGGCCAGCCCTACACTTTATTCAAGTCATCCTAAAAACTTAGAATGAGCTATAGCATCGAGCTTGATGAATATAACGCTGACGGACAACAGCTTATGGCTCTGGAGTTAGATAACAAAGCCCAGTAAGAAACTTGTCAGTAGTTGTTATATGAACAAACGGAAAGGGTCCGCTCCCCCCAAATCCCGTTCTGATGCTCAGAAAGGTGTGCTGCTCGTATCCAGTCGCGTATCGGTCACGCCAGATAAGCTGGTAGTTGTCAAGCTGTGGCTCGTTTGCTTTCGCGACATCAGGCTGGCCGGGAGGAAATAGAGCCTCTGCCGAGGCATGCCCCCTCTTCTTGAATACTATCAATCCGGTATCTCTATTAATTGAGAACTCCGCATCGATGTATGCTGATATAGAAGAATCACCTTGTTTTATTTTCCCGGTTCCCTGTTCTGCATAAACGCCATCTAGGGAACCCCTGATCAATTGATGTTCTGAGCACGCTCACCCAAGCCAACCGCTTTCGCCGACTCCGATGATCGATTTTTCCGCGCCTACCGGTGTTTTTCGAGGCCTTTTCGGCCCCGAGCACCCGTTTTCGGGTGCAGCGGGCGGATTTCGCCCATCAACTCATCAAGGCTCGCCTCGCCAAGTAAAGGTTGGTCAGTCCGATCAGCGAGAACACCTGGGCGGCGTTCTTCGCGATCCCCTTGTAGCGCACCTTCGTGTAGCCGAACTGGCGCTTGATGACGCGCAAGACATGCTCCACCCGCGCGCGGATCGAGGACATCTTGTGGTTGAAACGCTTGTTCGCCTCGGTCAGCGGGTGCTGCTTGCTGGCCTTGAGCGAGACGCCCCAGAACAGGCCCGCCTTGCGCGCGACGCGCTTGAGCTTGTTGTTCACGTACCCCTTGTCGCCGAACACCGCCCGGTCATCCTCACGCACCAGATGCGGCAATTGGTTGATGTCCGAGACGTTGGCAGGCGTCACCGAAACGGTATGCACGAGCCCGGAATTGACGTCGGCGCCCACATGAACCTTCATGCCGAAGTACCACTGGTTGCCCTTCTTGGTCTGATGCATCTCGGGGTCGCGCTTGCGTTCCTGGTTCTTCGTCGAGGGCGGCGCATGGATGATCGTGGCGTCGACCATCGTGCCGCCCTTGAGCAAGAGACCACGCTGCTCGAGCGTGTCGTTGATGATGTTCATCATCTGCGAGGTCAGCGCGTGCTTCTCGAGCAGGTGGCGGAACTTGAGGATCGTCGTTTCGTCGGGCATCGCGTCGTCGGTGAGGTCCAGCCCAGCAAAGCGGCGCATCGACTCGACCTCGTAGAGCGCATCTTCCATCGCCGGATCCGACAGCGCGTACCACTGCTGCATGAAGTAGATCCGCAGCATCGTCGAGAGCGGCATCGGCGGGCGCCCGCGCCGGCCCGTCGTCGGGTAGTGCGGCTCGATTACTGCCAGCAGCGCTGCCCAAGGCACGACCTTCTCCATCTCGGCCAGGAAGCGCTCCCGGCGGGTCTGTTTCTTCTTCCGTTCGAAAGCCAGCGAGGCGAAGGTCGTTTGCTTCATGGTGGCAGCGCGGGTTATGACTTCAGTATTTTACCGGCGCTGAATAGATCAGAGCTTCCCTAGGTACTTGCATTGATAATATTGGACATTCGGGCTTGCGGTGGCGGGCGCGCAGACAGCCATGAAGTGTATAATTAAAAGCCTACTTCTGGTCGAGTTGCTGATGCTTTTCATTCTTCCTCTCGCGAAAAACATTTCGAAAGTCATTATTTTTAGCGTCGCGTAAGCAAGTAAGTTCGGAATTCATAACGATATGCTACCTTAACGCGACGCTCCTGCTTTTGGAGTACGTTATTTCAAGGAATTGCCTATAAGGCTTTCGGTCAAGACAGACACGAGATTGGAGCACAAGCGAAGAGGTCCGGTTGATATGTTGGGGGGATAGGGGAGCGCGATTCAGATCGTCTAGCGTTCCCGGACTTTGCCTATGTAGCGGAATTTCCCCGTGCGTTCTAAGCGGATCTCAAGATTTCGCGCGTCCCTGCGCGACGATGTACTAATGAACGCGATCCGACATTCATCAGCCAAGAAGCGCTGCCTTCCTACATCGGTAGTGAGGTCGTGATTGGGAGCCAAGGTGCGGTCGAGATTGAGATGCCTAGCGAGGACGGACCGCCTAAGAGGTGAGGCACGGTGTGTCCGCAAACGTCTACGCAAATCAGAACTGATGCCGACCTTGAGTGCTATCCCAGTCATAGTCCATATTTGGTAGATGCCCGGTCCCGTCGGGACAGCCTTGCTTATCTCGTTGAAAGTGACTAGGGCTTCGAGCGTTGGGATATCTACGGCCATAAAACGCTGGCGCGTAATATTCTCAGTCAGGATCGCCTCATCATGCAGCAACTCTACAAGCGAGGTTTGCGTGGAGGCATCTCGAGCTATGAAGTTGGTAACGCGGTTGCAGACCCACGGGTCACTGAGCCCTTGGGTCGGATCGCATACGATGAGCTCTGGACAACACTCGGGAAACTCGTCTGCGGCATCATCAAGGATAAGGTAAGCGCCCACCTTTGTTTCACGCACGTAGTCCAGAATTCCCGCGTAGCGATCCTCTCCACACGTGATACCGCTTACTCTGCGGGCCAATTTTGCTGGCAGCAATGCGCGGATGTCATCAAGCGTCTGCCCGTGGCGCCACGAGCTATGTACGACAATTTCGCAATCACTTTCTCTGACGCACTCCCAAAGGTAATCGGACCAGCAGAACCTTTGGTCACCTATCAGAACCAGTTCCCCCTCTTTCTCCTGAAATTGGAGAAACTGTGGCGGGTGGAGTACGCCATCGAAGTCGATGAAGATGATCTTTCGTTCCATACGTCAACGGGCGAAAGTTGCCAGTCAAACTGAACAGTTCAGGAAACGGTGAGAAAGAACTCCGCCGGCTCATTCTTCTGCCACTTGGTGCGCGGCATCGCGCCTCCCTCTATACACATCGTACACACTACGGAGCAGCATGTTCGACCTGTAAGGGGTTAGCCTGCGGCGTAGTAGCTTTGAGTATATTGGAGCGACGTTACGCTTTGGCAAGGAACTGCCCCCACAGCCTCCCTGGCGTGAGCAGTGCGACGTCGGCAGAACAGTTGCCGCTCTAGCGGCCGATTTTGGCCGCCAGCTTCTACTCACCAGTTTTCGGTGGTCGAATAGGGTGTGCGACAGCTCCATTCAGAAGACTGCCGTTCACTCACGGTGTGCGCGAATGGCAGCAACGGGTCGGCTGCACTCGATGGCGTCCGGCAGCTTTCGGGATGCGAAACTTGAGCGGCCGGTTTCCGGCGCCGAACTAAGAAGGTTGCTCGTCGCGTCCCGACCCGGTGCTGCCGTTCAGCTTTGAGGGAAGCTGTCACTCAACGCTCCGCTAAACTGCGCAGCTTTTCGGCGTTGGCTTTGAGCGGCTTGTTAGTTCATCTCGAGAACTGTTTCTTAACAACCCTCTCGGAAACCTGATCTTTATATAATGCAACTCTAATGCACATTAGATAACGGGGGTCTCGCACTGAATATGAATTGTTTCTGTCATTTCTGTTTAATAACGGAGAATCGCCTTTTGCCAACTCGCCTAGTATCGATCCAATGCCCATATTTGTTTCTGGGATAGTCGTAGGGAACTCCTTCCTAATTAGTGCATCGATGTCGTTAGAATCAAACTGATGCTGCCGGATCTTAGCGATACAGTATATAACTTGATTTCTTCTCGCGACGGCTGTTTCTCTGCTATTGAGGTGAGTCTCTATTACATGGTAACTTTGCCGAAGACCCTGCTTCAACCAAGACAGATCAGCCTTTTGTAGAAGTGCCTTGTCAAACTTCCATTCATTATCCTCGACTTCATAAGCCAGGCACTCACAATATTCATGCACGCGCTGAGCAATCCCCAACGTCACATCCCAAACATGGTCTGACAAATCTATCAACGTTTGCCCGGTGATCTTGATCGATAACTGATCAAAGCCCTTTTTTATGATTTCCATAACTTGACCAGAATCTAGACTAGCAACTTTTTCGACCTCCTGTATTCGGTTGGAGACCGATTCTAGATTCTTCGTTTCACTAAAATATTGAAGGACCCCGTTGGGCACGCCTACGATGAGGATGTTTATGTTGCATGACGCGTAGCGATCATCATCTAGCAATATAACAATATCTGCCAGCTCGTCCATAAGCTCTTTCGAGTTGAATATGGATTCTAGGTTGTCTAGCACTATTATTTTTCTATCTGATGTCGTTTCGGAAAACATCTTAAACGCCTTGAGTAGAGGCTCCTCTTGGCTCACATTATAGTTTCCACTGTGCTTCAAGCCTCCTTTGGCAAAATATGCGCTTACCTCAGCTGCCTTTTCTTCGCTGAACCCTAATTTGGTAACCGTTCCTGGCTCTATCAGGCAGTTGCATATTTCCTGCGTAATGGATTTCAACCTTGAGGCGTTAGCACAGTTGGCAACGACGTAGGGTATCCCGTTCTCTTTCATGACTTTTTTGTAAAGCCATGATTTTCCATTTCCACTATCACCGAAAAGCAACGTATGCGAGTTCCTTTTTAAGGCCCTCGCTAGAGACCTCTCATGCAGAGGCCTATCAACGTACATTTTGGTATTCACTTCTCCTTGTCTCGGCGTGAACACCTCGGTGATCTCTTTACGAATAATCATTCTCTAATTTTATTCCTTTGGCTTGGCTTGATCGATTAAGGGCATTGAGACTGAAGAACTACCGTCGAAGCTCAGCCGACGGGCAAGAGCGCAGCTTTTGGCCGGTCGGATGCAGCGTAGTGTTAGACCTTTGCGCCATTTTCTGCGAAGGACACACGGTTGTTCTGGTCAATGGAGATGTGACCAAGCTTCTGGAGTTTCTCGACGATTCGGTCTTTATCGGAATCTGAGATTCCGCCCTGAAACTGAAACATCGCGCCAATGGCGTTCAGCAAAGCACTCTTCTTCGACGGCCGCAGCTTCACAAGACGTTCGTATACGTAATCCGTGAGTTCCTCGCCGGAAGGTGTCGCCGCTTTGCGGACGTCCGGGTACTGCTCCTCTTCTTCCTTTCTTCCTAGTTGAATCAATAGCTGAGCAAGTCTGAACTTGTCCCGGTAGCTTAACTCTTCTGTGAGCTTCGCGATTTCATCGTAGGTCATGGCATTTGTCCGCCTTGAGTAGCACTTATCTGGATAGGTCTAACTTTGTTTTAGGGCGACAGTTCTGCCGCATAACATCGGGATGCCGGATAACATGTTCTGCAACCTCCTGTTTAGAAGAAAAAATATCGCGCAAGGCAAGATAACAACGCAGGTAAAGCAGCAGCCAGCATGGTGGGCGATCTGATCGATTCCGGACACAGGCGTTTAGCATATCCTCCCGCTGCAATGACCGCTATCCGAATCGATTGATGACCGGCCGCACATGGCCGGGTGCGTGAGGTCACGAACGGCAGCTTCGGAGCAGCGAAACTCGTGGAATCCCTGGGTACCTGACCGGCAGCTTTGCGGAAGTCGCAACGACCGCTCGGGGTCGGTAGCACCAGTTGGCAGGACGGAGAAGCCGCCGTTCGCCGTCGCCCGACGCGCGAACGGCAGGTGACCGGCACATTGTTGCCTGACTGCGCCATAAGGCCACCGGCAGCTGAGGCCGATTATGTAGATGCCTCGATTATGTTGAGCTTCCGGGGTAGCAGGCCTTAGATCCCAGTGTGCTCGACCTTTTGCTTGCCGGGATAGGGGTTCTGGCCTCGACATAATTTCAGCGCTCTCCTGAAGTGGAGTTCCTACTCCAGGAGACGCTCATGAACCCATCCGCCCAATCCCGGCGCACGCAACCTGCGTGCCCAAGCGCAGCCCTCTCCGATGCCATCGCCGACGAACTGCGGCGGTACGACGACCACCTGCATGACGTCCGTGGCCTTGCGGCAAGCACACGCCGCAACCATTGCCGCATCGTTGGTCTGTTGTTGCAGAAGAAGTTTGCCGGCGGCGTCATCGACATCGCCAGGCTGCACGCAGCCGATGTTCGGCGCTTCATCGCTCGGCAACTGGGAGACAGCCCCTCGCATTCTGCCGCTGCGCAAGTCGCAACCGCCTTGCGAAGTTACCTACGCTATCGGACGATCTGCGGCGACTCGGTTGCCGGTCTGAGCGCAGTCATCTCCTCACCGGTGCAGTGGAACCTTGCAGTGCTGCCCCGCGCCCTCAAGCCGGACGAAGTTCAACGGCTGCTCGCCGCACTCCCTTATGGACGCAAGCCCCGGCGAGGTTATGCCATCGTCCGCTGCGCACTGGACATGGGGCTACGCGCTGGCGAGATCGCGAACCTGTCGATCGACGACATCGACTGGCGAGAAGGCACGGTCACGCTGAAGGGGACGAAGTCGCGACGGCGGGACGTCCTGCCGCTGCCGATGACCACCGGGCAAGCCTTGGCGGACTATTTGCAAAATGAGCGCCCGGCAACCCCAAGCCGGGCAATCTTCCTTTGCCGCCGCGACTCGCGGGACGTTCCGGTCACAACCTATGCGATTCAGAACGTGATCCGCCGGGCGTGCCAACGGGCCGGCTTGCCTGGTACAGGATCGCACGTTCTGCGGCATACGCTGGCGTGTCGCCTCGTCGAGAACGGCGGCTCACTCAAGGAAGTTGCTGATGTCTTGCGGCACCGGTCTCTGGAAACCTCCCGGATCTACGCGAAGCTCGACACGCCAAATCTCGCCGACGTTGCGCTGCCCTGGCCGGGGAGTGAATCATGAGCCGACGCCGAAGCCTGCAGGCCAGAATCGACGACTATCTGGCCGAACGCCGTCGTCAGGGTTTCCGTCTGCGCTCCGGTGACGCCTTCCTCTTCAGGTTTGCCCGCTTCGTGGCGGCCAAACGCCATCGTGGTCCGCTGACGGCCGAACTCATGGCCGAATGGGTGCGTACCGCCAAGGATGGCAATGGCGATGCAGGCACCTGGGCGCGCAGTTGGGGACGACTGCGGCACTTCATCTGTTACCTGCAGCAGTTCGAGCCGGATACCGAGGTGCCCGAGGCATCGCTCTTCGGTCCGGAACCCGGCCGCGTTGCACCCCACATCTACCATGACGACGAGATCGTCGAGTTGCTCGCGGCAGCACGCACACTCGGCCCCACTGGCAGCATTCGGCCCTTCACCTACGAAACCCTGTTCGGTCTGATGGCTTCGACCGGACTGCGTGTTTCCGAAGCCATTCACCTGCGCGATGCGGATGTCGACCTCAAGCGCGGGATGCTGACGATCCGGCAGACCAAGTTCGCCAAGTCTCGGCAAGTGCCGATCCATCCGAGCACGGTCAAGGCACTGGCTTGCTACCGAAGACAGCGCGAGAGGCATCTTCCGACGACAGCGGGCATGCCGTTTCTGATCAGCAGTCGCGGCCGCCGGCTGGGGCTGCCGCTCAGCGATCGACAGGCACATCGCGTCTTTACCGGCCTGCGCGACGGCCTCGGCTGGATCAATCGTGGCGGACACGAGGCGCCCCGCTTGCACGACTTGCGCCACACCTTTGCCGTCAGGCGGTTGATCCGGTGGTACGCCGACGGTGCCGAGATCGACCAGAAGATGCTGGCCCTGTCGACCTACATGGGCCATGCCGAGATCTTCTACACGTACTGGTACCTCACCGGCGTTCCCGAGTTGATGGCGATCACAGCCGGGCGGTTCGAGCAATTCGCCGATCTCGCGGGAGACGATGATGCGTAGGCAAGCCAAACCACCGCCATCGTTTCCCGCGCTCGTACAAGCCTTCTTCGTCGAGCACCTGACACAACAACGCGCCCTCAGCCCGCGCACTGTGGCCGCTTACCGGGATGCCTTCATGCTCTTCCTGGGCTTTGCCGAGGCGCGCCTTGGCCGGTCGCCGGCGCTACTCACGCTGCCCGACATCACGCCCGATCTGATCATGGCCTTCCTCGATCATCTGGAACGCGATCGGCACAACAGCGTGCGTAGCCGCAATGCCCGTCTCGCGGCGCTGCGTTCGTTCCTGAAGTTTGCGGCGCACCGCGACGTGTCATCGCTGCAGGTGATTGAACATGCGCTCGGTGTTCCGGCAAAACGCTTCGAATGCCCGATGCTCGGCTATCTGTCCCGGGAAGAGATGCTGGCGGTGATCGGAGCGCCGGATGGGACGTGGTTCAGCCAACGGGATCATGTGTTGCTACTGATGCTCTACAACACCGGTGCGCGGGTTTCAGAGATCGTCGGCGTGAAGGTCGGCGATGTCGTACTCGACGATGCCGCCGCATGTGTTCATCTGCATGGCAAGGGGCGCAAGCAGCGCAGCGTGCCGCTGTGGCGCTCAACCATCAGGGCGATCAGGGCTTGGCTTCGGCGCAATCCGCAGTTCGATTCGAACTCGCCGTTACTACCCAATCGCGATGGCCAAGCGATGTCGCGATGGAACGTAATGCAGCGACTGGAGCGCGCTGTCCAAGTGGCCGCGAGATCGTGCCCCGACTTGGCGACACGTCACATCTCGCCTCACATGATTCGCCACACGACGGCAATGCACCTGCTGCAGGCCGGCGTCGACATCAGCGTCATTGCGCTTTGGCTCGGCCATGAGAGCCCGGCAACGACGCACCAGTACGTCGAAGCTGATCTGGCGATGAAGGAGCGGGCGCTGGCCCGGCTTCACGAGCCAGAGGCCAAGCTCAGGCGCTACAGGGCACCCGACTCGCTGATCGACTTCCTGCGGACGCTCTGATTATGTGGAGATCAAAATCGGCGCCTGCCGCCCCAGCCGAGCGGTTGGCGTACGACGCCCATGGCGGCTCAACATAATCGAGGCATCTACATAATCGGCCTTATGTGGAGCTCCACATAAGGCCGATTAGTTGTCTGAGTCCGAAGAAAGACAGCCGACCTATCCAGGATCCGTTAGTCGACGTTCGCGTTAACAGAAGTCTCTCAGCCTAAATGCCTCTTGATGCTCTTCCCAGGCCGCGCAACTCCGCCGCATGAAAGAAAACTCCCTGCGGCCCCCGAGTCCAACGAACTATGCTCGATGTTGATGGCGAACCTTCCCGGAGGGCACGGCTATATCGAGCGTCCCCTCGGTACTCGAACTCGCCATGCGCCGCATTCAACCGGGGGCTTAAATCTCAAGCACGATCTTTCCAAAGTGCCCCCCCGAACGCTGAAGACTGAAAGCGTCAGCGATGTCGCTCAGCGCGAAGGATTTATCGATCACCGGCTTTATCCCGGTCGCGTCAATGGCCCGGACCATATCGACCTGGTGCTGTCGGCTGCCCACGATAAGCCCTTGGAGGCGTTGTTGGCGAGCCATTAGCGCCACGGTCGGCACCGGGCCTGCGAGGCCGGTCAGGATGCCGATCAACGCGATATGGCCACCCACGCGCGTGGCCGTGATGGACTGGGCCAAGGTCCCGGGGCCACCCACCTCGACAACGTGGTCGACGCCGCGCCCGTGGGTCAACTCGAGGACGCGTTGCCCCCAGTTCTCCTCGCGTCGGTAGTTGACGAGGTAGTCCGCGCCGAGCTGAAGAGCCCGTTCGAGCTTTTCATCCGAGGAGGACGTGGCAATGACCGTCGCACCCATCGCCTTGGCATATTGCAGAGCGAATATCGACACGCCACCCGTCCCCAGCACCAGCACCGTGTCACCCGCGCGCAGCCCACCGTCGACGATCAGTGCCCGCCACGCGGTCAGGCCTGCCGTGGTCAATGTTGCGGCTTCGGCATGGCTGTAGCCCTGCGGGGCTCGGGTAAAAGCCGTCCACGGCATGACCACGACCTCTCTCGCGTAGCCGTCAACGCCATCGCCGGGTGTCGTCGAGAAATCGGCGATGGTCGGGTCGCCATTCAGCCATGTCGGGAAGAAGGTGGAGACCACGTGGTCACCCGGAACGAACTCCGTGACGTCCGGCCCGACCGCTTCGACGACGCCTGCGCCGTCGGACATCGGGATGCGTCCGTCGTCCGCAGGCATGTGCCCGCTGACAACCGCGAGGTCGTGGTAGTTGAGTGAGCTGGCATGCAGCCTGACGCGTATCGCACCGGGGCCGGGTTGGCCGGGGTCGGGCAGGGTGACCCGTTCCAGTTGGTCCAGCCCGCCGGGACGGCGTAGTCGAATCGCTTTCATGGGGCTCCCCCTATTCAAAATGCGGCGGACGCCGCGTGGTTGGACGCCAGGCATGCGTCGAAACAAGTGGTGTCCGGCCAGTGGTCCGGCGGACGTCATCCGTCAGTTCTGCAACGCGGCCAGCGGCCGTGCTTTGCCGATGGTACGCGGAGGGCTCGTGGTTGGCGAAGTTGCTGCCTGGGGATGCGGAAGCCGGCGGCGACCTGATGGCGGTCGTGATTGAACGCGACATTGCGCCGGCTTCTACCATTGGTGGCATGCTGTGCGACGGAGGCGGCTATCGCGCCGCCGACACGGCGAGCGCGGCCGTGCTGCTGATCGCAGGCCCGCTCGCCGTCCCGACGTCCCGCGCGCAGGCGCCGCAGACCGCGTGAACCACTCAGACCGCAAGGAACCGTTTTATGACCATCAAAGCCTATGGATCCCAGGCGGGTGACCGTCCCCTCGAGCCCCTGGACATCACCCGCCGCACCCCGGGCGCGCATGACGTCCAGATCGATATCGCGTTCTGCGGCGTATGCCATTCCGACATCCACCAGGTGCGCTCGGAGTGGGCCGGTACGCTCTATCCCTGCGTGCCCGGACACGAGATCGTCGGCCGCGTATCGGCGGTGGGCGGGCAGGTCACCGCCTTCAGGCTCGGTGATCTGGTCGGTGTCGGCTGCATCGTCGATAGCTGCAAGCATTGCGACGACTGTGATGACGGGCTGGAGAACTACTGCGACCACATGGTAGGGACCTACAACGGTCCGACCGCTGATGCACCCGGCCACACGCTTGGTGGCTATTCGCAGCGGATCGTGGTGCACGAACGCTACGTGCTGCGCATCAGCCACCCCGAGGCGCAACTCGCTGCGGTCGCGCCGCTGCTGTGCGCGGGCATCACGACGTACTCGCCGCTGCGCCACTGGAAGGTGGGGCGCGGCCACAAGGTGGGCGTGGTCGGCATCGGCGGCCTGGGCCACATGGGCATCAAGGTGGCGCACGCGATGGGCGCGCACGTGGTGGCCTTCACCACGTCCGAGTCCAAGCGTGACGCGGCCAGAGCACTGGGTGCGGATGAGGTGGTCGTCTCGCGCAACCCGGATGAAATGGCCGCGCACCGTAAGAGCTTCGACTTCATCCTCAACACCGTCGCCGCGCCGCACGACCTCGATGTCTTCCTGGGGCTGCTCAAGCGCGATGGCGCAATGACGCTGGTCGGCGCACCCGCATCGCCGCACCCTTCGCCGAATGTGTTCAGCCTGATCATGAAGCGCCGCACCCTTGCTGGCTCGTTGATCGGCGGCATCCCCGAAACCCAGGAAATGCTCGATTTCTGCGCTGAGCACGGCATCGTGGCGGACATCGAAATGATCCGCGCCGATGAGATCAACGCGGCCTACGAGCGAATGCTGCAGGGCGACGTGAAGTATCGCTTCGTGATCGACAGCGCCACGCTGGCGGGGTAGCGATCGAGCAGGCGTTTCGGACCGCGCATGGGGGGCGTTCCCGACCCTATCGCGCGGCACTTTCGCGAGGCGGTTGCATGGCGCGCTCGTGTTCATCGGCCCGCGCCAGGTGCAGTTTCCTGTAGCTGTCGATCAGGCGCTGGTGCCTGTCGAGCCCTTCCAGTTTCATGCTGGTCGGCGTCAGTCCGAAGAAGCGCACGCTGCCGTCCACCGTCCCGATCACCGCGTCCATCCGCGGGTCGCCGAACATCCGACGGAAATTGGCCTCGTAATCGTCCAGTTCGAGGTCGTCGTCCAGCTGCACCTCGAGCACGACATTCAAGGCCTGGTAGAACAGTACGCGCTCGACCGTGTTCTCGTTGTACTGCAGGAAGGCTTCCACCCGCTCCTTCGCCGCTTCGAACTGCTGCAAGGCGAGATGAATCAGCAGCTTCAGCTCCAGAATCGTCAGCTGACCCCAGGCCGTATTCTCGTCGAACTCGATGCCGATCAAGGTAATGATGTCGGGGCACCTCGAAAAACCTCCGCCTCGCCCGCCCTTGGTAAAATTACGACGTCCTGAACCCCGCAGCCTGCACCGATGAAACCGCGTAGCGCTATCAAGACTGACCTGTTCGCTGACGAGCATCACCGCAAAAAGATCGACTCGCTGGGCGACCCGCTGGCCGACATCGAGTCGCACATCGACTTTGCGTCGTTGGCGGCCGAGGTCGATAAGGTTGCGCCGCGCCCGGTGAGCGCGCAGGGCGGGCGTCCGCCGTACCCGACCGAGACGATGGTGCGGATCCTGGTGCTGAAGCGTCTGTACAACCTGTCCGACGAGCAGATGGAGTACCAGTTGCTCGACCGGATGAGCTACAAGCGCTTCTGCGGACTGGCGAACGCGACCAACGTCCCGGACCGCACCACGGTATGGACCTTCGAGAACCGGATCGGTGAAGCGGGCGCCAAGGCGCTCTTTGACGGTGTCTCGGCGCAGCTGCTCAGGAAGGGTTTCATCGCGCGCGGCGGTCAAATCATCGACGCCACCTTGGTACCCGCCCCCAAGCAGCACAACAGCCGAGGCGAGAAGGCGCTGATCGAGCAAGGTGCGATGCCCGCCGACTGGAAGCCTGCGAAGCGGCGCCAGAAGGACATCAACGCGACCTGGACGAAGAAGCACGGCAAGAGCCACTTCGGCTACAAGCTCTCGATCAACGTCGACAAGAAATACAAGATCATTCGCCGAATCGAGACCGACACGGCGAGTACGCACGACAGCCAGCACTTCGACAACGTCTTCGATGCGGGCAATACGAGTCGGGACGTCTATGCCGACCGGGGCTACCCGTCCGAGGCGCGTGAAGCCTGGCTCAAAGAGAAGGGCTTCCGGAATCAGATCCAGAGGAAGGGCAAGCGTAACAAGCCGCTGTCCGAGTGCCAGCAGCGGCGTAACCAGCGCATCGCCAAAACGCGCGCCCGGGTCGAGCACGTGTTCGGCGCCCTCGAGCAGATGGGTGGCAAGTTGCTGCGCACCATCGGCCAGGCGCGGGCCAGCTTCGCGATGACGATGATGACCGCCTGCTACAACCTGAAGCGGCTGGTCTACTTCCGGAAGGCCGGAATCGAGGCCTTCTGACGCCCGAAATGGGCCGAATCGCCGATGCCTGGGGCGATTCGAGGCAAAAACGGGGCAACTCCGCCGAGAAACACGGTGGGTTGCCAGAGAAATTGGACCAAACTCGGTCGCCGTCATCATTGCGCGGTGGGATTCACTGAAAACCTCGGGTTATTCGAGGTGCCCGTCGGTGTAGTCATCGAGCTCACTGCTTTCCAGTCGCTCGAGCAGTGCTTCCAGGCTGGCATCGTCGAGGCGATGCAGGTTCAGGATGTCGGCGCGAAACGACAGTGCTTTGTTGGTGTTGTCCCAGATCAGGTCTTCCACCGGATAGATTTCCGAATAATCCGGCACCAGGATGCGGCAGGCCGTTGCGCCGAGCTGGTCATGCACTGCCATGTACACTTCCTTGCCCATGCCCTCGAGAATGCCGAACAAGGCCGCGGCTTCCTCGGCATTGGAGTTTTCACCCTGGCCGGAGAAGTCCCACTCGACGAAATCGAAATCGGCTTTTGCGCTGAAAAAACGCCATGACACCACGCCGCTGGAATCGATGAAGTGCTCGACGAAGTTGTGCGGCTCGGTTACGGCGTTGCTTTCGAAGGTGGGCGCGGGTAAATCGTTCAGGCCTTCAAAACTGCGCCCCTGCAGCAACTCGGTAAGGCTGCGTTCCAGCGCCACCTCCATGCTCGGGTGCGCCCCGAAAGAGGCGAACA
>NZ_MBFM01000001.1:701382-734774 GCF_001696715.1 Thauera phenolivorans | reverse complement strand
AACAGCCGAGGCGAGAAGGCGCTGATCGAGCAAGGTGCGATGCCCGCCGACTGGAAGCCTGCGAAGCGGCGCCAGAAGGACATCAACGCGACCTGGACGAAGAAGCACGGCAAGAGCCACTTCGGCTACAAGCTCTCGATCAACGTCGACAAGAAATACAAGATCATTCGCCGAATCGAGACCGACACGGCGAGTACGCACGACAGCCAGCACTTCGACAACGTCTTCGATGCGGGCAATACGAGTCGGGACGTCTATGCCGACCGGGGCTACCCGTCCGAGGCGCGTGAAGCCTGGCTCAAAGAGAAGGGCTTCCGGAATCAGATCCAGAGGAAGGGCAAGCGTAACAAGCCGCTGTCCGAGTGCCAGCAGCGGCGTAACCAGCGCATCGCCAAAACGCGCGCCCGGGTCGAGCACGTGTTCGGCGCCCTCGAGCAGATGGGTGGCAAGTTGCTGCGCACCATCGGCCAGGCGCGGGCCAGCTTCGCGATGACGATGATGACCGCCTGCTACAACCTGAAGCGGCTGGTCTACTTCCGGAAGGCCGGAATCGAGGCCTTCTGACGCCCGAAATGGGCCGAATCGCCGATGCCTGGGGCGATTCGAGGCAAAAACGGGGCAACTCCGCCGAGAAACACGGTGGGTTGCCAGAGAAATTGGACCAAACTCGGTCGCCGTCATCATTGCGCGGTGGGATTCACTGAAAACCTCGGGTTATTCGAGGTGCCCGTCGGTGTAGTCATCGAGCTCACTGCTTTCCAGTCGCTCGAGCAGTGCTTCCAGGCTGGCATCGTCGAGGCGATGCAGGTTCAGGATGTCGGCGCGAAACGACAGTGCTTTGTTGGTGTTGTCCCAGATCAGGTCTTCCACCGGATAGATTTCCGAATAATCCGGCACCAGGATGCGGCAGGCCGTTGCGCCGAGCTGGTCATGCACTGCCATGTACACTTCCTTGCCCATGCCCTCGAGAATGCCGAACAAGGCCGCGGCTTCCTCGGCATTGGAGTTTTCACCCTGGCCGGAGAAGTCCCACTCGACGAAATCGAAATCGGCTTTTGCGCTGAAAAAACGCCATGACACCACGCCGCTGGAATCGATGAAGTGCTCGACGAAGTTGTGCGGCTCGGTTACGGCGTTGCTTTCGAAGGTGGGCGCGGGTAAATCGTTCAGGCCTTCAAAACTGCGCCCCTGCAGCAACTCGGTAAGGCTGCGTTCCAGCGCCACCTCCATGCTCGGGTGCGCCCCGAAAGAGGCGAACACTCCGCCCGTGCGTGGGTTCATCAAGGTGACGCACATCACCGGAAACGCCCCTCCCATCGACGCATCCTTCACCAGCACCGGAAAGCCCTGCTTCTCCAGCGCCTCGATGCCGGCCAGAATGCCGGGATATTTCGCCAGTACTTGGTGCGGCACATCGGGCAGTGCGATTTCACCGCCCAGAATTTCACGTTTGACCGCGCGCTCGATGATTTCCGACAGGCATTGCACCTGTGCTTCGGCCAGCGTATTTCCGGCACTCATGCCATTGCTGAGGAACAGATTGTCGACCAGGTTGGACGGGAAATACACCACCGCGCCGTCCGACTGACGCACATACGGGAGCGAACAGATGCCGCGCGCCACGTTGCCCGAGTTGGTGTCGTACAAATGCGAGCCACGCAACTCGCCCTCGGGGTCGTAGATCCGCAGGCAGTAGTCGTCGAGAATTTCAGCCGGCAGCGCATCATCAGGGCCAGGTAGAAACCAGCGCTCATTCGGATAATGCACGAATGCCGCGTTGGCGATGTGCTCCCCCCAGAACTGGTCGTTGTAGAAATGGTTGAAGTTCATCCGCTCGATGAATTCACCCAGGGCCGAGGCCAACGCGCTTTCTTTGGTGGCGCCCTTGCCGTTGGTGAAGCACATCGGCGCGTGCGCATCGCGGATGTGCAATGACCACACGTTGGGAACGATATTGCGCCACGAAGCGATTTCGATCTTGATGCCCAGGCCCGCCAGAACCCTCGACATATTCGCGATGGTTTGCTCGAGCGGCAGATCCTTTCCTGCGATATAGGTGCTCGCTTCCGGATCCGGAGTCAGCGTCAGCAAGGACTGGGCATCCGCATCCAGATTCTCGACTTCCTCGATCACGAATTCAGGCCCGGTCTGCACCACCTTCTTCACCGTGCAACGGTCGATGGAGCGCAGGATGCCCTGCCTGTCTTTGGCGGAGATATCCGACGGCAGCTCGATCTGGATCTTGAAGATTTGTTTGTAGCGGTTTTCAGGATCGACGATATTGTTCTGCGACAGGCGGATGTTGTCGGTAGGAATATTGCGCGTTTCGCAGTACAGCTTCACAAAGTAAGCCGCACACATGGCCGACGAAGCCAGAAAGTAATCAAACGGGCCGGGCGCCGAGCCATCTCCCTTATAGCGGATAGGCTGATCTGCGACCACGGTGAAGTCATCGAACTTGGCCTCGAGACGAAGCTTGTCGAGAAAATTGACCTGAATTTCCATGCGGGAATCCTGAAATTGCGTTCAAAGCGAGCAGCCTGCCATTATCGCTGTTTTGCCAATGGAGAAATCGTTCTTTTCGGCTGTTCGAGGGTCCCCGATTCCGTGGCAATCGGGATGCACCCGGGGTATCGAGCGCGGGTAATCGCTGGCGCGCCAGGATCGACGCATCGATCGTGCGGGGGAGGGCGTCCGAATGAATCAGCAGTTCGCTGACACAGGCGGGCGGCATCGGTCTGCAAGTAGAATGCAGGCGACGACTGCTTCCGTCCAGCCGGCTTTCGCCTTGTTCGATGGCGAATGGATGGTTCGGATCCGGGGTTTCGAGCGGACGGACATCCCATGGGGTTCGGGCAGCCGAGCCCGGAGCGAGGCCTCCAAAATGCGCATTCTGGATTTCAGTTCGTGGCAGGCGGTGATGACGACGGTGCTCGGGCTGGTGGTGGTCACTTTCGTCATGGTGGGCATCCGCCTGCTGGTGATGGAGTCGGTGCAGCAGCGCCGCCAGCGCGAGAACCGTCAGATCAACGAGCGCCTGCGCACCCTGATCGCCGCCTACAAGACGCTGGGCGGCTCCTTCACCGGTGATCTGGTGGTGGATCCCACCCACCTGCGTGAACTCCTGAGCCAGCGGACCCCGGCCGAGGCCGCCGGGGGCGGAGGCGCGGATACGGGCGAGGAGACTGCGTCCTCGGGCTCGTCCGATCGCAGGCGACGGATCCGTGATGCTGTCGAAGCAGCGCTGTCGGACGTGATCCTGCTCGGCAACGAGGAGCAGGTGCGGATGGCGGCCCAGGCGGCGACCGATCTCGCCGCGGGGCGCCCGGTCCATACCGACGCACTGGTGGTCTCGCTGCGCGACTTCATTCGCAAGGTGCTCGACCTCGAGCCCGTCCCCGCCGGCTTGGAGATTCCGAAGCAGGGGCCGACGCGTCCAGGCGGTGGGGCCGCCGGCGCCAGGGGCAGGGCGGCGGCAGGCGGGGGCGACCGGGCCGGCGGCGGCAGGGGCGGGGGTGGCGGTGAAGGTGCCGCCGTTGGCGGCAGGATGGATCCGGCCAGGGACGGCAGCCTGGCCGAGGGCGGGCCCGGGCACTAGCGCGGCGCGGCCGTGTCGCCCGAATTGCGCCGCCAACCAGGATCCGACCCAGAGACGCCCATGAGCCAGCCCGACATCCCGCCGACCGAGCCCGAATCCGGCCGCCTCGTTCGCCGCGCCCGGGGCGCCGACGTGGCCGACTGGATGCGCTGGCTGCCCGGCCTGCGGATTCTGCGCAGCTACCGGTTGGCCTGGCTGCGGCATGACCTCGTCGCCGGTCTGGTGCTGGCGGCGATGCTGGTGCCGGTCGGCATTGCCTATGCCGTCGCGTCGGGGCTGCCGGGGATCTACGGCCTCTACGCCACGATCGTCCCGCTGCTCGCCTATGCCCTGTTCGGCCCCAGCCGCATCCTGGTGATCGGCCCCGATAGTGCGCTGGCGGCCCTGATCCTCGCGGTGGTGGTGCAGCAGTCGGGCGGCGACCCGATGCGCGCGGTGGCGCTCGCCGGCGCGATGGCGGTGGTCTCGGGCCTGGCCTGCATCCTGTTCGGACTGCTGGGCCTCGGCTTCGTCACCGAGCTGCTGTCCAAGCCGATCCGCTATGGCTACATGAACGGCATCGCGCTGACGGTACTGATCAGCCAGCTGCCGGCGCTGTTCGGCTTCTCGGTTGACGGCGGCGGGCCGCTGCAGGACCTGTGGGCGATCGGCGTGGCGATCGCCGAGGGGCGCAGCAACCGGACCACCTTCCTCCTCGGCGCTGGCACGTTGGTGATCATCCTGCTGCTGCGGGGCTTCAAGCGCATCCCCGGCATCCTCGTCGCGGTGATCGCGGCGACGCTCATCGTCGGCGCGCTGGATCTCGGCGAGGAGGCGGGCGTCGCGGTGCTCGGCTCGCTGCCCCAGGGCCTGCCCGCCTTCGCCATTCCCTGGATCACCCGGGCCGACCTCGAGGCGGTGTTCATCGGCGGGCTTGCCGTCGCCATGGTGTCGTTCGCCGACGTCAGCGTGCTGTCGCGCGTCTACGCGCTGCGCACGCGCACCCATGTCGACCCCAGCCAGGAAATGGTGGGGCTGGGCGCCGCCAACCTGGCGGCGGGCTTCTTCCAGGGCTTCCCGATCAGCAGCAGCTCCTCGCGCACCCCCGTTGCTGAGACCGCCGGTGCACGCACGCAGCTCACCGGCGTGGTCGGCGCGCTGGCGGTCGCCCTGCTGCTTCTGATCGCCCCCGATCTGCTGCGGAATCTGCCGACCAGCGCACTGGCGGCGGTGGTGATCGCGGCCGCCCTCGGCCTGTTCGAGATCGCCGACTTGCGCCGCATCTGGCGCATCCAGCGCTGGGAGTTCTGGCTCTCGGTGGGCTGCACCGCCGGGGTGGTGGTGCTAGGCGTCATCCCCGGCATCGGCCTGGCGATTGTCGCCGCAGTCATCGAATTCCTGTGGGATGGCTGGCGGCCGCATTTCGCGGTGCTCGGCCGTGCCGACGGCGTCAAGGGCTACCACGACATCACGCGCTATCCCGACGCCCGCCGCATTCCCGGGCTGGTGATGTTCCGCTGGGACGCGCCGCTTTTCTTCGCCAACGCCGAGCTGTTCCACGAGCGCGTGCTCGACGCGGTAGAGGAGTCGCCGACGCCGGTGCGCCGGCTCGTGGTCGCGGCGGAGCCGGTCACCAGCGTCGACGTCACCGCCGCCGACATGCTCGCCGAGCTCGTCGAGACCCTGCAGGCCGCCGGAATCGAGCTGTGCTTCGCCGAGATGAAGGATCCGGTCAAGGACAAGCTCAAGCGCTTCGGCCTGCTCACCCGCCTGGGCGAGGAAACCTTCTTTCCCACCCTCGGTGCCGCGGTCAGCGCCTACCTGGCGAGCCACGACGTCGAGTGGGTGGACTGGGAGGACCGCGAGGCGTGACGCGCCGGATCGACAACCCCGGCCCGCGCAGGAAAGCAATCACCGTTGCCGGTCGCCTTGCGTTCAAATGCGCGCGCCTATCCCGGCGCCACATACCAGAGAATCGCCAGGTAATGCAGCACGCTGCCGGCGAGCACAAGCACGTGCCAGATCGCGTGGAGCATGGGCCAGTAGCGGGCCAAGGCGAAGAACGGCACCCCCAGGGTGTAGGCGAGCCCGCCCGCCACCAGTAGATCGAAGCCCACCGGATCCATCGATCGCCGCAGCGGCTCGACGGCTAGCACCACCAGCCAGCCCATGATCAGATAGATGACCACCGGCACGATGCGCCGCTCCTGCTTCCATAGCAGATCGATCAGGACGCCGAGCAGGGCCAGGCCCCACACCACGCCGAACAGGGACCAGCCCCAGGGGCCGCGCAGGGTCACGAGGGTAAACGGGGTGTAGGTGCCGGCGATGAGCACATAGATGCTGCAGTGGTCCAGCCGGGTGAGGATGCCGCGGCGGCTGCCGTCATGCGCGTGGGACAGCGACGACGCGGCGTACAGCAGGATCAGCGAGGCACCATAGATGCTGAAACTGGTCAGCCGCCAGGGATCGCCCTGCGGCCCCGCCACCAGCAACAGCAGGACCGTGCCCGCCGTGGCCGCCACCGCTCCCAGCAAGTGGCTGAGCGAGTTGAATCGTTCCAGCGTCGTCATCCTTGCCTCCGCTGCCTCTGAGCTTCAGGGTACCAACAAAAAAACAGGGATCATCGCGCCATTCCACGGAAGGCGCGATGCTTAACGGCATCAAGCGTCCGGGACGAACGACGCCGAATCCGCGTTGACGGCGCGCCGCCCGCGCCTGCAGCTCACGCTGAAACCCCGGTGCGCAGACGGATCGTGCTTGACAGGACACCTCATGAGCCTAAACTACCATCCATATAGATGGTAAGGAGATGGTGATGAGCGTCCACGAGTTGCGTCAGAAAGCCGGCGAAGTCAGCGAGAAGATCACCATCAACCTCGGCGTCGTCGACCTCGGGCAGATCGATCTGCTGGTGCAGGAGGGGTTCTATTCCAACCGCACCGACCTGATCCGCACCGCCATCCGCAACCAGCTGGCCACCCACGCCGAGGTGGTGCGGGAAACGGTGGCGCGCAAGACCTTCGTCCTCGGGCTGCAGCGCTACACGCGTGCCGATCTCGAGGCGCTGCGCGCCGCCGGGCAGACCCTGCAGATCCAGGTGCTGGGCCTGGCCAGCATCGCCAACGACGTGCCGCCCGAACTCGCCCTCGCCACGATCGATTCGATCGTCGTGCTGGGCGCCTTCCACGCCAGCCCGGCGGTCAAGGCCGCGCTGGCCGATCGCATCCACTGACCCCCAGGGTGTCACGCGCCGGCTCGGCGGCTTTCGCTCGCGAGCCGGCGCCACAGGAGAGATTCCGCAATGAACGCACCGATGAATTCCGCAATGCTCGAAGCCCTGCGCCTCACCCGCGCCGGACAGTTGCTCGAGGCGACCGCGCTCATCCAGCGCACCCTCAATGGCGGCCACGGGACCGAGCCCGCCGCCGGCGCCACACCGCACACCGGGACGCCGGTCGAGCACGACGTCTTCCTCATGGACGCCGAGCCCGCCGGCCACCGCGCCACGCGCGCCAGGCGTGAGGACGGCCCGGCGACCGATGCCGACTTCGTCATCGTCGACCCCGAGCCCGCGGCCAGGCCACGGCAGCAGCCGCGGCGCGGTCCATCCGCCGCGGCGGCGGCTGCGTCGCCGGCTCGTCCGGCCTGGCCCCGATTCGATGGCGCCGCGCTGCGTGGCCAATGGCAGCCCCTGCACGGGCCGTTCGCGCAGCCGATGGCGAAGGGCGCCCCGGCGCCCTTGCCCGAGGGTGCGCAGTTCCTCACCGCGTCCTTTACCAATCACGCCGGCACGCGGGCCTACAGGCTGTATGTGCCGAGTGCGTATCACGGCCAGCCGCTGCCGCTGGTGGTGATGCTGCACGGCTGCACGCAGGACCCGGACGATTTCGCCGCCGGCACGAAGATGAACGAACTCGCCGAAAAGCGGCACTGCCTGGTGCTCTACCCGGCGCAGACGGGCGGTGCGAACGTCTCGAAGTGCTGGAACTGGTTCAAGGGCGGCGACCAGCAGCGCGATCAGGGCGAGCCGTCGATCATCGCCGGCATGACGTGTCAGGTATGCGACTCCCACGCGGTCGATCAGCGCCGCATCTACGTCGCCGGCCTGTCGGCGGGCGGCGCGATGGCGATGACGATGGCGGTCACCTACCCCGAGCTGTACGCGGCAGTCGGCATCCATTCCGGGCTGCCGCACGCGGTCGCGCGCGATCTGCCGTCCGCGCTGGCGGCCATGCAACAGGGGCGGGCCGCGCCGCTAGGGGGTGACGCCCGAACCATCGCCGGCGCGCAGGCGGTCGCCGCCATCGTCTTCCATGGCGACCGTGACACCACCGTCCATCCGGGCAACGGCGACCAGGTGATCTCCCAGTGCATGCCGCCCACCGCGCCGCAGCGCACGCAGGGCGCGCCCGAACCGCGCGTCACCGTGCAGCGCGGACAGGTGCCGCAGGGCCATGCGTACACCCGCACCCTCTACCAGCGAATCGACGGCCAGGCGATCGCCGAGCATTGGCTCATCCACGGTGCCGGCCATGCGTGGTCCGGCGGCAGCGCGAGTGGCTCCTATACCGATCCGAAGGGACCGGATGCGACCGGGGAAATGATGCGCTTCTTCCTCGAAAATCCCCGGCCCGAAGTTGCGGGCTGAGGGCTGGTCGAGGCCGTCGCCACGCGGCCGGTGCCGCGGACGGCTTCCATCAGGCGCTGTGCGCCATGCGGTGAGGCGGCGCAGCGGGGTTTGTAACGAAAATGTAAGAACCGGGACGCGGCGGGAATAGCCGCGCCTCCAGCGCGTTGTCGGTGCAAGGGCGTACGAGAGCACGCCCGGCGAGAAGCCCGCACAACCCCAACCGTTGGAGAGAAAAAATGAGCCCCGACTTCAGCCAGGCCGTCGTCATCGAACTCGTCGCCCGTTTCGCGATCGACATCGCCGCGATGGTCGCCCTGGTGTTCGGCATGTACTACCGCCGCTATCGTGACAAGGAGCTGGTCACCGCCGCCGCGATGTTCAACATTTTCGCGTTCGCGGTGCTGACCATCCTGTCCTCGGTGGAATTCAGCGTCGCCGCCGGCTTCGGCCTGTTCGCCATCCTGGCGCTGTTCTCGCTGCGTTCCGAGCAGATCAGCAAGACCGAGATCACCTACTTCTTCGGCAGCGTGGCGATCGCGGTGATCTGTTCGGTGCAGGGCACGACCCTCGAGTTCGTCGCCACCGTCGCGGCGCTGATCCTGCTCGCGGCCTGGATCATCGACCACCCGCGCATCCTGCGCTCGGCCGACGGCGTCAAGATCACCCTCGACAAGATCGACGCCCACGCCCTGTCCAGGCCCGAGGTCATGCGCGCCGATCTCTCTGCCCGTCTCGGCGTGGAGGTGATGTCCTACCAGATCACCACGCTCGACTACATCAACGACATGGCGCGCATCAACGTCTTCTACCGCAAGCATTGAGCATCACCCGCCCGAGCCCCGGAGACCGACATGAGCCACACCATCGACCGTGCGCGACCCCTGTTCGCCGAATTCACCCCGATCACGCTCGCGGCCCTGAACGTCAAGGCCGCCATGCTCGAACGCCTGGACAACAAGTACGTGGTGCGCGAGAGCGTGCTGCGCGAGGCGCTCGCCGAACTGGCGCAGCACTTCGAGGTCCTCGAGATCGACGGCAAGCGCGCCTTCACCTACGAGACCTGCTACTTCGACGACGAGGAGCTCCACAGCTACTACGACCACCACCAGGGCCGGCGCCGCCGCTGCAAGGTGCGGGTGCGCAAATACACCGACGCGCAGCTGTGCTTCGTCGAGGTCAAGCTCAAGGACAAGCGCGGCATCACCGTCAAGAAGCGGCTCGACTACACGGTGGACAAGTACGGGATGCTCGACGAACAGGCCTGTGCCCATGTGGATTCGGCCTATCGCAAGCAGTACGGCGAGCCCTTCCGCCACACGCTGCAGGCGGTGATCGAGATGCGCTATCAGCGCGTGACGCTGGTGGCGCGGGAAGGCGGCGAACGCATGACCATCGACAGCAGGCTGCTGTTTCGCAAGGGCGGGCGGCAACGCATGACCCCGCCCGATGTCTTCATCGTCGAGACCAAGTCGGCCAATGGCAACGGCATCGCCGACAAGATCCTGCGCGCGCTGCACCAGCACCCGACCTCGCGTTGCTCCAAGTACTGCGTGGGCATGGCAGCGCTGGAAGCGGTGGAGCGCCACAACAAGTTCCTGCCCGCGCTGCGCAAGCTCGAGGTCGAGCCGCCGCGTCGCCCCGTGGCGACCCCGGCGCACGCGGTCGCGCACCGCGTCGCACGTCGGCCGCTGCGCCGGCTCGCGGGCATGCTGTCGATCGCTGCGGCCCTGCTTGCGCCCCTGATGCAGGCCGAGGCCGCCGAACCGCTCACGGTCGCGGCCACCCTGCGGGTGATCGGTGCCGCGGTGGACGGCGAGCGCATCTCCGAGCTTTCGGGCCTGGCCTGGGATGCCGACGAGCGGCGGTTGTATGCGGTTTCCGATCGTGGCGTGCTGTTCCGCTTCAGCGTCGAGCTCGGCGCCAGCGGCCAGCTCGAGGTCGAGCCGATCGCGGCCAGCCGGCTCGCGCCGCCGCCGGGCAGCGGCGCCGGCGTGGATGCCGAAGGCCTCGCCGTGACCGGCGCCGACGACGGCATCAAGGGCAACAGCGAACTGCTGGTGTCGACCGAAGGCGAGCCGCGGGTGATCCGCTACTCCCTCGCCGGCCAGCCGCTCGGCATCCTGCCGCTGCCCGGCGGGCTGGACGATCCGGCGCGCTTCCGTCGCGACAACGCGATGCTCGAGGCGGTCGCCATGCATCCTGAGCACGGTTTGCTGGTGGCCGCCGAGGCGCCGCTGGAAGGCGAGCGCGCGGGCCACCACCGGGTGGTCGGGCGCGATCGCGCCTGGTCCTTTCCCAGCCATCCGGCCCGCAACGCGCGCCTCAAGGGCATGGACGTGATGGACGACGGCCGCCTGCTGGTGCTCGAGCGCGCCGAAGCGGGCAAGGGCAAGGGCAGGACTTTGATGGTGGTGCTGAGCGAGGTCGATCTGGCCGCGTGCGCGGACGGGCAGGTCTGTCCGGTGCGCGAGCTCGCCGTCCTCGACCGCCCGGCCGAGGCCGACAACTTCGAGGGCCTGACCTCGCTCGGCGAGGGCCGCGTGATGATCGTCAGCGACGATCGCGGCAGGTCGAGCCGCGGCACCACCTTCACCGTCCTGCGGCGCAGGGCGGCGACCGTCGACGCGACCTATTCGACCGGCGCAAAGCCGTAGTAGGAGCCATACGCCGAGGGAGCGGGGGCGTAGGCGGCGACCTTGATCGCATCGGCCAGGCTGACCTTGTCGGTGAGGCCGTCGATGCCGTGCTCGTCCTCGTGCCACTTCGCCTCGATCTCGCGTTCCGACAGGCCGTCGAATTCGAGGTTCTTGTCCAGGCGCGCGGAGCGATACTCGAACGCCGTGTCGTGGGCGATGAACAGCGTGTGCGGACAGGCGGTGATGCGGGTCTCGTCCTGCGGGTCGGCGCCCATGACGCGTACGCCGCAGAACGGGCAATGGACCGGCGTGTAGTAGAAGGTCTTGAGTTCAGTTCGTTGGATGAGCTGGGACATTGAAAACTCCTTGTTCGATGGGGATGGTCGCGTGGGGCGAGCCCCTGAGATAGCGCAACAGGCGGCCGCGGTAAGGCGTGCCGTCTTCCAGCGGCGTTTCGATCAGGGTTTCGGTCAGGCCGAAACCGAGTTCGCCCATGAGGCGATTGAACGCGCTGCGGTTACCGCGCCGTGGATCGATGATCAGGACCTCGGCCGCGGGGGCGGCGTGAGCCTGAATGAATTCGGACAGCTGTTCCGGGTGGCTGCGCTCGTAGAGCACGTCGCTGGCGATGATCAGGTCGAATTCGCCGAGCCCGGGATTGGCTCTGCCCCAGATGCCGGTGCCGTACTTCAGCGGCGGCAAGTCATTGAGCGCCAGGTTGGCCTGCAGGAAGGTTTCGGCCAGGGGATGGCAATCGCTTGCCGTCGAATCGCCGCCGCGTCGGTGGATGACCAGGCTGGCCAGGCCGAGGCCGCAGCCGGTCTCGAGGATTCGCCGCCCGCGCAGATCGAGGGTCTGCATCAGCCCGGCGAGCTTCTGTGCCGAAGGCCAGAGCTGGCCGAAGAGCGGCCAGGTCGCCGAGGAAATCCCCGCCGCCTCGGCTTCGCCCAGCGGGTCGTGGAATTGAAGGAGATCGAGCAGCGATCTTATCTTCAACTCGGCGCCGCCGGCGACGCCGACGGTCTGGAACTTGACCTCATAACCGAGCAAGCGACTTCTCCCGTGCCTGAAAAAAACAAAAGGCCCGACACTTGTCGGGCCTTGAGTCGATCCGTGAAGACGGCCCGCGCTTCAAGCGCGGGGCCGCAACACAGTTCAGTCGGCAGCGCGGATGTTCGACGCCTGCAGGCCCTTCGGGCCGGTGGTCACGTCGAAGCTGACGCGCTGGCCTTCCGCGAGGGTCTTGAAACCCTGGCCCTGAATGGCGGAGAAGTGGGCGAAGAGGTCCTCACCACCGGCTTCCGGCGTGATGAAACCAAAGCCCTTCGAATCGTTGAACCACTTGACGGTACCTGTTGCCATGTCTTGAATCTCCTGAGAATTGGGGAAAGCCCCCTGAATGGGGCGAGTTTCAAGACGGCGAGGTATGACTTGGGGGATTAAAACCGACAAATCGGATAAACCATCAAACAAACGACACGACTTGAATATCGCTGCGGCGGAGTATGGGGGAAGTCCCCGGAGAAAGATAGCTATTTCTTTCGGTGCGGTGAAAAGGGCAGGCCTGCCCGCCGGCAGTCGCGGCGCGCAGGCCTGCCTGCGGCTACGGGCGGGCGCTCTGGCGCTCCCGGAACGCCCGCACCGTGTCGAGGAAAGCGCGCAGGATCGGCGACTGGTCGTCAACGCGGAAGACGCAGCTCAGGTCGACGAACGCCTGCGACGGAGCGTCGACGAACGGGCGGTAGAGCACGCCCGGGATCTGCAACGTGGTCGCCGATTCGGGCACCAGACAGACACCGAAGCCGCTGGCCACGAGGGCGACGCCGGTCACCGCGTCGCCGACCTCCTGCGAGACGAGCGGCTCGAAACCGCGCTCGTGGCACAGCGCCATGACCTTGTCGACGAAGTTGGGGCGGGCGCCGGTGGGGAAGAGCACCACCGGATTGTCCGCCAGGGCGCGGAATGGAATGGCGGGAAGCGCGGATAGCGGATCGCGTTCGTGCACCGCCAGCAGCAGGGACTCGGTGGTGACCAGCTCGGTGCCGATCTCGGCCATCGGGCCGAGCATGCGATTGAAGCCCACGGTGATCCGCCGCTGGCGCAGGGCGTCGAGCTGCTCGGCCTTGGTCATCGTGTGGAGCACCACTTTGACCTCGGGGTGGGTGTTCCTGAACGAGAGCAGCAGCTTGGGGATCGCGTCCAGGATCGCAGATCCGAAGATCGCGACGTCGAGCCGCCCGAGCTTGCCCTGACCGGCGCGCTGGGTGCGCTCGGTCGCCTGTTCCACCACTGCGCGGATGTTGCGGGCTTCTTCGAGGAAGAGTTCGCCGGCTTGGGTCAGCTCCATGCCCTTGGGCGTGCGCCGGAAGAGACATACGCCGAGCTCGTCCTCGAGCTGCTGGATCTGGCGGGTGAGCGGCGGCTGTGAGATGTGCAGCCGGAGCGCGGCGCGACCGAGGTTGCCTTCCTCGGCCACGGCGATGAAATAACGGAGATGTCGAAGGTCCATCGCGGGCGTTCCCTGTGTGGGTCGGAAGCGGGATGCAGTGCCTCTTTCGATACTCTGGAGGTATCAAGCGGGAAAATTATCGGTATTGGACGGTAAGTCCCGCAAGACTTAATTTCCTCGCCATCGCAGCGGTGCCGGAACTGCCGTGAATCGAAGACAACGATCCGGCGATGGAGAGGAGGGGATCATGAACGGACGTATTTCGCTGACCGCGCTCGCACTGGCGTGCGCACTCGTGGGCAATGCCCAGGCCAAGGAAGGCGCGGACCAGTATCCGAACGGCGCCGATACCTGGTACTCGGGGGCGTTGCCGCCGCCGGGCGGCTATTTCCTGAACTACTTCGGCTACTACGATGCCGAATTGAAGGACGGCAACGGCGACACGGTGGCGGGCACCTCGGCGCGTGCGTGGTTCGATGCATTGCGCTATCTGCACGTGTCGGAGCGCCGGATCCTGGGCGGCAACTGGGCTTGGCATGTGATCGTGCCGCTGGTGCATCAGCGCACCGACCTGGGCGGCGGCGACAAGCGCGTCGCGGGCGTGGGGGACATCACCATCAACCCCTTCGCCCTGGCCTGGCACAGCAAGAACTGGCATTGGGTCGCCGGCATCGACTTCAATCTGCCGACCGGCAGGTACGACTCGAACGATGCGCGACGCAGCATCGGCGCCAACTACTGGAGCATGGTGCCGCTAGTCGGCGTGACCTACCTGTCGGACACCGGCTGGGAGGCGTCCGCCAAGTTCATGTACAACATCAAGTCCGAGAACACGGATTTCCGTCCCGCGCCGGGCGCGCCGAAGATGGACTACCAGTCCGGCGACGAATTCCACATGGATTACCTGGTGGGCAAGCATGTCGGCCCCTGGGGATTCGGGCTGTCGGGCTACTACCTGAAGCAGGTGACCAACGACGAGATCGACGGTCGCACCATCCCGGCCCGGCCGGGGCTGTGGTCCGCCGGTCGCAAGGGCGACGTCTTCGCGATCGGGCCGAGCGTGACCTACCGGACCAAGGACGGGGTCCATTTCACCGGCGAATGGCACCGCGAGGTCGAAGCCGAGAACCGATTCGGCGGCGACAAGGTCTGGTTGAAACTGGTCCTGTCGCTCTGACCGCCTTCGGTGGTGCGCGGTGGTGACCCGCCGCGCGTGGGCTGGCGACCGCGCCGAGGCGTGCGCTTGCATGCGTCCGCACGCGCGACGTCGCCTCGGCTGAAAGGGGATAATCAGTGCACCTGGCGCCGCTCGGCCTGGAAAGTGCCGGCGGCGCCAAGCCCGGGTGGAGACATGCAGGCATGACGCAGCAAAGACTGATCGAGCAATTCAACCTGCGTTCGAGGCTTCGCTTCAATCTCGAGAGCGGGCACATCTGGCTCGGCGAGAGCCGGATGCTGATGTTCCACGCGCAGGCGTTCGGCGCCCTGCGCCGGGAGCTGTTCGATACGCTGGGGGTGAAGCGGGCCCGCGGCCTGTTGCTGCGGATGGGCTTCGCGTCCGGCACGCAGGACGCGGATCTTGCGTCAAAGCTGGCCGGCGAATGCGATCCCTACGATGCGTTCCGGATCGGCCCCGAACTGCACGCCTTCGAGGGCCTCGTCAAGGCGACGATCCTCGACGCCAAGATCGACTGGGAGCGCGGCACCTTCTTCGGTGAAGTCGCCTGGGAAAATTCCTGGGAGGTGGAGTCCCACCTGCAGTCCTTTGGGCACAGCGAGGATCCGGTGTGCTGGAGCCTCGTCGGCTACGCCTCGGGCTACGTCAGCTATTTTCTCAAGCGCTTCGTGGTCTTTCGCGAGGTGGAGTGTGCCGGCGCCGGCGCCGGCGCCGGCGCGGCACGCTGCCGCATCGTGGGCAAGCCCGCCGAGCTGTGGGATTTCGACGACGGCTATCTCGACTATTTCAAGCCCGACAACGTCGAATGCACGCTGCGCCGCCTGCAGGACGACGTCAGGCAGCTCAAGGCCTCGCTCGCCGCCCGCCACGAGGCGGACGACCTGATTGGCGACTCGCCCAGCTTTCGGGCGGCCTTCGACCTCGCCAGCAAGGCGGCGAACAGTCCGATCAACGTCTTGCTGCTCGGCGAAACCGGGGTCGGCAAGGAGATGTTCGCGCGCTGGCTGCATGAGCACAGCGACCGGCGCGAGCAGCCCTTCGTCGCCATCAACTGCGCGGCGATTCCGCACGACTTGATCGAATCCGAACTGTTCGGCGTGCAGAAGGGCGCCTACACCGGCGCCCAGCAGTCGCGGCCGGGGCGCTTCGAGCGCGCCAATGGCGGCACGATCTTCCTCGACGAGGTCGGCGATCTATCGCCCTCCGCCCAGGTGAAGCTCCTTCGCGTCCTGCAGACCGGGGAGATCGAGCGCCTCGGCGACCAGCAGACGCGCAAGGTGAACGTGCGCCTGATCGCCGCCACCAACGTCAATCTGCAGCAGGCGATCGCGGACGGGAGCTTCCGCGCCGACCTCTACTACCGGCTCGCCACCTATCCGGTCACGATTCCGCCCCTGCGGGAGCGCAAGGGCGACATTCCCCTGCTCGCGACCGCGCTGGTGAACAAATACGCGCCGATATATCACAAGAAGGTGCTCGGCATCACCGAGCGCGCGATGCAGGCGCTGGTGGCGCAGGCCTGGCCGGGCAACGTGCGCGAACTCGAGAACCTGATCGAGCGCGGCGTGCTGCTCGTGCCGCCCGGCGAACAGATCGAGGTCGAGCACCTGTTCGCGGGCGGGCTGCCGGCGCACCAGGCAGGGGTGGAGATCGATCGCAAGGGCATGGTGGCCGACGCGAGCGAGGCGGAGCGCAGGCAGCTCTACGACTCGCTGCTGCACGACGGCTTCGACCTGCAGACGCACGAGACGCAACTGCTCGAGCTGGCGGTTCAACGCGCCCAGGGCAATCTGACGCACGCGGCGAAGCTGCTGGGGATCACCCGCCGCCAGCTCGCCTATCGCCTGAAGCAGGCTGACCGCGACCCCCCCGACTGAGCGCGCCGTCCCGCGGCTTCCGGCATGGAAGGCGCCCGCGCGTCGTTGCGCAAACCCCACCTCGACCGCCTTCGGGCGGTTTTTTCATGGGCCGGGCGGATCGCGCGGTCGTCTGCCCGAGCCGGGGGTGTTGCGGCGCACCGTGACGCTTTTGTAAGGCAGCAGACGGGCGATGTACAAATACGTAAATCTCGATTTTCCTGCAGTCACCGATTTTTTCAATAAAACACAAATAAATCAGGCGCTTGGATTTTGTGGCACGGTCTCTGCATTAGTAATGCTGAAGTTTGAATAAGCCTTGCTGATTGCAGGCTTCCAGAAAGGGCCGGAATCGGCCGATTGCACAACCCATCCGAGGAGACGAAAAGATGGCAATGACTGGTGTTCTGAGACCTGGGCATGCACAGGTGCGGGTGCTGGATCTCGACGAGAGCGCGCGCTTCTACCGCGATGTGCTCGGGCTGGTGGAAACCGGGCGCGATGCGCAGGGGCGGGTGTACTTCAAGTGCTGGGACGAGCGCGACCACAACAGCTACGTGATTCGCGAGGCGGACAGCGCGGGGATCGACTTCTTCGGCTTCCGTGTGCTCGACAAGGCGACGCTCGACAAGTTCGATGCCGATCTGCAGGCCTATGGCCTGAGCACCGAGCGCATCCCGGCCGGCGAGATGCTGGAGACCGGCGAGCGGGTGCGGTTCGAGCTGCCGTCCGGGCATCTGATCGAGCTGTACGCCGAGAAATCGAAGGTCGGCAACGGCATCCCGCTGATCAATCCGGCGCCGTGGTGCAAGGAGCGCGAGCACGGCATCGGCCCGGTGCGGCTCGATCATGCGCTGCTCTATGGTCCGAACGTGGCCGAGGTGCAGAAGATCTTCACCGAGGTGCTCGGCTTCTACCTCGTCGAGCGCGTGCTCACGCCCGACGGCAACGCCAACGCCGCGATCTGGCTGTCCTGCGGCCAGAAGGTGCATGACATCGCGTTCGCGGAGTATCCGGAGAAGGGCAAGCTGCATCACTGCTCCTTCCTGATGGAGAGCTGGGACCAGGTGCTGCGCGCCGGCGACATCATGTCGATGAACCAGGTGCCGGTCGACATTGGTCCGACCCGCCACGGCGTCACCCGTGGCTGCACGATCTACGCCTGGGATCCGTCGGGCAACCGTTTCGAGACCTTCATGGGCGGGCACCTGCCTTATCCCGACTACGAAACGATGACCTGGACCTTCGACAACTTCGGTCAGGGGCTCGACTACCCGCAGCGCAAGCTGCACGAGACCTTCCTCACGGTCGTGAGCTGAGTGGCCGCGGTCATGACCGAGTCCGACCAGTCGCTGGAAATGAAGCCGGCCGCGCTCGACGCCACGCGCCGTTTCGTGCGGGTCACCGGCGAGCGGGCGGGCGGCTTCGTCGAGTTCGACTTCGCCATCGGCGAGCCCGAGATCTTCGCCGAGCTGATTCTTGCACGCGACGCCTTCGCAGAATTCTGCGCGACCAACGCGGTGGAGTTTCTGGCGGCGACCGAGACGAATGCGGGCGAGGGCACGCCCGACGACTTCAACTGGCGTCTCGGCGACGCGACCCACACCCGCTTCCGATAACGAGCAACGGGCTCCGCCGCCGGCGGGGCTCTCAGGAGACACACATGCAAATCGACCTTCGCACGGTCAGCATCGAGCCCCGGCGCAACACCTTCGACCATCTCGCGCGCCGCTTCGGCGACAAGCCGGCGTCGCGCTACCAGGAGGGCAGCTACGACATCCAGGCGACCGAGAACCTGCACTACCTGCCCACCTGGGATCCCGAGCAGCAGCTCTACGACGCGAGCATCACGAAGATCGTAATGGAGGACTGGTACGCGCTGAAGGATCCGCGCCAGTTCTACTACAGCACCTACACCCTGGCGCGCGCGCGCCAGCAGGACACCGCCGAGTCCAACTTCGACTTCGTCGAGTCGCACGGCCTGGGCGAGATGCTGCCGGCGGAACTGCGCGACGTCGCATTGAAAGTCCTGGTGCCGCTGCGCCATGCCGCGTGGGGGGCCAACCTCAACAACACTTTCATCTGCGGCTACGGCTACGGCACCACCTTCACCCAGCCGTGCATGTACCACGCGATGGACAACCTCGGCATCGCCCAGTACCTGTCCCGCCTGGGCTTGCTGCTCGGCGACCTGGAGGCGCTCGACGCCGGCAAGGCGGCGTGGCTGGAGGGCGCGGCCTGGCAGCCGCTGCGGCGCTACGTCGAGGACACGATGATGGTGCGCGACCCGTTCGAGCTGTTCGTGGCACAGAACGTCGCGCTCGACGGGCTGCTGTATCCGCTGGTGTACGACCGCATCGTCGATGACTTCCTGTCGGCCAGGGGCGCCTCCGCGGTGGCGATGCTGACCCAGTTCATGAGCGACTGGTCCGTCGAAACCCGCAAGTGGATCGATGCGGTGCTCAAGGTGGCGGCCGCCGAATCGGAGCACAACCGCGAGGTGCTGCAGGGCTGGATCAAGGACTGGAGCAGCCGGGCCGCCTCGGCGATGGTGCCGATCGTGGAACAGGCCATCGGTCCGCACGCCGACGACGCGGTCGGCGAACAACTCGCGGTCCTCAAGGCCCGCATCCAGAAAACCGGCATCGCCCTCTGAGAGAAAGCCCATGTCCACCGTATTCATTGCACTGCAGACCAACGAAGACACCCGGCCGATCATCGAAGCGATCGCGCACGACAACCCCCAGGCGGTCGTCCACCGCCAGCCGGCGATGGTGAAGATCGATGCGCCGAACCGCCTGGTCATCCGTCGCGAGAGCATCGAGGAGAGGCTCGGCCGCGAGTACGACCTGCAGGAGCTGCAGATCAACCTGATCACGCTATCCGGCCATGTGGACGAGGACGAAGACGCGTTCACCCTGACCTGGAACAGTTGAGCGAGGAGCCCACCATGGAAATGAAAGTCGCGAAGAAGAAGCTTGGCCTCAAGGAACGCTATCGCGTGATGACCCGAGACCTGGGCTGGGAACCGAGCTATCACACGAAGGAAGCGCTGTACCCCTACGTCGGGTACGAGGGCATCAAGATCCACGATTGGGAGAAGTGGGAGGATCCCTTCCGCCTCACCATGGATGCCTACTGGAAATACCAGGCGGAGAAGGAGCGCAAGTTCTATGCGATCGTGGATGCCCATGCGCAGAACAACGGCCATCTCAACCTCACCGACGCCCGCTACCTGTCGGCACTGAAGATCTTCCTGCAGGCGATCAGCCCGGGCGAGTACGCCGCGCACAAGGGCTTCGCCCGCGCCGGGCGCGAGTTTCCCGGCGTCGGGACCCAGGTCGCCTGTCAGATGCAGGCGATCGACGAGATCCGTCATGCGCAGACGCAGATTCACGCGCTGTCCAACTACAACAAGTATTACGACGGCTTCCACGCGTTTTCCGACCAGCGCGACCGCATCTGGTACACGTCGGTGCCGCGCTCGTTCTTCGACGACGCGATGTCGGCCGGCCCGTTCGAGTTCATGGTCGCGATCGGCTTCTCGTTCGAATACGTGCTGACCAACCTGTTGTTCGTGCCCTTCATGTCGGGGGCGGCTTACAACGGCGACATGGCCACCGTCACCTTCGGCTTTTCCGCGCAGTCGGACGAGGCCCGGCACATGACGCTCGGTCTCGAGTGCATCAAGTTCCTGCTCGAGCAGGATCCGGCCAACGTTCCCATCGTTCAGGCCTGGTTCGACAAGTGGTTCTGGCGCGGCTTCCGCGTGCTCGGGCTGGTCAGCACGATGATGGACTACATGCTGCCCAAGCGCGTGATGTCCTGGCGCGAGGCATGGAACATGTACGGCATCGAGAACGGCACCGCGCTGTTCAACGATCTCGCCCGTTACGGCATCCGCCCGCCCAAGGGCTGGGATGATGCGGAGAAGGCGATCGACCACATGTCGCACCAGTTCATGCTCGGTCTGTACCAGTGGAGCTTCGGCACCTCGTTCCACAGCTGGATCCCGTCCGATGACGAGATGGCTTGGCTGTCGAAGAAGTACCCGACCACCTTCGACAAGTACTACCGTCCGCGCTGGGATCACATCAAGAAGCTGGCCGCGGCCGGTACGCCGTACAAGAACTACGGCCTGCCCAAGCTGTGCCAGACCTGCCAGCTACCCACCGTGTTCACCGAGCCCGAGGACCCGACCCTGATCTGCCACCGCGAGGTGGAGTACAAGGGCGAGCGTTACCACTTCTGCTCCGATGGCTGCCAGCACATCTTCGAGAACGAGCCGGAGAAGTACATCCAGGCATGGCTGCCGATGCCGCAGATCCATCAGGATCCGATCCGGGGCGATCTCGGCGCCTGGATGGACTGGGTCAATCTCAAGGATGGTCAGGACAACGGGGACTACGTCGGCTCCAACGACCAGCGCAATTTCGACGCCTGGCGCGGCCTGGCGACGTCCAACGAATAAGCCCGCGCGGCTGTGCGGCGGTGGCGGGCAGGGATGCTCGCCGCCGCGGCGAATCGTACTCAAAGGAGAATCAGGATGGCAGTAGCAGCCTTGAAGGAATACGTCGGCGTTTCGCGCGACCGCGTCGAGAACTACCACGGCAAGCAGCTCGTTTATGTGGCGTGGGACTACCACATGTTGTTCGCCGCACCGTTCATGTTCTGCGTCGAGCCGCAGATGAAGCTGGGCGATCTCGTCCGCGGCCCGCTGAGCGCGCTGATGCAGCCGGATCCGGATGCGGCCTCGATCGACTGGAGTAAGGTCGAATGGCTCAAGCTGGGCAAACCCTGGACGCCCGACTTCGAGCGCAGCATCGAAGAGAACGGCATCGGCCACAAGGAACAGCTGCGTTTCCGCACCCCGGGCCTCAACACGCTGCGCGACGCGGCTTAAGGGAGAAGGGCAGATGAGCTACGAGCTGACCATCGAGCCACTGGGTCAGACGATCGAGATCGAGGATGGCCAGACCATCCTCGACGCGGCCCTGCGTGCCGGGATTTATCTCCCGCACGCGTGCTGCCACGGCCTGTGCGCGACCTGCAAGGTGCAGGTCGTCGATGGCGAGGTGGAGCACGGGCAGGCGTCGAGCTTCGCCCTGATGGATTTCGAGCGCGACGAGCAGAAGTGCCTTGCGTGCTGCGCTACCGCGCAGAGCGACCTTGTGATCGAGGCCGACATCGAGGACGATCCCGACGCCGAGAACCTGCCGGTGCGGGATTTCGACGGCGTGGTAACCCGCATCGAGACCCTGACGCCGACCATCAAGGGCGTCTGGATCAAGCTCGATGAGCCGGCGGGAATCCGGTTCCAGGCCGGACAGTACGTCAATCTAGAACTGCCGGACGGGATCGGCAGCCGGGCGTTCTCGATCGCCAGCGCGCCTTCGCAGGCGGGTGACATCGAACTCAACATCCGCATCGTGCCGGGCGGCCAGGGCACCGGCTATGTGCACGAGCGGATGAAGGTGGGCGAGCGAACCCGCGTTTCGGGACCCTACGGGCGCTTCTTCGTCAAGAAGTCGGCGCGGGTGCCGGTGATCTTCATGGCCGGCGGATCCGGCCTGTCGAGCCCGCGCTCGATGATCCTCGACCTGCTCGGCGAGGGCTTCGAGCTGCCGATCACGCTGGTCTATGGCCAGCGGACGCGTGAGGAGCTCTACTACCACGAGGAGTTCCTCGCGCTGGCGGAAGCCCACCCCAACTTCCGCTACGTGCCGGCGCTATCGCACGAGCCAGAGGCTTCGGACTGGCGGGGCTTTCGCGGTTTCGTGCATGAAGCGGCAAAGAGCGCCTTCGACAACGACTTCCGCGGTCACAAGGCCTACCTGTGCGGTCCGCCGCTCATGATCGACGCCTGCATCAGTACCCTGATGCAGGGACGGCTGTTCGAGCGCGACATCTACACCGAGAAGTTCCTGTCGGCGGCTGACGCCCAGCAAGTGCGCAGCCCGCTGTTCAAGGCGATCTAACTGTGCGATAGAAATGGAATCGGGGGCGCAAGCCCCCGTTTCCGTTCTTGCCGTGCCACCGTGAGGCGTCTCAGGAGGCGGCCGCCACCCTCGGCTGCAGCCGATCGTCGAAATCGTCCAACGACGGAAACGCGAGCGGCGCGCGCTGTTCGAGCGTCAGCAGGTGCGCGCGATACTGTTCCAGGCAGTCCCGGCGCGCCTCGGCGCTGATGTAGGGCACGTGGAAGGCGACGAAGGGCGGCAGGACGGTCAGGCCGACATAGCCGAGCATGCCGCGCTGAATGGGCTGCAGCAGCACCTCGAGTTCGCCATGTACCGCGCCCGGGCCGAACATGTGTGCCTGGCCGCCGAGCGAAAACGCGAGCATCGCCTTCTTGCCCCTGAGGCCGCCGCGATCGTAGATGCGGGTACCGCCGTAGCAGTAGCCGGAGACGAACACGCGGTCGATCCAGCCCTTCATGATCGCCGGCATGCTGTACCAGTAGATCGGGAAGTTGAAGATGACGAGATCGGCCCATTTGATCTTCTCGAGTTCGGCGGCGATGTCGGGCGCGAACGTGCCGCTGGCGAAGGCATGGCGCTGCTCGAGTGCGTACACAAGGTGGTCGGTGTTGGCGCGATCACGGAAGTCGTCGGCGCTCGCGACCGGGTTGAATTTCATCTCGTACAGGTCGGAGACGAGGACTTCGTGCCCCTCGCCCTGCAGCACCTCGACCGCGAGATTCATCATCGAGGTGTTGAAGGACTTGGGTTCGTTGTGGGCATGCACGATCAGGACATTCATGGACGGCTCCGAAGCGATGGAAGATGACCCCACTGTAGAGTGGCGTGCGCAGCGCCCGTACTGGCGATAATGACGATCTTTGTGCGGATACTGCCAACATGAGGATGCCGCCCCGGCGCGCCGCGATTCTCGCCCTCGACGGCTGCTACGCCTCCAGTCTCGCGGGCTTCGCCGACGTGTTGCAGGTCGCCAATGCCCACCTGCACCGCCACCAGCGCATGAGCGGCGTTGCTTTGGCCAGACCGTTCGCCTGGCAGTTCGTCGCACGCGACGGCAGGCCGGTGACCGCCTGCAACGGTCTGACGCTCGGTGTCGATTCGGCGCTTCCCGATGAAGCGTTCGACCTCGTTTTCATTCCTGGGCTGTATTACGCAGGGCGCGCCGCATTCGAGCGCCTGCTGGATGCATCCGCGCCGCATCGCGAGTGGTTGCGCGCCCAATGGCAAGGCGGCGCAATGCTGGCGGCCAACTGCACCGGCACCTTCGTGCTCGCAGAGACCGGCTTGCTGCGGGGCAGGACAGCCACGACGACGTGGTGGCTGGAACGGCTATTCCGCGCTCGCTTTCCGAGTATCGACCTGCAACTGCGGGCGATGGTGACCGAAGCGGATCGTCTGTGCTGTGCGGGCGCGTCGGCCTCTTACCTGTTGCAGGCGGTGCGCATGGTGGAGCACTTCTGCGGGCCGGGCGTAGCCGGGCTGACGGCGAAGACGATGCTGATCGACACCAGCCAGACGACCCAACTGCCCTTCCTGCCGCTGCAGGCGGAAACTGAACATGGCGACCCGATGGTCGCGCGCGCCCAGGACTGGCTGCAGAAGCACCTTGCGGAACCGGTCAGGCTGCCGGCGCTGGCGGCCGCGCTCGCAGTCAGCGAACGCACGCTGATCCGGCGCTTCGGCAGCGTGCTCGGCACGACGCCACTCGCCTACCTCCAGAAGCTGCGCGTGGACACCGCCCGGATGCTCCTTGAGCGCCACGACAGGCTCGGCATCGAGGAAATCGCCGCCCTCGTCGGCTACCTCAACGGTAGCTCCTTCACGCGGCTGTTCCGCGCCCAGGTGGGGATGACGCCGGCGGCCTATCGCAGCCGGTTTGCATCGGCAGGGGCCGGCTGGCGAGCGTCATAAGCCTTGCGCGGGGGGAAGAGGCACACGTCGCGGGATGCGCGGCGGCTTCTGATACCTTTCGAGTATGGAGAGTAAAGAAAGAAAGTATTAGATGGTATCTCGCGATCTTCCTAGACTGTGATCTGTACTTCGCGACCTGCCCGTGTCGCACGACGACCGGCGGTAAGCGCCGGTTGCAAACGCCGGTTTCGGCTGCACCGAGTCAACCAGGAGGGGGAGATCCATGCGTTCCATCCAGAACTTCATCAACGGCGAATTCGTCGCCGCCGAGAGTGGCAAGCGTTTCGACAAGCGTTCGCCGCTCGATAACCGCGTCATCGCGTCGATCGCCGAGGCTGGCCGCCCCGAGGTGGATGCCGCGGTCAAGGCCGCGCGCGCCGCGCTGACGGGCGAGTGGGGCGGGCTGAGCACCGACCAGCGCGTCGAGCTGCTGTACGGCGTAGCCAACGAGATCACGCGCCGCTTTGACGACTTCGTCGAGGCCGAAATGGCCGACACCGGCCAGCCGCATCACGTGATGACGCATGCCTTTATCCCGCGCGGTGCGGCCAACTTCAAGGTGTTCGCCGACGTCGTCAAGAACGTGCCGAGCGAATCCTTCCAGACCCCGACGCCGGATGGCCGCGGTGCGCTGAACTATTCGATCCGCGTGCCCAAGGGCGTGGTCGGCGTGATCTCGCCCTGGAATGCGCCCTTCCTGCTGATGACGTGGAAGGTCGGTCCGGCGCTGGCCTGTGGCAACACCGTGGTGGTCAAGCCGTCGGAGGAAACCCCGCTGACGACGACGCTGCTCGGCGAGGTGATGAACGCGGTCGGCGTGCCGAAAGGCGTGTTCAACGTCATCCACGGTTTCGGGCCGGACTCGGCGGGCGAATTCCTGACCCAGCACCGCGGTGTGGACGCCATCACCTTCACCGGCGAGACCACCACCGGAACGGCCATCATGCAGGCGGCGGCGAAGGGGATGCGCGACGTGTCCTTCGAGCTGGGCGGCAAGAATGCCGGCATCGTGTTCGCCGACTGCGATTTCGACGCCGCGGTGGACGGCATCTTCCGTTCGTCCTTCCTCAACTCGGGGCAGGTCTGCCTGGGCACCGAGCGCGTGTACGTCGAACGGCCGATCTTCGAGCGCTTCGTGCAGGCGCTGAAGGCGAAGGCCGAAGGCGTGAAGTTCGGCCGTCCGGACGACCATGCATCCAATTACGGCCCGCTCATCAGCCAGGAACACCGCCAGAAGGTCCTTTCCTACTACCGCAAGGCTGTGGAAGAGGGCGCCACCGTGGTGACCGGTGGCGGCGTGCCCGACGTGCCGGCCGACCTGGCCGACGGCGCCTGGGTGCAACCGACGATCTGGACCGGTCTGCCGGAAACCGCCACCGTCGTGCGCGAGGAAATCTTCGGGCCGTGCTGCCACATCCGTCCGTTCGACCACGAGAACGAGGTGGTGGCGCTGGCCAACGACAACGAATACGGGTTGTCGACCACGATCTGGACGACGAACCTGTCCCGTGCCCACCGCGTCGCGGCGCGTGTGGAGGTCGGCATCACCTGGATCAACAGCTGGTTCCTGCGCGACCTGCGCACCGCCTTCGGCGGCTCCAAGCAATCGGGCATCGGCCGCGAGGGCGGCGTCCATTCGCTGGAGTTCTACACCGAGACCCGCAACATCTGCGTCAAGCTCTGAGGCCTTCCATGGACGACAACAAGATCACGCAATACGGCGACGAGCTCTACGAAGCCTGGCTCGCCCGCCGCACCGTGCCGCCGCTGCGCGAGCGCGAACCCGACATCACGATCGAGGACGCCTATCGCATCCAGGAGCGCTTCGTGGCGCGCCGTGTGGCGGCCGGTGAAACCATCGTCGGCAAGAAGATCGGCGCCACCAGCAAGCCGGTGCAGGATTTTCTCGGAGTCTATCAGCCCGATTTCGGAATGCTGACCTCGGGCATGGTGTACCAGGAGGGCGACACGATCGACCTCGGCACCCTGATCCAGCCCAAGGCCGAGGCCGAACTCGCCTTCGTGCTGAAGCAAGACCTGCAGGGCCCGGGCGTCACCGCGATGGACGTGATCCGTGCCACCGACTACGTGCTGGCCTGCTTCGAGATCGTCGATTCGCGCGTCACCGACTGGAACATCAAGATCCAGGACACGGTGGCGGACAACGCCTCGTGCGGCGTCTATGTGCTCGGCCGCACGAAGGGCGACCCGCGCAAACTCGACATCACGCTCGCCGGCATGCTGGTGGAAAAGAACGGAGAGCTGTTCTCCACCGGCGTGGGCGCCGCGGTGCAGGGCTCGCCCGCGAACGCGGTCGCCTGGCTGGCGAATACGCTCGGCACCCTGGGCATTCCGTTCAAGGCCGGCGAAGTGATCCTGTCGGGCTCGCAGTCGGCGCTGGTGCCGGTCGCCGACGGCGACGAACTCGTATGCACTGTCGGCGGCCTCGGAAGCTGCCGGGTGAAGTTTTCCGGAAGGAGTGCGGCATGAAGGCCAATCTGACCCTGGCGCGCGAGGACATCGTGCGCCTGTGCGAACGCGTGGAGGGCGCGCAGACCCGCGCCTACGCGATCCCCAAACTCACCGACGAGTATCCGGCGATGACAATCGCCGACGGCTACGCGGTGCAGAGCGAACTGCGCCGCCGGTTCATCGCCCAGGGCCACCGGCTCGTCGGCTGGAAAGCCGGCCTGACCTCGAAGGCGAAGATGCAACAGATGGGGGTGGACGTTCCCTCGATCGGCTTCCTCACCGACCGTATGGCGCGGCCCGAGAACTCGGCGATCTCCACCTGCGACCTGGTGCATCCGCGCGTCGAGTGCGAGGTGGCCTTCGTGCTGAAGAAGGAACTGCGCGGCCCCGGCTGCAGCCGTGAAGACGTGCTTGCAGCGACCGACTACGTGGTGCCGGCGGTCGAGATCATCGACTCGCGCTTCTCCGGCTTCAAGTTCGATCTTGCCAGCGTGGTCGCTGACAACGGCTCGTCGGCGCGCTTCGTCGCCGGCGGTCGCGCCCGCTATGCCGAGGAACTGGACCTGCGCACGCTCGGCGTGGTGCTCGAGAAGAACGGCGAGATGGTGGCGATGGGCGCCTCCGGCGCGGTGCTCGGCCACCCGACGGAGGCGATCGCGATGCTGGTGAACATCCTTGCTGAGATGGACGAGCACCTGCCCGCAGGCAGCTTCGTCATGAGCGGTGGCATCACCGAGGCGGTCGCGGTCAAGCCCGGCGACAACGTGGTCGCGCGCTTCCAGGAACTGGGCAGCGTGTCGATGCGTTTCGTCGAGTGAAGGGGACTGAGCAATGCCGATTATCGAGATGCACATGATGGAAGGCCGCACCGCCGAGCAGAAGTCGGCGGCGGCGCGGGCGGTCACCGACGCCCTGGTGCACAGCCTGGGGGTCAGGGTGGACGCGGTCCGGATCATGATCACCGAACACCGTGCCGACGGCTTCTTCGTCGCCGGCCAGACGATGGCACAACGCACGGCCGCACAAAGCGCGCCGATCAGCGAGGAACAGGACTGATGAAGAAGATCAAGTGCGCCCTGATCGGGTCTGGCAACATCGGCACTGACCTGATCTACAAGATCAAGCGCAGCGCGGTGCTCGAGCCGGTGTGGATGGTGGGGATCGACCCGCAGTCCGAGGGGCTGCGGCGCGCCAGCGAGATGGGGCTGAAGACCACCGCCGAGGGCATCGACGGCCTGCTGCCGTACGTCCTCGAGGACGGCATCCAGATCGCGTTCGACGCCACCAGTGCCTATGTGCACGCCGAAAACAGCCGCAAGCTCAACGCGCTCGGTGTGATGATGATCGACCTCACGCCGGCCGCGATCGGCCCGCTTTGCGTGCCGACGGTGAACCTGCGCGAGCATGCCGACCGGGTGGAGATGAACGTCAACATGATCTCCTGCGCGGGGCAGGCGACGATCCCGATCGTCAATGCGGTGTCTCGCGTGCAGAGCGTCGACTACGCCGAGATCGTGGCCAGCCTGGCGTCGAAGTCGGTTGGTCCCGGCACCCGCGCTAACCTCGACGAATTCACCTTCACGACCTCGAACGCCATCTGCGTGGTGGGCGGTGCCCGCCGCGGCAAGGCGCTGGCAGTGATCAACCCGGCCGAGCCGCCGATGATCATGCGCAACACGATCTACTGCGTGACCGACGACGAGCCCGACCAGGCCCGCATCACCGAATCGATCCTGCGCATGATCGCCGAGGTACAGACCTACGTGCCGGGCTACCGGCTGGTGAACGGGCCCGCCTTCGACGGCAACAAGGTGTCGGTGTTCATGGAGGTCGCCGGCCTCGGCGACTACCTGCCGCGATATGCCGGGAACCTCGACATCATGACCGCCGCGGCGACGCGCACCGCCGAGATGTTCGCCGAGGAGATCCTCGCCGGAAAAATTCAGCTCAAGATCAGGGAGGCAGCATGAACATCGATTCGACCGCGCTCAAGGGCCGCAAGGTCATCCTGCACGACATGTGCCTGCGCGATGGCATGCATGCCAAGCGCGAACAGATCAGCGTCGAGCAGATGGTCAAGGTGGCCACCGCGCTCGACGACGCCGGCATCCCCTACCTGCAGGTGACGCACGGCGCGGGGCTCGGCGGCAATTCGCTGCAACACGGCTTCGCACTCGCGAGCAATGAAGAGTACATCTCGGCGGTAGCGTCGCGGATGAAGCGGGCGAAGGTTTCGGTGCTGCTCGTGCCGGGGCTCGGCACGATGCGCGAGCTGCAGTCGGCCTTCGATGCGGGCGCGCGCAGCGTGCACGTCGCCACCCATTGCACCGAGGCCGACACCTCGCCGCAGCACATCGCCTACGCCCGCAAGCTCGGCATGGACACCACCGGCTTCCTGATGATGGCCCACCTCAACGACCCGGCCGGCATCGCCCGGCAAGGCAAGCTGATGGAGTCGTACGGGGCGCAGACGATCTACGTCACCGACTCCGCTGGCTACATGCTGCCGGAGGACGTCACCGCCCGCATCCAGGCCCTGCGCGAGGTGCTCGCGCCCGAGACCGCAATCGGTTTCCATGGCCATCACAACCTAGGGCTGGGCATCTCGAACTCGCTCGCGGCGATCGCCGCCGGGGCAAGCCGGATCGACGGCTCTGTCGCCGGGCTGGGCGCGGGGGCCGGCAACACGCCGCTGGAAGTCTTCCTCGCCGTATGCGAGCGCATGGGCATCGAGACCGGTGTCGATCTGTTCAAGCTCATGGACGTGGCCGAGGACCTCGTCGTGCCGATGATGGACCACATCGTCCGGGTCGACCGCGACTCGCTGACGCTCGGCTTCGCCGGGGTGTACTCGACCTTCCTCCTTCATGCCAAGCGGGTCGCCGAACGCTTTGGCGTGCCGGCGCGCGACATCCTGGTCGAGCTTGGCCACAAGAAGATGATCGCGGGTCAAGAAGACATGATCCAGGACACCGCGATGACGATGGCGAAGGCGCGCGGCTTGCTGACGGACGCCGCGGCCTGAGCGCCGGGACCTGGGCCATATGCCCGGTCAACGACAAGAAGGAAGGAGGGCTGCGATGACGGATTCGAGAGAGACAGGCCGGGAGCTGGCGGTGGTCGTCGGTGCCACCGGCGACTTCGGCCAGGCGATCGTGGCGCGGCTGCGCGCCGAAGGCCTGCGCGTCATCGCCGTCGCGCGCAGCGCGGCGTCGCTGGCAGTGCTCGCCGGCGGCGATCCGGACATCGTGGCGTGCGAGGCCGACATTGCGTCCGACGCGGCGGTCGCGCGCATCGCCGCCGTACTCGACAGGCCGGTCCGCATGGTCGTGCACGGTCCAGGTGTCGCCGTGGCCGGCGGCATCCTGGCCGCAGCGACCGAGTCGGTGGTTGATGCGGTGAACATCAAGGTGGGCGGCATGTTGCGCGTCGTGCGCGCGGCCGACTCGCGGCTGGCCGAGGGCGCGCGACTGGTCGCGATCGGCGGCCATTACGGCCTCGAGCCCACCGCCTATGCCGCCGCGGCCGGGGTGGCGAACGCGGCGCTGATCAACGTCATGCGGCAGCTCAGCCTCGCCTACGGTCCGCGCGGCATCACCGCCCACACCATCGCGCCGGGGCCTGCCGACACCGCACGCCTGCACCGCGTGGCCGCCAACCGCGCCACGCTGCGTGGGATCGCCGTCGATGCCGTGCTGGATGAAATGAAGGCGGAGTCGTCGATCGGCGCCTTCGTCACGCCGCAGCAGGTGGCGTGGGCGGTTGCGCTCCTGCTTGCACCCGAGGCTGATGCGATGACGGGTTCCACCCTGATGCTGGACGCCGGCCGTCGGCGCGGCCTGCCCTGAACCGAGGAACAACCAAGCATGCCAATTCTTCATTTTCATCTCGCCGAGGGGCACTACGCTACCGAGCAGCACGAGCGCCTGCTCACCGAAGCGAGCCGCTTCTTCGCCGACGTGCTGCGCTGCCCGATCGACCGTGTCCGGGCCTTCATCCACCTCTACCGTCCCGAGCTGACCGCGGTGGGCGGGGTGCCGGTCAGCCGCGAGGGGACGCGGGCGCCGTACTTCAGCTTCATCGTCATGGAAGGGCGGCCGCTCGAGGAGCGCCACCGGCTGCTAGCCGGATTCACCGACATCGTCGCCGACGTGCTCGGTGTCGAGCGCAGCCTCGTCCGGGGCGGGATCGTCCCGGTGCAGCCCGAGAACTGGTCGATCGGCGGCGAGCCCGCGAGCGTGAGGCGCCGCGACGAGATCGCCGCGCGCGCCACGCCCAGGCGCTAGCGGTTGCACGCCAGCTCGGGCTCCACCCGGCGAAGATCAATCTCCGGGGAGGCGCGATCGCCCTCGGTCATCCCTGGGGGCGACCGGGGTGATCCGCACGGCCACCCTGATGGCGGCGATGCAGCGCGACGCACGCCTGCGCCACGGCATGATCAGCATGTGCATGTGCATCGGGATGGGTCCTGCGGGCGTGTTCGAAGCGGTCCGACAAGCCCGCAGCGCTCCCGCAGGATGCCCGTCAGTCCGCCGCGGAAGCGTTCGCGCCTTGCAGCCGGTCGAGCCAGCCGCCGATGACGAGGCGCGCCGCTGCCGCCAGCGCCGCACCATGGCGCCGGGCGTCCGCGCGCAACGCGCGCGGGTCGACGCCGGCCTGGGCGAGCTCGCAGCAGTGGCCGACCAGCCAGCGCTCGATGCGGCTGGCGTCGGCTTCGAGGTGGAACTGCAGGCCGAGCACCGCGTCGCCGATCGCGAAGGCCTGCTGCGCGCAGCGGTCGGTGCCGGCCAGCAGCCTGGCGCCCGCGGGCAGCGCGAAGCGGTCGCCGTGCCAGTGCAGCACCGGCACGCCGCCGAGCGGCGCCAGCGTGGACTCCCGGCCGTCGTCCGTCAGCGTCAGTGCGCCGAAGCCGATTTCCTTGTAGCCCATGGGCGCCACCGCGGCCCCGAGCGCGCGCGCGATCAGCTGCGCGCCCAGGCAGATGCCGAGCAGCGGACGGCCGCTGGCCAGGCGCCGCTCGATCAGGTGCAGCTCGGCCGCCAGAAAGGGATAGACGTTCTCGTCGAAGGCGCCGAGCGGGCCGCCCAGGGCGACGACGAGATCCGCCGATCCCGCATCGACCGCCGACAGCTCGTCCACGGCGGGATCGAGGTAGCGCACCTCGAAGCCGCGCTCGCGCAGCAGCGGCGCCAGCGTACCGAGGTCTTCGAAGTGGATGTGGCGCAGGGCCAGGGCGATCTTCATGAGGTCAGCTCCGTCAAGCGCAGGGAAAACACCGCGATCGGCTCCGTCGTTGGCCTGCGACGAGACAGGCCAGGACCGGATGCAGCGCGCGTCGTCCGCAGGCACCCGAACGTGCTCCGCGTTCGGGTTCAGCCCCGCGTTTCACGCGGCCGGCGGTCATCCACGCAATCCCGTGAGAGGCTAACATTCATGCCTGCGGCGGAGTAGGAGGGGCGGCGCGATCGTCGCCTGTGCGCCGTCAACTACCGAGGGCCGACTCGATGTCCATCGAACGCATAACGAACGCCATCCGCCTCGAGTTCTCCCCGGGCAGGGAGGTGCATTCGGACCTTTCCGGCGCTGCCTTTACCGATGACTGGCTGTGGGTGGCGGGCGACGAGGCCTGCGCGGTCGACCGCCTGCGCCATCTCGAACCGGTGGGCGGAGAGCTGCTGCGATTTGGCGAGGGGCGCCGCTTCCCGCTCGCCGAACTGCTCGACCTGCCCGGCGATGCTGGCGAAGAGGCCGACATCGAGGGCATGTCGGTCGCCGATGGCTACCTCTGGGTGGCGGGGTCGCACGGGCTCAAGCGCAAGAAGCCCAAGGACGACCGCGGCGACGGGCGGAACGCACGCCGGCTCGCGAAGCTCAAGCTCGACCCCAATCGACGCCTGCTGGCGCGCCTGCCGATCGAGATCGACGCCGACGGCGCGCCCTGCGTGGTCCGAAAAACGAAGGACGGCCGGCGTGCGTCGAGGCTGAAGGGGAATGCCGATTCCAACCGGCTGATCCGCGCGCTTGCGGACGATCCCCATTTCGCGCCGTACCTGGACTTGCCGGGCAAGGACAATGGCTTCGACATCGAGGGCATCGCCGCGGACGGCCACCGGCTGCTGCTCGGGCTGCGCGGGCCGGTGCTGCGCGGATGGACCGCAGTGCTCGAGATCGAGGTCGAAGCGCGGCGGAAGCATCTGCGGCTGGTGCCGCTCGACGACGATGGCACCCTGATCAGGAAGCACTTCCTGCAGCTCGAGGGGCTCGGGGTCCGCGATCTGCACTATTCGGGCGACGACCTCTACATCCTTGCCGGTCCGACGATGGTGCTCGACGGTGACATCCACGTCTTCAGGTGGGCGGGCGCGAAGCCCTGCCTGGCGGCCAACCGCGCCCCGGTGCGCTTCGAGACCGGGGTCGAAGCAATGCTCCCCCTGCCGCACGGACGCGGGACCGATCAGGCCGAGGCCTTCTGCAGGCTGCCCGCCTCGCTCGCGAAGAAGGGTGCGGACTGGATCGCGCTTTACGATACGCCGGGCCCGGATCGCAAGGCGGGCGAAGGCGTCGTTTTCGGCGACATGCTGCGGCGTGGCTGAGGCTGGGGCCGCCGGCGTGTGCACGAAGGGCCGAAGCCGGCCTCAGGGCTCGAGCCACAGCACCTTGTCGTCCTGCGGGTCGAAGGGGGCGGAAAAATGCTCGTGGA
>NZ_MBFM01000001.1:666764-701372 GCF_001696715.1 Thauera phenolivorans | reverse complement strand
GCGCGGATGGACCGCAGTGCTCGAGATCGAGGTCGAAGCGCGGCGGAAGCATCTGCGGCTGGTGCCGCTCGACGACGATGGCACCCTGATCAGGAAGCACTTCCTGCAGCTCGAGGGGCTCGGGGTCCGCGATCTGCACTATTCGGGCGACGACCTCTACATCCTTGCCGGTCCGACGATGGTGCTCGACGGTGACATCCACGTCTTCAGGTGGGCGGGCGCGAAGCCCTGCCTGGCGGCCAACCGCGCCCCGGTGCGCTTCGAGACCGGGGTCGAAGCAATGCTCCCCCTGCCGCACGGACGCGGGACCGATCAGGCCGAGGCCTTCTGCAGGCTGCCCGCCTCGCTCGCGAAGAAGGGTGCGGACTGGATCGCGCTTTACGATACGCCGGGCCCGGATCGCAAGGCGGGCGAAGGCGTCGTTTTCGGCGACATGCTGCGGCGTGGCTGAGGCTGGGGCCGCCGGCGTGTGCACGAAGGGCCGAAGCCGGCCTCAGGGCTCGAGCCACAGCACCTTGTCGTCCTGCGGGTCGAAGGGGGCGGAAAAATGCTCGTGGATCACGCGCCACCGGCCGTCGCGTCGGCGGTAGCAGGTGGTCATGCGCATCCAGCCGGACATCTCCTTGCCGTCGGGGTCGGTGCCGCCGCAGCGCACGAGGGCGTGCCCGAAGGCGAGCTCCTCGTCCGCGGCGACCTGCACCTCATGAAGCTCGAAGATCATCGGGCCGGGGCACATCGCCATGCAGCGCTCCCAGTGCGCGCGGTAGGCGTCGGCGCCCTTGAACTGCAGCTGCGCGATCGCGTCGAAGGCGACGATGTCGGCGTCGTAGTGGCTGAAGATGCGGGCGATGTCCCTGGCCCGTACCGCGTCGGCCCAGGCGTCGAGCTCGATGCGGATCGCGGATTCGGTGCCGGCGAGGGCAGCGTCGGTGGTCATGAGGTTTCTCCTTGAGGTGGGACGCGGGGGCTGTGCGCCCGCGGGTCGAAGGGCGCGCGGCGGAATCGACCGCCGCTTTCGCGCTCAGCCGCTCGTCTCGGCCGGCAAGGCGCCGAGTGCGCTCAGGGTCTGCAGGTCGGTCGCGACCGGGCGCACCTCGACGCAGCCGAGCCGCGCGCCCGGGATGCGCGCCGCGACCTGGATCGCGTCGTTCAGGTCCCTGGCCTCGATGAGGTAGTAGCCGCCGAGCTGTTCCTTGGTCTCGACGTAGGGGCCGTCGGTGATCGACAGCCTGCCGTTGCGCACCCGCACCGTGGTCGCGGCCGCCGGCGGCAGCAAGCGGTTGCAGTCGAGATAGTGGCCGCTGCGGCGGATGTCTTCGGTGAATTCGCGATACTCCTCGAAGTGCTCGTCGGCATCGGCCTGGGGCATCTGCTCCATCACCTTTTCGGCACTGATGAGGCAAAGGTATTTCATGGTCCTGCTCCTCCTGAGGGTTGCGGGTCGGATCGCTTCACGCCCGTCAGGGCGTCCGTATCCCCCAGTCGAACGGCGCGCGGCGGAATCGACAGCGGGGCGGAGACATCACCCGGGCAATTGCGCCAGCCTGCGCTCGAGGAAGCGACGCTCCGGTCGCTGGGTGGTGAGCGCGATCGCGCGCCGGTAGGCGGTGCGCGCCTCGTCGACCCTGCCCAGGCGACGGCACAGGTCGGCGCGCGCGGCGTAGGCGAGGTGGTAGTCGGCGAGCTCACCGCGAGCGAGGATCGCGTCGACCTCGGCCAGCCCCGCCGCGGCGCCGTCGCGCATCGCCAGCGCCACGGCACGGTTCAGCGCGATCACCGGCGAGGGATCGAGACCCAGCAGCACGTCGTAGAGGCCGACGATCTGCGCCCAGTCGGTCGCCGCCGCGGTGGGCGCTTCGGCATGGACGGCGGCGATCGCCGCCTGCACGGCGTAAGGGCCGGCGCCGCCCGCCCGCAACGCGCGCTCGACCAGCGCCACGCCCTCGGCGATCAGCTCGCGCCGCCACAGCGAACGGTCCTGCTCCTCGAGCAGCACGAGCGCCCCCTCCGGGGTGGTGCGCGCGTCGCGGCGCGACTCCTGCAGCAGCATCAGCGCGAGCAGGCCGACCGGCTCCGCTTCGGGGAGCAGCTCGACGAGCAGGCGGCCGAGCCGGATCGCCTCGCCCGAGAGGTCGGCGCGCGTCAGCGAATCGCCCGCCGAGGCCGAGTAGCCCTCGTTGAACACCAGGTAGATCACGCGCAGTACGCTGTCGAGCCGCGCGCCCAGCTCGGCCTGCAGCGGCACCTCATAGGGGATGAGCGAGTCGCGGATTCTCGTCTTGGCGCGCACGATGCGCTGCGCGAGGGTGGGCGGCGCGACCAGGAAGGCGTGGGCGATCGCCTCGGTACTGAGGCCGCACACCTCGCGCAGCGTCAGCGCGATGCGCGCTTCGGGCGAGAGCGCGGGGTGACAGCAGGTGAAGATCAGCCGCAGGCGGTCGTCCTCGACGCTGGGCTCGTCCGCCGGATCGAAACCGGTCGGGGACGGGCAGTCGTCGAGGTCGTCCACCAGATCGAAGCGCGCCCGCCGCCGCAAGGCGTCGATCGCCTTGAAACGGCCGGTCGACACCAGCCAGGCGCGTGGATTGGCGGGCACGCCCTCGCGCGGCCATTGCTCGAGGGCGGCGCGAAAGGCGTCGTGCAGCGCCTCTTCGGCGAGATCGAAGTCGCCGAGCAGGCGTACCAGGGTCGCGAAGATGCGGCGCGACTCACGCCTGTAGATCGCCTCCACTTCGTCCGGGATGGCGGGGAGGGCGCCCAGCCGAGGGCTGGCGGAACGGCAGCCCGCCCCACGGCCCGCTGGCGCAGTCTTCATCCTCGAACCTCTGCGCTGCCATTCATGGAGCTTCAAGAATAGGCGGCGGTCCGGCATCCGGCCACGTGACGAGAGGCGTCAAACTGGGGCGACGGAGGTTCAACTCGGTAGAATCGCGGGAAGCTCACTTTCTCACTCGCACACGACGCCATGAACGAACTCACCTCCCTGAAGCAGCTTCCGCAGACCAACCTCTTCCACAAGGGCGACGTGTTCGTGCTCTTCGGCGAACTTTTCGGGCGCGGCTACGCCACCGGCCTCGTCGACCAGGCGCGCCAGGCGGGGATGGAGATCGTCGGCATCACCGTCGGCCGGCGCGACGACGACAACGCGCTGCGCCCGCTGAACGCGGAAGAACTGGCGGCGGCCGAGGCCAACCTCGGCGGCAGGATCATCAACGTGCCGCTGATGGCCGGCTTCGACCTCGACGCGCCGGCGGGCGAGCCGACCCCGACCGAGCTGCTCAACCGCATGACGCTGAAAACCTGGGAGCAGGACAAGCTGGACTGGGCCCATATCGAGAAATGCCGCGCGATCGGCACCGAGCGCTTCCGCAAGGCGGTGGCCGAGGTGATGGCCGAGCTCGAGGACATCGTCGGCGAGGGCCGCAACGTGCTGTTCGCCCACACCATGGCGGGCGGCATCCCGCGCGCGAAGGTGTTCATGGTGATCGCCAACCGCATCTACAAGGGACGCGACGACCGCTTCATGTCGTCGCAGACCCTGCTCGACAGCGACCTCGGCAAGCTGATCATGCAGAACTTCGACGAGGTGTCGGCGAACACCTTCGGCCACCTGATCGAAGGCAGCGCGGCGCTGCGCGCGCGCGTCGAGGCCGCGGGCGGCCAGGTGCGCTACACCGCCTACGGCTACCACGGCACCGAGATCCTGATCGACGGCCGCTACCAGTGGCAGACCTACACCAACTATACCCAGGGCTACGCCAAGATGCGGCTCGAACGCATCGCCCGCGCGGCGTGGGAGCAGGGCGTCAAGGCGACCGTCTACAACTGCCCCGAGATCCGCACCAACTCCACCGACGTCTTCGCCGGCGTCGAGCTGCCGCTGATCTCGCTGCTCGAGGCGCTGAAGAAGGAAGGCGGCGGCGCCTGGGCCGAGGCCCAGTGGCAGGCCTGCCGCGCCCTGCTGAGCGAGGGCGTCGCGCTCGAGGACGTACTGCAGAAGCTGGCCGCCTTCCACGGCAGCGAGGTGATGCAGGCCTACCGCGACTTCGCCGCCTGGCCGATGCCCAACAGCCCGGCGCAGGCCGACCTCCAGATCGGCACCTCGGAGGAGATCGTGCAGTTGCACGAGGACCGCGGCGCGCTGATCACCGACCTGCTCAGCGCCCTGGTGGTGGAGGCCACCGGCGCCCTGATCTTCCGGGAGTCGGCAGCGCCCGCCGGGCCGGTGCTGTGGCTCAACCACGACATCGTCGCCCGCCAGCTCAACGCGCTGCACGCCTGAACGTGGCGCTCAGCCCCGGTGCGTCCGGGGCTGCAGGCGAAGATACCCCGACCCTCGGGCGCCTCACATCCCCTTCGCCTCGTCGTGCGAGGCCGCCTCGCGGCTCGCGCGCAGGTCGCGGTACAGCGCGGCGCGCATGATCAGCATCGACACCACCGGCGCGGTCATCAGCACGAAGGCGGCGATCAGCAGCTCGTGGATCACCAGGCGCGACTGCGTCACGCTGAAGTACAGCATCGAGGCCACCAGGATGCAGCCGGCGCCGAGGGTGACGGTGATCGCCGGGCCGTGGATGCGCTGGTAGAAGCTCTGCAGGCGGAACAGGCCGAGCGTGCCGATCACCGCGATCAGGCCGCCGAGCACGAGCAGGAAGGCGACCGGCAGGGCGGCCCACCAGGGCAGGGTTTCGGCGAAATTCATTCGATCACCTCCCCGCGCATCAGGAACTTGGCGAGCGCGATCGTCGACACGAAGCCGAGCAGGGCGATGATCAGCGCGGCCTCGAAATAGATCTCGCTGCCGTGGCGGATGCCGAGCATCAGCGCGAGCAGCATGGTGCACATCCACAGCGTGTCCAGCGCCAGCACGCGGTCCTGCGCGCTCGGGCCGATCAGCAGGCGCAGGGTGCACAGCACCATCGCCAACACCACGCAGGCCAGCGCGAAGAGGATCGCCGCCGACAGCAGCGTCGCGGTCGTCATGCCCGGTCTCCTTCGGGTTTCGCTTCGTGCGTCTCGAACACCTCGATGATCGGCTGCTCGTAACGCGTCTTGATGGTTTCCACCCACCACTGCTCGTCGTGCAGGTCGAAGACGTGCAGCAGCAGTTCGTGCTTCTCGGGCAGGATCTCCACCCACACCGTGCCCGGGGTCGAGTTGATCAGGCACGACAGCAGGGCCAGCCCGTGCGGGCTGCGCAGCGCGAGCGGCACCCGGATGAACTGCGAATTGACCTGCTCGGAGCGGCGCAGCAGGATGATCTGGGTGACGTTGAAGCAGGAACGCACGATCTCGATCGCCGACAGCCAGAGCAGCCGGAACAGCGCGAGCGGGCGGCCGAGGCGGGCATGACCGTGCGGCTGCAGCGGGCGCGCGAGCAGCGGGGCGATGATCGCGAGCGCGCCGCCGAGCAGCAGGTGGCCCGGTGCGACACTCTGGTTGAGCATCAGCCAGGTCAGCAACAGGCTGACCGACAGCAGCGGCGAAGGCAGCCAGCGTTTCACCGCAGCGACTCCCCGGCAGGCGCGCGCAGCACCGGCGGCTCGCCGAGCACGCGCGCGCTGTAGTCGGCGCTGCGCGACAGACCCGCGACCGTGCGGGCGAGATAGTCGAACACCGCGCCTGCCTGCAGCGTGAGCAGCACGCACAGCAGCACCAGCGCGCTCACCGGCGCCGCCTCCGACACCTGCAGCCGCGGCGGCGTCACCGCCCCCGAAGCCCAGAAGATGCGAACGCCGAGCCGCATCAGCGCGATGATCGCCGCCAGGCCGGCGAGCACGATCAGCGCGATCAGCAGCCAGGTGCTCGCCGGCACCCCGCCGGGCGTCGTCGCCGCGCTCGCCAGCATGGCGTGGAAGAGGCTGAACTTGGCGACGAAGCCCGCCAGCGGCGGCATGCCGCTGATGACCAGCGCACAGGCGGCGAAGCTCAGCCCGAGGAAGGCCAGCGTGCCCGGGATGCCGACCCCGACCGGATCCTCTGGCTTGTCCTCGATCGCGAAGGCCTCCATCGTGATCGCGATCAGCGCCGCGCCGGGCGGCCGGATGCGCTCGGCGAGCTCGATCAGCAGCATGAAGGCCGCCATCGCCAGCGTCGAGCCGAGCAGGTAGTACAGGCCCGAGGCGAGCACCCCGTCGCCACCATGGCCGATCGCGGCCAGCAGGGTGCCCGAGGAGACGATCGCACCATAGCCCGCCATGCGCCCGCCGTCCTCGCTCGCGAGCATGCCGATCGCGCCGAACAGCACCGTCGCCATGCCGCCCACGGTCAGGGCGGCGAAGCCGAAGCCGGCGAGCGCGCCGGCGCCGTCTGCGCCGCCCTCGCCGAACACCGCGAGCCAGACGCGCAGCACCGCATAGACGCCGACCTTGGTCATCAGCACCAGCATCGCCCCCACCGGCGCCGAGGCCGAGGCGTAGGTGGTGGGCAGCCAGAAGCCGAGCGGCCACATCGCGCCCTTGGTGAGGAAGGCGAGCGCCAGCACCACGGCGCCGATGCGCAGCAGCCAGGCGTCCTGCGGGCCGAGGGTGGCCACCCGGGTGGCGAGGTCGGCGATGTTGAGGGTGCCCGCCGCCGCGTAGATCAGCGCAACGCCGATCAGGAACAGCAGCGAGGCGACCAGGTTGACCGCCACGTACTGCATCCCGGCCTGGATCCGGCGCAGGTTGTAGCCGTGCAGCACGAGGCCGTAGGAGGCCGCGAGCATCACCTCGAAGAACACGAAGAGGTTGAACAGGTCGTTGGTGAGGAAGGCGCCGTTGAGCCCCATCAGCAGGAACTGGAACAGCGAGTGGAAGTTCACCCCGACGCGGTCCCAGCGCTGGGCCGAGAACACCATCACGGCGAGCGCGATCGTCGCGGTGAGCACCAGCATCAGTGCGGCGAGGCGGTCGACCATCAGCACGATGCCGAACGGCGCCGCCCAGTTGGCGGCGAGATAGACGCCGATTCCGTCCGGCCAGTGTTCGCCGTCGGCCATCAGCAGCAGGGCGACCGCCACCGCCCACAGCAGCACGCCGCTCGCCAGGCTGAAGGCGAACTTCAACGTGTGACGCTTCTGGTTGACCGGGATCAGCAGCGCGCCCACCAGCAGCGGCAGCAGCACGGGCACCACGATCAGGTGTTGCAGCCAGGGCAGCGGACTCATTCGCGCGGCTCCTCGCCATCGACGTGGTCGCTGCCGGTGAGGCCGCGCGCGCCGATCATCATCACCAGGTAGAGCGCGGTGGTGGCGAAGCCGATCACGATCGCGGTGAGCACCAGGCCCTGCGGCAGCGGGTCGGCGAACTGCGCGGGATCGATGTCGGGCAGCGGCGTGATCGGCGGCTTGTCCACCCACAGCCGGCCCATGGCGAAGATGAAGATATTCACCGCGTACGACATCAGCATGAGTCCGATGATGAGCTGGAAGGTCCGCGGACGCAGGATCAGCCAGATGCCGGACGCGAACATCACCCCGACCGCGATCGCGATCACCATTTCCATCAGATCGTCCTCCCGCCGGCCGCCTGGCGGTCTTCCGCCCCATCCTCGCCGGGCAGGCGGTGTCCGCGCAGCGACTGGTGCGCGAGCGCCACCAGCATCAGCATCGTGGTGCCGACCACCACGGTGAACACGCCGAGGTCGAACACGAAGGCGCTCGGCAGGTGCAGCTCGCCCACCAGCGGCCAGGTCACGTGTGCGGTGTGGGTGGTGAGGAAGGGGTGGCCGAACAGCCAGGCGCCGAGGCCGGTGGCGCACGCCAGCACCAGCCCGAGCCCGAGCCAGCGGTGCGGCCGCAGGCTCAGGTGCGATTCCACCCACACCGTGCCGGCGAGCATGTACTGGACCAGGATCGCCACCGCGAAGACGAGGCCGGCAACGAAACCGCCGCCCGGCAGGTTGTGGCCGCGCATGAAGAAATACACCGCGATCACGCCCATGAAGGGCAGCAGCAGGCGCAGGTAGATGCCGGCGACCATCAGATAGCCGCTGTTCGCCTGCTCGGCCGGCGTCTGGCCGCGCGCCGGATCGGCCTCGTTGCGCTGCTGGGCCGGGATGGCCGCGCTCTCGGGCGCCGGGCGGAAGCGGCGCAGCAGGGCATAGACGGTGAGCGCGACGATCGCGAGCACGGTGATCTCGCCCAAGGTGTCGAAGCTGCGGAAGTCCACCAGCAGGACGTTCACCACGTTGCTGCCGCCGCCCCCGCCGAGCGCGTTGAGCAGGAAGAAGTCGGCGATGGTATCGGAGGCCGGGTGCACCAGCACCGCATAGGTGAGCGCGGCGATCGCGAGGCCGCCGGCGACCGCGACCAGCAGGTCGCGCGCGCGCCGCAACGAGGCGCGCGAGAAGGGCGCGAGCGGCGCCGCGGCGGCCTCGATCCGCGGCGGCAGCCAGCGCAGCCCGAGCAGGATCAGCACCGTGGTGACGGTCTCCACCATCAGCTGGGTGAGCGCCAGATCGGGCGCGGAGAGCCACAGGAAGGTCGCCGCGGTGACGATGCCGGTGCCGCCCACGAGGGCGAGCGCGGCGAGGCGGTGGTACTTCGCCATCCACGCCGCCGCGATCGCGCAGCCGCCGCCGATCGCCCAGATCGTGGCGAACAGCGGATCGAAGCCCTGCAGCGCGATCCGCGTCCAGGCGGGCGGGGTGCCGGCGAGCAGCGGCGGCAGGATCAGCAGCGCGATCATCATCAGCAGCAATTGCGGCTGCAGCCTTGTGGTGCCGAGCCGGCGCAGCAGCCAGCCCGCCGCGCGCGTCACTTGCAGCATCGTGGTCTCGAAGACCTGGGCGCCGTTGAAGTGGTGGAACAAGGGCACGCGCTCGCGACGCTGCAGGTCGAAATGACGCCGCAGCACCACGTAGAGCAGCACCCCGCCCGCGAGCGCGAGCATGCTCATCAGCAGCGGCAGGTTGAAGCCGTGCCACACGGCGAGGTCGTAGCTCGGGGCGGCCGCGCCCAGGGTGGCGGCGACCGCGATCTCGAGCACCGGCGCGATGCTGATGGCGGGCGCGACGCCCACCACGAGGCAGGCCAGCACCAGCAGCTCGACCGGGAAGCGCATCCAGCGCGGCGGCTCGTGCGGGTCGCGCGGCAGGTCCTGCGCCGGCGCGCCGAAGAAGATCGAGATGAAGCGCAGCGAGTAGGCCACGCTGAACATGCCCATCGCCACCGCGGCGTAGGACATCCACCAGTTGCGCTCGCCGCCCACGCTCAGCGTCTCGGCGAAGAACATCTCCTTGGACAGGAAGCCGTTCAACAGCGGCACCCCCGCCATCGCCGCGCTGGCGACGATCGCCAGCGTGGCGGTGATCGGCAGCTTGTGGCGCAGGCCGCGCAGCACGCGCAGGTCGCGGGTGCCGGTCTCGTGGTCGATGATGCCGGCGGCCATGAACAGCGAGGCCTTGAAGGTGGCGTGGTTGAGGATGTGGAAGATCGCCGCCACCATCGCCAGCGGCGTGCCGATGCCGATCAGCACGGTGATGAGGCCGAGGTGGCTGATCGTCGAATACGCCAGCAGGCCCTTGAGGTCGTGCTGGAAGATGGCGATGAAGGCGCCGAGCAGCAGGGTGCACACCCCGGCGCCGCCGACGATCCAGGTCCATTCCGGGGTGCCGGCCAGCGCCGGCCACAGGCGCGCGAGCAGGAACACGCCGGCCTTCACCATCGTCGCCGAGTGCAGGTAGGACGACACCGGGGTGGGCGCAGCCATCGCGTGCGGCAGCCAGAAGTGGAAGGGGAACTGCGCGCTCTTGGTGAGCGCGCCGAGGGCGACCAGCACCAGCGCCGCGAGGTACAGCTCGTGGGCGCGAATCCGGTCGCCGGCGGCGAGCACGACGTCGAGGTCGTAGCTGCCGACGATGTGGCCCAGCACGAGCACCCCGGCCATCAGGCACAGGCCGCCGGTGGCGGTCACGGTGAAGGCCATGCGCGCACCGCGCCGGGCATCGGCGCGGTGATGCCAGTAGCCGATGAGCAGGAAGGAGGTGAGGCTGGTGAGCTCCCAGAACACCACCAGCTGCACCAGGTTGCCCGACAGCACGACGCCGAGCATCGAGCCCATGAAGGCGAGCAGGAAGGAGAAGAAGCGCGGCACCGGGTCGTCGGCCGACATGTAGTAGCGCGCGTAGAGCACCACCAGCAGGCCGATCGCGAGCACCAGCATCGTGAATACCCAGGCCAGGCCGTCGACCCGCAGCACGAAAGCGAGGCCTTTGGTTGGCAACCAGGCGGACTCCTCGCGCAGCACCTCGCCGGCGGCCATCTCTGGGTAGAGCGCGCCGGCGACGATCAGTCCGTAGCTCGCCACGGCGATCGCCAGCCAGGACTCGTGGTTGCGGGCGCTCTGCGGCATCAGCGCCGCCAGCAGGCTGCCGATGAACGGAACGAGGACGAGGGAGGCGAGCAACATCGGAGCGTGGATCGGGCGGCGAGTCGATTAATGGCTGACTGGGTGGCGGTGCCATGGCGAGGGTAACACAGCAACTTTAATGCCAGTATCAAAACAGGGCCGGCGCGCTGCGTTCATGCGGGCGATCCGGAGGGTCGCGTCCTCATGCCAGCCGCAGGCGCGTCGCCAGGCCGGTGCGGCGGACGACGAGTTTCTCGAACTCCGCGACGGCGAACACCAGCAGGCCTGCCGCCAGGACCTTGGTCCATTCCAGCGGGTTCAGCCCCGCGGAGCCGAAGATCGCCTGCATCGGTGGTGCGTGCGTGTAGGCGATCTGCAGCGGGATGCAGGCGGCGATCGCGAGCAGGACGTAGCGGTTGCCGGTGAGGCCCTCGAGGCTCAGCACCGGGCGCAGGATGAAGCGGCTGTTGAGCAGGTAGAACATCTCGGCCGCCACCACGGCATTGACCGCCATCGTGCGTGCGGTGTCGATGCCGGTGCCCGCGTTCACTTCCCACAGGAAGAGGCCGAGCGCGCCGGTCATCATCAGCACCGACACCATCAGCACGCGCCAGACGAAGAAGCCCGACAGCAGGGCTTCGCCGGGCCGACGCGGGCGCCGCCTCATGATCCCGGGTTCGGCCGGCTCGAAGGCGAGCGCCAGGCCGAGCGTGCTCGAAGTCACCATGTTGATCCACAGCACCTGGGCGGGCGTCAGTGGCAGGGTCAGATCGAACAGGATGGCGGCAATCACCACCAGCGCCTCGCCGCCGTTGGTGGGCAGCATGAACAGGACGAATTTCTTCAGGTTGTCATACACCGCGCGGCCTTCGCGCACCGCGCTGGCGATGGTGGCGAAGTTGTCGTCGGCGAGCACCATGTCCGCCGCCTCCTTGGCCGCCTCGGTCCCCTTCAGGCCCATCGCCACGCCGACGTCGGCGCGCTTGAGTGCGGGGGCGTCGTTCACCCCGTCGCCGGTCATCGCCACCACCTGGCCGTGGTCCTGCAGCGCCTGCACCAGGCGCAGCTTGTGCTCGGGCGCGGCGCGCGCGAAGACGTCGACTTCCATCGCGACCCGGCGCAGGGCGGCGTCGTCCATCATCGCCAGCTCGGCGCCGGTGATCGCCGGCTTGCCCACTCCGATCGCCAGCTGTGCGCCGATCGCGCGCGCCGTTTCGGCGTGGTCGCCGGTGATCATCTTCACGCGGATGCCGGCCCGATGGCATTCGGCCACCGCACGCATCGCCTCCTCGCGCGGTGGGTCGATGATGCCGGCGAGGGCGAGCAGGGTGTAGCCCGTCTCGGTGTCGGCGACGCTCAGGCGTTCGCCCAGTGGCGCGGCGCGCTTGCATGCCAGCGCGAGCAGGCGCAGGCCCTGGGCGGCGAGGTCGGTGCCCATGCGACGCCAGTAATCGACGTCCAGCGGCTGCGCGCCGTCGTGGCCCCACTGCGCGCGGCACATGTCGAGGATCCGCTCGGGCGCGCCCTTGACGAAGATCCACGGCTCGTCGTCGCTGTCGCGGTGATAGGTGGCCATGAAGCGGTGCTGCGATTCGAAAGGAATCGTGCCGAGGCGCGGCCAGGCCGGATCGCCGAGATGCTGGCTGAAGCCGATCTTTGCGCCGAGCACGAGCAGCGAGGCTTCGGTGGGGTCGCCCTCGACCCGCCAGCGGCCGTCTTCGTCGCGCAGACGGGCATCGTTGCACAACACCCCGGCGCGGATCGCGATCGCCAGCGCCGGGTAGCGCTCGGGGTCGATGATGCGGCCGGCGATGCTCAGGTCGCCCGCCGGCGCGTAACCGACGCCGCCTACCGAGAACACGTGGTCGGCGCTGACCACGCGCTGCACGGTCATCTCGTTGCGGGTGAGGGTGCCGGTCTTGTCCGAGCAGATCACCGTCACCGAGCCGAGCGCTTCGACCGCCGGCAGGCGGCGGATGATCGCCTTGCGCCGAGCCATGCGCTGCACGCCCAGCGCCAGCGTCACCGTCATGATCGCCGGCAGGCCTTCGGGGATCGCGGAGGCGGCCAGCGCCACCACCATCATGAACATCTCCGCGGCACTGTGCCCCCCCCACACGGTGCCGAACACGAAGGTCGCCGCCGCCACGCCGAGGATGGTCAGCGCCAGGAGGCGGCCTAAGCGATCGACCTGGCGCAGCAAGGGCGTGGTCAGGCTGCGGATGTCCGACAGCATGCTGTCGATCTTGCCCAGCTCGGTCGCAGCGCCGGTGCCGACGACGATGCCGCGCGCCTGCCCGTACACGACGAGGGTGCCCGAGTAGGCCATGCCGCAGCGGTCGCCGAGGGGGGCATCGGCGACCACCGTTTCGGCGCTCTTCTCGACCGGCAGGGACTCGCCGGTGAGGGCGGCCTCCTCGACCCGCAGCTCGGTCACCGTGACCAGGCGCAGGTCGGCCGGAACGCGGTCACCGGAGGCGAGCGCGACGAGGTCGCCCGGCACCAGTCCGGCGGCTTCGATCTCCTGCGCCCGTCCGCCACGGATCACGACCGCGTGCGGCGAGAGCATCGCGCGAATGGCATCGAGCGCCGATTCGGCCTTGCCTTCCTGGATGAAGCCGATGATGGCGTTGACGATCACCGCCATCATCAGTACGCCGGTGTCGATCCAGTGCCCGAGCACGGCGGTGATGACGGCCGCCCCCATCATCACGTAGAGCAGGATGTTGTGAAACTGCAGCAGCAGGCGCAGCAGGGGGCCGCGCCGCTTAGCCGGGGCGAGGCGGTTCGGTCCGTAGCGTTCGAGCCGGTGGCGGGCATCGGCCTCGCTCAGGCCGCGCACACCGGTCTGCAGCATCTGCGCAACCTGTGCCGTGGGCAGGGTGTGCCACTGAATCGGCGCCTCCACGGGGCTTGCGTCCTGGCGCCTGGTCATCCGGGGGGCCTCCTCTCGATCGCAGCAGAAGTTAGGCGATTCAACCCAGATCGCTCGAAGATTGCCGGAGATTCTAGCAGCCGAGCGTCCTGGGCTGCATTCGATGCGGCGATCTCGAGGGCGGTCGGAACGCTGATCCTGGCCTGCAGCGACTGCTGCCGCGCGATTGCCCGCGGCCTGTACGTCGGGTTGCGTTACGCTGCCTCCCGGCTCGTGCCGATCGCGGCGACGGGCTTCAAGCTTTCACCGGAGCGGCCGCCGAAGGCGCTCCCAACCGGAGGGCAAGCATGATGAACGGGACCCTGAAGGGAAGGTCGGCGGTCGTGACCGGCTCGACCAGCGGCATCGGCCTCGGTATCGCGCGCGCGCTGGCCGCTGCCGGTGCCAACGTCATGCTCAACGGCCTGGGCGAGGCGCGGGAGATCGAGACGATCCGCGCCGAGATCGAGGGTCTGCACGATGTGAAGGTCCGCTATTCGTCCGCGGACATGTCCCAGGCCGCGCAGGTCAGGGACATGATCGGCCAGGCCGAGGCCGAATTCGGCGCGGTGGACATCCTCGTCAACAACGCCGGCATCCAGTTCGTGTCACCCGTCGAATCCTTCCCCGAGGAGAAGTGGGATGCGATCCTGGCGATCAATCTTTCGTCGAACTTTCATTCGATCCGCGCCGCACTGCCGGGTATGCGGCGGCGCAACTGGGGGCGCATCATCAACGTGGCCTCCGCGCACGGGCTGGTGGCGTCGCCGTTCAAGTCGGCCTATGTCGCCGCCAAGCACGGCGTCGTCGGGCTGACCAAGGCGGTTGCCCTGGAGGCGGCAGAAAGCTCGGTGACCTGCAACGCGATCTGCCCGGCCTACGTGCGGACGCCGCTGGTCGAAGACCAGATTCGCGACCAGGCCAGGGCGCACGGCATGTCCGAAGAGGACGTGGTGCGCGAAGTCATGCTCGCGGCGCAGCCCAACAAGCGTTTCGTGGAGATCGACGAACTGGGCGAGCTCGCGGTTTTCCTGTGCTCGCCGGCGGCCTCTTCGATCACCGGGGTCGCCTTGCCGGTCGATGGCGGGTGGACGGCGAAGTAAGGCACTGATCCTGCCGGCGGGCGGGTGGATTCGATCGCGCTCGCGGTACACGTGCAATCTGAAGGGAGGTGATGCAATGCAGTTCACGAAGCTCAAACAGGTACGCTTTTCCCACTGCGATCCCGCCGGGATCGTGTTCTATCCGCGCTATGCGGAACTCTGTAACGAGACCGTCGAGGACTGGTTCCGCGAGGCGATCGGCGTCGATTTCCACCAACTCCACGAGAAGCTGCGGCTGGGCGTCCCCGCCGTCAGCCTCGAAGTCCAGTTCCTGCGGCCGAGCACCTACGGGGAGCAGCTGAGCTTCTCGCTGCAGGTGCTGGAGATCGGCAAATCGTCGATGACGCTCGGGATATCCGCGTGTTGTGGTGAGGAGGAGCGGGTCCGGTTCCGGCTCAAGGTCGTCCTCGTCTCGATGGAAAGCATGAGAGCGGTGCCGATCGACGACGCGTGGCGGACCCGCTTCTCCGCCTTCCTCGGCTGAGGGCCGGGGCCGCGTCAGTTGCGGTTGGCCAGAAGCACGAAGTCGTTCCTTTCCATCAGCCACGACACCACGACGCCGGCCACCAGGCCCCAGAAGGCGGCGCCGATGTTGAACAGGCTGATGTCGGCGACGGTGACCAGCAGGCTGACCAGCGCGCCGAGGGTGAACCGGCCGCCGGCGAAGGAGCCCATGAAGGCGCCCTGCAGCACGCGCAGCATCGCCAGGCCGCCGAGCACCATGATGAATTCCGCCGGGGTGGCGAGCATCAGGCCGGTGAAGGTCGGCGCCATGAGGCCGAACAGCACGCCGAAGACGCCGAACACGAGGGCGGCGGTGTATTGCCGCTCGAGCTTGCCGGACGAGGTCAGCAGGGCGTTGCTCGGCCCAGTAAGGCAGGTGCTGACCGCGCCCACCGCGGCGCTGAGCGCGGCGCCGATGCCGCAGGCGACCGCGATCGTGTTGACCGGCGGCTCGTGCCTGGCCGCCTTCAGCACCGCGACGCCCTGGCCGTTCTGCACCACCAGCACGGTGATCGCGAGCGGCACCACCAGTTCGACCAGCGCCGCCACCGACCACACGGGCGCCTGCACCACCGGCGCGGCGAAGGCGAAGCTGCCGAGGTCGGCGGCGTCGAGCTGGCCGAGCACGCCGACCGCGATCGCGCCCACCACGAGGGCGCCGATCAGCGGCGGGATGCGCTTGCCCAGCGCCGCATTGGCCGACAGGAGCAGGAAGGCGATCACCATCGGCGCGGCGATGGCGACGTTGCTGTGCAGCGCGCGCACGAGGTCGAGGCCGAAACGCAGGAACACGCCCGCCACCATGCCCATCACGATCGGCATCGGCAGCGAGGACATCAGGCGCTTGACCCAGCCGGTGGCGCCCATCACCAGGATCAGCAGGCTGGTGACGTAGAAGGCGCCGATCACCTCGGCGAAACTCAGGTGCTGCAGCGCGGGGCCGACCAGCACCGTGCCGGGAATGGTCCACGCGAAGCCGAGCGGCGACTTGTAGCGCCAGCTCATCGCGATCGTCACCAGGCCGTTGATGAAGAAGACGCCGAACACCCAGGACGCCAGCTCGGCGTCCGTCAGACCGCCGCGGGTGCCCACCGAGAGGATGATCGCGAGCGGCCCGGTGGCGGAGAAGATGAAGGCGATCAGGCCGTTGGCGAAGTAGGTGAGGCCGGAGTCGGCGAGGATCTGGCGCAGCGAGGGGGCGCGCACGCTGGGACGTTCAAGATGGGAAATCACGCGGGGTTCTCGACGGTTGGCATTGTTTTGGGCGGAGCGCCGCCGGATGGCCGCCTGCGCGCGCCCCGGCACGTTCAGCGCGCATCTTAATTTCTTCCATTGTTCAAAAGAACAGGAATGCGTTGAATTCAGCGTTCGTGAATCCTGAATGATTCGGCCCGATCGGGGCTTCAGCCGCCGCCGCCGCGTGCCGGCTTGCGCTTGCGCTCGGCGCGCGCCGCCGCTTTCTGAGCCGGCCGGCCGCCGGGGTCGGCCTGCTCGAGCCACAGCAGGGTGTCGATCCAGGACAGGAAGTGTTCGAGGTAGCCGGGCGAGATCGTGCGCATCTGCTTGACCGCCTGCAGCACGAGGAAGTGCGAGTTGAGCGGACCGGCGTTCTGCGGCGCCTGCGCCAGGGCGCGGGACACCTTGCGCTCGACGCCCAGGCGCGCCCAGGTGGCGCGGAAGTAGTCGAGCTCCTGCTGCGCTCCGCCGTCGTCACCCTCGCCGCGGCGCGACTGCTCGCGGATGTGGGCAAGCAGCGCGGCGAGCGGTGATGCGTCTTCGGGCCCCACCCCGGTGGTGTCGCTCATGAGCCGGCGTGCTCCTCGCGGGCCGTCTTCGGCACCGGCGCCATTTCCACCCGCCGGTTGCGCGAGCGTCCGGCGTCGTCGGCGTTTGAGGCCACGGGCTGCTCGGCGCCGAAGGCGGCGGCGAACACGGCCGAGGAGGGCAGCCCTTCCTCGATCAGGGCGCGCGTCACGGTCAGCGCGCGCTGGGCGGAGAGCTCCCAGTTGTCGGCGAACTGGCGATTGCTCGCGAGCACCGGGCGATCGTCGGTGAAGCCGCTCACCATCAGGATCTCCTCATGCACCGAGAGGTAGGCGGCGAGCGGCGGTGCGAGGCTCTTCAGCAGCTGGCGGCCCTCTGGCTGCAGGGTGTCGGAGTTGAGCGCGAACAGCACGCTGCCGCTGATGCCGATGCGGCCGTCGTCGAGGGTCACGCGCCCGGCGGCGAGCGGCGCCGCCAGGGCCTGCTCGAGCGCCTGGCGGCGCTGCTCCTCGACGCGGCGCTTCTGCACCTCGGTCTCGAGGCTGCTCATCAGCTCGAGCTGGACCCCGAGCACGCCGACCAGGATCAGCACGAAGGCGCCGAGCAGGCCCGACATCAGGTCGCCGAAGACCGCCCAGGCCGGGCCCGAATGCTCGATGCCGGCGTCGATCTCGTCCATCCTCAGGTCTCCCCGGCGAGCGCCGACTGGCGCGCGGAGAGCCGCTGCAGGTCTTCGAGGATCTGCTTCTGCGACAGGATGCTGAGGTCGACGATCTCGCGCGCCTGGGCGACGTAGTAGGCGAGCTGCTCGTCGCTGCGCGCGAGCGACCTGTCGAGTGCGCCTTCGATGCGCTCGAGCGAGTCCATCATCCGCTCGCTGGAGGCGCCGAACAGCGCGACCGCGCCGGCAAAGGCCTCGCCCAGGCTGGCGACCTCGAGCGCGCCCCCGCTCACCCGATCGGCCACCGTGTCCAGGTGCGCGCTCTGCGTCTCGATGCGCTCGGCGAAGCCCGCGCCGGTGCGCTCGAGCATCGCGCTGGAGGACGCCACCAGGGCGTCGATCGCCTGCCGCTGCTCGCCGGCGGCGTGCTTGATCGCGGCCAGCAGGGTGTCGAGCGTTTCCATGATGCGGCTGCGCTCGTCGAGCAGCGCGTTGTCGCGCGCGAGGCTGGCCGAGAGTTGCTGGCGCAGCTGGCCGATGACCTCGGCGGCGACGCGCGGGGCTTCGGCCGCGCTCTGCACCAGCCGGCCGACCTCCTCGATCGTGCTGCGGGCCTGGGCCTCGGTCGCTGCGGCGAGGCGGCGCGCGGTGTCGTCCAGGGTCTGGCACAAGTGCGCCTCGCGGGCTTGGGCCTGCGTGCCCGCCTCCCGCCATTCCTGCTGCAGCGCGGCCGCCATCGACTCCACCGAATGGCGCATCGCCGCCAGCCGTGCCTCGTCCTGTTCGGCCGAGGCGCGGTGGGCGACCGCGTTCGCCTCGCGCACCGCGTCCAGCAGCTCGGTGGCGCGTTGCGCGAAGTTCGCGGCGAAGCCGTCGAGCTGGGTCGCGATCGCGTCCCCGACCTGCGCCTGTAGGGCGGCGGTCTCGCGCGCGATGGCGGCCATCGTGGCCTCCACCGCGGGCTCGATGGTCTCGCCGGCGAGGCGGGCGCTCGCGCTCAGGCTCTCCTTCAGCGAGCGGTCGACCGAGGCGGCGAGCGCGCTGTAGGTTTCGCCGGTCTCGCGGTGGAAGCGATCCTGGCCGGCGAGCAGACGCGCGCCGGATTCCTCGTTGTGGCGCTCGAGCTGGGTCATCATCGCCTCCAGCCGGTCGACCACCAGAGGCAGGGCGGCGGCCTGCTGCTGCAGCGCCTTGAAGTTCTCCTGGCGCTGGTGGGCGAGCGAGAAGCCGCGCAGTTCGGTGGCGATGCGGGTGTCGAGCAGCTGGCCGGCGCGCAGCCGTGCGCGCCGGCACAGGGCCGAGACCAGACCGAGCATGGCGGACGCCGCGACGCCGGCGACCGAGGTGCCGAAGGCCACGCCGAGCCCCTTCACCGGGGCGGCGAGCGCGCTGCGGATGGTCTGCAGGTCGGTGGTGCTCTCCAGCGCGAGCACCGCGCCCTGGAGTGTCACGACCATGCCGAGGAAGGTACCCAGCATGCCGAGCAGTACCAGCAGGCCGACCAGGTAGGGGGCCAGCGCGGGTCCGGGCAGGCCGGCGCGTTCGCCCTCGATCCTCAGCCGCACCGGGTTACGCAGCGGGGCGGGCAGGCGCTCGAGCCAGGCCCCGAGGTGGGGCAGGTTCGCCGGGACCGCGGCGAGAGCGCGCTCGAGGGCGACGGTCGCGCGATCGAAGCGCAAAAGTTCGAGCGCGCCCGCCAGATAGACGGCGCCGATCAACGCGGTCATCGTCAGCGCCAGCGTGCTGGTGCCGACGTAGCCGACGCCCACCCAGGCCACGGCGGCAAGCCCGATGAAGAAGGCCGCCACACAGAGAATTCGGTTCATCGTCAGCCTTTCGTGTCGTTGTCGAGCGCCTCGATCAGCCCGGCGACCGGCTGCAGGCGCAGATCCAGCTCGGCCTGCAGCACCGCCTGCATGTCCTTGCGAAAGCCGGCCAGCCAGTCCGCGGCGTCCCCCGTCGTCGCACCCTCCGGCGCCGTCGGTTGCGCGACCCTCGCAGCCGTCCCGAGCTGCTCGAAGCGGGCCGCGAGGAGCGCCGGCAGCGTCGCCAGCAGGCTGCGCTCGCGCGCGGCGAGCGCCTGCTCGAGCACCGCATCGAGCGCGGCGAGGCGCGCCAGTGCGGGCGAGCGCTTCGCCACCGTCGCCCGCACCGTCGCGCGCAGCGGACCGATGGCGGCGATCATCGCGCGCTGATGGGCGAGATGGCAGCGCTGGTAGGGCGCGAAGCCGGCCTCGAGGGCGGGGGGCGGCGCGGCGGACAGCAGCGGCTCGGCGGCGATCGCCGCACTCAGGCCGGCGAGCACGCGGGCGTAGGCCTTGCGTGCCGCCGCACTCGCCGGCGACGCGGGGGTGCCGCCGCCCTGAGCGTGCGCCTGCACCGCGCCGGGATTGAGCGCGGAAAACAGGGCGAGTGCGTCCTTGAGGTCCAGCCACTGACCGAGCCGCTCGGCGAAGGACTGCTTCGGCTCGGGGCCGTCCGTGACGGCCAGTTCGACGAGAGCGCGGACCAGCCGGGAGCTGTCGAGGCGCGTGCGCTGCAATCCTTCCACCATGCCGGGAACCGGAATCGTTCGGCGAAAAAAGCCGCAAGGCTACTACAGAGCGGCCTGGCGGTCACCGGGCACGCACGCACGCGTGGCGTTCCGGCCGGGCGCCGGGCGCCGGATCGTCGGCGACGGCGGCGCGCCTGCCGACCCGCGCTTCTTGTCGCGGGGCGGCGCCGCCGATAAGCTCGGGCGCGAACCATGCCGGCGGGCTTGCGCCCGCGTCCTCTCCTGTCGTCCGGAAGCTGCCCCCATGTTCAGACAACTATTGATCCTGCTGCACCTGCTCGGCGCCTTCGCCTGGGTGGGGGGCATGTTCTTCGCCTACTTCTGCCTGCGGCCGGCGGCCGCGGAAGTGCTCGAACCCGCGAAGCGCCTGCCCTTGTGGTGCGCAGCCTTCGCGCGCTTCCTGCCCTACGTGGCGGTCGCGGTGGCGGTGATCCTCGCCACCGGTTTCGCCCTGTTCGGCGCGGTCGGCTTTGCCGGGGCGCCGCCGGGCTGGCACGCGATGCTGGCACTCGGCCTGCTGATGACGGCGGTGTTCGGCCACATCTGGCTGGTGCGCTTCCCCCGCCTGCGCGCGCACTGCACGGCCTCCGCCTGGCCCGAGGCCGCGCGCGTGCTCGACGGCATGCGCCGCCTCGTCGCCTTCAACCTGGTGCTCGGGGTGGCGACGGTGGTCGCGGCGGCGTCGGCGCGCTGAGGGCGCCGGCCGCGCGGATCAGTCGTTCTTGTAAGGGCCGCTGCCGAAGCCGATCGGCGGCGGGGCGGCGGCGACCAGCTTGGAAAAGATGCGGGCGAAGTCCTCCTCCTTTCCGCCCGGGCGGGTGCCGCCCATCGGGTCCATCTCGGCGCGGATGCCGGCGTCGGCGCGGGCCCAGTCCTCCTCGGTGAAGTGCGCGATCAGCAGCGGCAGCACCTCGCGCTCTTCGGTGAGCATGTGGTTGCGATAGAACTCGGCATAGGCATCGAAGGCCTGGGCGAAGGTCTCGAAGCCGTCGGGCGCGCCGCCGACATACCGGTCGAGCGCCTGCTCGAGCGTCTTGATGCGCGCGTCGGCCTCGGCATGCTCGCGCTCGAGGCGGGCGAGCACCTCGGCGCCTTCACTGGTGCGGGCCTTGAGCGGCTCGAAGAGGTAGCGGTCCTCCTTGGGGTGGTGCCGTTTCTCGGGGTAGGCGTCGAGGTAATGCACCATCGCCTCGAACAGCTTGAAGTCGGGCGTCAGGCGCCCGGCGCGGATCTCGCCGATCATGTGCCGGATCGCATGGATGATCGCCGCGAGCGACTGGTGCTCGTCGAGCAGGGTGCGCATCGCTTCCATCGCTTGTCCTCTTTCGGTGTGGGGTAGGACTCAGGTCGACAGCATCGCCTGATGCTTGCCGCCGAAGCCCAGGTAGGCCTCGATCACGCGCGGATCGTCGGCCAGCTCGTGCGCCGGCCCCTCCATCGCGATCTGGCCGGTCTCTAGCACGTAGGCGTAATCCGCCACCTGCAGCGCGGCGCGCGCGTTCTGCTCGACGAGCAGGATCGACACCCCGCGCCGGCGCAGCTCGGCGATGATGCGGAAGATCTCGCGCACGATCAGCGGCGCCAGCCCGAGGCTGGGTTCGTCGAGCATCAGCAGCTTGGGCTTGGCCATCAGCGCGCGGCCCACCGCCAGCATCTGGCGCTCGCCGCCGGACATCGTGCCGGCGGCCTGGTCGCGGCGCTCCTTCAGGCGCGGAAACAGCGCATACACTTCCTCGAGCGTCTGCTTGTGGTCGCGCTTGCCCATCCGGTAGCGCTGGAAGGCGCCCAGCACCAGGTTGTCCTCGACGCTCATCTCGCCGAACAGCTCGCGCTTTTCGGGCACGAGGTTCATGCCGCGCGCGACCATGCGCTCGACCTCGGGGACGACTTCGAGCGTGCCGTCGAAGGCCACCCGGCCCTTGCTGCCGAGCACGCCCATGATTGCCGACAGCATCGTCGTCTTGCCCGCGCCGTTGGGGCCGATCACGGTGACGATCTGGCCCTCGCCCACGGTCAGGCTGGCGTTGGTGAGCGCCTCGACCTTGCCGTAGGACACGCACAAGTCCTTGATCTCGAGCACCGGGTTGTTCGCGCCGGCGTTGGTCTGTGGGGTCTGTGTCATCGCACGCTCCTCAATCGACGCCGCCCAGATAGGCTTCGAGCACCGCGGGGTTGTTCTGGATCTCGTCGGGCAGGCCCTCGGCGATCTTGTGGCCGAATTCCATCACCACCACGCGATCGACCAGACCCATCACGAAGTCCATGTCGTGCTCGACGATCAGGGTAGCCATGCCTTCGGCGCGCAGCTTGCGCAACAGCTCGCTCAGCGCCGCCTTTTCCTTGAAGCGCAGCCCGGCCGCGGGTTCGTCGAGCAGCAGCAGGCAGGGGTCGGCGCACAGTGCGCGCGCGATCTCGAGGATGCGCTGCTGGCCGAGCGCCAGGCTGCCGGCCTCGTCGAACATGTGGTCCTGCAGGCCGACGCGCTCGATCTGCCTGGCGGCCTCCTTGAGGATGCGAGCCTCCTCGGCACGGTCCAGGCGCCAGGCCGCGCTGAGGACGCCCTTGTCGCTCCTGAGGTGGGCGCCGATCGCCACGTTCTCGAGCACCGTCATCGTCGGCAGCAGCTTGACATGCTGGAAGGTACGGCTCATGCCCATGCGGGCGATCTCGCGCGAGTTGTGTCCGGCCACCGGCTTGCCCAGGAACAGCACCTCGCCCGAGGTCGGGGTGTCGACGCCCGAGAGCTGGTTGAACATCGTGCTCTTGCCCGCGCCGTTGGGGCCGATCAGGGCGAGGATCTCGCCCGCGCGCACTTCGAGGCTCATGTTGTCGTTGGCCACCAGGCCGCCGAACTTGCGGGTGACGTTCTTCGCCTCGAGGATGCGCTCGCCGGCAGCGGGCAGGGTGCGCCGCGGCAGCGGCTCGGCCGCGGTATCGATCGTCTTGGGCGCCGTGCGCACCGGCACGAGTTTCTTCAGGATCGGCCACACGCCCTCGCGGGCGCGGTGCAGCACGAGCACCATCAGCACGCCGAACACGATCATCTCGAAGTTGCCGCTCGAGCCCAGCAGCTGCGGCAGCAGATCCTGTAGCCACTGCTTGAGCACGGTGATCACACTCGCGCCGACGATCGCCCCCCACACGTAGCCCGCGCCGCCGATCACCGCCATGAACAGGTACTCGATGCCGATATGCACGCCGAACGGGGTCGGATTGACGAAGCGCTGCATGTGCGCGTACAGCCAGCCCGAGGCACAGGCCAGCAGGGCGGCGATGACGAAGATCACCATGCGCGCGCGCGCGGTGTCGACCCCCATCGCCTCGGCCATCACCCGCCCGCCCTTGAGCGCGCGGATCGCGCGCCCCTCGCGCGAATCGAGCAGGTTGTGGGTGGTGAGCATGGCCACCAGCAGGAAGGCCCAGATCAGATAGTAGATCTCGCGTCCGTCGTCGAGCGCCCGGCCGAACAGGGTGATCGGCGGAATGCCGCTGATGCCGGTATGCCCGCCCAGGCTCTGCATGGTGCCGAACAGGAAGTACAGGCTGATGCCCCACGCGATCGTGCCCAGCGGCAGGAAGTGGCCCGACAGCTTGAGCGTGAGCGAACCGAGGACGACCGCCACCGCGGCGGTGATCAACAGGCCCGCCACGAGGGTGAGCCAGGGCGAGGCGCCCACCCAGGCGAGCCAGGCGGGCAGGTCGGTCGCGGTGGTGAGTGCCGCGGTAGTGTAGGCCCCCAGGCCCACGAAGGCGGCCTGGCCGAAGCTGGTCAAGCCGCCCACGCCGGTCAGCAGCACGAGGCCGAGGGCGACCATCGCGTACAGCCCGATGTAGTTCAGCAGCGTCACGTAGTAGGGCGACAGGATCGCCGGCACCACGAGCAGCAGGACGAGAAAGACGCCGAGTACGAGCCGGCTGGAGAGCAGCGCGGGGCGCCGTCTGGCGGCGGACGCATCGGACGGCACGGGATCTGCGGGCAGACGCACGGTCATTCTTCTTCCTCCACATGCCCGGTGTTGAGCGAACGCCACAGCAGCACGGGGATGATCAGGGTGAATACGATGACTTCCTTGTAGGCGCTGGCCCAGAAGGAAGAAAAGGATTCCAGCAGGCCCACGAGCAGGGCGCCGAGCGCGGCGATCGGATAACTCGCCAGGCCGCCGATGATGGCGGCAACGAAACCCTTCAGCGCGATCAGGAAGCCGGTGTCGTAGTAGATGGTGGTGATCGGCGCGATCAGCACGCCCGACAGCGCGCCGATGAAGGCGGCCAGGAAGAAGGTGAGCTTGCCCGCGAGTGCCGGCGAGATCCCCATCAGCTGGGCGCCGACACGGTTGATCGCGGTCGCGCGCAGCGCCTTGCCGTAAAGGGTGCGCTCGAAGAACTGGTACAGCGCGCCGATCAGCAGCGCCGACACCACCAGCACCCACACCGTCTGGCCGGACACCATCAGGGTGCCGAGTTCGAAGCTGGCATCGCTGAAGGCGGGCGTGCGCTGGCCCTCGGCGCCGAAGAAGAGCAGACCGAGACCCACCATCGCGATGTGCAGCGCCACCGACACGATCAGCAGGATCAGCACCGGCGCCGAGGCCACCGGCTGGTACATCAGGCGGTACATCTGCGGTCCCATCGGCACCACGATCGCCAGCGTCAGGAACACCTGCACGAGCAGCGGCAGGCTGGCCACCGGCAGCATGGCCATGATCGCGGCAAGTGCCAGCGGATAGATCAGATTCCAGCCCGCCACGGCCGCCGCGCGCCGATGGCGGCCCGCCCTGAGCGCCGCGCCGGCGTCGAACACCGTGACCAGCACGCCCATCGCCACCAGCAGCCAGACCGTCGCCGGCACCGTGCCGGCCTGCATCATCGCCAGGGTGAGTGCGCCGTAGGCGACGAACTCGCCCTGCTGGATGAAGATCACGCGCGTCACCGCGAACACCAGCACCAGTGCGAGCGCCAGCAGCGCGTAGATCGCGCCGTTGGTGATGCCGTCCTGGCCCAGGATCAGCGCAATTGACATGTCCATGGCTAAGCCTCTTGTCGGCGAACCCGCTCGGGCCGCCGCATTTGAATGGATGCTCCGGGAATGCCGGACAGACGCGCGGCAGGGCGCTGGGCGCCCCGGCCGCGGCGGATGCTTACTTCAGGAGGGACCAGGAGCCGTTGCGGATCTCGATCATCACGCGCGAGCGCTCGTCCAGGCCGAGGTGGTCTTCGGCGCTCATCGTGTAGATCCCGGTGGCGCCGGCGACTTCCTTGACGCCCTCGAGCGCGTCACGCAGCGCGGCGCGGAATTCGGCCGTGCCCGGCTTGGCGTTCTTGAGCGCGACCGGGGCGGCCGCCTCGAGCAGCACGCCGGCGTCCCAGGCGTAGGCGCCGAAGCTCGACACCGAGCCCGCGCCGTTGGCGGCCTCGTACTTCTCGACGTACTTCAACGCAGAGGCCTTCACCGGATGGCTGTCGGGCAGGCTGCGGGCCATCTGGACCGGGCCGACCGGCAGCAGGGTGCCTTCGCAGTCCTTGCCGCAGATGCGCAGGAAGTCGTTGTTGGCGACGCCGTGGGTCTGGTAGATCGGACCCTTGTAGCCGCGCTCGCGCAGGCTCTTCTGCGGCAGGGCGGCGGGGGTGCCCGAACCGGCGATGAACACCGCGTCCGGCTTCACCGACATCAGCTTCAGCGCCTGTCCGGTCACCGAGGTGTCGGCCGGATTGAAGCGCTCGTTGGCGACGATCTGAATGCCCTTGTCGTCGGCGAGATTCTTGAACTGCTCGTGCCAGCCTTCGCCGTAGGCATTGGCGAAGCCGATGAAGGCGACCTTCTTGATGCCGTTCGCGAGCATGTGCTCGACGATCGCGCTCGCCATCTGCAGATCGTTCTGCGGCGTCTTGAACACCCAGCGCTTCTGGTCGTCCATCGGCGAGACGATGCGCGCGGAGGCCGCCATCGAGATCATCGGTGTGCGCGATTCGGCCACGACGTCGATCATCGCCAGCGAGGCCGGGCTGGTGGTCGAGCCGACCAGCACGTCGACCTTGTTCTCGTCGATCAGCTTGCGCGCGTTCTTCACCGCGGTGGTGGTGTCGGAGGCGTCGTCGAGGACGATGTAGTTCACCTTCTCGCCGCCGATCGTGGTCGGCAACAGCGAGATGGTGTTCTTCTCGGGAATGCCGAGCGAGGCGGCCGGGCCCGTCGCGGACAGCACGACGCCGACGTTGATGTCGGCCTGGGCGGCGCCCGCCGCGAATGCGAGGCCGATGGCGGCCAGCAGGGTGTTGCGCAGTTTCATGATGTCTCCTCGAGTGGTGTTGCAGTCTGCCGGAAGCCTTCCTCCGGGGTTTCGTTGCGCCGCGTAGCGTGTTTACCGATCCGCCCTGGACGCACTCGCCTTGCCCACGGGGAGCTTCGGCTCCCTCGATCCGGGCTGGTTTCTTATTTCAGAATCTATTCTGCGAATTAGAATTGATACAAAAGCCTGCGTCAAGGAAAAATTCTGTATCGAATTGCGCGGGCCCATGAGTTCGCTGGCGCAACGGCGGCATGCTCACCGCTCCGCGTCCGTTTCTTCGTCCGGCGAGGCGCCGAGGCGCGCGGACAACGCCTGCGCCGAGCGGCGAAGTTCGGCGAGCGTGCGGCTTTCGGCGCCGAGGTCGAGCGAGCGTTCGACGCCGACGACCGCGATCGCCATCGTGATCTCGTTCTTGAAGTTGAAGACCGGCGCCGCGGCCGCTTCCACCCCGCGCGCGAAATAATGGTCCGAGATGATCGCCATGCCCTGCGCCTTCACGTCGGCGAGCAGCGCACGCGCCTCGGCGAGGGTCGTGATCCCCTCGGGGCTCTTGCCGCTTTCGATCTCGCGGCGCAACAGGGCCTCGGTCTGGTGCTCCGGCAGGTACGCACTGAACACCCGCCCGGCGGCCGACGTCAGCAGTTGAAGGTTGGTTCCGGTGACCACGTTGACGGTGACCGGGCGGCGCGGCCGCTCCCACCGCACCACCACCGGGCCGTTTTCGCTCCACACCGCGAGCGATACCGTCTCGTTGGTGCGGTCGCGCAGCTCGGTGATCGCATTGAGGCCGAGCCGGATACGGTCGAGGCGGTCGAGCGCGACCAGCCCGAGGTTGAGCGCAAAGGGCCCGAGGTCGTAGCGCGAGCTCAGCCGGTCCTGTTCGACCAGGCCGCTGCGGATAAGGCTCACGAGGTAGCGGTGGGCCTTGGACGACGGCATGTCCGCCGCGAGCGCGATGTCCTTGAGCATCATCGATCGCCTGCCGGTCGCCATCGCCTTGAGGATGTTCATGCCCACTTCCAGGGACTGAACGCCGTGCTTGCCTTCGAGTTCGTCGCTCATGATCGGATCGTGCTCAAAGTTATGTACTATGGAATGAATTATGAGATCTGTAAGATAACCCGAACTGGAGGAGAAGAATGGGAAACCTCAAGGTCTATGCGATCGACGGCATCGTGCCGGTGGTTCATCCGAGCGCCTATGTGCACCCTTCGGCGGTGCTGATCGGCGACGTCATCGTCGGCGAGGGCTGCTACGTGGGCCCGTGTGCCAGCCTGCGCGGCGATTTCGGGCGGCTGATCCTCGAGCGCGGGGCCAATGTGCAGGATACCTGCGTGATGCATGGCTTCCCCGGCACCGACACGGTGGTCGAGGAGGACGGCCACGTCGGCCATGGGGCGGTGCTGCACGGCTGCCGCGTGGGGCGCAACGCGCTCATCGGCATGAACGCGGTGATCATGGACAACGTGGTGATCGGCGAGGAGTCCATCGTGGCGGCCTCCGCCTTCGTCCGCGCCGGCGTCGAGATTCCGCCACGGGTGCTGGTGGCGGGGATGCCGGCGAAGGTGGTGCGCGAGCTGACCGCTGACGAGGTGCGCTGGAAGGGCGAGGGCACGGCGACCTATCAGGATCTGACGCGGCGCTGCCGGGCGACGATGGTCGAGACCACGCCCTTGAGCGCGGTCGAGCCCGATCGCAAGCGCATCCACATGCCCGACGTCGTGCCGCTCGTGGCGCTGAAGAAGAAGGAAGACTGAGCGCAGCCCGGCGGCCGCCGCGGCGCACGGGCCGTTCAGCGCAGCGGATCGGCGTCGCGGAAGCGTTCGAGCAGCAGTTCGGAGGCCGCGGGCGTGCGACCGTCGGCGAGCTGCAGATGGGCCTCGAGATGGCGCTCGGAAGCGGGCAGCAGTCGCCGGTAGAGGTCCCTGCACAGCAGACGCGCCCGCTGGCCGGGCCAGTCGGTGGCGAGCAGCACCTCGGGGAGCGCTGGATCCCTCAGCAGGAGGCGACGGTAATCATGGATCAGCAGCAGCCGCAGCAGGAACGCAGTCTGATCGTCGGTCTCGCCAGCGCCGTCGCGCAATTGCGCCAGCATCGGCTGGTAGCGCTGCACGAACTCCTCGTACGTCGCCGCCAGCCGCGTCAGGTCCCATGCGCCGTTCACCATCTGGACGTCGCTCGCGCCCGAGCCGAGGGTGGCGTCGGCCGCCATCAGCGGCTTCAGCCGGGGCAGCAATGCGGCCAGACCCTCCGCCGTCAGGGCGTCGAAGGCGGCGATCAGGTCGGCGCTCGGGTGTACGAAACAGTCGCCGCCGAGCAGGCCGAAGCCTTGCCAGAACAGCGCCTGGCGCAGCTTTTCCCTTTCCTTCGCGGCGAACTCCCCGACCGTGACGATGAGGCGCCAGCGGCGATCCCATTGCCGCGCGGTGGAGGTGTAGATGTGGCGCGACGCTTCCTCGATGCGCTGCCGTCCCGACAGGGTGAGCAGGTAGTCGGTGCGACGGCCGCAAGGCTGGCTCGCCAGCCAGTCGTCCTTGGCGAGGCGGAACACCGAGGTGCGCACCAGCCTTTCGTTCAGGCCGAGCGGCTCGAGCAGCCGGATCAGGCTGCCGAGCCAGATCCGGCCGCCGCGCGGCACGATCGCATCACCGAACGCCGAAATGATCAGCGAGCCGGCGTGCACGCGGTCCTGCCGGCGGAAGTCGTCGATGCGTTGCTGGATCGGCTGGGGCACGTCGTTTGCGGTTTTCGGGTGTTCGAGGCGCGCGGAGTGTATCGGCTCCTCGACGCGGCGCAAAGCGCGGCCGCGGCGAATGGCGGTCAGGGAGGCGGTCGGCATGGTCGGTTGGGGGGCTTTGAGGGCGCCGAGCGGCTTCTCGAGGACGGCCCGCCCGGACTTGAGTTGCGTGTTGAGTAAGGGTCTTAAAATGATACCAAAAGAATCGATAATGTATGAGATATTGTATCTCAATGACGGTCTCGCTTGCCGCGATCAGGATTCCAGCTTTTTTCTTTTAATGCAGAATACATCAAAAAAATAAAGGTAAAGTGCTGTTAATAATTGAATTTATATCTTCGTAAGACGTTCTGGAATGTAGAAATCAGGTTTTGCTACGGATACTTATTGGATACGATCTATTGACATGAACAATATGGATTCGTATCGTTTGTACCCATGGACCCCCGACCCGGAGAGAGACCAATGACCCATCCCCTGCTCGAAAAGCACCGTGCCACCCTCGTCGGCGCACTTCAGGCGATCGCCACACGCGCCTACTGGACGCCCTTCCCAGAGATGCCCAGCCCCAAGCTCTACGGCGAAACCGCCGCGGAAGACGGCAAGCGCGCGTTCGAGGCCCACCTCGGCAAGCAGTTCGAGCTCGGGCAACCGGGGCAGACCGGCTGGCACGGCAAGGAGTCCTCGCCCTACGGCGTCGCGCTCGACGTCGAGTACCCGGTGTGCGAGCCCGAGGCGCTGATCGCCGCCGGGTCCGAGGCGATGCAGGGCTGGCAGGCGGTCGGGGCCGAGGGGCGCACCGGCATCTGCCTGGAGATCCTCGATCGCCTCAACAAGCAGAGCTTCGAGCTCGCCCATGCGGTCATGATGACCACCGGCCAGGGCTGGATGATGGCATTCCAGGCGGGCGCGCCGCACGCGCAGGACCGCGGCCTGGAAGCGGTCACCTACGCATGGCGCGAGCAGAGCTTCGTGCCGAGCGAGGTGATCTGGGAGAAGCCGCAGGGCAAGAACCCGCCGCTGCGCATGCAGAAGCACTTCCAGATCGTCGGTCGCGGCGTCGGCCTGGTGATCGGCTGCGGCACCTTCCCGACCTGGAACACCTATCCCGGCCTGTTCGCCGCGCTCGCCACCGGCAATGCGGTGATCGTCAAGCCGCACAGCAACGCGATCCTGCCGGCCGCCATCACGGTGCGCACGATCCGCACCGTGCTCGCCGAGAACGGCATCGATCCCAACCTGGTCAGTCTGTGCGTCGCCGACAAGCGCACCACCACCCAGGGGCTCGCCACCCACCCGGCGATCAGGTCGATCGACTTCACCGGCAGCAACGTGTTCGGCCAGTGGCTGGTCGACAACTGCCGCCAGGCGCAGGTCTATGCCGAGCTGGCCGGCGTGAACAACATCGTCATCGATTCCACCGACAGCTACCGGGCGATGCTGAACAACCTCGCGTTCACCCTCTCGCTGTACTCGGGTCAGATGTGCACCACATCGCAGGCGATCTTCGTGCCCGCCGGCGGAATCGAGACCGAGGACGGCCACAAGAGCTACGACGAGTTCTGTGCCGATCTCGCGCGTTCGGTCGAGCGCTTCCTGTCCAAGCCCGAGGTCGCCCATGCGGTGCTGGGCGCGATCCAGTCCGCCGACACGGTGGAGCGGATCGACGTCGCCAACAGCGGCGAGCTGGGCAAGGTCGTGCTCGCCTCGAGCGCGCTCGAAAACCCGGACTTCCCTGCGGCCAGGGTGCGCACCCCGGTGCTGCTGGCCTGCGACGCCGAGGACGAGCAGCTATACATGGAAGAGCGCTTCGGCCCGATCAGCTTCATCGTCAGGGTCGCCGACACCGCAGCCGCGATCGCGCTGTCCGAGCGTGTCACGTCCACCCACGGGGCGCTGACGGTCGGCGTGTATTCGACCCGGCAGGAGGTGATCGACGCCATGACCGAGGCCACCTGGCGCAGCAAGGTCGCGCTCTCGATCAACCTCACCGGCGGCATCTTCGTGAACCAGTCGGCGGCGTTCTCCGACTACCACGGCACCGGCGGCAACCCGGCGGCCAACGCCTCCTATTCGGATTCGGCCTTCGTCGCCAACCGCTTCCGCGTCGTCCAGCGCCGCTACCACGTCTGAGGAGAGGTCATGGACTATCGAAACATCCTTTTCTCGGTCGAAGCGGGCGTCGCCCGCCTGACGCTGAACCGTCCGGACAAGCTCAACAGCTTCACGGGCGAGATGCATGCCGAGCTGCGTGACGCACTCGACCGCATCCAGGCCGACAGCGCGGTGCGCGTGCTGGTGCTGAGCGGCGCCGGTCGCGCCTTCTGCGCCGGCCAGGACCTCGCCGATCCCGACATGTCGACCCTGCCCGACGGGCGCATGCCCGACATCGGCAGCGTCGTCGAGAAGAACTACAAGCCGCTCGTGCTGCGCCTGCAGAACCTGCGCGTGCCCACGATCGCCGCGGTCAACGGCATCGCCGCCGGTGCCGGTGCGAGCGTGGCGCTCGCCTGCGACCTGGTGCTGGCGACGAAGTCGGCCTCCTTCCTGCAGGCGTTCAGCAAGATCGGCCTGGTGCCCGACACCGGCGGCACCTGGTTCCTGCCCCAGCGCGTCGGCATGGCGCGTGCGATGGGACTGGCGATGCTGGCCGACAAGCTGCCCGCCGAGAAGGCCGCCGACTGGGGCCTGATCTGGGCCGCTTACGAGGACGCCGAGTTCGCCGCCAGGGTCGACGCGATGGCGGCACAGCTCGCCACGATGCCGACCAAGGCGCTGGTGCGCACCCGCCAGGCGATGCATGCGGCGCCCGGCCATACGCTCGAGCAACAGCTCTCCTTCGAAGGCGGCTTCATGCGCGAACTCGGCTGGAGCCCCGACTACGCCGAGGGCGTCGCCGCCTTCATGGAAAAGCGCGCGCCGAAGTTCACCGGGGAATGAGCGTGACCGACACTCAAACGACAACACAGTCCGCCTCGCCCCTCCCCGCATCGGCCGTCATCGCCGTGGTCGGCACCGGCGCGATGGGCGCCGGTATCGCCCAGGTCGCGGCCGCAGCCGGCCACGTGGTCAAGCTGCTCGACAACCGCCCCGGCGCGGCCGGCAAGGCGATCGAGGGTCTCCGCGCCCAGTTCGGCAAGCTCGTCGACAAGGGCAGGATGAGCGCTGATGCCGCCCAGGCCGCCGGCGAGCGCCTGGTCGCCGTCGAGCGCCTCGCCGAGCTCGCCGACGCCGCCCTGGTGGTCGAGGCCATCGTCGAGAACCTCGAGGCCAAGCAGACGCTGTACCGCGATCTCGAGGACATCGTCGGCGCCGATTGCATCTTCGGCACCAACACCTCGTCGATCTCGGTGACCTCGATCGGCGCCGCGCTGAAGCGTCCCGAGCGCCTCGCCGGCCTGCACTTCTTCAACCCGGCGCCGCTGATGAAGCTGGTCGAGGTCGTCTCCGGCCTCGCCACCGAGCGCGCCGTCGCCGACACCCTGCACGCCACCGCCGCCGCCTGGGGCAAGACGCCCGTACATGCACGCTCGACACCGGGCTTCATCGTCAACCGCGTGGCGCGACCCTATTACGCCGAAGCGCTGCGCATCCTCAACGAGGGTGGCGGCGACTGCGCGACGCTCGACGCAATCATGCGTGACGCTGGCGGCTTCCGCATGGGGCCGTTCGAGCTCATGGACATGATCGGCCACGACGTCAACTTCGCCGTGACCCGCTCGGTGTGGAACGCTTTCTACAATGATCCGCGCTTCACGCCGTCGCTGATCCAGCAGGAACTTCTCGAGGCCGGTTTCCTCGGGCGCAAGAACGGACGCGGCTTCTACGATTACCGCGAAGGCGCCACGCGCCCCGAAGCGCAGGTCGCTGTGGCGCAGAACGCACCGGCCGAGATCGTGCTGCATGGTCATTCGGCCGCGGTGCATGCGATTGCCGACCGCCTGTTCGAGCGCAACATCGCCCACACCTGGGGCGAGGCCAGCGATGGCCGGATCGCCGAGGTCGGCGGCGCGGTCGTCTTCGTCACCGACGGTCGCACCGCGACCCAGCGTGCCGCGGAGACCTGCATCGACAACGTGGTGCTGATCGACCTCGCGCAGGACTACGCGACCGCCACCCGCATCGCCGTCGGCGCTTCGATCAACTGCTGGGCGCCGGCCCTGGGTGCGGCGATCGGCCTGCTGCAGGCCGCCGGTTTTTCCGTGTGCCGCCTCGGCGACACCCCGGGCCTGGCGGTCATGCGCACGGTCGCGATGCTCGCCAACGAGGCCGCCGACGCGGTGCACCAGGGCGTCTGCGACGCGGCCGCGGCCGACGCCGCGATGCGCCTCGGCGTGAACTACCCGCGCGGCCCGCTCGAATGGGCCGACCGCGTCGGTCTGCCGACCATCAGCACCGTGCTCTCGAACCTCGCCCGCTTCTACGGCGAGGACCGCTATCGCGTCTCGCCGCTGATCCAGCAGCGCGTCTTCGCCGGAAAGAAGATCCATGACTGACATGCACGACATCCCCACCGATCCGCAGGCGCTGGCCGAAGCCGTCGCTGAAGCGATGTGGTCACGCGACCGTGCCGCCCAGGCGCTCGACATGCGCATCGACAGTGTCGGCCCGGGGCGCGCGATGCTGAGCATGCCGGTGCGCGGCGACATGGTGAATGGCCATCACATCTGTCACGGCGGCCTGATCTTCTCGCTCGCCGACACCGCCTTCGCCTACGCCTGCAACGCCTACAACCGCAACACGGTCGCCTCGGGCTGCAACATCGACTTCGTCGCCCCCGGCCGCGAAGGCGACACCCTGCAGGCCGAAGCGGTCGAGCGCTCCTTGTCCGGTCGCACCGGTGTCTATGACGTCACCGTGCGCGACGGCGCGGGCAACACCGTCGCCCTGTTCCGGGGCAAGAGCTACCGCATCGCCGGCGAGGTGATCGCCGGACTCGCCGCAGAGAAAGCCTGAGCGGGCCGGAACGGCCCCGCGCCCACAGAGAGAAAAGGAGGAGACAACACCATGCCCGTGAAGACCCCCCAGCCCGGGGATCTCGAGCCGATCGAGACGGCCAGCCGCGACGAGATCTCCGCCCTGCAGCTTCAGCGCCTGCAGTGGTCGGTACGCCACACCTACGACAACGTCGCACCCTACCGCAAGCGCTGCGAGGAGGCGGGCGTCCACCCCGACGACCTCAAGTCGCTGGCCGACCTCGCCAGCTTCCCCTTCATGACGAAGACGGACCTGCGCGACAACTATCCCTTCGGCCTCTTCGCCGTGCCGCGCGAGAAGCTCGCCCGGCTGCACGCCTCGAGCGGCACCACCGGCAAGTCGGTGGTGGTCGGCTACACGAAGAACGACCTCGACCACTGGGCCGACGTCGTCGCCCGCTCGCTGCGCGCCGCCGGCGTGCGCGCCGGCGACATGGTGCATAACGCCTACGGCTACGGCATGTTCACCGGCGGTCTCGGCGCCCACTACGGCATCGAACGGGCCGGCTGCATCGCGGTGCCGATGTCGGGCGGCCAGACCGAGAAGCAGGTCCAGCAGATCATGGACTTCAGGCCGGACGCGATCATGGTCACGCCCTCCTATTCCCTGGTGATCGCCGAGGAATTCGAGCGCCACGGCATCAAGCCGGAGGAAATCTCGCTCAAGGTCGGCATCTTCGGCGCCGAGCCCTGGGGCGAGGGCATGCGGGGCGAGATCGAGCGTAAGCTCGGCATCGACGCGGTCGACATCTACGGCCTGACCGAAGTGATGGGTCC
>NZ_MBFM01000001.1:651946-666754 GCF_001696715.1 Thauera phenolivorans | reverse complement strand
CGGTACGCCACACCTACGACAACGTCGCACCCTACCGCAAGCGCTGCGAGGAGGCGGGCGTCCACCCCGACGACCTCAAGTCGCTGGCCGACCTCGCCAGCTTCCCCTTCATGACGAAGACGGACCTGCGCGACAACTATCCCTTCGGCCTCTTCGCCGTGCCGCGCGAGAAGCTCGCCCGGCTGCACGCCTCGAGCGGCACCACCGGCAAGTCGGTGGTGGTCGGCTACACGAAGAACGACCTCGACCACTGGGCCGACGTCGTCGCCCGCTCGCTGCGCGCCGCCGGCGTGCGCGCCGGCGACATGGTGCATAACGCCTACGGCTACGGCATGTTCACCGGCGGTCTCGGCGCCCACTACGGCATCGAACGGGCCGGCTGCATCGCGGTGCCGATGTCGGGCGGCCAGACCGAGAAGCAGGTCCAGCAGATCATGGACTTCAGGCCGGACGCGATCATGGTCACGCCCTCCTATTCCCTGGTGATCGCCGAGGAATTCGAGCGCCACGGCATCAAGCCGGAGGAAATCTCGCTCAAGGTCGGCATCTTCGGCGCCGAGCCCTGGGGCGAGGGCATGCGGGGCGAGATCGAGCGTAAGCTCGGCATCGACGCGGTCGACATCTACGGCCTGACCGAAGTGATGGGTCCCGGCGTGGCCTGCGAGTGCATCGAGACCAAGGACGGCCCGGTGATCTGGGAAGACCACTTCTACCCCGAGATCATCGACCCCGACACCGGTGAGGTGCTGTCCGACGGCGAGGAGGGCGAGCTCGTGTTCACCTCGCTGACCAAGGAGGCCTTCCCGGTCATCCGCTACCGCACCCGCGACCTCACGCGCCTGCTGCCGCCCACCGCACGCGCCTTCCGCCGCATCGGCAAGATCACCGGGCGCTCGGACGACATGCTGATCATCCGCGGGGTGAACGTGTTCCCGACCCAGATCGAGGAGCAGATCCTGCGCGACAAGCGCCTGACCGGGAACTACCAGATCGTGCTCAGCCGTGACGGCCACCTCGACAACGTCGAGGTTCGCTGCGAGGTCCAGCGCGAGCTCTCCGGCAAGCTCAGCCGCAACGACACCGAGGCGATCGCGCGCGAGCTGCAGCACCACATCAAGACCATCATCGGCATCTCGACGCGGGTGAACGTGATGGAGTTCGACACCATTCCGCGCACGCTGACCGGCAAGGCTCGCCGCGTCATCGACGAGCGCCCGAAGCAACTTTGAGGACCGCACGATGACCCAAGCCTTTATCTGCGACGCCGTTCGCACCCCGATCGGCCGCTACGGCGGCACACTCGCCGCGGTGCGCGCCGACGACCTCGGCGCCGTGCCGCTGAAGGCCCTGATGACCCGCAACCCGCAGGTCGACTGGGCCGCGGTGGAAGACATCATCTACGGCTGCGCCAACCAGGCCGGCGAAGACAACCGCAACGTCGCCCGCATGTCGGGTCTGCTCGCCGGCCTTCCGGTCGAGGTCCCCGGTACCACGGTCAACCGCCTGTGCGGATCGGGCATGGACGCCATCGGCCTGGTCGCGCGTTCGATCAAGTCGGGCGAGACCGAGCTGATGATCGCCGGCGGCGTCGAGAGCATGTCGCGCGCGCCCTTCGTGATGGGCAAGGCCGAGTCGGCCTTCTCCCGGCAGGCGGCGATCTTCGACACCACGATCGGCTGGCGCTTCGTCAACCCGTTGATGAAGAAGCTGTACGAGACCCACTCGATGCCGCAGACCGCGGACAACGTCGCCGCCGAGTTCGCCATCTCGCGCGCCGACCAGGACGCCTTCGCGCTGCGCTCGCAGCAGCGCTGGGCGGCGGCACACGCGGCCGGCCGCTTCCGGGACGAGCTGGTGCCGGTGGAGGTCCCGCGCAGGAAAGGCGACCCGATCGTGTTCGATACCGACGAGCATCCGCGCCCCGAGACCACGCCGGAGATGCTGGCCAAGCTCAAGGGCGTGAATGGCGCCGAGCTCAGCGTCACCGCCGGCAACGCCTCCGGCGTCAATGACGGCGCCTGCGCCCTGGTGCTCGCGTCCGAGGCAGCCGCTGCGCGCCACGGTCTCGTCCCGCGGGCGCGTGTGGTCGCCATGGCGACCGCCGGCGTGCCGCCGCGCATCATGGGCTTCGGCCCGGCCCCGGCGGTGCGCAAGGTGCTGGCCAAGGCCGGTCTCACGCTCGAGCAGATGGACGTCATCGAACTCAACGAGGCCTTCGCCGCGCAGGCGCTCGCCGTGCTGCGCGACCTCGGTCTCGCCGACGACGAGGCGCGCGTGAACCCGAACGGCGGCGCGATCGCCATGGGCCACCCGCTGGGCATGAGCGGCGCGCGCCTGGTCACCACTGCGGCCTACGAGCTGCAGCGGCGCAATGGTCGCTATGCGCTATGCACGATGTGCATCGGCGTCGGCCAGGGCATCGCCATGATCATCGAGCGGGTGTGAGCATGACCGGCAGCTACGAAACGCTCGAGATCGAGCGCCGGGGCGCGGTGGCGACGATCTGGATGAACCGGCCGGAGGTCTTCAACGTCTTCAACGAGCAGCTCATCGCCGAAATCGCCGCGGCCTGCGCCGGGCTCGATGCCGACCCGGCGGTGCGCGTGGTCGTGCTGGGTGGCCGCGGCCGCCACTTCTCGGCGGGTGCCGACCTGAACTGGATGAAGCGCGCCGCCAGTTACGGCGAGCAGGAAAACCTCGCCGACGCGCGCGCCTTCGCCGGCATGCTGCGCGCGCTGGCGGGGCTCTCGAAGCCGACGATCGCCCGCGTGCAGGGTGCGGCGCTCGGCGGCGGCACCGGCCTCGCGGCGGCCTGCGACATGGTGGTGGCAGCGGCGGACGCGAGTTTTTCGACCTCGGAAGTGAAGTTCGGGATCATCCCCGCGGTGATCAGCCCGTATGTGCTGCGCGCGATCGGCCCGCGCCATGCGCTGCGCTATTTCCAGACCGCAGAACGATTCGATGCGGCGCAGGCCAAAACGATTGGGCTGGTCAGCGAGGTCGTGGCGGTCGAGGAACTCGACGCCGGCGTGGAGCGCCTGGTTCAGGCGCTGATCGCCGGCGGGCCGCTCGCCCAGCTCGCCGCCAAGCAGCTGATCGCGGCGATCACCGGACGACCGATCGACGAGGCGGTGGGTGAGGAGACCGCGCGGCGCATTGCGCGCCAGCGCGCGACCGCGGAAGCCCGCGAAGGCGTCGCCGCCTTCCTCGAGAAGCGTTCGCCGGCCTGGATGGGCTGAGCGCGCGCAGGAAAAGACCGAACACGGGGCGAGCCACACCACAGCCCCGCATTCCGGCCCGGCACGAACCGGGTCGGCCATTGGAAGGAGAGAGCGTATGTATACCCAGGCAATGGATATTCCGGACGAGTCCGGTAAGAAGCTCGCCGCGGTGCCCCCTGCCCACAGCGAGCAGGAAGCCGCGTTCGAGGCCCGCATCGATGCGGACGGCCGCATCGAGCCGCAGGACTGGATGCCCGAGGCCTACCGCAAGACCCTGGTGCGCCAGATCAGCCAGCACGCCCACAGCGAGATCATCGGCATGCTGCCCGAGGGCAACTGGATCTCGCGCGCGCCCAGCCTCAAGCGCAAGGCGATCCTGATCGCCAAGGTGCAGGACGAGGGCGGCCACGGCCTTTACCTGTATTCGGCGGCCGAGACCCTCGGCACCAGCCGCGACGAGATGCTCGAGGGGCTGCACAGCGGCAAGGCCAAGTACAGCTCGATCTTCAACTACCCGACCCTGAGCTGGGCCGACGTGGGCGTGATCGGCTGGCTGGTCGACGGCGCCGCGATCATGAACCAGGTCCCGCTCTGCCGCTGCTCCTACGGCCCCTATTCGCGCGCGATGATCCGCGTTTGCAAGGAGGAGTCCTTCCACCAGCGCCAGGGCTACGAGGCCCTGCTGGTGATGATGAAGGGCACCGAGGAACAGAAGGCGATGGTGCAGGACGCGGTCAACCGCTGGTGGTGGAAGTGCCTCGCGATGTTCGGGCCGCCCGACGCCGACAGCCCGCACAGCGCGCAGGGCATGCGCTGGGGCATCAAGCGCGTCAGCAACGACGAGCTGCGGCAGAAGTTCATCGACGCCACCGTGGTCCAGGCCAGGGTGCTCGGCGTGACCCTGCCCGATCCCGACCTGAAGTGGAACGAGGCGCGCGGCCACCACGACTACGGCCAGATCGACTGGCAGGAGTTCTGGAACACCGTCGAGGGCAACGGGCCCTGCAACAAGGAGCGCCTGTCCACCCGGGTCAAGGCACACGAGGACGGCCAGTGGGTCCGCGACGCGGCCCAGGCCTATGCAAGCAAGCAGAAAGAACGCGCAAGCAAGGAGGCAGCATGAACACCCCGGCACTCAAGGATTGGCCCCTGTGGGAAGTCTTCGTTCGCAGCAAGCAGGGCCTGGAGCACAAGCACTGCGGCAGCCTGCACGCCGCCGATGCGGCCCAGGCGCTGCACATGGCGCGTGACGTGTACACCCGCCGCCAGGAAGGCGTGAGCATCTGGGTCGTGCCCTCGTCGCAGATCACCGCGAGCAACCCCGACGACAAGGGCGAGCTGTTCGATCCGGCGAGCGACAAGATCTATCGCCACCCGACCTTCTACGAGATTCCCGACGAAGTGGGGCACATGTGATGAGCAAGGCACCTGTCGACTACCTGCTGCAACTGGCGGACAACGCGGTCGTGCTCGGCCAGCGCAATGCCGAGTGGTGCGGCCACGGCCCGATCCTGGAAGAGGACATCGCGCTCGCCAATGTCAGCCTCGATCTGATCGGGCAGGCCCGCCTGCTGTACCAGCTGGCGGCGGCCCGCATCGGCGGCGACGCCACCGAGGACAAGCTCGCCTACTTCCGAGACCCGGCCGAATTCCGCAACTACACGCTGGTGGAGCTGCCCAACCACGGTGCGCTGGTTGGTTACGCCGCCGCCGACATGGACTACGCCACCACCATCGTGCGCAACTTCCTGTACAGCGCGCTGATGGCGCTGCAGTGGGAAGCGCTGGCGAACTCCGCCGACGAGGAGCTCGCCGCGATCGCCGCGAAGTCGCTGAAGGAGACGCGCTATCACCTGCACCATGCCGCCGACTGGGTGGTGCGTTTCGGCGACGGCACCGAGGAGTCGCACCGCCGTGCCCAGGCCGCGCTCGACCACCTGTACCGCTACACCGAGGAGTTCTGGACGCCGAGCGCGACCGAGGACGCCGCGGTGGCCGCCGGCGTCGCGGTCGATGTCCGCTCGCTGCGGGCGGGCTGGGATGCGCTGCTTGCGGAGACCCTGGCGGACGCCACCCTGGTGCGTCCGGAGGTCCGCGGCTATGTGCCCGAGGGCAAGCACGGCCTGCATTCCGAGCACCTGAGCTACCTGCTCGGCGAGATGCAGAGCCTGGCCCGCGCCCATCCGGGCGCGACCTGGTAAGGGGCGGGGCGATGAGCAGCGTCGAGGACAAGGTCTGGGCGGCGCTCGAGCACCTCACCGATCCCGAAATCCCGGTGGTGACCCTGCGCGAGCTCGGCATCCTCCGGGATGTGCGCGAAACCGCGGATGGGCTGGAGGTGGTCATCACGCCCACCTACAGCGGCTGTCCGGCGATGGGGCAGATCGAGGACGACATCCGCGCCAGCCTCGAAGAGGCCGGCATCCCGGCGCGGGTGGTGACCCAACTTGCGCCGGCATGGACCACCGACTGGATGAGCGAGGAGGCCAAGGAAAAGCTTCGCGCCTACGGGATCGCGCCGCCGCACACCACCCCCAAGGACGTGAGCGTGGTGAACTTCGTACGCCGCGCGCCGAAGAGCGAGCCCGTCGTCTGTCCCCAATGCGGCTCGACCAACACCGTGGTCTCGTCCCAGTTCGGCTCCACTGCCTGCAAGGCGCTGTACAAGTGCCTCGACTGCCAGGAGCCCTTCGACTACTTCAAACCTTATTAGGTCGGAGCACATCTTTATGTCCGTACCCCGTTTCCAAGCCCTCTCCGTCAAGCGGGTCAGCCCCGAAGCCGCCGGCGCGGTGGCGATCACCTTCGACATTCCCGAATCCGAGCGCGAGCGCTTCGCCTTCGAGCCGGGCCAGTTCCTCACCGTGCGCGCGACCATCGACGGCCAGGACGTCCGCCGCAACTATTCGATCAGCAGCCCGCGCAGCCGCCTGTCGCGCGCCGGCGAGCTGGAGATCGGCATCCGTCCGGTGGAAGGCGGCGTGTTCTCGAACTGGGCTGCGCACGCGCTGAAGGCGGGCGACACGCTCCAGGTCATGCCGCCCGACGGTCGCTTCGTGGTCCGCAAGAAGCGCGCGCTGCACCGCGTCGGCTTCGCCGCCGGCTCGGGCATCACGCCGATCCTGTCGATCGCCGCGAGCACGCTGGAAGAGCAGCCGGACTCGAAGTTCACCCTGGTGTTCGGCAATCGGCGGATGTCCACGGTGATGTTCAACGAGGCCCTGCAGGACCTCAAGGACCGCTACCGCGACCGCCTCACGCTGATCCACATCCTGTCGCGCCAGGCGCAGGAGGTGGACCTGCTGCAGGGGCGCATCGACGGCACCAAGGTGCGTCAGGTCATCGACGCCCTGCTGCCGGTCGGCAGCATGGACGAGGTGTTCATCTGCGGCCCCGACGAGATGATCTCGGCGACCGAGGCCGCGCTGGTCGAGGCCGGCGTGCCCGCCGATCGCATCCGCACCGAGCGCTTCACCGTCGGCCTGCCCGCCGGTGCGCATCCGGTCGGCGTCGCCACCGTCGACGAGACCAAGGCCGATGCCGCCAAGGACATCACGATGACGCTGATCCTCGACGGCAAGGAGCACGAGATCCCGCTCGGTGCCGATGAGCACGTGCTCGACGCTGCGCTCAACGCCGGCCTCGACCTGCCGTTCTCGTGCAAGGCGGGAGTGTGCTGCACCTGCCGCGCCAAGGTGCTCGACGGCGAGGTCGTGATGGACAAGAACTTCACCCTCGAGGCCGACGAGATGGCGCAGGGCTTCGTGCTCAGCTGTCAGGCGCGCGCCACCACCCGGCAGTTGCGGGTGAGCTTCGACGAGCGCTGAGTGCGCGCGGGAGGGAAAGCTCCGCTGTCGAGTTTCTTGCGGCCGACTCGTCGGCCGTTTTTTTTGGTGCGCCCGGCAGGGCGCACTCACTTGGAGGTGAAAGTCCTCTACTCGCCCGGCAAGGGGAAGAGTTAGCTGAACGGCAAGGGTGTCGCGGGTAACTGCGAATCTGGAGGAAGCCGAAGGCGAAGCGCTGGCCTGACGAACAGGAAGCGGATAGGAGGCGTTGCAGCGGGGTGAGGCGGCCAATATCGTCCAAGCCCGAAACTTGCACGGAACGCTGTGGCGTATATCCGACAGGTATAAGCGTGAAGGTGGGTGCGTCATAGCCGGGGAGATCCTCACGGGTGCCATGGTGCTACTGACGTCGTGAGGCGTCGGGATGCGCGTGAGGAAGTCAGCCGAGGCCATAGTAGCTGCCGGGATGGAGCGAAGGGCCGAACCTGGAAGAACGCGAGTAGGCGAACGTTTCTCGATGAAGCCGATGAAGACAGAAGCCCATCGGCCAGATGGGGCGCAGGCAGCGGAGCCCGGACGGTATCCGGAGGGGGCTGAGCTGCGTGTCGAGGTGGAGTCGACGGACGTTGAGCGGACGAAAGCGGCGTTGGGGCGTGATAGCGGGCTGATGGAAGCCGTGTGTGAGCGCGGCAACCTTTGGCTCGCGTACGAACGGGTGACCCGCAACAAAGGTGCGGCCGGTGTCGATGGCATCGGGGTATCGGAGTTCAAGGGTCATCTGCAGCAACACTGGCTGACGATCAAGGCCAAGCTGCTGGCGGGGACGTACATCCCGCAAGCGGTGCGCCGGGTGGATATCCCGAAGCCGCAAGGCGGGGTAAGGACGCTCGGCATTCCGACGCTGACGGATCGACTGATCCAGCAAGCGTTGCATCAGGTGCTCTCACCGATCTTCGAGGCGGCGTTCTCCGAGTCGAGCTACGGCTTCCGACCGGGGAGGAACGCCCATCAGGCGGTCAAGGCGGCAAAGCAGTATGTTGCCGAAGGCCGGCGCGTCGTGGTGGACATGGATCTGGAGAAGTTCTTCGATCGGGTCAATCACGACCTTCTGATGGCGAAGTTGGCGAAGAAGGTGGGCGATGGGCGGGGACTGAAACTGATCCGACGGTATCTGGAAGCGGGGATGATGGCAGAGGGGGTGATCAGCCCGAGGACGCAGGGGACACCGCAAGGTGGCCCGCTCAGTCCGCTGCTGTCGAACATCCTGCTGACGGAATTGGATCGGGAACTGGAGCGCCGAGGGCATGCGTTCTGTCGCTACGCGGACGACTGCAACATCTACGTCCGAAGCCAGGCGGCAGGTGAGCGTGTGCTGGCCGGTATCAGCCAGTTCCTATCCGAGCGGCTCAAGCTCACGGTCAATGCGGCCAAGAGTGCGGTCGCCCGACCGTGGGAGAGGAAGTTTCTGGGCTACAGCCTGACCTGGCACAAGGCCCCGAAGCTGCGGATTGCGCCCGCCAGCCTGAAACGGCTCGAGGACAAGATTCGCGAGGTGCTCAAAAGTGCGAGGGGGCGCAGCGTCCGACGTACGATCGAAGAACTCAATCCGGTGCTCCGGGGCTGGGCAGCGTACTTCAAGCTGACCGAAACCAAGCGGGCATTGGAGGCGCTCGACGGCTGGCTCAGGCGCAAGCTGCGCTGCATCCTGTGGCGGCAGTGGAAGCGCCCGTATACTCGCGCCAGGAACCTGATGAAGGCGGGACTGAAGGAGGCGCGGGCGTTTCGCTCAGCGTTCAACCAGCGCGGGCCGTGGTGGAACAGTGGCGCCAGCCACATGAACGCGGCCTTCCCGAAGTCCTTCTTTGATCGTCTGGGGCTGGTGTCGCTGCTCGATACGACGCGACGACTCCAGTGTCTTTCATGAACCGCCGTATGCGGAACCGCACGTACGGTGGTGTGAGAGGGCGACGGGGGTGACCCCGTCCCCTACTCGATCCCATCGCAGCGGGCAACTCCGGCTGCAAGCTCATGATGCAGATCAACGCTTCGTACGCGAGCCTCTGCTAAAGCTGCGCAACCCCATCCCTGTCGCCGACTGTCACGGACCGCCGCCATGCTGACGTCCCACCACCTCAGTTCCCTTTTCGAACCCGATTCGGTCGCCGTCGTCGGCGCGTCGGAGCAGCCGCACTCGGCCGGCCGGGTGATCTTCAAGAACCTGCTCGACGCGGGATTCCACGGCCATCTCTACGCGGTGAACCCGAAGCACGAAACGGTGCTCGGCCAGACCTGCCACCACGCGCTCGAAGACATCGGTCGCCCGGTCGATACGGCGGTGATCGCCGCGCCCGCGCGGACGCTGAACGCGATCATCCAGCAGTGCGGGCGCAGCGGCGTGCGCAACGCGGTGATCGTCACCTCGGTCGGCGAGGGGGGCGGCCAGCTCGAGCGCAGGATCCTCGAGACCGCGCGCCATGCCGGGGTGCGCCTGCTCGGCCCGGGCAGCCTCGGCATCGTGCGTCCCGACCGCGGGCTGAACGCGGCGCTGACCAAGATCGCGGTGGGCGGCGGCGACCTCGCGCTGGTGTCCCAGTCCGGGGCGATGTGTTCGGTGGTGCTCGACTGGGCGGAGGCGAATCACGTCGGCTTCTCCGCGGTGGTCTCGCTCAGCTCGACGATCGACGTCGATTTCGGCGAGGTCCTCGACTACCTCGCCCACGACGACCGCACCCGCTACATCCTGCTGTACGTGGACCACATCCGCAACGCGCGCCATTTCATGAGCGCGCTGCGTTCGGCCGCGCGCGTCAAGCCGCTCATCCTGCTCAAGGCCGGACGCCACGACCGCGGGAGCGAGGTCGCGGGCAGCGCCTCCCTTTCCGACGTGGTGTTCGATGCCGCGATGCGGCGCGCCGGCGTGGTGCGCGTGCAGAACATCGGCCAGCTGTTCTTCGCCGCGAAGGCGCTGGCCTCGGGATTCCGGCCTCGGGTCGACCGGGTGGCGATCGTCACCAACGGCGGCGGCCCGGGGACGATGGCGGCGGATCGGGCGCTCGACCTCGGGACCCCGCTGGTCGAGCTGTCGGCGGAGACGGTCGCCGCGCTCGACCGCCTCAGCGGGGCGACGCGCCGCTGCAGCAATCCGCTCGACCTCGGCGGCGAGGCGGACGCGGAGCGCTACCGCGAGGCGATCCGGATCCTGGCGAAGGATCCTGCGGTGGACAACCTGCTGGTGATCCTCTCGCCGCATGCGATGACCGATCCGGTCGACGTCGCGCGCGCGGTGATCGAGCTCGCCGCCGAGACGCGAGGCCTCACCCTGTGCTGCTGCTGGATGGGCGGCGGGCAGGTCGCCGAGGCGCGCAAGCTGCTCGAGCAGGCGGAGGTGCCGGTGTTCCGCACGCCGGAGACCGCGGTCGAGCTGCTGCACAACATCTCCGGCTTCTACCGCGGGCAGGCGCTGCTGCTGCAGACCGCGGGCCAGACGGGCAGCGCGGGGCAAGCGGGCTCGGGCGGCGCGCGGATGCTCGTCGAGACCCTGCTCGGCCAGCGTCGCTCGGCGCTCTCCGCGATGGAGTCGAAGGCGCTGCTGCGCAGCTTCGGCATGCCGGTCACGCAGACGATGGTCGCCCGCGACGCCACCGAGGCCATGTTCGTCGCCGAGCAGGTGGGTTTCCCGGTGGTGATGAAGATCGATTCGCCCGACCTCGTCCATAAGGCCGCGGCCGGCGGGATTCGGCTCAACCTCGTGGGTACCGAGGCGGTGTGGAACGCCTTCCACGACATCGTCGGGACGGTGCGCGCGCGCTACCCGGAGGCACAGATCAACGGCGTCTCGATCGAGTCCTACCTGCATCGACCGAACGGCCGCGAGCTCAGGATCCGGGTGTTCCGCGACGCCGTGTTCGGTCCGGTCATCTCGCTCGGGGCGGGGGGGCTCACTTCGGACCACTTCAGCAACCAGGCCTTCGCCCTGCCGCCGCTGAACAAGGTGCTCGCGCGCGACCTGATCGATTCCGCACCGGTCGCCAGACTGCTGGATCGCTATCACGACCTGCCTGCGGCCGATCGCGGCGCGCTCGAGGCGGCGATCGTGTCGGTCTCGGACCTCGCCAGCGAACTGCCCTGGGTGCGCGAGCTGGAGGTCGACCCGCTGATCGTCGACGAGGCCGGCGCGATCGTGGTGGATGCACGCGTCGTGATCGACCAGGGCCCGCCCGCCGGCGGCGACCGCTACGCCCACATGGCGATCCATCCCTATCCGGCGAACCTGATCCACGAGTTCAAGCTCGCCGATGGCCGCCGTGTGCGCATACGGCCGGTGCGGCCGGAGGACGCCGCGCCGGTGCAGGCCTTCTTCGACGGCCTGAGCCGCGAGGCGCGCTACTACCGGTTCATGGAAGAGATCGACGAACTCTCGCCCACGATGGTCGCCCGCTTCACCCAGATCGACTACGACCGGGAGATGGCGCTGCTCGCCATCATCGCTGAGGGCGGTATCGACAAAGTGATCGGTAGCGCACGCTATGCGCTCGCGCCGGACGGCGAGTCGGTGGAGTTCGCGCTCGCGGTCGCCGACGAGTGGCAGCGCTACGGGATCGGGCGCAGGCTGATGGGTGCGCTGATCGACTGCGCGCGCGGCAAGGGCTGGCGCTCGATGGAGGGCGATGTGCTCGCGAGCAACGCCAAGATGCTGCGGATGATGCAGGCGCTCGCCTTCAAGATCCTGCCCCATCCGGAGCAGAGCACGCTCAAGCACGTGGTGAAGCGCCTGCGCGGCTGAGCCTCGGCACACTGCGGCAGATGGCCGTTTTGTCACGAAACTGTCACACGCTGCTGGAACAATTCAACGTTACTAAAAACGTTAATTCATCCAGGAGTGGGCATGAGAGTTGGCATCAATGGCATGGGTCGCATCGGCCGCCTGGCGCTGCGCGCCGCCTTCGGCGCCGCCGAGCGCCCGTCTGACGACCCGCGCGCGGGCAACCGCCTGGAGGTGGTGCACCTCAACGAGCTCAAGGGTGGCGCTGCGGCCACCGCCCACCTGCTCGCCTTCGACACCGTGCAGGGCAAGTGGCGCGCGGACATCGCCGCCGAGGGCGAGGACGCGATCCGCATCGACGATCGCAGGCTCTCCTTCTCCTCGCAGGCGAGTGCGGCGGAGGTCCCCTGGGGCGAGCTCGGGGTGGACGTGGTGCTCGAGTGCACCGGCAAGTTCCTAACCCCGGAGACGCTGCAGGGACACCTCGATCGCGGTGCGAAGCGCGTGATCGTGGCCGCGCCCGTCAAGACCGGCGGCGTGCTCAACATCGTGGTCGGCATCAACCACACGCTCTACGACCCGGCGCGCGACCGCATCGTCAGCGCCGCCTCGTGCACCACCAACTGCCTAGCGCCGGTGGTCAAGGTGGTGCACGAGAACCTCGGCATCCGCCACGGCCAGATCACCACGATCCACGACCCCACCAATACCAACCTGGTGGTCGATGCGCCGCACAAGGACCTGCGCCGCGCGCGCAGCGCGATGATGAGCCTCGCACCGACCACCACCGGCAGCGCCACCGCGATCGCGCTGATCTACCCGGAGCTCAAGGGCAAGCTCAACGGCCACGCGGTACGTGCGCCGGTGCTCAATGCCTCGCTTACCGACTGCGTGTTCGAGCTGCAGCGCGAGACCACGGCGGAGGAGGTGAACGCGCTGTTCAAGGCCGCGGCGGACGGCCCGCTCGCCGGCATCCTCGGCTACGAGATGCGGCCGCTGGTCAGCGCCGACTACGCACGCGACACTCGCAGCTCGATCGTCGACGCGCTGTCGACGATGGTCACCGACCGCACCCTGCTGAAGGTCTACGCCTGGTACGACAACGAGATGGGCTACGCCTGCCGCATGGTCGACCTCGCCTGCCACATGAACGAGGCCGGCATTTGAGCATGACTGAGCCTCCACGCTCACTGCGTTCGCTGCCCCCCGAGGGGGCGGGGTCGTCCTTGGGGCGGCCCGGCGGAGGCCCACAGCACGCCGCGCGCAACTACGCGATCGTCACCGCCGCCTACTGGGGTTTCACCCTTACCGACGGCGCGCTGCGCATGCTGGTGCTGCTGCACTTCTACCGCCTCGGCTACTCGCCGTTCACGCTCGCCTTCCTGTTCCTGCTGTACGAGGCGGCCGGCGTGCTCGCCAACCTGATCGGCGGCTGGCTGGCGACCCGCTTCGGCATCGCCCGCATGCTGACGGCGGGGCTGGCGACCCAGATCGTCGGCTTCACCCTGCTGTCATTGCTCGATCCCGGGTGGACCGCGGCGATGTCGGTGGCGTGGGTGGTGGTCGCCCAGGGCGTGTGCGGCGTGGCCAAGGACCTCACCAAGACCGCGAGCAAGTCGGCGATCAAGATCACCCAGGCGGAGGCCAGGCAGGCGGGCGAGGGCCAGCTCTTCAAGTGGGTGGCGTGGTTCACCGGCAGCAAGAACGCGATGAAGGGCATCGGCTTCTTCCTTGGCGGGCTGCTGCTCGAGACGCTCGGCTTCCGCGGCGCGCTGTGGGCGATGGCGGCGCTGCTCGCGCTGGTGCTGGTCGGCGTGGTGGTGTCGCTGCCGCCGATGATGGGGCGGAGCAAGGCCTCGAGGTCGGCGAAGGAGCTCTTCGCCAAGAACGCCGGCATCAACGCGCTGGCAGCGGCGCGGGTGGTGCTGTTCGGCGCGCGCGACGTGTGGTTCGTGGTCGGCGTGCCGGTCTTCCTGTATTCGATGGGCTGGACCTTCACCATGGTCGGCGGCTTCCTCGCCGCGTGGACGATCGGCTACGGCCTGGTGCAGGCGCTGGCGCCGCAGATCGTGCGGCGCAGCGCCGACGGCCTGAGCCGCGAGGTGCCCGCCGCCCGGCTGTGGTCGCTGCTGCTGGCGCTGGTGCCGGCCGCGCTCGCGGTGCTGGTGGCGCTCGAGGTGGCGCAGCTCGAGTGGGTGGTGGTGGCCGGTCTCGCGCTGTTCGGCTTCGCCTTCGCGGTGAACTCCTCGGTGCACTCCTACCTGGTGCTCGCCTACGCCGGCTCGGAGAAGGCGGCCGAGGACGTCGGTTTCTATTACGCGGCCAATGCGCTCGGGCGCTTCATCGGCACCCTGCTGTCGGGCCTGCTCTACCAGTGGGGCGGGCTGCTGTATGCGCTCGTCGGATCCGCCCTGATGCTCGCCGCCTGCTGGCTGATCACCCTCGCGCTGCCCGCGACCCGCGCGCAGGCGAGCCTGACCCCGACCGGGCGCGGGCCAGGCTGAGCGCCCCGCCCTCAACCCGTTTCCTCATGCAAGGAGTCCGCTGTGGCTGAAAAGATCTACAACGTGTTGTTCCTGTGCTCGGCCAATTCGGCGCGCAGCATCATCGCCGAGGTCGTGCTCAACCAGCTCGGCAAGGGTCGCTTCAAGGCCTGGAGCGCCGGCAGCCATCCGAGCGGCGAGGTGCATCCGATGACCCTCGAAGTGCTGCAGGCCCGGGGCTTCGACACCTCCGAGCTGCGCAGCAAGCGCTGGGATGAGTTCGCGCGGCCGGATGCGCCGGTGATGGATTTCGTGTTCACCGTCTGCGATCAGGCCGCCGGCGAGGTCTGCCCGGTCTGGCCCGGCCAGCCACTCACCGCGCACTGGGGATTCACCGATCCGGTGAAGGTCGAGGGCGATCGCGACCGCAAGCTGCACGCCTTCAGCCTGACGCAGAACCAGATCGTCAACCGGCTGCGCCTGTTCCTGAGTCTGCCGCTCGTCAAGCTCGACCGCCTCGCGATCAAGCAGGAGATCGACCGCATCGGCCAGTCCGA
>NZ_MBFM01000001.1:639437-651936 GCF_001696715.1 Thauera phenolivorans | reverse complement strand
GGGGCGGGCTGCTGTATGCGCTCGTCGGATCCGCCCTGATGCTCGCCGCCTGCTGGCTGATCACCCTCGCGCTGCCCGCGACCCGCGCGCAGGCGAGCCTGACCCCGACCGGGCGCGGGCCAGGCTGAGCGCCCCGCCCTCAACCCGTTTCCTCATGCAAGGAGTCCGCTGTGGCTGAAAAGATCTACAACGTGTTGTTCCTGTGCTCGGCCAATTCGGCGCGCAGCATCATCGCCGAGGTCGTGCTCAACCAGCTCGGCAAGGGTCGCTTCAAGGCCTGGAGCGCCGGCAGCCATCCGAGCGGCGAGGTGCATCCGATGACCCTCGAAGTGCTGCAGGCCCGGGGCTTCGACACCTCCGAGCTGCGCAGCAAGCGCTGGGATGAGTTCGCGCGGCCGGATGCGCCGGTGATGGATTTCGTGTTCACCGTCTGCGATCAGGCCGCCGGCGAGGTCTGCCCGGTCTGGCCCGGCCAGCCACTCACCGCGCACTGGGGATTCACCGATCCGGTGAAGGTCGAGGGCGATCGCGACCGCAAGCTGCACGCCTTCAGCCTGACGCAGAACCAGATCGTCAACCGGCTGCGCCTGTTCCTGAGTCTGCCGCTCGTCAAGCTCGACCGCCTCGCGATCAAGCAGGAGATCGACCGCATCGGCCAGTCCGACCCGGCCGCCGAGGGCTGATCGGGGGCGCGCTGCGCGCCGGTTTTGGTCTTCCCGGCCTTCGGTGGGAGAATATCGGCCCTGCAGATCCGGGCGCGCGACGCCGCGCCCGGCCGTTTCGAATCCTGCCACAAGGCCCCGCCGTACCCGAGGAATACCGCATGACCCCCGAGACCGCCGACCGAGAAGTGACGCCAGCGCCGCAAAGCCCCATGCACGCCGCCCGCCAGGCGCTGAGATTCGAGCGCCTGAGCGGCCGGAGCTTCCACGAATACGAGGCGAGCTCGGGTGCGCAGATCGAGGAGAAGTTCGTCGCCAGCGCCTATCAGAACATCCTCGGCGCGCGTGCCAACACCGAGCGCGACTTCTTCTTCGACCGCTGCGTGCATGTGTGGATGGAGGAAAGCGACATTTTCCGCGACTACACCATCCTCAACTACGAGACTGGCGAGATGATCCACTACGATCCGCCGGAAGCCGACGCCAGGCTCGCCCACGCGGAAAGCGTGGAGTACATCGCGCGCCGCATGATCGGCGCTGCCTTCACCGGCCACAGCCGGGAGGCGCGCGACTACCTGCTCGGCAAGCTGTACCGGCTCGACGCCACGCTCGGCGCGGCGGCGGTCGCGGCGCACGCGCTGATGCACTTCTGTTCGGCGCCGATCGTCCTGCAGGCGATCCGCGAGGGCGAGCTGGGGGCCGAGGCGCTCGCCCGCTATCGCGAGGTCTCGCCCGACGACGACATCGTCTCGCGCCTGCTGCGCGAGGGCAGGGCGGACGACGCGCAGATCCGCGACGCGCTCGCCGCGATCGACGCCGCGGCCCGCATCGACTGGGACGCGCCGTTCGCGATGTGGCCCTTCGGCGGCTACTCGACGCAGATGACGCTGGGCAGGAAGGCCGACGCGAAGGGGCTGCGGCCGCGGGCCTGAGCGCCCCCGCCTTCAGGGCTTGAGCCGATAGCCGGTGCGGAAGATCCAGGTCACGATCGCGACGAACACCGCCAGGAACAGCAGCGACATGCCCAGGCTCACGCCCACCGCGACGTCGGCGCTGCCGTAGAAGCTCCAGCGAAAGCCGCTCACCAGGTAGACCACCGGGTTGAACAGCGTCACCGTCTGCCAGGCCGGCGGCAGCATGTCGATCGAGTAGAAGCTGCCGCCGAGGAAGGTCAGCGGGGTGATCACCAGCAGCGGCACGAGCTGCAGCTTCTCGAAGTTGTCCGCCCAGATGCCGAGGATGAAGCCGAGCAGGCTGAAACTGAGCGCGGTGAGCACGAGGAAGAACAGCATCCACGCCGGGTGTTCGATGCGCAGCGGCACGAAGAAGGCGGCGGTGGCGAGGATGATCAGGCTGAGCAGGATCGACTTGGTCGCCGCCGCGCCGACATAGCTCAGCACGATCTCGAAGTGCGACACCGGCGCCGACAGCAGCTCGTAGATCGTGCGCGAGAACTTCGGGAAGAAGATCGCGAAGGAGGCGTTCGACACGCTCTGCGTGAGCAGGTTGAGCATCACCAGGCCGGGCACGATGAAGGCGCCGTAGCTCACGCCGCCGACCTCGGGGATGCGTGCGCCGATCGCCGAGCCGAACACGACGAAATACAGCGAGGTGGAGATCACCGGCGCCAGCACGCTCTGCAGCAGCGTGCGCCGGGTGCGGGCCATCTCGAACAGGTAGATGGCGCGAACGGCGTGCAGGTTCATGGCTGTTTTCCCGCCTCGGCCGCCTCGGCCGCGTCGGGCTCGGCGACCAGGCTGACGAAGATGTCCTCGAGCGAGCGCTGGGTGGTGTGCAGGTCAGCGAAGCCGATGCCGGCCGCGCCCAGTTCCTGCAGGAGGTCGACGATCGCGGTTTCCTCGCGCTCGGCCTCGTAGCGATAGAGGATCTCCCGGCCGCCCTTCGCCAGCGACAGGCCGTAGTGCGCGAGCGCGGGCGGGATCTGCGCCAGCGGCCGCGCGAGCTGCAGGGTGAGCTGCTTGCCGCCGAGCTTGCGCATCAAGGTGGCCTTGTCCTCGACCAGGATCAGCTCGCCGCGGGCGATCACGCCGACGCGGTCGGCCATCTCCTCGGCCTCCTCGATGTAGTGCGTGGTCAGGATCACGGTGACCCCGGTGTCGCGCAGCCGGCGCACCAGCTGCCACATGTCGCGCCGCAGCTCCACGTCTACGCCGGCGGTGGGCTCGTCGAGGAACAGGACCCGCGGTTCGTGCGACAGCGCCTTGGCGATCAGCACGCGGCGCTTCATGCCGCCCGAGAGCGTGATCAGCTTGCTGTCCTTCTTGGGCCACAGCGACAGGTCCTTCAGCACCCGCTCGATGTGGGCAGGATCGGGTGGCCGGCCGAACAGGCCGCGGCTGAAGCTCACCGTGTTCCACACCGTCTCGAAGGAGTCGGTGGTCAGCTCCTGCGGCACCAGACCGATCATCTCGCGCGCGGCGCGGTAGTCGCGCACGATGTCGTGGCCGGCCACCGTCACCTGGCCCGCGCTCGGACGCACGAGGCCGCAGACGATGCTGATCAGGGTCGTCTTGCCGGCGCCGTTGGGGCCGAGCAGAGCGAAGATCTCGCCCGGGCGGATGTCGAGGTCCACCCCTTTCAGCGCGACGAAGCCCGAGTCGTAGGTCTTCGCGAGGCCGGAAATCGAGATGATGGGCTGCATGGAACGACGATAGCAGATCGCGGCGCCTGCGGCGTTGCGGCCGCTGATGTCGCCCCCGCTTGACGCTCGTCGCGCTTCGGCTATAATTCGGCCCCTCTCGCCCCCTGGCCGCAGGATGTTCGCGCCGGGGGAACGAAAGCCTTGGTGGTGAAATTGGTAGACACGCTATCTTGAGGGGGTAGTGGCGAAAGCCGTGCGAGTTCGAGTCTCGCCCAAGGCACCATGAACATGAAGAAGGCCGGAAGCCCCGACGAGGGATTCCGGCCTTTTTTGCGTGCACCGCCTAGTGCGAGGTCCTCGCCGTCGCGCGCGACGACACCAGGATGCCGCCCACGATCAGCAGGAAGGCGACGCCGTGGTAAGCCTGCGGCCATTCCCCCATTACCGCCGCCGAGAAGACCGCGGCGAACAGCGGAGTGAAATTGTAGAAGATCGACGCCATCGCCGGCCCCGCCTCGTTCACCGCCATCCCCCACGCGCGATAGGCGATGATCGAGGGACCGATCGCCACGTAGAACACTGCGGCCACCAGGGGCCAGGACCACTGCGCGGGCGCGGTGTCGCTGACGAGGTCGCCGATACCCGCCGCGCCCACCGCCCAGCCCACCCCGAAAACGCACTGCGCCACCAGGAATTCCGCCCAGTTCCAGGCCGGACGCTGCTCGCCGCGCATGTGAGCGGGCGGGCGCGCCAGCATCCAGCTGTAGGTGGTCCACCCGATCATCGCGAGCAGCATCAGCAGATCGCCCTCGACGAATTCGATGCGCAGCAGCGCGCCGGGGTTGCCGCGAGAGAGCACCAGGGCGACGCCGCTCAGTGACAGCAGCGCGCCCATCACCTGCAGCCGGCGCGGCATTACCTTGTAGAAGAGCGCGCCGATCGCGAGCATCCACACCGGCGCGCTGGAGGCGATGAGGGTGACGTTGAGCGGGGTGCTGGTGCGCAGGGCGAGATACTGCAGGGCGTTGTAGGCGCCGACGCCGACCAGGCCGAGGATGGCCAGATAACGCCAGCGGTCGCGGATCTGCGCGCGCGCTTCGGCGGTGGCGAGCGCGCGCCAGCCGAACGGCAGCAGAATGAGGAAGGCGAGCATCCAGCGCAGCGCGTTGAGCCACAGCGGGGGGATGCTTTCGATCGCGATCCGGCCCACCACGGCATTGCCCGCCCACAGCATCGGTGGCAGGACGAGCAAAAGGGTCAGTCGGGGGGTGAGACGCATTGACGCTCCTTGTTGTTGTCGTGTTTTCTGGCAAGGACGCATTGAAGCCTGTTTTCAGGCGGGATTCAAACCTCCGGGGGATCTCAGGTGAGCCTCACCTTGCGCGCGGCGAGCGCCGCTTCGAGCGTGTCGAACATTCGATCAGGCTCCGCGCAGAGGCGGTAGTAAAGCCGATCGTCCTGACGCCGACCGCAGTAGCTGCGGATCGTGATCCGCTCGATGCCGGGGAAGCCGGGGTTGGCTTCGATCGTCCGGATAGCGCCGCTGCCGGTGTCGTAGACGCCGGGCTTGTCGGTGAGCCAGTCGGGAGGTTTGGCCATGGCGGAAGTCGCTCCGGTTCTTCAGTGCAGGGCGCCTCAGAGGCTGTCGCCCCAGGCTGCGAGCGCGTCGGCGGCGGCCTGCCACTGGGGGTCGAGCATCATCATGTGGCCGGCGCCGCCGATCCTGAGCGCCCGCGTGCGCCAGGCCGCGGCGCTGAAGTGCAGCATCGAGGCGGAAAACACCCGGTCCTCGCTGCCGCCCATCACCAGCGCCGGGAGCTGCGGACGGGAACGCGCAGACAGGAGAGGCAGCATCGCCATCTCGGCCACTGCGCGGTCGGACTCGGGCCCGATCATCGGCAGGAACTGCTCGATCGCTTCGTGGGGCGTGCCGGGCGAGAAGTACACACGGGCCATCACGCGCAGCGTGCGCTCGGTGGGACGGCCCGAGGTGGCGTTCGGCAGTTCCTCGAAGAAGGCCGGCTCGGTCATCGCGAGCCGTGCCGCGCTGCCGGCAGTGCCGGTGGGCGGCACCGGCGACAGCAGCGCGATGCCCGCGGCGGCATCCGGCCGGGCGGCGACGAAGCGTTGCGCCACCAGGCAGCCCATCGAGTGGCCGACCACCACCGGCGGCGCCTCCAGCGTGTCGACCGCGCGCGCGACATCCTCGGCGTAAGCGGCGAGACCGAATTCGTGCAGCCGATCCTGGCCTTCGCTGGCGCCATGGCCCGCGAGGTCGAGCGCATGGCAGTCGTAGCCGAGTTCGTTGAGGCGGGGGATGAAGCGATGCTGCCAGCACAGCGAATGAGTGTAGCCGCCGTGCACGAAGAGCAGCGGCGGGCGCGACCCGGGCCGAGCCGAGGGGTGGCGGTGGATGGCGAGTCTGTGTGTGGACATGGGGAGGACGAGGGTGAGCGTGCGTTGGATTTTGCCGCGATTGAGCGCGATCAAACCAGAATTCTGCCAGACGAGTAGGGTAAGGTGCCTTGATTGTCTCCCCTTTTCGGACTCCGAGCATGGCGAAGCGCTTTCCCCTCCATCCCCGCCACCCCGAACGCATCTGCTGGGGCTGCGACAAGTATTGCCCGGCCGACGCGCTCGGCTGCGGCAACGGTTCCGGGCGCACCATGCATCCGGCGGAGATGCTCGGCGACGACTGGTACACCTACGGTGACTGGGGCATCGAGCCGACGGAAGAGACGAGCGGGGCGTCGGGCGAGGGCGAACGCACGCCCTAGCACGGCGCGAGCGCGAGCTGCTTCGCGTCAGCCGAGGAAGAGCGTCGGGTCGACCATCGCGCGGTTGAGGCTCACCGACCAGTGCAGGTGCGGGCCGGTGACGCGGCCGGTGGCGCCGACCGCGCCGATGCGATCGCCGGCGGCCACCCGGTCCCCCAGGTTCACCCTCATCGTGCTCAGGTGACAGTACATCGTCAGCAGGCCGCGGCCGTGGTCCAGCCACACCGTGTTGCCATTGAAGAAGTAGTCGCCGGTGTCGATCACCCGGCCGTCCGCGGCCGCCACCACCGGGGTGCCGGTGGGCGCCGCGATGTCCATGCCGCTGTGCGGCTTGCGCGGCTGGCCGTTGAACACGCGGCGCAGGCCGAACGAGCTCGAGCGCCGTCCCTGGGTGGGCAGGCGCAGGCGCAGCGTGGCCGGGGCCTCCTCGCTGAAGGTCGCCATCACGTCAGCGGTGTGATCGCGTTCGCGCTCGTAGCGCGCCAGGTCGGCCGCCGACAGTTCCACCTTGCCCGGGGCCACCTTCAGGCGTTGTTCGGCGTAGCGCACCGGCGCCACCTCGAAGGCGAGGCGTCGCTGGCCGCCGCCGCGCAGCTCGAGGTGGCGGGTGCCCGGCTTGGCGTCGAGCGGGATGCCGACCGCGGCGGTCCACCCGGCGGGGGTGCCGAGCACCATCACCGGCACGCCACCGAAGCTCGCCTGGGGCGCTTCGGCGGCGGCGCCGAGCTCGAGGAGGACGATGCCGCCGGGTACGCTGCGCGCGCGCGGCAGGGCGGTGCGGACGCCAGCGAAGGCGGGCGCGCCGAGGCCGGCGCCGGCGGCGGCGAACAGGACGCCGAGGAAGGCGCGGCGCGAGGCGGCGCGCGTGTCTGCAGGATTCATCACGAACTTCCGAGAAAAATGGAGTTGGGGCCGCGGCGGGGCGCGCGCGCCGGCCGACGGGGCAGCGCCGATTCTGTCATCATTCGCGCCGCCGCGCCCGCGGCGGGCGACCGGCGATGGACTTCGACCCCCCCATCTGCGACAACATTCGTGCTGCACTGCAGCAACCCGACCGCCTCGAACCCGCTCCGGGACCGTGCTCCCGCCTTCATGACCAGCGCCAACGCGTTCGCCCTCCCGTCGAAGACCGCGCCTGCCACCCGCAGCCAGTGGCTCTGCCTCGCATTGCCCCTGCTCGCGATCTCGCTGCTGATCGCGGTGATGGGGGGCTTCGGGCATCGCTACCTGAGCGAGGAGGTGCGCGGCTGGACCGGGCTCGCGGTGTTCGATCGCGACGCCCGCGCCGCCTTCGTCATCGGTGAGGCCGACACCCTGGGGCAGGAGGCGCAGATGCGCCGGTTGCTGGAGGCGGGGCGCATCCAGGTCGTCGACCCGCACCGCAGCGCCGTAGGCAAGGTGCGCTACGGCCTGCTGCTGGTGTTCGCCGTCGCTTGTCTGCAATGGCGCCGGGACCGCGAGCGCCAGGCGCTTGCCGCGCTGCAGGTGAAGCGCGCGGCGGAGGCGCGCTTTCGCGTCATCTTCGAGCAGGCGCCGGTCGGCGTGCTCCTGCTCGATTCGGCCACCGGCCGCATCACCGAGGTGAACACGCGCTTCGCCGAGATCGTCGGCCGCCGCCCGGCCCGCTGCTCGTCGACAGGCTGCGCATCGAGCAGGTGCTGTTCAAGCTGGTGGGGAACGCGATCAAGTTCACCGAACGCGGCGAGGTCGCGGCGCCTGCGGGGCGCGCACCTGCTCGTGGTCGACGACAGTGCGATGAACCGCGACCTGGTCGGGCGCGCGCTCGCGCTCGAGGGCGTCAGCGCCACCCTGGCCGCCGACGGCCAGCAGGTGATCCGGCTCCTGCGCACCTGTGTCGTGGCGGCTTCGACGCGGTGCTGATGGACGTTCAGATGCCGGTGATGGACGGGCGGGCCGCGACCCGGCTGATCCGCAGCGAGCTCGGCCTGATCGACCTGCCGGTGATCGCCTTCACCGCCGGTGTGCGCGACGAGCAGCAGGCCGCGGCGCTCGCCGCCGGCAAGGGCGCCGCAGTCGTATCGGCGGCCGCGCCGACGCCGGCGGGGCTGGGGGCGGGCGAGAGCGGGAGCTTCCCCGACATCCCCGGCATCGACCGCGAGCGCGCGCTCCAGCGTCTCGGGCGGGACCGCGCGATGTTCGTCGGTCTGCTCGGGCGGACGTCAGCCGGGAGGGTCGGCCGGCTGCGGCGCCCCCGCTGCGCTCGGGCCGGGCGCTTCCGCGGCCCACTCAACGAACCAGTCGGTCAGCGTGCGGGCCTCGCCGAGGGTGGCGAGCGAGCGGTCGATCGCGTCGTGGTTGCCCCATACCACGTCGGCCAGCGCGCCCGCGGCGACCTCGGCCTCGATCTCGCCGCAGTACAGTCCGAGTTCGCGCTGTGCGTAGAAGCCGTAGCTGCGGCAGGCCACCGGCCGCTGCGGATACACCGGGCAAGCCCCGCTCGCCGCGTCGAGCAGCGGACAGGTCAGCGGCGGCGCGGGCGCGGCGGCGAGTGCGGCGATGCGGCAGCCGATCGCCTCGAGCTGCGCCGCCGGCAGGGCGGCGAGTCCCTCGCGCAGCAGCGTCCATTCGGGCGGCGTCAGCCGCGGCAGGTCGGCGAGGCTGCGGCAGCAGCGGTCGCAGCCCTTGGCGCACGGCCAGTCGGGCCGGCCGTCACGCACCGCGGCGACGCGCGCGTCGATGTCGAGATGGAGGCGGTGCAGGGGCGCGGTGGCGGCCATGGCGAACGATCGGGAAAGGCACTGGGGGCGCCGACTGTGCCCGCTGGCGGCCGCCTTGTCGAGTCCGCGAAGCGCGAAAGGCGGAACACGGACCGCCTCGAATCGAGGGGTCCGTGTTCCGCTGCGACGCAGGGTCGGGCTGGGAGGAGAGGCAACCCGACCTTATTCGTCGCCCTTGGCCTTTTCGGTGGCCTCGGTCTCCCAGATGTTGGGCGCGACATCGACGTCGGTGGACTTCTTCGTCTTCTCGTCGAAATCGACCTTCACTTCATAGCTGGTGTCGCCCTTCACCACTTCCATCTCGAGGTGGTCGGCCTCGTTGTCGTTCACCGAAGTGACCTGGTAGCCCATCTTCTCGAGCGCGCCGCGGTAGTGGCTGCGGTCGTGGCCAACGCCGAGCTCCTTCTCGAGCGCGTCCTTCTCGCCCGCCCACGCCTTGGCGCGGGTGCGGTCGCTGTACTTCTCGGCGTCCGCGGTGATCGTGGCGGGAAAGACGTACTTGTAGTCCTTGTCCTTCAGCGCGGCGCGGGTGGCCTCGGTCTTCCAGACGTTGGTGGTGACGTCGACGTTGTCGGCGACGCCGTTCTCGAAGTCGACCTGGACCTCGTAGGAGTCGAGACCCTTGATCACCTCGTACTCGAGATAGTCGGGCTCGTCGTAGTTCACCGCGGTGATCGCGTAGCCCATCTTTTCGAGGGTCTGGCGGTAGTGCGCCTTGTCCTTGCCGGTGCCGAGCTCTTTTTCGAGCTGGTCCTTGCTCTCGGTCCAGCGCTTCATGCGCGCTTCCTTGTCGGTGTCGGCGGCGATCGCGCCGGTGGAGGCGCCGAAACAGCCGATCAGGGTGGCGAGGGCGATGGTGCGCATCTTGGTGGTGTTCATGGTCTGTCTCCGTTGAGGTTGGAATCGGCAATGAAATCTCGCGGCCTTGCCTGCCGTGGCGCCGGACACCTGAGGCTGTCCCGGCCGGCCGCTGCGTCCATGTCTGTTGCTGCATGAACGTTGATGCCATCGTAGGTGAGCAGCCGGTGGCTGTATGTCGGTCCGTGTCCGATCCTTTCGTCGGACTAGACCGACACGACTGCAGGACGACGCCCCGGTGCCGTCGGGCTCAGGCGGCCCGTTGCCGGCGAGCGGTCCGGCGGCCGGGCCGGCCTCGATCACGCTAGCGCCGGCGACGAACCAGACCGTGTCCATGCGCCGGGCGAGCGCGAGGTCGCGGGTGGCGACCAGCACGGCAATACGCCGGCGGCACTCGTCGGCCGGTCGCGCCCGACCCTCAGGCCGCGTCGGCCAGGGCGACGAGCGGCAGCCGCTTCACCGCCTTGAGCAGGATCCTGTAGATGTCGAGGTCGAAAGCCGGCCGGCCGTGCGCCAGCAGCTCGGCGAGCGCGGCCTCGTCGGCGGCGCAGCCGAGGTAACGCCAGCCCTCGACCACGTGCACGACCGGCCCCTCGCGCAGGCCGATCGCGCCCGCCCACGGCCAGTGCTCGACCCTGAGCCCCTGGAGCGCCTCGGCCAGGCGCAGCGCATGGGCTGCGGGGGCCTCGCCACCGTGGCAGGCGCCGCGGCAACGCCCGAGCTGGAAATCGAAGCAGCGGCTGCCCGGCTGGTGCTTGTCGAGGCCGAGCAGCGGCGGACACAGTGCATGCTCGCGGGCGAGCGCGCGCAGGCGGTTGATCGCCTCGCGCCGGCTGCGGAAGAAGCCGTAGAGGGCGTCGTCACGGCCGAAGTCGAGATCGGCGGCATGCACCAGTTCGAGTCGGACGTCGCCCAGCATGTCGGGGGCGAGCCGCCAGGCGCACAGCTCGCGGTTTCGGCGCAGCTGGCGGTTGTGGGTGGGCTGCAGACGCTTGACCAGTTCGGCTTCCTTGAGCAGGGCGCCGATTTCGCCGGCGGTCTCGATCCATTCGACGCGGCGCACCTGCTGACTCAGGCTGAGCTCGCGATCGCTCTGGTGGTCGGCGGCGAAGTGCGACAGCACGCGGCTGCGCAAGCGCGTGCTCTTGCCGACGTAGAGCGGCAGGCTGGCGGCATCCTCGTGAAAGCGCTCGCCGTAGAACAGGTAGACGCCGGGCGCATCGGGCAGGCCGGCGAGCATCTCTGGATCGAGGTGGGGCGGGAGGCTCGGATGGCCGACGAGTTCGCGCACGGCCTCCTCGATGCGGCCGGCGGGAAAGCGCTCGTACAGCCGCTCCCAGAACTGCCACAGCGCCCGGGCGTCGCCGAGCGCGCGGTGGCGCTCGGCGACCTGCAGACCGTGGCGTTCGATTAGTTGGTCGAGGCCGTGGCGACGATGATCGGGGAACAGCCGGCGCGACAGCTTGACGGTGCACAGCACCTGGGGCCGGATGTCGAGCCCGGCGCGGCGGAAGGCGGCGCGCAGGTGGCCGTGGTCGAAGCGGGCGTTGTGGGCGACGAAGAGGCGGCCGTCGAGGCGGTCGTAGACCTCGTCGGCGATCTCGGCGAAGCGCGGCGCGTCGGCCACCATCGCGTCATCGATGCCGGTCAGGCGGCGGATGTAGTCGGGAATGCGCGATTCGGGCCGCACCAGGGACGACCACTCGCGCACGCCATCCTCGTCGACCTGGACGATCGCGATCTCGGTGATCGATTCGCGCTGGGCGGGACCGCCGGTGGTCTCGATATCGACGAAGGCGAGGCCTTCGGGGGCAAGGCGGGGGACGGGGGGCAAGGCAGGTCCGCGAATGAAGATTGCGCAATTCGACCGCGGACGGGCGGCGAGGTTTCCGCCCTGGGCGCGCCCGCTCACGTGGGGGATGGGCGCGGCGGCCGGCGCCGTCGGCCGGGAACCGGCGGCGCCGGTCAGGCTCTACGTTCCACCACCCACGAAAGGATGCCGCCGCAATGCCGATCGACGCCGGGCTGTTTCGCCGCATGCTGCCTGATCACGTCGCGCCTGCGGCGAGGCGCTGCGCCGGCCGTCCACGCCGCGCGCGCCGGGGGCGCCCGGGATGAGGGCAGGCCGCCGCGCCGGACGCCTGGCCGCCGGGCTGTTGCTGCTGCTCGGCCTGTCCTTCGGATTCGGCCTTGCGAACGGCCCGCCCGCGCGCGCCGAGGCGGGCGGCTGGCGCAGCGCGCCGCGCCACTCGGCTGGCCTCGCGCCCGACCCGGCGCGCTTCGCCGACCTCGCGATCGTGCAGGTGTATGCCGCGCCCACGGTCGGCTGGCGCGGCTACTTCGCGGTGCATCCCTGGATCATCTACAAGCGCGCCGGCGACACTACCTACACCCGCTACGAGGTGACGCGCTGGGGCGGCGGCCCGGTGGTGCGGCGTAACCGCATGATTCCCGACGGGCTGTGGTTCGGCGCGGTGCCGACGGTGCTGGTCGATCATCGCGGCGAAGGCGCGGCGGCGATGATCGACGACATCGAGGCGGCGATCCACGCCTATCCGCACGCCGACACCTACCGCAGCTACCCCGGCCCGAACAGCAACACCTTCCTCGCCCACGTCGGCCGCGAGGTGCCGGCACTGCGTCTCGACCTGCCGGCCAATGCGATCGGCAAGGACTACCGGCCGATCGACGCGCCGCTCGGCCTGTCGCCCTCGGGCCGGGGCGTGCAGTTCAGCCTGCTCGGGCTGCTGGGGATGACGCTGGGGCTGGAGGAGGGCGTCGAGTTCAATCTGCTCGGTCTGCACTTCGGCCTCGACTTCAACCGCCCCGGCCTACGCCTGCCCTCGATCGGGCGGCTCGGCA
>NZ_MBFM01000001.1:624428-639427 GCF_001696715.1 Thauera phenolivorans | reverse complement strand
TGTATGCCGCGCCCACGGTCGGCTGGCGCGGCTACTTCGCGGTGCATCCCTGGATCATCTACAAGCGCGCCGGCGACACTACCTACACCCGCTACGAGGTGACGCGCTGGGGCGGCGGCCCGGTGGTGCGGCGTAACCGCATGATTCCCGACGGGCTGTGGTTCGGCGCGGTGCCGACGGTGCTGGTCGATCATCGCGGCGAAGGCGCGGCGGCGATGATCGACGACATCGAGGCGGCGATCCACGCCTATCCGCACGCCGACACCTACCGCAGCTACCCCGGCCCGAACAGCAACACCTTCCTCGCCCACGTCGGCCGCGAGGTGCCGGCACTGCGTCTCGACCTGCCGGCCAATGCGATCGGCAAGGACTACCGGCCGATCGACGCGCCGCTCGGCCTGTCGCCCTCGGGCCGGGGCGTGCAGTTCAGCCTGCTCGGGCTGCTGGGGATGACGCTGGGGCTGGAGGAGGGCGTCGAGTTCAATCTGCTCGGTCTGCACTTCGGCCTCGACTTCAACCGCCCCGGCCTACGCCTGCCCTCGATCGGGCGGCTCGGCATGGACGACAGCCGGGGTCCGGCCGCGGCCACGGAGGCCGGCGCGCCCTGACTCGGGGCGGGCGCGGCATGCGCGCGGCGCGCGGCGCGCCCGCGAATGCTGGCCGCGTACGCAAAAAAGCCGGCCCTTGCGGGCCGGAAAACAAAACAGCGCGAAGAGGCTGCTTCAGGCTGACTTGCGGCGGCGCAGGGCCGCGAGGCCGGCGCCGGCGAGGCCGAGCAGGGCGAGCGAGCCGGGCTCGGGGACCGCGCTCACGGGCGATCCGCCCTCGTCGGCGAGGCCCGCCACGCCGATGGTGAAGCCGTGCCAGCTCTCGGTGGCGTCGGTGAAGCTGAAGCTGCTATGGGTGCCGGGCAGGCGGATCACGCCGTGGAGTTCACCGGAGCCGCTGAAGCCGAAGTCGGTGATGTTGATCGGCGTGCCGCTTCCCCAGTGGCCGGCGCCATGGCTCAGGAACTCGATCGGGGTGCTGAAACTCACCGTGTTGCGGTTCCAGCTCACCAGCGCGATCAGCGGGTCCAGTACCGGCTGCGAGAAGGTGATGGTCTTGGTGCCGCCCACACGCAGCGCGATGATGTCGGTGCTGGCGGGGGCGTTGTCGACCAGCGGCGAGCCAGTGTAGGGCGCGGGCGTGCCCTCGGTCCAGTAGTTGGTGCCGCCGGCGGTCTGCGCGAAGGCGTAGCTGCCGCTGTAAGTTACGTCGACAGTGGTGTCGCCGATGACGAGCTCGCCGGTCACGGTGTTGGTGCCGGCGCTGAGCCAGTCGGTCCAGATGACCGGCGCCGCCGCTGCGGACAGGCTCCAGCCGGCGCCGAACAGCAGCGCGGCCATCAGTTTCTTGTTCATTTGACCCCCCATTTTTCTCGCGGGATGCTTCCCGTATGCCTGCGGTATCCGGCGTGTGCTGGAACCGGCTTGGTTGCAAGGCATAAAGCACGTTGCGTGCCACTCGGCGGGGGCGGGGGAGGAAAGGCTTTGCAATCAGTATTATCCGATACGGTTACCCATTTTGGGTCGTTGCGGCCTCTCCCCTAAACACGCTGGCATGTCAGATTTTCCGACATTGCCCGCGCTGGTTCACACCGCCGGCGTGGCGCCGGCGAAGAAGCGTTCGCCCAGCTCTTCCAGCCCGAGCGTGCGCAGCAGCTCGGCCAGGCGCTCCGCGGGGCGGCGGCGCGGCAGGTTCTTGTAGCTGGCGATGATCAGCTCGTTCTTCATCGAGTGCTCCCAGCCCACCAGCTCGGTGACGCTGACCTGGTAGCCGTGCGACTCGAGCTGCAGGCAGCGCAGCACGTTGGTCAGGTGGCTGCCGAACTCTCGGGTGTGGATCGGGTGGCGCCACAGCTCGGCGATCGGCTGCCTCAGCGCCTGCTGCTTGTTCCTGCGCAACACCGCGGCGACCTCGGCCTGGCAGCAGGGCACGAGCACGATGAAGCGCGCGTGCTTTTCGAGCGCGAAGCGGATCGCGTCGTCGGTGGCGGTGTTGCAGGCGTGCAGCGCGGTGACGACGTCGATCCGCGCGGGGAGCCGGTCCGAACCGATGGAGTCGGCCACGCTCAGGTTGTGGAAGCGCATCCCGGCTGCGAAGCCGAGCTTGTCGGCGAGCCGGCGCGAGCTCATCACCAGCTCGTCGCGCGTCTCGATGCCGTGGATGCGGCCGGCCGGGGCGTGCTGCCTGAAGAACAGGTCGTAGAGGATGAAGCCGAGGTAGGACTTGCCCGCGCCGTGGTCGACCAGCTGGATGTCGGGCCGCTCGGCGAGCGCCTCGGCGAGCAGCGGCTCGATGAACTGGTAGAGGTGGTAGACCTGCTTGAGCTTGCGCCGGCTGTCCTGGTTGAGCTTGCCGTCGCGAGTCAGGATGTGGAGTTGCTTGAGCAGCTCGATCGACTGTTCGGGGCGGATCTCGGGGTGCTGGGCGTTCATGGGCGTTCTTCCGGGCGCAGGGTGGGCGGCAGTCTACTCCGGTAAGCCGCCGGTGCACCCGGATCCGGTGCGCAGGGGGCGAGCCGGCCCTGCGGCGATCGCCGGAAAGGCGCACAATCGGCGCAGGAGAATCGGGAGGAGGCCCGGTTCGCGTGTCTAAAGGAGTGCAGGAGATGATCGACAGGCTGATCGAAATCGCCGCACGCGCGCTCGACGTCGCGCCCGCCACGCTGTCGGCCGACACCGTGTTCGCCAAGCATCGCAACTGGGATTCCTTCGCCGCCCTGGCGCTGGTGTACGGAATCGAGGAGGCCTATGGCGTGCTGCTCGGCTATGGCGCGCTCGGCGCGGCGAAGACGCTCGGCGAGGTCGCCGATCTCGTGCAGGCGCGGCTCAGCCTGAAGTGAGCGCCATCAGCATCGGCGTCGTGAGGGCTGAAAAGGCGGTCGACAGCAGCAGGCTGCCGGCCACCGGTCCCTGCAGCGTGCCGAACTGGTTGGCCATCAGGTAGACGTTCACCCCCACCGCGATCGAGGCGAGCAGCACCACCACCTGGGTCTCCAGCGGCGGCAGGCCGAGCGCCAGCGCCAGGCCCCACACCACCAGCGGCTGCACGACGAGCTTGAGCGTCGAGATCGCGCCCGCCATCGCAACACCCTCGCGCAGGCGATACTGGGCCAGACCCATGCCGAGCGCGATGAGTGCGAGCGGTGCGGCGGTGTCCGACACCATCCCGAGCGTGCTGTCGAGGAAGGCCGGCAGCGCCAGCCCGGTGAAGCCGAAGGCGGTGCCCGACAGGATCGCGGCGACGATCGGGTTGCGCAGCACGCCGCGCGCGGTGCGGGCGAAGCCCTGCAGCGAGAACTCGCCGTGGCGCGCCCATTCCACCGACACCGTGACCAGGGTCCACAGGGTCAGCGAGTTGAACACCAGCACCAGGGCGACCGAGGGCACGGCCGCCTCGCCGAGGGTGAGACGGGCGATCGGCAGGCCGAGCAGCACGTTGTTCGAGAACACGCCGCCGAGCGCGAACACCGACTGCGCCACGCCGTCGAGGCCGAAGGCCTTCCACGCCACCAGCCGGCCGATCACGAACACCGCCAGGCAACCGCCGAAGAAGGCGATCAGCAGCCGCGCATCGACCGGCGGCAGTTTCGACACCCCGCTCATCAGATGGAACAGCATTGCCGGCAACGCGGCGCCGAACACGAAGCGCGACAACGCGTCGCCGACGTCCTTCGGCCACCCGGCGAAGCGCGACAGGCCGTAGCCGACGAGCACCAGCAGAAACAGGGGGGCTGAGAGCGAGAGCTGGTGGAGGAGGGCGGTCATCGGCGGAAGCGCAGGGCGGGGCGGAAGGGAGGACGGCGGGACGCGTCACGGTTGCCGTCCCCAACGATTGTGCATCACAATCCCGCCCTTCGCGCAGGCCGCGCACGGTCCGGCGCCGGCGCGCTGGAGACCTGCGCCGCCCGCCGCGCGCGGTCGAAGCGCTGCATGATCGCGACCCCCCTCCCTTCGCCCGCCCTGCCCATGCCGCTTGCCGCCCCCGCCTCGCCCGCCGCGCTGCTCAGAGTCGCCGACGTCCTGATGCTGCTGGTGGCGCTCGTGTGGGGCACCAGCTACGGGGTCACCAAGCAGGCGCTGACCTGGTATCCGGTGCTCGGCTTCCTCGCGGTGCGCTTCGGCCTCACCTTCCTCGTGCTCACCCCGGCCCTGTGGGCAGCGGACGCGGCGGCGCGGCGCAACGCCCTCGCCGCCGGGCTGCCGCTCGGCCTGCTGCTGCTGGCGATCATGCTGTGCGAGACCTATGGGGTGGCGAACACGCGCGCGGCCAACGCCGCCTTTCTGATCAGCCTGTGCATCGTGCTCACGCCCTTCGCCGAATGGTGGCTGCTGCGCCGCAAGCCGGGCGGCACGGCGCTGGTCTGCACTGCCGTGTCGCTGCTCGGTGCCGCGTTGCTCGCCGGCGGACCCGGCACGGTGTTCGGTTTCGGCGACCTGCTGATGCTGCTCGCAGCGGTGCTGCGCGCGATCATCGTCTGCCTGACCGCGCGCATGATGCGCGACCGTCCCTCGACCGCGCTCGCGCTCACCGCGGTGCAGACCGGGGTGGTCGGCTTCGGCTGCCTGGCGCTCGCCTTGCTGCTGCCCGGCGCGCTGCCGGCGCTGCCCGAACTGCCCGCGTTCTGGGGCGCCACCGCCTACCTGGTGCTGGGCAGCACGGTGTTCGCCTTCTTCGCCAGCAACTGGGCGCTGAACCACAGCACGCCGACGCGGGTGGCGCTGCTCAGCGGCACCGAGCCGCTGTTCGGCGCGGTGTTCGCGATGCTTTGGCTGGGCGAGGACTTCGGCCTGCAGGCGTGGAGCGGCGGGGTGCTGATCGTCGCCGCGTCGATGTGGGCGGTGCTGCGCGGCCGGCGCTGACGCGCGCGGCCGCGGCGCTCAGAAGAAGCGCGCCCACAGCGCCGACACCGGCATCACCAGCACCAGCGCGGGCAGCATGTTCACGATCGGAAAGATCTTGATGCCGCAGATGCGCAGGCCGGTGGCGAGCATGATGACGCCGCCGCAGGCGGCGAAGTCGCCCAGCATCGCCGGCGTGGTCAGCGGCAGCAGCAGGCTGGCGCTGAAATAGAGCGCAAGCTGTACCAGGATCTGAGGGGCCGCGATCAGTGCCACCGCCATGCCGAGCTCGGTGGCGAACAGGGTCGCGGTGACGAGATCGAGCATCGCCTTCGCCAGCAGGATGTCCGCGTTGCCGGTCATGCCCTCGTTCATCGCGCCGAAGACGCCGGTGCCGCTCGCGCAGAACAGTACGAGCAGGGTGACGTACTGGGTGACGAAGCCCTCGACGCGGGGATTGCCGCGCTCCGACGGCCAGCGCCGCTGGACCGCGGCCTGCGCCCAGCCGATCGCCCGTTCGAGGCCGCGCTCGAGGTAGAGCAACTCGCCGATCAGCGCCCCGAGCAGCAGCGCCAGCGCGACCGCCGGGATGCTGTCCATCTTGGGCATCAGCGCCGCGCCGATGCCGAGCGAGATCAGGCCGCAGGTCAGCGGCATCGCCTCGCGCACCCGGCGCGGCACCCGCGGGCCGAACGCGGCGCCGGCAAGGCCGCCGGCGATGATCGCCGCGCTATTGGCAAGGGGACCGAGCATGGAGAACCTCCGTGGGGCGATCGGCGGCCGCGGCGGCTGATCTTGTGTACTAGACTTGTCGATATGAGGCGCGAAGTCTAGATGCGAATCTCAAGCGGAAAAAATACCATTTAGGTCTGAATCCAGATCTTCTTGATATGGGGCGGTGATGGATCTGAAGCGCATGCGCTACTTCTGCACGATCGCCGAGCAGGGCCAGGTGAGCCGCGCTGCGCGCGTGCTGCACATGGCGCAGCCGCCGCTCAGCCAGCGCCTGCGCGAGCTCGAGGAAGAGCTCGGCACCCCGCTGTTCGAGCGCAGGGGCCGCAGCCTGGCGCTGACCGAGGCGGGCGCCCTGTTCTATCGCCGCGCGCGAGACATTCTGCGCGCAGTGGAGGCGACGCGCGAGGAGGTGATGCGTGCCGCCTCGCGCACCGGCCCCGAACTGCGCATCGGCGTGTCGCCGACCTGCCGCCGCTTGTGGCTGTCGCGCTTTGACGCGTTGCAGCGCGCGTTCCCGGCGCACCGGCTCGGCGTCGTGGTGGCGGATTCCAGCTACCTCGAACAGCTGCTGCGCGCAGGCCAGCTCGACGTGGCCTTCATGCTGCCGCCGCAGCAGACCGAGAACATGCGGGTGCACGAACTGGTGGCGAGCCGCACGGTGGCGGTTGCGCCGCGCTCGCTGGTCGCGCCGGGGATCGAGCGCCTCAGTCTCGCCGAGCTCGCTCGCCATCCGCTGCTGGTGCTGCGGCGTTCGGTCGGCATCGGCAGCTACGAGTGGCTGATGCGGCGCTTCCAGGCGGAGGGGCTGACGGCCGAGGTGGCGCTCTACGGTTCGGATGTGGAACTGCTCCTCGACCTGCTCGAGCAGGGCTTCGCCGGCATCGCGGTGGTGCCCGAGAGCGAGACCGTCGGGCTGTCGGACGCGTGCCGGGTGCTCGGCATCGCGTTCGAGCTGCCCGACTACCGGGTGTCGCTGGTGTGTCGCGAGCGCGCCGAGGATGCCGCGCGCGCCGCGCAGCTGCTCGCCGCCTGGTCATGCCGCACGGACGCCGATGAGGGGATAATCGGCAGCGAACTCCCACCGGACCCCGCGCCATGAACAAGCCTGCCCGACCCCTCGACGGCGTCAAGGTCATTGAGCTCGGCTCCCTGATCGCCGGCCCCTTCGCCGCGCGCATCCTCGCCGAGTTCGGCGCCGAGGTGATCAAGATCGAGTCGCCCGACGGCGGCGACCCGCTGCGCAAGTGGCGCAAGCTCTACGAGGGCACCTCGCTGTGGTGGTACCTGCAGGCGCGCAACAAGCAGTCGGTGACGGTGAACCTGAAGCACCCCGGCGGCCTCGAGGTGGTGCGCCGGCTGGTGGCCGAGGCCGACATCGTGGTCGAGAACTTCCGTCCCGGCGTGCTGGAAAAGCTCGGCCTGGGCTGGGAGGCGCTCTCCAGGAGCAACCCGGGCCTGGTCATGCTGCGCCTGTCGGGCTTCGGCCAGAGCGGGCCGAAGGCGCAGCAGCCGGGCTTCGGCGCGATCGGCGAGTCGATGGGCGGGCTGCGCTACGTCACCGGCTTTCCCGACCGCCCGCCGGTCAAGACCGGGATCTCGATCGGCGACTCGATCGCCGCGCTGTGGGGCGCGCTCGGCGCGCTGATGGCGCTGCGCCACAAGGAAGTGAATGGCGGTGCCGGCCAGGTGGTGGACGTGGCGCTGTACGAGGCGGTGTTCGCGATGATGGAGTCGCTGGTGCCGGAGTTCGACGTGTTCGGCTTCGTGCGCGAGCGCACCGGCAACATCATGCCCGGCATCACGCCGTCGAACACCCACACCACGAAGGACGGCCGACACATCACCATCGGCGCCAACGGCGACGCCATCTTCCGTCGCCTGGCGCTGGCGATGGGCCGCCCCGATCTCGCCGGCGACCCCGCGCTCGCCGACAACGCCGGCCGCGACGCCCGCCGCGACGAGCTCTATGCGCTGATCGACGCCTGGGTGGCCGGGCAGGACGAGGCGCAGGTGCTCGCCGCGCTCGCCGCCGCGGAGGTGCCGGCCTCGCGCATCTACTCGGTGGCCGACATGTTCGCCGACCCGCAATTCCTCGCCCGCGAGATGCTGCAGACGGTGAGGCTGCCCGACGGGCGCGACTGCCGCATGCCCGGCGTGGTGCCCAAGCTGTCGGCGACGCCCGGCGGCAGCGAGTGGATCGGGCCGGCGCTCGGCGAACACACGGATGCGGTGCTGCGCGCGCTCGGCTACGACGAGGGCCGGATCGCCGCGCTGCGTGCGGCCGGCGCGGTGTAGTGTCACATGCGCATTTCGATCGAACGCCAGGACGACCCCCCATGGACATGCAACGCAACAAGTTCAAGCAATCCCTGCTCGCGGGCAAGCCGCAATACGGGCTGTGGCTCGGCCTGTCGGAGAGCTTCAGTGCCGAGATCTGTGCCGGCGCCGGCTTCGACTGGCTGCTGATCGACGCCGAGCACGGCCCCAACGACCTGCGCACCATCCTCTCCCAGCTGCAGGCGACCGCACCCTACTGCTCGCAGCCGGTGGTGCGCCCGCCGCAGGGCGACCATGTGCTGATCAAGCAGCTGCTCGAGACCGGGGTGCAGACCCTGCTGATCCCGATGGTCGACAGCGCCGCTCAGGCGGCGGGCCTGGTGCAGGCGATGCGCTATCCGCCCGAAGGTATCCGCGGCGTCGGCAGCGCGCTCGCGCGCGCCTCGCGCTGGGGGCGGATCGGCGACTATGCCCAGCGCGCGAACGACGAGATGTGCCTGCTGGTGCAGGTGGAGACCCGTGCCGGGATGGAGAACCTCGACGCGATCATGCAGGTCGCGGGTGTCGACGGCGTGTTCTTCGGCGCCGCCGATCTCGCCGCCTCCTATGGCCACCTCGGCCAGTCGACCCACCCGGAGATCGTCGCCATGATCAAGGACGGCCTGCGCCGGGTCTCGGCCGCGGGCAAGGCGGGCGGCGTGCTGTGCGGCGAGCGCGCCCTCGCGCTCGAATACCGCGACGCCGGCGCCCGCTTCATCGCGGTCGGGGTCGATACCCTGCTGCTGGCGGCGGCGACCTCGGCGCTGGCGGCGCAGTACAAGCCCGAGCTCGCCGGCCGGGCGATTGCAACCATTTACTGAATTCGAAGTCACTCAGGCATCGCATGCGTCCGCCGCCGACGGGCGCACCGGGGATGCAGCCTCCCCGGCAGGAGGAGACACAGGCGAGGCACCCGAACGAATCGACAGACGCCCGCGAAGGGCGCAGCAGAGAAAGGGGGCAGGGGATGAGCAAGGCGAGTACGCAGCCGCGGCGCGGCGTGGAGGAGGGCGACCCGGTCGGTCGCCTGCTCGAGGAGATCGCGGCGAAACTGCCGCCCGAACAGGCGGCGGAGGCGGCCGAGTTCGCCCGCCAGTACTATGCGTTGACCGCGCCCGAGGAGCTCGCCGAGCGCCCGCTCGCGGATCTCTACGGCGCGGTGCTCTCGCACTGGCACTTCGCGCGCAGCTACGCCGGCGGCGAACCCAAGCTGCGGGTGTACAACCCGCGCCTCGAGGAGCACGGCTGGACCTCCACCCACACCGTGATCGAGCTCGTCAGCGAGGACATGCCCTTCCTCGTCGACTCGATCACGATGGAGATCAACCGTCAGGGGCTCACGGTGCACCTGGTGATCCATCCGGTGATGAAGCTGCGCCGCGAGGCTGGCGTGCTCGTCGAGGTCGTGCCGAAGCGCGATCTCGAGGGGGGACGCTTCGAGTCGCTGATCCACGTCGAGGTCGACCGCCGCACCGAGCGCGAGCAGCTCGATGCGCTGCGCGATGGCCTGCTGCGGGTGCTCGCCGACGTGCGCGCTTCGGTCGAGGACTGGGACAGGATGCGGGCGCGCATCGATGACATCCTCGCCGAGACCGGGCGCAACCCCCCGCCAACGCCCGCCGCCGAACTCGCCGAGCAGCGCGCCTTCCTGGAGTGGCTCGCCGAGGGCCACTTCGTCCTGCTCGGCGCGCGCGACTACGAGCTCGTGCGCGACGATGCAGGCACGGGCGGGGGCGACGTGCTGCGCGCGGTGCCCGGCAGCGGGCTCGGCATCCTGCGCGAGCGCGGAGAGGCCGCGCCCTCGCTCGCCTTCGCCCAGATGCCGCCCGAGCTGCGCGCCTATGCGCGCCAGCCCAACCTGCTCACCCTGACCAAGGCCAACACCCGCTCCACCGTGCATCGGCCCGGCTACCTCGACTACGTCGGCGTCAAGCGCTTCGACGACAAGGGCGAGGTCGTCGGCGAGCGGCGCCTGCTCGGCCTGTACACCTCGTCCGCCTACAGCACGCGCCTCGAGGCGATCCCGCTGCTGCGCCGGAAGGTCGCCGCGGTGCTCGAGCGCGCTGGCTTCCTGCCGGGCAGCCATGCGGCGAAGGCGCTCGCCACCATCCTCGAGCAATACCCGCGCGACGAGCTGATCCAGATCCCGGTCGATGAACTCCACGCCACCGCGATGGGGGTGCTGCGCCTCGGCGAGCGCCAGCGCACCCGCCTCTTCGTGCGTCGTGATCCCTTCGGCCGCTTCTACGCCTGCCTGCTGTTCGTGCCGCGCGAGAACTACAACACCGACGTCCGCACCCGCATGCAGGCGGCGCTCACCGAGGCCTTCGGCGGCGTGTCGTCGGAATTCACCGTACATCTGGGCGACTCACCGCTGGCGCGCATCCTGATCGTGGTGCGCACGCCGCCGGGTACCGCGCCCGAGATCGACCTGCACGAGCTCGAGCAGCGCCTGGTGCGCATCGCCCGGCGCTGGGACGACGACCTCGCCCAGGCCCTGGTCGAGGCCTTCGGCGAGGAGCGCGCCAACGCCCTGTTCGCCCGCTATGCCCAGGGCTTCGCTGCCGGCTACCGCGAGCGCCACTCCGCGCGCATGGCGGTGCACGACATCGCCCAGCTCGACGCCCTCGACGGCGCCGACGCGATCGGCATGAGCCTGTACGTGCCGCTGGAGGCGCCGCCCGGCGGCCTGCGCTTCAAGCTGTTCCGCGCCGGCGCCCTGGTGCCGCTGTCGCACAGCCTGCCGATGCTCGAGCACATGGGGGTGAGCGTGCTCGAGGAACGCCCCTACGAGGTGCGCCGCGCCGACGGCCAGCAGATGTGGATCGACGACTTCGGCATGAGCGTCGCCGGCGGCGGCGAGATCGACATCGAGGACCTGCGCCCGCGCTTCCAGGAGACCTTCCTGCGCACCTGGCGCGGCGACAACGACAACGACGACTTCAATCGCCTGGTGCTGGTCGCCGGCCTCGACTGGCGCAGCGTCGGCGTCCTCCGCGCCTATGCCCGCTACATGCGGCAGGCGGTGTTCACGTTCAGCCAGGGCTACATCGAGCAGGCGCTCGCCACCCACCCGGAGATCGCCGCGGCGCTGGTGGCGCTGTTCGATGCACGCTTCGACCCCGCGCTCGACGCGCAGGAGCGCGACGCCCGGCAGGCGGCGCTCGCCGCGCAGATCGGCGCCGCGCTGGAGCAGGTTTCCAACCTCGACGAGGACCGCATCCTGCGCCACTACCTGGCGCTGATCCAGGCCACTCTGCGCACCAACTTCTTCCAGCGTGACGCCGACGGCGAGCCCAAGTCCTGGCTGGCCTTCAAGTTCGACCCCGCAGGGGTTCCGCTGCTGCCCGAGCCGCGGCCGATGTTCGAGATCTTCGTGTGCTCGCCGCGGGTCGAAGGGGTGCATCTGCGCGGTGGCAAGGTCGCCCGCGGCGGCCTGCGCTGGTCCGACCGCCTGGAGGACTTCCGCACCGAGATCCTCGGCCTGGTGAAGGCGCAGCAGGTGAAGAACGCGGTGATCGTACCGGTCGGTTCGAAGGGTGGCTTCGTCGTGCGGCGACCGCCACCGGCGGGCGACCGCGAGGCGCTGCTGGCCGAGGGCGTGGCGTGCTACCAGATGTATCTGCGCGGCCTGCTCGACCTCACCGACAACCTCGTCGGCGGCGAGGTGGTGCCGCCGCCCCAGGTCGTGCGCCACGACGGCGACGATCCTTACCTGGTGGTCGCCGCCGACAAGGGCACGGCGAGCTTCTCCGACATCGCCAACCGCACCGCCGCCCAGTACGGCTTCTGGCTCGGCGACGCCTTCGCTTCCGGCGGCTCGGCCGGCTACGACCACAAGCGCATGGGGATCACCGCGCGCGGTGCCTGGGAGTCGGTCAAGCACCACTTCCGCAGCCTCGGCCACGACACCCAGTCGCAGGATTTCCGGGTGGTCGGCATCGGCGACATGTCCGGCGACGTGTTCGGCAACGGCATGCTGCTGTCGCGCCACATCCGGCTGGTGGCCGCCTTCGACCACCGCCACGTGTTCATCGATCCCGAACCGGACGCGGCGACCGGCCATGCCGAGCGCGAGCGCCTGTTCCGCCTGCCGCGCTCGTCCTGGGCCGACTACGATACCAGCCTGATCTCCGCCGGCGGCGGGGTGTATCCGCGCAGCGCGAAGTCGATCGCGCTGTCGCCCGAGGCGCGCGCCGCGCTCGGCATCGAGGCCGAACGGCTGGCGCCGAACGAGCTGATCCGCGCGGTGCTGCTGGCGCCGGTGGACCTGCTCTACAACGGCGGCATCGGCACCTACGTGAAGGCCAGCAGCGAGAGCCATGCCGAGGTCGGCGATCGCGCCAACGACGCGATCCGGGTCGATGGGGCCCAGCTGCGCTGCCGGGTGGTGGGCGAGGGCGGCAACCTCGGCTTCACCCAGCGCGCGCGGATCGAATTCGCGCGGGCGGGCGGGCTGATCAACACCGACGCGATCGACAACTCGGGCGGGGTGGACTGCTCCGACCACGAGGTCAACATCAAGATCCTGCTCAACCAGGTCGTGGCCGACGGCGAGCTCACCGGCAAGCAGCGCGACCGCCTGCTCGCCGAGATGACCGACGAGGTGGCGGAGCTGGTGCTGCGCGACAACCGCGCGCAGAACCGGGTGCTGGCGATGGAGCGCGCACGCGGCATCAGCCGGCTCGAGGAGCATGCGCGCTACCTGCGCCATCTGGTGGCGGCCGGCCGCCTCAACCGCGAGATCGAGTTCCTGCCCTCGGACGAGGAGATCGCCGAGCGGCGCCAGGCCGGCGGCGCGCTCACCACGCCCGAACTGGCGGTGATGCTCGCCTACGGCAAGATGGAGCTGTACGACGCGGCGCTCGCCTCCGACGTGCCCGAGGACCCCTATATCGCCACCACCCTCGAGCGCTACTTCCCGCAGCCACTGCGCGAGCGCTTCCCGCAGCAGATCCGCCAGCACCCGCTGCGGCGCGAGATCATCGTCACCCATGTGGTCAACAGCATGGTGAACCGCGTCGGGCCGAGCTTCGTGCACCGGCTGCAGGAAGAGAGCGGTGCCGCCGCGCCCGACATCGTGCGCGCCTACTTGTGCACCCGCGAGATCTTCGGCCTGGTCGCGCTGTGGCAGGAGAACGAGTCGCTCGACAACCAGGTGAGGGTCGAGGCGCAGAACGCGGTGGTGACGATCGTCGGCCGTCTGGTGATGCGCGGGACGGTTTGGCTGCTGCAGCACCGCGAGGCGCTCGCCGACCTGGAGGCGACGATCCGGCGCTTCGCGCCCGGCATCGCGGAGATCGGCGAGGGCCTCGGGCGCTGGCTCGCTCCGCACGAGCTCGCGCCGCTCGACGCCGAGGCCGAGCGCCTCGCCGCGGAGGGCGTGCCGCCCGCGCTGGCGCAGCGGGTGGCGCGCCTCGACGCGCAGTTCGCCGGGTTCGACATCGTCGAGATCGGCGCCGACACCGGGCGCAGCGTGGAGACCGTGGCGAGCGTGTACTTCGGCCTCGGCGGGCGCCTCGAACTCGGCTGGCTGTCGCAGCAGATCGTCGCCCTGCCCTCGGGCGAGCGCTGGCAGGGCCTGGCGCGGGTGGCGCTGCGCAACGAACTCACCAGCGTCGCGCGCGGCCTGGCGACGTCGGTGCTCGCGGAGAGTCCGGAAATCGAGGACACCGAGGCGCTGCTCGCCGCCTGGGAGGCGAAGCGCGGCTTCGCGCTGTCGCGCTGCCACCAGCTGATCGCCGAGATGCGGCCGGCGGCCGGGCTCGACCTGGCGATGCTGTCGGTGGCGCTGCGCGAACTGCGGGCGCTGATCTAGCGGGGAGTCCAGCCCCCATCCACGACAAGGAGGTGCCATGGATACCGTTGCACGCTTCGAGGTGGAGTACACCCGTTATCTCGACCCGCAGGGGGCGCCCACCGGGCCGCTGCCCGAGTTCGCTCTCGATCCGGCGCGCCTGATCCCGCTCTACCGCGCGATGTGCCTGACGCGGGCCTTCGACGCCAAGGCGATCGCGCTGCAGCGCACCGGCAAGCTCGGCACCTTCGCCTCGGCGCTCGGCCAGGAGGCGATCGGCGTCGGCGTCGCCGCCGCGATGCGCGCCGAGGACGTGCTGGTGCCGTCCTATCGCGACCACGGCGCGCAGCTGCTGCGCGGGGTCGGGATGGCCGAGACCCTGCTCTACTGGGGGGGCGACGAGCGCGGCAGCGACTTCGCCGTGCCGCGCGCCGACTTCCCGATCGCGGTGCCGATCGCCACCCAGGCCTGCCACGCCGCCGGCGCCGCCTACGCCTTCCGCCTGCGCGGCGAGGCGCGCGCCGCGGTGTGCTTCCTCGGCGACGGCGCCACCTCGAAGGGCGACTTCTACGAGGCGATGAACTTCGCCGGCGTGTGGCAGGCGCCGCTGGTGCTGGTTGTGAGCAACAACCAGTGGGCGATCTCGGTGCCGCGCGCGCGCCAGACCGCCTGCGCGACCCTGGCGCAGAAGGCGATCGCTGCCGGCATCCCCGGCGTACAGGTCGACGGCAACGACATCGTGGCGGTGCATCAGGCCGCACGAGAGGCGCTCGACAGGGCGCGCGCCGGCGGCGGCCCGACGCTGATCGAGGCGCTCACCTACCGTCTCGGCGACCACACCACCGCCGACGACGCCAGCCGCTACCGCGACCCCGAGACGGTGCAGGCGTACTGGCACGAGGAGCCGGTGCTGCGCCTGCGCAACTACCTCGCACGGCTGGGCGCGTGGGACAAGGACAACGAAGAGGCGCTCGCGCGCGAATGCAACGAGGCGGTCGCTGCCGCGGTGGAGACCTATCTCGCCACGCCGCCGCCGGACACCGCGGCGATGTTCGATCACCTCTACGCCGCGCTGCCGTCCGCGCTGCAGGCGCAGCGCGCCGAGGCGCTGCGTTTCGCACCCGTGCAAGGAGGCGAGCATGGCTGAGCTGAACCTGGTGGAAGCGGTGAATTGCGCGCTCGCTCGAGAGATGGCGCGCGACGTCTCGGTGCTGCTGCTGGGCCAGGACATCGGCGTCAACGGCGGGGTGTTTCGCGCCACCGTC
>NZ_MBFM01000001.1:591361-624418 GCF_001696715.1 Thauera phenolivorans | reverse complement strand
CGACATCGTGGCGGTGCATCAGGCCGCACGAGAGGCGCTCGACAGGGCGCGCGCCGGCGGCGGCCCGACGCTGATCGAGGCGCTCACCTACCGTCTCGGCGACCACACCACCGCCGACGACGCCAGCCGCTACCGCGACCCCGAGACGGTGCAGGCGTACTGGCACGAGGAGCCGGTGCTGCGCCTGCGCAACTACCTCGCACGGCTGGGCGCGTGGGACAAGGACAACGAAGAGGCGCTCGCGCGCGAATGCAACGAGGCGGTCGCTGCCGCGGTGGAGACCTATCTCGCCACGCCGCCGCCGGACACCGCGGCGATGTTCGATCACCTCTACGCCGCGCTGCCGTCCGCGCTGCAGGCGCAGCGCGCCGAGGCGCTGCGTTTCGCACCCGTGCAAGGAGGCGAGCATGGCTGAGCTGAACCTGGTGGAAGCGGTGAATTGCGCGCTCGCTCGAGAGATGGCGCGCGACGTCTCGGTGCTGCTGCTGGGCCAGGACATCGGCGTCAACGGCGGGGTGTTTCGCGCCACCGTCGGTCTGCAGCAGCGCTTCGGCGCCGAGCGGGTGCTCGACACCCCGCTGGCGGAGACCGCGATCGTGGGCACCGCGATCGGCATGGCCTCGATGGGCCTCAGGCCGGTGGCGGAGATCCAGTTCTCGGGCTTCATCTATCCGGCCTTCGATCATCTCGTCAATCATGCCTCGCGGCTGCGCCATCGCACGCGCGGCCGGCTGAGCTGTCCGCTGGTGCTGCGTTCGCCCTCGGGCGGTGGCATTCACGCCCCCGAGCACCACTCCGAGAGCCCGGAGGCGATGCTCGCCCACGTGCCCGGCTTGCGGGTGGTGGTGCCGTCGTCGCCGGCGCGCGCCTACGGCCTGCTGCTGGCGGCGATCCGCGATCCCGACCCGGTGGTCTTCCTCGAGCCGACCCGGCTCTACCGCCTGTTCAAGCAGGAGGTGGCCGACGACGGCGAAGCCCTGCCGCTCGACGTCTGCTTCACCCTGCGGCCGGGCAGCGACGTCACCCTGGTGAGCTGGGGCGCGATGCTGCAGGAAACCCAGGCCGCGGCCGACCTGCTCGCCGCGGAGGGGGTGTCGGCCGAGGTCATCGACGTCGCCACCCTCAAACCGCTCGACATGCCGACCATCCTCGAGTCGGTGGCGCGCACCGGGCGCTGCGTGATCGTGCACGAGGCCTGTCGCAGCGGCGGGCTGGGCGCCGAGATCGCCGCGGGGCTGGCCGAAGAGGGCCTGTATTCGCTGCTCGCGCCGGTGCAGCGCGTCACCGGCTACGACATCGTGGTGCCGCTGGCGCGGCTCGAGTACCAGCACCTGCCGAGCGTGGCGCGCATCGTCGCCGCGGCGCGGCGCACCCTGGAGGGATCGTGATGAAGATCTTCAAGCTGCCCGACCTGGGCGAGGGCCTGCAGGAGGCGGAGATCGTCGAGTGGCACGTCCAGCCGGGCGACGAGATCGCGGCCGACGCGCCGCTGGTGTCGGTGGAAACGGCGAAGGCGATCGTCGACATCCCCTCGCCCGAGGCGGGGCGGATCGCGAGGCTGTTCTGCCAGGCGGGGCAGATCGTGCATGTGGGCGCGCCGCTGGTCGGCTTCGAGGGCGGCGCGGGCGAAGCCGATACCGGCACGGTGGTGGGCGAGGTCAAGGTGGGCGACACCCTGCAGCAGGAGGCGCCGGCGGCGGTCGGCGGCCGTCCGGCAGCGGCGATCAAGGCCACGCCGGCGGTGCGCGCGCTGGCCCGCCGGCTCGAGGTCGATCTGACGATGGTGACGCCCTCGGGGGCGGAGGGGGTGATCACCGCGGCCGACGTCGAGCGGGTGGCGAAGATCCTCGCCGAGCTCGGCCCGCCCGAGCGGCTGCGCGGCGTGCGGCGGGCGATGGCGCAGAACATGGCGCTGGCGCAGGGCGAGGTGGCGGCGGCGACGGTGATGGACGACGCCGACATCGACGCCTGGGCGGCCGACGCCGACGTCACCATCCGCCTGGTGCGCGCGCTGGTGGCCGGCTGCCGGGCCGAGCCGGCGCTCAACGCCTGGTACGAGAGCCACACGATGGCGCGCCGGCTGCTCGAGCGGGTCGATGTCGGCATCGCGGTCGATCTCGCCGAGGGCCTGTTCGTGCCGGTGCTGCGCGACGTCGCCAGTCGCGACGCCGCCGACCTGCGCCGCGGGCTCGATCGCATGCGGGCCGACATCGCCGCGCGCAAGCTGCCGCCCGAGGAGCTGCGCGGCAACACCATCACGCTGTCGAACTTCGGCATGATCTCGGGCAAGTACGCGGCGCCGATCGTGGTGCCGCCGACGGTGGCGATCCTCGGCGCCGGCCGCATCCACGAGCAGGTGCGCCCGGTCGACGGCGCGCCGGCGGTGCGCCGGGTGCTGCCGCTGAGCCTGACCTTCGACCACCGGGTGGTGACCGGCGGCGAGGCGGGGCGTTTTCTCGCCGCGGTGGTCGCCGACCTAGAACGCCCTGACTGAGGCCGGCGCGTGCTGCGGGGCGGCGCCGTTGCAGGCGCTTGAGGAGGGGTTCAGCGGCTGCGCGGGGCGGCCGGCTTGCGCCGGCGCGCGGGCGCAGGGGCGGGCGTCCGAGCCACCGCCGCCGGGGCCGCCCCTGCGGCGGCGGGCTGCGCCGCGGCATCCGTGACCGGCTCGATCAGCGCCTCCAGCAGGCCGCTCAATGGCATCGCGCCGGCGCCTTTGCGCAGCGCGAGCGCGGCCTCTTTCTGCCAGGTCGTGATCGCCTCCTGCAGCGCGGTAGCGAAGCCGGTCTGGGTAGCGACCACGGTTTCGGCAAAGCGCTGCAGCGCCCGCGTCTGATGCTGCAGCGCGGACCAGTAGGCGTCGCCGGCGACGAAGCCGACCGCCTTCCAGTCGCCGGCATCGAGCACCCGGGTGGTGGCGAGCTCGATTTCGGCGTTGCAGGCCTCGAGCGAGTCGCGCAGTGCGCCCGCCCATTGCAGGCCGTTGTCGCGCATCAGCTCGGACACGCGGAAGTGGAACTGCAGGTTGACCTTGTGCAGGGCGAGCAGGGATTGGGGATCGAGATTCATCGGGAACTCCATTGCAGGGGGACGGGCGCGACCGGGGCGGGGCTCACTTCTCCATGACGTAGTCGCCGGGCGCGTCGCCCAGCGGCGGATAATCTTCCGCGCCGATCGCGGGCGGCGCGACCGGGGCGCCGGAGCGGGCCTGCAGCCAGGCGACCCAGGCCGGCCACCACGAGCCGTCCTCGCGCGGCGCGCGCTCGAGCCAGTCGTCGGGCGGCACGTAGTTGTCGCCCGCGGGGCGGGTCAGGATCTGGAAATGGCGCCGCGGCCGTCCGGGCTCGCTGACGATGCCGGCGTTGTGGCCGCCGCTGGTGAGCACGAAGGTGATCTCGGTGGGCGTCAGATAGTGCAGCTTGTACACCGAGTGCCAGGGCGCGACGTGGTCGGTGAGGGTGGCGACGCAGAACACCGGGGCGTCGAGGTCGCCGAGCGACACCGGGCGGCCGGCGACCCGGTAGCGGCCCTCGCTGAGGTCGTCGTTGAGGAACAGGCGCCGCAGGTATTCGCCGTGCATGCGCGCCGGCATGCGGGTGGCGTCGGCGTTCCAGGCCATCAGGTCGATCATCGGCGCGCGCTCGCCCATCAGGTATTCGCCGACCATGCGCGACCACAGCAGGTCGTTCGAGCGCAGGATCTGGAAGGCGCCCGCCATCTGGCCCGCGGTGAGGTAGCCGGTCTCGGCCATCTGCGCCTCGAGCAGACTGACCTCGCTCTCGTCGATGAACAGCGCCAGCTCCCCCGGCTCGGTGAAGTCGGTCTGCGCGGTGAACATCGTCAGCGAGGCGAGACGCTCGTCGCCGTCGCGCTCCATCGCCGCCGCGGCGATCGCGAGCAGGGTGCCGCCGAGGCAGTAACCGGTGGCATGCACGCGCTCGCCGGGGACGATCGTGTTGACCGCCGCGAGCGCCTCGAGGAAGCCCTGGTGCACATAGTCGTCCATGCCGAGGTCGCGCTCGGCCTCGCCCGGGTTCTTCCACGAGATGCAGAACACGGTGTGGCCCTGGTCGACCAGATAGCGGATCAGCGAGTTGTGCGGCGAGAGGTCGAGGATGTAGTACTTCATGATCCACGCCGGCACGATCAGCACCGGCTCGGGCCGCACCGTGGGGGTGCTGGGCGCGTACTGGATCAGCTCCATCACCCGGTTGCGCAGCACGACCTTGCCGGGGGTCGCGGCGACGTCGCGGCCGACGACGAAGTTCTCGGTGCCGGCCGGCGGCTGGCCGGTGATCGAGCGTTCGGCATCCTCCACAGCGTGCACCATGCCGCGCAGCAGGTTGCGCCCGCCGCTGCGGATCGTGTGCTCGAGCACCACCGGGTTGGTGGGCAGGTAGTTGCCCGGCGAGAACACGTCGAGCAGCTGGCGCGCGGTGAAGGCGACCACCTGCTCGTGGTGCCTGGAGACGCCGGGCACGCCGCGGGTGGCGGCGTCCCACCACTGCTGGGTGAGCAGGAAGGACTGGTGCATCAGGTTGAAGGGCCAGCGGTGCCAGGCCTCGCCCTGGAAGCGTCGGTCCTGCGCGGGGGCCTCGACGCACTCCGCCGGCGGGCAGTCTGGCGGGGCGAAGGCGAGGTCGCGCGCATAGTTGCTCAGGCGACGGGCGTTCTCGAGTGCGAGCGCGACCAGTTCCTGACGCTTGCCGGGCGCGCCGGCGAGATGGCCGGCCCAGTCGATCGTCGCCAGCAGCAGCGACATCGGCGACACCGAAGCGGTCGCGCGCGCGAGCGCGGCGTGCACCTTGAGGTCGAGCGGGTTGCGTGCGGGCAGCGGGACGCTGTCGGGCGCATCGTCCGCACGGACAGGACGTGTCGTGACCTTCGTTTTCGCTGGCGGGGTGGAGGGTCGGGTCGTCACGTCTTGGCTCCAGTGATCGGCGCTTGGGTACTTCCGCTCATTGCATCGTGCCGATCGTACGGCGCAGGCGGTGAAGGGCGAGATAGAAGAAGGCGACGCCGATGGCGGCGACCATTAGGAACGCCGGCCACACCAGGTCGGGGCCGGCGTTGCGGAACAGGATGGCTTGGGCGAGCGACACGTAGTGGGTGGTCGGCGCGAGCGACATCAGGTACTGGATCGTCTCGGGCATGCTTTCACGCGGGGTCACCCCGCCTGACAGGATCTGCAGCGGCAGCAGCACGAGAATCGACATCAGCCCGAACTGCGGCATGCTGCGCGCGATCGTGCCCATGTAGATGCCGATCGAGGCCGCGGCGAAGAGATAGAGCAGGGTGCCGGCGCCGAACAGCAGCGCCGAGCCGGCCACGGCGATGCCGAGCACCCCCTTGACCATCACCTGCAGCGAGAAGGACGACGCCAGCAGTACCACCACCCCCATCGACCAGACCTTCGACATCATGATCTCGAAAGGTGTGACCGGCATCACCAGCAGGTGTTCGATCGTGCCGTGCTCGCGCTCGCGGATCAGCGCCGCGCCGGTGAGCAGGATGCCGAGCATGGTCACGTTGTTGATGATCGCGTTGATCGCGGCGAACCAGCTCGCGTTGAGGTTCGGGTTGAACATCGCGCGCGGCACCAGCTCCACCGGCTGCGGCGCCGGGGTCCGCACCCGCTGCACGAACGCGCGCACTTCGTCGTCGATGATGTTCTGGATATAGCCGGTGCCGGTCTGTGCCTGGCTCTGGCGCGTGGCGTCGACGTTGAGCTGCAGCGCCGGGCTGCGGCCGGCGAGCACGTCGCGCTCGAAATCGGGCGGAATGTCGAGCACGAAGGTGTGCAGCCCGGCGTCCATGCCGCGGTCCATGTCGGCGAGGCCGACGTGTTCGGGCGGGATGAACTGCGGCGGCTGCAGCGCGGCGACGATGCGGGTCGACAGCTGCGAGCGGTCCTCGTCGACCACCGCGATCGAGGCGCGGTTGAGGCTCTCGGGCTTCGCGCGCGCGTCAGCGTAGATCGAGGCGCTGAACATGAACACGATCAGGAACATCAGCGCCATGTCGCGCGACAGGCTGCGGAATTCCTTGAGGCCGAGGTTCCAGGTGTTGCGCAGGAGGGTCGAGCCGTTCGCCATCGTGCCTTGCCTCACTTCGCCTGCTTCTTAAGCAGCAGCGCCGACAGAAAGGTCAGCACCGGGATCGCGAGCGCCAGCGGCATGAATGCGCTCCCCAGTTCGGCGAAGCCGAGCGCCTTCGAGAAGGTGCCGCTGGCGATGGTGAGGAAATGGGTCGTGGGGTAGATGGCGCCGATCCAGTAGCCGCCGCCCTCGAGCGAGGATACCGGATCCATCAGTCCGGAGAACTGGATCGCGGGCAGCAGGGTGCCGATCGAGGTGCCGGCGAGCGCGGCGACCTGGCTGGCGGTCAGCGTGGAGGCGAGCAGACCCAGCCCGGTGGTGGCGGTGACGTAGAGCAGCGCGCCGGTGGCGAGCGCGGGCAGGCTGCCCTTGAACGGCACCTGGAACAGCGCGACCGCGAGCACGAACATCAGCGCGAAGTTGAACATCGACAGGGCGATGTAGGGCAGCTGCTTGCCGACCAGGAACTCGAGCTTGGTGACCGGCGTGGTATAGACGTTGAGGATCGAGCCGAGCTCCTTCTCGCGCACCACGCCGAGCGCGGTGAGCATGGCGGGGATGAAGACCAGCAGCAGCGGGATCACCTTGGGCACCATCGCCACCAAGCTCAGCAACTCGGGGTTGTAGCGGTAGCGCGGCTCCACGCTGGCGAGCGCGCGCAGCGGGCCGGCGCCGGACTCGGCGATCACGTCGGCGAGCGTCTGCGCGTGCACCCCGCCGACGTAGGCGCGCGCGAGCTCGGCACGCAGCGGCATCGAGCCGTCGAGCCACACCGCGACCTGCGGCGCCTTGCCGCGTGCGAGGTCGCGGCCGAAGCCGGGCGGGATCTCGATCGCCATCGCCAGCTTGCCGGCGCGCATGCGCGCGTCGAGGTCGGCGTGGCTCGCGAGCGGCGGCTGTTCGAGGAAGTAGCGTGAGCCGGCGATGCGCAGGGTGTAGCTGTCGCTGGCGAGGCTGCGATCGTGGTCGAGCACCGCGTAATGCAGGTCCTCGACGTCCATCGTGATGCCATAGCCCATCACCAGCATGAGCACCAGGCTGCCGAGCAGCGCGAGCGTCAGGCGCACCGGGTCGCGGCGCAGCTCGGTGGCCTCGCGCGCGGAAAAGCTGAGCAGGCGGGCGAGGCTGAAGCGGGCCAGGCGCTCGGCGTGACGGGCGGCGTCTTCCCGTGGAGCGCTGGGCGCGGCCCCGTCACCGACGCCTGCGGGCACGGCGGGCGCGGCCGGTGCGGGCTGGTCGGCGCTGCCGCTGGCTTCCTCGAGGTAGGCGACGAAGGCCTCCTCGAGGCTGTCGGTGCCGCGCGTCGCGGCGATCGCCGCCGGGGTGTCGCTGGCGAGGATGCGCCCGGCGTGCATCAGCGAGATGCGGTCGCAGCGCTGCGCCTCGTTCATGAAGTGGGTGGTGATGAAGATCGTCACCCCGTCGCCGCGCGAAAGATCGACGATCAGTTCCCAGAAGCCGTCGCGCGCCACCGGGTCGACGCCCGAGGTCGGTTCGTCGAGGATCAGCACGTCGGGCCGGTGCAGCACCGCCACCGCGAGCTGCAGGCGCTGGCGGATGCCGAGCGGAAGCGCGTCGGGCTGGACGTCCATCACCGGGTCGAGGTCGAAGCGGCGGGCGAGGTCGGTGATGCGCGCCGCCGCCTCGGGCGCGGGCAGGTGGAACAGGCGGGCGTGCAGGTCGAGGTTCTGCCGCACCGTGAGCTCGCCGTAGAGCGAAAAGGACTGCGACATGTAGCCCACCCGGCGGCGGGTGTCGACGTTCCTCGCCTCGAGCTTGCGGCCGAGCAGCAGGGCCTCGCCGGCGCTCGGCTCGAGCAGGCCGGTGAGCATCTTCATGGTGGTCGACTTGCCGCAGCCGTTGGAGCCGAGGAAACCGAAGATCTCGCCGCGCCGCACTTCCAGGTTGACGTCGTCGACCGCGACGAAGTCGCCGAAGCGCATCTGCAGGCCGCGCGCCTCGATCACCACTTCGCCGGTTTCGATCGGCGGAATCTCGAGGCGGTGGTGATCGCGCCGGCGCTCCTCGGGCAGCAGCGCGATGAAGGCTTCCTCCAGCGTGTGGGTGCCGCCGCGCGCGCGCAGCTCGCCCGGCGTGCCGGTGGCGAGCACGCGGCCGGCGTCCACCGCCACCAGCCAGTCGAAGCCTTCCGCCTCTTCCATGTAGGCGGTGGCGATCAGCACGCTCATGCCCGTGCGGCTGGCGCGGATGCGCGCGATCAGCTGCCAGAACTGGCGCCGCGAGAGCGGATCCACGCCGGTGGTGGGCTCGTCGAGGATCAGCAGGTCGGGGTCGTGGATCAGCGCGCAGCACAGGCCGAGCTTCTGCTTCATGCCGCCGGAGAGCTTGTTCGCCGGGCGATCGGCGAAGGCCGCCATGCCGGTGGCGGCGAGCAGCTCGTCGATTCGCCGCCTGCGCTCGGCCTCGGACTGGCCGAACAGACGGCCGAAGAAGTCGATGTTCTCGAACACCGACAGCGTGGGGTAGAGGTTCTTGCCCAGGCCCTGCGGCATGTAGGCGATGCGCGGGCAGACGCGCGCGCGGTGGCGGGCATCGGCCATATCGCCGCCGAGCACCTCGACGCTGCCGCGCTGGATCCTGCGCGCGCCGGCGATCAGCCCGAGCCAGGTCGACTTGCCGACCCCGTCGGGGCCGATGAGACCCACCATGCATCCGGCGGGGATGTCCAGGACGAGGTCGTCGGCGGCGAGGATGTCGCCATAGCGATGGCTGAGGCCGGCGAGGCGCACGACTGTGGCGGCGCCCGCCTCCGCCGCGGCCACCCGTACGGCCGGATCGCTCACGGCAGCCTCACCTGTAACTCGGGCGGCCACTCGCGCTGCGGGTTCAGGCGCAGGTGAGCCATGCCGGGCAGCCCGGTCTTGACCTGCTCGGGATAGCGCGCGAGCAGCTCCGGATCGATCCGCGCCTTGACCCGGAACACCATCTTCTGGCGCTCGCTCTGGGTCTCGACGGTCTTCGGCGTGAACTGGGCGACGCTGGCGACGTAGGAGACCTGGGCCGGGATGACGAAATGCTGCGCGGCGTCCAGCACGATCCGCACCTCGCTGCCGAGCGCGACCCGGCCGGCGGCCATCTCGGGCAGGAAGAAGGTCATGTAGACATCGCCCACGTCGACCAGGCTCACCACCTTGCCGCCGCCGGCGACCACTTCGCCGGGCTGCACCACGCGGTACTGCACCCGTCCGGCGCGCGGGGCGCGCAGGACGACGTCATCGAGCTCGGCGCGCAGCCGCCTCACCACCGCCTCGGCCGCGCTGATCGCGGCGTCCGCCTGTTCGACCTGGGCCTCGGCAGCGGCCACCGCCGCCTTCGCCGCGGCGATCTGCGCGCGCGCGACGTCGATGTTGGCCTCGGCGTTGCGCGCGCGGGCGGCGTTTTCGTCGGCCACCTGCGCCGACACCGCGCGGTCGCTGAGCAGCGCCTTCGAGCGCGCGCTCGTCCTGCGGGCCACGTCGAGCTCGCTGCGCCGCTGCACCAGCTGGGCCTCGGCCATGGCGACATCCGCCTTGCGCTGGGCGACCTGGGCGAGCGCGGTCTGCCTCGCGCTCCTCGCGTTGACCACCTCGGCGAGCGCCTGTGCCAGCTGGGCCTCGAGCGTGCGCATGTCCATGCGCGCGACGATCTCGCCGACCTTCACGAAGTCGCCCTCGTTGACCAGGATGTCCTCGACCCGGCCGGCAGCCTTGGCGGCGACATCGAGCTCGGTCGCCTCGATGCGTCCGTTGCCCCTGACGAAGCTGCCGTCGTCGGGGGGCGGGCGCACCAGCCACCAGGCCAGCGCGGCGGCAAGCGCGAGCACCGCGCCGACGGTCCATGCCATCCTGCGTTTCGACTCCTTGCTCATGCGGGCTCCGTGCTCACTGTCGAGCGTGCCGAATCTGGTAATGTGCGCGCGCTTCGGCGAAGTGCGGGCCGGGGCCGGTGGTGCGGCGTCCGGGCGGGTAATCCGCGACGGGGTGGACGCGGAAGACGGCGGTGGGGACTGCGGTCATGGCGCAGGCGAGCAATGAACACAAGGCACCTGCGGGCTCATCGTTCCCCCGTGAGCGGTTGGCCGGCGCTGTCGCGGACGGCGTATGAATTCCAACATCTGTTTGATAGCATTGTCAAGTCATGTACGGGGTGCAGCGCCCGGCGGGAGCGGACGGAAATGGACGAAGCAATGACGAGGAGGGAGGCAAGGCCGGTGCGCGGGCCGGGGCGGCCGAAGGGCGCAGCCTCGACCTGCCGCCAGCGACTGGTCGATGCCGCGCTCGCCGCCTTCTCCACGCTGGGCTACGAGGGGGTCAGCCTGCGCGCGATCGCGGCCGCCGCCGGCTGCGACGTTTCCATGGTCGCCCACTACTTCGGCTCCAAGGCCGAACTGTGGCTGGCGGTGGTCGATCGGCTCACCGAGCGGCTGGCCGGCGAGGCCGGCCTCGCCGGCGCCGTCGGACTCGAGGGCGGCAGCGTCGAGCTGCGCGTGCGGAAGGCCGCCGGCCAGTTGTTCGACCAGGTCGCGCGCGATCCGCACTTGCTGCGCTTCCTGGTGCGCGAGCAGGCCGGCAGCGGCGAGCGTTTCGAGCAATTCGTCGGCCGCGTGTTCGAGCCGGTGTTCGAGGACTATCGCCCCTTGTGGCAGGAGGCGATCGATGCCGGGCTGTTCCGCGTCAGCCATCCGCTGATGGTGCATACCATGCTGCTCGGCGCGATGTCCTTTCTCGCCGTCTCGCTCCCGCTGTTCGCCCGCCTCGGCGAGGCGTCGATGGACCTGGGGCAGATCCGTGACGCGTTCGTGCAGGGGCTGCTCCCGACGCTGCCATCGCTGCTGGCCGAGCGGGGTGCGCAATGAGTGCCGCGCGCGTGCCCGGGTACGCTGAACTCCTGACCGCCGCCGATGCGCCCGTGCTGCAGGTGCGCGGCGACTGGACCCTTGCCCACTACCGGCCGCTGGCGGAGCAGGTCGAGGGCCTTCGCACCCGGCTCGGCGCCGGCATTCGGATCGACACCGAGGGGCTGGGCGCGCTCGATACCGCGGGTGCGCGGCTATTGCATTCGCTGCTCGGCGGCGAGCGCCTGGCCGCGCTCGCCGCCGACGCCGGCGCGCTCTCCGGTGAGCGGCGTGCGCTGCTGCGGGCGGTGGCCGCGGCGATGGAGACGGCGGTCGCCGAGCCCGCGCCGCCCGCGGGGAGCGCGATCGGCGACGTGCTCGAGCATGTCGGCATCGCCATGCTCACCTTCCGCCAGCACGTGGTCGCCCTCGCCGGCTTCATCGGCATCACCCTCGAATCCGGGCTGCGCATGCTGCTGCAGCCGCGGCGCTGGCGGCCGACCGCGCTCGCCGCCAACCTCGAGCGGACGGCGCTCGACGCGGTGCCGATCGTCGCCCTGCTGACCTTCCTCGTCGGCGCGGTGGTGGCCTTCCTCGGCGCCACCGTGCTCGCCAACTTCGGCGCGAGCATCTTCACCGTCGACCTGGTCGCCTATTCCTTCCTGCGCGAGTTCGGCGTGCTGCTGACCGCGATCATCGTCGCCGGCCGCACCGCGAGTGCGTTCACTGCGCAGATCGGCTCGATGCGGGCGAACGAGGAGATCGACGCGATCCGCGTGCTCGGCCTCGACCCGATCGACCTGCTGGTGCTGCCGCGGGTGCTGGCGCTGCTGCTGGCCCTGCCGATGCTGACCTTCGTCGCGATGGTGTCGGGCATCGTCGGCGGCATGCTGGTGTGCGCGGTCAAGCTCGACATCTCACCGGTGATGTTCCTGTCGGTGGTGCAGAACAACGTGGGGCTGAGCCACTTCCTCGTCGGCATCGCAAAGGCGCCGATCTTCGCCTTCCTGATCGCGGTGATCGGCTGCCTCGAGGGTTTCCGCGTGTCCGGCTCGGCGCAGTCGGTCGGCGAACACACCACCTCCGCGGTGGTGCAGTCGATCTTCATCGTGATCGTGGTCGACGCGGTCGCCGCACTGTTCTGCATGGAGATGGAATGGTGACGAACATCGTGGAGGTGCGGGGCGTGCGCAACCAGTTCGGCGCCCAGGTGGTGCACGACGGGCTCGACCTCGACCTGCGCCGTGGCGAAATCCTGAGCGTGGTGGGCGGATCGGGCACCGGCAAGTCGGTGCTGCTGCGCACCATCGTCGGCCTCAACCGGCCGGCGGCGGGCAGCGTGACGGTATTCGGCGAGGACTTGCTCAACGTGCCGGTGGCGCGCCGGCGGGCGATCGAGCGCCGCTTCGGCGTGCTGTTCCAGAAGGGCGCGCTGTTCTCGTCGCTGACCGTGGCGGAGAACGTCGCCCTGCCGATGATCGAGCATGCCGGCCTGCCGGCGGGCGAGGCGGCGGAGCTCGCGGCGCTGAAGATCGCGCTCGCCGGCCTGCCTGCGGGCGCCGGCGCCAAGTATCCGTCGGACCTCTCCGGCGGCATGGTCAAGCGCGCTGCGCTCGCCCGCGCGCTCGCGCTCGACCCCGACATCCTGTTCCTCGACGAGCCCACCGCCGGGCTCGACCCCATCGGCGCGGCCGCCTTCGACCAGCTGATCCTGACCCTGCGCGACGCGCTCGGACTGACCGTCTTCCTCGTCACCCACGACCTCGATACCATCCATACGATCACCGACCGCGTCGCGGTGCTGTCGCAGAAGAGGGTGCTGGTCAATGCCAGCCTCGCCGAAGTGGTCGCCACCGACGACGACTGGATCCGCGACTATTTCCACGGTCCGCGCGGCCGTGCCGCCGCCGAGGCGGCGCCGTCCGCGCGCGCCGCCCTTCACCCGGAGAACCCCTGACATGGAAACCCGCGCCCATCACGTGCTGATCGGCCTGTTCACCCTGGTGGTGGTGGTCGCCGCGCTGCTGTTCGCGCTGTGGCTGGCCAAGGCCGGCAGCGAGAAGCAGGCCGACACCTACGACATCGTGTTCCAGGAGGCGGTGTCGGGTCTCACCAAGGGCAGCACGGTCGAGTTCAACGGCATCAAGGTCGGCGAGGTCGCCAGCCTGCGCCTCGACCCGGAAGATCCGCGCCGGGTGTTCGCCCGCGTCAGCGTCGACCGCACCGCGCCGATCCGCCGCGACACCCGCGCCCGCCTGGTGCCGGCGGGCATCACCGGCCTGTACCTGATCCGCCTCACCAGCGGCGACGACCCGCACAGCCCGCCGCTGCGCCCGCAAGGCGACGAGGTGCCGGTGATCGTCGCCACGCCCTCGCCGATGAGCCGCCTGCTCGCCGACGGCGAGGACGTCATCTACAACGTCAATGAAATCCTGGTGCAGGCGCGCGCGCTGTTCTCCCCCGAGAACGTCGAACACATCGGCCGCACGCTGGCCAGCCTCGACCAGGCCACCGGCGCGCTCGCCGCTCAGCGCGACGAGTTCGGGCGCGCAGTGACGCAGCTCGCGCTCGCCGGCGAGCAGGCCAATCGCGCGCTCGCCGAGGCGAGCCGGATGATGGCCTCGACCAGCCGCCTGATCGACGGTCGCGCCACGCAGACCCTGGAGAGCGCGCAGGGCGCGATGCTCGCCTTCGAGCGCGCGATGAACACGGTGGACACCCTGGTCGCGGACAACCGCGGCCAGCTCGACAGCGGCATGCGCGGCCTGGGCGAGCTCGGGCCGGCGGTCGCCGAGCTCGGTGCCACGCTCGCGGCGCTGCGCAACATCACCCGCAAACTCGAAGACCGGCCGGCCGACTTCCTCCTCGGCCTCGAACCGACCAAGGAATTCCAGCCATGATCCGATTCCGTGCCTCCGCCCGCCGCCCGCTTTCCGTCCGCCCGCTTTGCGCCCGCGGCCTGCTCGCCGCACTCGGCCTCGCCGTGCTGCTGCCCGCCTGCAGCGTGCTGCCGCGGCCGGAGCCGGTGGACACCTATCTGTTGCCGTCGGCCGCGGCCCCGGCCACGGGTCGGGGCGAGACTCAGGCGTGGTCGCTGCGCATCGCCCAGCCGGCCGCCGGCGGGCACCTGGCCAGCGCCCGCATCGTCGTCCTGCCCGAGCCCAGCCGGGTCAGCGTCTACAAGGGCGCCAGCTGGAGCGATCCCGCGCCGGTGCTGCTACGCGACCGCCTGTTCGAGGCCTTCCGCACCGACGGCCGGGTGACCGCGCTGAGCAGCGACGAGCGCCGGCTGCACGCCGACTTCGAGCTCGACAGCGACCTGCGCGCGTTCCAGAGCGAGTACCGCGACGGCGAGCCGGAGATCGTCATCCGGCTCGATGCGCGTCTGGTGCGGCCGCTGGGCCGGCGTATCGTGGCCAGCCGCCATTTCGAGTTGCGCCGCCGGGTCGCCGGCACCGCGGTACCCGAGGTGGTGCGGGCCTTCGGCGCCGCGGCCGACGCGCTCTCCGTCGAGCTGGTCGAGTGGGTGATCGAAGAGGCGCAGGCCGCGCGGCCTTGAGCCCGGGGGTGTGCCTCGCCCAAGCTCGGGGCGGCGCGAAATTCATTTCGGGTCTAGGATGGAAGCGTCCGGTGGCGCCGCGCCCCCGCACGCTGGCCGACCCTCGATGACATGCATGCGACGGCAGGTGCGGCACGACCTTCCCTCGCGCTTTCGGCAGGTTCCACCATGACAGCCACTCAGCCACCCCGCGGCCGCGGGCGCCCGAAAGGGGGTAACTCCCATTCGCGCGAGCGACTCCTCGACGCCGGCCTGACCCACTTCGCCCGCTTCGGCTACGAGGGCGCCAGCCTGCGCAAGATCGCCGCCGAGGCGGGTTGCGACATGGCGATGATCGCGCATTATTTCGGCTCCAAGGGCGAACTGTGGGCCGCGGTCGTCGACGCCGCGTTCGAGCGTAACCGTGCGACGTTCGCGGAGTGGGCGCCGAAGCTCGCCGATCCCGCGCTGCCGCTCGCGGAGCGCTTGCGGATCGGCCTCACCGAGCTGTTCGACGAGGTCGTCGCCGAGCCGCGGATCACGAAGCTGCTGATGCAGGAGATGAGCGAGCCGGGCGAGCGGCTCGACCATCTGATCACGCACAGTCTCGCGCCCTGGCTGGCGGTCTACCTGCCGCTGTGGAAGGCGGCGCAGGAGGCCGGCGTGCTCGCGATCCGCGATCCGGTGATCCTGCATCTGGGCCTGCTCGGTGCGCTCTCGCTGCTGGTGACCGGTCGCCCTGCCCTGGAGCGGATCCGCGGCAAGACGGGCACGCTCGAGGAGATCAGGGAGGTCTTCGTCGTCGGCATCCTCGAGCGGCTGAGCCCGCCGGACCGCTCCTCCGGGCCGTTGTGAGTCCGGGGCGCGCCGCCTGTTGCGCGCTGTTTCAATGTAGGGTGGCGGCGAGGGATCGTTTCGCCGACGGCGGCGTCCTATAGTTCGTCACCCATTTACGCCGCGGATGCGGCAAGGATCTCCCAACGATGCAGACCGATCGTCAGCGCTTCCTCCACTTCCATCAACGGGCTTTCGGCACCGCCGGACAGCCACCCAGCCTGTGGCGCAAGGCGGTCGCGCTGGTCGCCACCGTCGGTCTGGTGGGCGTCGCGCTGATGTTCTCGGTGGTGCTGTTCGCCGTACTGCTCACCGTCGGTACGGCCGCCTGGGGCTATTTCTGGTGGAAGACGCGCGACCTGCGCCGCCAGATGCGTGAACAGGGCGGGCCCGCGGCATGGGCGGCGGCGCGCGCTGCGCAACGCGAGGGTGGCCTGGTGCTCGAGGGCGAGGTCATCCGCGAAGTCGATCCGGCACGCGAACCGGGGAGCGAATCGCGGCGCGATGCCTGATCGCGCCCCCTGCCAGTGCGGCAGGGACGGCCGACCTTGATATTGCGCTGCACAACCCCCTTTCCCCCATGTCCGCCTTTTTCCGCTAACCTGATTGCCGGTCACCCCGGCGATCGCCGGGCGGTTCTATCGCAACGCGGGCAAGGGGGCGTGGATCGTGTGGGATCTGGATGCATTGTTGCTGGCGCGGACGCAGTTCGCGTTCACGGTTTCTTTCCATATCGTGTTCCCCGCGATCACGATCGGCTTGGCGAGCTACCTTGCGGTGCTCGAGGCCTGCTGGCTTCGCACCGGCCAGTCCGTGTTCCGCGACCTGTATCACTTCTGGTCGAAGATCTTCGCGGTCAATTTCGGCATGGGGGTGGTTTCCGGCTTGGTGATGGCCTACCAGTTCGGCACCAACTGGAGCTATTTTTCCGATTTCGCCGGCAGTATCACCGGGCCCTTGCTCGCCTATGAGGTGCTCACCGCCTTCTTCCTCGAGGCCGGCTTCCTCGGGGTGATGCTGTTCGGCTGGAAGAAGGTCGGCCCCGGCCTGCATTTCTTCTCCACCGTGATGGTGGCGCTCGGCACCCTCGTGTCGGCGACCTGGATCCTCGCCTCCAACAGCTGGATGCATACCCCCGCCGGCTTCGAGATCATCGACGGCCGGGTGGTGCCGACCGACTGGCTGGCGGTGATCTTCAATCCTTCCTTCCCCTACCGGCTGGCGCACATGGTGCTGGCCGCCTTCATCTGTACCGCGCTGCTGGTGGCCGCTTCGGCCGCCTGGCACCTGCTGCGCGGCCGTGACAATCCCGCGCTGCGCAAGATGCTGTCGATGGCGATGTGGATGCTGTTGCTCGCGGCGCCCACGCAGGCGCTGGTGGGCGACTTCCACGGTCTCAACACGCTCGAGCACCAGCCGGCCAAGATCGCCGCGATGGAGGGGCACTGGGAGAACGAGCCCGGCGCCGGCGTGCCGCTGATCCTGTTCGGCTGGCCCGACATGGCGCGCGAGGAGACCCGCTTCGCGCTCGAGATCCCCCGTCTCGGCAGCCTGATCCTGACCCACTCGTGGGACGGCCAGTTTCCCGGTCTGAAGGAGTACGCGCCCGAGGATCGGCCCAACGCGACCATCGTGTTCTGGAGCTTCCGCGTCATGGTGGGCCTCGGGCTGCTGATGATCGCGCTCGCCGCGTGGGGGCTGTGGGCACGATGGCAGGGCCGGCTGCACAAGTCGCGGCCGCTGCTGCGCTTCGCCCTGTGGATGGGGCCGAGCGGGCTGGTGGCGATGCTCGCCGGCTGGTTCACCACCGAGATCGGCCGCCAGCCCTGGGTTGTGTACGGCCTGCAGCGCACCGCCGACGCGGTGTCGCCGGTGGGCGCCGACCAGCTCGGGATCAGCCTCGCGCTGTTCGTCGTGGTCTACTTCGTCGTCTTCGGCGCCGGCACCGTCTACGTCCTGCGGCTGATCGCGCTCGGACCGGTGCCGCACGAAGGCGAGCATCCGCCGCGCGGCGGGCCGGGCCAGCCGCGAACACCCGCGCGGCCGCTGTCGGCTGCCGACGAACGGCTCTCTCCCGCCACTGCCACGACGCGAGGCTGACGCCATGGATTTCGATCTTCCGTTCATCTGGGCCGTCATCATCCTGTTCGGGGTGATGATGTACGTCGTCATGGATGGCTTCGATCTGGGCATCGGCCTGCTCTATCCCTTCGTGCGGGGCAAGGTCGACCGCGACGTCATGATGAACACCGTCGCCCCGGTCTGGGACGGTAACGAGACCTGGCTGGTGCTCGGCGGCGCCGGCCTGCTGGCCGCCTTCCCGCTCGCCTATTCGGTGGTGCTGACCGCCTTCTACCTGCCGCTGATCCTGATGCTGCTCGGACTGATCTTCCGTGGCGTGGCCTTCGAGTTCCGCTTCAAGGCCAGCGATCAGCGTCGCCACTGGTGGGACAAGGCATTCATCGGCGGCTCGCTGGTGGCCACCTTCTTCCAGGGCGTGACGCTCGGCGGTTTCCTGCAGGGCATCGAGGTGGTGGACCGGGCCTACGCCGGCGGCGGGCTCGACTGGCTGACGCCATTCTCGATCTTCACCGGTCTGGGCCTGGTGGTGACCTATGCGCTGCTCGGCTGCACCTGGCTGATCCTCAAGACCGGCGGGCCGCTGCAGGCGCGCATGGTGGAGATCGGCCGGCCGCTGACGATCGCGCTGGCGGCGGTGATCGCCGTGATCAGCGTGTGGACGCCGCTCGCTCATCCCGAGATCGCGGCGCGCTGGCTGGGCTGGCCGAACACGCTGTGGTTCGCGCCGGTGCCGGTGCTGGTGGTGGCCACCGTGTGGCAGCTCCTCAAGCGGCTCGACGGCGCGCCCGACGCGAGCCCCTTCGTGCTCACGCTGTGCCTCGTGTTCCTCGGTTATAGCGGACTCGGCATCAGCATCTGGCCGAACGTGATCCCGCCCTCGATCACGATCTGGGAGGCGGCCGCGCCGGCGCAGAGCCTGAGCTTCGCGCTGGTCGGCGCGCTGCTGATCATCCCGCTGATCCTGATATACACCGCCTGGGGCTACTATGTTTTCCGCGGCAAGGTCGACGCGAGCCAGGGCTACCACTGATGCGGGCGGCGCGGCATTCGTCGGCGACGCGGCGGCGGCTCGCCCGCTTCGGCTGGCTGGTGGCGATCTGGGCGGCGAGCGTGCTCGCGCTCGGTGCGTTCGCCTGGCTGTTGCGCCAGATCATGAACGCGGTGGGCCTGAGCGCCTAGGCATGGCCCGAGCGCGCCGCGCGCCGCCGTTTGTGCAACAGGATTCGTTGCGGCCGGCGGCCCCGTCGCGCCGCGTGTATATTCGGCGCCATCGTGTCGATCTGGAAATATCGCCTGCTGCGCCTCGTCGCGCGCGTCCGCCGCTATCCCGGCCTCATCGCCGGGTTCGGCTTCGTATCGGGCATCGCCAGCTACGCCATGGTCGAGCGCCACGAGGGCTTCGCCCGCGTGATCGCGGTCGTGATGCTGGTGAGCTGGATCTGGCTGGTGCTCGAGAAGGCGCTGCGCGCGTGGGTCGCGCGCCGCTTCGGCTTTCGCGTGCCGGCCGGGGTGCTGCGCTATGCGACCCAGATGATCCACCAGGAAAGCCTGTTCTTCGTCCTGCCCTTCCTGTTCATCGCGACCACCTGGCACAGCGGCCAGCTGGTATTCACCGGCCTGCTGATCGCGGCCGCGCTGGTGGCGATCATCGATCCGCTCTACTACCGCTGGCTGGCGCCAAGGCGCTGGGTGTACCTCACCTATCACACCGTCGCGTTGTTTGCGGTCCTGCTGACCGCGCTGCCGCTGATCCTGCGTGTGCCCACCGGCGACAGCTACCGGCTCGCGCTCGCAGTGGCGGTCGTGCTCTCCTTTCCCAGCCTCGCCGGCTCGATCACGGTGCGTGCCTGGTGGCGCAAGTTCCTGCTCGTCGGCCTGATGGTGGCGCTCGCCGGCGGTGGCTGGCTGGCGCGCCTGTGGGTGCCGCCGGCCACGCTGTGGCTGACCGAGGTCGCGGTGGCGACCGAGATCGACAGCGAGAACCGCGCGCCCGCCAACCGGGTGCACGAGGTGAGCTACGCGCAGCTGCGCGACGGTGGGCTGTATGCCTACACCGCGATCAATGCGCCGCTCGGGCTGCGCGAGCGCATACACCACGTCTGGCTGCAGGATGGCCAGGAGGTGGACCGGATCGCGATCGATATCCAGGGCGGGCGCGAGGAAGGCTACCGGGCGTGGACCCACAAGGAGAATTTTCCCGCCGAGCCGGCCGGCCGCTGGCAGGTCAAGGTGTTGACCGACGCCGGCCAGATGATCGGCATGCTGCGCTTCAACGTGCGCCCGTCTCAGCCGTAGCGGCGCGCCGCCTCGAGCGCGAGACCGGCGCCGATGCTGCCGTGCAGGTCGCCTTCCACGCGCTTCGCGCCCGGCAGTTCGGCGGCAATGCGCGCGCGCAGCTGTGGCACCGCGCTGCCGCCACCGGTGAAGTAGACGGTATCGACCCGTTCGCGGGCGACGCCGGACGCGCGCAGCAGCGCATCGACGGTCGCCGCCACGCCTTCGACCAGGCCCTGCGTGGCGCGCACGTAGTCCTCGCGCTCGATCACGTGGGCGAGGCCGGGCTCGAGGCGGTCGAGATCGAGTTCGGCGCGGTGGGCGTGCGAGAGCGCGATCTTCGCCTCCTCCACCTGCAGCGCCAGCCAGTGGCCCTCGCGCTGGTTGATCAGGCGTGACAGGCGATCGAGCGCGGCGCGCGCGCTCGCGCCGCGGTAGAGCTGCTGCAGGTCGGCCCAGGCCTGGCGCGTGTACGCGAAGTTGATCGTGTGCCAGGTGGCGAGCTGGAAGAAAAGCGCCGAGGGCAGCTCCGCGCCCGCACGCGTGCGGCTCCGGTAGCCGAGCAGCGGCATCACGCAGTCGAGGCTCAGCGCGCGGTCGAAGTCGGTGCCGCCGATGTGCACGCCGGCGTTGCCGAGGAGGTCGTCGCGCCGGTCCTCGCGCGCCAGGCGCGCGGGCGACAGCCGCAGCAGGGAGAAGTCGGCGGTGCCGCCGCCGATGTCGGCGATCAGCACCAGCTCCTCCCGCTCGAGGCCGGCCTCGTAGTGGCGCGCCGCGCCGATCGGCTCGAACTGGAAGCTCACTTCGCGAAAGCCCGCCCCGCGCGCGATCGCCTCCAGCTCGTCCTGCGCCTTGCGGTCGGCCGCCTCGTCGCCGTCGACGAAGTGCACCGGGCGGCCGAGCACCGCCTGCTCGAAGCTGCGTCCCGCCTGCGCCTCGGCGCGCGCCTTGAGCTCACCGATGAAGCTCGCCAGCAGCGCGCGGAAGGGCAGGGCGCGGCCGAGCACCTCGGTGTGACCGTCGATCAGGCTGCTGCCGAGCAGGCTCTTCAGCGCCCGCATCAGGCGGCCTTCGTAGCCTTCGAGGTATTCATGCAGCGCGGCGCGGCCGTAGTGGGTGCTGTCCTCGTCGGCATTGAAGAACACCGCCGAGGGCAGGGTGGGCTTGCCGTCCTCGAGCGCGAGCAGGAGCGGCGCGCCGGGGCGCGCCCAGCCGACGGTGGAGTTGGAGGTGCCGAAGTCGATGCCGCAGGCGCGGGCGGGAGTTTCCATGGCGGAAGCGGGTTCGGTGGCGGGCCGGCGATGCTACTCGACGCGGGCGGATCGGGCCAGTGCGGACCCGCGCCGATACCTTAGGGCGCCGGGCGCGCTTCAAGTGAGGCGTGCCCGGGTGTAGGCTAGCAGCATGGAAACCAGCTCATCCGCACCGGTCGCGCCTGCCACCAATGGCGCGCCGCTCGCATTGCGCCGGGTGGCGATCGACACCTACCGGGAGAACGTCGCCTATCTGCACCGGGAATGCGAGCGCTACCGCGCCGAGGGCTTCCAGGCGCTGGCGAAGGTCGAAGTGTGTGCCAACGGCCAGCGCATTCTCGCCACCCTGAACGTGGTCGACGACGCCTCGATCGTGGGCTGCGGCGAGCTCGGCCTGTCCGAGGATGCCTTCGCCCAGTTCGGCGCCGCCGACGGCGTGCCGGTCACCGTGTCGCAGGCCGAGCCGGCCGGCTCGATCCCGGCCCTCCATCGCAAGATCGCCGGCGAGCGGCTCGACCGTGAGGACTTCCGCGCGATCGTGCGCGACATCGCCGAGCATCGCTATTCCAAGATCGAGCTGACCGCCTTCGTGGTCGCCACCAACCAGGGCGAGCTCGACCGCGAGGAGGTGTATTTCCTCACCGACGCGATGGCTCAGGTCGGTCGCCAGCTCGACTGGCGCGAGCGCCCGGTGGTCGACAAGCACTGCATCGGCGGCATTCCGGGCAACCGCACCTCGATGCTGGTGGTGCCGATCGTCGCCGCCCACGGCATGCTGTGCCCCAAGACCTCGTCGCGCGCGATCACCTCGCCGGCGGGCACCGCCGACACGATGGAGGTGCTGGCGGATGTCGAGCTGTCCTTCGAACGCATGGCCGAGATCGTGCGCGAGCATCGCGGCTGCCTTGCCTGGGGCGGGACCGCGCGGCTGTCGCCCGCCGACGACGTGCTGATCTCGGTGGAGCGGCCGCTGTCGATCGATTCGCCCGGCCAGATGGTGGCGTCGATCCTGTCCAAGAAGGTCTCCGCGGGATCCACCCATCTCGTGCTCGACATCCCGGTGGGGCCGAGTGCGAAGGTGCGCTCGATGCCCGAGGCGCAGCGCCTGCGCAAGCTGTTCGAGTTCGTCGCAGGGCGCATGAACCTGACCATCGACGTGCTGATCACCGACGGCCGCCAGCCGATCGGCAACGGCATCGGGCCGATGCTCGAGGCGCGCGACGTCATGCAGGTGCTCGAGGGCGACCCGCGTGCGCCCAACGATCTGCGCCAGAAGTCGCTGCGTCTGGCCGGGCGCATGATCGAGTTCGACCCCGACGTACGCGGCGGCGACGGCTTCGCGATCGCGCGCGACATTCTCGACTCCGGTCGCGCGCTGGCGAAGATGCAGGCGCTGATCGATGCCCAGGGGCGCAAGCCCTTCGACCACCACGCGCCGGCGCTCGCCGGCCTGCACTTCCCCGTCGCCGCGACCGAGGACGGCGTGGTCACCGCCATCGACAACCTGCAGCTCGCCCGCATCGCCCGCCTCGCGGGCGCGCCCAAGGTGCCGGGCGCAGGCGTCGACCTGATGTGCAAGCAGGGCGACACGGTGAAGCGCGGCCAGCCGCTGTACGAAGTGCGTGCCGCCTTCCCGGCCGACCTCGAGTTCGCGCGCCACGCCACCGTGCGCGCCTCGGGTTACGCGATCGGCAGCGCGGACGAGCTGCCGCACCTTTTCGTGGGCTACTGATGGCCACCACACCCGCCCTGCTGCTGCATTTCGACGACGAGACCGAGGCCGCCGCGCGGCTCGCCCAAGCCGGCGGATTCGCATGCGCCTGCATCGAGCGTCACCGCTTTCCCGACGACGAGCTGCGCCTGCGCCTGCCGCCACGCCTGCCGCCGCAGGTGCTGTTGTTGCGCAGCCTGCATCGCCCCAACGAGAAACTGGTGGAGCTCATGCTGGCGGCGCGCGGCGCGCGCGCGCTGGGGGCGCAGCGGCTCGGTCTGGTCGCGCCCTATCTCGCCTACATGCGGCAGGACTTCGCCTTCCGCGAGGGCGAGGTGGTGAGCCAGCGCATCGTCGGCGATTTCCTCGCCGTACTGTTCGATGCGCTGCTGACGGTCGACCCGCACCTGCACCGGATCGACCACCTGGCCGAGGCGGTGCCGCTCGGCGATGCGGTCGCGCTGTCGGCGGCGCCGCTGCTCGGCGAGCTGGTCGCGGCGCGGCGGCCAGATGCCCTGCTGCTCGGCCCCGACGAGGAGTCGGCGCAGTGGGTGGAGGCGGCGGCCGCTGCCGGGGGGCTCGCACACGCGGTGTGCGTGAAGACCCGTCACGGCGATCGCGAGGTCGACATCGCACTGCCGCCGCTCGCATTCCGCGACCGTCCGGTGGTGCTGCTCGACGACGTCGCCAGCTCGGGGCGCACGCTGGCCAGGGCGGCCGCGCTGCTGCAGGCGGCGGGCGCGTCCTCGATCGACGTCGCGGTGACCCATGCGCTGTTCGCCGCCGACGCGCTCGACGCGATCCTTGCCGCAGGGGTCGGCGAGGTGTGGAGCACCGACTGCATCAACCACTCGAGCAACGCGCTCAGCGTCGCACCGCTGCTGGCCGAGGCCCTGCGGCGCATCGGCTTCGTCGGTGGTGCCGCGGCGCTCCCGGACTGATGACATGGCTATGTAAGCACTGTGTTACGATTCGCTTCTTTACCGGCTGCCCATAGTGGGTGTAACCGTCCCGCGGACGGTTTCCGTCGTCGAACCGCTGCCCGAGGAACTTCGTGGAGCAACTTGCCAAGACCGTCGTATTCGCCGATCTGACCGGTAGCACCGGCCTGTTCGAGACGGCAGGCAATGTCGCCGCGACGCAGATCGTCACGCGCTGCACCCAGGCGCTCGGCGTGCATCTCGCGCGCGCCGGCGGGCGCGTGATCAAGTATCTCGGCGACGGGGTGCTGGCGCTGTTCGACGACCCGGTGGCGGCGGTCGACGCGAGCGCGCGGGCGCAGGATGTCTTGCGCGACCTGCCCGCGGACGCGGGCGTCAGCGCGACGCTCGGCGTCAAGACCGGTATCGAGCGCGGCTTCATCATCGAGCACGACGGTGACTGCTACGGCGATGCGGTGAACGTCGCCGCACGCCTGAGTGATCGCGCCCAGGCCAACGAGATCCTGATCGGCGAATCGGTGTACAAGGCGCTGCCGGCGGCCAAGCGGCAGTCCTGCCACAGTCTCGACCGGCTGACGATCAAGGGCAAGGCGGAGCCGCTGCCGGTGTGGCGGATCGACTGGTCGCGCACCGCCGAGACCACGATGACGATCCCGCTCGAGATGTACGAGCTGCACACCGGTCAGCGCGTGATCCAGCGCATCGACCTCGAGCGGCTCGACCAGCGCGCGGAACTCGCCCCCTCGGGTGGTTCGCTGACGATCGGCCGCGGCGAGGCGGCGGGCTTCAAGGTCAGCGATCCCCGGGTGTCCCGCCGCCATGCCCGTATCGAATGGTCGGGCGGGCAGTGCGTCATCACCGACTTCAGCAGCAACGGCACCTGGGTGCGCTTCGTGGGTTCGCCGGCGCCGGTCAGCCTGCGTCGTGACAGCTGCACCCTCTATGGCGAGGGCGAGATCGGCCTGGGCGCCGCCCCGGAAGACTTCACCGCGCCAACGGTGGCCTTTCGCGTCATCAATGAACTCTGAGGCCGCCCGCGTGCCGCGCACCGGGCGGCGATTTTCCGGCCCGGTGCTGGGGGCCCTGCTTGCCTTGCTCACTTCGGGCGCGTTCGGTGCCGGCTGGACCGCGCGCCCGCTGTCCGAGCTGGCGGTCTATCCCGAATTCCGCGCGCAGGCGACGGTGGTCGCGCGCGAGGAGGCCAGCCTCGCCGCCGAGGTGTCGGCGCGCATCGTGGCGATGCCGGTGCGCGAGGCGGAGGCGGTGGGGCGCGGCGAAGTGCTGGTGCGGCTCGACGACGCCGCGTACCGCATCGAGGTCGATCGCGCCCGCGCCGCGCTCGCGCTGGTGGACAACCGCATCCGGCTCGCCGAGGCCCAGCTCTCGCAGGCCCGCTCGCTCGAAGGTCGGGGCTTCATCAGCCGCGACGGCCTGCGCATCAAGGAGACCGAACTCGCCGTTCTGCGCAGCGAACGCGACGCCGCCGCTGCGGCGCTCGCCGCCGCCCGCCTGGATCTGGCGCGCACCACGCTGCGTGCGCCCTACGCCGGGGTAGTGCGCGAGCGTATCGCCAATGTCGGTGATCTCGCGGTGGCCGGTACGCCGCTGCTCCGCCTCGCCGCGAGCAGGGATGCCGAGCTGCGCGCCCGGGTGCCGGTGTCGGCGATCGACAGCCTTCGCGCGGCGGGCGAATGGACCCTGGTCGCTGGCGAGCTGCGGCAGGCGGTCACGATCCGTCGCGTGTCGACGCTGGTCGAGGCCGCCGGCCAGGTGCGGGAAGTGGTGCTCGACAGTCCGGCTCCGCTCGCGCCCGGCCTTGCGGGCGAGCTGCGCTGGCGCAGCGCGCGTCCGCATCTGCCGCCGGCTTACGTCCAGGAACGCGAGGGCACGCTGGGCACCTGGGTCGAGCGCGATGGCGAGCCGCACTTCATCGCGCTGCCGCAGGCCGAGGCCGGCCGGTCGGTGGCGCTGGACTGGCCGGCCGACGCCCGCATCATCGACGAGGGCCGCTTCGGCTTTGCACTCGAGGCGTCCGCGGCGACAGACCGATAGCAGCGGGGCGGCGGCCGCGGTGCCGAGCCGTGGCCGCGCCGCCCCCGAAACGAGGTGATCCCGACATGAAGAACGACGCGATCTGGCGCATGCGCCTGGACAACCTGAAACGCCACGCCCACGACAACCGCTGGGGGCGCGAGCTGGTGCGGCAGTGGGCCGCCGAAGGCATGATGGACGAGGCGCCGGAGGTGCAGGCGCTGCTCGCGCAGTGGCCCGAGCGCTACCAGGACCTGGCGGACGGGCAGTGGCCGGCGGCCCTCCTGCCCGAGCATCGCGGCTGAGCGCGCGGGCAGGCGCGCCCCCCGGTCATCCCAACCGCGCCCGTGAGCGCCTCCCGCCTCGGCGAATCGCACGATGAAGCTCTACCAGCGCCTGATCCAGAACCATCCGCTCGCCAACATCGCCTTCCTCATCGTGCTGTTGGGCGGGATCTTCACCTATCTGACGCTGCCTCGGGCGCAGGACCCCGAAGTCAATTTCAACTGGGTCAACATCATGACCGCGCTGCCGGGCGCCTCCGCCGAGGACGTCGAGCGTGAACTGACCGGGCCGCTCGAGGACGCGATCAAGCAGATCAAGGACATCCGCTTCGTGTCCTCCTCGAGCCGGGAGGGCGTGTCGTCCATCCTGGTGCGCTTCGAGGAGCTGTCCGAGCGGGTGTTCGACAAGCGCATCAACGATCTCCGCCGCGAGATCCAGAACAAGGCCTCGGCCGAGCTGCCGCCGGACGCGACCGATCCGGTGGTGCTGGAGATCACCAGTTCGAACGGCTTCCCGTCGGCGATCCTGGTGCTGCACGGCAGCGGCGGCGAGACGCTGCGCAGCACCGCGTTCGCGATGAAGAAGGCGATCGAGCGGCTCGACGGCGTCGACCAGGTGATCGCCGCCGGCCTGGACGAGCCCGAGCTGCACGTGGATTTCGATCCCGCCCGCCTCGCCGCCGCCGGCCTGTCGCCGATCGAGCTCGCCGACGGCGTCGGGGCCTGGTTCCGCAACACCCTCGGCGGCCGCGTCCGCGTGCACGACCGCGAGTGGCTGGTGCGGCTCGAGGGCAAGACGCCCGATCCCGAGCGGCTCGCGCAGGCGGCGATCGTCACCCCCACGGGGCGGGTCGCGCTCGACGAGGTGGCGCGCATCGAGCGTGGCCACGAGCGCCCCTCCCAGCTCGTGAGCTACCGGGGCCAGCCGGCGGTGATGCTGTCGATCACCAAGCAGGCACGCGCCAATACCCTGCAGCTGGTCGAGCGCCTGCACGCGTTCGCCGAGACGCGCAACCCGCTGCTCGCCGGCCAGGGGCTGCGACTCACGCTGGTCGACGACCAGACTCACGCCACCCGCCACGCGATCGAGGTGATGGAGTCGAACGCGGTGTTCGGCCTGTTGGCGGTGCTGTTCATGTGCTGGCTCTTCCTCGGCGCGCGTCTGGCCCTGCTGGTCGGGCTCGGCGTGCCGTTCTCGCTCGCCGGTACCTTCATCGCGGCCGGACTGATCGACTCGACGCTCAACCTGACCGTGCTGCTCGGGGTGGTGATCGCACTCGGCATGCTGGTGGACGACGCGGTGGTCATCGTCGAATCGATCTACTACCGGCTGCAGCGCGGCGATCCGCCGCTCGAGGCGGTGACCGAGGGGGTGGGCGAGGTGGGGTTGCCGGTGCTCGCCTCGGTAGCGACCACGATCGCCGCCTTCCTGCCGCTGATGCTGCTCTCCGGCATCCTCGGCAAATTCATGTTCATCGTGCCCTTCGTCGTCACCGTCGGCCTGCTGGTGAGTCTGTTCGAAGCCTTCTGGATCCTGCCGGTGCACGTGCTCGCGCTGGGTACGCTGCCTGCCGGCGAGCGCGGCCGCGTCCAGGCCTGGCGCGAGCGCCTGACCCACGGCCTGCGGCTGCGCTATGCGCGCGCGCTGGTAGCGGTGCTGCGCCGGCCGCGGCGGGCGCTGCTCGCGCTGCTGCTGGTGATGGCGGCGTCGGCGGGCGCGGTGGTGGGCGGACTCGTGCAGGTGCAGTTCTTCGCCTTCGACTCGATGCGGCTGTTCTACGTCAGCGTGGACCTGCCGGCCGGCGTCACCCTGGAGCGCAGCCTGGCGGAGGCGAAGCGGGCGGCGACCGTGGTCGAGCGGACGCTCGACGGCAGCGAGTTGCGCGCGGTCGCGAGCTATGCCGGCCTCAAGTTCACCGACACCGAGCCGGTGTACGGTGACCAGTACGCCCAGGTGCTGGTGTCGCTGCAGCCGCGCGAGGGCGAGATGCGCGAAACCGGCGCGATCATCGCCGCGCTGCGGCCGGCGGTGGAGGCGCTCGGCGGCGAGGCGCGCTTCTCCTTCCTCGAGCTCAAGGGCGGGCCGCCCACTGCCAAGCCGATCAGCATCAAGATGATGGCCGACGACTATGCCGAGCTGCGCGCCGCGGCCGATGCGCTGCTCGCCGAGATCGCGCGGCTGCCGGGGGCGAAGGACATCACCGACGACGACGTGCCCGGTCGCAACGAGCTGCGCCTGGTGCTCAACCGCGAGAAGCTGGCGCGCGCCGGGGTGGGTGCGCACGAGGTGTCGCGCCTGCTGCGCCTGTACGGCGAGGGCGAGATGGTGGCGACGACGCGTGACGAGGGCGAGAAGATCGAGGTGGTGGTGCGCGCCCGTCCCGAGACGCTGGCCGACGTCACCGAGCTGCTGCAGCGGCCGGTGCCGCTGGCCGATGGCCGCAGCGTGCAGCTGGGCGAACTGGTCGACCATCAGGCGCGGCTGTCCAAGGGCTACATCCGCCACTACCAGCTGACACGCGCGATCACGGTCGAGGCCGATCTCGACAAGACGGTGATCGACACCGTGGAGGCCAACGATCGGGCCAAGGAAGCCTGGGCCGGGCTGCAGGCACGCTTTCCCGCGGTGACCCTGGACTTCTCCGGCGAGCTCGAGGACATCGAGGAGAGCCTGGATTCGATGGGGCGGCTGTTCGCGCTCGGCGTCGGCCTGATCTACCTGATCCTCGCGGCCCAGTTCCGCAGCTACTTCCAGCCCTTCATCATCCTGGTGACGGTGCCGCTCGCGTTCACCGGGGTGGTCCTCGGCCTGCTGGTGTCGGGCAACCCGTTGTCGCTGTACACCCTGTACGGGGTCATCGCGCTCACCGGCATCGCGGTCAATTCGGCGATCGTGCTGATCGACGCCGCAAACGAGCGGCGGGCGGCGGGGATGAGTGTCAGGCATGCGGCGATCTATGCCGCGCGCCGCCGCGTGGTGCCGATCCTGATCACCTCGATCACGACGATCGGCGGCCTGTTCTCGCTCGCGGTGGGGCTCGGCGGCAAGTCGCTGATGTGGGGGCCGGTAGCGGCGAGCATCGTCTGGGGGCTGGGCTTTTCCACCGTACTGACGCTGTTCGCGATCCCGCTGGTATATCGCCTGGCGATGGATCGCCGCTCCTGAGGCGGCGGCGCGCAAAACCAATTCCGTCGCCAGCGGTCCACCGGGACCGGGAAACGAAAGACGAACCCATCTGAAAAGGAAGATCGCAATGAATCGCTCTCGCCGAGCTCGACACTCCCTGCTCGCCGTCGCCGCGCTGGCCGCCGGCATCGCCTTCGGTCCGGCCGCCGCGGCCGGCGAGGAGGTGACGATGTACAAGGATCCGAACTGCGGCTGCTGCGGCAAGTGGGCCGAGCACATGCGCGCGAGCGGTTTCGCGGTGAAGGAGGTCGCCACCGGCGCGATGGCCGGGGTCAAGCGCGAGGCGGGCGTGCCGCAGGCGCTCGGCTCCTGCCACACGGCGAAGGTCGGCGGCTACATCGTCGAGGGCCACGTGCCGGCGGCCGACGTGCGCCGCATGCTGTCCGAGCGGCCGGCGATCGTCGGCCTCTCGGCGCCCGGCATGCCGCTCGGCTCGCCGGGCATGGAAGGGCCGTATCCGGCCGAGCGCTACGAGGTCATCGCCTTCGACGGCGAGGGCGGGCAGACGGTGTTCGCCCGCCACTGAGGCGGCGCGCCGAAGGTGAAAAAAACGCGGCGCCCGAGGGCGCCGCGTCGCGTTACTCGGGCGAGCCGGCCTCAGTCTTTCCTCGCCACGCCGTGCTCGTCGCCCGCCTCGATGTCGGCGGTGTTGTCACCGATGATCGACAGGTCCTGCTTGGCGCGCTGGGCGGCGTTCGGCCGCTCGATCAGCCACCACAGCAGCAGGCCGATCACCACCGCATACACGGTCGACTTCGGGTCGGGCATCGCCAGGGTCACCGCGACGATGCCGGCCACGCCGCGCTCGCTCGAGTTCTTCAGCTCTTCCATGCCGACCATGATGCAGATGTAGGCGGTGAGCACCAGGGTGAGCGAGAGCGCGATCGGCAGCACCGGCTTGAACACGCTGACCAGCGGCAGCATGAAGATGGCGATCAGGCCGGTGATCCAGAAGGTGCCGCCGCCGGAGTAGATCGAGTCCATCGCCTTGCGGCCGAGCGCGTAGCGTTCGGCGACGGTGGCGTGGGCGGCGGTCCACAGCGGGCCGGCGAGGCCGGGCCAGGGCGCGAGCAGGGCATGCAGGCCGTTGCGCAGCGCGGTGACCATGTGCACCCGGGTGACGTCGAGCTCGATCTTCTCGTCCTGACGCAGGTGATCGACCCGCTTGCACAGGGTGAAGCCGACCAGGATGTCGCCGAAGGCGATCACGTAGGCGATGATCGCGGTGGGGATCGCGAGCAGGAACATGTCCGCGCTCGGCATGCCGACGTTGAACACCAGGTACTGCATCATCAGGCCGAAGTCGGGCTGGGTGATGCCCCATTCGATATCCGGCAGCGGGTACTCGCTGACCGCCCAGCCGATTGCCATGGCGATCAACATGCCGGGGATCATGCCGAAGTTGGAGACCATCTTGGCGAACCGGCTGGTCTCGACGATGTGCTTGAAGGACAGCGAGAACAGGATGTAGGCGGAGACGATGGAGCCGATCAGCAGCGAGATCGGGGTGGCGTCGATCCGGCCGCCGGTCTTGAGCTCGCCCATCATCGCCGCGATGCCGGCGCCGATGATGATGCCGGATTTGAGCGAGTTGGGGATGATCGTCACCAGCTTGTTGCCCAGCCCGGTGATGCCGAGGAACAGGAAGATGAGGAAGACCTCGAGCTGGAGGGCGAACATCGCCTTGACCGCCTCCGGCCCGGGCTCGAAGCCCTGCAGGTAGAGCAGCACGACCGGGATCGCGGGGGTGATCCAGCCCGGCACCAGCGGCACGCCGAGCAGGGCGGGCAGCAGGTAGCCGACGCCGGCGACGACGCAGAAGGCGAGCGCCGCCTCGTAGGGCATGGCGAGGTATTTCATCAGCAGCGGGATCATGCCCAGGCTGACGACGAACATGAACAGGCCCTGCACCATCTCCGGGAATTCCCAGCGGTAATGGATGAAGGGCAGCCGGATCTTGAACGGGCCGAGCGGCCAGTAGGGATGCTCGGCGCCGTACTCGCGCTGGATCAGCATGGCTTGTCTTCCTTGATTGTCGTTATGCGTGTTGGAGAACGCCGGACCGGCCGCAAGCCGGTCCGGCAGAAGCTTACTCGATCGCGGAGGCCGACTTGGCCATCTCGCGCAGGGCGAATTTCTGGATCTTGCCGGTGGAGGTCTTGGGCAGCACGCAGAACTCGATGTGCTTGGGCACCTTGTAGCGCGCCAGGTGCTCGCGGCAGTGGGCGATGATGTCGTCGACGGTGACACCCGAGCCGTCCTTGACCTCGATGTAGGCGGCCGGCACTTCGCCCCACTTCTCGTCGGGCCTCGCGACCACGGCCGCGGTCATCACCGCCGGGTGGCGATAGAGCACCTCCTCGACCTCGAGCGAGGAGATGTTCTCGCCGCCGGAGATGATCACGTCCTTGGAGCGGTCCTTGATCTTGACGTAGCCGTCGGGGTGCATCACCGCGAGGTCGCCGGTGTGGAACCAGCCGCCGGCGAACGCCTCTTCGGTGGCCTTCTCGTTCTTCAGGTAGCCCTTCATCACGAGGTTGCCGCGGAACATGATCTCGCCCATGGTCTCGCCGTCCCAGGGCACCGGCTCCATCGTCTCCGGGTCGAGCACGGTGATCGCTTCCTGCATGTGGTAGCGCACGCCCTGGCGGCCGTTGCGCTCGGCGCGGCGGTCGATCGGCAGCGCGTCCCACTCGGGGTGCTTGGCGCACACCGAGGCCGGGCCGTAGGTCTCGGTCAGGCCATAGACGTGGGTGATGTCGAAGCCGATCTTCTCGGCGCCTTCGATGATGGCTGCCGGGGGCGCGGCACCGGCGATGAGGCCGGCAACGCTGTGCTCGATGCCGGCGCGCAGGCCATCGGGCGCATTGATCAGCATGCCGTAGACGATCGGCGCGCCGCACATGTGAGTGACCTTGTGGCTGCGGATGAGCTCGAAGATCAGCGCTGGGTCGACCTTGCGCAGGCAGACGTTGATGCCGGCGTTGGCGGCCATCGTCCACGGGAAGCACCAGCCGTTGGTGTGGAACATCGGCAGCGTCCACAGGTACACCGCGTGCTGCGGCATGCCCCAGCTGATGATGTTGGAGGCGGCGTTCAGGTAGGCGCCGCGATGATGGTAGACCACGCCCTTCGGGTTGCCGGTGGTGCCCGAGGTGTAGTTGAGTGCGATCGCGTCCCATTCGTCGGCGGGCAGCTGCCACGCGAAGTTCGCGTCGCCTTCAGCGATGAAGTCCTCGTACTCGATCTCGCCCACGCGCTCGCTGCCCGGGTACTCGGCGTCGAGGGCGTCGATCACCAGCGGCTTGTCGCCTTCGAGCAACTCGAGGGCGGCGCCGATCACGCCGGCGAACTCGGGGTCGGTGATCAGCACCTTCGCCTCGCCATGGCCGAGCATGAAGGCGAGCGCCTCGGCGTCGAGCCGGGTGTTGAGCGTGTTCAGCACCGCGCCGGTCATCGGCACGCCGAAGTGGGCCTCGACCATCGCCGGAACGTTGGGCAGCATCACCGCCACGGTGTCGCCGCGCTCGATGCCTTGCGCGACGAGCGCGCTCGCGAGACGGCGGCAGCGGTCGTAGGTCTCGCTCCAGGTGAAGCGGCGCACGCCGTGGATCACGCTGGTGCGCGTCGGGTACACCATCGCGGTGCGCTCGATGAAGCTCAGCGGCGACAGCGGCACGTAGTTGGCGGCGTTCTTGCCGAGGCCTTGTTCGTAGATTGTGGTCGTCATCCGTGCAACTCCTGGTGGAAATCTCTGTGATCGACGGGGCGCGGCCGGCGCACGCCTTCGTGCCCGCCCGCCTTGCCAACCCGGCAAGGTTCGCAAAAAAGCTTGTCTGGAATTTCGTCGGAATGTACTGAATCTTGTCGGGCGCTCACGTCGCCGGCACGGACCTCTAGAATTGTTCGCCGCGAACCCGGCCGTTGCCGGGCGCAGGAGGGAGCGGAAGCCGATGGCGGGAACGCTGGATTCGTCCGGCATGGACAGCGAAG
>NZ_MBFM01000001.1:533808-591351 GCF_001696715.1 Thauera phenolivorans | reverse complement strand
CGGGTGTTGAGCGTGTTCAGCACCGCGCCGGTCATCGGCACGCCGAAGTGGGCCTCGACCATCGCCGGAACGTTGGGCAGCATCACCGCCACGGTGTCGCCGCGCTCGATGCCTTGCGCGACGAGCGCGCTCGCGAGACGGCGGCAGCGGTCGTAGGTCTCGCTCCAGGTGAAGCGGCGCACGCCGTGGATCACGCTGGTGCGCGTCGGGTACACCATCGCGGTGCGCTCGATGAAGCTCAGCGGCGACAGCGGCACGTAGTTGGCGGCGTTCTTGCCGAGGCCTTGTTCGTAGATTGTGGTCGTCATCCGTGCAACTCCTGGTGGAAATCTCTGTGATCGACGGGGCGCGGCCGGCGCACGCCTTCGTGCCCGCCCGCCTTGCCAACCCGGCAAGGTTCGCAAAAAAGCTTGTCTGGAATTTCGTCGGAATGTACTGAATCTTGTCGGGCGCTCACGTCGCCGGCACGGACCTCTAGAATTGTTCGCCGCGAACCCGGCCGTTGCCGGGCGCAGGAGGGAGCGGAAGCCGATGGCGGGAACGCTGGATTCGTCCGGCATGGACAGCGAAGGCCGCGAGCGGGCGGCGGCGGGCGACTGCGCGGAGTACGTCGAGATGACCGCCGCGCTGCGCCACAGCGAGGCGCGGCTGCGCCAGATCACCGACGCCCTGCCGGCGCGCATCGCTTATTTCGACGGCGACTGGGTGTTCCGCTACGGCAACCGACGCTATGCGGAATGGTTCGACACCACGAGCGCCGCGATGGCGGGCCGTGCGATCCGCGAGGTGATCGGCGAGAAGCTGTTCGCCGAGGTGGAGCCGCACGTGCGGCGTGCCCTGGCGGGGGAGGAGGTCAGCTACGAGTACGCGGTGGAGACGCCCGACGGCGCCGTCGTACATGCGCGCAGCACCCTGGTTCCCGACCTCGATGCCGACGGCCGGGTGCAGGGCTGCTTCGTCCATGCGGTCGACATCACCGAGCAGCGGCGCGCCTACCGAGCGCTCGCCCAGGCGCAGAAGATGGAGGCGATCGGCCAGCTCGCCGGCGGCCTCGCGCACGACTTCAACAACATGCTCGCGGTGGTAATCGGCAACCTCGAGGGCCTGCAGGAAACGCTCGGCGCCCATCCGGCGGTCGACGAGTTCGTCCGTCCCGCGCTCGACGCCGCCACCGGCGGCACCGAACTGATCCGGCGCCTGCTCGCCTTCGCGCGCCAGCAGCCGATCGCGCCCCGCCCGGTGGAGGTCAACGAGCTCGTGCTCGGCATGGCGCGCATGATCCGGCGCTCGATCCCGGCGGCGATCGCGATCGCCACCGCCTCGCGTGCGCCCGACCTGCTTGCCCTGACCGACCCGCACCAGCTCGAGAATGCGCTGCTGAACCTGGTGTTCAACGCGCGTGATGCGATGCCCAATGGCGGCGAGCTGCGCATCGAGTGCTCGCTCGAGCACCTCGGCGCGGCGAGTGCGGCCGAGCTCGACCTCGCCGCCGGCGACTATGTGCAGATCGCGGTGTGCGACAACGGTGCCGGCATGGATTCCGCCACCCTGGCGAGGGTGTTCGAACCTTTCTTCACCACCAAGAAGTTCGGCCGCGGCAGCGGCCTCGGCCTCGCCATGGTGTACGGCTTCCTCAAGCAGAGCGGCGGCGGGGTTCGCATCCGGAGCCGGCAGGCCGTGGGCACCACGGTGGCGATGCTGCTGCCCCGCCTGAGCGCGCCGGCGCGGGCGGACGAGGGGGCGGGCGAGCCGGTCGGCGCAGGCGCTGCCGGCCAGGCGCTGGCCGGGCGGCTGGTGCTGCTGGTGGAGGACGACGACAAGGTCCGCGACGTGGTGCGAAAGCAGCTCGCAGCGCTGGGTTGTGCGGTGCTCGAGGCGGAAAGTGGCCACGAGGCGGCCGACATGGTCGAGAATATCCCCCAGATCGCACTGGTGCTGTCCGACATCGTCATGCCCGGCGGCATGGACGGGCGCGCGCTGGCACGCTTCGTCCGCCGCTTCCGGCCCGAGCTGCCGCTGGTGCTGATGACCGGCTATGCCGAGGAGGCGGCTGGCGGCCGGGAGGATGCGTCGGTGCCGGTGCTCGACAAGCCCTTCGGCCACGACCGCCTGGTCGAGGTGCTGACGGCGGCGCTGGGCGAATGGCGAACGAGGGGGATGGATGGGGGACAGGCCCGCTGAACTGATTCATGTGGTCGAGGACGATCCGGGCATGGCGCGGCTGATCGCGGCGACCCTGGAACGCTTCGGCTACCGGCAGGCGGTTTTCTCGAGCGGCGGCGAATTCCTGCGCCAGCTGCGGCTGCAGCCGCCCGACCTCGCGATCCTCGACCTCGGCCTGCCCGACATGGATGGTATCGAGCTGCTGCAGCAGGTGCGCGCACGCCACCGCTTCGGCCTGCTCATCGTCAGCGGGCGCACCGACACCCACGACCGCGTCCTGGGGCTGGAGCTCGGCGCCGACGACTACCTGCTCAAGCCCTTCGAGCCGCGCGAATTGATCGCGCGCATGCGCAGCATCCTGCGCCGCTACCAGCCGCCGCCGCCGGGCCCGGACAGCGGGGCGCCGCGGGTGGCGAGCTTCGCGGGCTGGCGCTTCGAGCTCGCCACCCACCGCCTGATCGCCCCCGACGGCAGCGAGGACACGCTCGGCGTGGCCGAGGCGCGGCTGCTCACCGCGCTGCTCGAGCGGCCCAACCAGATCCTTTCGCGCGAGCAACTGCTCAACGGCATGGACGTCAGCGCGCTCGACCGCAGCATCGATCTGCGCGTCTCCCGCCTGCGCCGGCGCTTCGAGCACGGCGAGTGCAACGGCAAGTTCATCAAGACGGTGTACGGCGCCGGCTACCTGCTCGCGACCACGGTGAGCTGGGGCTGATCCCGCCTCAGCCGGCTACGACCCAGATGTGGCGGGCGACCTCGTGTTCGAGCGCGAGCTCCACGTGGTCGCACAGGATCACCGTCATCGGCTGCTGCTGCAGGACCTTCACCGGGTGCGGCGCCGACAGGCCGTAGGCGTGCAGCTGCTCGCGCTGCAGCGGGTCGATCTCGTCGCCGAATTCGGCGATGTGCACCATGCGCCCGACCGGGGTGCCGGTGAGGCGGATGCGTTCATGCGGATGGGGCGCGGCGTTCATCGGGGACCTCAGGCGAACAGGCGCAGCAGGTGGTTGAGCAGGCCGCCGACGAGGAAGGCGGTGGGCACGATCAGCGCCACCATGGCGGCGGCGGTGCGCAGGCCCTGCTCCTTGACGATCATCATCAGGCTGGCGATACACGGAATGAACAGGGTCAGCGTGACCATGCCGACCACCGCCTGGATCATGTCGAGCTGGTCCTGCAGCGCGAACAGCCCGCTGGCGCCGAAGTCGCGGCGCAGGAAGCCCATCACGAAGGCGGCGCTCGCCTCCGGCGGCAGGCCGAGCCAGCCCGACACCAGCGGCTTGCCGGCCTCGATGATCCAGGGCAGCACGCCGGTGCGGTCCATCACGAACATGAGCAGGGTGCCGACGAGAAAGATCGGGATCACCTCGATCAGGTACCACTTCAGCCGGCCGCCGGTCTTCTTCAGCACGTTGCCGAGCACCGGTCGGCGCATCGGCGGCAGCTCGGTGACCAGCGGGACCCGCCGGCCGGGGACCACCTTGCTCGCGAGCCAGCCGGTGGCGAGCAGCACGCCGACCATGCTCACCACCCAGATCAGGGTGGCAGCGAAGGAGATGCCGCCGAGCATGCCGAGCACGACCCCGAGCTGGGCCGAGCAGGGAATCGCCAGCGCCATCAGGAAGGTGGTGATCAGGCGCTCGCGCGGGGTGTGCAGGATGCGGGTGGTGAGCGTCGCCATGGTGACGCAGCCGAGGCCGAGCACCATCGGCAGCACCGCGCGGCCGTTGAGACCGATTGCCGCGAACAGGCGGTTGGCGATCACCGACAGGCGGGCGAAGTAGCCCGAATCCTCGAGCACGCCGAAGGCGATGAAGAAGGTGGTGACGATCGGCAGGATCAATGCCAGGGCGTAGGTCATGCCCATCGTCCACAGGCCGTATTCGCCCACCAGCAGGTCGGCGAGCCAGGGTGGCGAGACGTGGGTGTTTACGAAGCCGCTGACCGCCGGGTTGAGCACAGCGCCGAACAGGTCTTCCTCGAGCAGGCCGACCAGCACGCCGGCGCCGAAGTCGCCGACGAAGAGATAGACGAGGTAGAGCACGCCGAGCAGCATCGGCCAGCCCCACAGCGGATGAACCGCGAGGCGGGCGGCGAACTGGGACAGGGTGCGGTCGTGCAGCTCCGCCTGGTGGCTGACGGTGCGCGCGAGCGCCTCGGCGGCGCCGCTGCGCTCGCGCGCGAGCCGGGCCGGTACCGAGTCGCGGCCGACCGCGGCGGTGAGCTCGACCAGCGCCTCGCGCACCGCGTCGCCGCCGGCCTGACGCGCGAGCCAGGCCTCGACCTCGGGGTCGCGTCCGATCAGCAGGATCGCCAGCCCGCGAGCGGCCAGGCGCGGATGCGGGCAGTGGGTGGCGATCGCGGTGGCGACGCGCGCGATCGCGCGCTCGAGGACCGGGTCGTACTGCAGCAGCGGTGCAGGCAGGGCGGCGCGGGCGAGCGCGTCGGTGAGCGCGCCGACGCCCTCGCCGCCGGTGGCGACCGTCTCCACTACCGGCACGCCGAGCGCTTCGGCGAGGCGCGTGCCGTCCACGCTGACGCCGCGCGCCTTCGCCTCGTCGCACATGTTGAGCGCCATCACCATCGGCACCCCAAGCTCGGCCAGCAGCGCGCTCAGATTGAGGGTGCGGCGCAGGTTCTTGGCGTCACCGACCTGGATGATCAGCCGCATGTCCTCTTCGAGCAGCGCACGCACGGTGGCGCGCTCGTCGTCGCTGCGCGACGGCAGGGCGAGTACGCCCGGGGTGTCGAGCAGCGAGGCCTCGCGATCGAAGCGCGGCGCGGCGCGCGCCACCTCCACCGTGGTGCCGGGATAGTTCGACACGGTCACATAGGTGCCGGTGAGGCGGTGGAAGAGCACCGACTTGCCGACGTTGGGGTGACCGACCAGGGCCAGCGTGCACAATGGGACGGGGGCGGGGGCGAGCGGGGCAGCGTGGGCCATGGTTTCGGATGCGGGTGAGGTCGGTCTTGTCGGGAATGATAATGGATCGCATTAAAGGGATTCCTGATCCATCTCAAGTCTCGTGCTCGTGTCCGGCCCGCAGCGAGGGGCGCTACGGTCGGGTCCAGCGGCGCAGCAGGTTGTGATACACGCCGGTCAGGCGCAGCAGGTCGGGGTCGTCCGCGCGTCCCGCCGCGCTCAGCCCCTGGATCGACTGATCGAGGTCGTAGAGCAGGGTGCGGGCGCCATCGTCCTGCACCAGGCTCTGGATCCAGAAGAAGCTGGCGATGCGGGCGCCGCGGGTGACCGGCGTGACCCGGTGCAGGCTGGTCGAAGGGTAGAGCACCATGTCGCCCGCCGCGAGCTTCACCGACTGCACGCCGAACGGGCCTTCGATCTGCAGCTCGCCGCCATCGTACTCCTCGGGCTCGGCAAGGAAGAGCGTCGCCGAGACGTCGGTGCGGAGGGTGATGTCGGTGCCCGGCACCGCCATCAGCGCGCTATCGACGTGAGCGCCATAGCTGCCGCCGCCGCGGTAGCAGTTGAACTTGGGTGGGTAGATGCGCTGGGGCAGGGCGGCGGAGATGAACTCAGGGTGGCTGCCGAGCGTTCGCAGAATGTGGTGACCAAGGCTCACGCCGACTTCGGACCCGTCGGCCAGCTGCAGATTGCGCTTGATGCCGGCGGCCAGCGTGCCGGCGGTCGTCCGCCCGTCTTCCCATTCCGCGTGGTCGAGGTGTCGGCGGAACTGGCGAACTTCGTCCCCGCTGAGGACGTTCTGAATCGAGATCAGCATGGCGACTCCAGGGAGGCGGGAAAGGCGACGGCGTCGGCGTCGATGTCGGCGAGGGTGGCGCAGCCGGCCAGCGCCATGCACAGCTCCAGCTCCTCGCGCAGCAGCTTGAGCATGTGGGCGACGCCGAGTGCGCCGGCCACCGCCAGCGCATAGGCCTGCAGACGGCCGACCAGAACGGCGTCGGCGCCGAGCGCGAGCGCGCGGAACACGTCGGTGCCGGAGCGGATGCCGCTGTCGAGCAGCAACGGGTAATCGGCGCCGACCGCGCCGCGGATGTGCGGCAGCGCGGCCAGGCTGGCGGGGACGCCGTCGAGGCCGCGGCCGCCGTGGTTGGACACGATCAGGCCGGCCACGCCGCGCGCCTTGAGCGCACCCGCGTCGTCGGCGCGCAGCACGCCCTTCACCAGCACCGGCAGCCGGGTCTGCGCGAGCAGCCAGTCGAGGTCTGCCCGGGTCGGCGCCTCGCGCATCAGGCCCTGGAAGATCCGGCTCTGCTCCGGCGCGAGGCTGACCTGGCCGGGGCGGGGGTGGGCGCGGAGATTGGCCGGTGCGAGGTCGGGCGGCAGGCGGAAGCCCGCGCGCAGGGCGCGCCGGCTCGGGCTCTGTACCGCGGCGTCGAGGGTGACGACGAGCGCCGCATACCCCGCGGCTTCCGCCCGGCGCACGAGGTCGAGGGTGGCTGCGCGCAGCGGCTGGAAGTAGAGCTGGAACCAGTTCTCGCCGCGGTTGTGGCGCGCGATCTCTTCCAGCGCAAAGGCGGACAGCGTGCTCGCCACCAGGCAGGTGTCGGTGGCCTGCGCGGCGCGCGCGGTGTCGAGCTCGCCGTGCGGATGGGCCAGGGTCTGGAAGGCGAGCGGCGCGAGCAGGATCGGGTGGCGCAGGCTGCGGCCGAAGAGCTCGACCCGGGTGTGGCCGGCGGTTACGTCGCGCAGCAGGCGGGGCAGGATGCGGACGGAGGCGAAGGCGCTGAGGTTGGCGCGCAGCGTGGCCTCGTCACCGCTGCCGCCGGCGATGTAGGCGTGTGCCCCGGGCGCGATGAAACGGGGCGCGAGGGCCTCGTAGTCCTGCGCGCACAGGATGTCGGGCGGGATGCGATCGAGCGGCGAAGACGGCGGTTCTATTGGCGTCATGAGAATCGAAGCGGGGAGGGCGCCGGACATGCGCGTCCGGCGCCCTCCCGCGAGGTCGGGCTCAGAAGTTGTAGTCGAGGGTCAGGCGCACGTTGCGGGCGTCGCCGATGTAGGCGAAGGCGCCCGAGCGGTAGGCCGCGGTGTAGTAGTCCTCGTCGGTGAGGTTGCCGATGTTCAGGCGCGCGGTCAGGTCCTTGCTGACGCGATAGCTCGCGAACAGGTCATAGACGGTGTAGGCGGGCACCTTGAGGTCGGTCGCCGCGGCCGACTCCGGCTCGCCCGAGTACTTCTCGCTCGAGTGGGTGAGGCCGCCGCCGAAGGTGAATTTCGGCGTGAGCTCGTAGCTCAGCAGCAGCGAGGCGGTCTTCTCGGGGAAGTTGCTCAGGCCCTTGCCGACGTTGTCGGGATCCTGCGACTCGCGGATCTCGGAGTTCATCACCGCCACGCCGGCCTGCACCATCAGCTTGTCGGTGAGCTTGCCGCTCAGGCCGAGCTCGGCGCCTTCGACCCGGTATTCGCCGGTGTTGATGCTGCCGATGCTCGAGTAGGCGTCGTCGGTGGCGTTCTCCATGACGTCGGTCTTGACGGTGCGGAACACCGCGCCGCTGGCGAGCAGGCGGCCGTCCATCAGGTTCCACTTGGTGCCGAGCTCGAAGTTCTGCGACTTCTCCGGCTTGCTGTTGGCGAACATGCGCAGCCGCTCCTCGGCGGTGGTGCCGCTCGGCACGCAGATGCCGCCGTAGCCGCAGCTGGCACCGACGTCGGACTCGCCGCCGTTGAAGTCGCTCGCGGTGCTGTAGTTGAAGTAGACGTTGGCGTCGGGGCGGAACGTGTAGCTGATCCCGGCGTGGCCGTTCCACAGGCCGTCCTCGAGCGCGTAGTCGAGCGCGCCGGCGCTGCGGTCGATGACCGTGTTGTCGTACTCGAAGCGGTCGTAGCGCAGGCCGCCGAAAACGCTCCACTCGTCGTTCAGGTCGACCGTGTCCATCGCCGACAGCGACACCGTCTTCACCTTCCAGTCGGTGTCCCAGTCGCCCTTGCTGAAGCTGCGGTTCATCATGCGGCCGATGTCCGGCACGACCTGACGGCCGTCGACGATCGGGCAGTGGCCCGGCTGCGGACCGCCGCGGCCGTTCGCCACGCAGTTGGTGGGCGAGTTCGCCCGGTAGTCGTAGACGCCGTTCTTCACGCTGTGGTCGGAATACTCGAGGCCGAACACGAACTGGTGCTTCATGCCGGCGATCCGCTTGTCGAGGTAGAGGTTCAGCGCGTTGGCGAAGTAGTCGACATCCTGCCAGCCCTGATGGGTGCTGAGCGAAGTGCCGCGGTAGCCGGTGGTCAGGTAGCCGTTCTCGGTGGTGCCGTAGCGGGTCAGGTTCTCGAGGCGGAGGTCGGCACTGAACTGGTAGCCGAGGCGTAGCGTCCAGGTGTCGATCTTCGACTCGAGGAAGTCCTCGGCCTGCAGATAGACCGGTACGTCCTTGACGACCCTGCCGGTGCTGCGGTCGATGTAGGCGCCCATGTCCGGCTTGTCCTCCGCCTGGGCGAAGTAGTAGTCGGCGGTGACGTCGAGCTTGTCGGTCGGCTTCCACAGCAGGGACACCGCCGCGCCCTCGCGGTCGCGATCGGCGGGGCCGCGATCGGGCACTTCCTGGTAGGCGTCGAGCAGGTTGACCCGCACAGCCAGGGTGTCGGTGAGGACACGGTTGCCGTCGAAGGTGTAGCGGCGGTAGTCATCGCTGCCGAAGCCGGCCGAGAGCCTGGCGAAGTCGAGGTCGGTGGTGGCCTGCTTGGTCACCGAGTTGACCGCGCCGCCGGTGGCGCCGCGGCCGGCGAAGGTCGAGCTCGGGCCCTTGGTGATCTCCACCTGCTCGGTGGCGAAGCTCTCGCGCACCGTCATGCCGGGGTCGCGCAGGCCATCGACGAAGACGTCGCTGCGTGCCTCCTGGCCGCGGATGACGTAGCGGTCGCCGAAGGCGTTGCCGTTCTCGCCGGTGCCCAGGGTGATGCCCGGCTGCGCCTGCAGGATATCGCGCAGGTCGCTGCGGCCGCTGTCCTCGAGCTGCTTGGCGGTGATTACCTGGATGGTCTGCGGCGTCTCGGCGAGCGGCTTGACGTGCCGCTTGTCGCCCGAGGTCCTGGCCTTGTAGGGCACGCCGGGTTCGGCGTTGGGGTTGGGGTCGATCACCGTGTCGACCACCTCGACCGCCGTCATCTCGGTCTGCTCCTCGGCGCCGAGCGCACCGGCGGGGGCCAGCATGGCGGTGGACAGGCCGAGCGCGAGGCCGGTGCGGGTGAGGGCGGGGCGGCGGCGGAGCGTGGCGGGCTGCTTCACGTTGGGCTTGTTCAGCGACATCTGATTGTTTTCCTGAGCACGGGTTGGCGGTCACGAAGGGTGTGGCCGGCCCCGGCCCGGAGCTTCGCGGCGGCGTTCCACGCTCGCCGCGAGGGCGGGCGCGCGTGCGGATCTCCGGGTCAAGCAGGGCTGGCTTGGCTGGCTGATCCGCACGCGGCGGAGTGGCTGGCTGGGTGGGTGTTGCGAGCGCGGGTCGCGCGCCGACGCGCCTTCAGGTGGGCGCGGTGCCACGCGATCTGCATCTGCAGACGGACGGGATTGTCACAGAGGATTTGATGAATGTCAATGCAACTGCGAACAGTTCGCATTCGCAATCTTGCATTCATGCCACGCCGCGCGAGCGAGCGTGGCCACCAAGCCTCAGCTCGAGGGCGGGACGCCGGCCTCGGCCGGCGTCCATCCGCCGCCGAGTGCCTTGTACAGGTCGACCGCGTCGGTCAGCCGCGCCAGGCGCAGCAGGGCGAGTTGTTCCTCGGCGGAGAACAGGGTGCGCTGGGCGTCGAGCACCGCGAGCAGATCGTCGGCCCCTTCGCGGTAGCGCAGCTCGGCGAGGCGCAGGCTGCGCTCGGCCTCGGCGATGATCGCGTGCTGGGCCGCCTCGCGGTTGGCGTCGCGCGAGGTGTTGCCGAGGGCGTCCTCCACCTCCTTGAGGGCGGCGAGAACGATGCGTCGATGGTCTTCGAGCAGCGCGCGCTGACGCGAACGCTCGATCGCGACCTGGGAGCGCAGGCGGCCGCCGTCGAAGATGCGCTGCAGCAGCGCGGCGGACAGCGACAGGCTTTCGGTGGGGTCGGCGAGCGAGAGCAGGGCGCCGCTCGCGACCCCGCCGGTGGCCGACAGGTTCAGCGACGGCAGCAGTGCGGCGCGCGCCGCGGCCACGTCGGCGGCGGCGGCGGCGAGCCCGGCCTCGCTGGCGGCGATGTCCGGCCGGCGCAGCAGGAGCTGCGAGGGCAGGCCGGGGGAGACCGCGGGCACGGCCAGTTCGACGAGCCGCTCGTCGGCTGCGGCCAGCGTCTGCGGCGCGCGGCCGAGCAGGATCGCGAGCGCCGAGCGCGTCTGCCGCTCCTGGACCTCGAGCGGCTCGATCGCGGCGCGCTGGGCGAGCACCTCGGTCCGCTGGCGGCTGACGTCGAGCGCCGAGGCGGCGCCGTGCCGGTAACGGGCTTCGGCGACGCGAAGCACGCGCTCGGCGATCTCGAGGTTGCGGCGGGCGATCGTCAGCCGCTCCTCCAGGGCGAGGATCTGGAACCAGCTGGTGGCGACGCCGGCGGCCAGGCTGAGGCGGGCGGCGTCGTGGTCGAAGCGGGTGGCGGCGAGGCTGGCCTCGGCGCTGTCGACCGTGGCTGCGATGCGGCCCCACAGGTCGAGCTCGTAGCCGGCCGACAGGTTGAGCGCGGTCGACTCCGAGCCGTCGCCGTCCACACGCCGGCTGGCGCTGCTGCCGCCGAGCTCGAGGGTGGGGAAGAGCGAGGCGCCTACGCTGCGCAGCGCCAGTTCGGCCTGCACCACGCGTTCGGCCTGGCTGCGCAGGTCGGGGCTGGCGGCGACCGCCTCGCGGATCAGCGCGTCCAGCCGCGGCGAGGCGAAGGACTGCCACCACGCGGGGTCGATGTCCGCGGCCGGGGCGTCGGTGGCGGCGGTCTCATGCCAGTTCACCGGCAGGTCGAGCGCGGGTTTCCGCACCGGTTCGCCGATCGCGCAGCCGGCGAGCAGCAGCGCGGCGAACAGGCCTGAAATCGGGGCGGAGAGCGAGGGGCGCGTGCGAGACGGGGTCATGGATTCACTCCGAAGCGAGGGCGGTCACCGGGTCGAGGCGGGCGGCCTTGCGCGCGGGCAGGTAGCCGAACACGAGGCCGGTGGCGAAGGCGCAGCCGAAGGCGAGCAGCACCGGCGCGACCGAGTACTCGATCGCGGTGCCGAACCAGGCGATCAGCGCGGCGCTGCCCAAGCCGGCGGCGACGCCGATGAGGCCGCCGACCGCCGATACCACCAGGGCCTCGATCAGGAACTGCTGGAGGATGTTGCGGGTGCGTGCGCCGGTCGCCATGCGGATGCCGATCTCGCGGGTGCGTTCGGTGACCGACACCAGCATGATGTTCATGACGCCGATGCCGCCCACCAGCAGCGAGATCGCCGCTACCGTGCCGAGCAGCACGGTGAGCGTGTTCTGGGTTTCGGAGACGGTGTCGAGCACCGAGGCCATGTTGCGGATCTGGAAGTCCTCGACGCCGTGGCGTGCAAGCAGCAGGCTCTGCACCGCGGCCTGGGTGTCGTCGATCGCGCCGACGTCATCGACCGCGACGGTGGCGTTGCGCAGGAAGCGCTGGCCGGTGATGCGCAGGCTGCCGGTGGTGTAGGGGACGAAGACGATGTCGTCCTGGTCCTGGCCCCAGGGCGTGGCGCCCTTGGGCGTCATCGTGCCGGTGACCTGGAAGGGGATGTTGTTGACCAGGATGAACTGGCCCACGGCGTCGCCGGTGGGGAAGAGCGCGTCGGCTACGGTCTGGCCGAGCACCGCCACCGTGGCGTAGCGCGCCTCGTCCTCGACGGAGAAGAAGGTGCCGCTGGCGACCTCCCAGCTGCGCGCGAGCACATAGTCGGCGGAGGTGCCGTTGACGCTGGTGCGGTGGTCGGTGTTGCCGAAACGCACGGTGATCGTGCCGCCCTGCTCGGGCACCGAGGCGAGCACGTTGGGCAACTCGGCGATTGCGCGCACGTCCTCGATCACCAGGGTCGCGGGGGCGTCGCGGCCGCGGGTGTTGGGCGCACCGGGGCGGACCGTGAGCAGGTTGGTGCCCATCGCGCTGATCTGGTCGATCACCTTCTGCTTGGCGCCGTCGCCGATCGCCAGCATCGCGATTACCGAGGCGACGCCGATGACGATGCCGAGCAGGGTCAGGATCGAGCGGAACAGGTTGGCGCGTATTGCGCGCAGCGCGGTGCGGGTGGCCTCCGTCAGGTCCGACATCGGTGAGGTGCGATCGACATGGGGGCTGAAATCGGGCTCCGGATTGACCGGCGGCTGCGGGCCGGGGTCGCCGACGACGCGGCCGTCGCGGATCTCGATCAGCCGGTGCGCCATCTCGGCGACCTCGCGCTCGTGGGTGATCAGGATCACCGTGTGGCCGTCTTCCGAGAGCCGGCGCAGCAGCTTCATGACCTCCTCGCCGCTGCGGCTGTCGAGCGCGCCGGTGGGTTCGTCGGCGAGGATGATGCGCCCGCCGTTCATCAGCGCGCGCGCGATCGACACCCGCTGCTGCTGTCCGCCGGAGAGCTGGTTGGGGCGGTGGTGGGTGCGCTCGCCGAGGCCGAGCGTCGTGAGCAGGGCTTCGGCGCGCGCGTGGCGCTCCTCGCGCGGCATGCCCGAGTAGATCGCCGGCACCTCGACGTTCTCGCGCGCGGTCGCGCCGCCGATCAGGTTGTAGCTCTGGAACACGAAGCCGAAGGCCTCGCGGCGCAGGCGAGCGAGCTCATCCCGGTCGAAGCCGGCGACGTCCTCGCCCATGAAGCGGTAGCTGCCGCTGCTGGCGCGGTCGAGGCAGCCGATGATGTTCATCAGGGTCGACTTGCCCGAGCCCGAGGCGCCCATGATGGCGACGAACTCGCCCGCGTAGATGGTGAGGTCGATGCCGTGCAGGACGCGCGTCTCGACCTCGCCATTGACGAAGGTGCGGGTGATGCCGGCGAGTTCGATCAGCGGCTGGCGGGCGGCGGCTGACGTCGCGGCGGGCAGCGGGAGGCGTTCGGCCTTCACAGGCGGGGCGTCCTGCCAGCCGCGCCACCGGCGCCGTTGGCGGCGCGCGCCAGGCCGGCGACGACCTGATCGCCTTCGGCAAGCCCCGAGCGGATTTCCGCCTGCACCCGGTTGGCGACGCCGATCTCGACCGCGCGCTCCTCGAGCGCGCCCCTGGCGCCGACCACCCTGACCGTGCCGCGGCGGACGGCGGGACGGGACTCGTCGGCGGGCGTCGCCGACACCGCCCGTGCCGCGGCCTGCGCGCCGCGGGCGCGCGGCGCGCCCTGCGCGAGCGCCGCCATCGGCACCACCAGCGCGTTCTCGGCCTGGGCGACGACGAAGAAGACCTGGGCGGTCATCTGCGTCATCAGTCGGCCGTCCGGGTTGGGGACGTCGAACAGCGCGTTGTAGAGCACGACGTTGTTGGTCACCGTCGGCGTGGGCTCGATCTTCTCGAGCTTGCCGCGCCAGCGCTCGCTGCCCCCACCGAGGGTGGTGAAGTAGGCTTCCATGCCGAGCCGCAGGCGGCCGACGTCGGCTTCCGAGACCTCGGTCTGCACCGTCATCGTGCTGAGATCGGCCACGCGCAGGATCACCGGTGCCTGCTGGTTGGTGTTGAGCGTCTGGCCCTGGCGGGCGGTGATCGACACCACCGTGCCGCTCATCGGCGACAGGATGTCGGCGTACTCGAGGTTGGCCTCGTCGGCACGCAGGGTGGATTCGATCTGCTCGATCTGGGCGCGCAGCGCCTCGAGCTGGGCCGCGGCCGACTTCTGCGTCGCTTCGGCGCTCTGCACGCTTTCCCTGGTGGTGGCGTCCTCGGCCATCAGCGCGGTCTGGCGGCGGAACTGGATGCGGGCGAGGGCGAGCTGGGCCTCGCGGTCCTTGAGCTGGGCGCGCAGGTTGCGCAGCTGCGCGCGCGATGCGTCCACCCGGGCGCGATAGACGGTGGGATCGATCTCGGCCAGCAGCTGGCCCTGCTCGACCTCGCTGCCGACCTCGACATGGATTCTCTCGAGCTGACCGGACACTTGGGCGCCGACATCGACGTAGTTGCGTGGCTGCAGGGTGCCGGTCGCGGTGACGACGTCCTCGATGTCGCCGCGGGCGACGGTGGCGAGCTGGTAGGCGGCGAGGCCGTCCTCGCGCTGCTGCATGGCGCGCCAGCCGGTCCAGACGAGGGCGGCGAGCACGCACAGGGCAGCGAGGCCGAGGAGGGGGCGTTTCCATCTTGGGGCGGGGCGGGGAGGCGATGCTGGCTTCATGTTGTCGGGTCGTGGTGAGGGGATTGGCGGGAGGACAGACAATGGATGCACTGTAAATGTTCGCTCCGGCGGCCTGTGTATCGATTTGCAGCGTCGGCGCGAGCTCCGCGGGTCGGGCCCGAAAGGCGCATTTGATGATCTGGATCAAGAAACGCGCCGTCGCGGGCGGGCTATCCTTTCGTGAAACATTTAGACACGGTCCAATCTGCCCATTCCGGGCGCATTTCGAGCAAGGAGAACGCCACCATGAAGATGAAGCTGCTGGGTATTGCGGTCGGACTCGCGGTCGCCGGGTCGGCCTGGGCGGCTGGCGTGCGTGACGAGCCGATCACCCCGATCCGTCCGCCGCAGAACATCAACATCGGCAAGGCCGAGCTGGGCAAGAAGCTCTACTTCGACCCGCGCCTGTCGAACTCCGGTTTCATCTCCTGCAACTCCTGCCACAATCTGTCGATGGGCGGCAGCGACAACCTTCCGACCTCGATCGGTGACAGATGGCAGCAAGGCTCGATCAACTCGCCGACCGTGCTCAACTCGAGCCTCAACGTCGCCCAGTTCTGGGACGGTCGCGCGGCCGACCTCAAGGAGCAGGCCGGCGGCCCGATCGCGAACCCGGCCGAGATGGGCTTCACCCACACCCTGGCGGTGGGGGTGATCGAGTCGATTCCAGCCTACGTGCGCGAATTCCGTCAGGTATTCGACAAGGACAAGATCGACATCGATCAGGTCACGGAGGCGATCGCCGAGTTCGAGAAGACCCTGGTGACGCCGAACTCGCGCTTCGACCAGTGGTTGCTCGGCAAGGGCGACGCGCTGAGCCCGACCGAGCTCGCCGGCTACGAGCTGTTCCGTGACAGCGGCTGCGTCGCCTGCCACAACGGCGAGGCCGCCGGCGGCAACTCCTTCCAGAAGATGGGCGTCGTCGAGCCCTACAAGGGCAACGAGGGCGTGGAGGGCCGTGCCGCGGTCACCGGCAACGACGCCGATCGCTTCAACTTCAAGGTGCCGACCCTGCGCAACGTGGAACTGACCTATCCCTACTTCCACGACGGCGCGGCGAACACCCTCACCGAGGCGGTCGACATCATGGGCCGCCTGCAGCTCGGCAGGAAGTTCACCGACGACGAGAACGCAAGGATCGTCGCCTTCCTGAAGACGCTGACCGGTGATCAGCCGCTCTTCCGGCTGCCCATCCTGCCGCCGTCGGCGGATGCGACGCCGCGTCCGAAGCCCTTCGACTGATGGGCTGTCGTCCTGGCCGGGCGCATTCGCGCCCGGCGCCATGCTCGCCCACGCCACGCGCGCCTGACTCCATGAACCCGCTGACGGAACGCCTGCGCGGCGCGGGCATTTCACCCACCCGGCAGCGCCGCGAGATCGCGCGCGCACTCCTTGCCCGGCCGGTACACATGACGGCCGAGCAGGTGCTGAACGCGGCGCGCGTGCGCGCGCCCGAGATTTCCCGCGCCACCGTCTATAACACTCTCGCCCTGTTCTGCGCGAAGGGGCTGCTGCGCGAACTCGCGGTGGACCGCGACCGAGTCGTGTACGACTCCGGCCTGCATCCTCACCATCATCTGATCGACATCGACAGCGGCGAGGTGCGCGATCTGCCCGCCGGGCCGTGGCCGGCGATCGACCCCGCCCAGCTGCCGCCCGGCTTCGAGCTCGCCGGTGTCGAGGTGATCGTCCGCGTGCGCCGGCGCTGACGTCCCGGCGCGCTGCGGTGTGCTCGGCTTACCGCGCGGCGGGCGAAGCCTGGGGCACGGTGATGAAGCCCATCTTCTCGATCCCGGCCTCGCGCGCGAGCGCCATCACCTCGGCCAGCTTCTGGTAACGGGTGTCGCGGTCGGCGCGCAGATGGAGTTCCGGCTGCGGCGTGGCCTCGGCGGCGCGCGCCAGCCGCTCGGGCAGGGCCGCGTCCTCGAGCGGCTGGTCGTTCCAGAACAGTCGTCCGCTGCCATCGAGCGCGAGGGTGACCGTCTCGGGCTTCTCCGTGGTCGGCTCGCTGCTTGCTTGCGGAAGGTCGATTTTCACCGAATGGGTCAGCAGCGGCGCGGTGATCATGAACACGATCAGCAGCACGAGCATTACGTCGATCAGCGGCACCATGTTGATGTCGCTCTGCGGCGGGCGGTTGTCGCCCTGGCTGAAGCCGCCGAATGCCATTACGCCGCTCCCCTGCCGGCGAGGCCGGGCTTGGCGGACGGTGCCTGGTTCGCAGGCTGGACGGCGGGCGCCGGTACGATGCGGGCGCCGGTCGAGAACCAGGCGTGCAGGTCGTGGGCGAAGGCGTCGAGTTCGGAGAGTTCGACCCGGTTGGCGCGGGTGACCGCGTTGTAGGCGAGCACCGCCGGGATGGCGACGAATAGGCCGAAGGCGGTCATGATCAGCGCCTCTCCCACCGGGCCTGCCACCTTGTCGAGGGTCGCCATGCCGGAGGCGCTGATGTTCACCAGGGCGTGATAGATGCCCCACACCGTGCCGAACAGGCCGACGAAGGGGGCGGTAGAGCCGATCGAGGCGAGCATCGTCATGCCCGCCTCGAGCTGGGCGGTCGACAGGGCGATCGACTTGCGCAGCGCGCGGGTCAGCACCTCGTCAGCGTCGAGCCGGCCACCGAGGGTTTCCTGGTGTTCGTGGCGGCGCACATGTTCGGCGGCGGCCGCGCCCTGGCGTGCAAGCGCCTCGAAGGGCGAATCGGGCGCCTGCTCATGCAGGCGGCGCAGGCCGTGGTCGAGGCTGGGCGCGGCCCAGAACGCCTCCACCGCCAGATCGAAGCGGCGCGCCTTCAGCTGGCGCAACCCGCGCAGCAGGATCAGGTACCAGCTGGTGACCGACATCAGCAGCAGGAGCGCGGCGACCGCGCGGATGACGAAATCCGATTGGGCCCACAGGTGGGCGAGGCCGAAGGCCTGGATGGAATTCATGTTCAGTTTCCCTGGAGTTTGAAGATGATCGGCACGAGCACGGTGGCCTCGACCGGCTGCTCGCCGCGGCGGGCGGGGACGAAGCGCCAGCGTGCGACCGCCTCGCGTGCGGCACGGTCCAGGCGCTCGCTGCCGGAGCTCTGGTCCACCTCGACCGTGCGTGCGCTGCCGTCGGCGGACACCCGCACCTTGAGCAGGACCTTGCCTTCCTCGCGCAGGCGGCGGGACAGCGGAGGATAAGCCGGCGCGGGGTTCCTGAGGTAGGCTGCATCGAAGCGGGCGGCGGTGACCGTGGGCCCGGCCGCGGCGGAGGCGCCCACCCGGTCCGGGGTGGGGGGCGGGGGCGCACCGGTGCTCGACGCGGGTGCGACTGGCGCCTCGCCCACGGGACTCGCCGGCGCGGGCTGGACGGCTGGAGCGGGCGGCGCGGGATCGGCGGGCGCCGGTTTGGGCGGCGCGGGCTTCGGCGGCGCGGGCTTCGGCGGCGCGGGCTTCGGCGGGGCGGGCTTCGGCGGCGCAGGCTTCGGCGGCGCGGGCTTCGGCGGCGCAGGCTTCGGCGGTTCGGGCGGCTGCGCCGCCGGCAGGGGGGCGGGGGTTTCCGGCGCGCCTGCCGCGAGCTGCGGCTCCGGTGCCTGTACCAATGCGACCTGGATCGGCACCACCTGGGGCGGCCTCTCCGTCTGTCGCGCGAGTTGGGCGAGCGCTGCGAAGCCGCCCAGATGGGCGGCCAGGACCAGCAGGCCGAGGCCCGCACGCGCCGGGGTGAGGCGCATCGGACTGCTGGCGTCGGCGCGCGGCGCCGGTCGAAGCACTGCCGAGCCAGGCAGGCTTACGCTGCCGGATGGAATGAACCGAACGTGCTGCAACGCGGGTCTCATCTCGTGGCGCCCGCGCGCGGCCGCAGGCCACGCCCCGCAGGCGAGGCGGTGCGGACGATCCCGGGGGCGGACCAGGGCGACTCGATCACGCGGCCTCCATCGCCGGCACAGCCGCGCACAGGCCGACCGCCGCCGCGGCAGGGGCAAGCGAGCTGCCGCCCCCGAGGGCGGCGTGCATGCACTCCCGCGCATGGCGGGCGCAACGGCCGCATTCGGCACCGACCCCGAGCTGCTCGCGCAGCTCGCGCAGACTGCACATGCCTTCGTCGACGGCTTGGCCGATGTGGCGTTCGGTTATCGCGTTGCAGACGCAAACGTACATGTTTCGCCCTCGAAACTGGATTCGTATTCTGCGGCCTCGAGGGCCGCCGTCATTTGGTCAGGATCAATTTCCCGGCGCGGGTCGCGCGCAGGACATAGATGACTCCGCGATGTTCGATGGCGACCGTATCCCTGCCGCCGAGCAGCATCGCGCTCGGGATCGCCGTTCCGAGTGTGGGCCGTGGCTCGCTTTCGGTGGCATGCGCTGCGCTGCCGCCGGGCTCGGCGCGGTGGGGCGGAGTCGTCACGGAAATCATCACTAGGAACAAGAACGATTCGCATTACAACACCGAGGCAGACCGAGGTCAATAGGATCGGCGCCCTGCATGGTTCAAGGGAGGCGAAGCAGGATGCGCAGGCGCGAGTCGATCTCGGCTTCGGGCAGATAGCCGATGGTGTTCGGTTCGGCCACGAGGATCTCGCGCGCTTCCTCGATGCCGCGCGCCTCGCGCGGCGGCAGCGCGCGGCCGGTGAAGACCTGGCGCGACCAGTAGGCGCGAATCTGAATGGGGTTCTTTCCGGTGAGTTGCTGGTAGAACGCATTGCGCACGGCGCCGATGGGAAGATCGAGCAGACTCACCGCCCGACCATTGTCGAGGGTCGTCCGCCGTCCGAGATAGAGCTGCTCGGCTTCGCTCCGGCTCAGGGTCTCCACCGGGCCTGCGGCGGCGGTCACCATCACCACCTGGGCGTTCACCGGCAGTGCCCCCGCCATCAGTGCGGCGAGCACCAGCAGTCGCAGCCAGGACGCCGGATTTTGCTCAGAAGGTGACATCGATCGATACGCTCAGCACGTTCACGGTGCGCCCGCGGACGAGGGCTGAAGTGGAAGTGTCGAAAGAGTAGAATGAGCCGCTGGCGCCGTCGGCGGTCTCTGCCCGCATGAGCTCGGCCTTGAGTGCTGCGTTGTCCGCGAAATCCCAGCGAACCCCGGCCGTCACGCTCCGTTGGGCGAGATTGCGCGAAGCGTTGAAGTATTCGACGGCCGCGCTGAGTTCGGACGCGGGGGGGATGTCCACGATCGCTTCATCCTGAATCTGGCGCGCGTACGTCAGGTACGGGATGACCGTGCCGAAACGACGCCCGGCCGTCAGGTACCAGCCGTGGGCGCTGTTGGCATTTTGCGAAACCTTGCGCCGCGCATATTCGCCGATCAGGAGCCAGCGCCCGTTATCCCACTGGAAGCCGGCGGATGCGAAGCGGGCACGGCCGTCGCTGCCGGACATCTGCTCGGCAAACGGCACCCCGCCTTCCGTGCGTCTCAGCGCGCCCTGGAGCCAGTCGTGGAGCGGGTCACTCCACTGCAGCTTCTGGTCGGCGCTGCTGTAGCCCGCGTGAATCGACAGATCGCCGCTCGACAGGGCCAGGTTCATGCCGATGATCCCTTTCAGGCGGCTTTCGCCGTCCTCGAAGACGTCGATCCGGCTGCTGCCGAAGTAGGGATGAACTTCGATGTCGACGTTCCGGATGCGAGTCCGGTAGAGCAGATCGACGCCGTCCAGATCGACGTAGGGGTTGAGGCCGTAGACCTCGATCGGCGACCGAATCCAGGGTTGCGCGTAGTTGATGTCGATCGTGTCCGAAAACATGAAGAAGGGCCCGCGCATCCGTCCGAGCCGAACGGTCAGTGCCGGATCGAGCTGGTAGCTGAAGAATGCGAGCGTCGGGCGCGGCATGTAGCTGCCGCGCGGGCTCTCGCGACTCAGGACCTGCAGCACCGCGGCCGCCTGCGGCGAGAAGCGCCAGTTTGCCTGGATGCCGAGCACCGAGTCGGGACCGAAGTCGGGATTCTGATCGCCGGGGTGATCGAAGCCGACGCGGCTGAAACGGGTGTCGTTGCGATCGGTGACCGCCACGCCGAGGGTGGCGAAGCCGGACAGGTCGAGCATGTCGGACTGCGTTGCGTGGACCTCGAGCGCCCAGAGGCTCATCAGCGCGAGCAGTAACGTCTTCATGAATGGACTTCCGTGACCTTGGTTTGGAGCCGACTCCACGCTCTCTCGCGCGGCATGGGGCGGGCGAACAGGTATCCCTGGCCGTAGTCGCAGCCGACCTCGCGAAGGATCCGGTGTTGCGCTTCGGTCTCGATGCACTCCGCCACCACCGTCATCCCCAGATCGTGGGCGAGCTGGATGCTGCGGCGGACGATGGCGCGCAGGCGCGGATCCTCGGTGATGGAATGGACGAAGGAGCCGTCGAGCTTGACCACGTCGCAGGGGATGGTGTGGAGATAGCTCAGGGTCGAGTAGCCGGTGCCGAAGTCGTCGATCAGTACGCTGCAGCCGGCGCTGCGCAGCGCCTGCAGCGTACGCGAGGCGGGGCCGTCGGGCTGCGTGAGCAGGCTTTCGGTCACCTCGAAGCGCAGGCACTTGCGCGAGACCTTGTTGCGGTCGATCACCTCCAGCAGCTCCTCGGCGAGGCGCGGCCGGGCGAGCTGGCGGGCGGACAGATTGACGCCGACCCGCAGCGCCGGCGCTGCGGGATGAAGGCTGAGGTGTTCGCGGATGTCGGTGCAGGCGGTCTCCAGCACCTGCATGCCGAGCTCGTGGATCAGGTCGAGGGTCTCGGCCAGCGGGACGAACTCGCTCGGCGGCATCATGCCGTGCACCGGGTGCGGCCAGCGGACCAGGGCCTCGAAACTGGTCGGCTGGCCATCGGCGAGGGCGACGATCGCCTGGTAGTGGACGGTCAGGCTGCGGGTACGGAGCGCCTCGCGCAGGTCGGCCTCGAGCTGCAGCGTACGCACCGCCTGGGTGTGCATCGAATCGTGGAAGAACTCGATCGCGCTGGTCGAGCTTCGACGCGCGCGGTGCAGGGCGTTGTCCGCATCGCGCAGCAGCGATTCCGGATCCTCGCGCTGCGGGTCGCTGACGACGACGCCGATGCGGCAGTGGAGGTCGAAGCTGCAGCCGGCGCCGGCGATGTCGATCCCCGGCAGCTCGACGAGGGACTCGGCGATGCGCAGCGCGTCGGTCGAATCGCCGATGCCGTTCAGCAGCAGGGCGAACTGGTCGCCGCCGACGCGTGCGGCGACGTCGCCCTCGCGCATCGAGTTGCTGATGTGGCGGGCCACCCGGCGCAGCAGTTCGTCGCCCACCGCGTGGCCGTAGCTGTCGTTGACCAGGCTGAAGCGTTCGATGTTGATCGCCAGCACGGCGAAGCGATACCTGCGGTCGCGGCGCTGCTGCCCGATCGCGCGCAGCGCGTGTTCGAGGAACATCGCGCGGTTGGGCAGGCCGGTGAGGCTGTCGTGCAGGGCGTCGTGCAGCAGCTGTTGCTCGGCCCGCTTGCGCAGGTCCACATCGCCGATCGAACCCGCCATCCGCACTGCGCGCGATCGCTCGTTGCGGCGAGCGACGCCGCGCGTCAGCACCCAGCGATAGCGGTGGTCGGGCAGGCGCACGCGGTGCTCGACCATGAACTGCGCACTCTCGCCCTTGAGGTGGGCGATCATGCGATCGCGGTAGTTCTCGATGTCGTCCGGGTGCATGTAGGCGAAGATCACGTCCGGACGCGACGGCAGGCTGCCGGGCGCGAGCCCGAGGATTTCGCAATAGCGATCCGAATAGTAGGCGCTGCCGCCCTCGATGTCCCAGTCCCACAGGCCGTCGTTGGCGCCGCCGATCGCGAGCGCATAGCGCTCCTCGCTCGCGCTCAGCCTGGAGGCCGTGTGCTGCAGTTCGGTGATGCGCTGCTGCAGGTTGGAGGCCATGATGTTGAAGTGGCGGGCGAGCACCGCGAGCTCGTCCTCGCCCTCGGCCGGCAGGCGGTGATCGAGGTGGCCCTCGGCGATCGCCTTGCTGCCGGCGAGCAGACGGCCGAGGTTGTGGGTGAGCAGGTAGCCGATCACCGACAGCAGCAGCGCGGTGAGCGCGATCTCGGAGAGCGCGATGATCGTGCCCTGCTCGACGATCGCCTGGCGGGCGGCGGCGAGCACCGAGACCGCGACCCCGAACTGGAGGAAGCCGACTTCGTTGCGCGGCAGCAGCAGCGGTTTGCGCACATGGATCAGCGGCTTGCCCAGCACGCCGTCGAGCGAGTCGGTCAGTTCGCCGGTGGGCGGCGGCAGCTGGCGCATTTCGGGCAGGCCGGCGCTGACCAGCAGGCGATCGTCCGGGCTCACCACGCGCACATAGATCAGCCCCTCGCCCGAGTCCGCCAGCAGTTCGCCGAGGACGTCCTGAAGCTCGCCATAGCGCTGCTGGTCGCCATAGGCGACCGCCATCGCGTGCAGCATGCTGGCGTTCTGCACGACGAGGGTGTCGAAGCTGGCCGAGGCGGCATTGTTCATCAGCCGCACGCTGTTGGCGAGCAGCAGGGTCAGCAACACCACCTGGACGACCGTGCTTGCCAGCAGCAGGCGGACGCGGATCGAAGAATGCCTAAAAGGTAGGCGCACACGTCTCTCCCTGGGAGATTTCCGAATCGGGCGATGCCCGACATGGGCAAGGTTAGACGATCGGCCATCCGTGTGCTGTGCAATATGTCCGTGCGCCGGCGAGGGGCGCCTCCCGCTCACCGGCCGGTCATTGGCGCGCCATGCGGCGCACCGCGGGCGAGGCGTCGACCCTGCCTTCGTCCTCGTAGGCCTCGAGGTTCTGCTCGATGCGGTCGGGATCGTAGAGGTAGTTGACCATGATGCCCCAGGACTGCGACAGGCCGCGCGCGGAGGTGTCCGCTAGCCAGTTCAGGCGTTCGACGCGGGCGCCGTTGCCGAGGTGGAAGCGGGCAACCGAATCCACCGGCCGGTCGTTGCGGCTCGCCTGGGTCAGGTAGTAGGCGGCCACGCGCAGGAGCGGGGCGCGGAGCGCGGTGGCGAGCGCCTCGTCCTCCATCCAGTCGCTGCTGCCCTCGAGCAGGCCGCGCAGCAGCGGGGACTCGGGGGCGTCGGCTCCGGCGGCCGCGAGGTGCTTCCAGTCGGCGTCGGTGATCGCGGCGGTGAGGGCCTCCGGGTTCTGCGCGGCCCAGCGCACCAGGCCCGGAATCGGCGACAGCGTGGCGAAGGTCCTGAGCTTGGGAAAGTCGCGCTTGAGGTCGTCGATCACGCGCTTGAGCAGGAAGTTGCCGAAGGACACCCCGCGCAGACCCTTCTGCGTCGCGCTGATCGAGTAGAAGATGGCCGTCGTGGACTTGGCCGCGTTCGCCAGCGGGGCATCGATGTCGAGTAGCCGCTGGACGTCGTCGGCAAGCTCCTCGACGAGCGCGACCTGCACGAAGATCAGCGGCTCGAGCGGCATCCGCGGGTGGAAGAACGCGTAGCAGCGACGGTCGGAGTCGAGCCGGTTCTTGAGGTCGGCCCAGGACCGGATCTCGTGCACCGCCTCGTATTCCACCAGCCGCTCGAGGAGGGCGGCAGGCGAATTCCACGTGATGCGCTGCAACTCGAGGAAGCCGACGTCGAACCAGGCGCTGAGCCTGGCCTCGAGCTCGCGGTCGAGCGGCTTCAGCAACGGATCCTCGGCGACGAAGCGCAGCAGGTCGGCGCGCAGGTCGACGAGGAACTTCACGCCCTGCGGGATCGCGTTGAACTGGGTCAGGATGCGCAGCCGGCGCGAGCGCATCGCCGCCCGCAGGCGGGCTTCCGCATCCCACTGGGTGTCGGTGCCGATCGCCGCCTGATAGTCCTCGTGCGCTGCGGCGACCGCTGCCGGATCGGGTCCGAACTCGAGGGCGATCATGCGCAGGAAGGCGTGCCGGCCGGCATCGTCCAGGCGCAGATAGGTTTCCGCGAGGCGGGCGGCGCGTTGCCGGGTCGATACCTCGCCGCCGCGGCCTTCCGCGCATTCCTGCAGCTGGCCGCGCACGCGCTCGATCTCGCGCTCGGTGGGCTCGCGCTTGCGCGTGGTCGCGTTCGCGACCATCTCGCGCATCTTCGAAAGGCTCCGTGAAACAAGGTCGCTGGCGGACATGGCATCTCACTCCCGATCGTCGTCGCCTGCGATCATAGCGCGCACCAACGTCGCCGGCATGACGTCGGCCGGCGACGCTCAGCGGGCGCGGGTCCGCAGCAGGAGCAGGGCGCCCGCCGCCACCATCGGCACGCACAGCCATTGCGCGGTCGACAGCCCCAGCGCGAGCGTGCCGAAGATCCCGGGATCCGGCGTGCGGAAGAACTCGGCGGCGAAGCGCAGCAGGCCGTAGCCGATCAGGAACATTGCCGACACCGCACGCAGCGGGCGGGGGTTGGCCGAGTAGAGCCACAGGATCGCGAACAGGAGCAGGCCCTCGCCGGCGGCCTGGTAGAGCTGGGAGGGGTGGCGCGGCAGCGCGTCCACCCACGGGAAGACCATCGCCCAGGGCAGCTCCGTCTCCACCGGCCGGCCCCACAGTTCGCCATTGATGAAGTTGCCGATACGCCCGGCGGCGAGCCCGGTGGGCACCAGCGGAGCGATGAAATCGGTGACCTGCCAGAAGCCCTTGCCGTGCCGGCGTCCGTAAAGCCACATCGCCGCGAGCACGCCGAGGAAGCCGCCGTGAAAGCTCATGCCACCCTTCCACACGGCGAAGATCTCGAGCGGGTGGCTCAGGTAGTAGCCGGGCTGGAAGAACAGCACCTCGCCCAGCCTGCCGCCGATGATCACGCCGAGCACGCCGTACATCAGCAGATCGTCGATCGCCTGCGCATCCCAGCCGAGCTCCGGGCGCCGGCGGGCGTGGATGCGGCCGAGCACGATGAAGAGGAGAAAGGCGATCAGGTACATCAGGCCGTACCAGCGCACCGAAAGGGGGCCGAGCGAGAAGGCGATGGGGTCGAACTGGGGATGAGTCAGCATGGGCCGCAGGCAGGTGGTCGGGGGGTCAGTCGAATTGCTGGCGGAAGGCGTCGAACTCGCGACGCAGGGTTTCGAGCGCCGCAGCGAGGCGCGCGACCTCGAGCTCGAGTTCGGCGATCCGGCCGCGTCCGGCGCCCGGCGCGCCCGGGCCCGCGGCCTGGGCTTCGGCCATTTCCTGCACCGCCGCCTCGCCCCCGAGCAGGTGGGCGTAGCGCGTTTCCTTGGTGCCCGGCGCACGCGGCAGGGTGGTGGCCATCGGCGGGAACTTGTCGGCGAGATGTTCGAGTACGGCTTCCACCGCGGAGATCTCGTCGAAGCGGTGCAGGCGCTCGCAGCGTTGCCGCAACTCGCCCGCGGTCTGCGCGCCGCGCAGCAGCAGCACCGCCAGCACCGCCTGTTCCGGCGGCGGCAGCGAGTGGCGCAGGCGCACCTGGTGCTCGTACTTCGCCACGCGCGAGCTCGCCTGGTCGCGCCGCGACACCAGGCGGCGCGCGATCAGGCTATCGATCGCCGCCTGCGCCTGGGCTTCGGACACGCTCATCACCGGCTCGCGTGCGGTGAGCTGGTTGCAGCCGGTGAGGATCGCGTTCAGCGACAGGGGGTAGGCGTCCGGCGTGACGAAGGCCTTCTCGATGAGGACGCCGAGCACGCGGATCTCGACCGGGTCGAGGTCGAAGCCCTCGGTGATGCCGTCGGTGGCGGGGGCGGAGGAGGTGGGCTGGGCGGACATGCGGACTCCGGCGGGCGGTGGCGTTGCACGATGATACGCATGCTTGCAGGCCCGCGGCCACCGCGCACGGGTCTCTGTCGCCGCGGAACGGGTGACCGGGAGAAGGCGCGGCGTTAAACTCGAGGACTTTCCCGCACAGTCTTCCGGAGCGCCCCCATGCCTCAGTATCGTTCCCGCACCTCCACCGCCGGCCGCAACATGGCGGGCGCCCGCGCGCTATGGCGCGCCACCGGCATGAAGGACGGCGACTTCGAGAAGCCGATCATCGCGATCGCCAACAGCTTCACCCAGTTCGTGCCCGGCCATGTGCACCTCAAGGACCTCGGCCAGCTGGTCGCGCGCGAGATCGAGGCCGCCGGCGGCGTCGCCAAGGAGTTCAACACCATCGCGGTGGACGACGGCATCGCCATGGGCCATGGCGGCATGCTGTACTCGCTGCCCTCGCGCGACCTCATCGCCGACAGCGTCGAGTACATGTGCAACGCCCACACCGCCGACGCCCTGGTGTGCATCTCGAACTGCGACAAGATCACCCCGGGCATGCTGATGGCCGCGTTGCGCCTGAACATCCCGGCGATCTTCGTCTCGGGCGGGCCGATGGAGGCGGGCAAGGTGAAGTGGGAGGCCAAGGTCATCTCGCTCGACCTCGTCGATGCCATGGTCAAGGCCGCCGACAAGAGCTGCTCGGACGAGGAGGTCGACGCCATCGAGCGCTCCGCCTGCCCGACCTGTGGCTCCTGCTCGGGCATGTTCACCGCCAACTCGATGAACTGCCTCACCGAGGCGCTCGGCCTCTCGCTGCCGGGCAACGGCACCACGCTCGCCACCCACGCCGACCGCGAGCGCCTGTTCAAGGAGGCGGGCCGTCGCATCGTCGAACTCGCCCGCCGCTATTACGAACAGGACGACGCCTCGGCGCTGCCGCGCTCGATCGCCAGCTTCGAGGCTTTCGAGAACGCGATGAGCCTGGACGTGGCGATGGGCGGCTCGACCAACACCGTGCTGCACCTGCTCGCGGCGGCGAAGGAGGCGGGGGTGGATTTCACCATGAAGGACATCGACCGCATCAGCCGTCGCGTGCCCTGCCTGTGCAAGGTCGCGCCTGCGATCGCCGACGTTCACGTCGAGGACGTGCATCGTGCCGGCGGCATCATGAGCATCCTTGGGGAGCTCGACCGCGCCGGGCTGCTGCACACCGCAGTGCCCACCGTTCACAGCGCCTCGATGGCCGAGGCGCTGGACAAGTGGGACATCAAGCGCACGAGCGACGAGTCGGTGCACACCTTCTATCGCGCGGCGCCCGGCGGGGTGCCGACCCAGGTCGCCTTCAGCCAGGACCGGCGCTGGAAGGCGCTCGACAGCGACCGCCAGCACGGCATCATCCGCGACAAGGCGCACGCCTTCACCGCCGACGGCGGCCTCGCGGTGCTCTACGGCAACATCGCCGAGAAGGGCTGCATCGTGAAGACGGCGGGCGTGGACGAATCGATCTGGACGTTCACCGGCAAGGCCCGCGTGTACGAGAGTCAGGAATACGCGGTCGAGGGCATCCTCGGCGAGCAGGTGCAGGCCGGCGACGTGGTGGTGATCCGCTACGAAGGCCCCAAGGGCGGTCCCGGCATGCAGGAGATGCTGTACCCGACCTCCTACCTGAAGAGCCGCGGCCTCGGCGCGGAGTGCGCGCTGCTCACCGACGGCCGCTTCTCCGGTGGCACCTCCGGCCTGTCGATCGGCCACGCCTCGCCCGAGGCGGCGATGGGCGGCGCGATCGCGCTGGTCGAGGACGGCGACACGATCGAGATCGACATTCCGAACCGCCGCATCCACCTCGCGATCTCCGAAGAGGAACTGACCCGCCGGCGCGCGGCGATGGAGGCGAAGGGCGGCGCGGCGTGGAAGCCGGTCAAGCGCGAGCGCGTGGTGTCGGCGGCGCTCCAGGCCTACGCGGCGCTCACCACCTCGGCCGATACCGGTGCGGTGCGCGACGTCAGCCAGGTGCAACGCTGAGCGCGGCCCGATTGACCCCGACTGCAGCCCTCACTACGATCGCGCCATGGAAAACGAACTGACCCAGCTCGAGACACGCATCGAGCAACTGATCGCCCTTTACGGCAAGCTCAAATCGGAAAACGTCGAGCTGCATGCACGCGTGGTGCGCGTGGAGGCGGAAAACCGCGCACTGGCGGACAAGCTCAAGCGCGCCGCCGACCGCTTCGAGGCGGTCCTCGACAAACTGCCGGAGGCCTGAAGACATGGCTGGAGACTTTCTCGACATCGTCCTGCTCGGCAGGGAATACCGCGTCGGCTGCACCCCGGAGAACCGGGCGGCGCTGCTCGAGGCGGTCACGCTCCTCGACGAGAAGTTCGCCGAGCTCGGCGCCAAGACTCAGGCGTCGGGCGAGCGCCTGGCGGTGATGACCGCGCTCAACATCGCGCACGAATCGCTCCAGGTGCAGCGCGGCGGCGGGTTTGACATGCCGGGCGCGAGGCGTAGAATCGGACTCATGAAAGCGCGCCTGGACGGTGTTCTGGCGCAGCAGGAAAAGCGGTTCTAGAAGCGGGTTTTTCCCGCCAGATCAATCCCCTGCAGTGTTCGACGAAGTCGTAGATTCCTTGAACCAATAGTCGAGAGACTCGGTCGCGGCCCTTTGAACCCGCTGGTGTGCATGCTCCTCGCGAGCGAGCCTGAAAGCGGACGGAATGCGACCCCCCTGAACCCTAGGTTCAGGATGATCGGCGGAGACGGCACAGGCGGGGGGCCAATTGCGGAAGGGCGCGGTGCAAGCCGCGCCCTTCCGCGCTTGTGCGCCTGTCGCGACACGCGAGCCGGCGGCGCCAGGCAGGAAGGACGACAAGCGCAACGAAGATGACATTCGATATCTGGTGGCTCGCCTATCCGGTCCTTGGGGCCGTGGTGGGTTTCTTTGCCGGCCTGCTTGGTGTGGGCGGCGGCGGCATCATGGTGCCGATGCTCACAACGCTCTTTCTGGCCCAGGGCTTCCCTCTCGCGCAGGTGGTGCACATGGCGCTCGGGACCTCGATGGCGGCGATCGTGATGACCTCCGTCTCCAGCCTGCGGGCGCACCATCGCCATGGCGCCGTGCGCTGGGACGTGGTGCGCCGGATCACGCCGGGCATCCTGCTCGGCACCTTCGGCGGCACCTTCATCGCCTCCCGCGTGGATACCGCCGGCCTGGCGGTGTTCTTCGTGGTGTTCATGGGCTACGTGTCGATCCAGATGCTGCTCAACATCAAGCCCAAGCCCACGCGTGAACTGCCCGGCACGGCCGGGATGAGCGCGGCCGGCCTGCTCATCGGCGGCGTGTCGGCACTGGTCGCGATCGGCGGCGGCTCGCTGTCGGTGCCCTTCATGACCTGGTGCAACGTCAAGGTGCAGAACGCGATCGGCACCTCGGCGGCGATCGGTCTGCCGATCGCGCTCGCGGGTACGGTCGGTTATCTGGTCAATGGCTGGAATGCGGCGGGCACGCCGCCGCTGACGCTCGGCTACGTCTACCTTCCGGCGCTGGTGTTCGTGTCGCTCGTCAGCATGGCGACGGCACCGTACGGCGCACGGCTCGCGCATCGGCTTCCGGTGGCGACCCTGAAGAAGGTCTTCGCAGGCGTGCTGATGCTGCTGTGCGCGAAGATGTTGCACAGCATCTTCGCTTGAGGAGGGCGGCTTGAGCTGGAGCATGTGGCTCGCATTCGTGATGGCTTCTACGGTGATCGCGGTGTCGCCCGGGCCGGGCGCCGTCTTGTCGGTGTCGAATGGCCTGCGCCACGGCTATCTCGCCGCCCTGCGCGGCATCGCCGGCCTGGAAACCGCGCTGCTGCTCCAGCTCGGTGTGGTGGCTTTGGGCCTGGGGGCCCTGCTGGCGACGTCGGCGACCGCCTTCCTGGTGGTGAAGCTGTCGGGGGCCGCCTACCTGGTGTGGCTTGGAATCGTGAAGTGGCGCGCCCCGGCAGAGGGTTTCGAGGCGGAGGTCGGTGCGGCGGAGGGGGGGAGGGTGCGCCGACGGCTGTTTCGCCAGGGCCTGCTGGTGAATCTCACCAACCCGAAGGCGATCGTCTTCATCGCCGCCCTCGTGCCCCAGTTCGTCGTGCCCGGTCGGCCGCAGCTGCCGCAGTTCCTCGTCATCGCGCTGACCATGGTCGTGGTCGACGTCGCGGTGATGTCCTGCTACGCGCTGCTCGCCGCCCGCTTCCGGCCGCTGTTGCGCGACGCGCGCGCGATCCGGCTGCAGAACCGCTTGTTCGGCGGTCTGTTCATCGGTGCCGGCGCGATGCTGGCGGCGTCGAGCCGGTGAGCGCTCGGCCTGTCCGCGGGCAAATCCGGTAACGGTGAGCCAACGCCGCGCAGGTTAGAATTCTCGCGCAATCACGGTTTTTCACTTGGCATCGATGGCGACCTACGCAATTGGCGACATTCAGGGCTGTTTTGGCGCGCTGCAGCGGCTGCTGGCGAGGATCGAATTCGACCCGGCGTCGGATCGCCTGTGGGTGGTCGGCGATCTGGTCAACCGCGGTCCCGAGTCGCTGAAGGTCCTGCGCCTGCTGCGCGATTTCGGCTCCGCGGCGACGGTGGTGCTCGGCAATCACGATCTCTACCTGCTGATGGTCGCGGCGGGCTACAAGCGGCGTGACAACGACGACACGCTGTACCAGGTCCTCGAGGCGGAAGATCGTCAGGCGCTGCTCGGCTGGCTCGCCTCGCGGCCGCTGGTCTACGTCGAGGCCGAGCATGTGCTTGTGCACGCCGGGCTCCTGCCGGGCTGGACGGTGGCGCGCGCGAAGGCGCTGTCGGACGAGGTCGCTGCAGCGCTCGCGGGGCCGGAGGCGAGGCAGTTCCTCCTCAATCTCGCAGGCAACAAACCCGAGCGCTGGTCTGAATCGCTGCGCGGCTGGGACAGGCTGCGCACCATCGTCAATGCCTGCACCCGGATGCGATTCTGTACCGCCGACGGCCGCATGGTGCTGCAGGCCAAGGGCTCGCCCGACCAGGCTCCGCGCGGCACGATGCCGTGGTTCATGGTGCCCGATCGCCTCAGCCGCACGCATACCGTGCTGTGCGGCCACTGGTCGGCATTGGGTTTCTACCGTGCGCCGGGGCTGATCGCGCTCGACTCGGGCTGCGTCTGGGGCGGCAAGCTGACCGCGCTGCGGGTGGAGGACGGCGAAGTCTTCCAGGTCTCGGCCTGAGGTTCGAGGTCGAGCGTGAGACGCAGGATGATCTCGCGCGCGGCTTGCGCCACGCTGCGTCGATCCGCCTGTGCACCGGCGGGGATCGGTGCGGACGGCTGCGCGTGCGCGACCAGGCCGCGTTCGGCGACGATCGCCGCCAGGCAGGCCCCCAGGCTGATGTCTCCATCGTAGGCCGGGGCGCGACTGAAGCTGCCGTCGGGCCCGCGGTAGGAAAGTGCGACCGGCTGCACCGGGTGGCCGGCGGAGAGCGCTGGCTGCAGCAGCGCCGCATGGAAGCCGAGCACCTTGCTGCCGTCGGTGGTGGTGCCTTCGGGAAAGACCGCCACGTTGCGTCCGGCCTCGAGCAGCGCGGCGATCTCGGCGTTGACCTGGCGGACGTGGCCGCGGCTGCCGCGACGCAGGAAGACGGTCTCGTGGCGGGCCGCGAGCCAGCCGATCAGCGGCCACGCGCGTACCTCCGCCTTCGAGATGAAGGCGGTCGGGGCGAGCGCGTTGATGACGAAGATGTCGACCCACGAGATATGGTTCGCCACCAGGAGACTGCCCGGCTGCACCGCCTGACCGCCCGTCCGCAAATCGATGCCGAGCACCCCCAGCAGGTGCGTCGACCACCGCTGGCGCAGGCGCAGGCGGGTGGCGGGGCGGACCAGGGGAAAGACGCAGGCGAGGGTGAGGCTGCCCTCGAGCAGATGCAGCCCGAGCCGTGCGTAGCGCCAGGCACGCAGCACGAGCGGCGCGCGTGCCGGGGTGGCGGTGCGGGCGCGGGGCGTGGATTCGGTCAGCGTGTTCAGTTTTCGCGTTCCAGGAAGTGGCGGGCGTAGCGACCCTCGATCTTGCCCATCGGCATCAGGATCGGCAGGTCGGCGGTGTTGAAGTCGGGATCCCAGGCCGGTTCGCCGCAGATCCAGGCGCCGGCGCGCAGGTAACCCTTGATCAACGGCGGCGCTTCGGCTTCGAGGTCGGTGCGCAGCTGGTCGAGTGGCAGCGGGCAGCGCGGAAATACGTGGTACTCGAGCGGCGCCAGGTGGGTTTCGCGCAGGCGATTGTACAGGCTGGCCGCATTGTGGCCGCCGTCGGCCATGCTCACCGAGGCGCAGCCGATCAGGTAGTCGTAGTCGTTGTCGCGCATGTAGCGCGCGAGGCCTGACCACAGCATGGCGATCACCGCGCCGCTGCGGTACTCCGCGTCGATGCACGAACGGCCGATCTCGACGATGCGGCTGCGCAGGTGCTGCAGGCGGGTGAGATCGAACTCGTTCTCCGTATAGTAGCCGCCGACCTTGCGCGCGGCCGCGGGCGAGAGGATGCGGTACGTGCCCACGATTCGGCCCGCATCTTCGTCACGCACGATCAGGTGTTCGCACCAGGGATCGTAGAGATCGCGGTCCACACCCGGCGTGCGGCTGCACAGGCGGGCGCCCATCTCCTCGGCGAAGACGCGGTAACGCAGCTTCTGCGCCTCGAGGATCTCGGTCTCGCAGGTGGCGAGGCCGACATGGATGTTGCGGCCGGGGCGGGCCTTGCGCTGCTGGCTTTTCTCTAGCATGGGATGGCCTCTTCCTTGTCTGGTGCGAACATTCTCGAAAGGTCGTGTTGCAGTGCGGTGATGTGCTGGTTACGATGCGGTGACGTAGCCCATGACAAGAGGAAGGCGACGATGGAGAACTGCGTTTTTTGCCGGATCGCCCGCGGTGAACTGCCGGCATCGAAGGTGTACGAGGACGAGCACACGCTCGCGATCATGGACATCCAGTCGGTGAATCCCGGGCACATGCTGGTGCTGGTCAAGCCGCACCGCGACAACGTCTATACGCTCGACGACGAGCTCGCCGGGGCGGCGATGAAGACCGCCGCGCGCATGGCGCGTGCGGCGAAGGCGGCCTTCGGCTGCGAGGGTGTGACCCTGCTGCAGGCCAACGAGCCGGCCGGCGCGCAGACCGTGTTCCACTTCCACATCCATGTGTTGCCGCGCTGGCATGGGGATGGCATGGAACTGGCTTGGCCGGCGAAGAACCCGTCGCGCGAGGCGCTGGCGGAAATGGCGGAGAAGCTGCGCGCCGTGCTCTGAGGCGGCGCTCGCCGCACGCGGGCGCAGGGCGGCTGCGGTCGCCCGTATAATCGAAGGATTCGACAACCGCTTGGGGGCGACATGTCCATTCTCGTCTGTGGCTCGATGGCCTATGACCACATCATGGTGTTCGAGGATCGCTTCAGGAATCACATCCTGCCCGACCAGATCCACATCCTGAACGTCTCCTTCCTGGTGCCCGACATGCGCCGTGAGTTCGGCGGGGTGGCGGGCAACATCGCCTACAACCTCAAGCTGCTCGGCGCCGATCCGCTGATCATGGCCACCCTCGGCGAGGACGCCGATCCGTACCGCCGTCGGCTCGACAATCTGGGCATCAGCCGCGAGCACGTGCGCGAGGTGCCGGGGACCTTCACCGCGCAGGCCTTCATCACTACCGACCTCGACGACAATCAGATCACGGCCTTCCATCCGGGGGCGATGCAGCATTCGCATCTCAACCGGGTGCGCGATGCCGAGGGCATCGCGCTGGCGATCGTGTCGCCCGACGGCCGCCAGGGCATGCTGCGCCATGTGCAGGGCCTGTCCGAACTGGGCACGCCCTTCATGTTCGATCCCGCGCAGGCGCTCCCGATCCTCAGCGGCGAGGAACTTCGCGACTGCCTGGAACGGGCGAGCTGGTGCGCGGTCAATGACTACGAAGCGAAGTTGCTGTGCGACAAGACCGGCTATCGCCTCGAGGAGATCGCCGCCAAGCTCGATGCACTCGTGGTGACCCGCGGGGGCCAGGGCTCGGCGATTCACGTCGGCGGGGAAGTGCTCGAGATCGGCGTGGCGCGGCCGGATGCGATGGTCGATCCGACCGGTTGCGGCGACGCTTATCGAGCGGGTTTGTTGTACGGCATCTCCCGCAACTGGGAATGGCGCAAGACGGGGCAGCTGGCGGCGGTGATGGGCGCGATCAAGATCGCGACGCGCGGCGGCCAGAACCATCGCCCCTCACGCGCACAGATCGCCGAACGCTATGCGTCGGCCTTTGGAGAGCAACTGTGGTGAAGATGCGGGGAATTCGGGCACGCGTCGTGCTCGGCGCGCTGCTGGCCGGCCTGATGCTCGGCGGCTGTGCGGGCGGCTTGGGCGGCAGCGATTACGCGCGGAGCGAGGCGCGGCGAGCGATGGTCGTGCAGTTCGGCACCATCGAGTCGGTACGCGGGGTGCAGGTCGAAGGAACGAAGACACCGATCGGTTCGGTTGCGGGGGCGGCGGTCGGTGGCATCGCGGGCAGCACGGTCGGCGGCGGCCGCGGCTCGGCGGTGGCCGCGGTGCTCGGCGCAGTCGTCGGCGGTGTCGCGGGTTCCGCGATCGAGGAGGGGGCGACCCGCAAGCCCGGCGTCGAAGTCACCGTGAGGCTCGACAACGGCCAGTTTCTCGCGGTGGTGCAGGAGGATGCGGGCGAACGCTTCCGCGTCGGCGAGCGGGTGCGCATCCTGCGCGACGGCGGCACGACTCGCGTGACCCGCTGAGCGCGGCCGGCGGAGCGCCTGGGCTCGCCGGTTTTCAGCCGAATACCACCAGGCTCCACACCAGCGCCAGGTTCAGCAGCGAAAGCATCACCGCTGCGCTGCCGATGTCCTTGGCGCGCTTGGCGAGTCGGTGACGTTCAAGCGAGACGCGATCCACCGTGGCCTCGATCGCCGAATTCAGCAGTTCCACCACCAGCACGAAAAACACGCTGCCCACCAGCATCGCCTTGCCGACGCTGCCCACCGGCAGCAGCAGGGCGAGGGGAATCAGTACCGCCGCGAGCAGGCATTCCTGGCGAAAGGCGTCCTCGTGGCGGAACGCTGCGCGCAGACCGGCGAGCGAGTAGCCGAAGGCGTTGAGGATGCGCGTGAGGCCGCTCTTGCCCTTGAAGGGACTCTCCGGGTTCGGCTCGGCCGTCGTGCGCGGATCGGCGTCGGCGGCCGGGTCGGGGCGCTCAGGGGTAGAAGACATGGATGCGGTAACCGGTGGGCATGAGCTCGCGGATTTCGAAGTCGACGCGTATCGCCTTGCTGGAGCGTGCCTCGAGGGCGGTGTCGGCATGGTGCGCAGGCAGCCAGTCGGCGGGCGGCATCACGCGCCGGGCTATCGGACGGTCGGCGGCGTCGGTGAGCGTGAGTTCCAGGTGCGGCAAGGCCAGCGGATATTCCGCCTGGTTGCGCAGCGTGGCCAGCAGCACGTACTGACCTGATCGGTTCGGCTCGGACTGGAGGTCTGACGACTCGAGGCTGATCCGTCCCAGTTCGCGCGGTAGCGGCACCGTGCAGCCGAAGGCCGCGCAGGCGTCGACCAGAAGCGGGCGCAGTCCGGGCAGTTCGCGTGCGATCTCGGTGCGGAACAGGTAGATCGCCTGGACTGCGAGGATCCCGGCGAGAAGCCCTGCGGCGAGGCCGCCGAGGGTGCGCTGCAAGGGATTCGGCTCGCTCGACGGGCGGCCGTAGGCGGCGTCCAGGCGTGCGGAGTCCATCCGGGTGTTGACGGGCTGTGCCTGCGGCGTCGGCCGGGGTGGTGCATTCTCGATGTCCTGCGGGCGCAGGCGGGGGGGCTCGTGCGTGCGCTCCGCCCTCGCTGCGTTGTCGGGCCTCGCCAGCAGGCGCGCGGTATCCGCCGCCTGTGCCGCGGCGACCCTGGGCTTGCGCAGCACTGCAGGGCCGTCGGACGGCGGCGTGGCCGCGGCAGCGGCGCGTGCGATCAGCGATTCGCGCATCGTGGTCGGCGCCTCGCCTGCCGTGCTGTCCTGCATCGGCCGCGTGGCCTGGGCCGGTATCCGCAACTCGCCTTCCGCCCGAGGCGTGGCGGCAGCGGGTGGCAGCGTGAGCGTTTCCTCGTCGTTCCCGTCGACCGCCTCGTCGAGGGCGATGCGATGCTCGAGCGCGTTGAAGGCCTGGTAACAGAAACCGCACCGGACCAAGCCCTCTCGGGCCTGCACCTGATCCGGCCGCAGCCGGAAGACCGTACGGCAGGCTGGGCAACGGGTCTGCATCAGCGGACGGCGGCGCGGCGCTCGCCTTCCAGCCGCACCCATCCTTCGGAGGTGGCGCCGACCCGCAGCGAGAGGTGGGGCGCCCAGGCTTCGATGACCTGCCCGGCCTGGCTCTCCAGCACCCCCGAGAGCGCAATCCGACCCGCGGGGGCGACGCGCGCGGCGATCGCGGGCGCGAGCACGCACAGGGGGTTGGTGAGGATGTTGGCGACCACCAGGTCGAAGGTCTCGGCGAGCGGCTCCGCGGAGTGCTGCACCCGCATCGTCACCCGATTGCGGGCAGCGTTGTCGCGCGCGGCCTCGACGGCCTTGTCGTCGATGTCGACCCCGAGGATGTCACTCGCGCCGAGCAGCCCCGCGGCGATCCCGAGGATGCCCGAGCCGCATCCGTAGTCGAGCACACTCAGACCGGGTTCGACGACCTCGCACAGCCACTCGAGGCAGAGTCGGGTGGTGGGGTGGGAGCCGGTGCCGAAGGCCATGCCCGGGTCGAGCTCGATGTTGATCGCGTCGGGATCCGGTGCTTCGTGCCACGAGGGCACGATCCAGAGCCGCTCGGTGATGCGGATCGGGTCGAACTGGCTTTGCGTGAGCTGCACCCAGTTCTGCTCGGCGACCGCCTCGGAGCTGAAAGGCGGCACCTCGTCGAAGCCGGCCGCTCGCGCGGCCTCGAGCAGGATCGTACGGAATGCCTCTTCGCCCGCCGCGGCATCGAACAGGGCGATGACGCGGCTGTGGTCCCACAGCGCGGTCGGCAGGTGGCCCGGTTCACCGAACTGCGGGGTCTCCGCTTCGGTACCGGCGTCGGCGTCCTCGATCGAGACCGACAGCGCACCGGCCTCCATCAGTGCGTCGGACAGTGCCTCCGCCTTGTCGGCGTCGGCCTGCAGGGTGACCGAAATCCACATCGCGCGCTCAGCTCTGTACTTCGTTCCGATTCGCAAGCTTGTGCTCGAGATAGTGGATGCTGGTGCCGCCCTCGTTGAAGCGCGGATCGAGCATCAGCGTCTGGTGCAGCGGCACGTTCGTCTTGATGCCGGCGACCGCCATCTCGGAAAGTGCGATCCGCATGCGCCGGATCGCCTGGTCGCGCGTATCGCCGTAGGAGATGATCTTGCCGATCATCGAGTCGTAGTGCGACGGTACGGTGTAGCCGCCATAGACGTGCGAGTCGACCCGGATGCCGGGGCCGCCCGGCATGTGCCAGTTGGTGATCTTGCCCGGCGAGGGGGTGAACTTGAACGGATCCTCGGCGTTGATGCGGCATTCGATCGCGTGCCCACGGAACTCGATGTCGCGCTGGCGGAACCACAGCTTCTCGCCCGCGGCGATGCGGATCTGCGCCTGCACGATGTCGATGCCGGTGATCAGCTCGGTGACCGGGTGTTCGACCTGCACGCGCGTGTTCATCTCGATGAAGTAGAACTCGCCGTTCTCGTACAGAAACTCGAAGGTGCCGGCACCGCGATAACCGATCGTGCGGCAGGCCTCGGCGCAGCGTTCGCCGATCTTGGCGATCAGCTTGCGGTCGATGCCGGGCGCCGGCGCCTCCTCGATGACCTTCTGGTGGCGGCGCTGCATGGAGCAGTCCCGCTCGCCGAGATACACCGCGTTGCCATGCTGGTCGGCCAGCACCTGAATTTCGATGTGGCGCGGGTTCTCGAGAAACTTCTCCATGTATACGACCGGGTTGCCGAAGGCGGCCTGGGCCTCGGAGCGGGTCGTGGTCACCGCATTGAGCAGGGCGGCCTCGGTGTGCACCACCCGCATCCCGCGGCCGCCGCCGCCGCCGGCGGCCTTGATGATCACCGGGTAGCCGACGGCGCGCGCGATCTTCACGATCTCCTTCGGGTCCTCCGGCAGTGCGCCTTCCGAGCCGGGCACGCAGGGCACGCCGGCGAGCTTCATCGCTTCCTTGGCCGACACCTTGTCGCCCATCAGGCGGATGGTGTCGGCACGCGGACCGATGAAGACGAAGCCCGATTGCTCGACGCGCTCGGCGAAATCGGCGTTCTCCGAGAGGAAGCCATAGCCGGGGTGGATCGCTTCGGAGTCGGTGACCTCCGCTGCCGAGATGATCGCCGGCACGTTGAGGTAGCTCAGGGTGGAGGACGCCGGTCCGATGCACACCGACTCGTCGGCGAGCTTGACGTACTTCGCCTCGATATCGGCTTCGGAATGGACGGCGACGGTCTTGATGCCGAGTTCGCGGCAGGCGCGCAGGACGCGCAGCGCGATCTCTCCGCGATTGGCGATGAGGATCTTCTCGAACATGGCGATCAGCCGATGACGAACAGGGGCTGACCGTACTCGACCGGCTGGCCGTTCTCGACCAGGATCGCCTTCACCGTGCCGGTGACCTCGGACTCGATGTCGTTCATCAGCTTCATCGCCTCGATGAGGCACAGGCGGTCGCCTTCGGCGACGCTGTCGCCGACATCGACGAAGGGTTTGGCGCCGGGCGCCGACGCGCGATAGAAGGTGCCGACCATCGGCGACTTGACGACATGGCCGGCGGGCAGTGCCTCGGCTACGGCTTCGCCCGCAGCGGGCGCCGCGACGGCTACCGGGACGGCGGCAGGCAGGCCGGCCGGCTGGCTGAGGTAGTTCGCCGCCGCAGCGGGTGCGAGCTGCTTGGCGATGCGCACCTTCTCCTCGCCCTCCGTGATCTCGAGTTCGGAAATGCCCGATTCCTGGACGAGGTCGATCAATTTCTTCAGCTTGCGCAGATCCATGCTTTTTTCTCCGGACACGACACCGCCCTCCGCGGGCGGTCGTCGTCATGGGTGATCAGTGTGTGCTTGGCCGGTGGCCGGCAGGGCGTGGCCGCTTGCCGTGTTCGCAGGACCCGCCGCCTGGGAAAGGTCGTTCCGTGTCCTGCGCTGACTCGCGTTGGTGCTCGTGATCGTGCCGACGGGCATTCAAAGCCCGCCGTCCGGCCGGTTCCGACTCGTCGGCGTTGAATTCATGCGTGCGTTTTGAACGCGTCATAGCGGCAAGTTTGCCGTAAATGGCAGCACGTTGTCCAGCGTGGCCGCCTTCGTTGCGGTCCGTGCCGCGGTCGGTCGGCGGACGGCTCGTGGGGTGTTCAGGACCCGAGCAGCGGGTGGATTCTGCGCTCCAGTTCGGCCTTGTTCAAGGTGCCGAGCTTGATGTGGGCCGGCTTGCCCTCGCGGTCGATGATCACGGTGAAGGGCAGGGCCTGGGCGGTGTTGCCGAACTGCGCGGCGAGTGCCAGCACCTCGTGAGAGGCGATCAGCAGCGGGTACGGGACGTCCATCTCGTCGTCGAAGGCACGCACCTTCTCCGCCGAATCGATGCTGATGCCCACGAACTGCACCGGCTCGCCGGCGAGGGCCTCGCTGACCTCGGCGAACTCGGGGATTTCCTTGCGGCAGGGCGGACACCAGGTGGCCCAGAAGTTGGCCACCACGACCTTGCCCTTCCATTGCGACATCGGCTGTGGCCTGCCTTCGGTGTCCGGCAGTTCGAGGGCGAACAGAGCGTCCATCGCGGCGGACGGGACCTCGTGTGTGGCGTCGCTGTCGCCGGTCGGAAAATGCTGGCGGGTGAGGAAGCCGGCAACGCCGGCGATCAGTGCGATGCCGGCAACGAGGGCGAAGCGGGTCGTCTTGTTCATGACTGTTCATCCGTGTCGCTTGGCGCGCCGCTGGAGGCAGGCGCGTTGAGGAGGGCTTCGACCTGGGCGAGGCGGGCACGTTCCTGGCCGCGCTTGCCGGCGCGTTCGGCACCCGTGTGGTAGATCGACAGGCGTACCGGAACGTCTTCCCAGTCGAAGGCGAGAACTGCCTCTGGCGCATGCGGTGCGGGGCGGCGCGGCTCGCGGTGCTCATAGGGGAAGTCCTGGTTGAGAAAGAAGATCTCCACCTCTTTCGCGCTTTCCGGGAACACCTCGATCTCCAACTCGGAGTAGCGCCCGGCGGTGCCGTCGAGCGCGCCGCCGGTGAGATAGGGGCGGAAGTCGGCGAGCAGACGCATCAGGCCCGCCGCCGCCAGGCGCATCTCGCGCAGGCGCTCGGCCTGTTCGTCGTCCTGGTAGAGCGCCTGCCAGGCGCGCAGTTCGGCCTCGATCTCCGCATTGTTGGGGAGGGCGACCGTGTCGCCGACGCCGAGCTGGCGCGCGGCCTTGCGCTTGGCGAAGCCGAAATCGCTGATGCCGTCCTCGGCCATCATGCGCGCGGCAAGCGAAGCGATTTCCCGGCGCACTGCGGCGACGCGGGAGGCGTGAGCAGATGTGGGCATGGGCTGTCCGGGCAGGGTCCGGCGATCGGTTCGGGAGCGGCGCCGGCTGAAGTGGCATCGCCGCCATCAGGTAGAATCGCGCCCATTGTACATGGGCCGGTTTCATCGGGATGACGGCCCGCCCCCGGAGCCTTCATGCATATCCATATTCTCGGCATCTGCGGCACCTTCATGGGTGGCGTGGCGCTCCTCGCGCGCGCCGCGGGCCACACCGTGACCGGCTGCGACGCCAACGTCTATCCGCCGATGAGCAGCCAGCTCGAGGAGCAGGGCATCGCGTTGACCGAGGGCTACGATCCGGCCCAGGTCGCGCTCGCCCCCGACCTGTTCGTGGTCGGCAATGCGGTCTCGCGCGGCAACCCGCTGCTCGAGGCCATCCTCGACCGCGGCCTGCCCTATGTGTCGGGGCCGCAGTGGCTCGCCGAACATGTGCTCGCCGGGCGTTGGGTGCTCGGCGTGGCTGGCACGCACGGCAAGACCACGACCACCTCGATGCTGGCATGGATCCTCGAGGATGCGGGGCTGAATCCAGGCTTCCTGGTGGGGGGGGTGCCGAACGATTTCGGAGTCTCCGCGCGCCTGACCGAAGCGCCCTTCTTCGTCATCGAGGCCGACGAGTACGACACCGCCTTCTGCGACAAACGCTCGAAGTTCGTCCATTACCGGCCCCGCACCGCGATCCTCAACAATCTCGAGTTCGACCACGCCGATATCTTTGCCGATCTTGCGGCGATCGAGACGCAATTTCACCATCTCGTGCGTGTGATGCCGTCGACCGGCAGGATCATCGCCAACGGCGCAGAGTCCAGCCTGCAGCGGGTGATCGAACGAGGCTGCTGGTCGGAGCTCGAGTGGTTCGGCGGCGAGGGCCGCTGGCAGGTCGAGGTCGGGGCGAGCGAGGCGGAGGCGGTGTTCAGTCTGGACGGGGTGGAGCAGGGCAGGGTGGCACTGCCGCTGGCGGGCAGCCACAACCGCAGCAACGCGCTGGCCGCGATCGCCGCCGCCCGGCACGTCGGCGTCACGCCGGTGCAGGCGATCGAGAGCCTGGGCCGCTTCCGTGGCATCAAGCGTCGGCTGGAGTTGCGCGGGACCGAGGGCGGGGTGCGGGTGTACGACGACTTCGCCCACCATCCGACGGCGATCGCGCTCACCGTCGATGGCCTGCGTCGGCGCGAGCCGCAGGGGCGGATCCTGGCGGTGCTCGAGCCGCGCTCGAACACGATGAAGCTCGGGGTGATGAAGGCCCAGCTGCCGGCCAGCCTGGCGAGCGCCGATGCCGTGTGCTGTTTCACCGGCGGGCTGGAATGGGATGCAGCGGAGGCGCTTGCGCCCCTCGGCGGCAAGGCGTACTGCTCCGATTCGCTCGAGGACGTGGTGGCCGAGGTGGCGGCGCAGGCGCGGGCCGGCGATCACGTGCTGGTGATGAGCAACGGCGGCTTCGGCGGGATCCATCAGAAGCTGCTCGACGCGCTCGCGGCGCGCTGAGCGCTGCGCAGACGAAAGGGGGCGGCGCCGGCGCTGGCGCCGCCCTTTGGCTTACTTGCGCTCGGCCGTTCCGAGGCGGTTGTCGAGCCGGCGCGCTTCATCGTCGCTGATGTACTCGAACACGCGCACCACCTTGCGCACCCCCTTGCTGGTGCTGGCGATCTCGGCGGCGGCGTCGGCCTCCGCGCGGGTCACGAGGCCGAGCAGGAAAACCACGTTCGCCTCGGTGACGACTTTCACGTTGTGCGCCGAGAAGCGCTGCGCGTCTACGAATCGAGCCTTGACGTTGGAGGTGATCAGCGTGTCGTTCGCACGCGCGCTCAGCGACGAGTTCGGTCCCACGGCGACCTCGTTCACCAGCCCGGTGACGTTCTCTACCCCCGATGCGATGCCGTCGAGCGCACTGCGGGAGGCCTCGTTCGGCGCTTCGCCCGTAAGCAGCACGATGCGGTTGTAGGAGGTCACGTTCACGTGAGCCGAGTCGCCGAAGCGCTCGGCGATGCGCGATTTGATCTTCCACTCGATCGCTTCGTCCTCGACGTAGGCGCCACTCGTGCGGCGGTCGGATACCATCGCGGCGCCGGCACCGACGCCGGTGGCAACGATCGGGAAGCAGCCCTGCAGGAGCGGGAGACTGCCGGTGGCGAGCAAGCCGAGCAGGAGGGTGCGCCGTTGGGGAAGGGCGGGGGTCGTCATCAGTCTTCTACTCCAAGCAAGAGACAGTCGATGCCGTCGCACAGGCAGTGGAGAACGAGCTGCTGGAGCTGCAGCACATGCCCGGTGCGCTCGGCGGAAATGCGGATGGGGACGTCGCCCGGCGCGAGCTGGGCCTCGATCATGTCGGCATCGCAGGCGGTGAGGGCGATGACGCGCATGTCGCGCTCATGGGCGGCGGCGATCGCCGCGCCGATGCCTTCGCCGCCGGACTCGGTGGCGATCGCGAGCAGGACGTCGCCCGGCTGGCCGAGGGCGCCGATCCGGCGCGAGAAAGGATCCTCGTCGCCACCCGGGAGCGCGATCGCCGCCAGCGGCGGGCGCTCCATCTCGAAGCCGTCGGCCATCGCTGCCGCGAAGCGCATGGCGTCGTCGACGCCGCGCCCGCTGCCGCACGCGAACACCTTGCCGTTGTCGAGCAGGCTGCCGGTGATGATCTCGACCGCGCCAGCGATGGGTGCCGCGAGTGCGTCGAGCGCATCCAGCGTGGCACGGGCGCTGTCCTCGAACTGCCGCGAGATGCGGTCGATCAGGTCCATGGTGTCCTCATCCATACGGATGGCGCAGTCTAGCATGGGGTTTCATCCGGCATCGAACGCGCCGCGCAGCCAAGACACCGCGGCTTCGTCGAGCTGGTCGAGCACGACCGCATCGAAGCGGCAGGCCGCGGCGGCGAAGCGGCGGCCCCGGCCTCCGAGCCACCACTGCGCGGCCAGCAGGATGCGGCGGCGCTTGGCGGCGGTGATGCTTTCCGCGGCGCCGCCGAAGCGGGGGTTGGTGCGCAGGCGCACCTCGACGAAGACGATGGCGCCGCAATCGAGGCAGATCAGATCGACCTCGCCGCCGCGGCACCGCACGTTGCGTTCCAGGATGCGCAGTCCATGCGAGACGAGATGGCGGGCGGCGAGATCCTCCGCGGCCCGACCACGCGCTTGCGCCGGCGTCGGGGGAGCGCCGACAATGCCTTGCGCCCTGCTCAAGTCCCGTCTCCGGGCAGTGCTTCATCCATCACCTGGGCTGTTCTCATGATCCTTCCTCCTGCTCCCTCGGGTTCGCCGCTTTCTAGCACACCGTCATTATATGTGGTGGCCACGCCGCTCGGGAACCTGCAGGATGTCAGCCTGCGTGCGCTCGCCGTGCTCGGCGCGGTCGACCTGATAGCGGCGGAGGACACCCGCCACAGCCAGCGCCTGCTCGATGCCTGCGGGATCCGCGCGCCGATGCTGGCGCTGCACGAGCACAACGAGCAGGAGGCTGCCGGCAAGCTGATCGAGCGCCTGGCCGAAGGCCGGCAGGTGGCACTGATATCGGATGCGGGCACGCCGGCGGTGTCCGACCCGGGCGCGCGCGCGGTGGCGCGCGTACGTGAGGCCGGCCATCCGGTGGTGCCGGTGCCGGGTGCCTGTGCGGCGATCGCCGCGCTGTCGGTGTCGGGCTGGGCGGATGGCGGGTTCCGCTTCGTCGGCTTCCTGTCGCCGAAGTCGGGCGCGCGCCGCAGCCGGCTCGCCGCTCTGGCCGATGCGGCCGAGGCGCTCGTGTTCTACGAGGCGCCGCACCGGGTGGTCGAGTGCGTGGTCGACATGGCCGAGGTCTTCGGCCCCTCGCGCGGCATCCTGGTCGCGCGCGAGATGACCAAGCTGCACGAGCAGATCGTCCGCCTCAGCCTGGGGGATGCGGCCGCCTGGTTCGCCGCCGACCCGAACCGCGGCCGGGGCGAGTTCGTCCTGGTGGTCGACGGCGTACCGGCGGCGGTGGGGCTCGATGCCGAGGCGGAGCGCGTCCTCGGCCTGTTGCTCGCCGAGCTGCCGCTCAAGCGCGCCGCCAGGCTGGCGGCCGAGATCACCGGGGCGCCGAAGAACGCGCTCTACGCACGCGCCCTCGAGCTGAAGCAGGACTAGCCGCCGGGGCCTTCCGGCGAGCGCCGCGCCGCAGCCCGCGCGCACGCGAATGCCTATAATGAAGGCTTCCGCTTAGGGATGGCTCCTCCATGCAATCGATTACCCTGATCCGCCCGGACGACTGGCATCTGCACGTGCGGGACGACGCGGCGCTGACCGCAGTGGTGCCGCATACCGCCGCGCGTTTCGGCCGTGCGTTGATCATGCCCAACCTGAGACCGCCGGTGACCACCACCGAGCAGGCACTCGCCTATCGCGAGCGCATCCTGGCCGCGGTGCCGGGCAGCAGCTTCGAGCCGCTGATGAGTCTCTACCTGACCGACAACACCGATCCGGACGAGATCGACCGCGCGAAGGCGAGCGGCAGGATCGTCGCCGCCAAGCTCTACCCGGCCGGCGCCACCACCAACTCCGACGCCGGCGTGACCGCGATCGACCGCGTCCATCCGGTCCTCGAGCGCATGGAGGCCCGCGGCATGGTGCTGTGCGTTCATGGCGAGGTCACCGCCGCTGATGTGGACGTGTTCGACCGCGAGCGGGCCTTCATCGAACGCGTCCTGTCGCCGCTGGTGCGGCGCTTCCCTGGTCTGCGCGTGGTGTTCGAGCACATCACCACCGCCGAGGCGGCGCAATTCGTGCGTGCCGCGGGTGCCAACGTCGGCGCGACCGTCACCGCCCATCACCTCCTGCTCAACCGCAACGCGATCTTCGCCGGCGGCATCCGTCCGCACCACTACTGCCTGCCGGTGCTCAAGCGCGAGACCCACCGCCAGGCGCTGGTGGAAGCGGTGACGTCGGGGCATGCGCGCTTCTTCCTCGGCACCGACTCCGCGCCCCATGCACGCAGCACGAAGGAGAACGCGTGCGGCTGCGCCGGCTGCTACACCGCGCACGCAGGGATCGAACTGTATGCCGAAGCATTCCACGCGGCGGGCGCGCTCGATAAGCTGGAGGCCTTCGCCAGTCTCAACGGCCCGGCTTTCTACGGCCTCCCGCCCAATACGGATCGCATCACGCTGGCGCGCGATGCATGGACCGTGCCGGACGCTTACGATTACCTGGAGAACGATCCGCTGGTGCCGCTGCGCGCGGGCGAGGCGGTCGCCTGGCGCATGGTCTGAGTCCGTCGCCGCCGCACCGCGTTTGTGGCTACGTCCGCGTATAATCGTAGGCGGGAAGTTCGCCAGGCAGTCGCTGCACGTGTTTCGCGTGTGGAGGAAAGTCCGGGCCCCGCAGAGCAGAATGCCGGCTAACGGCCGGGCGCCGTGAGGCGACGGAAAGTGCAACAGAGAGCAGACCGCCGATGGCCTCGCGAGGGGATCAGGCAAGGGTGAAAGGGTGGGGTAAGAGCCCACCGCAGGACTGGTGACAGGACTGGCACGGTAAACCCCATTCGGGGCAAGGCCAAATAGGGGAGCATCGGCGTGGCTCGCGTCGCTCCCGGGTAGGCTGCTAGAGCGGCGCGGCAACGCGTCGCCCAGAGGAATGACTGCCCGGCGGTCGTGGTTCGCGCCACTGCCGCTCGACAGAACCCGGCTTATCGGCGAACTTCCCCCCCCCCCCGTTTTCTCCGGACCGCCGGCGCGCGACGGTCCATACGCACGGGCCGCGACGCAGATTTATTCCGACGAGGCCCCCGGCCCTTGCGAGCGTCATCGAATCGACCTCCATTCGTGCATTTCTCCCCACTTTCCCCCACATGTCGGGGGGGAGTGTTCGAGTTCGTCCCTTACCTCAGCCGAGTTCGCTATCGTCCTTGATTTTTCAGGGTTTATGCGGGTTCGTAAGGTGCGCATAAGTCATTGTGTAACAAAGAAAATCCCCCTGAACCCGCCTTGACCCTAAAAAGCCTTTCCAATAAAGTGGGGGCAAGTGGAAAAAAGTGGGGTGAAGTGTCATTTGCGACGCTTTGCCGGCATGCCTGAGGGGGGTAAATGTTCCAGGGAGCCGCAGCGCTCAATCTCGATGCGAAGGGGCGTCTCGCGATTCCCGCTCGCCATCGGGATGCGCTCGCCATCGAGGATGGACTGGTCGTGCTGACCGCGCATCCTCACGGCTGCCTGCTCGTCTATCCCGTCCCCGCCTGGATTCCCATCCGCGACCTGGTGCTCTCGAAGTCCAGCTTCGACATCCAGTCGGCGCAGCTCAAGCGCCTGCTCGTCGGCTTCGCCCAGGAAGAGACGCTCGACGCCGCCGGGCGTGTGCTGATCGCTCCTTCGCTGCGCCGCTTCGCCGAGCTCGAGAAGCAGGTCTGGCTGGTGGGTCAGGGCAGCCATTTCGAACTGTGGTCGGATGCCGGCTGGCAGCAGCAGCAGGAAGCGATGTTCGCGCTGGCCAAGTCCGATCTGCCGGGCGGTTTCGAGAGTCTCGCGCTGTGATCCCGGCGGAGGTTCCGAACGCGCACGTCACCGTGCTGCTGGCCGAGGCCGTGGATGCCCTCGTCCCGCGCACCGACGGCGTGTATGTCGATGGCACCTTCGGGCGCGGCGGGCACAGTCGTGCGCTGCTCGCCCGTCTGGGGCCCGCCGGCAGGCTGATTGCGTTCGACCGCGATCCCGCGGCGATCGCCGCCGGACGGACGATCGAGGATGGGCGCCTGACGCTCGTGCATGCGCCCTTCAGCGCGCTGGACGAGGAACTCGAGCGGCTGGGCGTGGGCCAGGTCGATGGCGTGCTGCTCGATCTGGGCGTGTCCTCGCCGCAGATCGACGATGGCGCGCGCGGCATGAGTTTCCGCTTCGATGCGCCCCTGGACATGCGCATGGATACGAGCCGCGGCCAGACCGCGGCGCAATGGCTGGCGACGGCGTCGGTCGGTGAGATTACTGAGGTGCTGAGAGACTATGGCGAAGAACGGTTTGCTCATGCGATTGCAAAGGCGATTGCTGCTGCTCGGGCAGGGGGGGCTGTCGCAACCACTGGACAACTTGCCGCGATCGTGGAAAAAGCGGTCCGTACGCGCGAGCCGGGGCAGCACCCGGCGACTCGCTCCTTCCAGGCTTTACGGATTTTCGTCAATCAGGAACTCGAGGAGCTGACGCGCGTGCTGCCGGTCTGTGTCGATCGCCTGCGGCCGGGCGGCCGACTTGCGGTGATCAGCTTTCATTCGCTCGAGGATCGCATCGTCAAGCGCTTCATGCGCGACGCCTCGCGCCCCCCGGCCCTGCCCGCGCGGCTGCCGCTGCGTGCTGCCGAACTGCCGCCGCCACGCCTGCGTCTGGTCGGCAAGGCGCTGCGGCCGGGCGCAGACGAGGTCGCGGCGAATCCGCGTTCGCGCAGCGCAGTGATGCGCGTTGCCGAACGGACGGAGGCCGCATGATCCGTACGGTCCGTCTGGACGCGATCCTCGTCGCCCTCGTCGTCTCGAGCGCCTTCGGCGTAGTGTCGGCACAGCATCAGGCACGCAAGCTGTTCTCCGAGCTGGAGCGTGAACAGGCCCGCGCCCACGACCTCGAGGTCGAGTGGGGGCAGCTGCAGCTCGAGCAGAGTACCTGGGCGGCGCACGCCCGCGTCGAGCGCTTCGCCCGCGCTCGCCTCGACATGGCGGTCCCGGCGCCGGGGCAGGTGCTGGTGATGGAGTCGCAGCCATGAGGAAGGCGGGCGTCACCTTCAAGGACAATCCGCTGCTCGAGCGCGAGCTGCCGGTGTGGCGGCCGCGTCTGTTGCTGCTGGCGCTGCTTGCCGGTTCGGCGGTGCTTGCCGGACGCGCCTTTTACCTGCAGGCGGTGAACGACGGTTTCCTGCAGCAGAAAGGCGAATCGCGCTACGCACGCACGATCGAGGTGCCGGCCACGCGCGGGCGGATCACCGACCGTCATGGCGAGATGCTCGCGGTGAGTACTCCGGTGAAGTCGGTGTGGGCGATCCCTGCGGATGCCCGCCTGCAGCCGGCCGATGCGCGCAAGCTGGCCGGCCTGCTCGAGATGGACGTGCGCGAGCTCAACGAGCGGCTCGCCAACGGCCGCGACTTCGTCTATCTGAAGCGCCAGGTGGCGCCCGAGGTCGCGGAGCAGGTCGCCGAGCTCAAGCTGCCCGGCGTCCACCAGCAGCAGGAATACCGTCGCTTCTATCCCGGCGGCGAGGTCAACGCCCACATGATCGGCTTCACCAGCGTCGAGGATCGTGGCCAGGAAGGCATCGAGCTCGCCTACGAGAAGCAGCTCGCCGGTGTGCCGGGCGCGCGGCGGGTGATCAAGGACCGTCGCGGCAGCATCGTCGAGGACGTGGAGTCGATCCGTCCGCCGCGTGACGGCGCCGATCTGTCGCTGTCGATCGACGGCAAGATCCAGTACCTCGCCTGGTCCGCGCTGCGCGAGGCGGTCGAAACGCACAATGCCAAGGCCGGCGCCGCGGTGGTCCTCGACGTGCGCACCGGCGAGGTGCTCGCGCTGGTCAATGCGCCCACCTACAACCCCAACAATCGCAGCAACCTGACGGGCGAGCAACTGCGCAACCGGGTGTTCACCGACACCTTCGAGCCGGGTTCGATCATGAAGCCCTTCATTGCCGGCCTCGCGCTCGAGCGTGGCAAGGTGAAGCCGACGACCAAGTTCGACACCAGTCCGGGCCGCATGACCATCGGGCGCGCGACGATTTCCGACTCCAGCCGCCACGACGTGCTCACCGTTGCCGAGATCATCCAGAAGTCCTCGAACATCGGCACCGTCAAGATGGCGATGATGTTCACCCCCGATGAGTTGCACCATCTGTTCGAGCAGCTCGGTTTCGGCACGCCGCTCAATCTCGGTTTTCCCGGCGAGGCGGGCGGGCGGCTGCGCCCGGCCAGGACCTGGAAGCCGATCGAGCAGGCGACGATGTCCTATGGGCATGGCATCTCGGTCAATCTGATGCAGATGGCGCGTGCCTACTTCGCCATCGCGCGTGACGGCGACCTGCTGCCGCTGTCGCTGACCAAGATCGAAACGCCGCCTTCGGCCGGACGTCGCATTTTCTCGCCGCAGGTCGCACGCGAGATGCGTGCGATGCTCGAGGGTACCGCCGCGACCGGTGGCACCGCGACCCGCGCTCAGGTGCCCGGCTATCGGGTGGGCGGCAAGACCGGTACCGCGAACAAGCTGGAGGGCGGGCGCTACACTCGCAAGTACGTCGCTTCCTTCGTCGGCATCGCGCCGCTGTCGAACCCGCGCCTGGTGGTTGCAGTGATGGTCGACGAGCCGCGCGGGCGCACCTTCTACGGCGGCACGGTGGCGGCGCCGGTATTCGCCCGCATCACCGAAGGCGCCTTGCGCACCCTCGGCGTGGCGCCCGATGCGCCGCTGGTACCGCTCACCGTGGCGCGCAAGCCGGCGGAGGAGGCGGCAGAAGCGGGCGCCGCACCCGCGCGGAGGGGAATGTGAGTCCGGATCCGCGCGTCGCCGAACTGCTCGAAGCCCTGCGCACCGCCGGGGTGAGGCCCGCGGGCATCACCGCCGACTCGCGTCGCGTCGGGGCGGGCGACCTGTTCGCTGCATGGCCGGGTTTCGCCACCGACGGGCGGCGCCACATCGCCGGCGCGATCGAGCGTGGCGCCGCCGCGGTGCTGTGGGAAAGTGCCGACGGCTTCAATCCGGGCCCGCTGCCGCGGCCCTCGCTGCCGGTCGCCGGCCTGCGTGAGCTCGGCGGCCATCTCGCCGACGAGCTTCATGGCCGTCCCTCCGAGCGACTCTGGCTCGCCGGGGTCACCGGCACCAACGGCAAGACCACGGTGAGCCAGTGGATCGCTCAGGCCCTGCAGGAGCTGGGTACCGGTTGCGGCATCATCGGCACGCTTGGCTGCGGCTTTCCGGGCCGGCTCGCCGACGCCCTCAACACCACGCCGGATGCGCTCGACCTGCACCGCCACCTCGCCGCTTTTCTCGGCGCGGGCGCGGGCGCGGCGGCGATGGAAGTATCCTCGATCGGCCTCGACCAAGGGCGAGTCAACGGTGCGCGCTTCGATGTCGGCATCTTCACCAATCTGAGCCGCGATCATCTCGACTATCACGGCTCGATGGAGGCCTATGCCGCGGCGAAGGCCCGGCTGTTCGAGCTGCCGGGCGTCGCCCGCGCCGTCATCAACCTCGACGACGCCTTCGGGCTCGCCCTCGCGCGCCGACTGTCAGCGCGTGGCGACGAGGTGATCGGCTACACCGGCTCCGCTGCCAATGCGGGCCTGTTGCCGGGCGCGCGCGTGCTGCTGGCCGACCGCCTGCAGGTGGCGCCGGCCGGATTGCGCTTCGTACTTCACTTCGAGGGGCGGCAGGCCGAGCTTCGGGTGCGCATGGTCGCGCCCTTCAACGTGTCCAACCTGCTCGCGGTGATCGGCGCGCTGCTGCTGCGCGAGGAGCCCTTCGACAACGTCTTGACCGTTGCCGCCCGACTGGTGCCGCCGGAGGGAAGGATGCAACTCGTGGGCGGCGTCGGCGAGCCGCTGGTGCTGGTCGACTATGCGCACACGCCCGACGCGCTCGCGAAGGTGCTCGATGCGGTGCGCGATACCGTGCGTGCGCGCGGCGGGCGGCTCGTGTGCGTGTTCGGCTGCGGCGGCGACCGCGACCCGGGCAAGCGCCCGGTGATGGGCGAGGTGGCGCGCATGCGCGCCGATCGCGTGCTGGTCACCACCGACAACCCGCGCACAGAGGATCCGATGAAGATCATCGAGGCGGTCGCCGCCGGTGCCGGCGCCAGCGCCGAATGCGTCGTCGACCGTGGCCAGGCGATCAGCGTCGCGATCGGCGAGGCCGGCGTGGACGACGTCGTCGTGCTGGCGGGCAAGGGGCACGAGCCCTATCAGGAAATTCTCGGTCAGCGATTGCCGTTCTCCGACGTCGAGCAGGCGCGGTTCGCACTGGCAGCATGGCACAGGGGGAGGGCGCAGGGATGATGACTTTGCTCGACGCGGTGCGCGGTCTCGGCGCGCACGATGCGCGTGCGGTGGGCGAGGCGCGCTTCGGCTCGGTCGGCACCGACAGCCGGGCGATCGAGCCGGGACAGCTGTTCGTCGCCCTGCGCGGCGAGCGTTTCGATGGACACGACTTCCTTGCCGCCGCGGCGGCGGCCGGCGCGGCGGCAGCGATGGTCGATACGCGCTGGTTGGGGACGCCTCCGCTGCCGCTGCTGGTGGTTGAAGACACCCGGCTTGCGCTCGGCAGCCTCGCCTCCGCATGGCGCGCGCATTTCGCGCTGCCGCTGATCGGCATCACCGGCAGCAACGGCAAGACCACGGTGAAGGAGATGTGCGCTGCGATCCTGCGGGCGCAGGCGCGTCGTCATGGCTTCGGCGAGGAGTCGGTGCTCGCCACCCATGGCAACCTGAACAACGACATCGGCCTGCCGCTGAGCCTGCTCGGGCTGCGCGACTACCATCGTGCCGCGGTGATCGAGATGGGCATGAACCATCCCGGCGAGATCGCCGACCTTACCGGGATTGCGCGCCCGACGGTGGCGGTGGTCACCAATGCCCAGCGTGCCCATCTGCAGGGCCTCGGCTCGCTGCTCGAGGTCGCGCGGGAGAAAGGCGCGATCTACGAGGGGCTGGGCGAGGCCGGGGTGGCGGTGATCAATGCCGACGATCCGCACGCCGCACTGTGGCGGGACCTCAACGCCGGTCGCCGGGTGCTGAGCTTCGGTGCCGAGGCGGAGGCCGACGTGCGCGCGCGCCACGAGCTGCGCGGCCTCGGCGCCCGCCTTGAGCTCGATACCCCGCAGGGACCGATCGGTGTCGACCTGCAGGTCGCCGGCCTGCACAACGTGAGCAATGCCGCCGCCGCCGCCGCCGCCTGCCTCGCGGCCGGAGTGTCGCCGGAGGCCGTGGCCGAAGGGCTCGGTGCCTATACCGGCACCCGCGGCAGGCTGCAGCGCCGCGTCGGCCCGCAGGGCTCGCTGCTCCTCGACGACAGCTACAACGCCAACCCCGATTCGGTCCGCGCCGGCATCGATGTGCTCGCGGCGATGCCGGGCCGCACCTTCCTCGTCTTCGGCGACATGGGCGAGATCGGCGAGCGCAGCGCGCAGGCGCACGACGAGATCGGTGGTTACGCCCGCAGCAAGGGCATCGACGGGCTCTATGCGCTGGGCGAATTGAGCGCCCTCGCGGCACGCAATTTCGGCGAGGGCGGGCGGCATTTCGATTCGGTCGAGGCGCTCGTCGCCGCGCTCGCGCCGCGGCTCGACCGCGACAGCGTGGTGCTTGTGAAAGGCTCGCGCTTCATGCGGATGGAAAGAGTGGCGGACGCGTTGGTTGCAGTGCACAATCCGTCCCCCGAAGAGAATACCGGTCTGTAAAATGCTGCTCGAACTCGCCCTCTGGCTCGGCCAGGAAACCCGCGGCTTCAACGTTTTCGGATACATCACGCTGCGCACCGTGCTCGCCGCGCTGACCGCGCTCGCGATCTCGCTCGTGGCCGGGCCGGCGGTGATCCGCTGGCTGGCGGCGAAGAAGATCGGACAGGCGGTGCGTGACGACGGTCCCAAGTCCCACCTCACGAAGGCGGGCACGCCGACGATGGGCGGAGCGCTGATCCTGATCTCGATCGCGATCACCATCCTGCTGTGGGGCGACCTGCGCAACGCCTATGTCTGGGTGACCCTGATCGTGACCCTCGGCTTCGGCGCGGTGGGCTGGGTCGACGACTGGCGCAAGGTCGTCCATCGCGATCCGAAGGGGCTCGCCAGCCGCTGGAAGTACCTGTGGACCTCGGCGATCGCGCTCGGCGCGGCGCTCTTCCTCGGCCTGACCGCCGACACGCCGGCCCACACCGACATGATCGTGCCCTTCTTCAAGGACGTGGTGCTGCCGCTCGGCGTGCTCGGTTTCATCGCGCTGAGCTACTTCGTGATCAACGGCACCAGCCATGCGGTCAACCTCACCGACGGTCTCGACGGCCTGGCGATCATGCCCACCGTGATGGTCGCCGGCGCACTCGCGATCTTCGCCTACGTCGCCGGTCACTCCGGTTTCTCCAGCTACCTCGGCGTGCCCTACATCGCCGGCGCCGGCGAGCTCGCGGTGTTCTGCGGTGCGATCTGCGGCGCCGGACTCGGCTTCCTCTGGTTCAACGCCTATCCCGCCGAAGTGTTCATGGGCGACGTCGGCGCGCTCGCGCTCGGCGCCGCGCTCGGCACCATCGCGGTGATCGTGCGCCAGGAGATCGTGCTCTTCATCATGGGCGGCCTGTTCGTCGCCGAGACCCTGTCGGTGATGCTGCAGGTCCTCTACTTCCGCGCCTCCGGCGGCAAGCGGATCTTCCGCATGGCGCCGCTGCACCACCATTACGAGCTCGGCGGCTGGAAGGAAACCCAGGTCGTCGTCCGCTTCTGGATCATCACCATCATGCTGGTGCTGTTCGGCCTGTCCTCGCTGAAACTGAGATGAGCTCACTTACCGGCAAATCCGTACTGGTCCTCGGGCTCGGCGAGTCCGGTCTCGCGATGGCGCGCTGGTGCGCGCTGCGCGGCGCCCGCCTGCGCGTGGCCGACGACCGCGCGGAGCCGCCCGGCCTGGCCGTGCTGCGCGAGGAGGCGCCGCTCGCCGAGATCGTCACCGGCAGCTTCGGCGCCGAGGTGCTCGACGGCATCGAGCTGGTGGCGATCAGCCCGGGCCTCGACCCGCGCACCGGCGTGTGCGCCGAAGCAGCGCGCCGCGGCCTGCCGCTGACCGGCGAGATGAGCCTGCTCGCCCAGGCCCTCGACGAACTCGGCGTGCGCGAGCGCACCCGCATCCTCGCCATCACCGGTACCAACGGCAAGACCACCACCACCGCCCTCACCGCGGCGCTCGCTCAATCCGCGGGACTGGACGCGGTGGCGGCGGGGAACATCGGTCAGACCGCGCTCGGGGTGCTGATGGACCGTCTCGAGATCGGCGTCGAGCTGCCCGAATGCTGGGTGCTCGAGCTGTCGAGCTTCCAGATCGAGACCATGCACGGCCTCGCCGCGGATGCGGCGACGGTGCTTAACGTCACCGACGATCACCTCGACCGCTACCTCGACCTCGATCATTACGCGCGCACCAAGGCCGGGATCTTCGAGGGCGAGGGCGCACAGGTGCTGAACCGCGACGACACCCGCGTGATGGCGATGGCCCTGCCCGAGCGCGTGCGGGTTGGCTTCGGCCTCGGCGCACCCGCGCGCGCCGGGGACTACGGCCTGATCGAGCACGCTGGGCGCACCTGGCTCGTGCGCGGCGCCAACCGGCTGATCGGAGCCGACGAGCTTGCGCTGGCCGGCCGCCACAATGCCACCAACGCGCTCGCCGCGCTCGCGCTGTGCGAGGCGGGCCTGAGCCTGCCGCCCGAGTCCCTGCTGCCGGGCCTGCGCGCCTTCCGCGGCCTGCCGCACCGGGTCGAGCTGGTCGCCGAGCGCGCCGACGGCGTGCGCTTCTACGACGATTCCAAGGGCACCAACGTCGGCGCGACGGTCGCCGCGCTCGCGGGCTTCGAGCGGCGGGTCGTGCTGATCGCAGGGGGCGACGGCAAGGGTCAGGACTTCGCCCCGCTGGCCGACGCCGTCGCGCGTCGCGCGCGCGCGCTGGTGCTGATCGGTCGCGACGCGCGCCTCATTGCCGACGCGGTGGCCGGCTGCGACGTGCCGCTCGAGCACGCGGCCGACCTCGACGAGGCGGTGGCGCGGGCCTGGGCACTGGCGCAGGCGGGGGACGCCGTCCTGCTTTCGCCTGCCTGCGCGAGCCTCGACATGTTCCGCAACTACGCGCACCGGGCCGAGGTCTTCGTCGCCGCGGTGCGCCGCCTGCTGGCGGAGGAGGAACGGTGAAGCTCACGGGAACCCTCGGTCGCCTGTTCTCCGGTCGCAAGCCCGGGCCCGCGGTGCGTGGCGCGGCGCCCGCGCACGAACTCGACCAGTCGCTGATCTGGGCGGCCGCAGGCCTGCTGCTGCTCGGCCTGGTGATGGTGTATTCGTCCTCGATCGCGATCGCCGAGGGCAGTCGCTTCACCGGCCATCAACCCTATTTCTTCGTGCTGCGTCACGCGCTCTTCCTCGCGGTCGGCACGGCGTTCGGGGTGGGGGCCTTCCAGCTGTCGATGAGCCAGTGGCAGCGGCTGGCGCCGGCGCTTTTCGTGGCCGGGGTGGTATTGCTCGTCGTGGTCCTGATCCCGGGCGTCGGGCGCGAGGTCAACGGCGCCCAGCGCTGGCTCTCGCTCGGCCCGGTCAACCTGCAGCCGTCCGAGCTGATGAAGGTTTTCGCGGTGCTCTACACGGCCGACTACACGGTGCGCAAGCTCGAACTGATGGGCAGCTTCCGGCGCGGCTTCATGCCGATGCTGATGGTGATCCTGTTCGTCGGCTTCCTGCTGCTGCGCGAGCCCGACTTCGGCGCCTTCGTCGTCATCACCGTGATCGCATTCGGCGTGCTCTTCCTCGGCGGCGTCAACGTGAAGGTGTTCGTGCCGCTGGCGTTGCTGGCGGTGATCGGCTTCGTCGGCCTGATCGTTATCTCGCCCTACCGCCTCGAGCGCCTGCTCGGCTTCATGGACCCGTGGCAGGACGCCTTCGGCTCGGGCTACCAGCTGTCGCACGCATTGATCGCCTTCGGTCGCGGCGAGCTGTTCGGGGTCGGCCTCGGCGCCAGCGTGGAGAAGCTGTTCTATCTGCCGGAGGCACACACCGACTTCCTGCTCGCGGTGATCGCCGAGGAGCTCGGCTTCGTCGGCGTGCTGGCGGTGATCGTGATGTTCGCGGTGGTGGTGCAGCGGGCCTTCGTGATCGGGCGCGAGGCGATCCGGCTGGAGCGCTACTTCACCGGCCTCGTCGCCCAGGGTATCGGCCTGTGGATCGGCGTGCAGTCCTTCATCAACATCGGCGTCAACATGGGCCTGCTGCCGACCAAGGGTCTGACCCTGCCGCTGATGAGCTTCGGCGGCTCCGGTCTGGTGGCCAACTGCATCGCGCTCGGCATCCTGCTGCGGGCCGACTGGGAAGTGCGTCAGATGAAGCGGAGGGTCGGGGCGTGACGGCGAAGACCCTGCTCGTCATGGCCGGGGGCACCGGCGGCCACATCTTCCCCGGCATCGCGGTGGCGGAGACGCTGCGTGCGAAGGGCTGGCGCGTCGTCTGGATGGGCAACCCGGACGGCATGGAAGCGCGGCTCGTGCCGGCGCGCGGTTACGAGACCGCCTGGGTGCGATTCGGCGCGCTGCGCGGCAAGGGCCTGGTGCGCAAGCTGCTGCTACCGGTGAACCTGTTGGCGGGCTTCTGGCAGGCGCTGCGCGGCCTTCGCCGGGTGAAGCCCGACGTCGTGCTCGGCATGGGCGGCTACATCACCTTTCCCGGCGGCATGATGGCGGCGCTGCTCGGGCGGCCGCTGGCGCTGCACGAACAGAACTCGGTCGCCGGGCTGTCCAACCGGGTGCTGGCGCGGGTCGCCGACAAGGTGCTCTCCGGCTTCCCCGGCGTGCTCGACGGCGCCGAATGGGTAGGCAACCCGGTGCGCGCCGAGATCGCCGCGGTGGCGCCGCCCGAGGCGCGTTTCGCTGCACGCAGCGGTCCGCTCAAGCTGCTGGTGGTGGGCGGCAGCCTGGGCGCCGCGGTGCTCAACGAGAACGTCCCGCTCGCGCTCGCCCGCATCCCCGCCGCAGTGAGGCCGCAGGTGCTGCACCAGGCGGGCGAGAAGCAGATCGCCGCGCTGCGCGAGGCCTATGCTGCAGCCGGCGTCGAGGGCGAGCTGCGCCCCTTCATCGAGGACATGGCGGGCGCCTACGCGGAGGCCGATCTGGTGATCTGCCGCGCCGGGGCGCTCACCGTCGCCGAACTCGCCGCAGTCGGGGTGGCCAGCCTGCTGGTGCCCTTTCCGCATGCGGTCGACGATCACCAGACCGGTAACGCGCGTTTTCTCGCCGAGCGCGGCGCCGCCTACCTGCTGCCCCAGCGCGAGCTCGACGTCGCTCGCCTGACCGGCATCCTTTCGA
>NZ_MBFM01000001.1:522190-533798 GCF_001696715.1 Thauera phenolivorans | reverse complement strand
GAGACCGCCTGGGTGCGATTCGGCGCGCTGCGCGGCAAGGGCCTGGTGCGCAAGCTGCTGCTACCGGTGAACCTGTTGGCGGGCTTCTGGCAGGCGCTGCGCGGCCTTCGCCGGGTGAAGCCCGACGTCGTGCTCGGCATGGGCGGCTACATCACCTTTCCCGGCGGCATGATGGCGGCGCTGCTCGGGCGGCCGCTGGCGCTGCACGAACAGAACTCGGTCGCCGGGCTGTCCAACCGGGTGCTGGCGCGGGTCGCCGACAAGGTGCTCTCCGGCTTCCCCGGCGTGCTCGACGGCGCCGAATGGGTAGGCAACCCGGTGCGCGCCGAGATCGCCGCGGTGGCGCCGCCCGAGGCGCGTTTCGCTGCACGCAGCGGTCCGCTCAAGCTGCTGGTGGTGGGCGGCAGCCTGGGCGCCGCGGTGCTCAACGAGAACGTCCCGCTCGCGCTCGCCCGCATCCCCGCCGCAGTGAGGCCGCAGGTGCTGCACCAGGCGGGCGAGAAGCAGATCGCCGCGCTGCGCGAGGCCTATGCTGCAGCCGGCGTCGAGGGCGAGCTGCGCCCCTTCATCGAGGACATGGCGGGCGCCTACGCGGAGGCCGATCTGGTGATCTGCCGCGCCGGGGCGCTCACCGTCGCCGAACTCGCCGCAGTCGGGGTGGCCAGCCTGCTGGTGCCCTTTCCGCATGCGGTCGACGATCACCAGACCGGTAACGCGCGTTTTCTCGCCGAGCGCGGCGCCGCCTACCTGCTGCCCCAGCGCGAGCTCGACGTCGCTCGCCTGACCGGCATCCTTTCGACTCTCGATCGCCCGCGTCTGCTGCAGATGGCGATCGATGCGCGCGCCCTGGCGAAGCCCGGGGCGAGCGCCAGCGTGGCCGCCGTCTGCGAGCGGTTGGCGGGCGGAGAAAAAGCATGAAGCACAAGGTCAGGCACATCCACTTGGTCGGTATCGGCGGCTCGGGCATGAGCGGCATCGCCGAGGTTCTGGTCAACCAGGGGTTCCGCGTCAGCGGCTCGGATCTTGGCGAAAGCGCCGCTACCCGTCGCCTGCAGGCGGCCGGGGCGCACGTGACGCTCGGCCACGACGCGGCCAACATCGCCGGCGCCGACGTGGTCGTGATTTCGACCGCGGTGAAGGGCGACAACCCGGAGGTGGTCGCCGCGCGGGCGAAACAGGTGCCGGTGGTGCCGCGTGCGCAGATGCTCGCCGAGCTGATGCGGCTCAAGAGCGGGATCGCGATCGCCGGCACCCACGGCAAGACCACCACCACCTCGCTGGTGGCGAGCATCCTCGCCGAGGCGGAGATGGATCCGACCTTCGTCATCGGCGGCCGGCTCAACGCCGCCGGTGCCAACGCGCGGCTCGGCAAGGGCGACTTCCTCGTCGCCGAGGCGGACGAATCCGACGCTTCCTTCCTGCTGCTGAATCCGGTCATCTCGGTGGTCACCAACATCGACGCCGACCACATGGACACGTACGGCCACGACTTCGCGCGCGTCAAGCAGGCCTTCGTCGATTTTCTCCAGCGCCTGCCCTTCTATGGCGTCGCGGTACTGTGCGAGGACGACCCCAACGTGCGCGAGATCATGCCGCTGGTGTCCAAGCACGTGGTGCGCTACGGCCTGTCGGAAACCGCACGGGTGCGGGCGGAAAACGTGCGCGCCGACGGCGGCCGGATGCTGTTCGACCTGGTGCGGGTCAATGGCAGGACCACCCGCTTGCCGATCGAGCTCAACCTTCCCGGCATGCACAACGTGCTGAACGCGCTGGCCGCGATCGCGGTGGCGTGCGAGGTGCAGGCGCCCGACGAGGCGATCGTCAAGGCGCTGGCCGAATTCAACGGCGTGGGCCGCCGCTTCCAGCGCTACGGCGAGATCCTGCTCGCCGACCTCGACGGCGACGAGGCGGGCAGCTTTACCCTGGTCGACGACTACGGCCACCATCCGGTCGAGATGGCGGCGACGATAGCCGCCGCGCGCGGCGCCTTCCCCGGCCGCCGCCTGGTGCTGGCCTTCCAGCCGCACCGCTATACGCGCACGCGCGACTGTTTCGAGGATTTCGTCAAGGTGCTGTCGACCGTCGATGCGCTGCTGCTGGCGGAAGTCTACGCCGCCGGCGAAGCACCGGTGGTGGCGGCCGACGGGCGCGCGCTGGCGCGGGCGATCCGGGTCGCCGGCCAGGTCGAGCCGGTGTTCGTCGAGGACATCGCCGACATGCCGCGCGCGATTCTTTCCGCCGCACGCGACGGCGATGTGGTGATCACGATGGGGGCGGGCAGCATCGGCGCGGTGCCGGCCAGGCTCGCCAATTACGAGGTGCAGGTGTGAACGAGCAGTTCGGCAAGGTTGCGGTCCTGTTCGGCGGTGCGTCCGCCGAGCGCGAGATTTCCCTGATGTCGGGGCGCGCGGTGCTCGCCGCCCTGCAGGAGGTGGGGGTGGACGCCCACGCCTTCGATCCGGCCGAGCGCGACCTCCAGGTTCTGAAGGACGAGGGCTTCGACCGCGTCTTCATCGCCCTCCACGGTCGCGGCGGCGAGGACGGCACGGTGCAGGGCGCGCTCGAGCTGATGGGGATCCCCTACACCGGCAGCGGGGTCATGGCCTCCGCGCTGGCGATGGACAAGTGGCGCACCAAGATGGTGTGGCAGGCCTGCGGCCTGCCGACGCCGCGCTACGCGGTGCTCGAAGCCGACACCGACTGGGATGCGGTGGTCGCCGAGCTCGGCCTGCCGATCTTCGTCAAGCCGGCGCACGAGGGCTCGAGCATGGGGGCGACCAAGGTCACCGAAGCCGCCCACCTGCAGGCTGCGTGGGAGCTCGCCGCACGCTACGATTCGCTGGTCATCGCCGAGGAGTTCATCGTCGGCGAGGAGCTCACCGCGCCCTTTCTCGAGGACCGTGCGCTGCCGCTGGTGCGCATCGTCGCCCCCGGCGGCAAGTACGACTACCACAACAAGTACTTCGCCGACGACACCCGCTACGACTGCCCGTGCGGGCTGCCTGCGGAGCAGGAGGCCGCGCTGCAGGCGATGGTGCTGAAGTCGGCGCGGGTGCTCGGCTGCCGCGGCTGGGGCCGGGTGGACCTGATGCTCACCGCCGACGGGCGGCCCTATCTGCTCGAGATCAACACCGCGCCCGGCATGACTGGCCACTCGCTGGTGCCGATGTCGGCGCGTGTGGCCGGCCTGAGCTTCGGCGAGCTGTGCCTGGCGATCCTCGCGGGGGCCCGCCTTGGCTGAGCTGCGCCTCGCCTCGCCTGCGGTCGTCCGTTCGGGGCGAGGCAGGGTCGTGCGTGCCTTGCCGGAGCGCGGTCTGTGGCACCGGCCGTCCCTGCTGAATCTGATCTCCGATCTGCTGATGCTGTTCGCCGCGCTCGCGCTCGGCTGGGCGCTGGTGCTGTGGTTCGTGTCGAGGCCGATCTTCCCGCTGCGCGAGGTCGTGGTGCTGACACCGCCCGCGCAGGTCACCAGCGCCCAGCTCGAGTACGTTGCGCGCACCGCGATCCACGGCAACTTCTTCACCGTGGACCTGCAGGCGGTGCGCGAGGGTTTCGAGAAGCTGCCCTGGGTGCGGCGCGCCGACGTGCGCCGGCGCTGGCCGGACGGCATCGAGCTGCGCCTCGAAGAGCATCAGGCGGTGGCCTACTGGACGGTGTCCGAGAGCGGCGACTCGCGTCTGGTGAACCGCCAGGGTGAGATCTTCGTCGCCGCGAGCAACGCCGACATGCCGCAGTTCGACGGACCGCAGGGTTCGTCGGGCTGGCTGCTCGCGCGCCACGAGGAGTTCTCGCGGATGCTCGAGCCGCTCGGTGCGAAACTGGTCGGGATGGGACTGTCGGCGCGCGAGGCCTGGCAGCTCACGCTCGACAACGGCCTCGTGATCATGCTCGGGCGCGAGCAGGAGCGGGCGCCGCTGCGGGACAGATTGGCGCGCTTCGTCGCCCTCTGGCCGCGCGTGCAGGAACAGATCGACATGCAGGTGGAGGTGGCGGACCTTCGCTACCCGGGTGGTTTTGCGCTGGCGCCCGTCGCGTCGGCCGCCGGGGAAACCCGGACAGAAAAGGGCAGGAAATGAGCAAGGAATACAAGGATCTGATCGTAGGGCTGGACATCGGTACCTCCAAGGTGACCTGCATGGTGGCCGAAGTGCGGCCCGACGGCCGGCTGAACGTCGTGGGTCTCGGCACCCAGCCGGCGAGCGGGCTCAAGCGCGGCGTGGTGGTCAACATCGAGGCCACGGTCGATGCGATCTCGCGCGTCGTCCAGGAGGTCGAGCTGATGGCCGAGTGCAAGATCCACGAGGTCTATGCCGGCCTCGCGGGCAGTCACATCAAGAGCTTCAATTCGAGCGGTACGGTCGCGATCAAGGACAAGGAAGTCTCGGGGCTGGACGTCGAGCGCGTCATCGAGGTGGCGCGCGCGATGCCGATCCCGGCCGAGCAGCAGGTGCTGCACATCCTCACCCAGGAGTTCATCATCGATGGCCAGGGCGGCGTGCGCGAGCCGATCGGCATGAGCGGCGTGCGCCTCGAGGTCAAGGTGCACATCGTCACCGGGGCGGTGTCGGCGGCGCAGAACGTCATCAAGTGCGTGCGCCGCTGCGGCCTCGAGGTGATGGACCTCAGCCTGCAGCCGCTCGCCTCCGCGCATGCGGTGCTGACCGAGGACGAGAAGGAACTCGGCGTCTGCCTGATCGACATCGGCGGCGGCACCACCGACATCGCGGTCTTCACCCAGGGCGCGATCCGCCACACCGCGGTGATTCCGGTTGCGGGCGACCAGGTCACCAACGACATCGCGATGGCGTTGCGCACGCCGACCTCGGAGGCCGAGGACATCAAGATGCGCCACGGGGTGGCGATGCACGGCCTGGCCGATGCCGACGACATGGTCGAGGTGCCCGGCGTCGGCGACCGCCCCTCGCGCAAGCTGTCGCGCCAGGCGCTCGCCGACGTCATCGAGCCGCGCGTGTCCGAGCTGTTCGAGCTGGTGCAGGCCGAGCTGCGACGCAGCGGTTACGAGGAGCTGCTGTCCTCGGGTATCGTGCTGACCGGCGGTTCGGCGGTGATGCGCGGCATGGTCGAGCTCGCCGAGGAGGTGTTCCACATGCCGGCGCGGGTGGGTGCGCCGCAGTACGACGGTGCCCTGGCCGACGTCGTCTGCCAGCCGCGCTACGCGACCGCGATGGGCCTGGTGCTGGAGGGGGCGGCGCAGCAGCGGCGTGGCCTGCAGGCGCGCGAGACGCGTGGGGTGAAGCAGATCTTCGGTCGCATGAAGTCCTGGTTCGAGAAGAATTTCTGAGGCGGACGCGTGGCGTCCGGTCGTTCGTGAAGGTCGTCGAGATGCCTTCCAGTGGGTTGCTTGACAGCTTGGCGCAAAAAGTGATCACGGGGCGTTCGGCGGTCGTTATACTTCGTGTTGTTTATCAAGGAGGCGAGGCAAATGTTTGAAATTGTGGAGAAGGAGCCGACAGGCACCGTCATCAAGGTGATCGGCGTCGGTGGTGCCGGCGGCAATGCGGTCGACCACATGATCCGCGAGGGCGTGCAGGGCGTGCAGTTCATCACCGCCAACACCGATGCGCAGGTCCTCAAGCGCAGCCTCTCACCGCTCAAGATCCAGCTCGGCACCAGTGGCCTCGGCGCGGGCTCCAAGCCCGAGGCCGGTCGCGCCGCCGCGCAGGAGTCGCACGACGCGATCGCCGCGGCACTCGACGGCGCGCACATGGTCTTCATCACCTGCGGCATGGGCGGCGGCACCGGTACCGGCGCAGCGCCGGTGGTGGCCGAGATCGCCAAGGAGATGGGTATCCTCGCGGTCGGCGTGGTGACCAAACCCTTCGATTTCGAGAACCGCCTGCGGGTGGCCGAGAGCGGCGTCGAGGAACTGACCCGTCATGTCGACTCGCTGATCGTCGTCCTCAACGACAAGCTGCTCGAAGTGTTCGGCGACGACGCCGGCTTCGAGGAGTGCTTCCGCAACGCTGACAACGTGCTGCGGTCGGCGGTCGGCGGCATCTCCGAGATCATCAACGTGCCGGGCCTGGTCAACGTCGACTTCCAGGACGTGCGTACCGCGATGGCCGAGATGGGCCGCGCGATGATGGGCTCGGCCGAAGCCGCCGGTCTCGACCGTGCGCGCATCGCCGCCGAGCAGGCCGCGGTGTCGCCGCTGCTCGAAGGTACCGAGCTCTCCGGGGCGCGCTGCGTGCTGATCAACATCACCGCCAGCAAGTCGCTGAAGATGTCCGAAGTGCGCGACGCGGTGAAGACCGTGCAGGCCTTCGCCGCGCCCGAGGCCTTCGTCAAGTACGGCACCGTGTTCGACGAGAGCATGGAAGACCGCATCCGCATCACCGTGGTCGCCACCGGGCTCGGCGCGCCGCGCTCCGCCCGCCAGCCGGTCATGCAGGTGGTGCAGGGCACCGGAACCTATGGTCCGGGCAGCGCCGGCGGTGTGGACATGAACAACCTCGACGTCCCTGCGGTGCTCCGCAGCGGCCGCCGCACCACGGTGGAGGCGATGAGCACGAACGGGATGGGCACCTACGACATCCCGGCCTTCCTGCGCCGCCAGGCCGACTGAGGGCCTGCCCCGCGCGAGCGGGCTGAAGACGGACACCTCCGCGCGCGCCGATGCCTCCGGCGCACGTGCAGGTGTCCGTCACTCGTTTACTGGGTTGTGCGGCGCAATATCCGCTTACCGATGCGTCGTCCTCGTGGGTCGGGGACGAAATCGGACGCGTGCTAGAATTTCCCGCCACGGAAGGAGCAAGGATCATGATCAGGCAACGCACGCTCAAATCCATCGTCCAGGCGACCGGCGTCGGCCTGCATGGCGGGCGCAAGGTCACGCTCCTGCTGCGTCCGGCCGCCCCCGACACCGGCATCGTCTTCCACCGCGTCGATCTCGATCCGCCGCTGTCGATGCCTGCCGACCCCTATGCGGTGTGCGACACCCGCATGTGCTCCGGACTGGAGAAGGACGGGCAGAAGGTCGGCACCGTCGAGCACCTGATGTCGGCGCTCGCCGGGCTGGGTATCGACAACCTCCACGTCGAGGTCGATGCGCCCGAGATCCCGATCCTGGACGGCAGTTCCGGTCCCTTCGTCTTCCTGCTCCAGTCGGCGGGGATCGAGGAGCAGCCGGCGGCGAAGAAGTTTCTGCGCGTCACCAAGGCGGTCGAGTACCGCGAGGGCGACAAGTGGGTCCGCCTCGAGCCCTACGACGGTTTCCGCCTCACCTTCTCGATCGTGTTCGATCATCCGGCGATCGATGCCACCTCGACCTCGGTCACCATCGACTTCGCCGAGCACTCCTACGTCCGCGATGTCGCCCGCGCCCGCACCTTCGGCTTCATGCAGGATGTCGACATGATGCGCGCGCACGGCCTCGCGCTCGGCGGCAGCATGGACAACGCGATCGTGATGGACGAGTATCGCGTGCTCAATGCCGATGGCTTGCGCTACGCCGACGAGTTCGTCAAGCACAAGGTGCTCGACGCCATCGGCGATCTCTATCTCTGCGGCCATCCGCTGCTTGCCGCCTACTCGGCGCACAAGGCGGGGCACGCGCTCAACAACCAGATCCTGCGCGTACTGCTCGAGGATGCCTCGGCGTGGGAGATCGTCACCTTCGACGACAAGGCGCCGAGCGCGGTCGAGCACCAGTTCGCCGCTGCCGCGCTGGCGGTCTGAGCGGGCCGATGCTGATCCTGCGCCTGTTCGCCCTGCTCGCGGTGCTCGGCATCGCGGGCTCGATCCTGCTCTGGCTGGTGACCGGGGATCCCCGCTTCAAGGCGTGGGCGTGGCGCGCCTTCCGGATCGCCCTGGTGGTGCTTTTCGTCTTTCTCGCCCTGTTCGCGCTCGAGCGGGTGCTGGCGCCGCTGGCCTAGTCGCGACCGCGCCGCACCAGCCGCTCGAGCGAGGTGCGCAGCGGAGAATCTTCCGGCAGGGTAGCGGCGAAGTCGGCGATGCCGGCCTTCGCTTCGGGCGAGATGTGGCGTTCCGGCGGCGGCCGCCGCCAGCTCGCCTGCTCCGGCGTCCCCACCTTCACCTTGATCGACTGCACCGGATAGCCCGCCTGCAGGAAATGCTCGGCGAGGCCGCCGGTCATCTGTTTGAGGCGTGCCGCCGCGGCGCCGCCGCGCGCCGAGATCACCAGCACCTCGTCCTTCAGGTTGGTGACCCGCGCCAGCGGCGCGAGCTGCGGCGGCAGGGCGCGCTCGAGCACGGCCTGCAGGCGGCGCAGGCGGCTGGCATGGTCCTGGAGGCGGGCGAGGGCGTCGCCGCTGCCGAGAAAACGCTGGAGAAGTCGGGCCATTGGGCGGGGGCGGATGAGGGCTGACGGAGGGCGACGACCTGCAGAGCGTCGGTAACGGCATGATAAACTGCCCGCTTTGCCGAATCGACGCCAAACCCAAACATGATCTCCGGCCTGCTCAAGAAAATCTTCGGTAGTCGCAACGACCGCCTGATTCGCCAGTATTCCCAGACCGTGCGCAGGATCAACGCGCTCGAAGCGGACATCTCCAAGCTGAGCGACGAGGCGCTGCGCGCGAAGACCGACGAGTTCAGGCAGCGCGTCGCCGACGGCGAGGCGCTCGACGCGATCCTGCCCGAAGCCTTCGCGGTGGTGCGGGAGGCGGGCAAGCGCGTGCATGGCATGCGCCACTTCGACGTCCAGCTGATCGGCGGCATGGTGCTACACAACGGCAAGATTGCCGAGATGCGCACCGGCGAAGGCAAGACCCTGGTGGCGACGCTCGCGGCCTACCTCAACGCGCTGTCGGGCAAGGGCGTGCACGTCATCACGGTCAACGACTATCTCGCCAGCCGCGATGCCGAATGGATGGGCCGCATCTACGCCTTCCTCGGCATGACCACCGGCTGCAACCTGTCCCGCATGTCTCATGACGAAAAGCAGGCAGCGTATGCGGCGGACATCACCTACGGCACCAACAACGAATTCGGCTTCGACTACCTGCGCGACAACATGGTGTACTCCACCGCCGAGCGGGTGCAGCGCGAGCTCAACTTCGCGATCGTCGACGAGGTGGACTCCATCCTCATCGACGAGGCGCGCACGCCGCTGATCATTTCCGGCCAGGCCGAGGATCACACCGAGCTCTACCTGAAGATGAACCAGGTGGCGCCGATGCTCAAACGCCAGGAGGGCGGCCTCGACGACAAGGACGCGGTGATCGAGGCGGGCGACTACACGGTAGACCTGAAGTCTCATCAGGTGCTGCTCACCGAGCAGGGCCACGAGACCGCCGAGCAGGTCCTGGTGCGGCTCGGCCTGCTCGAGGAGGGCGCCGGCCTCTACGAGCCGGGCAACATCCTGCTGGTACACCATCTCTATGCGGCGCTGCGGGCGCACGCGCTGTACCACAAGGACCAGCAGTACGTGGTGCAGAACGGCGAGGTGATCATCGTCGACGAATTCACCGGCCGCCTGATGGCCGGTCGGCGCTGGTCCGACGGCCTGCACCAGGCGGTCGAGGCCAAGGAAGGTGTGCGCATCCAGGCGGAGAACCAGACCCTCGCCTCGATCACCTTCCAGAACTACTTCCGCATGTACGGCAAGCTCGCCGGCATGACCGGCACCGCCGACACCGAGGCCTTCGAGTTCCACTCGATCTACGGTCTCGAGACGGTGGTGATCCCGACCAACAAGCCCACCCGCCGCCGCGACGACAACGACAAGGTCTATCGCACCGCGAAGGAGAAGTGGGATGCGGTGATCGCCGACATCCAGGACTGCGTGCAACGCGGCCAGCCGGTGCTGGTCGGCACCACCTCGATCGAGGTCAACGAGTATCTGTCGGAGCTGCTCCGGAAGGCCAAGATCGAGCACCAACTGCTCAACGCCAAGCAACATGACCGCGAGGCGCAGATCGTGGCCCAGGCCGGCCGCCCCGGCATGGTGACGATCGCCACCAACATGGCCGGCCGCGGCACCGACATCGTGCTCGGCGGCAACGTCGAGAAGGAGGTCGCCGCGCTGCGCGAGGACGGCGGCCTGCCGGCCGACGGGCTCGAGGCCCGCATCGCCGCGATGCGCGAGGAGTGGGCGAAGGTGCACGAACAGGTGATCGCGGCCGATGGCCTGCACATCATCGGCACCGAGCGCCATGAGTCGCGCCGCATCGACAACCAGCTGCGCGGTCGCGCTGGCCGCCAGGGCGACCCCGGTACGAGCCGCTTCTACCTGTCGCTCGAAGATCCGCTGATGAAGATCTTCGCCGGCGAGCGTCTCAACGCCATCATGGTGCGGCTGAAGATGCCCGAGGGCGAGGCGATCGAGCATGCGATGGTCACCCGCTCGCTCGAGTCCGCCCAGCGCAAGGTCGAGCAGCGCAACTTCGACATCCGCAAGCAGCTGCTCGAATACGACGACGTCGCCAACGATCAGCGCAAGGTCATCTACCAGCAGCGCAACGAGCTGCTCGAGACCGAGGACATCTCGGACACGATCCGCGCGATGCGCCAGGGCGTGCTGCACGATCTCTTCCGTCGCTACGTGCCGCTCGACAGCGTCGAGGAGCAATGGGAAATCGAGGCGCTGGAGACGGCCCTGGCCGACCTGCAGCTCGCGCTACCGGTGGGCGAATGGCTGAAGGCCGCGCCCAGCCTGGACGACGAGGCGATCCTGGCCCGCATCATCGATGCCGCCGAGGAAGCCTATGCGGCCAAGGTGGCGATGGTCGACGCGACCGCCTGGCATCAGTTCGAGCGCAACGTGATGCTGCAGAGCCTCGACACCCACTGGCGCGAGCACCTCGCGGCGCTCGACCACCTGCGCCAGGGCATCCACCTGCGCGGCTATGCGCAGAAGAATCCCAAGCAGGAGTACAAGCGCGAAGCCTTCGAGCTGTTCGAGACCCTGCTCGACACGGTGCGCGCGGACGTCACCCGGCTGCTGATGACGGTGCAGATCCGCGCCGAGGCCCAGCTCGAGGAGGCCGAGGCGCCGCCCGAGGTGGAGAACGTCCAGTACCACCATGCGGACTATGACGAAGCGCTCGGCGCGGGCAAGAGCGAGCCGGATGCCGCGGCGCAGCCGGTCGTCCATGCCGGGCCGAAGGTCGGCCGCAACGACCCCTGTCCCTGCGGCTCGGGCAAGAAGTACAAGCACTGCCACGGCAGTCTGAGCTGATTCTCGCGGCCGGCCCAGGGGCCGGCAGTCGCCCGTTTCAGTCCGCTGTTCGAGCGCTCCGGTGACCCGCTTCGGTCGCCGGAGCGTTTTTCGTTCGCGAGCGAGAGGATGGCCTCGAGCTTGCTGGCGTAAATTCATAGAATGTTGATTTAATAGCGATTTCCCTTCCCGTTTCGGGCATCTCCCAGCTTGACTCCGGCTGCATATGCAGTCTATAAATCATGCAATCGTACTTTCTCGTGGGCGCGTATCGCGCGTTCGAGGGCGGGGCGCAACAAGCGCGACGACGCGCGCAGCAGGGGGGTATATGGGTGAGCGAAAGGGGGTGCTGGTCGACCCCGGCGGGCGGATCGGCGCCGACTTGCTGGCGCTGGAGCTGCCTCGCTGGCGTTTCCAGGTGGTCGATAGCCTCGCCGCGGCGCAGAAGGCGCTGTCGCAGGCAATGCC
>NZ_MBFM01000001.1:516303-522180 GCF_001696715.1 Thauera phenolivorans | reverse complement strand
GCCAGGGCATCCACCTGCGCGGCTATGCGCAGAAGAATCCCAAGCAGGAGTACAAGCGCGAAGCCTTCGAGCTGTTCGAGACCCTGCTCGACACGGTGCGCGCGGACGTCACCCGGCTGCTGATGACGGTGCAGATCCGCGCCGAGGCCCAGCTCGAGGAGGCCGAGGCGCCGCCCGAGGTGGAGAACGTCCAGTACCACCATGCGGACTATGACGAAGCGCTCGGCGCGGGCAAGAGCGAGCCGGATGCCGCGGCGCAGCCGGTCGTCCATGCCGGGCCGAAGGTCGGCCGCAACGACCCCTGTCCCTGCGGCTCGGGCAAGAAGTACAAGCACTGCCACGGCAGTCTGAGCTGATTCTCGCGGCCGGCCCAGGGGCCGGCAGTCGCCCGTTTCAGTCCGCTGTTCGAGCGCTCCGGTGACCCGCTTCGGTCGCCGGAGCGTTTTTCGTTCGCGAGCGAGAGGATGGCCTCGAGCTTGCTGGCGTAAATTCATAGAATGTTGATTTAATAGCGATTTCCCTTCCCGTTTCGGGCATCTCCCAGCTTGACTCCGGCTGCATATGCAGTCTATAAATCATGCAATCGTACTTTCTCGTGGGCGCGTATCGCGCGTTCGAGGGCGGGGCGCAACAAGCGCGACGACGCGCGCAGCAGGGGGGTATATGGGTGAGCGAAAGGGGGTGCTGGTCGACCCCGGCGGGCGGATCGGCGCCGACTTGCTGGCGCTGGAGCTGCCTCGCTGGCGTTTCCAGGTGGTCGATAGCCTCGCCGCGGCGCAGAAGGCGCTGTCGCAGGCAATGCCCCAGATCGGGCTCATCGTGTTCGACCGCAAGCGCCCCTTGCCGACCGACGAACTCGAGGCACTGCTCGCCCGCCACGACACCGAATGGCTCGCCTTGTTCGAGGAGGGCTTCGAGGCGGCTGCGAGGCTGCCGTCGCGCCTGTTGCGCAGCTTTCACGACTTCCACTCGTCCCCGTTCGACCGCGATCGGCTCGAGGTCATGCTCGGCCACGCCTGGGGCAAGCTGCAGCTGCTTCACCAGAACGGACCTCCGGTTGCGATCGAGGCGTCCTACGGCATGGTTGGCCAGAGTGCGCCGATGAGGCAGCTCTACCGGAAGATCGCCAAGATCGTGGCGGTCGACGCGCCGGTGCTGATCGGCGGTGAATCGGGGAGCGGAAAGGAACTGGTCGCCCGCGCGATCCACCGCTATTCGGGCCGTGCCGACGGGCCCTTCATCGCGATGAACTGCGGCGGGATCTCGCCCAGCCTGATTCATTCCGAACTCTTCGGCTACGAGCGTGGCGCCTTCACCGGCGCCAGCCAGCGCAAGGTGGGGAACATCGAGGCGGCGAGTTGCGGCGTGCTGTTCCTCGACGAGATCGGCGACCTCCCGCTCGAAATGCAGTCGAGCCTGTTGCGCGTGCTGCAGGACAGGACGATCACCCGGGTCGGCGGCACCGAGCGAGTCCAAGTCGATGTGCGGGTCATCGCCGCCACTCATGTGGATCTGGTGCGTGCGGTCGCGGAAGGGCGGTTTCGCGAGGATCTGCTGTACCGCCTCAACGTCGTCGGCCTGAAGCTGCCCGCCCTGCGCGAACGGGTCGAGGACATCCCCCTGCTGGCGCAGCAGATGTTCGAGGAGTGCCGCAGCAAGGGCTCGCCGGTGCGGGGTTTCAGCTCCGCGGCGATGAGCGCGTTGATGGCCCACTCATGGCCCGGCAACGTCCGCGAGCTGCGCAACCGCATTCACCACGCCCTGGTGATGAGCGACCACCGCCTCCTCACACCGGAAGATCTCGGCCTCGCCGAAGCGGCGAGTGCCGAGCCCCCGACGCTGGAGGCATTGCGCGCATCGGTCGAGCGCGAGCTGATCGAGACCAGCCTCAAGAAGTGCCGCAACAACGTTTCCGCGACCGCCCGACAGCTCGGGGTGTCCCGGGTGACGCTTTACCGCATGATCGATCGGCTGAAGATCGTGCTCTAGCGCCCGTCAGCTACAGCCAGTTCCGACTCGAAGGGGGTATCACATGCAGCGTTCATCACGCAAACGTCCGCGCCTCGCGCCCGGGATCGCCGGCATCCTGCTCGCTGCGGGCGCCGGCTCCGGCCTCGCCGAGGAAGCGGGCGAAGACGTCGAGGGACAGCTCGCGGCACAGATCCGGCAGATCGAACGCCTGCAGCGCGAACTCGACGCCCAGCGTGACGCGCTCGACGAGCTGCGGCGGACGATGCGGCTGGAGGCAAGAGGGCGGGGCAATGCGCCGGCCCAGGCTGGGAGCGGGCAAACGGAGACTGTGCAGGCACCAGCGCCCGCGTCCGCCGCGGCGCGTGCGGCCGCGGGCGTCGGCCCGATCGCGCAGGCGGGCGACGAGGTGCAGCCGGTCGGTCAGGCGCCTGCCGCCCCGGAGCGACCGCCCGAGGTAGCGCCCCTCTTCGAACAGCCGGGGGTGCTGACCGCGCCGGGCACGACGATCTTCGAGCCGTCCCTGCAGTATCAGTACTCGTCGTCGGACAAGATCGCCCTGGTCGGCTACACGGTGATTCCGGCCATCCTGATCGGCCTCATCGACGTTCGCAACGTCAAGTCGAACTCCTTCACCGGCACCCTCGCGTTCCGCCGCGGCATCACCAATCGCTTCGAACTCGAGGCGCGGGTGCCCTACGTGTACCGCTGGGACGACGTGAGGGCGCGCGAGATCGCCGATCCGGAGCGCGTGCAGAACGTCTTCTTCAAGGAGGATGCGAACGGAATCGGCGACGTCGAGCTCATCGGGCGTTACCAGCTCAACGACGGCGGCGGCGATTCGCCCTATTACATCGCCTCGCTGCGATTCAAGACCCGTACGGGCAAGGACCCGTTCGAAGTCGCGACCAGCGTCAGTGTCGAGAATGCACGCACCGGCAACGTGAACGAACTGCCGACGGGCTCGGGCTTCTATTCGCTCACGCCGGGCCTGACCGTGCTGATTCCGTCGGACCCGGCGGTCTTCTTCGGCGGCATCAGCTACCAGTACAGCTTCAAGCGCAATGGAGTGACGCCCAATCTGGTCAACGTGGACGATCCCGAAAACTACACCTACGACGAGATCCAGCCGGGCGGTGTGTTCGGCTTCAACTTCGGAATGGGGCTCGCGTTGAACGAGCGCTCCTCATTCAGCATCGGCTACGACCACTTGTCGGTTGCCAAGACCGATGCGACCTTCCGCTACGACGGCTCCAAGGCTGAAGGTGTTCGCGTGCAGCTCGGCTCGCTGTTGCTCGGCTTTTCCCACAGGCTGAACGACAAGCGCACGCTTAATCTCTCGGTCGGCGTCGGGGTCACGCGAGATACGCCCGACCTGCAGCTGACGCTGCGCGTCCCGATCACTCTTTGAGCGGATCGCCACCCGGCGCGGGGCCCGCCGCAGCGGGGGCGATCGATCCGTTTTCGGCCGGACGCGCGTGCGTCCGGATTGCCTGCGTTCGCCTCAGCGTGCGAGCGACGAGCGGTTCAGCGCATCCTGCAGCGACATGTCGAGCCGCATTCCGCGCAGGAGCTCGGCGCTGTTGACGCTGATGTCGATGGTGCTGACCACCTGCAGCGTCTGGTCGTTGAGGGAGTTCTGCACCAGGGTGCCGAGGGCATCGCCGGGCAGGGCGGTCGCGATGGCGTTGCCCGGCCCGTTCTGCACCACGGCAAACCGCGCGCCGGGGGGCAGGCTGGCGACGACCTGACCGAGATCGCTCAGCCTGAGATGGGTGGTGCTCTCGAGCACGCCGTTGACGAACACCGCGCGCTCGATGCCGAAGCTCATCTGCAGGCCGCCGGGGGCGGCGAAGCCGCCGCGCTGACCGTCGAGGGTGGCGTCGTCGAGCGGCGTGGCCGCGAGCAGGGAAGGGCGGCCGACCGAGGATGCAGCCGAGTCCGCCGCGAGCGATTCCTCCAGCGCCGCGCTGGCGCTCGTCGGGTTCCCTGCGAGCGTCAAGCCGAGCAGGACCATCAGGGGAAGCGTTCGCAGGGCAGGCATGGTCTCGCCTTTCGTTCAGAAGTCAGAAGTCGACGATGCTCGCGCGCCGCAAGAGCTGCAGGTCGGCGAAGTTGCGGTTTCCCGGATCCGAAACCGGCGCCTTGGGGCGCACACGCCAGTCGCTCGCGAGGTTGAAGCGGGCCAGGTCGAGGCGTTCATTGACGACGAGCAGGATGTCGTTGACCCGCCAGGACTCGAACTGGGCGCGCTTGAGCACCCGCGTGCCCATCGCAGGATCGCCGATCACCACGTCGCCGGGGCGCACCCCCTTGATGACGACGAAGTGCGAGTAGCCGTTTTCGTTGATCAGCGCGATCGCCGGTACGTTCGCTTCGAGCAGCTGATCGAGGGATGCCTCGACGCCGATCGTCGGGAAGCCTCGGGCGTCGAGGTAGCGCTTCATGTCGAGCATCGAGAAGCCTTCGGCGCGGATCTTGTCGCGGTTGCCGTTCTCGAACATCACCTTGAAGACTTCCGCCTCGCCCACCGGCTGTCCGTAGTGATGGGTCAGCAGGGTCGCGACGGCGGCCGAGCCGCAGGAGAAGTCGTACTGCTGGCGCAGCGTGGCGACGAAGCGCGCCTCCTTCATGCTGACCACCGGGACGGTCGGGTTGCCGGCGAGCGGGGCGCTCAGGCGCAAGCCGTCGGAAAAGGCCGCGGTGGACGCGAGCGAAGCGATCGCGACCACGGCGGAGAGAAGGGCGCATTTGCGCGAAAGCGCGGTCATGGTCGAGCTCATCGCGGCTAGCGCACCTCGACGTTGAGGATGACCGCGTTCTGGATCAGGACGCCGTTGCCGGAGTTCTGGATCAGCATCGGCATGCCCGACGCGTTGGCCAGCGAGCCCTCGGAGACGATGTTGCTGCCGGTGACGAGGTCGTAGGCCTGAACTTCGCTGACCTGGCCGTTCGCCCAGATCTTGCTCAGTTGCACGTCGTGAACGTCGGCGCCGCCGCGCTGTTCGGCGAGGATGGAGGTGTCGACCACGCTCGTGCCCTGCGAGAAGGCCAGAAGGGGGGTGCGGGCTTCATCGCCTGCTGCGCGCGCGACGCCTGCCGACCCGCAGGTGGCGAGCAAGGCGACGCTCAGCGCGATCATGGATGTTGCGTGCTTCATTGTCTCGCTCCTGGACGATGCGAAGCGGACGTCGAACCTCGCCGGGAGGTCCGACGTCGCTAGCACAGGCTCAGCGCAGGGTCAGGTTGGCCTGCACGTTGGCGCTTTGCTGCACCAGGGCGCCGATCCCGCTGTTCTGGGACACGATCGTGATGCCCGCCGCGCCATCGAGCGTGCCGCTGAGCGTGTTGGACATGTTGAACACGCCGGCATTGACCGCCACGCTGCCGCCTGCGCCGCCCGCACCACCGGCGCCGCCCGTGCCCTCGCCGCCGGCGGCCGCGCCGCCCGCAAGCTGACCGCCGGCTCCGCCGTTGCCACCATTGCCGCCGGTCGCGCTCCCGCCGGTCCCATCTCCGCTGGTTGCCGAGGCGGTCGCCGCGCCGCCGGTGCCTGCACCCGCGGTGGCGCTGCCGGTGGTCGCGTTGCCGCCGGTGCCGCCGGTGGCATTGGCGGTACCGTCTGCCGATGCGTCGCCGGAGGTGCCGGCGCCGCCGGTGGCCGAGGCGGTCTGGATGTCGGTGCCGCCGTTCGCGTTCGACGCGCCAGCCGTGCCGCCGGTCGACTCGGCCGCGCCGCCGGCGCCACCGGTGCCGCCGGCGGCGCCGGCCGCGTTGCTCGCATCTGCGGTGTCGTCGCCACGGCCGCGCGCGTTGGCGGTCGCGTCACCTGCCTTCGCCCAACTGCCGGCGTCGCCGCCGTAGCCGCTGTCGGCGCCGCTGCCGCCCGCCCTGCTGGAGGCCCGACCG
>NZ_MBFM01000001.1:493995-516293 GCF_001696715.1 Thauera phenolivorans | reverse complement strand
GGTGGCGAGCAAGGCGACGCTCAGCGCGATCATGGATGTTGCGTGCTTCATTGTCTCGCTCCTGGACGATGCGAAGCGGACGTCGAACCTCGCCGGGAGGTCCGACGTCGCTAGCACAGGCTCAGCGCAGGGTCAGGTTGGCCTGCACGTTGGCGCTTTGCTGCACCAGGGCGCCGATCCCGCTGTTCTGGGACACGATCGTGATGCCCGCCGCGCCATCGAGCGTGCCGCTGAGCGTGTTGGACATGTTGAACACGCCGGCATTGACCGCCACGCTGCCGCCTGCGCCGCCCGCACCACCGGCGCCGCCCGTGCCCTCGCCGCCGGCGGCCGCGCCGCCCGCAAGCTGACCGCCGGCTCCGCCGTTGCCACCATTGCCGCCGGTCGCGCTCCCGCCGGTCCCATCTCCGCTGGTTGCCGAGGCGGTCGCCGCGCCGCCGGTGCCTGCACCCGCGGTGGCGCTGCCGGTGGTCGCGTTGCCGCCGGTGCCGCCGGTGGCATTGGCGGTACCGTCTGCCGATGCGTCGCCGGAGGTGCCGGCGCCGCCGGTGGCCGAGGCGGTCTGGATGTCGGTGCCGCCGTTCGCGTTCGACGCGCCAGCCGTGCCGCCGGTCGACTCGGCCGCGCCGCCGGCGCCACCGGTGCCGCCGGCGGCGCCGGCCGCGTTGCTCGCATCTGCGGTGTCGTCGCCACGGCCGCGCGCGTTGGCGGTCGCGTCACCTGCCTTCGCCCAACTGCCGGCGTCGCCGCCGTAGCCGCTGTCGGCGCCGCTGCCGCCCGCCCTGCTGGAGGCCCGACCGCCGTCGGCGTCGGCCTTGGCCATCGCACGGGCGTCGCCGCCGTAGCCCTTGCCGGAGTCGGCAGCGCTCAGGTTGTTCGCGTCGCCCTCGCCGCCGGTCGCGCCCCAGGCGGTGCCGGAGTCGGCCGCGCCGCCTTTGCCGATGCCGCCGAGCGCCGCCGTCTTCGCGTCGCCGCCGTCGCCCTTGCCGCCGAAGGCCATGCCGCCCCTGCCGCCGTCGTCGCCGTTGGCGCCATTCGCGTCGCCGCCGATCGCCATCCCACCGTCGCCGCCGTAGCCCTTGCCGCCGTCACCGCCGTTGGCGCTGCCGACGTTCCAGGCGCTGTTGCCCAGGCCGTGAACCCTGATCATCGTGACGGTGCCGTCGAGTTTGGACAGCGCGACCACGCTGGTCTTGTTCCACGCATCGTTCACGCTGGTGGAGGCGATGGAGTTGTTGTTGGCGGCAGCCGCGTGATCCCTCGCAAACGCCTTGCCGCTGTTGTCGCGGTTGTCGCCGTTGGCCTTGTCGATCGACGTCGTCCTGGTGGTCGTGCTGTTGTCGGACTTGTCGATGTCGGTGGTGCGGCTGTAGCTGCTGCTGTCGGACCTGTCGACGGCGAGCGACTTGTTCGTCGTGCTGTTGTCGGACTTGTCGATGGCGACATTCTTCGTGTAGCTGCTGTTGTCCGACTTGTCGACCGTGAGCGTCTTCGTCCGCGTGTCGGTGCTGCTGTCATTGAAGTCGGCGGTCGAGAACTCGTTGGCAGACGCGCCCTTGCCGTTCAGGGTCGACTGAGCGGTGGCCGTTTGATTGACGTTCTCGTTGCCGTCGTTGAGGGTGTTCGTCGGGTTCGCCATCGCTGGCGCCGCAAAGCCGAATGCAAGCGCGACCGCGCTCGCGATCATGGTCCGTTTCATCACTTCCTCCGCTGATTCCGCCAGGGAGAGGCAGCCTGCCCCGTCCCGGCAATCCAAATGCAACTGATGTGCCAACAAGCCCAAGCGGCGCTCGCCTCGCGATCCGATCGGCATTTCTGCAGCGAGCTCCGGACGACGGCGCGAGCAGTAGCTCGGAATTGACCAGTTGCTTTACACCTCGGGGCGCCGGGCCTCACAGGGAGGCCCGGCGCGGCGACCACAGGCTTAGCGCAAGGTCAGGTTGGCCTGCACGTTGGCGCTTTGCTGCACGAGGGCACCGATCCCGCTGTTCTGAGAAACGATGGTGATGCCCGCCGCGCCGCCGAGACTGCCGCTGAGCGTGTTCGACATGTTGAACTCGCCCGCGTTGACCGCCACGGTGCCGCCCATGCCGCCGGCGCCGCCAGCGCCACCGGTGCCGCTGCCGCCGGTCGCCGCGCCACCCGCAACCGCACCGCCAGCACCGCCGTCGCCGCCGTTGCCGCCGGTCGCATTGCCGCCGGTGCCGTTGCCGCCGGTCGCCGCGGAGTCCGCCGCGCCGCCGGTGCCCGCAGCCGCCATGGCGTCGCCGCTGGTGGCCGCGCCACCATTGCCGCCGTTGGCGGCGGCGTTGCCGGTCGCCGAAGCGCTACCCGAGGTGCCGGCGCCGCCCGCGGCCGAGGCCGACTGCGTGTTGCTGCCGCCGTTGGCGCTCGCATCGCCGCTGGTGCCGCCGGCCGAACTGGCAGCGCCACCTGCGCCGCCGGTGCCGCCGGTCGAGTCGGCCGTATTGGTACCGGTGGCCGCGTCGTCGCCACGGCCGCGCGCGTTGGCGGTCGCGTCACCCGCCTTGGCCCAGGAGCCGGCGTCGCCGCCCGAGGCGGCATCGGCGCCGCTGCCGCCCGCCTTGCTGTATGCCTTGCCGCCGTCGGCGTCGGCCTGCGTCATCGCACCGGCGTAGCCGCCCGAGCCCTTGCCGGAGTCGGCCTTGCTCAGGTTCTTCGCGTCGGCCTCGCCGCCGTTGGCGCCCCACGCCTTGCCGGAGTCGGCCGACCCGCCCTTGCCGATGCCGCCGAGGGCCGCGGACTTCGCGTCGCCGCCGTCGCCCTTGCCGCCGACAGCCATGCCGCCATTGCCGCCATCCCCACCGTCGGCGCCATAGGCATCGCCGCCGATCGCCTTGCCGCCGTCGCCGCCGTAGCCCTTGCCGCCGTCACCGCCGTTGGCGCTGCCCACGTTCCAGGCGCTGTTGCCGAGGCCATTGACGCCGATCCTGGAGACGGAGCCTTCGAGCTTGGTCAGCGCGACCGCGCTGGTCGTGTTCCACGCATCGTTCACGCTGGTGGAGGCGGTCGAGCTGTTGTTGGCCGCGGCACCGTAATCCTTGGCGAAGGCCACGCCGCGGTTGTCACGGTTGTCGCCGTTGTCCGCGGTGATCGTCTTGTTCTTGGTGGTGGTGCTGTTGTCGGACTTGTCCAGCGAGTACGACTTGTTCGTCGTGCTGCTGTCCGATTTGTCGACCGCGAGCGACTTGTTCGTCGTGCTGTTGTCGGACTTGTCGAGCGAGTAGGTCTTGTTGGTCGTGCTGTTGTCCGACTTGTCGATCGAGATGTTCTTCGTATTGGTGTCGGTGCTGCTGTCGGTGAAGTTTGCCGTCGAGTACTCGTTGGCCGAGGCGCCCTTGCCGTCCAGCGTGGACTGGGCAGTGGCGGTCTGGTCGACCTCGTAGCCGTAATCGTTGAGGGTGTTGGTCGGGTTCGCCATCGCCGGCGTCGCAAAGCCGAATGCAAGCGCGATTGCGCTCGCGATCATGGTCCGCTTCATTGCTTCCTCCACTGATTGGGTTGGGCGAGGCACGACGCCTCGTCCCGAACGCAGAAAAGCAAGGTTCAGGCCACTATTCATAAGCGCCGGACGGAAAGGGAATTTATCCGAGGGTCCTGATGTCGCAGGCTGCGGGGAGCGAGCGAAACTGATCCACTTCGTTACACCCGCAGCGGCACAAGTGCCTGGCATCGGCCCGGCAGCGCGGGTAAGTCGCCGCAGGCACAAGGGAACCCGCCCGGCGCCGCGGTCGCACCTGACCCTGTAAGCATTTCGATACGGCTGTCGCGGTGGCCACCTAGCGGGCAGGAGGCGCGGAACGATGAGCGGCGGTGAATCCGCTATCATTCGCGCATCCATCGATGCCCGCAGGCTTTTACCCGCGGCACGCACTTCCCGGAGATCCGCATGGCTGTCAATCTGAAGACCCCGCAACCCGAATCCCTGCTCGCGGTGCCCGGCGTCCGGCTCGGCGTGGCCGAGGCCGGCATCCGCAAGGCGAACAGGCGCGATCTCACCGTGATCGAGCTCGCCGAAGGCAGTCGCGCGGCGGGGGTGTTCACCCGCAACCGTTTCTGCGCGGCGCCGGTGCAGGTGTGCCGCGAGCATCTCGCGCAGGACGCGATCCGCGCGCTGGTGATCAACACCGGGGTGGCCAATGCGGGCACCGGCGAGGAAGGGCTGGCGAGCGCGCGTGCCACCTGCACCGCGCTGGCCGGGCTGCTGGGCGTGGGCGAGGGGCAGATCCTGCCGTTTTCCACTGGTGTCATCCTCGAGCCGCTGCCGGTCGATCGCCTCGTCGCCGGGTTGCCGCAGGCAGTGGACGACCTGCGCGACGACGGCTGGTTCGCTGCGGCGCACGCGATCATGACCACCGACACCCTGGCCAAGGCAGTGTCGCGCCAGGCGACGATCGGCGGCCGTACTGTGACGCTCACCGGCATCAGCAAGGGGGCCGGCATGATCCGGCCGAACATGGCGACCATGCTCGGATTCCTCGCCTGCGATGCGGCGGTGAGCCAGGACCTGCTCGGCACGCTGGTGACGGAAGCGGCCGATCTGTCCTTCAACAGCATCACCGTCGATGGCGACACCTCCACCAACGATTCCTTCATCCTGATGGCCACCGGCCAGGCCGGCAACGCCGAGATCACCGACGCCGCGAGCGCCGACTTCACGGCCCTGCGCGAGGCGGTGATCGAGGTCTCGATCGCGCTCGCGCAGGCGATCGTGCGCGACGGCGAAGGCGCCACCAAGTTCATGACGATCGCGGTCGAGGGTGGTCGTGACCGCGAGGAGTGCCGCAAGGTCGCCTATGCGGTCGGCCATTCCCCGCTGGTGAAGACCGCCTTCTTCGCCTCCGACCCAAACCTCGGGCGCATCCTCGCGGCGATCGGCTACGCCGGCATCGAGGATCTCGACGCGTCGGCGCTGCGCGTCTGGCTCGGCAATCCGGACGAGAGCGTGCTGGTGGCCGAGCAAGGCGGCCGCGCGGCGAGCTATCGCGAGGAGGCGGGCGCACGCATCATGCAGCACGCCGAGCTCACGGTGCGCATCGACCTCGCCCGCGGCAGCGCCGCGGCGACCGTGTGGACCTGCGACTTCTCGTACGACTACGTGAAGATCAACGCCGACTATCGTTCCTGAGCGGAGTCGCTGGTCGTGTGCCGCTCAGTGCAGCACATGCGGCACCGCCAGCATGAAGGGCGGGATCTCGGCGTCGAAGTGGTGGCCGTCGGCGGCGTGCATGCGGTAGCTGCCCTGCATCGTGCCGACGGGGGTCTCCAGCACGCAGCCGCTGGTGTAGCGGAAGCTCTCGCCGGGCGCGAGCGTGGGCTGCTCGCCCACCACCCCGAGTCCGCGCACCTCCTGCACCTTGCCGTTGCCGTCGGTGATGATCCAGTGCCTGCTCACCAGCTGGGCGGCGACGCCGCCGGTATTGCGCACCGTGATGTGGTAGGCGAAGACGTAATGTTCGTCTTCCGGCCGGGACTGGGCGTCGATATATTCGGCGACCGTCTCGACCTCGATTCGATAGGTGTCGGATGTGCTCACGCGCTGTCCCCGGTCTTCGGTGATATGGGTTCGAAGCGCTAAAATAGCACTTTTCCTCCGGAATTCCCGTCATGTCCGTTTCCGCCCCTTCCGCGCTCACCGCACTTTCGCCGCTCGACGGCCGCTACCACGGCAAGGTCGCCGGCCTGCGTCCGCACTTCTCCGAACACGGCCTCATCCGCAATCGCGTGAGGGTCGAGGTGGAATGGCTCAAGGCGCTCGCCGCCGACCCGCAACTCGCCGAGATCGCGCCCTTCTCGCCGGCGACCGTTGCCGAGCTCGACGCGGTGGTGGCACAGTTCTCCACCGAGGACGGCGAAGCGGTGAAGGCGATCGAGGCCACCACCAACCACGACGTCAAGGCGATGGAGTACTGGCTGAAGAGGCGCCTCGGCCACAACCCCGAGGTGATGAAGGTCTCCGAGTTCATCCACTTCGCGTGCACCTCGGAAGACATCAACAACACCTCGCACGCGCTGATGCTGGCCGAGGGCCGCGACGCCGTGCTGCTGCCCGCGCTCGACGCGGTGATCGCGCGCCTGCGCGAACTCGCGCACGCGCTCGCCGACCTGCCGATGCTGTCGCGCACCCACGGCCAACCCGCCAGCCCGACCACGCTTGGCAAGGAGATGGCCAACATCGCCGCCCGCCTGATGCGCGCCCGCGCCGCGATCGCGGGCGTCGCCATGACCGCCAAGTTCAACGGCGCGGTGGGCAACTACAACGCCCACCTGTCGGCCTGGCCGGAATTCGACTGGGAAGGCTTCAACCGCCGTTTCATCGAATCCCTGGGGCTGAACTTCAACGAGTACACGATCCAGATCGAGCCGCACGACGCGATGGCCGAGCTGTTCGACGCCGTCGCCCGTGCCAACACGATGCTGATCGACGCCTGCCGCGACATCTGGATGTACATCTCCCTCGGCTACTTCAAGCAGAAGCTCAAGGAAGGCGAGGTCGGCTCGTCGACGATGCCGCACAAGGTCAACCCGATCGACTTCGAGAACGCCGAGGGCAACTTCGGCATCGCCAACGCGGTGCTCAGGCACTTCTCCGAGAAGCTGCCGATCTCGCGCATGCAGCGCGATCTCACCGACTCGACCGTGCTGCGCAACATGGGCGTGGGCTTCGGTCACACGGTGCTCGCGCTCGACAGCTGCCTGCGCGGCCTGGGCAAGCTCGAGGCCGAGCCCGCCCGCCTGGCGGCCGACCTCGACGACTGCTGGGAAGTGCTCGCCGAGCCGGTACAGACGGTGATGCGCCGCTTCGGCATCGAGAACCCCTACGAGCAGCTGAAGGCGATGACCCGCGGCAAGGGCATCACGCGCGACGCCCTGCACGACTTCATCCGCACCCTCGCCATCCCCGCGGAGGCGCGCGACCACCTGCTGGCGATGACGCCGGCAAGCTACGTCGGCAAGGCCGCCGAGCTGGCGCGCCGCATCTGATCGCGGCAGGGCAGGCGGCCTGCCCCGGGCCGCGCTCAGCGCCGTTTCGCGCCACCTGCGGGTGGCGTTTTCAATCTGGGAGTGAATGATGGCTTTCGCCGATAACCTGAAGACCCTGCCCGGCGTGTCGCACCTTGCGGCGCTCAACCTGGTCGACGCCGCCGAGGCGGTGGTCGCCACGATCGAGAACAAGCCCGGCCAGGCCGGCTCGCTCGCGGTCTACAACCACCTCGCCCAGCTCTACGGCGCGATCACGCCCGAGGCGGCGAAGAAGGGGATCGAGCTCTACGCCGAGCAAAGCGAGGACGCCCGCCTGAGTCCGGGCAAGCACCCCAACATCGACCGCCTGATCGGCCTCATCGAACGCGGCGAGACGCTGCGGGTGAAGCAGGTCTTTGCGGTCTGAGACTTTGCAGGCGGGAGATCCGGGGCGCGCCTTCCGTGGGGGCTGAGGGGCGGGGCCGCGGTCGCCGCCTGCATTCGCGCCCCGCCCCTCAGCCGGCGCGCGATGCACCGCATTCGCATTCCGTCCGGACGACAAAAAAGGCGCCAGCGGCGCCTTTTCTGCATCCGGACGTGCGAGCTCAGACCACCGCCTCTTCCTTCTCCTTCTTCGGCTTCACGAACTGCTCGCGCGACACGCCGAGCCACATCACCAGCGGGCTCGCCACCAGCACCGAGGAATAGATGCCGAACAGGATGCCGATGGTGAGCGCGAGCGCGAAGTAGTACAGCGTCTCGCCCCCGAACAGCAGCATCGACAGCACCATCACCTGGGTGCTGCCGTGGGTGATCACGGTCCGCGAGATCGTGCTCGTGATCGCGTGGTCGAGCACCTGCGGCGTCGTCATGTTGCGCTTCTTCTTGAAGGTCTCGCGCACGCGGTCGAAGACCACCACCGACTCGTTCACCGAATAGCCGAGCACGGCGAGCACCGCCGCGAGCACCGGCAGCGAGAACTCCCACTGGAAGAAGGCGAAGAAGCCCAGGATGATGATCACGTCGTGCATGTTGGCGATGATCGCCGACACCGCGAAGCGCCACTCGAAGCGCAGCGCGAGGTAGATCATGATGCCCACGATCACCAGCAGCAGCGCCATCGAACCGTCGGCGGCGAGCTCCTTGCCGACCTGCGGGCCGACGAACTCCACCCGGCGCAGTTCGGGCGGGCTGCTGCCCTCGACCGCAGTCAGCGTCGCCAGCACGTTCTGCGATACCTTCGAGGTGTCGAGGTCGTCGCGGTTCGGCAGGCGGATCAGCAGATCGCGCGCGCTGCCGAAGTTCTGCACCTGGGCGTCGGGATAGCCGCTCGCGCCGAGCGCCTGGCGGATCGGCTCGAGCTGCGGCGCCTCGGCGTAGCTGACCTCGACCAGGGTGCCGCCGGTGAACTCGACCGACAGGTGCAGGCCGCGGGTGGCGATGAAGAAGACCGCCAGCGCGAAGGTGATCACCGAGATGATGTTGAACACCAGCGCATGGCGCATGAAGGGGATGTCTTTCCTGATGCGGAAAAATTCCATGATCGAAGCTCCGTGTCTTTCCGCTTACTTGCCGCCGGCGTCGGCCGCCGGCTTCCAGACCTGGCCGATCGACAGCGCGTCGACCTTGCGGCGACGGCCGTAGATGAAGTTGATCAGCATCCGCGACACCAGGATCGCGCTGAACATCGAGGTAAGGATGCCCAGGCAGTGCACTACCGCGAAACCGCGCACCGGGCCCGAGCCGAACACGAGCAGGGCGATGCCGGCGATCAGGGTGGTGATGTTGGAGTCGAGGATGGTGTCCCACGCGCGATCGTAGCCGGCCGAGATTGCCGCCTGCGGGCTGGAGCCGTTGCGAAGCTCCTCGCGGATGCGCTCGTTGATCAGCACGTTGGCGTCGATCGCCATGCCGAGCGTGAGCGCCATGGCGGCGATGCCGGGCAGGGTCAGCGTCGCCTGCAGCAGCGACAGCAGCGCCACCAGCAGCAGCAGGTTGGCGGCGAGCGCGATCGAGGACACCACGCCGAACAACATGTAGTAGGCGCTCATGAACACGACGATCGCGAGGAAGCCCCACAGCGTCGAGTTGAAGCCCTTCTCGATGTTCTCCGCGCCGAGGCTGGGGCCGACGGTGCGCTCCTCGATGATCTCCATCGGCGCCGCGAGCGAGCCCGCGCGCAGCAGCAGGGCGACGTCGTTCGCCTCGGTGGTGGTCATGCGGCCGGAGATCTGCACGCGGCCGCCGCCGATCTCGCTGCGGATCACCGGGGCGGTGACGACCTCGCCCTTGCCCTTCTCGATCAGCAGGATCGCCATGCGCTTGCCCACGCTCTCGCGCGTGACGTCGCGGAAGATGCGGGCGCCGGCGGCGTCCAGCGTCAGGTGCACCGCCGGCTCGTTGGTCTGGCCGTCGAAGCCGGGCTGGGCGTCGGTGAGGCGCTCGCCGGTGAGCACCACCTGCTTGCTGACCAGCAGCGGGCTGCCGCCGCGCTCGGTGTACAGCTCGGTGCCGAAGGGGATGCTGCCGCCGAGCGCCTGCTCGAGCGCGCCCGGGCTGTCGTCGACCATGCGCACCTCGAGGGTGGCGGTGCGGCCGAGGATGTCCTTTGCCTTGGCCACGTCCTGCACGCCGGGCAGCTGAACGACGATGCGGGCGGCGCCCTGTTGCTGGATCACCGGTTCGGCGACGCCGAGTTCGTTGATCCGGTTGTGCAGGGTCGTGATGTTCTGCTTGAGCGCGAAGTCGCGCATCGTCTGCTGCGCCTGCGGGGTGAGCGTGGCGACCAGCCTGAAATCGTCGGCGCGGTCGTTGCGGTCGGCGAGCGCGAGGTCGGCGGTGCTGTCGAGGATCGCGCGGCGGCCGGCCTCGCGCTGCTCGGCGTCGCGGAAGCGCACGACCACGGTCTCGCCCTCGCGCGTGATGCCGGCGTGACGCACGTTCTTGTCGCGCATCAGGGTGCGCAGGTCGCCGGTGGTGGCGTCGAGGCGCTTGGTCAGCGCGCCCGGCATGTCGACCTCGAGCAGGAAGTGCACCCCGCCGCGCAGGTCGAGGCCGAGATACATCGGCAGCGCGTTGATCGAGGTCAGCCAGGCGGGCGAGGCCGACAGCAGGTTCAGCGCGACGACGTAGGACGGGTCGGCCGGATCGGGGTTCAGCGCCCGCTCGATGACGTCCTTGGCGCGCAGCTGGGTGTCGGTGGTGGCGAAGCGCGCGCGCACGCTGCCGGCATCGCTGAAGATGCCGGTGTGTTCGATGCCCGCCTCCCTGAGGGTGTCGGCGACGCGACCGGTCATTTCAGCCGCGTCGAGCTTGAGCGTGGCCTTGGCGCTGGACACCTGCACCGCAGGCACCTCGCCGTAGAAGTTCGGCAGCGTGTAGATCAGGCCCCAGAGCAGGATGAGCCCGATGAGGATGTTCTTCCAGAGAGGGTAGCGATTCATCGTCGGAGGAGCGGTGAGAGGAAGACGGCGGGCGCGTCGGGACGACGGGCTCCGCGGGAGGTCCGACGGCGGGTCGGGCCGGCAGTGGCCGTGCCGGCAGAGACGGACGGGGCCGGCGGCAGGCGCGCCTGGCCCGTCACCGACGACGTCTTACAGGGTCTTCAGCGTACCCTTCGGCAGCACCGTGGCGACCGACTGCCGCTGCACGGCGATCGCGGTGTTGGGGGCGACCTCGATGTGGAGGAAGTTGTCGCCCACTTCGGTGATGCGGCCGGCGATGCCACCCTGGGTGACGACTTCGTCGCCCTTGGCGAGGCCTTCGACCAGCGCCTTGTGTTCCTTGGCGCGCTTCATCTGCGGCCGGATCATCAGGAACCAGAGCACGACGAACATCAGAATCAGGGGCAGCAGGCCCATCAGGCCGCCGGTAGGATCGGCGGCGGCAGCGTCTTGGGCGAAGGCGTTGGAAATCAGCACGGGTTTCTCCAGAGGTTGCATAAAATCTGCGGGATTATATCAGTTGCTCGGTTGCGGCCCGGCGACGATCAGGCGGTGCCGGTGGCGCGCTCGGTGCGAAAGCGCTCGACATGGGCGGATAAGGTGCCGCCGGCGATCGCCTCGCGCAGCTCGGCGGTCAGGGTCTGGTAGTAACGCAGGTTATGCACCGTGTTGAGCATGCTGCCGAGGATCTCCCCGGTGCGGTGCAGATGATGCAGGTAGGCACGGCTGAAGTTGCGGCAGGTGTAGCAGTCGCACGAGGGGTCGAGCGGCCGGGTGTCGGCCTTGTGCGCCGCGTTCTTGATCTTGACGTCGCCGTAGCGGGTGAACAGCCAGCCATTGCGTGCGTTGCGGGTCGGCATCACGCAGTCGAACATGTCGATGCCGGCGACGACGCCGGCGACGATGTCCTCCGGCGTGCCCACCCCCATCAGGTAGCGCGGCTGGTGCTGCGGCAGCCGGGGTGCGGTGTGGGCGAGGATGCGCGCCATGTCCTCCTTCGGCTCGCCGACCGACAGCCCGCCGATGGCGAAGCCGTGGAAGCCGATCTCCTGCAGCGCGCCGAGCGACTCGTCGCGCAGGTCCTCGTACATGCCGCCCTGCACGATGCCGAACAGCGCGTTGCCGTTGTCGAGGCGGTCGAACTCGTCGCGCGAACGCTTCGCCCAGCGCTGCGACAGGCGCATCGATTTCGCCGCCTCGTCGCGGGTCGCGGGGTAGGGCGTGCATTCGTCGAAGATCATCGCGATGTCCGAGTCCAGCACGGTCTGGATCTGCATCGAGATTTCGGGCGTGAGGAACAGGCGTGCGCCGTCGATCGGGCTGGCGAACTTCACGCCCTCTTCGCTGATCTTGCGCAGCGCGCCGAGGCTGAAGACCTGGAAGCCCCCCGAGTCGGTGAGGATCGGCTTGTCCCAGGCCATGAAGCGGTGCAGGCCCTGGTGGGCCTCGATGACGTCCAGCCCGGGGCGCAGCCACAGGTGGAAGGTGTTGCCGAGGCAGATCTGCGCGCCGATGTCGGCGAGCATCGCGGGCGTCATCGCCTTGACCGTGCCGTAGGTGCCGACCGGCATGAAGACGGGGGTCTCGACCACGCCGTGGGCGAGCGTGAGGCGGCCGCGGCGGGCGGCGCCGTCGGTGGTGAGGAGTTCAAACTGCATCGTCGACGTCGGGGTCCGGGTTGCGGGTGAGGAACATCGCGTCGCCGTAGCTGAAGAAGCGGTAGTGCTGGGCGACGGCGTGGGCGTAGGCGCGGCGGATGGTCTGCATGCCGGCGAAGGCCGACACCAGCATCAGCAGGGTCGACTTGGGCAGGTGGAAGTTCGTCACCAGGGCGTCGACCACCTGGAAGCGGAAGCCGGGCAGGATGAAGATCTCGGTTTCGCCGCTGCCGGCCTCGAGCGGGCCTTCCTGGGCCGCGGCCTCGAGCGCGCGCATGCTGGTGGTGCCGACCGCGATCACGCGACCGCCCGCGGCGCGGGTCGCGGCGATCGCCTCGACCGTCTCCTGCGGGATCACGTAGCGCTCGCGGTGCATCCTGTGCTCGCCGAGGTCGTCCACCCGCACCGGCTGGAAGGTGCCGGCGCCCACGTGCAGGGTCAGCCAGGCGCATTTCGCGCCGCGCGCGGCGATGCGGGCGAGGACGTCTTCATCGAAGTGCAGGCCGGCGGTGGGGGCGGCGACCGAACCGGGCGCGCGGGCGAACACCGTCTGGTAGCGCGACTCGTCGGCTTCGCCCGCCTCGCGGGTGATGTAGGGCGGCAGCGGCAGCCGGCCGTGGCGCTCGAGCACGGCGACGAGGTCCTCATCGCCGGGAAAGCGCAGGTGGAAGAACTCGCCGACGCGCCCGAGCACCTCGACTTCGAAGGCATCGTCGGCCAGGCGCAGCCGGCTGCCTGCCTTGGGCGACTTGCTCGCGCGCACCTGGGCGAGGGCCTCGTGCGGTCCGATCGCGCGTTCGACCAGCACCTCGACCTGGCCGCCGCTTTCCTTGCGGCCGTAGAGGCGGGCGTGGATCACCCGGGTGTCGTTGAACACCAGCAGGTCGCCGGCTCTCACGAGCTCGGGCAGGTCGGTGAAGCGGCGATCGACGAAGCGGTCACGGTCGACGACCAGCAGCCGGCTCGCGCTGCGCTCCGGCAGCGGCGCCTGGGCCACGCGCTCGGGCGGCAGGTGGTAGTCGAAATCGTTGAGGGTAAGCGGCATGAGGAGTCCGGCTTGCCGTAAATATGAGTATTCAGGGATAATGCGCAACCTTCCCGGCCGGGATGGCGGAATCGGTAGACGCAGCGGATTCAAAATCCGCCGGTGGTGACACTGTGAGGGTTCGAGTCCCTCTCCCGGCACCATCCCCGTCTCGGCATTCGAGCCGACGGGGCCGGTGACGAATCGGATGCTCGGCGGCCCGCAAGGGCAGGGATTCTACCAGCTTTCCCCGTTAGCCCCGCTGCCTCGTGCTCTCCCGTGCGCGTCTGGATTTCGTCTCGGGAATCCGCCCTGGCCATTGCGCTCCGCCGCCGCCCTCACGCCGATGGTCGCTCGACGGCGCGCGCCGTGCCGGCGATCGGTGCGGCTTCGCTGATCGCGCGCACCGCCGGATGGGTCAGCCTGCGTTCCACCGAGATCGCGTAATAGGTTTCCACCACCTCCGCCGCGTCGCCCAGCCGGCGCATGTTGCCCTGCGCGCACAGCTGCTCGCTCGCCAGCACCGCGCCGGGGAAGATGCCCGCGCCCGCCTCGCCGAAGGCCCGCATCAGCGCGCTGTCGTCGAACTCGCCGACGATGCGCGGTCGCAGCCCGTTCGCCTCCAGCCAGCGCAGCAGCGGGGCGCGCACCGCGGCCTGCTCGCCCGGCAGCAGCAGCGGCGCGCCGTCGAGGCAGGCGGGGAAACCCCCCTGGAGGCCGGCGGCGAGGGCGGGCGAGGCGAAGAAGCCGATCGTCGACTCACCGAGCGTGTGGCTGTAGCCGCGCACGTCCATGTTCGACGGCAGCGGACTGTCGGCGAGGACGACGTCGAGGCGATGGATCGCGAGTTCGCCGAGCAGCTGTTCGAGCTTGCCTTCGCGACACACGATGCGCATGGGGTCGGGCAGCTCCATCGAGGGGGCGAGCAGCAGCCAGGCGATCGCCTTCGGCACCACGTCGGCGACCCCGACCCGAAAGGGCACGGCGCGGCCGGTGGCGCGACTCTGGAGCGCCTGCTCGAGCTCGCTGCCGAGGCGGAAGATCTCCTCCGCGTAGTCGAGCGCCATGTGGCCGCTGTCGGTCAGCACCAGGCGCCGGCCCTGGCGGCGGAACAGGCTCACCCCGAGGGTTGCCTCGAGCGCGGCGATCTGTCCGGACAGGGTCTGGGGGGCGAGGCCTGAACGCTCGCTGCCGCGCACGATGCCGCCGGCACGCGCCACCGTCCAGAAGTGATGGAGCTGCTTGTAGTTGAGCATCGCGGCGGATTCCTCTCAATAGTTCGAAAAAATCTGATAAAAATTCAGTGGAACCGAGATTTTATCGAACAGTCAGAGTTGTAGCATGCGTCGGTACGCATGTTCGGCATGATCAAGGAACGACAAGGAGACAGAGCATGAGAATCGATCTGCACTGCGAAGGCGTGGAAGGCGGCCCCGGCCTGCAGGATTATGTGCTGCGCCGGATGCGGCATGCCATCGGGCGCTTCGGCTCGCACATCAAGTGGGCGCGGGTGAAGCTGGCCGACGTGAACGAAGCGAGCGGAGGAGCGGACAAGCGCTGCGTGGTGCAGCTGCGGCTGCGCAATCTGCCCGACGTGGTCTTCGCGATCACCCAGATCGAGGTCCGCGCGGCGGTGGACGAGGCGGCCAATCGCGTCTCCCGGGTGCTCGCCCAGCGCCTGCGCCGGCACCAGGGTGCCGGTCACGATGTGCCTGCACGGCTCGGCGCCTTGCCCGCCTGAGCGTGGTCCGGACTTCTCCCCTGCATCCGGCTTGCGGCTAGACTGCCGACTGCCATCAAAGCGATCAATTACCTTCCCCCAGGAGAAAACACCATGGAAAACCGTATCGGAACAATGAGCCGATCGCAGACATCGGTTCTGTCGACCAACCGGGTCGTTCGCAACACCTACATGCTGCTCTCGCTCACGCTGGCCTTCTCGGCGCTGAGCGCCGGCGTGTCGATGGCGCTGGGGCTGCCGCATCCGGGCCTGATCCTGACCCTGGTGGGCTACTTCGGCCTGCTGTTCCTGACCACGAAGTTCCGCAACAGCGGTCTGGGCATCCTGTTCGTGTTCGCGCTGACCGGCTTCATGGGCTATACACTCGGTCCGATCATCTCGGCCTACCTGTCGCTGCCCAACGGCAGCCAGATTGTGATGCAGGCGATGGGCGGCACCGCGGCGATCTTCCTCGGCCTGTCGACGTACGCGCTGACCACCAAGAAGGACTTCTCCTTCATGGGCGGTTTCCTGATGGTGGGGATTCTGGTGGCCTTCCTCGCCGGCCTGGGCGCGATCTTCTTCTCGATCCCGGCGCTGTCGCTGACCGTGTCGGCGGCCTTCGTGCTGCTGATGTCCGGCTTGATCCTGTACGAGACCAGCAACATCATCCACGGCGGCGAGACCAACTACGTGATGGCGACGGTGACGCTGTTCGTGTCGATCTTCAACCTCTTCACCAGCCTGCTGCATCTGCTGGGCTTCGCCAGCAACGATTGAGGGGCGGGGCCGGCGGCGCCGGCCCTTGCACCCGCCTGGACGGAAGGCTGCGGCCTTCCGTTTTTTTTGGTGCGCCCAGCATGGGCGCACTCCTGCGGGTGCAAGTCCCGCCGTAAGTTGATCACAGCGAACGAAGCTAAGCGCAACTGCGCGAGGGTGACCGAGCGTGGGGAGGAAGCGTGGAGCGTAAGCTGCGAGCCGATGAACAAGAATCGGATAGAAGGCGCTGCCGAGCAGGGCGAGCGGGCCAGAAACCGCGAAGCTCTCGTGATCAAGGCGAAGTGGCGTAGATCCGGCGGTTGTGCAGCGAAGGAGTGCGTTCTTACCTGGGGAGATCTCGCCTTGTGCCTGAAAGGGCGACGGTGCCACACCGGAGCGAGGAGTCAGCCGAGGCCGTAGTAGCCGCTGGTTTGGGGCGAAGGGCCGAACGAGTAGGAGGGCCGAAGGCCGTGTCGCTCGGACGTGCAGTGCATCAGAAGCCCGGCGAGCCGGGGCGCAATGCGGGAGAGCGAGGTGAAGCCGAGCTCGAAGCGGTGCGTGATGAAGCACGAACGGCGCGGCGCGCAACTGGAAGCCCGGGGCGAGATGGCCTGCTTGCGCAGGCGCTCGCGAGCGCGAATATGGTTCTGGCGTGGAAACGCGTCAAAGCTAATCGCGGCAGTGCTGGGGCGGATGGGTTGTCGATTGCCGAGACGGCGGAGTACCTGAGAATGCACTGGCCCCGGATTCGGGAATCCTTGCTCGATGGCAGCTACCGGCCCGTGCCGGTGCGCTGCGTCCAGATTCCGAAGGCCGATGGCGGGGTGCGCGAACTGGGGATTCCGACGGTGACGGATCGGCTGATCCAGCAAGCCCTGCTGCAAGTCTTGCAGCCCATCATTGATCCGACGTTCTCCGAACACAGCTATGGCTTCCGGCCGGGACGCCGTGCGCACGACGCGGTGCTCGATGCACAGCGCTACGTGCAGGACGGCTACCGGGTAGTGGTCGATGTGGATCTGGAGAAGTTCTTCGACCGGGTCAATCACGACATCCTGATGGAACGGTTGGCGAGGCGAATCGACGATAAAGCCGTGCTGCGGCTGGTTCGTCGTTACCTCGTGGCCGGGATTCTGGATGGCGGGGTGCTCATCGAGCGGTACGAGGGCACGCCGCAAGGCGGGCCGCTCTCGCCGCTGTTGGCCAATGTGCTGCTCGACGAGGTGGATCGGGAACTGGAGCGACGTGGCCACCGCTTCGTGCGCTACGCCGACGACTGCAACGTGTATGTGTGCAGTCGCCGCGCAGGTGAACGGGTGCTGGAAGGGTTGCGCAAGCTCTACGACCGACTCCATCTGAAGATCAACGAGGCCAAGACGGCGGTGGCGTCGGCGACCGGTCGCAAGCTTCTGGGCTACGAACTGTGGCGCAGTGCGGGCGACCGGATCAAATGCGCGGTCGCCTACAAGGCGTTGGAGACCTTCAAACAACGCATCCGGGAAATGACGCGTCGCTCGGGCGGGCGCAGCCTGCCGGAGGTCGCCGAACGACTGCGGGCCTACATGCCGGGCTGGAAGGCGTACTTCCAGCTTGCGCAGACACCCAAGGTGTTCCGCGAACTCGACGAGTGGATCCGACACCGGCTGCGTGCCGTGCAGCTCAAGCACTGGCGTCGGGGTACGACGATGTATCGGGAATTGTTGGCGCTGGGCGCCTCGCAAGCGGATGCCCGCAGGGTGGCCGCGAACAGTCGGTGCTGGTGGCGTAACAGCCGCATGGCGCTGAACCGAGCGATGCCCATCGCCTACTTCGACCGGCTTGGCGTGCCTCGGCTCTCATGACCTCAACTGCTCGAACCGCCCGGTGCGGACCCGCATGCCGGGTGGTGTGGGAGGGGATCGGTCAGGTAACCTGACCGCCCCTATCCCGATCGTCGGGCGCGCCGGCGCCGGTTTCAGTCGGCGTGGCGCGGCGCTTTCGGACGGGGCGCGCGCGGCCGCTGCGCCGCCGGTTCGGACAGCGGCGACTCCTCGAGCCATTCGTGCCACACCGCCATCAGCACCGCAAGTACCACCGGGCCGACGAACAGCCCGATCAGGCCGAACGCGGCGAGACCGCCGAGCACGCCGAACAGCACCAGCAGGAAGGGGATGCGGGTGGCGCTGGAGATCACGATCGGCCGCACGAGGTTGTCGACCCAGCTCACCACCAGCGTTCCCCACAGCAGCAGGCCGATGCCGTTGAAGGTTTCGCCGCTGGCGAGCAGCCACAGCCCGACCGAGCCCCACGCGAACGGCGTGCCGAAAGGGATCATCGCCACCACCGCGGTGAGCGCGCCGAGCAGCACCGGCGCATCGAGGCCGAACCACCAGTAGCCCAGGCCGGCGACGATGCCCTGGCCGATGGCGGTCGCCACCAGGCCCCACACCACCGCCATCGTCATCCCGCCGACCGCCTTGAGGTAGGGGTCGACGCGAGGGCCGAGGAAGTGATGCAGTACCAGGGTCGCCTGCTGCAGCACGCGTTCGCCGTCGCGGTAGAGGAAGAACACGGTGATCAGGGCGAAGCCGAGCTTGACCGCATTGCGCCCGACGCCGCCCAGGATCTTCAGGATCTCGGCGCCGCCCTGCTCGACCCATTCGCGGATTTGCGCGCGCAGGGCGGCCGGGTCGCGGGTGAGCTCGCCGAGGAAGTCCTGCAGCCAGTTGCCGAGCATCGGGATGTCGGCGACGAAGTCGGGCAGCACGACCGGGCCGCGGGCGAACACCTCGGCGAGCGCGGCGTAGGCCGAGACCATCTCGGTGCGCAGCAGCAGCGCGAGCCAGAGCACGGGAACGATGAAGGCGGCGGCGAGCAGCAGGGTCATCGCGCCCGCGGCCAGCGAACGTCGGCCGCGCAACAGGCGGCGCAGGTGGATGTGCAGCGGCCAGGTAGCGTAGGCGAGAATCACGGCCCAGGCCACCGGCACCAGGAAGGAGTGCAGGATCGCGTAGGTGAACAGCAGCAGGCCGCCGAGCAGCACGCCGAGGACCAGCCTGCGCGAGAGGGTTTCGGTGAAGCGCTCGATCATCGTCGGTCCTGATATCGTTCGATCGTCGTCGCGCGGGACGCGGCACCAGGCCGCATTGTAGCCGGGCCGGCCCACGGGCTCGGCGCAGGGCGTCTGTTTGCAATGCAGCATCGTCGGCAAGCCGCGCGCGCAGGCGCTACAATGCGCGCTGTTTCCTCAACCTGGACGGTCGGATGAAGACCACCTTTCTGGATTTCGAAAAATCCCTCGCCGAGCTCGAAGAAAAGATCGAGAAGCTGCGCTTCGTGCAGGACGATCCGGCGGTGGACATCTCCCAAGAGATCACCCGCCTCGAGACCAAGAGCCAGGGCATGCTCAAGGAGCTCTACGCCAAGCTGTCGCCCTGGCAGATCGCGCAGGTCGCGCGTCACCCGCAGCGGCCCTACACGCTGGACTACCTCGAGCATGTGTTCACCGATTTCGAGGAGCTGCACGGTGATCGCGCCTATGCCGACGACAAGGCGATCGTCGGTGGCCTGGCGCGCTTCAACGGGCAGAGCTGCATGGTCATCGGCCACCAGAAGGGGCGCGACACCAAGGAAAAGATCGCGCGCAACTTCGGCATGCCGCGGCCCGAGGGCTATCGCAAGGCGATGCGGCTGATGAGGACGGCGGAGAAGTTCGGGCTGCCGGTGTTCACCTTCGTCGACACGCCGGGCGCCTATCCCGGCATCGGTGCCGAGGAGCGTGGCCAGTCCGAGGCGATCGGCCACAGCCTGTACCTGATGGCCGAGCTCAAGGTGCCGATCATCGCCACCATCATCGGCGAGGGCGGCTCGGGCGGCGCGCTCGCGATCGCGGTCGGCGACCAGGTGCTGATGCTGCAGTACTCCACCTATTCGGTCATCTCGCCCGAGGGTTGCGCCTCCATCCTGTGGAAGAGCGCCGACAAGGCTGCCGACGCCGCCGAAACCATGGGCATCACCGCGGCGCGGCTGAAGACGCTCGGGCTGGTGGACAAGGTGGTCAACGAGCCGGTGGGCGGCGCCCATCGCAACCACCTCGCGATGGCAGAGAACCTCAGGCGCGCGCTCACCGAGGCGCTGCGCCAGGTGGATGGCCTGCCGCCGACCGAGCTGCTCGCGCGCCGGATGGAAAAGCTGATGAGCTACGGCCGCTTCAAGGAGCAGGCCGCCTGAAGCGGGCGCGGGGCGGCGCAGGCTTCAAGGGTCCGCAATGATGCTGCGAGCCGGGGGAGGCGCGCCCGAACGCCATGCACGCTGACGGCGCGCTGGTCGAAGCCGCCGGCGAGGTGCTCGCCGCCGCGCCGCTCGGCGCGCACAGCCGGATCTGTTGCGCGCTTTCTGGCGGGGTTGATTCGCTGGTGCTGTTCGAGGTGCTGCGCCGGCTGCAACCCCGCTTCGGCTACCGGCTCGCGGCGGCCCATGTCGATCACGGCCTCAGTCCGCATGCCGGCGATTGGGCCGATGCCTGCGCCCGGCGCTGCGCGGCCGCAGGCATTCCGTTGCAGGTCTTCCGTGTCGGGGTCGATCGCGACCATCCGCACGGCCTCGAGGCGGCCGCGCGCAGCGCGCGCTACGGCGCGCTCGAACGCGTGGCCTGCGACTGGCTCGTGTTCGGTCACCATCAGGACGACCAGGCCGAGACCCTGTTGTTCCGCCTGCTGCGCGGCACCGGGGTGCGTGGCGCCGCGGCCATGCGGCCGGTGGTGGTCGCTGCGGCCGGCGCGCCGGGGCGCCTGAGGCCGCTGCTCGCGGTGCGCCGCGAGCAGATTCTGGACTGGGCCCGGCGCAATGCGCTCGACTGGGTCGAGGACGAGAGCAACGATGAGACCCGCTTCACCCGCAATGCCATCCGCCACCGACTGGTGCCGGTTGCCGAGGCGCTGTTTCCGGCGGCGGTTCCCGTCCTCGCACGCGCCGCTGACCATTTCGCCGAGGCCGACGCCCTGCTGGGCGAGCTCGCGGCGGGCGATGTCGCTGCCTGCGGTGGGGAGCCGCTGGATCGCGCCCGACTGCGCGCGCTGAGTCCGGCGCGGCAGGCGAACCTGCTGCGCTGGCTCCTGCAGCAGCGCGGGGCGCCGACGCCTTCGCGGGCGCGTCTCGACGACGTACTTCAGCAGTTGCGCGACTGCCCTCCGGCGCAGGCGCTGCGCCTTTCGCTCGGGGCGTGGGTGTGCTGCGCCTATCGCGACGCGCTCTGGCTGGAGCCGGCGATCGCCGCCGTCCCGGAGAGATGCGTCTGGCAGGGCGAGGCCGTCCTCCCCTGGGGCGCCGACGAGGTGTGCTTCGTGGGCGTGACGGGCGAGGGGGTGAGCCGGGTCCGGCTTGCGCGCGCAGCAGCGGTCTACCTGGCGCCGCGGGTGGCGGGCATGCGCCTGCGCCTGTCGCCCGCGCGCCCGCGGCGCGAGTTCCGCAAGCTCTGTCAGGAGGCAGCGATCCCGGAATGGGTGCGCGACCGCCTGCCGGTGTTGTGGGTGGACGCCGAGCCGGCCTGGGTCGGCGGCATCGGGGTGGCGGCGGAGTTCGCCTGTGCCCCGGGCGAAGCGGGCGTGCTGCCGTGCTGGCGACCCGCCGGCGGATCGTCCCCCGGCTGAACGGCGCCGGACGCCCGGCCAACCGGCGGCACGTCGGTGTCACACGAAACCTGTTAAAATTTCGCGCTTTTTTCCAAACATAGTCCCGGAGTTTTCCATGGCAATCGAACGCACCCTTTCTATCATCAAGCCCGACGCCGTCGCCAAGAACGTGATCGGCAAGATCTACCAGCGCTTTGAAGACGCGGGTCTGAAGATCATCGCGTCCAGGATGGTGCGCCTGTCCGAGCAGGAAGCCGGCCAGTTCTACGCGGTGCACAAGGCGCGTCCGTTCTTCAAGGACCTGGTGTCCTTCATGACCTCGGGCCCGGTGATGATCCAGGTGCTCGAGGGCGAGAACGCGATCGCCAAGAACCGCGAGCTGATGGGGGCGACCGACCCGAAGAAGGCGGACAAGGGCACCATCCGCGCCGATTTCGCCGACAGCATCGACGCCAACGCGGTGCATGGCTCGGACGCGGCCGAAACCGCCGCCGTGGAAGTGGCTTTCTTCTTCCCGGGCATGAACGTTTACTCGCGCTGAGCGGTCCATCCCGGGCGGCCCGTCGCGCCGGCCGCGGTGGTTTCCACCGCACCGGCGCGGCCGGGCCGTTTACCTTGGAGGGAATGTGGGAAAGGATGAAGTTTCAGGCATGAGCACACCGGTCAATCTGCTCGATTTCGATGTCGACGGCCTCGTCGCCTGGTTCGCCGGGTTGGGCGAGAAGCCGTTCCGCGCCCGCCAGGTGATGCGCTGGATGCATCACGAGGGCTGCGACGACTTCGACGCCATGACCGACGTCGCCAAGTCGCTGCGCGCCCGGCTCAAGGAGATCGCGGTGATCCGTCCGCCGCTGCCGGTGCGCGACTCGATCTCGGCCGACGGCACGCGCAAGTGGCTGCTCGATGTGGGCAACGCCAACGCGGTCGAGACCGTGTTCATCCCTGAAACCAACCGCGGCACCCTGTGCGTGTCCTCGCAGGCCGGCTGTGCGCTCGACTGCGCCTTCTGTTCCACCGGCAAGCAGGGCTTCAACCGCAACCTGTCGGCGGCCGAGATCATCGGTCAGCTGTGGCTGGCAAACAAGCTGTTGGGCGCGGCCC
>NZ_MBFM01000001.1:420993-493985 GCF_001696715.1 Thauera phenolivorans | reverse complement strand
GTTTCCACCGCACCGGCGCGGCCGGGCCGTTTACCTTGGAGGGAATGTGGGAAAGGATGAAGTTTCAGGCATGAGCACACCGGTCAATCTGCTCGATTTCGATGTCGACGGCCTCGTCGCCTGGTTCGCCGGGTTGGGCGAGAAGCCGTTCCGCGCCCGCCAGGTGATGCGCTGGATGCATCACGAGGGCTGCGACGACTTCGACGCCATGACCGACGTCGCCAAGTCGCTGCGCGCCCGGCTCAAGGAGATCGCGGTGATCCGTCCGCCGCTGCCGGTGCGCGACTCGATCTCGGCCGACGGCACGCGCAAGTGGCTGCTCGATGTGGGCAACGCCAACGCGGTCGAGACCGTGTTCATCCCTGAAACCAACCGCGGCACCCTGTGCGTGTCCTCGCAGGCCGGCTGTGCGCTCGACTGCGCCTTCTGTTCCACCGGCAAGCAGGGCTTCAACCGCAACCTGTCGGCGGCCGAGATCATCGGTCAGCTGTGGCTGGCAAACAAGCTGTTGGGCGCGGCCCGTGATGCAGCAACGGACCTCGAAGCGGGCGAAAAGGACAACGGCCGCATCATCAGCAACGTAGTGATGATGGGCATGGGCGAGCCGCTCGCGAACTTCGACAACGTCGTCGTCGCGCTGCGCCTGATGCTCGACGACCATGCCTACGGCCTGTCGCGCCGTCGCGTCACCGTGTCGACCTCGGGCATCGTGCCGGCGATGGATCGCCTGCGCGAGGAGTGCCCGGTCGCGCTCGCGGTGTCGCTGCACGCGTCGAACGACGCCCTGCGCGACCGCCTCGTGCCGATCAACCAGAAATACCCGCTGCGTGAATTGATGGCGGCCTGCCAGCGCTACCTCGAGCGCGCGCCGCGCGATTTCGTCACCTTCGAGTATGTGATGCTCGACGGCATCAACGACGGCGACGCACATGCGCGCGAGCTCGTCGCCCTCGTGCGCGACACGCCGTGCAAGTTCAACCTGATCCCTTTCAACCCCTTCCCGAACTCGGGCTTCGAGCGCTCGCCGGCGGAACGCATCCGCCGCTTTGCGGGTATCCTGCTCGAGGCCGGGCTCGTCACCACCACGCGCAAGACGCGGGGCGACGACGTGGATGCCGCCTGCGGTCAGCTCGCCGGCCAGGTGCAAGACAAGACCCGGCGCACGATCCGTCTGAAGCAAGCAATGGAGAACGATCAATGAAGCGCAGGCTGGCGTTAACGCTCGCCCTGGCCGCTGCGCTCGCCGCTGGCTGCGCGGGCGTCCCCACCGCCCCGGGCGGCCCGGTGAGCCGTCCGCTCGCCGATGCGGCGCCCGCCACCGACCAGGAGCGGCGGGCGCGGGTCCATGTCGACCTCGGCATGGCGTATTTCGAGATCGGCCGCAACGATGTCGCGCTCGACGAGGCCGCGATCGCGCTCGCCGAACTGCCTGGCTACGGCCCGGCCCATCATCTGAAGGGCCTGGTCTACATGGTGATCGGCGAACATGCTGCGGCGCAGTCGAACTTCGAGGCGGCGCTTCGGCAGGCGCCGGGCGATCCCGATTTCAACAACAGTTACGGCTGGTTCCTGTGTTCGCAGGGGCGCGAGCAGGACGGGCTCGAGCGGCTCGAGCTCGCGGCGCGCAACCCCTATTACCGCTACCAGGCGCGGCCGCTGACGAACGCCGGCCTGTGCCATGAACGGCTCGGCAATGATGCGGCGGCCGAGGTCCAGTTCCAGCGCGCGCTGCAGGCGGATTCGCGCAACGGCGAGGCGATGTACCGGCTCGCCGCGATCGCGTACCGGCGTGGCGACTACGCCGCGGCACGCGGCCAGCTGGTGCGCCTGCACCAGCAGATCGGCCTGACCGCGGGCTCGGTCTGGCTCGGCGCGCGCACCGAGCGTCGGCTCGGCAACGCCGATGCGCGGGAAAGCTACGAGGCCCAGCTGCGCAGTCGCTTCGCGACCTCGCCGGAATACGAACAGATGATGCAAGGAAGATACGAGTGAGCAGCATGCAGTCCGAATCGAGCGGCGTGCCGGCGGATGGCGGCACGCCGTCCGCGCCCGGCGTCCGGTTGCGCCAGGCGCGCGAGCGTCGTGGTGACAGCATCGCCGAGGTGGCGCGGGCGCTGAAGCTGGCGCCGCGCCAGGTCGACGCGCTCGAGCGCGGGGACTACGACGCGTTGCCGGGGCCGGCCTTCGTGCGCGGGTTCATGCGCAACTACGCACGCTACCTGAACCTCGATCCCGATCCGCTGGTCGCCGACACCTCGGCGGGGCTCGAGCGGCTGCGCGTCGATCTGTCGCCGGTCACGAATGCCGATGGTGACCTGCCTTCCGCAGCGGGCCGGCGGCGCGCGCGCAAGAGCGCCGGCGCGGCGGCGCTGCTCGCCGGCGTGTTGGTCGCGGCCCTGCTGCTTGGCTGGTATTTCGACGGGTTCGAGACCACACCCTCGCTGCCGGTGGTCGCCGAGCCGCAGGCGCAGCAACTCCGGATCCAGCCGCAGGTGATCGAGACGCCGGTGCCGCAGGCGATCATGGCGCCGGCCGCCGAGCCCGCGCCGGTCTCGTCGACGCCTGACGCCGAGATGCCGCCGACCGTCGAAGGCGAGGCGGCGGCGGAAGCGTCCGTGCCCACCGAGGCCGCCGCGCCGGCGCCGGACGCGTCGCCCGCCGCGGCCGAGCCGGCGGAGGCTACCGGTCGCCTGGTGTTCGGCTTCGACACGCAGTCCTGGATCGAAGTGCGCGACGCCTCCGGGCGGATCATCTACGCCGGCACCAACCAGCCGGGTACCACGCGCACCGTGCAGGGGCAGGCGCCGTTCGCACTGGTGGTCGGCAATGCGCGTGCGGTCCGCCTCGAGCATGGTGGAACCCCGGTCGATCTCGTACCCCACATCCGCGGCTCGATTGCCCGCTTGACGGTGAATTGAAATGACGCAAGAGCTTTTTTCCGCGGCGCCGATGCCGCGCCGGCGCTCGCGCCAGGTCGAGGTCGGCGGCGTCCGCGTCGGTTCCGAGGCGCCGGTGGTGGTGCAGTCGATGACCAACACCGACACCGCCGACGTGCTCGGCACCGCGATGCAGGTCGCCGAGCTGGCGCGCGCCGGCTCCGAGCTGGTACGGATCACGGTGAATAACGAGGCGGCGGCGAAGGCCGTGCCCCACATTCGCGACCGCCTCCTCGCGCTCAACCTCGATGTGCCGCTGGTGGGCGACTTTCACTACAACGGCCACACCCTGCTGGCGAACCATCCGGCCTGTGCCGAAGCGCTCGCCAAGCTGCGGATCAACCCGGGCAACGTGGGCGCCGGCAGCAAGCGCGATCCGCAGTTCGCCGCGATCGTCGATATCGCCTGCAAGTACGACAAGCCGGTGCGCATCGGCGTCAACTGGGGCAGCCTCGACCCGTCGGTGCTCGCCCGCATCATGGACGCCAACGCCAAGCTCGCCGAGCCGCGCGATGCCGGTGCGGTGATGCGCGAGGCACTGGTAGTGTCGGCGCTCGAGTCGGCGGCGAAGGCCGAGGAGTACGGCCTGGCGGGCGATCGCATCATCCTGTCGGCCAAGGTCTCCAGCGTGCAGGACCTGATCGCGGTGTATCGCGACATGGCGCGCCGCTGCGACTATCCGCTGCATCTCGGCCTCACCGAGGCTGGCATGGGCAGCAAGGGCATCGTCGCCTCCACCGCGGCGCTCGGCGTGCTGCTGCAGGAGGGCATCGGCGACACGATCCGTATCTCGCTCACCCCCGAGCCGGGCGGCAGCCGCACCCAGGAAGTGGTGGTGGCGCAGGAGATCCTGCAGACCATGGGCCTGCGTGCGTTCACGCCGATGGTCACCGCCTGCCCGGGCTGCGGCCGTACCACCAGCACCTTCTTCCAGGAACTCGCCGACGGCATCCAGCGCTACGTGCGCGAACAGATGCCGGTGTGGCGCGAGCAGTACGACGGCGTCGAGAACATGACGCTGGCGGTGATGGGCTGCGTGGTCAACGGCCCGGGCGAGAGCAAGCACGCCAACATCGGCATCTCGCTGCCGGGCACCGGCGAAACCCCGGCGGCGCCGGTCTATGTCGATGGCGAGAAGACCGTGACCCTGCGTGGCGAGAACATCGCCGCCGAATTCAAGGCGATCGTCGACGACTACATCGCCACCCGATATACGAAGAAGGCCGGCTGAGGCCGGCGCGCGAAAGAGAAAGAAGCGACCGCATGAGTCACACACTGCAGGCCGTACGCGGGATGAACGACATCCTGCCCGACGACGCCGAAACCTGGGAATACTTCGAGGACATCGTGCGCGACTGGCTCGCGAGCTACGGCTACCGGCCGATCCGCACGCCGATCGTCGAGCCGACGCCGCTGTTCAAGCGTGCGATCGGCGAAGTCACCGACATCGTCGAGAAGGAGATGTACTCCTTCGAGGACGCGCTCAACGGCGAGTCGCTCACGCTGCGCCCGGAAGGCACCGCCTCCTGCGTGCGCGCCGCGATCCAGCACAACCTGGTGGCCGCCGGCGGGCCGCAGCGCCTGTACTACTACGGCCCGATGTTCCGCCACGAGCGCCCGCAGAAGGGCCGCTACCGTCAGTTCCACCAGATCGGCGTGGAGGCGCTCGGCTTCGCTGGCCCCGACGCCGACGCCGAGCTGATCATGATGTGCGCCCGGCTTTGGGAGGACCTCGGCCTCGAGGATGTCGCGCTCGAGCTCAATTCGCTCGGCTCGGCCGAGGAGCGAGCGGCGCACCGGGCGGCGCTGATCGCCTACCTCGAGCAGCACCGGGACCAGCTCGACGAGGACGGCAAGCGGCGGCTGCACACCAACCCGCTGCGCATCCTCGACACCAAGAACCCGCTGCTGCAGCCGATCGTGGAGGCGGCGCCGCGCCTGGCCGACTTCCTCGGCGAGGCGTCGCGCGCGCATTTCGAGGGGGTGCAGGTCTTCCTCAAGGATGCGGGCATCCCGTTCCGCATCAACCATCGGCTGGTGCGCGGACTCGACTACTACAATCGCACCGTGTTCGAGTGGGTCACGACCCGGCTCGGGGCACAGGGCACGATCTGCGCCGGCGGCCGCTACGACGGCCTGGTCGAGCAGCTCGGCGGCAAGCCGCAGCCCGCGGCAGGCTTCGCGATGGGCATCGAGCGTCTGCTGCTGCTGTGGCGCGAATGCGGCGGGGAGGCCGAGCGTGCGGCGCCGGATACCTATGTGGTGCACGTGGGCGACGTGGCCCAGCGGCTCGCCTTCCGCGCCGCCGAGGCCTTGCGCGAGCATGGGTTTGCCGCCGTCCTGCACTGCGGCGGTGGCAGCTTCAAGGCGCAGATGAAGAAGGCAGACGCCTCGGGCGCCGCGGTGGCGGTGGTGATCGGCGAGGACGAGGCGCTCGCCGGCGAGGTGGGACTCAAGCCGCTGCGCGGCCCGGGCGGACAGCAGCGCGTCGCGCTCGCCGACCTGCCCGAGGCGATGGCGGTACTGCTTTACAGCGAACAGAACGGCGAACAGGGGACTGACGATGGCGGTTTATGACCTCGAGGAACAGGAACAGATATCCGAGCTCAAGGCCTGGTGGGCACAGAACGGCAAGTGGATCACGACGCTGGCCGTCGTCGCCGCGCTCGTCTCGGTAGGCTGGCAGGGCTGGCAGTGGTACCAGAACCGCCAGGCGACTGAGGCCGGCGCGCTTTATTACGCGGTGCAGCAGGCCGCCGAAGCCGACGATCCGAAGAAGGTGCGAGAGGCTGCAGGTGCGCTGATCGGGCAACATGGCGGCAGCGTGTACGCCCAGCTCGCCGCGCTGACCTCGGCCGGCGTGCAGTTCGAGGCGGGTGAGCTGGACAATGCCCGCTCCCAGCTCGAATGGGCCGCCGAGCAGGGCAGGGATCCCGCGCTCGCGGATCTCGCCCGCCTGCGCCTCGCGGCGGTGCTGCTGCAGCAGGGCGCCCATGACGATGCGCTGGCCCGCCTGCAGGGCGCGAAGGTGGAGGGCAACCAGCCGCGCTTCGACGACCTGCGCGGCGACGTGCTCGCCGCCCAGGGCAAGCCGGCCGAGGCGCGTGCGGCCTACCAGGCGGCGGTGGACGCCCTCGCGAGCGGCGGCGAGCAGGCGGTCATGCTGCGCGAAGTGATCCGCGTGAAACTCGAATCCCTGGAATCCTGAGCGATGAAGCTGTCTTCCCTGCGTGTGCTTCCCGTGGCCGCCGTGTTTGCGCTGCTGACCGGTTGTTCCTCGCTGAACCCCTTTGCCAGCAGCGGCAACGAGCCTGCGCCGCTGGCTGAATTCCGTCCGAGCGCCGAGCTGGTTGAGCTGTGGCGCGCCGATCTCGGCAAGGCCGGCAGCTACGTCTTCAAGCCGGCGGTGGCGGGCGACGCCGTCTATGCGGCCGCGCGCGACGGCGAGGTCGCCCGCTTCGAGTCGGGCGGCGCGGTGTGGCGGGCCGACGCCGACATCCCGCTGTCCGCGGGCGTCGGCACCGACGGCCGCCTCGCGGTGGTGGTCGCCACCGACGGCACGGTCATCGCCTATGACGCCCGCGAGGGCGGCGAACGCTGGCGCAGCCCGATCGGTGCCGAGGTGCTGGCGGCGCCGGCGGTCAGCGGCGACATCGTCGTCGTGCGCGCGTCCGATCAGCGGCTGATCGCGCTGTCGGCCGCCGACGGCAGCCGGCGCTGGGTCTACCAGCGCGCCAACCCGCCGCTCGCGCTGCGCAGCTTCGCCGGCGTCGTGCTCGAGGGGGGGGTGGCGCTCGCCGGCTTCCCCGGCGGCAAGCTGGTCGCGCTGAGCCTCGAGAACGGCGGCGCCCTGTGGGAACTGACGGTGTCGCTGCCGCGCGGCGCGACCGAACTCGAGCGCGTGGCCGACGTCGCCGGCACCCCGGTGGTGAGCCGGCGTGAGGTGTGCGCGGTGACCTACCAGGGGCGCGCCGCCTGTTTCGATGCGAGTAACGGCAATGCGCTGTGGGCGCGCGAGCTCTCGAGCAGCGTCGGCCTCGACCGCGATGCGCGCTACGTCGTCGTCACCGACGACCGCGACGCGGTGCAGGCGCTCGACGCCTACAGCGGCGCGAGCGTGTGGAAGCAGGACGCGATGGCGCGGCGCGGTGTCTCGCGGCCGCTGATCGTCGACGACTACGTGGTGGTCGCCGACGCCGAAGGCTACGTCCATCTGCTCGAACGCGAGTCGGGGGCCTTCGCCGCGCGCGCGCGCGCCGACGACAGCGCCATCGTCGCCGACCCCCAGGCCTACGGACGGGGTTTCGTCGTCCAGTCGCGCGACGGCGAAATCGTCGCCTATGAAGCCCGCTGAGCCGGATACGACAACGTGATACCCACCATCGTCCTGGTCGGCCGCCCCAACGTGGGCAAGTCGACCCTGTTCAACCGTCTTACCCGCACGCGCGACGCGCTCGTGGCCGACCAGCCGGGCCTGACCCGCGATCGCCACTACGGCATCGGCCGCGGCGGCGACCGCGACTACCTGGTGGTCGACACCGCCGGCTTCGATCCCGTCGCCAAGGACGGGATCATGCACGAGATGGCCCGCCAGGCGGAGCAGGCGATCGCCGAGGCCGACATCCTGCTGTTCCTGGTCGATGGTCGCGCCGGGCGCACCCCGCACGACGAGCAGATCGCCGCCCGCCTGCGGCGCGCCGGCCGACCGGTGCTGCTGGTCGTCAACAAGGCCGAGGGCCTCGATCGGGCGATGGTCGCCGCGGATTTCCACGCCCTCGGGCTCGGCGATCCGCTCGCGGTGTCGGCAGCGCATGGCGACGGCGTCCGGCAGGTGCTCGAACTCGCGCTCGCGTCGTTCCCGGTCGCCGATGAGAACGAAGACCGCAGCGACGAAGGACCGCGGGTGGCGATCGTCGGTCGTCCCAACGTCGGCAAGTCGACCCTGGTCAACACCCTGCTCGGTGAGGAGCGGGTGATCGCCTTCGACCTGCCGGGCACCACCCGCGATGCGATCGCCATCCCCTTCGAGCGTGGCGGCAAGCGATATACCCTGATCGACACCGCCGGTCTGCGCCGGCGCGGCAAGGTCTTCGAGGCGGTCGAGAAGTTCTCGGTGATCAAGACCCTGCAGGCGGTCGAGCAGGCCAACGTGGTCGTCCTCGTGCTCGATGCGGCGCAGGACATCTCCGATCAGGACGCCCACATCGCCGGCTTCGTGCTCGAGACCGGGCGTGCGCTGGTGGTGGCGATCAACAAGTGGGACGCGGTGGACGACTACCGCCGCGAGCGCGTGCGTCTCGACATCGACCGCAAGCTCGCCTTCCTTTCCTTCGCCCGCTTCCTCCCGGTGTCCGCGCTCAAGGCGGAGGGCATCCCGGCGCTGCTGAAGTCGGTCGACGCCGCTTACGCTGCAGCCACCGCCAATCTCTCGACACCGCAGCTGACGCGGGCGATGCAGGCGGCGGTTGCGCGCCAGGCGCCGCCGCGCACCGCGGCGTCGCGGCCGAAGCTGCGCTACGCCCATCAGGGGGGGATGAATCCGCCGATCATCGTCATCCATGGGACGGCGCTGGATGACGTCCCGAAATCCTATACACGGTACCTCGAACGTTGCTTCATGGAGGCGTTCAAACTGCAGGGCACGCCGCTGCGGATCCAGTACCGTTCATCGCACAATCCCTTCGCGCCGCGCAGCTGAGCAGGGCGCCGAAGGCCGGGTTCCACACCGAGGTTTCGGCTTACACTGTCATGTGGCGGTGCAGCAAGAAATCTTTTACATTCCCATAATCAGAAGATCACGAGGTTTCACAAATGAGCAACAAAGGGCAACTTCTACAAGACCCGTTCCTGAACACGCTGCGCCGCGAGCACATCCCGGTCTCGATCTACCTGGTCAATGGCATCAAGCTGCAGGGCCAGGTCGAATCCTTCGACCAGTACGTGGTGCTGCTGAAGAACACCGTGACCCAGATGGTCTACAAGCACGCGATCTCCACTGTCGTTCCCGCGCGGCCGGTCGTGCTGCAGCAGAACCCCGGCGAGGACAACAACTGATAGTCGCCGCCAGCGGCTGCCGGCCGTCTCCGGCGCAGGGGCGCGACGATGTTTGAGCGCCCGTCATCGGGTCAGCGCGCGGTGCTCGTCCAGCTCGATCTCGGCCAGGGGGCGATCGACGAGCGCCTGTCGGAACTCAAGCTGCTGGTCACCAGCGCCGGGGCGAGCGTGGAGGCGGTGGTCCAGGGCCGTCGACCCGCGCCCGACCCGGCGCTGTTCGCCGGGCGCGGCAAGGTGCAGGAGATCGCCGAGACGCTGCGTGCCCATGAAGGCGACATCGTGATCTTCAATCACGTGCTGTCGCCGGGGCAGCAGCGCAACCTCGAGCGCGAGCTGCAGTGCATGGTCATCGACCGCACCGCACTGATCCTCGACATCTTCGCCCAGCGTGCGCGCAGCCACGAGGGCAAGCTGCAGGTCGAGCTGGCCCAGCTCGAGCACCTCTCGACGCGGCTGGTGCGGGGCTGGACCCACTTGGAGCGGCAGAAGGGCGGCATCGGCCTGCGCGGGCCGGGCGAGAAGCAGCTCGAGACCGACCGCCGGCTGCTCGGCAATCGCGTCAAGCTGCTCAAGCTCCAGCTCGTGCGGCTGGAAAAGCAGCGCAAGGTCAGGCGCAGGGCAAGGGAACGCCGCTCGGTCCTGTCTGTCTCTCTTGTCGGTTACACCAACGCGGGCAAGTCGACGCTGTTCAACGCGCTGACCAAGGCGGGGGCATATGCGGCAGACCAGCTCTTCGCCACGCTCGACACCACCTCGCGCCGCCTCTACGTCGATGGCGAGAACGTGGTGCTGTCGGACACGGTCGGCTTCATCCGCGACCTGCCGCATGCGCTGGTCGCGGCCTTCCGCGCCACCCTCGAAGAGACGGCGCAGGCCGATGTCCTGCTCCATGTGGTCGATTCGGCGAGCGAGGATCGCGACGCCCAGATCGCTTCGGTGAACGAGGTGCTGGCGGAGATCGGTGCCGGCGACGTCGAGCAGATCCTGGTGTGGAACAAGATCGACCTCACCCATGCCGCGCCGGCGGTCGAGCGGGGTGACTGTGCTAGAATCAGGCGCGTTTTTTTGAGTGCCAGAACGGGCGAAGGTCTTGACCTGCTGCGCGAAGTTCTGGCCGAAGCGGCGCGCCAGATGCGTACCAACGATGCCGGACGGATGGATGGTCCGGTCGACGAGCTTCCAATTCAAACGTGATAACAGGCTTACTCATGTCACTTAACGACCCACGCTGGGGCAGCCAGGGCGGCAACGATGGCGATCGCGGCGACGGCAGGCGCGGCGACGACAATCGCGGCGGCAATCAGGGGCCGCCCGACCTCGAGGAAGTCTGGCGCGATTTCAATCAGCGCCTTTCCGGCCTGTTCGGCGCCAAGCGCAAGCGAGGCGGCGGCTCCGGCGATGGCGGCGGATCCGGTCCGCGCATGCCCGATTTTTCGCCGCGCCAGTTCGGTGGCGGGCTCGGTGCCCTTGCCGCGCTGGTCGGCGTCGTATGGCTGGCGAGCGGCTTCTACACCGTCGATGCGAACGAGCGGGGCGTCGTGCTGCGGCTCGGCAAGTACGTTCAAACCACCGATCCCGGCCTGCGCTGGCGCCTTCCCTACCCGTTCGAGACGCACGAGATCGTCGACCTGACCGGCGTGCGCACGGTCGAGATCGGCTACCGCGGCAGCGAACGCAACAGGGTGATGCGCGAGTCGCTGATGCTGACCGACGACGAGAACATCATCAGCATCCAGTTCGCGGTGCAATACGTGCTGAGCAGTCCCGAGAACTACGTGTTCAACAACCGCTTCCCGGACGAATCCGTCGGGCAGGCCGCCGAAACGGCGATGCGCGAGATCGTCGGCAAGAGCCCGATGGACTTCGTGCTGTACGAAGGCCGCGAAGAGATCGCCGCGACCGCGCACGAGCTGATGCAGCGCATCCTCGACCGTTACGAGACCGGCATCATGATCAGCCGCGTCACGATGCAGAACGCGCAGCCGCCCGAGCAGGTGCAGGCCGCGTTCGACGACGCGGTGAAGGCCGGACAGGACCAGGAGCGGCAGAAGAACGAGGGCGAGGCCTACGCCAACGACGTGATTCCGCGGGCGCGCGGTACCGCTTCGCGTCTGATCGAGGAGGGCAACGCCTATCGCGAGCGGGTCGTCGCCAACGCCGAGGGTGAAGCCAGCCGTTTCAGTCAGATCCTTGCCGAGTACAGTCGTGCGCCCGATGTCACGCGTGAACGGATGTATCTCGAGACCATGCAGGAAGTCATGTCCAACGCATCGAAGGTGATGGTCGACGCGAAAGGCAGCGGAAACCTGCTGATGCTGCCGCTCGACAAATTGATCCAGCAGTCCGCGGGCGCGCCGCGCACCGCGGCGGCCGAGCCGATGGCGGAGCCGGCGACGCCGCAGAGCGACCCGGCGGCGGGCGGTTTCGATCCGCGCGACCGCGAACTGATGCGCAACCGTGAAAGAGGAGAACGCTGATGCGCGACAAGATGTCCCTCCTCGGCGGCGCCCTGCTGCTGGCGATCGTGATCGCCTCGATGTCCTTGTTTACAGTTGACCAGCGCCAGTACGCGGTTGTGTTCCAGCTCGGCGAGGTCAAGGAAGTGATCGACGAGCCCGGCCTCAAGTTCAAGCTGCCGCTGATCCAGAACGTGCGCTTCTTCGAGCGGCGCATCCTGACCCTGGATACGCCCGATCCCGAGCGCTTCATCACCTCGGAGAAGATGAACCTGCTGGTGGACCATTTCGTGAAGTGGCGGATCATCGATCCGCGCCTTTACTACGAATCGGTCGCCGGCGACGAGGCGCGCGCGCGCACCCGCCTGACGCAGACGGTCAATGCCGGCCTGCGCGAGGAGTTCGGTCGGCGCACGATGCACGAGGTGGTTTCCGGCGCGCGCGAGGCGATCATGGACTCGATGCGCGAGAAGGCCGACCGCGACGCGCGCCGGATCGGCGTGCAGATCGTCGACGTCCGGCTGAAGCGGGTCGAGCTGTTGCCCGAGGTGTCCGAGTCGGTCTATCGCCGCATGGAGGCCGAGCGCAAGCGGGTCGCCAACGAGTTGCGCTCGGAGGGTGCGGCCGCGGCCGAGAAGATCCGTGCCGACGCCGACCGCCAGCGCGAGATCATCATCGCCGAGGCCTATCGGGCGGCGCAGGAGGCGAAGGGCGAGGGTGACGCCAAGGCGATCGCGATCTACGCTGACGCCTTCGGTAGGAACGCCGATTTCTATTCCTTCTACCGCAGCCTCGAGGCCTACCGTGCCAGTTTCGCCGGCAAGGACGACATGCTGGTGGTCGATCCGAGCTCGGACTTCTTCAAGTTCATGAAGGACTCCGGCGGCGCGAGGAACTGAGCTCTTGAGCGGGTCCTCGCTGCTGACCGCCTTCGCGCTCATGCTGGTGCTCGAAGGCATCCTTCCCTTCGTCGCGCCAGCCGCCTGGCGCGACGCTTTTTTGCGTCTGGCCACCATGGCTGACGGGCAGATCCGTTTCATCGGCCTGAGCTCGATGCTGGTGGGCGTGGTCCTGCTCGTCCTTTTTCACTGAGTTCCTAAGAACTGCTTTTCGGCTGAACATTCCATGCGCTGGGTATTGCCCGACCACATCGAGGACGCCTTGCCGTCCGAGGCCGCCCGAATCGAAGCGCTTCGGCGGCGACTGCTGGACACCTTCCGTTCCTGCGGCTATCAGCTCGTGATCCCGCCGATGCTGGAGTACCTGGATTCGCTCACGACCGGCGCAGGCCGCGACCTGGAGCTGCGCACCTTCAAGCTGGTCGACCAGCTTTCCGGGCGCAGCATGGGGGTTCGCGCCGACATGACGCCGCAGGTCACCCGTATCGATGCCCACCTGCTCAACCGCCAGGGCGTCTCGCGCCTGTGCTACTGCGGCAGCGTGCTTCACACCCTGCCGTCCAGCCTCACCGCGACCCGCGAGCCGCTGCAGATCGGCGCCGAACTCTACGGCCACGCCGGCATCGAGGCCGAGCTCGAGATCCTGCGCCTGCTCGCCGAGGTGCTGCGCCTCGGCGAAGTGCCGGCGGTCCGCATCGACATCGGCCATCTCGGCATCTTCCATTCGCTCGCGGACCAGTCGGGGCTGGCGCCCGAGCACCGCGAGGAGCTGTTCGACCTGCTGCACCGTAAGGACGTGCCCGGTCTCGAGCTGCTGGTCGCCGATGTGGCCGAACCCGCGCGCAGCGCGCTGCTGGCGCTTCCCGCCCTGTACGGCGGTCCCGAGGTGCTCGTCGAAGCAGCCGCGCGCCTGCCGGGCGTACCGGAGATTCGTGCCGCGCTCGACGAACTCGAGTTGCTCGCCCGTAGCCTGCGGGAATTGCCGATCAGTTTCGACCTTGCCGACCTGCGGGGCTACCATTACCACTGCGGGGTGGTTTTCGCCGCTTACGGGGCGGGTTCGCCCGCGGCGGTGGCGCTCGGCGGTCGTTACGATCGCGTAGGCGAGGCCTTCGGTCGCGCCCGCCCGGCGATCGGCTTCAGCCTGGACCTTCGCGAGTTGGTCTCGCACCAGGCCGGGCAAGCGGCCGGCGGCGGCATCCTGACTCCCTTCGAGGGCGATGCGGCGCTCGCGCAGCGAGTCGCAGCGCTGCGCGCCGAGGGTGAGGTGGTGGTCGCGGCATTGCCGGGCCACGAAGGAACATGGAACGAGGCGGGCTGCGACAGGCAGCTCGTGCTGCGGGACGGCCGATGGACGGTCGAACCGTTAAAGGGAGAGTGATTAGATGGCGAAGAACGTCGTGGTCGTCGGCACCCAGTGGGGCGACGAGGGCAAGGGCAAGATCGTTGACTGGCTGACCGATCATGCGCGCGGAGTGGTGCGATTCCAGGGTGGCCACAACGCCGGCCACACCCTGGTCATCGGCCAGACCGAATACAAGCTCAACCTGGTGCCGTCGGGCATCGTGCGCGAGGGCGTGGCCTGCTTCATCGGCAACGGCGTGGTGCTCGACGCCCATCATCTGCTGAGCGAGATCCGCACACTCGAGGAGGGCGGCATCAAGGTGCGCGACCGCCTGCACATCAGCCCGGGCTGCCCGCTGATCCTCGGCTACCACGTCGCCCTCGACCGCGCCCGCGAGGCAGCGAAGTCGGCCGGCGACAAGATCGGCACCACCGGCAAGGGCATCGGGCCGACCTACGAGGACAAGATCGCCCGACGCGCGCTGCGGGTCTATGACCTGCTTGACCGCGAGCGCTTCGCCGACAAGCTGAAGGCGAACCTCGAGTACCACAACTTCGTCCTGACGCAGCACTTCGGCGCCGAGCCGGTCGACTTCCAGGCGATGTTCGACCAGGCGATGGCGGACGCCGACGAGTTGTTGCCGATGGTGGCCGACGTCTCCGCCGAGCTCTATGCGATCAACAAGTCGGGCGGCTCGCTGCTGTTCGAGGGCGCCCAGGGCACGCTGCTCGACATCGACCACGGCACCTATCCCTTCGTCACCTCGAGCAACTGCGTGGCGGGACAGGCGGCGGCGGGCTCGGGCGTCGGCCCGGGTCGGCTCCACTATGTGCTCGGCATCACCAAGGCCTACTGCACGCGCGTCGGCGGCGGCCCCTTCCCGACCGAGCTCGACATCGAGACCGCCGGCACGCCGGGCGAGCAGATGTCGACCAAGGGCCGTGAGTTCGGCACCGTCACCGGGCGCAAGCGCCGCTGCGGCTGGCTCGACCTCGCCGCGCTGAAGCGCTCGATCATCATCAACGGCGTCACCGGCCTGTGCATCACCAAGCTCGACGTGCTCGACGGCCTCGAGGAGCTGAAGCTGTGCACCGGTTACATGCTCGGCGACAAGCGGGTCGATCTGCTGCCGATGGGCGCCGAGGACGTGGCCGACTGCGATCCGATCTACGAGACCATGGCCGGCTGGCGCGGCACCACCTTCGGTGCGCAAAGCTGGGAGGCGCTGCCGCAGGAGGCGAGGGCCTACCTGCACCGGATCGAGGAGATCTGCGAGATTCCGATCGACGTGATCTCGACCGGTCCGGAACGCGATGAGACCATTCTCCGTCGCCATCCCTTTGGTGCCTGAAGCCCATGTCGTCGGGGCCGCCCTCCGGGGCGGCCTCGCCGCTTACGCGGCGTGCCGCGTCGAGGGGGGCACTGGGCGGTTCGGGGTGAACGACAAAAAGGCCGACACAAGGTCGGCCTTTGCTTGAAACTGGTGCCCAGAAGAGGACTCGAACCTCCACGCCTCGCGGCACTAGTACCTGAAACTAGCGCGTCTACCAATTCCGCCATCTGGGCAGCAGCCGCGCATTATAAGCTCAAGAAGAAGATTGTCAATGACTAGAAGAAGCAGAAATCCCGGCAAGGCTGCCGCCAGCAAGCCCGCCGAAACGGCGCCATCCAACCGGCGGTCCGCGGCGCCGACCGCGCAGCAGCCGGCCGTGGAAAAGGCCGCGGGCAAGAAGGGCGAGGCGGGCAAGAAGCGCAAGCCAGGCCCCGCGCCGAGCGCGATCCGTCTCGCAGATCCCTTCCACGCGCGTGAGGCGCTCGAGTACGAGAATCCGCTGCCGAGCCGCGAGTACATCCTGCAGATCCTCGCCGAGCGCGGGGTGCCGGTGCCGTTCTCGACCCTGATCGAGGCGCTCGACATCCACCCGCACGAGATCGACTACTTCGATCGCCGCCTGCGGGCGATGGAGCGCGACGGCCAGATCTACCGCAACCGCGCCAATGCCTACCTGCTGCCCGCCAAGGCCGACCTGATCAAGGGCAGGGTGGAGGGGCATCCCGACGGCTTCGGCTTCGTGCGCCGCGATGACCGCGAGCCCGACATCTTCCTCGGTCCGAAGGAGATGCGCGAGGTGCTGCACGGCGACCGCGTGATCGTGCGCATCTCCGGCACCGACCGCCGCGGCCGCCCGGAAGGCAAGCTGGTCGAAGTGCTCGAGCGCGCCAACGAACGGGTCGTCGGCCGCGTGCGCAACGAGCATGGCGTGCTGATCGTGGTGCCCGAGAACCGCCGTCTGGCGCAGGACATCCTCGTCGCGCCGGGCGGCAAGCGACCGCAGCCGGGCCAGGTCGTCACCGTCGAGCTCATCGAGCAGCCCACCAAGTACGCCCAGCCGATCGGTCGCATCGTCGAAGTGCTCGGCAACTATGCCGATCCCGGCATGGAGATCGAGATCGCGCTGCGCAAGCACGACCTGCCGTTCGAGTTCTCCCCCGAGGCGAAGACCGAGACGCGCAAGCTGCCGCCGAAGGTGCGCAAGAAGGACTGGGCCGGCCGCGAGGACCTCACCGCGCTGCCGCTGGTGACGATCGACGGCGAGACCGCGAAGGACTTCGACGACGCGGTGTATTGCGAGCGCCAGGGCCGCGGCTTCCGCCTCATCGTCGCGATCGCCGACGTGTCGCACTACGTCGCCGCCGGCGGTGCGCTCGACGGCGATGCCTTCGATCGCGGCAACTCGGTGTACTTCCCGCGCCGGGTGATCCCGATGCTGCCGGAGAAACTGTCGAACGGGCTGTGCTCGCTCAATCCCGAGGTCGAGCGCCTGGCGATGGTCGCCGACATGAGCATCTCGACGACCGGCGCGATTAAGGCCTATCGCTTCTATCCGGCGGTGATCTGGTCGCACGCCCGGCTGACCTACACCCAGGTCGCCGCCGCGCTCTACGACAAGGACGCGGCGGTGCGCGCCGAACTCGCCGCGGTGCTGCCCCACCTCGAGAATCTGGACAAGGTCTTCCGCGTGCTGCTGAAGGCGCGCGCCAAGCGTGGTGCGATCGACTTCGAGACCACCGAGACGCGCATGATCTTCGACGACCAGGGCAAGATCGAGCGCATCGTGCCCGAGGTGCGCAACGACGCCCACCGCCTGATCGAGGAATGCATGCTGGCCGCCAACGTGTGCGCCTCCGACTTCCTCGCCAGCCGCGAGCATCCCGCGCTGTACCGCATCCACGACACGCCGGCCGAGGAGAAGCTCGCCAAGCTGCGCGACTTCCTCAGCGAATTCGGTCTGCAGCTCGGCGGCGGCGACGAGCCTCGCGCGCTCGACTATGCCAAGCTGCTCGACCAGGTCAAGGATCGGCCCGACGCTCAGCTGCTGCAGACGGTGATGCTGCGCTCGCTCAAGCAGGCGATGTACAGCCCCGACAACGTCGGCCATTTCGGCCTCGCCTACGAGTCCTACACGCACTTCACCTCGCCCATCCGGCGCTATCCCGATCTCCTGATCCACCGCGGCATCAAAGCGGCGCTCGGCGGCGAACAGTACCGCCCCGGCGACTGGGAGGAGATCGGCCTGCACTGCTCGATGACCGAGCGCCGCGCCGACGACGCCACCCGGGACGTGGTCGCCTGGCTCAAGTGCTACTTCATGCAGGATCGCGTCGGCGAGGAGTTCACCGGCGTGGTGTCGTCGGTCGTGCCCTTTGGGCTGTTCATCGCGCTCGACGACATCTTCATCGAGGGCCTGCTGCACATCTCCGATCTCGGCACCGACTACTTCAAGCACGACGAGACCCGTCACGCCCTGCTCGGCGAGCGCACCGGCAAGCAGTTCCGCCTCTCCGACCGGGTGCGCGTGCAACTCGTGCGGGTGGATCTCGAGACCAACAAGATCGACTTCCGTCTCGTCGAGGGTCCGTTGCCGCGCGCAGGCGCGACGTCCGAAGCGAAACCGGTAGAATCGCCCGCCTCCGGGCCGGCCGCAGGCGTCGCCCGCAAACGCAAATCTTCCGCAAAGGGCTCCAGCCGTGGCTAAACCTGCCGAAACCTCGCCTTCCTCCCGCCTGATCTACGGCTTCCATGCGGTCTCCGCCAAGCTGCGGCAGTCGCCCGAAGCGGTCTTCGAGATCTACCTGTCGGCCGACCGCAAGGACGTGCGGGCAAAGAAGTTCGTCGCCCTCGCCGAGGCCGCAGGCATACGCATGATTCCGAGCGAAGGCGAGCGCCTCGACGCCATGGTCGGCACCCGCCGCCACCAGGGGGTGGTCGCCAAGATCGACGCCACCCGGCGCGAGCTCAAGCTCGCCGACGTGCTCGACAGCCTGGACGAGAAGGCGCTGATCCTGGTGCTCGACGGCGTGCAGGATCCGCACAACCTCGGCGCCTGTCTGCGCGTGGCCGACGCCGCAGGCGCGCACGCGGTGATCGCCCCCAAGGACCGCGCGGTCGGCCTCAACGCCACCGCGGTGAAGGTCGCCAGCGGCGCGGCCGACACCGTGCCCTACATCACCGTCACCAACCTCGCGCGCGCGCTGCGCGAGCTGAAGGAGGCCGGGGTGTGGGTGATCGGCGCGACGGGCGAGGCGGAGAAATCGATCTACGAAGTCGACCAGAAGGTGCCGGTGGCGTGGGTGCTCGGCGCCGAGGGCGCCGGCCTGCGCCGGCTGACCCGCGACACCTGCGACGAACTCGCGCAGATCCCGATGCACGGCAGCGTGGAGAGCCTCAACGTCTCGGTGGCGAGCGGCATCTGCCTGTTCGAGGCGCGCCGCCAGCGCGGCTGAGAACGCGCCGCCGCTTGACGGTGTGAATCTTGCTTCGAAAGGAATCGCTTCGCGTCGTCCGGCGTGGAGCGATTCTTTCTTGGGAGGCGGGATGAAGTCGGTCGTGGATTACCTGGCTGCGGCCAGGCAGTGCGAGATCCGGGCGTTGGAGCGCCTGCACGCGGCCTGCGAACTGGTCTCCGACATCGCCCGCCTGGTGCACGTGCTGCAAAAGGAGCGTGGCAGTTCCAGCGTCTTCCTCGCCTCCGGCGGCCGCCGCTTCGCCGACCAGCGTTCGCAGCGCATCGCCGAATGTCTCGGGGCGGAAGCGGCGCTGCGCGAGCGCTTGGCCGCCCTCGAGCCGGAGGCGGGGGGCGACGCCCGGCTGTTCACCCGCATCGCCGCGGTCGTGCACGGGCTCGACGGCCTCACTGCGCTGCGTGAGGGCATCGGTAGTCTTGCGCTGAAGCCGGAGCAGGCCTGCGCCGCCTTCGACCGCCTGATCGCCGATCTGCTCGCGGTGGTGTTCGAGGCTGCCGATAGCGCCGGCGATCCGGCGATCTCGCGTGCGCTGGTGGCGATGTTCAACTTCATGCAGGGCAAGGAGCTCGCCGGTCAGGAGCGCGCCGCCGGTGGGCTGCTGCTGGCGTCGGGGCGGGCCGACGCCACGCACCGCGACCGTCTGCTGCACCTGATCGAGGCTCAGCAGCGCTGCTTCGGCGTGTTCGCCGAGTTCGGCGAGATCGACGTGGTGGCGCGCTGGCGCGCCGCCGAGGCCGAGGCCGCGATGGGCGAGCTCGAACGACTGCGCGGCATGCTGTGCACCGCCAGGCCGGGGGCTGCGCTCAAGGCGGCGCTCAGCGAATCCTGGTTCGCCTGCTGCACGACGCGGATCGACGCTATGAAGAACATCGAGGCCCAGCTTGCCGCCGGGCTGCAGCAGTTGTGCGTGGACGAGACCGCCGATGCGCGCGCCACTCTCGGTGAGCTGGCGCTGCCCGCCTCGGCGGCGCCGGGCGGCCCGCCTGCGGTTTTCGTCGATGCGGCGCAGGCGGCCGACCCGATCGTCGCCGGGGAAGCGGGCCCGCGCCTGGGGCGCTCGCTCCTCGACATGCTGCAGGCGCAGTCGCGCCGTCTGCAGTCGATCAGCGACGAGTTGCACGCGGTGCGCGGCGCGCTCGAGGAGCGCAAGCTGATCGAGCGCGCCAAGGGCCTGCTGATGGCCGAGGAGGGCCTGTCCGAGGACGCCGCCTACCGGCAGCTGCGGCGATTGGCGATGCAGCGGGGCGAGCGCCTGGTGGCGGTCGCACGCGCATTCCTCGCCGGGCGTCGCTGAGCGCCGCTGGCGCACCGATCGCGTGCGGCCGCAGCGCATGCTGCACTGCAATAGTGCGCAAACCCTCGCGCGCGCGCCCTTCATCGCGCTCTCAAACCCTTCGCTTAAGGGGGGGCGGTGCGATCCGAGGATCTGGCACGGTCCCTGCTTAAGGAATACCGAGACTGAGCCAACGGCGGCTCCGGATTCGACGCACCATCCGCAACATCCCTGACCAATGGACAACGGCGTCCATTTCCCTCCGGCCCGCGGCCGGGAGGAGATGGGCGCCGTTCCTTTTCGGGCTCGCCCTCGACGCCGCCTGAATCCGCTTTCCAAGGAGATGCTCATGAAGAAGATGCAACTCGTCCTCGTCGGCAACGGCATGGCCGGCATCCGGACCATCGAGGAGCTGCTCAAGCTCGGCCCCGACCTCTATGACATCACGGTGTTCGGCGCCGAACCCCACGGCAACTACAACCGCATCCTGCTGTCGCCGGTGCTGGCGGGCGAGATGAGCCTGCCCGAGATCATGCTCAACGATCTCGACTGGTATCGCGACAAGGGCATCACCCTGCACGCCGGCTGCAAGGTGACGAAGATCGACCGCGCCCGGCGCAGGGTGATTGCCGAGGCGGACGACGGCAGCGCCACCGAAGCCGGATACGATCGCCTGCTGCTCGCCACCGGTTCCACCCCCTTCATTCCGCCCATCCCCGGCAGGGAACTGCGGGGCGTGCTCGGCTACCGCGACATCGCCGACACCGAGGCGATGATCGACGCCGCCGGCAAGTACCGCCACGCGGTGGTGATCGGCGCCGGCCTGCTCGGTCTCGAAGCCGCCAACGGCCTCATGCTGCGCGGCATGGACGTCACCGTGGTGCACCTCGGCGAGTGGATCATGGAGCGCCAGCTCGACGAGGCCGCGGCCGGCATGCTGCAGGCCTCGCTCGAGGCGAAGGGGATGAAGTTCCTGCTCGCGCGCGACACCGAGGCCCTGCTGCCGGCGTCCGGCGAGGGGGAGGCGCGTGTCGGCGCGGTGCGCTTCCGGGACGGCGCGGAGATCCCCGCCGACCTCGTGGTGGTTGCCGCCGGGATCCGGCCCAACTACGCCCTCGCCGAGTCGGCGGGCCTGTACTGCGGCAGCGGCCGGGTGCGCGGAATCCACGTTTCGGACACGCTGCAGACGGTTACCGACCCGCGCGTCTATGCGGTCGGTGAATGCGTCGCCCACCGCGGCGTGGCCTACGGGCTGGTGGCGCCGCTGTTCGAGCAGGGCAAGGTGTGCGCCAACCATCTTGCCAACCTCGGCATCGGCCGCTACGAGGGCTCGGTGACCTCGACCAAGCTCAAGGTCACCGGCATCGACGTGTTCTCCGCCGGCGAATTCGGCGGCGGGCCGGACACCGAGGAGATCGTGCTCCACGACCGCCAGGGCGGGGTCTACAAGCGCCTCGTGCTGCGCGACAGCCGCATCGTCGGCTCGGTGCTGTACGGTGACACCGCCGACGGCGCCTGGTACTTCCAGCTGATGAAGGAGCGCCAGGACATCCACGAGCTCCGCGATCACCTGATGTTCGGCCATTCGTTCGCCAGCACCCGGCTCGGCGACGCCGGCCACAAGGGCGAGAACCGCGCGGCGAGCATGCCCGACGGCGCCGAGGTGTGTGGCTGCAACGGCGTGTGCAAGGGCACGATCGTCAAGGCGATCAAGGAGCAGGGCCTGTTCTCGCTGGACGAGGTGAAGAAGCACACCAAGGCGGCATCCTCCTGCGGCTCCTGCACCGGCCTCGTCGAGCAGCTCCTCGCTTCCACCGTGGGCGGGGCCTACCAGGCCGTCGGCACCCGCGACAAACCGGTATGTGGCTGCACCGAGCACTCCCACAAGGTGGTGCGCGAGGCGATCGTCAAGCATCGGCTCACCACCCGGGAAGCCGTCTTCGGCACGCTGAACTGGAAGGCGCCGGACGGCTGCGAGAAGTGCCGGCCGGCGATCAACTACTACCTGATCTCGAGCTTCCCGCACGAGGCGAAGGACGATCCGCAGTCGCGCTTCATCAACGAGCGCGCCCACGCCAACATCCAGAAGGACGGCACCTACTCGGTGGTGCCGCGCATGTGGGGCGGGCTCACCACCCCTTCCGAACTGCGTGCGATCGCCGACGCCGCCGAGAAGTACCAGGTGCCCACGGTGAAGGTGACGGGCGGCCAGCGCATCGACCTGCTCGGGGTGAAGAAGGAGGACCTGCCGGCGATCTGGGCCGATCTCAACGCCGCCGGCATGGTGTCCGGCCACGCCTACGGCAAGTCGATCCGCACCGTGAAGACCTGCGTCGGCGCCGAGCACTGCCGTTTCGGTACCCAGCTGGCGATGGACATGGGGGTCAAGCTCGAGCGGATGCTGTTCGACATGTACGCCCCGCACAAGGTGAAGCTCGCGGTGTCCGGCTGTCCGCGCAACTGCGCCGAGGCCGGCATCAAGGACGTCGGCGTGATCGGCGTCGATTCCGGCTACGAGCTCTACGTCGGCGGCAACGGCGGCATCAAGACCGAGGTCGCGCAGTACCTGTGCAAGGTCGGCAGCGACGAGGAGGTGATGGAGTACGCGGGCGCCTTCCTGCAGCTCTACCGTGAGGAAGGCTGGTACCTGGAGCGCACCTGCCACTACCTGGAACGCGTCGGACTCGACCACGTGAAGGCGCGGGTGGTCGCCGACGGCGACAGCCGCCGCGCACTGCACGCCCGCCTGCTCGACGCGCTCAAGGACGCCCGCGACCCCTGGCAGACAAGCCGCGAGGGCGATCGCCTCCGCCAGTTCATCCCGCTCGCGCTCGAGGCCTGAGCGCACCGCCGACCATCCCCGACACGAGGACGAAGACATGAGCAACTGGAAACTGGTCTGCCCGCTGGACCACATCCCCCGGCTGGGTGCCCGCGTGGTGCGCAGGCCGGCCGGCGGCGACATCGCCCTGTTCCGCAACGCGGACGACGAGGTCTTCGCCCTGCACGACAAGTGCGCGCACAAGGGCGGCCCGCTGTCGCAGGGCATCGTCCATGGCCGCAGGGTGAGCTGCCCGCTGCACGGCTGGGCCTTCACGCTCGCGGACGGCAATGCCGTCGCCCCCGACATCGGTTCGTGCGACACCTTCCGCGTGAAGGTCGAGGACGGACGGGTCTTTCTGTCGATCTGATCCCGAACCCGGAGCCCGACATGGACAAGAACTCCTTTCTGCAGGCCGGCCACACGCCCACCCTGATCGCCGCCTTCCTGTACTTCGACCTCGCCTTCATGGTGTGGGTCGTGCTCGGCCCGCTCGGGGTCGGCATCGCCCGCGACCTCGGCCTGTCGCACGCCGAAAAGGGCCTGATGGTGGCCACGCCGGTGCTCGCCGGCGCGCTGTTGCGCATCGTGATGGGCATCCTGGTCGATCGCCTGTCGCCGAAGAAGGCGGCCATCATCGGCCAGATCATCGTCATCGCCGCGATGTTCTACGCGTGGCTGGCCGGCGTCCACAGCTATGCGGAAGTGCTGGTGCTCGGCGTCTTCCTCGGCGTGGCCGGCGCCTCCTTCGCGGCCGCGCTGCCGCTCGCCTCGCGCTGGTATCCGCCGCAGCACCAGGGCACGGCGATGGGCATCGCCGGGGCCGGCAACTCCGGCACCGCGCTCGCCGCGCTGTTCGCGCCGGGGCTGGCCGCCGCCTTTGGCTGGACCAACGTCTTCGGCATCGTGCTGATTCCCCTGCTCGTCGTCCTCGTCGCCTTCTGCCTGATGGCCAGGGACGCCCCGGACGCCCCGCCGCCCAAGACCCTCGGCGAATACCTAAAGGTGCTCAGGGACCCGGACGCGTGGTGGTTCATGTTCTTCTATGCGGTCACCTTCGGCGGCTTCGTCGGCCTCGCCTCCTCGCTGGTGATCTACTTCAACACCCAGTACGGCCTCGACCCGAAGACCGCCGGTTTCTTCACCGCCGGCTGCGTGTTCGCCGGATCGCTGGTGCGCCCGATCGGCGGCAACGTCGCCGACCGCATCGGCGGGGTGAAGTCGCTGACCGTGATGTACCTGCTGGCGGCGCTGTTCCTCGCCATCGTCAGCTTCGGCCTGCCCGAGGCCTGGATGGCGCTGGCGATGTTCGTGTGCGCGATGCTGGCGCTCGGCATGGGCAATGGCGCGGTGTTTCAGCTCGTGCCGCAGCGCTTCCGCAGGGAGATCGGCGTGATGACCGGTCTGGTCGGCATGGCGGGCGGGGTGGGCGGCTTCTACCTGGCGTCCTCGCTCGGCTACTCGCAGCAGCTGACCGGCAGCTACCAGGCCGGCTTCCTGATCTTCGCCGCGCTCGCGGTGTTCGCGCTCATCGGCCTCACCGCGGTAAAGACGCGCTGGCGCACCACCTGGGGCGCGGCGCACCTGAGTTCGGCGAAGATCTGAGGCGAGCGAGCCGACCCAGCCAGGCGCCAGGACGATGAACCCTTCTCGAATCTCCGCGCGCAAGCGCGAGCGCCCGCCCGCGCACTCCGACGCCCGTCCGGCGATGGCGCCCGGCGAGCTCGGGGTCGGGCTCGGCCATGCCAGCCAGCAGGGGCCGCGGCCGCGCAACGAGGACTTCGTCGGCGCCGCCGCGCCCGAGGGCGAGGAACTCGCGGCCAAGGGCGTGCTGCTGGCGGTGGCCGACGGGGTCGGTGGCCACGCGCATGGCCGCGAGGCGGCCGAGCAGACGGTGCGCAGCCTGCTCGCCGACTACTACGCGACGCCGCAGACCTGGGGCGTGGAAAAATCGGTCGAGGCCGTGCTTGGCGCAGTCAATCGCTGGCTGCTGGGCCAGTCGGCCAAGTCGCGCGACTACGCCGGCATGGCCACCACGCTCACCGCGGTGGTGCTGCGCGGGCGGCGCTACCACGTCGCCCACGTCGGCGACTCGCGCGCCTACCGCTGGCGTGACGGCCAGCTGTTGCGCCTGACCGAGGACCACACCTGGGAACACCCCGAGTTCGACAACGTGCTGCGCCGCGCGATCGGTCTCGAAGCCCGCCTGCTCGTCGACCACGATGACGGCGAGCTGGCGGCGGGGGACCGCTTCGTGCTGCTCACGGACGGGGTATGGAACACGCTCGGCGATGCCGCGGTCGCGGCCGTGCTGCAGTCGCACGCCGACCCGCAGGCGGCTGCCGAGGCGCTCACGCTCGACGCGCTGCGCCGCGGCGCCACCGACAACGCCACCGCGCTGGTGGCCGATGTCGAGGGGCTGCCGCCCGACACCTGGCGCGACCGCCTCGCCGACAGCCGCCGGCTGCCGCTGCCGCCGCGGCTCAAGCCGGGCCAGACGATCGACGGCCTGCGGGTCGAAGCCCTGCTGAACGAATCCCGCGTCACCCTGCTGTATCGCGTGACGCGGCTGGCCGACATGCAGGCGCTGGTGATGAAGACCCTGCGCGCCGATGCCGACGCGGAGGCCGCGAGCGCGCTGGTGCGGGAGGAGTGGCTCGCCCGCAGGGTGCCGGGCAGGGGGTTTCCGCGCGTCTTCGACCATCCGCAGCGCGATCACCTCTACTACCTGATGAGCTGGCACGAGGGCGAGACGCTGAAGGCCGGGCTCGGGCGCGGGCACCGCCTCGCGCCGCACGAACTGGTCGTGATCGGTACCGCCCTGCTCAAACTCGTCGGCATGCTGCATCGGCTCGGCATCGTGCATCGCGACGTGAAGCCGGACAACGTCCATATCGACCGTCGCGGCGAGCTGCGCTTGCTCGACCTCGGGGTGGCGGCCTCGGATGCGGAGGATCTCGCCGAAATCAACAATCCTGGCACGCCGTCCTACATGGCGCCGGAGCTGTTCGCCGGCGGCGCGGCGAACGAATCGTCCGACCTCTACGCCTGCGGCGTGACCCTTTACGAGCTGTTGACGCGCAAGTACCCCTACGGCGAGATCGAGCCCTTCCAGCACCCGCGTTTCGGGGCGCCGGTGCCGCCGACCCGGTACCGCCCGGACACGCCGGCATGGCTGGAGGCGGTGCTGCTCAAGGCCTGTGCGCGCGAGCCGAGCGATCGCTTCGAGAACGCGGAGGAATTCCTGCTGGCGCTCGGGCGCGGCGCCAGCCGGCCGCTCGCCAACCGGCGATCGTTGCCGCTGGTCGAGCGCAATCCGCGGCTGGCGCTGAAGCTGGTCGCCGCCGCCTCGCTGCTGCTCAACCTCGTGCTGCTGTTCGTGCTGAGCCGGTACTAGACCCGAACCACTGATGATGAGAATCGCGGAGACCCGGATGGAAACCAAGGCCACCTGTCCCTACTGCGGCGTGGGCTGCGGCGTGCTGATCGGGCACGACGGCGCGCGCATCACCGGCGTGCGCGGCGACCCCGAGCATCCCGCCAACTTCGGCCGCCTGTGCACCAAGGGCTCGACCCTGCACCTGAGCGCGGGCCCCGATACCCGCCTGCTGCATCCCGAATACCGCAGTGCCCGCGGCGAAGCGCGCCGGCGCGTCGGCTGGGAGCAGGCGATCGAGATCGCCGCCCGACGCTTCGCCGCAGTCATCGCGGAGCACGGGCCGGATGCGGTCGCATTCTACGTTTCGGGCCAGCTGCTGACCGAGGACTACTACGTCTTCAACAAGGCGATGAAGGGACTGATCGGCAGCAACAACATCGACACCAACTCGCGCCTGTGCATGTCGAGCGCGGTCGCGGCCTACAAGCAGACCCTGGGAGCGGACGCCCCGCCGTGCGCCTACGAGGACTTCGACCACGCCGATGTGATCCTGATCGCGGGCGCCAATCCGGCCTATGCGCACCCGGTCGCCTTCGGGCGGATCGAGGCGGCGAGGGCGCGGCGGCCGCAGATGAAGCTGATCGTGGTCGACCCGCGCCGCACCGACAGCGCGGCGGCGGCCGATCTCCATCTCGCCATCCTGCCCGGCACCGACATCTGGCTGTTCAACGCGATGCTGCACGTGATGGTGGAGGAGGGCCTCGTCGACGAAGCCTGGGTCGCCGCCCACACCGAAGGCTTCGAGGCCTTGCGCGCGCACGTCCGCACGGTGTCGCCCGGGCGCGCAGCCGAGGTGTGCGGGGTGGCGGCGGAAGACATCGTCACCGCCGCGCGCTGGTGGGGACGGGCGCCGGCGGCGCTGTCGCTATGGTGCCAGGGCCTCAACCAGTCGGTGCAGGGCACCCACAACGGTACCGCGCTGATCGCGCTGTCGCTCGCCACCGGCAGGATCGGAAGGCCCGGTTGCGGCCCCTTCTCGCTGACCGGCCAGCCCAATGCGATGGGCGGGCGGGAGGTCGGTGGCCTGGCCAACCTGTTGTCCGCGCACCGAGACCTCGCCAACCCGGCGCATCGTGCCGAGGTCGCCCGCCTGTGGGGCGTGGACAGCGTGCCCGCGGAGCCGGGACTGACCGCGGTCGAACTGTTCCGCGCCGCGCGCGAGGGCAGGGTCAAGGCGATCTGGATCGCGTGCACCAACCCGGCGCAGTCGATGCCCGACCAGGCGCTGGTGCGCGAGGCGCTCGCCGCCTGCGACTTCGTCGTGTTGCAGGAGGCGTTCCGCAGCACCGACACCGCGCCCTTCGCCGACCTCATGCTGCCCGCCGCAACCTGGGGCGAGAAGGACGGCACGGTGACCAACTCGGAGCGCCGCATCAGCCGGGTCCGCCCGGCGGTGCCGGCGCCGGGCGAGGCGCGGCCGGACTGGCGCATCGCGTGCGACTTCGCGCGCGCCCTCGCGCCGCGCATCGGCAAGCCGCAGGCCGCGCGCATGTTCGACTACGCCGGGCCGCAGGCCATCTTCGCCGAGCATGCCGCGAGCACCATCGGGCGCGACCTCGACATCGGCGGCCTCGACTACGGCCTGCTCGAGGCGGCAGGCCCGCAGCAATGGCCCTTCCCCGCCGGGGCCGCGCTCGCCGACGCCGCCGCGCGGGCCCGCCTTTTCGCCGATGGCCGGTTTCCGACGCCGAGCGGACGCGCCCGCTTCGTCGTACCCGCCGTGGCGCCGGGCGCGGCGGAGGTGGATGCGCGCCATCCGCTGCATCTCACCAGTGGCCGCCTGCGCGACCAGTGGCATGGTATGAGCCGCAGCGGCAAGGTCGCCCGCCTGCACGGCCACGCCGGCGAGCCCCGCATCGAGCTGCACGCCGGCGATCTCGCGGCGCACGGCCTCGCCGACGGCGAGCTGGTGCGGGTGACGAGCCGGCGCGGCGAGCTAGTGCTGCCGGTCGCGGCGTCGGCCGACCTGCGCCGCGGGCAGGCCTTCGTCGCCATGCACTGGGGGCGCAGGGTGCTCAATTCGGCGGGCGTCAACCTGCTCTTCGCGGATGACTTCGACCCGTTCTCGAAGCAGCCTGGCCTCAAGCATGCGGCGGTGCGCATCGAGCGGGTGGCGCTGCCCTGGCGCATGCTGCTGGTGCGTGCCGAGCGTCCCGGGCGCAGCGCCGCGGAAGAAGCCGAGGCGCTGTCGCCGTGGCTGGAGCGCTTCGCCTACGCCTCGCTCTCGCTCGCCGGCCGTGACACGCCTGCGGTGGTGATGCGTGTCGCCCACGACGAGCCGATCCCGGGCGACTGGCTGATCGCGCTGGACGCCTTGCTCGGCCTGGACGGCGACACGGTGCTGCGCTACGAGGACCCGCACCGCGGCGTGGGCAAGCGCATGCTGATCGAGGACGATCGGCTGGTCGGCCTGCGCCTGGCGGGCGAGACCGCGGCCGCGCAGTGGCTCATCGATGCGGTCGTGGGTCAGCGCGAAGCCCTGGCGCTGCGCCGCTGGCTGCTTGCGCCGCTGGCGAAACCGCCCCTGTCGGCGCCCGCCAAGGGCCGCGTCGTGTGCAGCTGTCTCGGTGTCGGCGAGGCCGACATCGCCGCGGGCATCGCCGGCGGCGACCGCCTCGAGGCCTTGCAGGGCCGGCTCGGCTGCGGGACCGCCTGTGGCTCCTGCGTGCCGGAAATCAGGCGCATGATCGCTGCGGCGGCGGCCTAGCCCCCGGGCCGCGCCGCTTCAGTCGCCCTCGGGCTTGCCCTCCGCCTCGAGCAACAGGCGGCTATGCTCCAGCGCCCTGCGCCGCGCCTCGCCGGTCGGCGGGTAGTGCAGGTCGAGGCCCGACAGGGTGTCGCGGATGATCTGCGACACGATCAGCCGTGCGTTCTTCTTGTCGTCGGCCGGCACCACGTACCAGGGCGCGGCCGCAGTGCTGGTGGCGCCCAGGCAGGCGGCGTAGGCCTCCATGTAGCGGTCCCAGCTCTTGCGCTGCTCGAGGTCCGCGTCGGAGAACTTCCAGTTCTTGTCCGGATCGTCGATGCGCGCGAGCAGGCGCTGGCGCTGTTCCTCCTGCGACAGGTGCAGGAAGATCTTCACCACGCGGGTGCCGTTGCGGTGCAGATGGGCTTCGGAGTCGACGATCGAGCGGTAGCGGTCGCCCCAGAAGTCGGGCGCCTCGCGGGTCGAATCAGGCAGTTGCTGGGCGGCGAGGATCTCGGGTCGCACGCGCACGATCAGCACTTCCTCGTAGTAGGAGCGGTTGAAGATGCCGATGCGGCCCCGTTCGGGCAGGGCGATATGCGTGCGCCACAGGAAATCGTGGTCGAGCTCGGTGGCGCTCGGGTGCTTGAAGCTGAAGACCTGGCAGCCCTGCGGGTTGACGCCCGACATGACGTGCCGGATCGCGCCGTCCTTGCCCGCGGCGTCCATCGCCTGGAAGATCACCAGCAGGGAATAGCGGTCGTGCACGTAGAGCGTTTCCTGCAGTTTCTTCAGCGCCTTGGTGCCCGCCTTGAGGCCGTCCTTGTAGTCGGCCTTGACGGCATAAAGGGGATCGACGCGGGTCGGCCAGTCGGCCAAGTCCACGTCGGTGTCGGGGGCGACGCGGAAGCGGGCGATGTCGATCGGTGCGGGCTGGGTCATGAGTTCACTCCTTCGGCGGGGGTTGGACGACGCCGTCGCGGAGGGCCGGCGGCTGCGGTGAGGACGTCGGCATCAGGGGCCGGGCGCCGAGCCGGCGCAGCGCATCGCGGCCGCGCACGGTGAGATCGGTGATGAATCTGAACTGCTGGCGCGGGTCGAGCGGATAGGCGCGGATGCGATACAGGCTACCCCATTCGTGTTCCTCGGAAAGAACCTGGACGGGCGCGTCGAACTGCAGGTAGGGGCTCGTCAGGGCGACGTCCTCCAGCGCGGCGCGAGCGCGGCGTCCATCATGCTCCGGGTGGACGTGGAGCACTGCGTTGCATTGCAGGATCGGGCTGCCGTTGTTTGCGTTGACGACCGGCGAGTCCCACAGCTTGAGGTGGGGGATGCTGATGCGGTCGTCGTCGGCGGTGACGATGTCGACCGTGCGCAGGCCGACGTGCACGACTTCGCCGTAGTGGCCGTCGATCCTGATCCAGTCGCCCGGCCGGTAGGGCTGCTCGAAGGCCGAGACGACGCCGGCGATCAGGCTGCTGGCATAGTCCTTGAGTGCGAAGCCGAGCGCCAGTCCGATCGCGCCCAGCAGGGTCGCCATGTTGCGCAGCGAAGGCTCGATCAGGATCGGGATCATCAGCGTCAGAGCGACGACGACGATCGCCAGACGCAACGGCGGCACGGCGGCGAGCAGGTAGTGGCGGTAGCGGCCGTGCAGGCGGTTGGCGATCCAGGGCAGGGCGCGCTGCTCGGCGATCGCGAGCGCGAACGCAGTCGCCGCAATCAGGATCAGCTCGAACACCGCGCCGCGGTCGAGCGTGTTGAACAGGCGGGCGAGATTGGGTGTGTCTTCCATCGTGAACCTCAGAAACCGTCCACGAGGAAGGCGCGCGAGCGCAGCGCGTCTCGTACCGACGGATAGGCGAGCGGCGCGACCCGCCAGCGCAGGTCGGACGCCTGTTCGACCAGGCCGGAGGATGCGAGGCGCAGCAGCAGGGACTGGATGCGCGCGGGCGAGAGCGGCAGCAGCTCCGTCATCAGGGCCGCCGACAGGCCGTCGTGCAGCAGCACCGCGTGCAGCACGAAGAGCTCGTCCTCGCCGGTTTCAGAGGGCAGCGTCGGCGCCACGAACTCGGCCGCCACCCACACCACCTCACCGGCCGGCGCGGATCCGCCGTCTGCCCTGCCTCCGTCGGTCTCCTCCGCGCTGTCCGGTCCCGGCTCGGCGCGCAGCTGGCGCCGCCAGTGGTGCCAGGCGATCCCGGGATTGCCGCGACAGTGGGCGGCGAGCCGGCGCAATTCGGGCGAGCTCCCGTGGTCGTGGGCGCTGCCGGCATCCTCCGTATCGCCCAGCAGCGCATCGCCGCTCTTCGCGCTGACGAAGCGCACCTGACGGTGGCCCGCGGGCAGGCGCGACAGCAGTTGGGCGAGCGCGGGACCGTCGAAGGCCTGCAGCGTCAGTGCCTGCACCCCCGGCAACGGCCAGACGCGCTGCAGGTAGGCCCAGGCCCAGCTGTCGCAGCCGATAACGCCTTCGCCAAGCGCCCCCGACATCGCCGCCTGCAGGAAGCCGCGTACGAGATCCAGGCCGTTCGCATGGCGCAGGAAGCAGCGCTCGAGCGTGGGCATCACCCATGGACTGCCCACGCCCACGCAGTATTCGTCGATCCAGCGGGAATCGGCGCTCAGGATCTGGGCCTCGGTCGGCGGGCTCAGCGTCTGGGCGCCGACCATGCGTTCCCAGTGGGCGAGGATGGCGGCATGACCGGCATGCGGCTGACCGACCAGGAAGCGCACTGTCGGCCTGTCGTCGGTGGTGGGCTGCGCGGCGAGCGCACGCGCGAACGCTTCGGCCGCGGGCGCCCAGTCGATCGGTGGTGCCAGATGCGCCAGTCTGACGTGCGGCAGTCGGCTCAGCTTCGCCTCGTCACGCGCGCGTTGCGCCCGCGCGTCGCGGCCGCGCAGCAGGCGGGTGAGCGCCTTCCAGCGCCGCTGCAGTGCCGCCGGCTGACTGTCGGCCGGGAGTCGATAGTCCTCGGGCGCCACCAGCTGCCAGCAGGACGTCTCCTGCGGATCGGCGTTCTCGCCTGTCCTCATGCACGTTGGCTTGGCGTCGTTCATAGCAGGAGTAGTGTCGCGAGGCCGAGGAAAGCGAGGAAGCCGACGACATCGGTGACGGTCGTCAGCACCACGCTGCCGGCCAGCGCCGGGTCGATGCCGAGCCGGGTGAGGGTCAGCGGTATCGCCAGTCCGGCGAGCGCCGCGCACAGCAGGTTGAGCAGGATGGCCGCCGCAATGACGCCGCCGATGCCCCAGTCGCCGAACCAGACCACCGCCAGCATCGCCACCACCACCGCCCACAGCAGTCCGTTCAGCAGCGAGATGCCGAGTTCTCGGTTGAGCAACAGGCGGATGTTGCCCTTCTGCACCTGGCCGAGCGCGAGGCCGCGGATCACCAGGGTGAGGGTCTGACTGCCGGCGATGCCGCCCATGCTGGCGACGATCGGCATCAGCACCGCAAGCGCGACGAGGCGCTCGAGCGTGCCCTGGAACTGGCCGATCACCCATGACGCGACGAAGGCGGTCACCAGGTTGATGCCGAGCCACACGGCGCGCCGCCGCGAGCTCACCAGTAACGGCGCGAACATGTCCGCTTCGTCGTCGAGGCCGGCGCTCTGCATCAGGGCGCGCTCGGAATCGTCGCGGATGCGATCGACCACGTCGTCGACCGTGATGCGACCGATCAGCCGCCCATGCAGGTCGACCACCGGCGCCGACAGCAGGTCGTGGTCCTGGAACAGGCGGGCGACCTCGGCGCCGTCGGTGTCGACCGCTATCGGGGCGAGGCCGGTGTTCATGACCTGTTGCACGCGGCATTCCGGCTCGGCGGTGAGCAGCGCGGCCAGACGCAGGGTGCCCTGGAAGTGGCCCTTGCGGTCGACCACCATCAGCTGATCGGTCTGCGGCGGCAGGTCGTCGAGCAGGCGCAGGTAGCGCAGAACCGTGCTGATCCTGACGTCGGCGCGGGTCTCGATCGGGTCGGTGTTCATCAGGCCACCGGCCGAGTCCTCCGGATGGGACAGCATCGATTCGAGCTGGGCGCGCTGCGGGCCGCTGCTCGCCTGCAGCAGGACCTGGCCGAGCGCGGGCGGCAGGGTCTGGATCAGGTCGACCAGGTCGTCGAGCTCGAGGCCATGGGCGGCGGCGACGAGATCGTCGTGGTCAAGCTCGGCGGCGAGTGTCGCGCGGATCTCCTCGTGCAGGTGGGTGAGCACCTTGCCGGCGCGCTCGGTCTCCACCATGCTCCAGGCCTCGCTGCGCTCGGGCGGGGGCAGTGCCTCCAGCAGTCCGGCGACCTTTGCCGGATGCATCCGGTGCAGCGTCTTGCCGACGTGCCTGAGTGCGCCCTCGGCGAGCGCGGTGCGTACGGCGTCGAGCTGGTTCTCGGCAAGGGCGTCGTGCGCCGCCGGAGGCGCGTCGGTCAGTTGGCCCGACACGTCGAACTGCAGGTGCTGGCGGATCCGTGCTTCCTGCGCGGCGTCGACCTGCTGCCAGAGGGCTTTGCGGTGGTCGAGGTCGAGGCGCTCGAGGAGGGCGGCGATCTTCGCCGGGTGCATGCGGCGCAGCAGCTTGCGCACCCGCTTGTTGCGGCCTTCGGCGAGCGCGGTGAGGATCTGTTCGCTATAGGTGCGGGCGCGGCGCGCGTCGGCGTCTTCCGCGCTGGACAGCGGTGGCGTGGGGGTGTCGTTCATCGGTTCTCGCTTACGGGGTCCACACGAGCAGCAGCATCGGCAATGCGATCGCGAGCACCAGCAACTCGAGCGGCAGGCCGAGGCGCCAGTAGTCGCCGAAGCGGAAACCGCCCGGCCCGAGGATAAGGGTGTTGTTCTGGTGGCCGATCGGGGTCAGGAAGGCGCACGAGGCGCCGATCGCCACCGCCATCAGGAAGGCGTCGCTGCCCACCCCGAGCGCCTGCGCCGCACCGATCGCGATCGGGCACATCACCGCGGCGGTGGCGGCGTTGTTCATGACGTCCGACAGGAACATGGTGACCACGAGGACCAGGGCCAGTGCGATCACCAGTTCGCCGCGGGCGACGTGCTCGAGCAGCATGCGTGCGACCAGTTCGGCCGCGCCGGTGCTCTCCATCGCGCCCGCCACCGGAATCAGCGCGGCGAGCAGCACGATCACCGGCCAGTCGACCGACTCGTAGACCGCGCGTGGAGGCACGGTGCGCAGCGCCATCGAGGCGAGCACCCCGAGGGCGAAGGAGATCGCCGCCGGCAGCAGGCCGAAGGCGGCGCCGCCGACGGCGAAGGCCATGATCAGGCTGGCGCTGAGCGCCTTGCCGCGGTCGGGAATGCGCAGGTCGCGTGCGGCGAGCGGGACGCAGCCGAAGTCGCTGGCGAACTGGGCGAGCACATCCGCCGGGCCCTGCATCAGCAGCAGATCGCCCGCGTGGATCGGCATCGTGCGCAGGCGGCTGCGCGAACGCTGTCCTTCGCGCGACAGCGCGAGCAGGTTGATCCCGTAGCGGCTGCGCAGCAGCAGGTCCTTGGCGGAGCGGCCGAGCAGCGGCGATTCGGGCCGCACGACGAGTTCCATGAGAACGACGTCGTCGCTGCGCTCGGCCTCCTTCTCCTCCTCGGTCTCGGCGGCGTCCTCCGAGTCTTCCTGGCGCGAGCTATCCTGGATTTCGGCCGCGGCGTCCCCCTTTGCGGTCGAGCCGGTCTCGTGCTTGCGCAGGCGCTGCTCGCTGACGCCGGCGGCTGAGTTTCCTGCGCGTTCGCCGGCTTCGTCCCGGCCGTCGGCTTCCCCTTCGGCGGCCTCGCCGGCCTCCCCCTCGGCGGCGTTTTTCTTCTCTTCCTCCTCCTCTTCCTCGGGTGCCCTGGCCTCCTCGAGCTCGAGGCCGAGACTGGAGAGCGCGCTCGCGAGCGAATCGACGCCTGCCTCGATGAGGAGGATGTCGCCTGTTCGCACGACGCGGCCGCTGCTCGGCGCCAGCATCCGGACCTCGTTACGCACGAGGCCCACCACCTGGGCGTCGCTCTTGTCGAGTTCGGTCTCGATCTCGCGCAGGTGCATGCCGGCCGCCTTGCTCTTTTCGGGCACGCGCGCTTCGGTGAGATAGGCGCCGGTGTCGAAGCTCTCCGCGTCGGAGCGCTTGCGTGCCGGGACCAGCCGCCAGCCGAGCAGGGCGACGAAGAGGACGCCGCCCGCGGCCACCGCGAGGCCGACCGGGGAGAAGTCGAACATGGCGAAACCGCCGTCGCCCTGGCGGGCGCGGAAACCGGAGACGATCAGGTTCGGCGGGGTGCCGATCAGGGTGGTCATGCCGCCGAGGATGGTGCCGAAGGCGAGCGGCATCAGTACCCTGCCGGGCGGCAGCTCAAGGCGGCCGGCGAGCTGCACCGCCACCGGCATCAGCAGCGCCATCGCGCCGACGTTGTTCATGAAGCCCGACAACAGGGCGCCGACGCCCACCAGCGCCGCCAGGCTCAGGGTCGGGCCGGCCTGCGCCGGCAGGACGTGACGGGTGAGGACGTCGACCGCGCCCGAGGTCTGCAATCCGCGGCTCAGCACCAGTACGCAGGCCACGGTGATCACCGCCGGGTGGCCGAAGCCGGCGAAGGCCTCCGCGGGCGGCACCAGGCCGGCGAGCACGCAGGCGAGCAGTGAGCCGGCCGCCACCATGTCGTGGCGCCAGCGCCCCCACAGGAACATCGCGATGGTGGCGATCAGGATGATCAGGATCAGGGTCTGGTCGTGGGTCATCGAGGCCTCGCTGGCGATGCGACGGAGCGCTCGGCGGACGGCGAGCGCTCGCCAGTTTATGTCGGATGCCGGGCCCTGTAAGCTTGCATCGACTATCGATCGGGCTGCCACTGCCGGCGGACGACGCTCCCCGTCCCCGCGGCCGCGCCGATCCCGCCATTCGATCACCCTCGACACAGGACAGTCATGCCGCGCCACCCCGACTGGATGGAGAGCCTCTACGAACGCCTGGCCGAGGACGACGAGGGCAGGGTGTGCAAGGCCATCAGCGAGGACGCCTGCCGCCAGTCGCCGGGCAACTTCTTCCGCACCCTGGTCGCCAATACCCTGTCCAACCTCGCCGACCGCATCGCCAGCGCCAAGACCACGCTCCCCTGGCTGCTGCTGCAGCTGGGCGCGCCGGCCTGGATGCTGAGCCTGCTGGTGCCGATCCGCGAGTCCGGTTCGATGCTGCCGCAGATGCTGATCGGCGCGGCGGTGCGGCGCCAGCCGGTGCGCAAGTGGGTGTGGGTGTGGGGCGGGCTGCTGCAGGGCCTGTGCCTCCTCGGCATGGGCTGGGCGGCGCTCGCGCTGCGGGGGGCCACGGCCGGATGGGCGCTGCTGGGGCTGCTGTGCCTGTTCAGTCTCGCGCGTGGGGCCTGCTCGGTGGCCTACAAGGACGTCCAGGGCAAGACGATCCCGAAGACGCGGCGCGGTCGGCTGTCGGGCTGGATCAGCGCAATCGCGGGGCTCGCCGCGATGGGCGTGGGCCTCGCGCTCGGGGCGAGCCGGGACGATGCGTCGGTCGGCCTGTTCGCCGGCCTGCTGTGCGGCGCCGCGCTGCTGTGGTTTGCCGCATCCTTCGCCTTCGCGCGCATCGTCGAGGCGCCGGGCGCCACCTCGGGCGGGGCCAACGGCGTGGTCGAGGCGCTCGCCAGGCTGGCCCTGCTGCGCGACGATCCGCCCTTTCGCGCCTTCGTGATCGCGCGTGCGCTGGCGATGGGCTCGGGCCTGGCGGCACCCTTCTACGTCGCGCTCGCGCGCGAGGAGCTGGGCGGCGCGCTCGGCCTGCTCGGCATCTTCATCGCGGTCGAAGGCCTGGCCGGGCTGCTGAGTTCGCCGGTGTGGGGGCGCTGGGCCGACCGCTCGAGCCGTGAGGTCTTCGCCGCGGCCTGCGCGCTGTCCGCGGTCCTGTCGATCGCGGTGGCCTTGTGGTCGTGGCTGCCGATGCCGGCTGCGGCGGCGAGCTGGTTCTACCCGGTGGCCTTCTTCGGCCTCGGCGTCGCCCATGCCGGCGTGCGCCTCGGGCGCAAGACCTACATGGTGGACATGGCCGAAGGCAACCAGCGCACCGACTACGTTGCCGTCAGCAACTCGGTGATCGGCGCGCTGTTGCTGGCTTCCGGCCTGGTCGGCGCGCTCGCGGCGACGGTCTCGGTGCAGGGCACGGTGCTGCTGCTCGGCCTCGCCGGTCTCGTCGGCGCCTGGCTGAGCCTGGGCTGGAAGGAGGTTTCCGGCTGAGGCGCGGCGCGTCGTTCAGGTGGTGCCGCCACGCCGGCGCAGCCAGGCCTTCTCGGCCTCGATGAGCAGGAACACCACGACGCCGATGCCCAGTGGCACCAGCCAGTGGCGCAGCGCGAGCGGCGAGGTGCCGAACCAGACGTTCATGATCGGCAAATAGACGAAGCCGAGTTGCAGCACCGCCAGCGCGCCCACCGCGAGGAGCGCGGTGGGGTTGGTGAACATCCGCGTCACGCGCAGGCTCGATTCGACCAGGAAGCGGCTGTTGAAGAGGTAGAAGGCCTGGGCGATCACCAGGGTGTTGACCGCCATCGTGCGCGCCACCCCCAGCTCCATGTCCAGCGCCAGTTCGACCTCGAACATGGCGATGGTGGCGCCGCCGATCAGCAGCGACACGATCGCCACGCGCCACAGCATTGCACGTCCCATGATCGGCGCGTCCGGCCGGCGTGGCGGGCGCGCCATGACGCCCGGCTCGGCCGGTTCGAAGGCGAGCGCCAGCGCCAGGGTGACCGCCACCACCATGTTCACCCACAGGATCTGCACCGGCGTCAGCGGCAGGGTGAGCCCGAACACCACGGCGGTCAGCATCACCAGGCCCTGTGCGCCGTTGGTCGGGAGGATGAAGAGGATCGCCTTGCGCAGGTTGTCGTAGATGGTGCGGCCTTCCTCCACCGCGCGCTCGATCGACGAGAAGTTGTCGTCGGCGAGCACGATCTCGGCGGCCTCCTTGGTCGCCTCGGTGCCCTTGATGCCCATCGCCACGCCCACATCGGCGCGCTTGAGGGCGGGGGCGTCGTTGACGCCGTCGCCGGTCATCGCCACCACCTCGCCACGCGCCTGCAGCGCCTTCACCAGCCGCAGCTTATGTTCCGGGCTGGTGCGGGCGAAGATGTCGCACTCGTGCGCGATCTCCTGCAGTTCCTCGTCGGAGGCGGCTTCGATCTCGGCGCCGGAGATCACCTTCAGCTCCCCGGCCTTGCCCAGGCCCATCTCGAGGCCGATCGCACACGCGGTGCCGGCATGGTCGCCGGTGATCATCTTCACGCGGATGCCCGCCGTGTGGCAGGACCGGATCGCTGCGGTCGCCTCCGGGCGCGGCGGGTCGATGATGCCGATGAGGCCGAGGAAGACCATGTCCTCGTCGAGATCCTCGAGCGCGAGCTCGCTCTTGCTGTCGGGCACCTCGCGCGCCGCCGCGGCGAGCACGCGCAGGCCCTCGGCGCTCAACGCGTCGATCCGCTCCTCCCAGAAGGCGCGGTCGAGCGGCTCGAGCCCGCCGTTGGCGCCGAGCTCCCGGCTGCAGCGGTCGAGCAGGCGGTCCGGTGCGCCCTTCAGCAGGATGCGGCGGGCGCCGCCCGGCGTGGTGTTGAGGGTGGCCATGAACTTGTTGGCCGACTCGAACGGGATGCTGGCGTGGCGCGCGTGGGCGCCGGCATCGAAGCCCGCCTTGTGTGCGAGCGTGCGCAGCGCGCCTTCGGTCGGTTCGCCGGTGACCTTCCACTGGCCGTCTTCCTCGGCGACCTGGGTGTCGTTGGCCACCGCCACCACCTCGATCACCGCATGCAGGTGGCCGTGCTGGTCGAGGCTGGCGGCCCGGCCGTCGAGGGTGATGTCGCCTTCGGGCCGGTAGCCGGTGCCGCTGACATCATAAGAGCCGCCGCGGGTGACGACATGGCGCGCGGTCATCTCGTTCCGGGTGAGGGTGCCGGTCTTGTCCGAGCAGATCACGGTGACCGAGCCGAGGGTCTCGACCGCATTCAGCTTGCGGGTGATCGCGTTGCGCTGCGCCATGCGCTGCACGCCGAGCGCGAGCGTGATGGTGAGGATGGCGGGCAGGCCTTCGGGGATGGCTGCGACCGCAAAGCCGATCGCGGCGAGGAAGACCTCCCCAGGCGGGAAGTCGTGCAGAACCACGCCGATCAGCACCATCAGCAGCGCCAGGCCAACGATGACCACCGACAGGACCTTGCTGAAGTGCGCCATCTGCCGGGTGAGCGGGGTCTGCAGGGTCTGCACTTCGGCGATCATGCGGTTGATGCGGCCGAGCTCGGTGTGCGGGCCGGTGGCGGTGACCACGCCGACGCCGCGGCCGGCGGCCACCAGGGTTCCCGAATAGGCCATGCCGGAGCGGTCGCCGACGCCGGCCTCGGACTCGACCCGCTCGGTGTTCTTGTCCGCCGGCACCGACTCGCCGGTGAGGGCGGATTCCTCGATGCGCAGGTTGATCGTCCTGATCAGGCGCAGGTCGGCGGGCACGCGGTCGCCCGAGCGCAGACGCACGATGTCGCCCGGCACCAGGCCGTCGGCCTCGACCTCGCACCACTGGCCGTCGCGCCGGGCATGGGCGTGAACCGACAGCATCTTGCGGATGCCCTCGAGCGCTTCCTCGGCCTTGCCCTCTTGAATGAAGCCGATGATGGCGTTGATGACGACCACGCCGAGGATCACCCCGGTGTCGATCCAGTGCCCGAGCACGGCGGTGATGATCGCGGCGGCGATCAGGATGTAGATCAGGATGTCGTGGAAGTGCTTGAAGAAGCGTTTCAGCAGCCCGTCCCTGGGCGGGGCGGGCAGGCGGTTGGGGCCGAGCTCGGCGAGGCGGCGGCTGGCTTCGGCCGAGGACAGGCCCTTGCTGTCGGTGCGTAGCCGGTCCAGGACCTCGTCGGCGCCGAGGGCGTGGGGGCATTCGATCCGCAACGGGCGGGCCTGTGTCTGGTTCATGTTCCTTCTCCTGTGGTGCATGGAGTCCAGCGCAGCCCGCAAGTTGCGCTGCACGGTGCCCGAGTCAGAACGAGCCTAGGACCGAGCCCAGGATCACGAGCAGGGTCAGGGCGAGAATCGGGAACAGCACGGCCACCATGAAGATGTCCTTGTAGGCCTCGCGGTGGCTCAGCCCGCAGATCGCCAGCAGGGTCACCACCGCGCCGTTGTGCGGCAGGCTGTCGAGACCGCCGGTCGCCACCGTGGTGACGCGATGCAGCAGCTCGGGCGCGATGCCGGCGGACTGGGCGAGCGCGAGGTAGTCCGCGCCCAGGGTCTGCAACGCGATGCTCATGCCGCCCGAGGCCGAGCCGGTGACGCCGGCGAGCACGTTCACCGACAGCGCGAGCGACACCAGCGGATTGCCGGCGCCGAGCTGGTCGACGAAAGCCTTGATGAGCTCGAAGGCCGGCAGCGCGGCGATCACCGCGCCGAAGCCGACCAGGCTCGCGGTGTTGAAGATCGGCAGCACCGAGGCGTTGGCGCCGTCGTCGAGGCTGCGGCGGAAGTTGGCGAGGCGGCGCCCGCACAGTGCGAGCAGGAGCAGGCAGGCCAGCGTCAGCGAGCCGATGATCGACCAGATGCCGCGCACCGCGTCGATCGAGGTGGCGCCATAGCGCTCGTGCGCGAGGTAACCGGTGTCGAGCGCGGGAATCAGCAGGCTGCTGAAGACGTAGTTGAGCACGATCACCAGCACGACCGGAGCGATCGCCACCTCGAAGGAGGGCAGGGCGCGCGCGGCTGCCTCGGGCGGAATCATCAGCACGTCGAAGCCCTCGCCGGCGCTGTGCTCGCGCTGCTCCTTGTCGAAGGTGGCGGGCATCGCGCCGGTGTCGTCATGCTGGCCATAGCCTTCGCCTGCGGCACCCGCGCGAATCGCCTGGCGCGCGAGCCACCACTGGCCGAGGCCGAACATCACCAGCGCGGCAATGATGCCGAGCACCGGGGCGGCGAAGGGCGTGGTGCCGAAATAGGGCATCGGGATCGCGTTCTGGATCGCCGGCGTGCCGGGCAGGGCGGTCATCGTGAAGGTGAAGGCGCCGAGCGCGATCGTGGCCGGCAGCAGGCGCTTGGGGATGCCGGCCTGGCGGAACAGCGCGGCGCCGATCGGGTACACCGCGAAGGCCACCACGAACAGCGACACGCCGCCATAGGTCAGCACCGCGCAGGCCAACACCACCGCGAGGATCGCGCGCTCGGCGCCGAGTCTGCCGACGATGCCCTGGGCGATCGCCTCGGCCGCGCCGCTGTCGTCCATGAGCTTGCCGAAGATCGCGCCGAGCAGGAAGAGCGGGAAGTACTGCACGATGAAGCCGCCCGCCGAGCTCATGAAGAGCTGGGTGTAGGTCGCCATCAGCGGTGTGCCGGCGGCGAAGGCGGCGGCGAGCAGCGCCATCGCCGGTCCGAGCAGCAGCACGCTGACGCCGCGGTAGGCGAGCCAGATCAGCAGGCCGAGGGCGAGCAGGACGCCGAGCAGACCGGTCATGCGCGGTCCTCCTTGATCGTCCCCGCGGACCTGATGCTGTCCTCGAGCAGCCAGTCGAGATCGAAGCTGGAGCGCTCGCCCAGATCGCCCCAGTGGGCCTTCAGCCAGCGTTCGGCGCGCTGCCGTCCGAGGTCGCGCAGGTGGCACAGATAGGCCCACTCGGCATTGAGCTTGCTGGAGGCCTTGAGATCGAGCAGGTCGTCGTCGGCGTGGATGCGATGCAGGCGCATGTCGCGGTAGCGCTCCTGCTCCAGACCCTCCGTCTCGATCAGGTCGCGCAGCAGCATGATCGCACGCAGCTCCTTGAGCAGGCTGGTGTTGAAGGTGATCTCGTTGAGGCGGTTGATGATGTCGCGCGCGGTGCGCGGCACCTCGGGGCGCTCGAAGGGGTTGATCTGCACCAGCACGAGGTCGCGTGCGTCGCACTCGTCCACCAGCGGGAAGAGCGCAGGATTCCCCATGTAGCCGCCGTCCCAGTAGGCTTCGCCGTCGATCTCGACCGCCTGGAACATGAAGGGCAGCGCGGCCGAGGCCATCAGCGCATCGACGCTGATCTCGGGCTGGCGAAACACCCTGGGGCGGCCGCTGCGCACATTGGTGGCGGTGACGAACACCTTGATCGCGCCGCAACGATTGACGCGGTCGAAGTCGACGATGTCGGCGACCAGGTCGCGCAGCGGATTGAGGTTGAGCGGGTTGAGTTCGTAGGGCGAGAACATCCGGCTGAGGTGGTCGAAGAAGACATAGCTGGGCGAACTCTCCAGGCTCCAGTCGCCGTTGAGGCGCGACCACAGGTCACGCTGGATGGGACTTCCGAGCGCGGCCTTGCTGACCGTCCGCCAGAAGCGCTCGAGCGCGGCGCGCGCGCCGTCGGCGCCGCCGGCTTCGAGCCCGTCGGCGAGGACGACCGCGTTCATCGCCCCGGCGCTGGTGCCGCTGACGCCCTCGATGTGCAGTTGCGGTTCCTCGAGCAGGCGCTCGAGCACGCCCCAGGTGAGCGCGCCGTGGGCGCCGCCGCCCTGGAGCGCGAGTTCGATCGTTTTCCGTCCGGAATCGTGGTTCGCCATGTGGTTATTCTCCCTGCGCAGCTTCTGCGTTGATGTTGCGGTGCCGCAACAGAGAGCGCGGGCAGGCCAGCGAAGTTCCGCGCGGAGCGCGGGCCAAAGACGAAGGCCCTGCGGTGCAGGGCCTTCGAGGGACGGGCGAGAGATCGCTTACTCGGTGTCGTAGCCGAGCAGCCGGCCTTCGATGACGCGGGCGGCGACGCCCTCGGGCACGTCCTGCTCCCACTCGCCGCGGCCGCGGCGCAGGCCGGCGAGCACGTCGCCGACGTCGATGTGCAGGTGCTCGTCGTCGAGCGGCTGCACCGCGAGCAGCTTGTCGTTCTCCACCAGATGGGCGAGCAGCTGACGCAGGTTGGCCGGCACCTCCACGTTCGCGAGCGTGACCAGCGTGGCGCGGTCGCTGCCTCGCGGGCGCGAGGGATAGACGTAAACGTGGGTGTTGTCGGGGAAGAGCTTGCCGAAGGCCTCGAGGATGCCGCCTTCCAGACCCTCGTAGTATTTCTCGTCGAACAGCGGCGCGAAGTCGCGCACCGACAGCACGATACCGATCGGCTTCTTCGTGTAACGCCGCAGATAGGTGCGCAGGCGGAAGAAGCGGACGTAGTCCGAGATCATCACCGTGTAGCCCTGCGAGGCGAGCAGGTCGATGCGCGCGAGAAAGTCGGCGCCGTCGACGTTGTCGCCGCTGATCAGCGAGTTCATCGTGATCTCGGCGAGCGAGACGATCTCGTTCTCGACGACCGCGGCGAGCTGGCTGAACTGCCTGAGGCCCGCTGCCATCATGTCGATGTTCACCAGCGTCACCGGCTTGAAGCTGCCGCGCATGACCATGACCGGCTTGCGATAGAGGAGCTCGCCCGGCACCACCACCTTGCCTTCGGGATCGAACACCACCGCCCGTGTCAGCCAGCTGCGGATCAGATGCAGGTTCATCAGGCGGTTCTCGACCTCGTCGAAGTAGGGGCCGGAGAAGTGGATCAGGTCGACCTCGATGCGCTCGGAGCCCAGCCCGTCGGCGAGCCCATCGACCACCCATTCGGGCTTGTGGTGGTTGAAGAAAACACCGTGGATCAGGTTGACCCCGAGGATGCCGAGTGCCTCGGACTGCATCGCATTGTCGTTGTCGAGCATGCGCACATGCATGACCACGTCGCTCGGCTCGGCGCCCGGGTGGAGCTGGGCGCGGACACCGATCCAGCCGTGGCATTCGTTCTGCTGCTTGAAGCTGCGCGCGGTGACGGTCGCGGCGTAGGCGAAGAAGGTGGTGTTCTTCGGGCGCACGTGAGACAGCCGCTTGACCACCTGGGAGAACTCCTTGTCGAGCATCTGCAGCAGCCGCTCGCGGCTGACGTAGCGCGCGACCTGACCGTAGATGTCGTCGCTCACCGCCATGTCGTAGGCCGACATCGTCTTCGCCACGGTGCCGGCGGCGGCGCCTACCTGGAAGAAGCGCCGCGCCACCTCCTGACCGGCGCCGATCTCGACGATCGAGCCGTATTTGTACTTGTCCAGGTTGACCGCGAGGGCCTTCTGGTCGGTGCTCAGGCTGCTGTCGCGTTGGTGCATCGGCATCTCCTCGTGACGGTTCGGCGGGGTGGGCTCATTCGAGCGGGAAGCCGCGCGCCTTCAGCGCCGCCACCAGGCGGTCGCGGCCCGAAAGCGACTCGGGCCCAGCGATGCGTTTGGCCGAATGGACCGCCCAGGTGCCGTGCACCTTCATCTGCTGCGACTCGTAGAACTTCGCCATCGTGCGGTTGTAGGATGCGATGCCATCATCCTGGGCCGCGAGCGAGTAGGTCTCGTGGTGCAGGACCACCGACTGCGGCGGGCGCGGCTTCACCGCTGCGGGGCGGGCCGGATCGGGCGTGCCGACGCACAGGCCGAACACCGCGACCACCTCCTCGGGCAATGCGAGCAGTTCGGCGACGTCTTCGGGACGGTTGCGCATGCCGCCGATGTAGACCGTGCCGAGGCCGAGCGACTCGGCCGCGGCGACGGCGTTCTGCGCGGCGAGTGCAGCGTCGATCACGCCGACGAGGAACATCTCCAGGTAGTCGAGGCCGGCCGACGGACGCTCGAGCTGGGCGGCGATGCGGCGCAGGCGGGCGAGGTCGGCGAGCCACACCAGTTGCAGCGGTGCGTCGCGCACATGGGCCTGCCCGCCGGCGAATTCAGCCAGCGCCGCGCGCCGCGCCGGGTCGCGCACCGCGACAACGCTCCACGCCTGCAGGTTGGAGGAGCTCGAGGCGGACTGGGCGGCGGCGACGATCGCGGCGAGCTGTTCGTCGGTGACCGGGTCGGGCAGATAGGCGCGCACCGAGCGGTGGGTCAGCAGCTGCTCGATCAGCGGCGACCAGGCGATGGAGGCGGGCATGGCGTCTTCGCCATAGCGGTCGCGCATGAGCTGGTGGACAAGGTCAGACATGGCTTTTCCTGGCAATCGGGATAGAGCACGAGTATACGGTGGCAGGCAAGCCGTGGAATTTTTTGATCTGGTTCGACTTGAATTACGTTGACGTAAACGTAAAATAGCTGGATTCGCAGCCGTGGCACCCGTTGCGCAGCCATTCCAATGACCAAGAAGAGGAGAGCCCATGACCGCCGTCGCCGAATTTCTCGCCGCGCGTGACTTCCTGCAGGCCCATCGGACCGACTACGCGACCGCGTACGCCGGCTTCAAGTGGCCGAAGCTGAAAGAATTCAACTGGGCGCTGGACTATTTCGACACCATCGCTCAGGGCAACGACGCCCCCGCGCTGTGGATCGTCGAAGAGGACGGCAGCGAGGCCAAGCTGTCCTTCGCCGAGATGTCGGCGCGCTCGAACCGCGTCGCCAACTGGCTGCGCAAGCAGGGCGTCAAGCGTGGCGAGCGCATCCTGATCATGCTCGGCAACGAAGTGCCGCTGTGGGAAACGATGCTCGCCGCGATCAAGCTCGGCGCGGTCGTGATTCCGGCCACCACCCTGCTTACGCCGGACGACCTGATCGACCGCGTCGAGCGCGGCCAGGTCAAGCACATCGTGATCGGCGAGGCCCACACCGACAAGTTCGCCGACCTGCCGGGCAGCTTCAGCCGCATCTGCGTGGGCGAGCCGCCCGCGGGCTGGAAGCGCTTCGCCGACGCCCATGCCGAGTCCGACGTTTTCACCCCGGACGGCGTGACCCGCGTCGACGATCCGCTGCTGCTGTACTTCACCTCGGGCACCACCTCCAAGCCCAAGCTGGTACTGCACACCCACCAGTCCTACCCGGTCGGCCACCTGTCGACGATGTACTGGATCGGTCTTCAGCAGAACGACCGCCACCTCAACATCTCCTCGCCGGGCTGGGCCAAGCACGCCTGGAGCTGCTTCTTCGCGCCGTGGAACGCCGGTGCCTGCGTGTTCCTGTACAACTACAACCGCTTCAACGCCAAGGCACTGCTCGACGTGCTGGTGAAGTACGAGATCACCACCATGTGCGCGCCCCCGACCGTGTGGCGGATGCTCATTCAGGAGGACCTGGCCTCGGTCAAGACCAAGCTGCGCGAGCTGATCGGCGCCGGCGAGCCACTCAACCCCGAGGTCATCGACCAGGTGCAGAAGGCATGGGGCATCACCATCCGCGACGGCTTCGGCCAGACCGAGACCACCGCCGAGATCGGCAACACGCCGGGCCAGCTGCTCAAGCCGGGCTCGATGGGCCGCCCGCTGCCGGGCTACAGGATCGCCCTGCTCGACGCCGACAGCAACCCGGTGACCGAGGGCGAGATCTCGCTGGTGCTGGGCGACAGCCGCCCGGTCGGCCTCATGGTCGGCTACGCCGGCGATGCGGCCAAGACCGCTGAGGTCATGCGTGACGGCCACTATCGCACTGGCGACGTCGCCAGCATCGACGAGGACGGCTACATCACCTACGTCGGCCGCGCCGACGACGTGTTCAAGGCCTCCGACTATCGCATCAGCCCCTTCGAGCTCGAGAGCGTGCTGATCGAGCACCCCGCGGTGGGCGAGGCGGCGGTGGTGCCGAGCCCCGATCCGGTGCGCCTTGCGGTGCCCAAGGCCTTCGTGATCCTCGCCGCCGGCTACGAGCCGAGCAAGGAGCTGGCGAAGGACATCTTCGCCTTCACCCGCGAGAAGCTCGCGCCCTACAAACGCATTCGCCGCTTGTCCTTCGCCGATCTGCCCAAGACCATCTCGGGCAAGATCCGCCGTGTCGAGCTGCGCAAGGCAGAAGAGGCGCGGGGTGAGAACGTGCGCGGTGAGCTCGAGTTCTTCGAGGAAGATTTCCCCGAACTGAAGGGCTGATCGGACGCGCGCCACGGCCGGTATGCTGCTACAATGCCGGCCGTGGCGGGTCTCCCCGCATTGCAGCGCGGTGAACCTGGTCAGGGCCGGAAGGCAGCAGCCACAGCCGCTCCCTGCAAGTGCCGGGGGTCAGGCTCGCCACCCCCAACACCAAAAAGGGCGTTCCCGGATCGGGAACGCCCTTTTTCAATCGTGTGCAGCTCAGGCCAGCAGCGTGTCCATCAGCATCATCGCGAGGAAGCCTGCCACCAGACCGCTGGTGGCGAGCGTCTCGTGCCCGCGACGATGCGATTCGGGGATGATCTCGTGGCTCACCACGAAGAGCATCGCCCCCGCCGCGCCGGCGAGGCCCCAGGGCAGGATCGCTGCCGAGGCGCTGACCATCATCGAGCCGGCGATCGCCGCGATCGGCTCCATGAGGCCGGACACCGACGCGACGGCGAAGGCGAACAGGCGGCCGTAGCCTGCTGTGACCAGCGCGATGGCGACGATCAGGCCTTCGGGCACGTTCTGCAGCGATATCCCGGTTGCCACCGCATCGCCGCTGCCGCTCGCCGCGCCGTTGAGGCCGGAGGCGACGCCGATCGCGAGCCCTTCCGGGATGTTGTGCACCGCGATCGCGAAGACGAACAGCCAGACCGCGGTGCCGCTGCGCGAGCCGTCGGGGGCGTGGGTGTGCGGCAGGGCCCGGTCCATCGCGAGCAGGGCCGCCGCGCCGATCGCCAGGCCCGCGCCGACCAGCATCGCGGCATCGACCCGCGAAGCGAGCTGGGCCTCGGCCGCGCCGAAGGCGGGCATCAACAGCGAGAACACGCTCGCCGCGAGCATGACGCCTGCGCCGAAGCCGAGCAGCAGGCTCTGCGTGCCCGCGCTGATGCGGCGCACCACGAGCAAGGGGAGGGCGCCGAGCGCGGTGGCGGCGGCAGCCATCGCGCCGCCGGCGAGTGCGCCCGACACCGGCAGCTCGAAACCTTCGAGGCCGCGCACCGCCTGCGCCGCGAGCACGGCGAAGCCGACCAGCACGACCAGCCACCCAGTGATCGCGCGCAGCGCACCCGCCGGACCGGCAGGCTGGAAATGCATTCTTGCGACCTTGGCGACCATGATGAACCGTCTCCCTGGAAACGCGGGACGAGGCGCCCCGACGACGATTCAATTATCCGGCGGTAATGAGAATAATTCCAGTTAAATGGTAGAATGCCTGTGATTGCGATTTTCAATCACGACGACCGCCGGTACCCGCCCGCCACCCCCTCGGGCGACAGCACGACCTGCCACAGCTGATTGGTCCGGGCGCGAAAGGTGCCGGCGCAGGCGAGCAGGTAGTAGCGCCACATGCGGTGGAAGCGCTCGCCGAAGGTTTCGGCGAAGGCTGGCCACGCGGCCTCGAAGCGTTCGTGCCACGCCATCAGCGTGCGGTCGTAATCGGCGCCGAAGTTGTGCACATCCTCGACGATGAACAGGCCTTCGGAGCTATCGGCGATCTGGCCGAGCGAGGGCAGGGCGCCGTTCGGGAAGATGTAGCGGTCGATCCACGGGTCGGTGGCGCAGTTGCGGAGGTTCTTGCCGATGGTGTGCAGCAGGAAGAGGCCGTCGTCGGCCAGGCTGCGGCGCGCGATCTCGAAGTAGTCGCCGTAGTTCTTGTGGCCGACGTGCTCGAACATGCCGATCGAGGCGATGCGCTCGAAGCGTTCGCCGCCGTCGGGGTTGAATTCGCGGTAATCCTGCAGGCGGAACTCGACCGGCAGGCCCTCGCAGCGGGCTGCGCCGTACGCGGCCTGCTCACGCGAGATGGTGAGGCCGACGCAGTGCGCGCCGTAGTGTTGCGCAGCGTATTTCATCAGGCTGCCCCAGCCGCAGCCGATGTCGAGCAGGCGCATGCCGGGCTCGAGCCCGAGCTTGCGGCAGATCAGGTCGAGCTTGGCCGCCTGCGCCTGCTCGAGACTGTCGGCCTCGGCCCAGTAGCCGCAGGTGTAGACCATGCGGGAGTCGAGCATTGCCTCGAAGAATGCGTTGCCGAGGTCGTAATGGACCTCGCCGACCTTCCAGGCGCGGCGCAAGTTCTGCAGGTTGAACAGGCGCGAGCGTACGCTCTGCAGGACCAGCGCGCTGCGGCCGACCTTCTCGTCGAGGCGGGCGCGCAGCACGCGGCAGATGAATTCGTCGAGGCGCTCGCAATCCCACCAGCCTTCCATGTAGCTCTCGCCGAGGCCGAGGCTGCCGCGAGCCAGCACGCGGTCGGCGGTCTGCGGATTGTGGATGATCATGTCGAAGGGGCGGCTGCCGCCGACCTCCACGCCTGCTTCCGCGAGCAACTCGACCACCGTCTGCAGCGCGCTGCTCCCGGCGAGCCCGGGCGGCGCGCTTGCGCGTACTGGGTGTTCGACGGCGGGTCGGGGGCGTGCCTGTTCCATTCCTGTCTCCGTGCCAGCGTCCCGGGCGGGGCGGGATCGTTCAGGATGCGGGCGGGCAGTCCCCGCCCGGACGTGGCTCACGTCCATATCATCGAAATATAGTCGATGACTCCGACATCGAAAACGCTTCTGCGCCCGCGCGGGCGGCGTGGGCGAACTCGGCGCAGCCGGCCCGGCGTGCTCTGCTAGAATCGCCGCCCATGAGCTATCAGGTCCTCGCGCGCAAGTGGCGGCCGAAATCCTTCGGCACGCTGATCGGTCAGGAGCACGTCGTGCGTGCGCTGACGCACGCGCTCGCCACCGGGCGGCTGCACCATGCCTGGCTGTTTACCGGCACGCGCGGGGTGGGCAAGACGACGATCAGCCGCATCCTCGCCAAGGCGCTGAACTGCGAGACCGGCGTCACCGCCGAGCCCTGCGGCGTCTGCGATGCCTGCCGCGCGATCGACGCCGATCGCTTCCCCGACTACGTCGAGATGGACGCCGCCTCCAACCGCGGGGTGGACGACATGGCGGCGCTGCTCGACAAGGCGGTCTATGCGCCGGTGCAGGGGCGCTACAAGGTGTACATGATCGACGAAGTTCACATGCTCACCGGGCACGCCTTCAATGCGATGCTGAAGACCCTCGAGGAGCCGCCCGAACATGTGAAGTTCATCCTCGCCACCACCGATCCGCAGAAGATCCCGGTCACGGTGCTCAGCCGCTGCCTGCAGTTCAACCTGAAGCAGATGTCCCCGGGGGCGATCGTCGATCACCTGAGCCACATCCTGCAGGCCGAGGCGGTGCCCTTCGAGGCGGGCGCCTTGCGCCACCTCGCGAAGGCGGCGAGCGGCTCGATGCGCGACGCGCTGTCCCTGCTCGACCAGGCGATCGCCCATGGCGCCGGCCGGGTCGAGGAGGCGCAGGTGGTGAACATGCTCGGCACCGTCGGCGACGACCATCTCCATGCGGTCCTCGCCGCGCTCGCTGCCGGCGAGGTTGCCGAGCTGCTCGCGGTGGCCGACGACATGGAGGCGCGCAGCCTCTCCTTCGATGCCGCGTTGCAGGCGCTGGCGAGCCTGCTGCACCGGGTCGCGTTGCTGCAGTTCGCGCCGACTGCGATCGCCGACGAGCGCGAGCGCGCGCGCCTGGCTTTGCACGCCGCGGCCTTCGACGCCGAATTCCTGCAGCTCGCCTATCAGATCGCGATCCATGGCCGCGATGAGCTCCCGTTGGCGCCGGACGAGTACACCGGCTTCAGCATGACGCTGTTGCGCCTGCATGCCTTCCGCCCGCTGCAACCGCCCGCGCTCGGCGGGCTGCCGGACGGCGATCGCGGCGGTGCCGGACGGGCGGATGCGTTGCCTGCCGCGCCCCGTCCATCGTCGCCGTCGCGTCGGCCCGAGCCGGCGGGGTTACCACCTTCGACCGCTGCCGCCGCGCTCCGGGGCGGGGGCGCGCTGACGGAGGTGCCGGCCGCGCCGGTGGCGGCGCCGCAGGTTGTCGCCGCCGATGAGCCGGCATCTCCGACGCCAGCCGCTTCTGCCGCGCCGAGTCGGGCGCCGGTCGAGCACGACATCCCGCCGTGGGAAGAGCTGCCGCCCGAGGCCTTCGCCGACCAGTACGAGGGCGCGGGTGGCGAGCGTGTCGACGAGCGTGCGACTCCGCCGTCGCGGGTCGAGGGGCCAGCCGGGGGCGCACGGCCGCGGCCCACGGCGGGTGCGCAGCCAGTGCAATCGAGTGCGGTCGGCGCAGGCGATGCGGGCGATGCGGGCGATGCGGGCGACGCCGCTGCGCTGTTCGCGCGCGGCGACTGGCGGGGCCTGATCCGCGCCGCCGGTCTCGGCGGCCTGGTGCGCGAGCTGGCGCAGCACTGCGAATGGGCGGGTTTCGCCGATGGCACGCTGGCGCTGACCGTGTCGACCATGCACCGCCATCTCTACGAAATGAACCGCGCGCTCGGCGAGCGCCTGCAGGAGCAGCTCGCTGCGGCGCTCGGGCACGGGCTCAGGCTTCGCATCGCCGTCGGCGACATCGCCGGCGAGACGCCCGCACAGCGCGACGCCGCCGAGCGCCGCCAGCGCCATGCCGAGGCGGTCGCCGCGCTCGAGCGCGACCCCTTCGTGCGCGAACTCATCGAGCGGTTTGACGCAAGCCTGAACGAACCCTCGGTGAAGGCGCTCTGAAACCTTCCGTGTCGTCGCACGGTAAGTCCTTGTCCCGATTCCAACCCAACCTCTGAAGTGGAGACGTCGTCATGATGAAAGGCGGTATCGCCGGCCTGATGAAGCAGGCCCAGCAGATGCAGGAAAACATGAAGAAGATGCAGGACCAGCTCGCGACCGTCGAGGTCGAGGGGCAGTCCGGCGCCGGCATGGTCAAGGTGCAGATGACCTGCAAGTACGACGTGCGTCGCGTGTCGATCGACGAGTCCGTGATGGACGACAAGGAAATGCTCGAGGACCTCGTCGCCGCGGCGGTCAACGATGCCGTGCGCAAGGTCGAAACCACCACGCAGGAGAAGATGGCCGGCTTCACCTCGGGGCTCAACCTGCCGCCGGGCATGAAGCTCCCGTTCTGATGAGCCCGTCCAGCCTCGACGAGCTGATCGAGGCGCTGCGCTGCCTGCCGGGGGTGGGGCCGAAGTCGGCCCAGCGGATGGCCTATCACCTGTTGCAGCGCGATCAGCGCGGCGCCGCCCGGCTCGCCGAGGCGCTATCCCATTCGCTCTCGGTGCTGCGTCACTGCGAGCGCTGCAACGCCTTCAGCGAAGAGCCGGTGTGCTCGCGCTGCGCCAATCCGCGTCGCGATGCCGGCCTGCTGTGCGTGGTCGAGACGCCGGCCGATCTCGCGATGATCGAGCAGACCCACGCCTATCAGGGGCTGTACTACGTGCTGATGGGCCGACTTTCGCCGCTCGACGGGATCGGTCCGCGCGAACTCGGGCTCGACCGCCTGATCGCGCGCGCCACCGACGGGGCCGTGCGCGAGGTCATCCTCGCCACCAACTTCACCAACGAGGGCGAGGCGACCGCGCACACCGTGGCGAGCCTGCTCGGCGCTCGCGGCATACGTGTCAGCCGCCTGTCGCGCGGGGTGCCGGTCGGCGGCGAACTCGAACACATTGACGCGGGGACGATCGCCCAGGCCCTGGTCGAGCGCCGCACGCTGTAGATTTGCGCCAGCGCAAGGAAACGGCGTCGGCGACGGCTCATGATCGCCCCCAAAGCCTTGTGGCGCCTGAGAAACGCGCCTGCGCGCTTTCTCTGGCGGGGGGAACTCGCTATAATTCGCGGGATTTTGTATCCGGGTCTTTCGTATTCCTTTCAGGGAAGAGGGTCATGAGCGTAGATGAAAGAATGGACAGCAGTCGCCGCACTTTGTTGCTCGCGACGTCGGCCGCGGGCGGTGTCGCCGCGGTAGCGACCGCAGTGCCGTTTGTCGCCAGCCTCACGCCGTCCGAGCGAGCCAAGGCCGCCGGTGCCGCGGTCGAGGCGGACGTGAGCAAGCTTGCGCCGGGCGAGATGATGACGGTCGAGTGGCGCGGGAAGCCGGTGTGGATCCTCCGTCGCACCCCCGAGATGCTCGCTTCGCTCGACAAGACCGACGACGTTGTCAGCGACCCCGCGTCGGACGAGCAGCAGCAGCCCGAGTACGCCAAGAACAAGCACCGCTCGATCAAGCCTGAATATCTCGTCACCGTCGGCATCTGCACCCACCTCGGCTGCTCGCCCACCGAGAAGTTCAAGGTCGGCGCGGAGAGCGGTCTCGGCGCCGACTGGCCGGGCGGCTTCCTCTGCCCCTGCCACGGTTCCTACTTCGACCTGGCCGGCCGCGTGTACAAGAGCATGCCGGCGCCGACCAACCTCGAAATCCCGCCGCACCAGTATCTGTCCGATACCTCCATCCTCGTCGGCGAAGACGGAAAGGCCTAAGCGATGACGACCAAATCCCAAGCCTTGCTGAATTGGGTTGACGAGCGTTTCCCGCTCACGTCCACCTGGAAGGCGCACCTGTCCGAGTACTACGCGCCGAAAAACTTCAACTTCTGGTACTTCTTCGGCTCGCTGGCCCTGCTGGTGCTGGTGCTGCAGATCATCACCGGCATCTTCCTGGTCATGCACTACAAGCCGGACGCCTCGCTGAACGCGGCCGGCGTGCCGGTGGCCTTCGCCAGCGTCGAATACATCATGCGCGAGGTGCCGGGCGGCTGGCTGATCCGCTATCTGCACTCGACCGGTGCGTCGGCCTTCTTCATCGTCGTTTACCTGCACATGTTCCGCGGCCTGATCTACGGCTCGTATCGCAAGCCGCGCGAGCTGATCTGGATTTTCGGCACCCTGATCTTCCTGGCGCTGATGGCCGAAGCCTTCATGGGCTACCTGTTGCCGTGGGGGCAGATGTCCTACTGGGGCGCCCAGGTGATCGTCAACCTGTTCTCGGCGATCCCCATCATCGGACCGGACCTCTCGCTGGTGATCCGCGGCGACTTCGTCATCGGTGACGCCACGCTGAACCGCTTCTTCTCCTTCCACGTCATCGCCGTGCCGCTGGTGCTGATCGGCCTGGTGCTCGCGCACATCGTCGCGCTGCACGAAGTCGGCTCGAACAACCCCGACGGCGTCGAGATCAAGAAGAAGAAGGATGCGACCGGCAAGCCGCTGGACGGCATCCCCTTCCATCCCTACTACACGGTGAAGGACATCGTCGGTGTGGTGGTCTTCCTGTTCTTCTTCAGCGTGGTGGTGTTCTTCATGCCTGAAGGAGGCGGCTACTTCCTCGAGTACAACAACTTCATCCCCGCCAACCCGATGGTGACGCCGCCGCACATCGCCCCGGTCTGGTACTTCACCCCCTTCTACTCGATCCTGCGCGCGGTCACCTATCCGCTGTTCGGTCTCGATGCGAAGTTCTGGGGCGTGGTGGCGATGGGTGCGTCGGTGGTGATCATCGCCTTCCTGCCCTGGCTGGATCGCAGCCCGGTGAAGTCGATCCGCTACAAGGGACCGGTCTTCAAGATCGCGCTCGTGATCTTCGTGATCTGCTTCTTCATCCTCGGCTACCTCGGCGTGCTGGCTCCGACCCCGGGACGTACGCTGGTGTCGCAGATCTGCTCGGTGCTGTACTTCGCGTTCTTCCTGCTGATGCCGTGGTACAGCAAGCTCGACAAAGTCAAACCCGTACCGGAAAGGGTGACGTTCAAATGAAAATGAGCCTGATCAACCTCATCAAGCGTGCCGCGGCGGTGCTGATGTTCGCGCCGGCGGTGGCGATGGCCGCGGGTGCCGCGCTGCATCTCGACAAGGCGCCGGTCAGCACCGACCCGGCGGCCCTGCAGCACGGCGCCAAGCTCTTCGTCAATTACTGCCTGAACTGTCACGGCGCGTCCTACGTGCGCTACAATCAGCTGCAGAACATCGGGCTGTCCGAGCAGGCGATCAAGGACAACCTGCTGTTTACCGGCGAGAAGACCGGCGATCTGATGAAGATCGCGATGCTTCCCGCGGAGGGCAAGCAGTGGTTCGGCGCCGCGCCGCCCGATCTGTCGGTGATCGCGCGCTCGCGCGCTTCGGGCGACGGCAGCGGGGCAGACTGGTTGTACACCTATCTGCGCCAGTTCTATCGCGATCCCCAGCGCCCGACCGGCTGGAACAACGTGATCTTCGCCAACGTCGGCATGCCGCATGCGTTCTGGGAACTTCAGGGCGAACAGCGGGCCAACATCACCGAGAATGCCGACGGCACCAAGACGATCGCGCTCGAGCTGGTGAAGCCGGGCAAGCTGTCGGTCGAGGAGTACGACAAGGCGGTCGCCGACCTCGTGTCCTTCCTCGTCTGGATGGGCGAGCCGGTGGCCGAGAAGCGCAAGACGATCGGTACCTTCGTGCTGATCTTCCTCGCCGGCCTGTTCGTGCTGTCGTACGCGCTCAAGAAGAATTACTGGAAGGACATTCATTGATCGGGGGAAACGACTGGCCGCGAGGCCTGGCAATTCCGTCCTGACCCCGACGCACCACGCGGAAGCGCGTGGTGCGCTTTTGCTTTTGCACTCCGGAGTGGCAACACCATGATGAACCTGTATTCCGGCACGACCGATCCCTTCAGTCACCGCTGCCGGATCGTGCTCTACGAGAAGGGCATGGACTTCGAGGTCATCGACGTCGACCTCTACAACAAGCCCGAAGACATCGCCGTCATCAACCCTTACAACCGGGTGCCGGTGCTGGTCGATCGCGACCTCGTGCTTTACGAATCGAACATCATCAACGAGTACATCGACGAGCGCTTCCCGCATCCGCAGCTGATGCCGCCCGACCCGATCATGCGTGCCCGCGCGCGCCAGCTGCTGTTCACCTTCGAGCACGAGCTGTTCTCGCATATCGAGGCGCTCGAGGCCAACCAGAAGGGTGTCGACAAGACCCGCGCCCACGTGCGCGACCATCTGACCCAGCTCGCGCCGGTGTTCGCCAAGCAGAAGTTCATGCTCGGCGACGAGTTCTCGATGCTCGACGTCGCGATCGCGCCGCTGCTGTGGCGTCTCGAGCACTACGGCATCGAACTGCCGAAGAGCGCCGCGCCGCTGATGAAGTATGCTGAGCGGATTTTCAGCCGGCAGGGTTTCATCGATGCCCTGACCCCGTCCGAGAAGGTGATGCGGCGCTGAGCCGCAAGCGTGCCGGCGGCGCGCAAGACCGGCGCCGCCGCAGTCGCCCAGGAGTTTCATGAGTAACGTTTCGACCAAACCCTATCTGATCCGCGCCATCTACGAGTGGTGCGTCGACCAGGGCTTCACCCCCTACCTCGCCACCCTGGTAGATGCCGATACCCGGGTGCCGCCGGGCTATGCCAAGGACGGTCAGATCGTCCTCAACATCGGCCCCGATGCCGCCCACAAGCTGGCGATGGAGAACGATTTCATCAGCTTTCAGGCCCGATTCGGCGGTGTCGCGCATTCGCTGCTGGTGCCCGTGGACAACGTCGTGGCGATCTATGCGCGCGAAAACGGGCAGGGCATGGCCTTCGAGGTCCATGCCCCGGCGGCCGAGGTGGTCGACATGGGCGGCGATGCCGAGGCCGATGCGACCGCGCGCGAGGGTTCCGCGGCCGCGACCACCGCGCCGGACGAACCCCCCGAGCCGCCGCCGCCCGCCCGTGGCAGCCACCTCAAGGTGATCAAGTAGCCGCGCACGGCACATAACGGAGAGGGTTCATGCCTGAACTGCAGTGGAAGGAAGATCTCGAGCTGGGTGTGGCGCGCATGGATGCGACCCACCGCGAGTTCGTCGAGCGCTACAACGCGCTGGCGGGCGCCGGTCCCGACGATTTTGCCGCTCGTCTCGACGAATTCGCCGCCCACACCGAGGCGCATTTCGCCCAGGAGAACCGGTGGATGGAGGCCGTCGGCTTCCCCGGTTGCCATCGCGGCGAGCACGACCGGGTGCTCGCGGTGGTGAACGACATTCGCAAGCGGGTCGCCGGTGGCGACCTCTTCCTCGGTCGCCGCCTGGTCGAGGAGCTGCCCGCGTGGTTCGCCAACCACACCAGCGGGATGGATGCAGCGCTGGCGTTCCACCTCCAGAGCATCGGCTTCGATGTCGAGCGCGAAGCTTTCGTCGCCCGCGAGGACGGCAGCTGCGGACCGCAAGGCGGCGGCTGTGGGTGCGCGACGCTGAGCGCGGCTCCCGAACCGGCGGCTTGAGCCAGGGTCAGGCCGGCCGCAGGAAAGGGAAGCCGACGTCGGGCGTTCGCCCGTCCATCAGTTCCGCCAGGCTGGCCGCCGAGCCGCAGGCCAGCGTCCACCCGAGCGTGCCGTGCCCGGTGTTGAACCACAGGTTGGAGGCGCGCGCCCTGCCGATCAGCGGCAGGTTGCCCGGCGTCGCCGGGCGCAGCCCAGCCCAGGCTTTGGCGCGTGTGAGGTCGAGCGCGCCTGGAAATCGCGCCCCTGCCCAGTCGAAGATTGGCTTCACCCGCTCCGCTCGTATCGTGGTGTCGAAACCGTCGAGTTCGGCCGTGCCCGCGATCCGCAGGCGGTCGCCGAGTCGCGAGCAGACGATGCGGCGTGATTCGTCGGTGAGGCTCACGCTCGGTGTGCGTGCCGCATCGACCACGGGCGCCGTCACCGAATATCCCTTCACCGGATAGATCGGCAGCCGCTCGCCGAGCGGCGCCACCAGGCGCGGTCCGTAGCTGCCGAGGCAAACCACGAAAGCATCCGCAGCCAGGGTCTCGCTGCCGCGGTCTTCATGTCGAACCTCGACGCCCGCGATGCGATTGCCGGCGGGCAGCAAGTGCGCCACCGTGGTCCGGTAGCGGAAGTCGACCCCGCGCGCGGCCAGCAGCGCCGCGAGTGACTGGGTGAAGCGGAAGGCATCGCCCGATTCGTCGTGCGGCGCGTACAGCCCACCGAGCGGACGCTGCGGCGAGGCCGCCAGCGCGGGCTCGATGGAGAGGCATTCGTCGACCCCGCAGACCCGCGCCGTGACGCCGAAACCGCCGAGCGCGGCCGCGCGTGCCGGCGCGTGGGCGAGTTCGGCGGCGTCGTAGAAGAGATGCAGGATCCCTCGTTCGAGCTGATCGTAGGCGATGCCCGTCTGCGCGCGCAACCGCCGCAGGGCCTGCCCGCTGTGCAGCGCGAGCGCGGCGATCGCGGCAGTGTTGCGCCGATGCCGCCAGGGCAGGCATTCGCGCAGAAAGCTTAGCGCCCAGGACCACTGGGCAGCGTCGGCGCGGGGGCGGAACAGCAGCGGCGAGTCCGCGCGGCCGAGCCAGCGCAGCATCAGCCAGGGCGCGCCCGGGCTCGACCAGGGCTCGGGGTGGCTGATCGATACCTGGCCGCCGTTGGCGAAGCTGGTCTCGCGGCCGGCCTCGGGCTGGCGATCGATCACGCTGACCTCGTGGCCGGCCGCGTGAAGATACCAGGCGGTGCTGACGCCGGAGACGCCGGCGCCGAGAACCATCACATGCATGGGGAGCGGGGGAGGGCTGTGGCGGAGCCGGGATCATAAACGCTGCGCCGGCGGACTTCGCGGCCGTGTTGATGGCGGTCGTGCGCATCCGGGCCGGAACCGGGATAATCGATGCATGTCATCTCATTTCCTCCAGCGGGAGTTCGTCATGCGTCGTGTCAGCCTTACCCAATTCCTGATCGAACAACAGCGCGCCGGCCGCATCACTGCCGACCTGCGTCTGTTGCTCGAGGTCGTCGCGCGCGCGGTGAAGGCGATCCGGGTCAACGTTTCCAGGGGCGCGCTGGCGGGCGTCCTCGGCGAGGCGGGCACCGACAACGTGCAGGGTGAAGCGCAGAAGAAGCTCGACGTCATCGCCAACGAGATCCTGCTGCAGGCCAACGAGTGGGGCGGCCACCTCGCGGGGATGGCGTCGGAAGAGGTCGAGACGGTATGCCAGATCCCCTTCGACTATCCGAAGGGCGGCTACCTGCTGCTGTTCGATCCGCTCGACGGGTCGTCGAACATCGACATCAACGTTTCGGTCGGCAGCATCTTCTCGGTGCTGAGCAATCCGCCGGGTCCGACCGAGCCGAGCGAGGAGAGCTTCCTGCAGGCGGGGGTACTCCAGAAGGCGGCCGGCTATGCACTCTACGGTCCGTCGACGATGCTGGTGCTCACCGTCGGCAACGGCGTGCACGGCTTCACCCTCGACACGGAGATGGGCAGCTTCATCTACACCAATCCGTTCATGACGGTACCGGTCGATACCCGCGAGTACGCGATCAACTGCTCGAACGCCCGCTTCTGGGAGGAGCCGGTGAAACGCTATGTCGGCGAACTGCAGGAAGGCAGGGACGGCCCGCGCGGAGAGGACTTCAACATGCGCTGGGTGGCCTCGATGGTGGCGGACGTGCATCGGGTGCTCACCCGCGGTGGCATCTTCATGTACCCGGTCGACGAGAAGATCCGCGCCCAGGGCGGCAAGCTGCGCCTGATGTACGAGGCCAACCCGATGGCGCTGCTGGTCGAGCAGGCCGGTGGCGCGGCCTCCACCGGGCGCGAGCGCATCCTCGAGGTGCAGCCGGTGAAGCTCCACCAGCGGGTGCCGGTGATCCTCGGTTCGAAGCACGAGGTCGAGCGCGTCGTCGCCTATCACGCCGAGGCCTGAGCACATCGTGCCGGAAAGATTGACGAATACGCCGCGGCGACCGGTTGCGGCGCTGCGGCGACTGGTGCTGTGCGCTTGCCTTTCGCCGCTGATCCTGCCTGCGCACGCGCAGCAGCCGCTCGAGGTCGATCTGGAGGCGCCCGCGGAGGTGCGTGCGCTGCTCGAAAGCCACGTTCGTCTCCTCGGCGACGAAGTGGTGCTGCCCGAGGCCGGACCCGATCGCAGTGCGATGGTGCGTCGCGCGCGCCGCGAGGTCGTCGAGCTGCTCGCCACCGAAGGCTATTTCCGCCCGAGCGTGCGCTTCGACCGCGAGGAGGCCGAACGCTGGCGCCTGATCGTCGAGCCGGGGCAGCGTGCCATGGTGAGCGTGGTGACGCTGCGCTTCGCGGGTGCGCTCGCAGAGGCCGGTGAGGCGGAGCAGGCTCGCATCGCCGACCTGCGCGAGGCCTGGACGCTTGGCGAGGGCATGGCTTTTCGGCAGGCCGAATGGGACGCGGCGAAGCAGCGGCTGCTCGATCAGGTCGGCGCGCGGCTCTACGCCGCGGCGAGGATCACCCGCAGCCGGGCGGAGGTCGACCCCGAGGCGGGCGAGGTGCGGCTCGAGGTCGACATCGACAGCGGGCCGCCTTTCTACCTCGGTGCGCTCGATGTGAGCGGTATCGACGCCTTGCCCAAGGGCATCGTCGAGCGCTACAGCACGCTCGAGGCGGGGGACCCTTACGATCGCGACGAATTGCTCGCCTTCCAGGCCGGGCTTCAGAACGAGCCGCAGTTCGCGGCGGTGATCGTCGAGATCGATCGCGACCCCGCACGCGCGGCGGCGACCCCGGTGCGGGTGCAGGTGGCCGAGGCGCTGCCCAAGCGGCTCGGCTTCGGCGTCGGTTATTCGACCAATACCGGCTACCGGGTCGAGACCAGCTACCGCGACGTCAACCTGCGCAAGCGCGGCTGGGAACTGGTGAGCGGGATCAGGCTGGAGCAGAAGCGCCAGTCCGCGTTCGCCGACGTGTTCCTGCCGCCCAAGCAGGGCAAGCATCGGGACAGCTTCGGTGCCCTGCTCGACCGCAGTGACCTCGAAGGTCTGAAGGTGACCAGCCAGGCGATCGGCGTCGCGCGCGCCACCCAGCGCGACGACATCGAGACGCGGCTCGCGCTGCGTCTCCAGCACGAGGAGCTCGAACCCGATGGCGCCGAGGCGACCTCGACCCGCACCGTCACCGGCAACTGGACCTGGATCAAGCGCTCGGTCGACGACCTGCTCGATCCGCGCCAGGGTTACGTGCTCGAGGTGCAACTCGGCGCCGGCACCACCGTGGCGCCGAGCGACCGTCGCTTCACCCGTGCCTATCTGCGCCATGTGCGTTATTTGAGCGTCGCCGACCGCGACGTCCTCATCCTGCGCGGCGAGCTCGGCGCCACCTTCGCCGGCAGCCGCGAGGGCATTCCGCAGGACTTCCTGTTCCGCACCGGCGGTTCGCAGTCGGTGCGGGGCTATGCCTACCAGAGCCTCGGGGTGGAGGAGGGCAACGCCACCGTCGGCGGCCGCTACCTGGGCACCGCAAGTGCGGAATATGTGCACTGGCTCCGCCCGCAATGGGGCGTCGCCGCCTTCGTCGACACCGGCGACGCCGCCGACTCGCGCAACGAATTCGATCTCAAGACCGGCTACGGACTCGGCGCGCGCTGGCTCAGTCCGGCGGGCCCGCTGGCGATCGACCTCGCCTACGGCCATGACGACAGCAAGCTGCGGCTGCACTTCGGGGTTGCGATCGCGTTCTGAATGCGCGCGGCCCCGTCGCGGCTGCAAAATTTCTCCACCCCGCGCACTTGAAATGGCAAAACCTCGCCCCTATTATTAGCACTCGTTGGCAGTGAGTGCTAACGGCTGCAGCATCCTGCGGCCACTGCGAATTTGTCTGCACGTGGCAACGCCACGAAACCAAGCCTCAATAGGAGATCGTTCGATGAAGATTCGTCCCTTGCATGACCGCGTGATCGTCAAGCGCCTGGAAGCCGAGCGCAAGACCGCCAGCGGCATCGTGATTCCCGACTCCGCCGGCGAGAAGCCCGACCAGGGCGAAGTGCTGGCCGTCGGCAACGGCAAGATCCTGGACGATGGCAATGTCCGCCCGATGGCGGTGAAGGTGGGCGACAAGGTGCTGTTCGGCAAGTACGCCGGCCAGTCCGTGAAGGTCGAAGGCGAAGAGCTTCTCGTCATGCGCGAGGAAGACATCATGGGCGTCGTCGAAGGCTGAGCCTTCCGCCCGTCCCGTCAAGATACAACCGCATAATCCTGGAGTTCTGAAGAATGGCAGCTAAAGAAGTCAAGTTTGGTGATTCCGCCCGCGAGCGCATGGTCGCCGGCATCAACACCCTGGCCAACGCGGTCAAGGTGACCCTGGGCCCGAAGGGCCGCAACGTCGTGCTCGAGCGCTCCTTCGGCGCCCCGACCGTGACCAAGGATGGCGTCTCCGTCGCCAAGGAAATCGAACTGAAGGACAAGTTCGAGAACATGGGCGCACAGATGGTCAAGGAAGTCGCCTCCAAGACCTCCGACATCGCCGGTGACGGCACCACCACCGCGACCGTGCTGGCCCAGTCGATCGTCCGTGAAGGCATGAAGTTCGTCGCCGCCGGCATGAACCCGATGGACCTCAAGCGCGGCATCGACAAGGCGGTCATCGCCACCATCGACGAGCTGAAGAAGCTCTCCAAGCCGTGCTCGACCAACAAGGAAATCGCCCAGGTCGGCTCGATCTCGGCCAACTCCGACGCCGACATCGGCGAGATCATCGCCCGCGCGATGGACAAGGTCGGCAAGGAAGGCGTGATCACCGTCGAGGACGGCAAGTCGCTGCAGAACGAACTCGACGTCGTCGAGGGCATGCAGTTCGACCGTGGCTACCTGTCGCCCTACTTCATCAACAACCCGGACAAGCAGGTCGCGATCCTCGAACAGCCCTTCGTCCTGCTGTTCGACAAGAAGATCTCCAACATCCGTGACCTGCTGCCGGTGCTCGAGCAGGTGGCCAAGGCCGGCCGTCCGCTGCTGATCATCGCCGAGGATGTGGAAGGTGAGGCGCTCGCCACCCTGGTGGTGAACAACATCCGCGGCATCCTCAAGACCTGCGCCGTCAAGGCGCCGGGCTTCGGCGACCGTCGCAAGGCCATGCTCGAAGACATCGCCATCCTGACCGGCGGCCAGGTCATCGCCGAGGAAGTCGGCCTGACCCTCGAGAAGGCGACCCTCGAAGACCTCGGCCAGGCGGCCCGTATCGAGATCGGCAAGGAAAACACCATCATCATCGACGGTGCCGGCCAGGGCGAGCGCATCGAAGCGCGCGTCAAGCAGATCCGCGTGCAGATCGAGGAAGCGACCTCCGACTACGATCGCGAGAAGCTGCAGGAGCGCGTGGCCAAGCTCGCCGGCGGTGTCGCGGTGATCAAGGTCGGCGCTGCCACCGAAGTCGAGATGAAGGAGAAGAAGGCCCGCGTCGAGGACGCCCTGCACGCTACCCGCGCTGCAGTGGAAGAGGGCATCGTTCCGGGCGGCGGCGTTGCGCTGCTGCGCGCCCGTGCTGCGCTGGGCGAGCTCAAGGGCGACAACCACGACCAGGACGCCGGCATCAAGATCGTGCTGCGCGCGATGGAGCAGCCGCTGCGCGAGATCGTCGCCAACGCCGGTGACGAGCCGAGCGTGGTGGTGAACAAGGTCACCGAGGGCACGGGGAACTACGGCTTCAACGCCGCCTCCGGCGAGTACGGCGACATGGTCGAGATGGGCGTGCTCGATCCGACCAAGGTCACCCGCACCGCGCTGCAGAATGCCGCGTCGGTCGCCGGTCTGATGCTCACCACCGACTGCATGGTCGCCGAGCTGGCCGAAGACAAGCCGGCCGGCGGCATGCCCGACATGGGCGGCATGGGCGGCATGGGCGGCATGGGCATGGGCATGTAAGCCCGTCCCGGCGCCTCGGCCCGAGATCGGCCCCGCTTCGGCGGGGCCGATTGCGTTCACCCGCGCCTCGCCGCGGGGGCCGGTCGCGTTGCCGCATGGGCGCGGAATGTGCGCGGCAGGCGTGGGATAATCGGCCCGCTGTGCGCCTACGCCATCCATCATCGACCCGAAGCGGAGAGACATGCGCATCCTGCTTGCAGAAGACGACCCCGTGATCGCCGACGGTATCGGCCGCGCGCTCAAGCGCGGGGGCTACGCGATCGACCACGTCGCCAGCGGCGCCGACGCCGACGCCGCGATCGCCACCCAGCCCTACGACCTGCTGATTCTCGACCTCGGCCTGCCGAAGCTGCCCGGCATCGAGGTGCTCAAGCGCTTGCGCGCGCGCAAGTCGGCGCTGCCGGTGCTGATCCTGACCGCCCAGGACGGGGTGGAGGATCGCGTGCGCGGGCTCGACGCCGGCGCCGACGACTATCTCACCAAGCCCTTCGCCCTGCCCGAACTGGAGGCGAGGGTGCGCGCGCTGACGCGGCGCGGCACCGGCCAGCCGCGCTGCATCGAGGTGGGCGACCTGAGCTATGACCAGGCCGACCGCGTGGTGAAGATCAGGGGCCAGGTGGCCGACCTGTCGGCGCGCGAGATCGGCCTGCTCGAGGTCTTCGTCCTGCGGGTGGGGCGGCTGGTGAGCAAGGACCAGCTGGTGGATCACCTGTGCGGTTGGGGTGACGAGGTCTCGAGCAACGCGATCGAGGTCTATGTGCACCGCCTGCGCAAGAAGCTGGAGGACAGCGGGCTGCGCATCGTCACCGTGCGCGGGCTGGGCTACTGCCTGGAAAATCCGGATGCTGCCCAAGCGCCGAAAGTCTGAGCGCAACGCCGGCGGCGGCCGTCGTGCCGGCCCGCCGAACTCGCTGTTCGGCGAGATTCTCGACTGGATGCTCGCGCCGCTGCTCTTCCTGTGGCCGATCTCGATCATCCTCACCCACAGCGTCGCCGGCGATCTCGCCAACCAGCCCTACGATCGCGCGCTCGCCGACAGCGTGCGCACGCTGGCGCGCCTGGTGATGCTGGAGGAGGACGGCAGCGTCGGAGTGCATTTCCCGGCGCCTCCGCGCGCCATGTTCCGCGCAGACCAGGACGATGCGGTGTACTACCAGGTGAGCGACGTCCGCGGCCAGATGATCAGCGGCGACGCCGAGGTCCCGCGCGCGGCGGTGCCGCCGGTGCTGTTCGCCGAGGAGGTGCTGTTCCGCGACGAGACGATCCACGGCGAGGAGGTGCGGGTCGCCTACCAGTTCCTGCGCGCCGGCGGCGAGCCGGAGGGGCCGCTGGTCGCGGTGCAGGTGGCGGAGACGCGCAACAAGCGCTCGGATCTCGCCTCGCAGGTGGTCACCGGCGTGCTCCTGCCGCAGTTCGCGATCATTCCGCTCGCGGTCGTCCTGGTGTGGGTCGGCCTGAGCCGCGGCATCGCGCCGCTGAACCGCCTGCAGAGCCTGATCCGGCAGCGTCGGCCGACCGATCTGTCGCCGATCGCGCCGGCGAGCGTGCCGGAGGAGGTCAGGCCGCTGATCGTCGCCTTCAACGACATGATGGCCCGCCTCGAACAGAACCTGCAGGCCCAGCAGCGCTTCATCGCTGACGCCGCGCACCAGATGCGCACTCCGCTCACCGGCCTCAAGATGCAGACCGACCTCGCCCTTTGCGAGTCCGATCCGCGCCAGGTGCGCGACTCGCTCGCGCGCATCGCCGAGAGCACCGACCGCGCGGCGCACCTGATCAATCAGCTGCTCTCGCTTGCGCGCGCCGAAGCCAGTTTCGAGAAGCTATACGTGGTCGAGACCGTGGATCTGGTCGAGGTGGTGCGCGAGGTCGCGCAGGACGTCTACCCTCGGGCGCGGGCGAAGGCGATCGACTTCGGCGTCGAAGGCGGCGAGCAGCCGCTGCAGGTGGAGGGCAACCCGGTGCTGCTGCGCGAGATGGTCAAGAACCTGATCGACAACGCGATCAAGTACACTCCGCGTGGCGGTCACGTCACCGCCCGCACCCGCCTGGCGGGCTCGCCGGTGGTCGAGGTCGAGGACAGCGGCGTGGGCATTCCCGAGCCCGATCGCGAGCGGGTATTCGAGCGTTTCTACCGCGTGCTCGGCAGCGGCGAGGACGGCTCCGGGCTCGGCCTGCCGATCGTGCTCGAGATCGCCGAGCTCCACCGCGCGTCCGTCACCCTCGATCCCAACCCCGCGGGGGCGGGCACGATCGCCCGCGTGGTGTTCCCGCGCACCGCGCTGCAGGTGCTGCCGCCGGTGAAGGGGGGCTTCCAGCCGCTCGGCTGAATGGCCATCACCTCGGTGGCCGGGCCTGCCGACCCATCTTTTTGTGCGCTGCGGCGGTGCCGTAAGCGGCGGGTAAGCATCGGGGAGTAGCTTCCGTCTCGCCGGGTGAAGGCCCGACGCCAAAAGCGACAAGGAGACGGAAAATGGAAGACAAACTGGTGGCACAGATCGCCGCCAATCCGAAGTACCAGCGTCTGGTGAAGACGCGCACGCGCTTCGGCTGGCTGCTCACCGCGATCATGATGGTGGCCTACTACGGCTACATCGCGGTCATCGCCTTCGACAAGGAGCTCCTCCATCAGCGCCTGGGCGAGGGCGTGACGACACTCGGCATTCCGGTCGGCTTCGGCCTGATCGTGTTCACGATCCTCATCACCGGCTTCTACGTGCGCCGCGCGAACTCCGAGTTCGACGCGATGACGCGCGACATCGTCAAGGAGGCCGGCAAATGAGCGGGCTCATGCACCTCGCGGGCGGCCTGCTGCTCGCCACCCTGTCGGCGGCGGCGATCGCCGCCGGCGGCGACCTCGGCCAGGCGGAAAAACAGGCGACCAACTGGACCGCGATCGCGATGTTCGGGGTTTTCGTGGTCGGCACCCTGTTCATCACCAAGTGGGCGGCGTCGAAGACCAAGTCGGCCGCCGACTTCTACACCGCCGGCGGCGGCATCACGGGTTTTCAGAACGGGCTCGCGATTGCCGGCGACTACATGTCGGCGGCCTCCTTCCTCGGCATCTCGGCCGCGGTGATGATGAGCGGCTACGACGGCCTGATCTACTCGATCGGCTTCCTCGTCGGCTGGCCGGTGATCACTTTCCTGATGGCGGAGAAGCTCCGCAACCTCGGCAAGTTCACCTTCGCCGACGTCGCCGCCTACCGCTTCAAGCAGACCCCGATCCGCGCCTTCGCCGCTTCCGGCACGCTGGTGGTGGTGGCCTTCTACCTGATCGCGCAGATGGTCGGCGCCGGCCAGCTGATCAAGCTGCTGTTCGGCCTCGAGTACTGGATGGCGGTAGTCATCGTCGGCGCGCTGATGATGATCTACGTGCTGTTCGGCGGCATGACCGCGACCACCTGGGTGCAGATCATCAAGGCCTGCCTGCTGCTCGCCGGCGCGTCCTTCATGGCCTTCATGGTGCTGCTGAACTACGGCTTCTCGCCCGAGGCGATGTTCGCCGACGCGGTGCGGATCAAGACCGAAGTGGCCATGGCGGGCGGCAAGACGGCGGCAGAGGCATCGGCGGCGGGGCAGTCGATCATGGGGCCGGGCTCCTTCATCAAGGATCCGATCTCGGCGATCTCCTTCGGCATGGCGCTGATGTTCGGCACCGCCGGCCTGCCGCACGTGCTGATGCGCTTCTTCACCGTGCCCGATGCCAAGGAAGCCCGCAAGTCGGTGTTCTGGGCCACGACCTGGATCGGCTACTTCTACGTGCTGACCTTCATCATCGGCTTCGGCGCGATCGTCTTCGTGTCCACCAACCCCGACTTCCTCGACGCCAAGGGCGTTCTGATCGGCGGCGGCAACATGGCGGCGGTGCATCTGGCCAATGCGGTCGGCGGCAACATCTTCCTCGGCTTCATCTCGGCCGTGGCCTTCGCCACCATCCTCGCGGTGGTCGCCGGTCTCACCCTGTCGGGCGCCTCGGCGGTGTCGCATGACCTGTACTCCACCGTGTTCAAGAAGGGCAAGGCGGATTCCGCTTCGGAACTGCGCGTCTCGCGCATCACCACCATGGTGCTCGGCGTGATCGCGGTGATCCTCGGCATCGCGTTCGAGAAGCAGAACATCGCCTTCATGGTGTCGCTGGCCTTCGCGATCGCGGCCTCGGCCAACTTCCCGGTGCTGTTCATGTCGGTGCTGTGGAAGAACTGCACCACCCGTGGCGCCACCATCGGCGGCTTCCTCGGTCTGCTCTCCGCCGTGCTGCTGACCGTGCTGTCGCCCTCGGTGTGGGAAGCGACGCTTGGCAATCCCGCCGGCTCCGCCCCCTTCCCGTATGCCTCGCCCGCGCTGTTCTCGATGGCGGCCGGCTTCATCGGCATCTGGCTGTTCTCCATCCTCGACAACAGTGCGCGTGCCAAGGAAGACCGCGCCGGCTTCCTCGCCCAGTCGGTGCGTTCGGAAACCGGCATCGGCGCCTCGGCCGCGTCGGCTCACTGAGCCCATCCCCGCCTGCGGGCGGGGGCTGAATGGATGCGGCGGGTTCGCGAAAGCGGCCCGCCGCTTTCTTTCACGGCGTGTGGGGGGAGCCGCGATAGAAAATCCGAAAAGGGATTTGACAGCTCCAGCAAGACCGCTATAATGCGGCCTTCTTCGGCCAGGTAGCTCAGTTGGTAGAGCAGCGGATTGAAAATCCGCGTGTCGGCGGTTCGATTCCGTCCCTGGCCACCAGAACAAGAAAAACGGGTCGGCGTTCGCGTCGGCCCGTTTTGCTTTTGGGTCGATCCGGCGGGATCGTGACGCGAACCCGGCTGATCCCGCTCAATCTTTGCGGAAAATCGCGGATGCTATAATCCGCCGGTTATCCGCAAATCGCCGGTTTTCAGCAGGCTTCCCGCGCATGCAACTCTACGCCCTCGGACTGAATCACCACACCGCGCCGCTCGCGATCCGCGAGCGCGTGGCGTTTCAGGCCGAATCGCTCGGTGAAGCCCTGCACGACCTGACGCGCGCCGGCGAGGTGCGCGAGGCGGCGATCCTGTCGACCTGCAACCGCACCGAACTCTATTTCACCGCCGAGCAGGCCCAGGCCGCCGCCGACTGGCTGGCGCGCTTTCACCAGCTGTCGCTGACCGAGGTGTCGCCCTACCTTTACGCCTATCCCGAGCGCGACGCGATCCGCCATGTGTTCCGCGTCGCCAGCGGGCTCGACTCGATGGTGATCGGCGAGCCGCAGATCCTCGGCCAGGTGAAGGATGCGGTGCGTACCGCCGAAGAGGCGGGCACCCTGGGCATGCTGCTCAACAAGCTGTTCCAGAACACCTTCGCCGTCGCCAAGGAGGTGCGTTCGAGCACCGCGATCGGCGCCAACATCGTGTCGATGGCCGCCGCCTCGGTGCATCTGGTCGAGCGCATCTTCGGTCACATCTCCGAGCAGCACGTGCTGTTCATCGGCGCGGGCGAGATGATCGAGCTGTGCGCGGCGCACTTCGCCGGCGCCCGCCCGGCTTCGATGACGGTGGCCAACCGCACCGAGGAGCGCGCGCAGGAACTTGCCTCGCGCTTCGGCGCCCGCACGATGCGGCTCGACGGCATCGGCGAGGTCTTGCCGAAGTTCGACGTGATCGTCTCCTGCACCGCTGCGCCGCTGCCGATCGTCGGCCTCGGCATGGCCGAACGCGCGGTGAAGGCGCGTCGCCACCGGCCGATGGTGATGGTCGACCTTGCCGTGCCGCGCGACATCGAGCCCGAGATCGGCGAGATGGACGACGTCTTCCTGTATACGGTCGACGACCTCGCCCAGGTGGTCGATGCCGGCCTCGAGTCGCGCCAGCAGGCGGTGGTGGAGGCCGAGCGCATCATCGACACCCGGGTGGACGGGTTCCTGCACTGGCTTGAACTGCGCGGGGTGGTGCCTACCATCCGCGCCCTGCGCGAGCAGGCCGACGAGACGCGCCAGACCGAGCTCGAGCGTGCGCTGAGGCTGCTTCGCCGGGGCGACGACCCGGAGCAGGTGATCGCCGCGCTCGCCCATCGGCTCACCAACAAGCTGACCCATGCGCCTTCGCGCTACCTGCACGATGCGGAGGGCGAGCGCCAGCTCGAGGCCGTGCAACTGATCGGCCAGCTGCTGCATAGCGCCCGTCGGCGCTAGCCGCATCCCGCGCGCCGCCGTCGGCAGAGGCCGGCCGTACGCGTCCGCGCATATTGGTAGACACATCCATGAAGCAGAGCATCCGCGACAAACTCGAACACCTCGCCGCCCGACTGGAAGAGCTGGATCGCGAGCTCGCGGCCGAAGACGCCGCGCGCGACATGAACGGTTTTCGTGCGCTCGGTCGCGAGCGTGCCGAGATCGAGCCGGTGGTCGAGCTCTACCAGCGTTGGCGCCAGGCGGTTGCCGACTGCGCGACTGCGCGCGAACTGCTCGCCGACCCCGAGATGCGCGAGTTCGGCGAGGCCGAACTCGAGGCTGGCGAGGCGCGCATCGAAGCGCTCGAGCGCGACCTGCAGCGCGCCCTGCTGCCGCGCGATCCCAACGATGAGCGCAACCTCTTTCTCGAGATCCGCGCCGGCACCGGCGGCGACGAGGCGGCGCTGTTCGCGGGCGAATTGCTGCGCATGTATGCGCGCTATGCCGAACGTCAGCGCTGGACGCTGGAGGTCGTGTCGGCGAGCGAGTCCGAGCTCGGCGGCTACAAGGAGGTCATCGCCCGCGTCGTCGGTGCCGGCGCCTACTCGAAGCTGAAGTTCGAGTCGGGCGGCCATCGCGTGCAGCGCGTGCCGGTCACCGAGACGCAGGGCCGCATCCACACCTCGGCGTGCACGGTGGCGGTGCTGCCCGAGGCCGACGAGGTCGAAGCGGTGGACATCAACCCGGCGGACCTGCGCATCGACACCTTTCGCGCCTCGGGTGCGGGCGGCCAGCACATCAACAAGACCGATTCCGCGGTGCGGGTCACCCACCTCCCCACCGGCCTCGTGGTCGAATGCCAGGACGACCGTTCGCAGCACCGCAACAGGGCGCAGGCGCTCGCCGTGCTCGCAGCCCGCCTTTACGACGCCCGCGTGCGCGCGCAGCAGAGCGCGGAGGCGGCGGCACGGAAGAGCCTCGTCGGCAGCGGCGACCGCTCCGAGCGCATCCGCACCTACAACTTCCCCCAGGGCCGGGTCACCGACCACCGCATCAACCTCACCCTGTACAAGCTCGATGCGGTGATGCAGGGCGATCTCGATGAACTCGTGGATGCGCTGACCCTCGAGCACCAGGCGGCCCAGCTCGCCGCCCTCGCGGAGGACTGAGATGGACTTTCCCGAGCCTCCGGTCGACATTGCTGCCGCGCTCGCCTGGGGCAGGCTGCGGGTAGACCCGATGGAGGCGCGACTGCTGCTGCGCCATGTCCTGCAATGCCCGCTGTCGCGTCTGGTGGCACGGCCGGAGCAGCCGCTCGAGGCGAAGGCCTGGGCGGACTACCGCGCGCTGATCGAGCGACGGGAGGCGGGCGAGCCGGTGGCCTATCTGGTCGGCGGGCGAGAGTTCTACGGGCGGGAGTTCATGGTGAGCGCCTCGGTATTGATCCCGCGGCCCGACACCGAGCTGCTGGTCGAACTGGTGATCGCCCACTGCGGCGAAGGGCGGCGGGTGAAGCTGCTCGATCTCGGTACCGGCAGCGGCGTGCTGGCGATCACGCTCGCCCTCGAGCTGGACGAGGCCGAGGTGACGGCGGTGGACCGCTCGCGCGAGGCGCTCTGGGTTGCGATGGCCAACGCCGCGCGGCTGGGCGCCAGCGTCTCCTTCGTCGAGAGCGACTGGTTCGCCTCCCTCGGCGAGGAGCGCTTCGACATCATCGTCGCCAATCCGCCCTACATCGCCTCTGGCGATCCCCATCTTCAGCAGGGCGACCTGCGCTTCGAGCCCCGCTCGGCGCTGGCCGCCGGCCCGGCCGGTCTCGACGATCTCGCGTCGATCGTGGCGGCAGCGCCGGCCCGGCTCGAGCGCGGCGGCTGGCTCTTCGTCGAGCATGGCTATGACCAGGCGCTCGCTGTGCGGGGCTTGCTGACCGATGCCGGGTTCGCCGGGATCGCCTCGTGGAAGGATCTTGCGGGCATCGAGCGAGTGTCCGGCGGGCGCTGGTTGGGCCGTGGCTGAGCGGCTAGGCCGCGAAAGCAACTCCTTGTCGCGCTTTTCGGGAAGCGTTCGCGGCTGGGGCGATATTGACGCGCACCGGCTCCGCGCCTAGAATTTCCGACTGTTTCACTCAACTATAGCGGGTCCGTTCCATGAACATCAATGACGTCATTCAACAGCAGGTGAGTTCGCACCCGGTGGTGCTCTACATGAAGGGCTCGCCGCAGTTTCCGCAATGCGGCTTTTCCTCCGGCGCGGTGCAGATCCTCAAGGCCTGCGGCGTCGCCGAGGTCTTCGCGGTGAACGTACTCGCCGACCCCGAGATCCGCCAGGGCATCAAGGAGTTCTCGAACTGGCCGACGATCCCGCAGCTCTACGTCAACGGCGAATTCGTCGGTGGCAGCGACATCATGCGAGAGATGTACGAGAGCGGCGAGCTCCAGCAGATGCTGAAGGACGCGGGCGCCGCCGGGTGATCCGGGCGCGGCGGCATGGGGCGAACCCGCTCCATGCCGTTCGAATCGATCGGAGCTTGAATGCTCGACACGAAAGTGTCGATTTTTTTTACAGATCATGGGTTTGACGCTTGCGTCAGGCGGCCCCCGATGTCGTTCAACTGCTTGAGCGAAAGAGGTTTTTTCTATCGGTAAGGCGTGTGGCTTGAATATTGCGTGTATAGCGCAGAGGTTTCATGCAGCATGCCGGCATCGTTTTCGATGCCTTGATGATGTACCCTGACAGCGAATATTCAGCATAGAAACAAGAGGATTTGCCATGACCCAGTCCAAATCCGAGCGAACCGAGCAGCGGCGTCGGATCCTGCGCGCCGCCGCCAGCGCACCCGTCATTCTCACCTTGCCCAGCGGTGCCGCGCTGGCGGCGACCAGCGTGACCTGCGCACAGAAGAGCCAGGAACTCGCGCAGAACTCGCCGCCCGCTGGCGTCGCCGCTGCGCCGGACAACTGGATGCGCTTCAAGGTCGATGTTTACAGTTTCACCGGTTCGGTCTCGGCGACCAGCACCAGCGCCTTCCTGGACGCGTCCGCGACGGGCAGCGCCGATGCAGTGGCGAGCGCCGCCCCGGCGGCGCAGAAGGAGCTCTATTTCACCCTGAGCAGTCAGTGGTACCGCGTGCTCGCGGACGGTACTGCCGACCCGGTGGCGCTGAGTGCTGCCAACAACAAGCCTATTGGCGAATTGGCCAAGCCCGAGGGGGAGCGATTCGTCCTCGTGGACTATGCAGCCTACCAGGCCGGAATCAGTCAGACCCTGTATGTGTATCCGACCAGCTCGCCCGTCATCAACCCGATCAGCGGCGCGTCGTGCTGGAACTCCTTGACCGGGGCGACCCTCACCTCGACCGTGATCAACTGATCGCCGAGGCGCTCGATGGCGATCGGCGAAAAGCCACATCTGCGGCGTCTCGGTGACGCCGCAGTCGTGTTCGACCCGCTGAGCTGGGAGACGCACGTGCTCCCGCCCGCAGCCGCGGTGGTCGCGGAGATCGCCGAGGAACTGTCGGCGGAGGGCCCGGTTTCCGCGGAGGTGCTCCGTCGGCAACTGCGGGAGGAGTTCCAGCTCGACTGTGACACGCCCGAGATGCGGCAGCTGTTGCGCATGATGGGCGACATCGGCATGCTGGAGGGATGACGCCAGCACCAGGTCCGATCAGCCAGACTTCGCTTTCCGAACTCGAACAGGCCCTCGCCGAAGAGGGCCTGTTCGTCGATTACGGCGCCTGTGTCGTGCGCCTGCGCTCGAGGCTGAAGGGTTTCGCCCACAGCCTGCGCGGGGTGTATGGCAGCTTTGCCTTCATGCCGGAGGCGCCGTTTGCCGACCTCCATGTGCGAGTCGATCCCGGGCGAGGCTTGC
>NZ_MBFM01000001.1:405293-420983 GCF_001696715.1 Thauera phenolivorans | reverse complement strand
TGTTTACAGTTTCACCGGTTCGGTCTCGGCGACCAGCACCAGCGCCTTCCTGGACGCGTCCGCGACGGGCAGCGCCGATGCAGTGGCGAGCGCCGCCCCGGCGGCGCAGAAGGAGCTCTATTTCACCCTGAGCAGTCAGTGGTACCGCGTGCTCGCGGACGGTACTGCCGACCCGGTGGCGCTGAGTGCTGCCAACAACAAGCCTATTGGCGAATTGGCCAAGCCCGAGGGGGAGCGATTCGTCCTCGTGGACTATGCAGCCTACCAGGCCGGAATCAGTCAGACCCTGTATGTGTATCCGACCAGCTCGCCCGTCATCAACCCGATCAGCGGCGCGTCGTGCTGGAACTCCTTGACCGGGGCGACCCTCACCTCGACCGTGATCAAGTGATCGCGGAGGCGCTCGATGGCGATCGGCGAAAAGCCACATCTGCGGCGTCTCGGTGACGCCGCAGTCGTGTTCGACCCGCTGAGCTGGGAGACGCACGTGCTCCCGCCCGCAGCCGCGGTGGTCGCGGAGATCGCCGAGGAACTGTCGGCGGAGGGCCCGGTTTCCGCGGAGGTGCTCCGTCGGCAACTGCGGGAGGAGTTCCAGCTCGACTGTGACACGCCCGAGATGCGGCAGCTGTTGCGCATGATGGGCGACATCGGCATGCTGGAGGGATGACGCCAGCACCAGGTCCGATCAGCCAGACTTCGCTTTCCGAACTCGAACAGGCCCTCGCCGAAGAGGGCCTGTTCGTCGATTACGGCGCCTGTGTCGTGCGCCTGCGCTCGAGGCTGAAGGGTTTCGCCCACAGCCTGCGCGGGGTGTATGGCAGCTTTGCCTTCATGCCGGAGGCGCCGTTTGCCGACCTCCATGTGCGAGTCGATCCCGGGCGAGGCTTGCGGCGCTGGCTGCGTCCGAATGCCCGCTTCAGCATCGACGGCGTCGAACCCTTCGATCCCTTTCCGCTCGCGAGCGCACTGCCGCTGTACGAATGGGGCGTGAACTGGTGCTTCGCCCAGCGCTTCAACCAGCACGTGCTCCTGCATGCCGGCGCGCTGGCGCGTGCGGAGCGCGCGGTGATCATGGCGGCGACGCCGGGGTCGGGCAAGAGCACGCTCTCGGCGGCGATGATGTTGCGCGGCTTCCGCCTGCTGTCCGACGAATTCGGCGTGCTGTGCCCGGAGAGCGGGGCGCTGCTGCCGATGCTCAAGCCGGTGGCACTCAAGAACCAGTCGATCGACCTGATCCGCGGGTTTTCCGGCGAGGCCGTCCTCGGGCCGGTTCATTACGCGACCCGCAAGGGTGACGTCGCCCATCTCGCGCCCGATGCCGCGAGCGTGGCCGCGATGCATCGCCCGGCGCGGCCGGCCCTGGTCATCTTCCCGCGATGGCGCGAAGGCGCTGCACTCGCGGTCGAGCCGCAAGCACGGGAACAGGCGTTCGCACGACTCGCGTTCAACAGTTTCAACTACCGTCTGCTCGGGCCGGTGTCCTTCGACGCGGTGGCCGATCTCGCGGCCGCATGTCCGGCTGTCCAGCTGACTTACAGCCGGCTGGACGAGGCGATCGAGGCGATCCATCGACTGCTCGACGAACCGCCCGCTGTCGGCGGCGTGGAGGGCGAGAGATGAATGCGGCGCTCGATCGTCTGCTGTCCATGCTGCACGATGGCGCAGCAGCGCGCACGCTGTCGCTCGCGGACTGGGAGCCGGTCCTGCGCCTCGGCCGCCAGGCGCGCCTGCTCGGGCTGCTCGGCCACCGTCTGGCGTCGGACGAGGCCCTCTGGAGCGCGCTGCCGCCCCAGGTCCGGGGGCACTTCAGGTCTGCGATCAACTATTCGGCGTGTCGGCTGCAGGCGGTACGGATGGAGCTGCGCGCGCTCGATCCGGTGCTGCCGGCTGACGTGCGCGTCGTGCTGCTCAAGGGCGCGGCTTACGCCGCTCAAGGCCTCGAGTTCGCCTGCGGCCGCATGCCCAACGACGTTGACCTGCTGGTGACGCGCGCCGATCTGGACGCCACCGAGGCGGCGCTGCGCGCGGCGGGCTGGGTGGCGGACGATGTCGATGCCTACGACGAGCGCTACTACCGCGAGTGGAGCCATGAGCTGCCGCCGATGCGCAAGCCCGGCCATGCCCTCGAGCTCGACCTGCACCACACGATCGCGCCCGTCACCAGCCGCACGCGCGCGGACGACGCGCTGCTGTTCGCCGGGATGGTCCCGCTGGCGGGCACCCGCTTCTGGGTGCTGCACCCCTGTGACCAGATCGTGCATGCGGCGATCCACCTGTTCCAGGACACCGAGCTCGACGGCCGGCTGCGCGACCTGGTGGACATCGACGGATTGATCCGCCACCACCTGCGTAGCGACGCCGACTGGGTGGAACTCCTCTCACGCGCGCGCAGCCATCGGGCTTCGCGCATGCTGTGGTACGCGCTGCATTTTTGCGCGGCCTGGCTGGGAACGCCGGTGCCGGCCGCGCGCTGGCCGGAAGCGCCGCCCGAGGCGGCGCGGCGCGCGATGGACTGGATCGTCCCGCGCACCTGCCTGCCACGGCTGCCCGATGGCGCGCCCGGCCTCGAGCGACGTCTTGCCGGCCAGATCGCGCAGTTGCGCTATCACCGGCTACGGATGCCCACCGGTCTGCTGATCCGTCATCTCGCGCACAAGGCCTGGGCCGGCGTGCTGCCACGGAGGCCGGCGCGTGAGGGCGTCGAAGCCTGAGCCGGGGAAGCGTATCCGCCTGCCTGCACGCTCGCGGGGGGGCGGTCGTCCTCAATCCCGCCGCAGCGAGAGCTCCTCGTTGAGCCGGGTGCTCAGGCGCAGCGCCTCGCGAAGGTAGCTGCGGCCGAACAGGTTCAGGTGGTTGAGGATGTGATAGAGGCTGTAGAGCAGCTTGCGCTGCTCGTAATCCTCGTTCAGCGGCCAGGCGCTGCGGTAGGCGGCGTAGAAGGCGCTGGGGAAGCCGCCGAAAAGCTCGCTCATCGCCAGATCCGCCTCACGGTCTCCGTAATGCACCGCAGGGTCGAACACCGTCGGCTCACCGGCGGCGGTGACCGCCGCGTTGCCGTGCCACAGGTCGCCGTGCAGCAGGCTGGGCTGCGGACGATAGTCGAGGAACAGTGCGGGCACGCGCGCGAGCAGGCGCTCGCCCTGCCGCTGCAGTTCGCCACCGAAACCCTTCGCCTTCGCCATCTCGAACTGCGGCCGGAGCCGGCGATCGACGAAGAACGCCGACCAGTTGTCGCCCTCGCCGTTGCGTTGCGGGCTGCGGCCGATGAAGTTGTCATGGCGCCAGCCGAAGTGCTCGCCGAGCGTGCGGTGCAGCTGCACCAGGTGCTCGGCGAAGGCCGCACCTTCGGCGGCGGAGGCGAGGGCGCGCAACTCGAGATGCTCGAGGACGAGGAAGGCGTGCTGCGCGTCGCTGCCCTGCGCGATCACCGCCGGCGTGCGGAAGCTGCCGCTGGCGGCGATTGCGCCGAGACCCTCGGCCTCGGCCGAGAACAGCGACGCATCCGCGGCTGTGCCGAGCTTCACGAAGTAGCGCTGGCGGCCGTCGCCGATGGTGAAGGTTTCACTGATGCAGCCGCCGCCGGCGGCCGCGCACAGGCTGGGGCGGAAGTCGCTGCCGGTCGCCTGTCGGATGGCTTCCTCGAGTACAGGGAGGGCGGGATGGGTCATTTCTGTCATCGTTCAGAAGTTGGCGATCTGCGCGCTCGCCATCGACAGCCGGGTGGCGAGCACGCCGAGCAGGGCCTTGTAGAACTGCATGCGACAGGTTTCGGAGCCACGCTCGAGCGCGCGCAGGTCGACGCTGGCGAGCGCGCTGTCGGTGGTGGTCTCGACCGAGGCCGAGCGGACCGCGCCGCCGGCCGAGAACAGCGCCACCTCGCCGAAGCATTCGCCTGGGCTGAGGAAGTTCAGCAGCTTGCCCCGCTTGCGCACCCGTGCCTCGCCCTCGACGAGGAAGGAAAAGTGGTCGCCGGGCTCGCCTTCCTTCATGACGACCGTGCCTGGCCCCACGCGCTCCCAGTGCGCGAGGCCGATCACCTCCCATAGCTCGGCATCGGCGAAGCCGCGGAAAAAGGGCATCGCGCGCAGGCTCTGAAACTTCTGTGCCTCGGGGATCGCGCTGCGATCGAGTTCGATGCTGCGGTTGCGGAAGGCGAGCGCGAGGTCGTGGGAGAACTCGGTCCAGCTCTGGTAGCGTCGCTCGAGCTCCTTCTCGGTCGCGCGCCGGACGATACGGTCGAGCGCCGGTGGGATGCCGCGGCGCAGCTCGGAAGGCAGCGGCGGGGTCTCGTTGGCGATGCGGTAGAGCAGGCTGTACTGGTTGTCCGACTCGAAGGGAAGACGGCCGGTCAGCAGCTGGAACATCACCACCCCGAGCGAATAGATGTCGCTGCGGTGATCCACCGGCATTTCCCGCACCTGCTGCGGCGACATGTAGGCCGGTGAGCCGATGCCGACGATCTGGGTGCTGTCGCTGGCGCTGCGCAGCGCCGCGCCGAAGTCGCTGATGCGGATGTCGCTGCCGCCGGCGTCGGCGAGCAGGATGTTGGCCGGCTTGATGTCGCGGTGGGTGACGCCCTGGTGGAACGCGAAATCGAGCGCGCAGCTGCATTTGAAGACGATCTCGAGCAGGCGCTCGAGGGCGGGCAGGGCGCCCGGGCGGACGAGGTCGGCGAGGGTGCCACCGGCGACGTAGTCCATCACGAGGTAGGCCTCGTCGTCGCCGATCACCGCATCGTGCACCTGCACGATATGCGGATGTACGAGCCGGCCGGCGAGGCTGGCCTCGTTGCGCAGCAGCCGGCGGTTGAGCCGGCCGTGCACCGGGTGGCGAAGCACGTCCCGGCGCAGTTGCTTGATCGCGACTGCCTGCCGGCGAAAGGGGTCCCAGGCCAGATGGACGGTGCCGGTCGCCCCCTCGCCGATACGGCGGCGCAGTTCGTACTTGCCGAGCTGTTGCACCGCCACGGAGCGCGTCAGGCGAGACGCTGGCGGGCGCGCGCGATCGCTGCGCGCACCTGTGCCGGGGCGGTACCGCCGACATGGTCGCGCGAGCCGAGCGAGCCCTCGACGGTGAGCACGCCGAACACGTCATCACTCAGGCGCTCGGCCGCGCCCGGCACATGCGCCATGGCGATGCGTAGCTCGTCGAGTGAGAACTGCGGCAGGTCGCAGCCCTTCACCTCGGCGGCGCGGACCGCCAGCGCGACGGCTTCGTGCGCGTCGCGGAAGGGCAGACCCTTCTTGACCAGGTAGTCGGCAAGGTCGGTGGCGGTGGCGTAGCCCTGGGTGAGCGCGCCGCGCATCGCCTCGGCCTTGACCCTGATGCCGCCGATCATGTCGGCGTAGATGCGCAGGGTGTCGATCACCGTGTCGGCGGTGTCGAACAGCGGCTCCTTGTCTTCCTGATTGTCCTTGTTGTAGGCCAGGGGCTGGCCCTTCATCAGGGTCAGCAAGGCGATCAGGCTGCCGTTGACGCGGCCGGTCTTGCCGCGCACCAGTTCGGGCACGTCGGGATTCTTCTTCTGCGGCATGATCGAGCTGCCGGTGCAGAAGCGATCGGCGAGGTCGATGAAACCCACGCGCGGGCTCATCCACAGGATCAGCTCCTCGGACAGGCGCGACAGATGGGTCATCAGCAGCGCGGAGGCCGAGCAGAATTCGATCGCGAAGTCGCGGTCGCTGACGGCGTCGAGCGAGTTGTAGCAGACTTCGTCGAAGCCGAGCTCGGCGGCGACGAAGTCGCGGTCGATCGGATAGCTCGTGCCGGCGAGCGCGGCCGAGCCGAGCGGCAGGCGGTTGACTCGCTTTCGGCAGTCGGCGAAGCGTTCGGCATCGCGCCGGCTCATCTCGTAGTAGGCCATCAGGTGGTGGCCGAAGGTCACCGGCTGGGCGACCTGCAGGTGGGTGAAGCCGGGCATCGGCGTGTCGGCGTTGGCTTCGGCCGCATCGAGCAGCTTGCGCTGGAGGTCGGCGATCAGGACGAGGATCTGGTCGATCGCGTCGCGCAGCCACAGGCGGATGTCGGTGGCGACCTGGTCGTTGCGGCTGCGGCCGGTGTGCAGGCGCTTGCCGGCATCGCCCACCAGCGCGGTGAGGCGCTTCTCGATGTTGAGGTGGACATCCTCGTCGTCGAGGTTCCAGGCGAACTCGCCGCGCTCGATCTCGCCGGCGATCTGCGCCATGCCGCGCTCGATTTCAGCGAGGTCCTGGGCGCCGATGATGCCCTGCCGCGCCAGCATCTTCGCATGCGCTAGCGAGCCCCGGATGTCCTGCGCGGCCATGCGCTGGTCGAAGAACACCGATGCGGTGTAGCGCTTGACGAGATCGGAGACGGGTTCGGTGAAGCGGCCGGACCAGGCTTTCGCAGCCGGTGCCGCGCCGTCGGGCGACGGGAGCGTGTCTGTCATAATATCCGTGTCGAGGAAGGGTCGGCGGGGCGGGCGGGGGGCGGTCGGGCATGCCGCCGTGGCAGCGCGAAAGCCCGCCAAAAACGGCCGAAGTATAAAGCAAAAGCCCGGGCCGCTAAGCGGCCGGGCGGATCGTGGAGCATGGAGTCGAACCTTGGCCGAAGCGAGCGAACCTCCGCTGCGCATATTGATCGTCGATGACGAGGCGCCCGCGCGCAGCCGACTGCGCGACCTGCTCGGCGACATCAGCGGCGAGCAGCCGAACCTGGTCGCCGGGATGGCGGCCAACGGCGTGGAAGCCCTGCGCCTGCTCGAGACAGAAGCGGCGGACGTGGTGCTCGCCGATATCCGCATGCCGGCGATGGACGGCATCGAACTGGCGCGCCGGCTCGGGGCGCTGCCGGTGCCGCCCGCGGTGGTCTTCGTGACCGCCTATGACCAGTACGCGATCCAGGCTTTCGAACTGGAGGCGGCGGACTACCTGCTCAAACCGGTGCGCGCCGAGCGGCTGGCGGCGACCCTCGCGCGGGCGCGCGGCCGGCTGGCGGCGCGCGTGCCGGTCCCGGCGCCGCCGCAGGAGCGGCGCCACCTCAGCATCGGCGAGCGCGGACGCATCCTGCTGCTGCCGGTCGCCGACGTGATCTACCTGAAGGCCGAGCAGAAGTACGTCACGGCGCGCACCGCCGAGCGCGACTACCTGCTCGACGAATCCCTGGTGCAACTCGAGCAGGAGTTTCCGCGCCGCTTCGTGCGCATCCATCGCAACTGCCTGGTGGCGGTGGCGGCGGTGCAGGGGGTCGAGCGTGGCGGTGACGCCGAGGGGCAGTGGGAAATCCTGCTCGCGGGCCTGCCCGAGCGCCTGCCGGTCAGCCGTCGGGCGTGGCCGGCGGTGAAACAGGTGCTCGGGCTCTGACGCGGCCGGGCGTCAGCCGCTGTTGCGCAGACCGGCGGCGATGCCATTGATCGAGATGTGGATGCCGTTGCGGATGCGCTGGTCGCTGCCGTCGCTTTCGCGGTGGCGGCGCAGCAGCTCGACCTGGACGTGGTTGAGCGGGTCGAGGTAGGGGAAGCGGTTGCGGATCGAGCGCTTCAGCAGCGGGTTGCCGTCGAGCAGTTCCTGCTGGGCGGTGATCGCCAGCAGGGACTCGACCGTTGCCTGGTGCTCGGCGCGAATGCGGCCGAAGATCTCGTCGCGCAGCACCACGTCCTTCACCAGCGCGGCATAGCGCGAGGCGATCGCCAGATCGCTCTTGGCCAGCACCATGTCCATGTTCGACAGCAGGGTGGCGAAGAAGGACCACTCGCGGTTCATGCGCTGCAGCAGGGCGAGGCCGCCGTCGCCGTGGCGGGCGAGGAAGGCCTGGACCGCACTGCCGAAGCCGAACCATCCCGGGAACATCAGGCGGCACTGCGACCACGAGAACACCCAGGGGATCGCGCGCAGGTCCTCGATGCGGGTGCCCTTCTTGCGCGAGGCAGGACGCGAGCCGATGTTGAGTCCGGCGATCTCGGAGATCACCGTCGATTCCCAGAAGTACTGCTCGAAGCCCGGGGTTTCGTAGACCAATGCACGATAGGCGGTGAAGGCGGCGTCGGAGAGCGCCTGCATCGTGTCGAGGAAGGCCTGCGGCGTCGGCTCGGCGCCGGTGGGGCGCAGGCTGGTCTCGAGGGTGGCGGCGACCAGCACCTCGAGGTTGCGGCGGCCGACCTCCGGGTTGCCGTACTTGGCGCCGATCACCTCGCCCTGTTCGGTGAGTCGGATCTGGCCCTGCACCGCGCCTTCCGGCTGCGCGAGGATCGCCTGGAAGCTCGGACCGCCGCCGCGGCCGACCGAGCCGCCGCGGCCATGAAACAGGCGCAGGCGCACGCGGTGGCGCGCGAAGGTGTTCACCAGTTCGCCCTCGGCCTTGTACAGCGCCCACCCGGAGGTGAGGAAGCCGCCGTCCTTGTTGCTGTCGGAGTAGCCGAGCATCACCTCCTGGGTGTCGCCGCGGGCGGCGAGCAGCTCGCGATATAGGGGCAGGGAGAACAGCCGGTCCATCACCGCGGCGGCGTTCGCGAGGTCGTCGATGGTTTCGAACAGCGGCACGATATCGACGTCGAGGGCGTTGTCGAGCGGGCGCAGCAGGCCCGCCTCCTTCAGCAGCACCGCGAGTTCGAGGAGGTCGGAGACGTCGTCGGTCTTGGAGATGATGCACTGGCGGATCGCCGCGCTGCCATAGCGCAGATGGGCCTGGCGTGCGGTACGGAAGATCGCCAGTTCGGCTTCTGTTTCCTCCGAATAGCGCACATGCGGTGAGGCCAGCGGGCGCGCCGTGGCGAGCTCCTCGAGCAGCAGCGCGCAACGGCCGTCCTCGTCCTGGCCGCGATAGTCGGTGCCGGGGCGCGCGAGCTCGAACAGCTCGGCGACCACGCGCTCGTGTACGTCGGCGTTCTGCCGCAGGTCGAGCGGCGCGAGGTGGAAGCCGAACACCCGGACCGCGCGCCGCAGGTGGCGCAGCCTGCCGCGGGCGAGCGCCGCCGAACCATTGGCGAGCAGCGAGCGGTGCACTACGTCGAGGTCCTCGGCGAGCGCACCGGCGTCCGGATAGGGCTGGGCCTCGGCCATCGCGTGGCGCATCGGCACGCTGCCGACGAGTTTCGCGTGGGTGGCGGCGAGCCTCGCGTAGATGCCGCTGATTGCGCGGCGATAGGGCTCGTCGCTGCGGTGCGGGGAAACGTCAGGCGAGCGTTCGGCCAGCGCGAGCAGGGCGTCCGAGGCGCTCACCAGGCTGCTGGCGATCGACAGCTGCGAGCCCAGGCTGTGAAGCTCCTCCAGATAGTGGTCGAGGGCGACGGTCGATTGCATCGTGAGCGCGCGTTCGAGCACCTCGGCACGCACGTAGGGATTGCCGTCGCGGTCGCCGCCGATCCAGCTGCCCACCTGCAGGAAGGCCGCCAGCTCCGGCGCAGCGTGGGCGGTGTCGGCGGCGGCGAGGCGATCCTCGAGGCTGGCGTAGAGGCGCGGCAGCTCGCGCAGGAAGGTGGTGCGGAAGTAGGACAGGCCGTTGTTGATCTCGTCGATCACCGATAGCCGCGACGGGCGCAGCATGCGCGTCTGCCAGAGGGTGAGCACCGCGCGGCGCAGCGCCTCGAGGTTGGTCTCGCGCTCTTCCGGGGTCAACTGCATGCGGTCGCGCTCGTCGAGCAGGCGCGCGACGACATTCTCGCAGTTGAGGATGCTCTTGCGCTGTACCTCGGTCGGGTGGGCGGTGAGCACCGGGGAGACGAGGGCGCCGTCGAAGAAATCGACCAGTTCGGCGGCGGCGAGACCGCCCTTGTCGAAGGCCTCCTCGAGCGCGTGCGCCAGGCTTCCCTCGCGCGGCGGCGAGCCGGCGATCAGGTGAGCGCGCGTGCGGCGGATGTGGTGCTGATCCTCGGCGATGTTGGCGAGGTGGGAGAAGTAGCTGAAGGCGCGCACCACCTGATTGGTCTGGTCGCGCGACAACGCGTCGAGCACGTCCTCGAGCTCGCGGCGGGCCGCGACGTCGTCGTCGCGGCGGAAGCGCACCGAGTTCCGGCGGATGTGCTCGATCAGCTCGAAGGCGGCCTCGCCTTGCTGATCGCGAACGGTGTCGCCGAGCAGCCGGCCGAGCAACCGGATGTCCTCGCGCAGGGGTGCGTCCTTGTCTTGTGTCATCTGTTCTTCTCGTGTGCGGCGTCGATCGCATTGTCGACGTACTGGGCATAGAAATCGGGCAGGGTCATGCCGACGATCGGCTCGCCGACGGGCCTGCCGCGGGCATCGTAGATCACCACCGTGGGCGTGAATCGCACCTCATGGGCACGGGTGAACTCGCGATGCGTGCTGGGGCGGCCTGCGAAGTCGGTCAGTGGCGCGTCCGAATCGAGGTCGATCTGCCGGAACAGCGCACGCGTACTGGATTGCGCCATCGGGCCGAGGTAGTCGCGTGCCTGTTCGCAGTAGTGACAGCCGGCCTGGCTGTAGAGCACCACCATGGGCAGGCCATCCGCCTCCATGAGGCGGGCGTCGGCGGCCAGGTCCCGCGCCTGTGGCAGGGCCGGGGGTGCCGCCGAAAGGCCGAGCGAGGTGCATGCTAGAATTGCGAGCAGTCCGCGCACCATTGGTGCGAACCCTGATGCTGCGCTGCGGCGAACGACGTCCGTGGTCGGCATGATCCTGATCCCTAGCGTGAGTCTTTTAACGTGAGCCAAGCCAGCCCCGGCCCCAAGGCCCCTGCCGCCGCCCCCGAGCGCATCGTCATCGCGACCCGTGAAAGCCGTCTCGCCCTGTGGCAGGCCGAACACATCAAGGCCAGGCTCGAAGGATTGTATCCCGGCTGCCGGGTCGAACTGCTCGGCATGACCACCCGCGGCGACCAGATCCTCGACCGTCCGCTGGCGAAGGTCGGCGGCAAGGGGCTCTTCGTCAAGGAACTCGAGACCGCGCTGCTCGATGGCCGCGCCGACATCGCGGTGCATTCCATGAAGGACGTGCCGATGGTGATGGAGCCGGCATTCACCCTGGCCTGCATCTGCGCGCGCGAGAATCCGCTCGACGCCTTCGTCTCGAACCGCTACGAGAGCCTCGACGACATGCCGCCGGGCGCGGTGGTCGGCACCTCCTCGCTGCGACGCGAGTCGCAGATCCATGCGAGCCATCCCTTTCTCTGCGTCACCAGCCTGCGCGGCAACCTCGACACCCGTCTGCGCAAGCTCGACGAGGGCCAGTACGACGCGATCATCCTCGCCGCCGCCGGCCTCACGCGGCTCGGCATGGAGTCCCGCATCCGTTCGCGGCTGCCGGCCGAGGTCTCGTTGCCCTCGGCCGGGCAGGGTGCGCTCGGTATCGAATGCCTCGCCGAGCGCAGCGACCTGATCGGCTGGCTGCAGCCGCTCGCGGACGCCGAGACGGAGGCCTGCGTGAGTGCCGAGCGCGCGGTGGCGCGGGCACTGGCGGGCAGCTGCGAGGTGCCGCTCGGCGCTTACGCGCTGATGCGCGAGGGGCGTCTCTGGTTGCGCGGCTTTGTCGCCCGTCCGGACGGCAGCCGCCTGGTGCGCGCCGAGCGTGAGGGCGCGGCGGTCGAGGCCGAGTCGCTCGGGCAGGCGCTGGCCGACGAGTTGCGCGCCCACGGGGCGGAAGAGATCCTCGCCGAAATCGGCAAATGATCGACGGCAATTGAGCGGCGCTCGAGCGCCCTGCGCGAGCTGCGGGGGGTGCTGCGTCGGGACAGGGGAGTGCGAATGGAGTCCGAATCCGAGGTGTCGGGCGTGTGCCGGCCGCTCGCCGGACGGCGCCTGGTGGTCACCAGGCCCGCGGCCCAGGCCGATTCGCTGTGCGAGGCGATCGCCGCCGCCGGCGGGGAGGCGGTGCGCTTGCCCGTACTGGCCATCGGGCCGGCGCCCGATCCGCGACCGCTGGAGGTGATCGCGGATCGGCTGGAAGAATTCGATCTCGCATTCTTCGTCAGTCCAAACGCGGTGCAGTATGCGCTCGAGAACCTGCTCGCACGCCGCTCCTGGCCGGCTTCGCTGCGGGTGGCGACGGTCGGCAAGGGGAGCGAACGCGCGCTCGCCGGCTTCGGGTTCACGCAGGTCATCGCACCCGGGAGCGGCTTCGACAGCGAGGCGGTGCTGCAGCTGCCGGAGTTCTCGGCGGGCGCGGTGGCCGGCCGACGCGTACTGATCTTTCGTGGCGACGGCGGGCGCGACCTGCTGGCCGAAACGCTGCGCAGTCGTGGCGCCAGCGTCGAATTCGTTCCATGCTATCGACGCGGCTGTCCCGCGCTCGATCCGACACCCTTGATCGAGGCCGCACGGCGCGGCGGGATCGACGGCTTGCTGCTGACCAGCAGTGAAGGCGTGGACAATCTCGTGCGCATGCTCGGCGAGGCGGGTATGGAGGTGATGCGTGAGGTGACGGTGTTCGCCTCCCATCCGCGCATCGCTGCGCGCGCACTTGCAGCCGGCTTCCGGGCCGTGGTCGAGACCCCCGCCGGCGATCAGGGCCTGATGCAGACGCTGGTACAACGTTTTGGTTAAACTCACGGCATGAACAAAGACACTCCCGCCCTTACCCAGCCGCCGGCCTCGAGCCGCCCCGCCGCCGAGGCGAACGAAAGCGCGCCCACGGATGCTGGCGCCGCGCCGCCACTGCACGGCGCCGGAACTCAGGAGCAGGCATCTCCGGGCGCCCGCTCGGGAATTGCCAACTGGGCGTTGCTGCTCGCGGTTCTCGGTCTCGCCGGCGCAGGTTGGTCGGGCTGGCAGGTCGCGACGATGCGCGCGCAGGCAACCGAGTTGCGCAGCGAGCTCGCGGCCCGGCTCGACGAGGGCAGTGCGATAGCGCTCGAGGCGCGGGGCGTGTCGCGACAGCAGCATGAGACGCTCAACGCGCTCGAAGGCAAGGTCGCGGTGCTCGGCGCCAAGGTCGAGGCCACCGAGGGGCAGGCCGAGGCGCTCGAGGAACTGTACCGCGTCTTCTCGCAGAGCCGAGAACAGGGCGTGGTTGCCGAGGCCGAGCAGGCGATGGCGATTGCAGCGCAGCAACTGCAGCTCGCCGGAAACGTCGAGACCGCCCTGGTGGCGCTGCAGACGGCGGACGCACGGCTGGCCTCGCAGGATCGCGGCCAGCTCACGCCGCTGCGGCGCGCGCTGGCGCGCGACATCGAGAACCTGAAGCTGCAGAAGGTGGTGGACGTACCGGGGATCGCGCTGCGACTCGAGCAGTTGCTGGCGGGCAGCGACGCGCTGCCGCTCGCTTTCGAACGCGAGCTCGAGGCGAGGGCGCAGGCGCGTGCCGAGCAGGAGCAGGCACCGGCCGAAGAGAGCTATGTGGACGCGGCGATGCGCCTGAGCGGCGCGCTCGCCCGCGATGTCTGGTCGGAGATCACCGGGTTGCTGCGGGTCGAGCGCCTGGACAACGAACCGGTGCTGCTCGCCCCGGAGCAAAACTTCTACCTGCGTGAGAGCCTGAAGGTGCGCCTGCTGACCGCGCGCCTCGCCCTGCTCGCGCGTGATGGTCGGACCTATGGCGCCGACCTCGCCCAGGCGCAGGAGATGATCGAGAAGTTTTTCGACGGCGGCGACGCGAGAGTGCGTGCGGCGCTGGATGAACTGGTTGCATTGAAGAAGCTCGACGTCGCTCCCGAGATGCCGACGCTGACCGAAAGTTTCGCCGCGCTGCGTCTGCTGCAGTCGAGGAACGGCGACAACGGTGCAGGCGCTGCCGCGCCCGAGGAAGCACCGGCCGCGGAGACCAGCACGCGCAGCGCTGACGAACCTGCTGCGACCGGCAGCGAACCGGTCGCCCCTGAGGAAGAGGCCATCGAGGCCGTCCCGCAGCCTGGCGAAGAAGTGGCGCCTGGCCCCGCCGAGTCGGCGGCGGGGGAAGGGGACGCCGCCGCGCCGGAGGAGGCCGATACCGGGGCCGACGCCCCTGCAGCGCAGGATCCTGCCGCAGCGGGGCCTGACTCGACGCCGGAGCCGGCCGCGCAGCCGTCGACTCCGGCCGAACCCGTTACCGATAGCGAACCCGAAGCCGCCGACGCGGCCGCGGCGCGTTGAGGAGGTCGGAATGCGCGCGCTGATCTGGCTGATCGCCCTTTTTGCCCTGGCTGCCGGACTGGCGATGGTCGCCGGCCTCAACCAGGGCTATGTGCTGATGGTGCTGCCGCCGTGGCGGATGCAGCTGTCGCTGAACTTCTTTCTGTTGCTGGCGTTGGGCGGTTTCCTGCTCGCCTACTTCCTGCTTCGGCTGTTCAGCCGCACCGTCGCCCTGCCGTCACGCGTGTCTTCCTGGCGCGAACGCCGTCGCCGCGACAAGGGCGGCAAGGCCTTGCGTGACGCGCTGCTCGCGCTCTTCGAAGGGCGTTACGCGCAGGCGCTGAAGGCCGCCGCTGCCGCCCATGGGGCGGGCAACCAGCCGGGCGCGGCGGCGCTGGTGGCGGTTCGGGCCGCGCACGCGCTCAGCGACGACAATCGCTATCGCCACTGGCTGGCGGCAGCGGAAGAGGAGGGCGAGGAGGTCCGGGTCGCGCGTCTGATGACCGAGGCCGAACTCGCCCTCAAGGACCATCGCTACGCCGAGGCGCAGGAGCGGCTGCAGTCGATCGAGATCGAAGGGCCGGGTCGAGTTGCCGTTGAGCGGCTCGGCGTGGAGGCGGCCGCCGCACTCGGCAACTGGGAGGAGTTGCTGCGGCTGACGCGCCAGCTCCGCAAGCAAAAGGCGCTCACCGTCGAGCAGGCGGCGCCGCTCGTACGCCGCGCGCACCTGGGCCGCATGCGCGAGATCGGCGCCGACGGCGCCCTCCTCGCCGCCTACTGGCAGGACGTTCCGACCGAGGAGCAGCGCGATCGTCTGTTGGTCGAGCAGGCAGCGCCCTTGCTCGCCGCGGCGGGGCAGGGGGCGCTGTTGCGGCCCGCGCTCGAGCGCATGCTCGACGAGCGGTGGGACAGCGCGCTGGCGCGACTCTACGGCGAGTGCGCAGTCGAACCGGACGACGCGGTGGCCTGCCTGATGAAGGCGGAGGGCTGGTTGAAGGCGCATCCGCGCGACGTCAACCTTCTTTACGCGCTCGGACAGCTGTCGCTGACGGCGCAGCTGTGGGGCAAGGCCAAGGCCTACCTCGAAGCCTCGCTCGGGATCGAGCCGACGCTCGAGACCCGTCTCGCGCTTGCACATCTTTTCGAACGTATCGAGCAATCGGACGAGGCCCAGCTGCAGTATCGTGCCGCCGCGGAGATCGTCGCAGGCAGGCATTCGACCGCGCTGGTACCGGTCAGCACCGACTGACCGGCACGCGGCGTGCCGTCTCCGGGCGGCATGCCGCCCGGCCGCTCACTTTCTCTGCTCGCGGTGGCCGCGAGCCGTGCTCAGGCCCAGTCCTGAGGCTTGAGGTAGCGGTCGTAGAGCTCGGCTTCGGCGGAGCCCGGCTCGGGGTGCCAGTCGTAACGCCACTTCACCACCGGCGGCATCGACATCAGGATCGATTCGGTCCGTCCGCCCGACTGCAGGCCGAACAGGGTGCCGCGGTCGAAAACCAGATTGAACTCCACGTAGCGCCCGCGCCGATAGGCCTGGAAATCCCGTTCGCGTTCGCCGAAGACGTGGTCACGGCGGCGCGCAAGGATCGGCAGATAGGCGCCCAGGAAGGCCGCGCCTACGGAGCGGGTGAGACCGAAGGCCTGATCGAAGGGGAGGTGTCCGTCCGCGCCGAGATCGTCGAAAAACAGGCCCCCCACGCCGCGCGCTTCGTTGCGGTGCTTGAGGAAGAAGTAGC
>NZ_MBFM01000001.1:363198-405283 GCF_001696715.1 Thauera phenolivorans | reverse complement strand
CGCGGAGATCGTCGCAGGCAGGCATTCGACCGCGCTGGTACCGGTCAGCACCGACTGACCGGCACGCGGCGTGCCGTCTCCGGGCGGCATGCCGCCCGGCCGCTCACTTTCTCTGCTCGCGGTGGCCGCGAGCCGTGCTCAGGCCCAGTCCTGAGGCTTGAGGTAGCGGTCGTAGAGCTCGGCTTCGGCGGAGCCCGGCTCGGGGTGCCAGTCGTAACGCCACTTCACCACCGGCGGCATCGACATCAGGATCGATTCGGTCCGTCCGCCCGACTGCAGGCCGAACAGGGTGCCGCGGTCGAAAACCAGATTGAACTCCACGTAGCGCCCGCGCCGATAGGCCTGGAAATCCCGTTCGCGTTCGCCGAAGACGTGGTCACGGCGGCGCGCAAGGATCGGCAGATAGGCGCCCAGGAAGGCCGCGCCTACGGAGCGGGTGAGACCGAAGGCCTGATCGAAGGGGAGGTGTCCGTCCGCGCCGAGATCGTCGAAAAACAGGCCCCCCACGCCGCGCGCTTCGTTGCGGTGCTTGAGGAAGAAGTAGCGGTCGCACCAGTCCTTGAGCCGGCGATACTCGGCTTCCCCGCCCCAGGGCAGGACCGCCGACCTGCAGCTGGCGTGGAAATGGCGGACGTCCTCCTCGAAGGGATAATACGGCGTCAGGTCCATGCCGCCACCGAACCACCAAACCGGGGGCTTGTCCTCGGCCTCGGCGACGAAGCAGCGCACGTTCATGTGCACCGTCGGGCAATAGGGATTGCGCGGGTGCAACACCAGCGACACCCCCATCGCCTCGAAGCGCCGGCCGGCGAGTTCGGGGCGGTGTGCGGTGGCGGACGCGGGCATCGCCCCGCCCATGACATGGGAGAAATTCACCCCGCCGCGCTCGAACACTCCGCCGTCCTCGACGACCCGGGTGATGCCGCCGCCACCGGCGGGGCGCGCCCAGGCGTCGGTGTGGAAGCGCTTGCCGTCCAGCGTCTCGAGCTCGGCGACGATGTCCGCCTGCAGCCCGAGCAGCCAGTTCCTGACGATCGCGGTGTCCATACGCTGCGGGGACCCGCTCAGCTCTTGTCGTCGACTTCGGCGCTGGCGGCGCCTGACTTCATCGCCGCGATCGCGGCGTCGCGCGCGGCGGCGTCGGCGAACATCGGGCTGGTGCCGATGATCTGACCGTTGCTGGCCTTCAGGTTGAAGTAGGGGCGGCCGTCAGAGGCTTCCTTGAGCTCGTAGCGCTTGTCATCGGCGGCGTTCTTGCGTACCGATTCGACGCCGTTGGCGCAGCTCGACTTGGCGTTGTAGCCCTCGCTGCGGACCAGCGTCTTGCCCTCCGCCGAGAGCAGCTTGAAGTGGAATTCGCCCTTCTCGGCCCTGGTGATTTCGAACTTGATCGACATCCATGCCTCCGTATCGGTTGTGGGTGGGAACGTGGAAGCGCCAGTATGGATGGCGCCCTCGGGAAAGTCAGCAGCGGCGGGGCTTTCCCTCCGCTCCCATGTCGTGGGGATTCACGCTTCGCGCGCGGCGGCGCGATGGCCGATGTCGCGGCGGTACTGCATGCCGTCGAAGCGAATCGTCTGGGCGAGCGCGTAGGCCTTCTTCTGCGCCGACTGCACGCTCTCGCCGAGCGCGGTCACGCACAGCACGCGGCCGCCGGCGGTGACGATCGCGGCGCCGGGTTCGGCGGTGCCGGCATGGAAGACGTGGCTGTCGGCGTCGGCGACGGCGGGCAGCCCCTCGATCGGATCGCCCTTGCGCGGGCTGTCCGGATAGCCCGCTGCGGCGAGCACCACACCGAGCGCGATGCGCGGATCCCACTCGGCGCTGGCCTGGTCGAGCCTGCCGGCGATCGCCGCCTCGACGAGGTCGGCGAGGTCGGTCTTCAGGCGCATCATGATCGGCTGGGTTTCGGGGTCACCCATGCGGCAGTTGAACTCGACCACTCGCGCCTTGCCGGCGGCGTCGATCATCAGGCCGGCGTAGAGGAAGCCGGAGTAGGGCAGGCCGTCGGCGGCCATGCCGGCGAGGGTGGGCTCGATGATCTCGCGCATGACGCGGGCGTGAACCTCGGGGGTGACCACGGGCGCAGGCGAGTAGGCACCCATGCCGCCGGTATTCGGACCCTGGTCGCCGTCCTTCAGGCGCTTGTGATCCTGGCTGGTGGCGAGCGCGAGCGCGTGCCTGCCGTCGGCCATGACGATGAAGCTGGCTTCCTCGCCCTCCATGAACTCCTCGATCACCACCTGCGCGCCGGCCTCGGTGTACTGCACGCCCATGCGGTTGTCGAGCAGCATCATGTCGATCGCGGCGTGCGCCTCGTCGGCCGTCATCGCGACCACCACACCCTTGCCAGCGGCGAGGCCGTCGGCCTTGATCACGATCGGTGCGCCCTCTGCGTCGATGTAGGCGTGGGCTTCGGCGGCGTCGGAGAAAGTGCGGTACTTCGCGGTCGGAATGTCGTGGCGAATGAGGAACTGCTTGGCGAAGTCCTTCGAGCTCTCGAGCTGGGCGGCGGCCCGGGTCGGGCCGAAGATCGGCTGACCCGCGGCGCGGAAGGCGTCGACCACGCCGGCGGCGAGTGGCGCCTCGGGCCCCACTACGGTGAACGCGATGCCTTCGCGGCGGGCGAACTCGACCAGCTCGGGGATCGCCGTGATCGGGAGATTTTCGAGCTTCGGCTCGCGGGCGGTGCCGGGGTTGCCGGGCGCGACCAGCACCCGCGTCACGCGCGCCGACTGCGCGAGCTTCCACGCCAGGGCGTGCTCGCGGCCGCCCGAACCAATGACCAGAACCTTCATGGACTGCTCCACAGACCCTGCCGGCAGCGTGCGCGAGGCCGCCGCCGGCGTCGGGCGATCAGTGACGGAAGTGACGGAAGCCGGTGAACACCATCGCGATGTCCTGCTCGTCGGCGGCGGCGATCACTTCGGCGTCGCGCATCGAACCGCCGGGCTGGATCACCGCGGTGGCGCCGGCCTGGGCGAGCACGTCGAGGCCGTCGCGGAAGGGGAAGAAGGCGTCCGAGGCGACCACGCAGCCGGCGATCTGGAGGCCGGCGTTGTCGGCCTTGATCTTCGCGATGCGGGCGGAGTCGACCCGGCTCATCTGGCCGGCACCGACGCCGACGGTCATGCCGTCCCTGCAATACACGATGGCGTTGGACTTGACGTACTTGGCCACGCGCCAGGCGAACAGCATGTCGCGCATCTCGGCTTCCGTCGGAGCACGCCGGGTCACGACCGTGAGGTCGGCGATCTGGATGCGGGCCTCGTCGGCGCTCTGCACCAGCAGGCCGCCGCCCACGCGCTTGTAGTCGAAGGCGCCTGCGGGCTGGCCGAGCGGGCAGGTGAGCACGCGCACGTTCTTCTTGCCGGCGAGCAGCTCGAGCGCGTCGGCCGTGTAGGACGGAGCGATCAACACCTCGAGGAACTGTGCCGACACGGCTTCGGCCGCCGCGCGGTCGACCTCGCCGTTGAAGGCGATGATGCCGCCGAAGGCCGAGGTCGGGTCGGTGGAGAAGGCCTTCTTGTAGGCCTCGAGCGGGCTGGCGGCGACCGCCACGCCGCAGGGGTTGGCGTGCTTGACGATGACGCAGGCGGGGGCCGAGCCGTCGAAGGCCTTGACGCACTCCCACGCCGCATCCGCGTCGGCGATGTTGTTGTAGGAGAGTTCCTTGCCCTGCAGCTGGGTGTAGCCGGCGATTCCGCCTTCGGCCGCGCCCGGCTGGCGGTAGAAGGCCGCGGTCTGGTGCGGGTTCTCCCCATAGCGCAGGTCCTGCACCTTGTCGAAGGCGAGCTGCAACCGTTCGGGGTAGCTCTGCAGCGAGACGTCGCCGGCGTCGTTGGTGACCAGCGCGGTGAGGTAGTTGGCGATCGCCGAGTCGTAGCGTGCGGTGTGGGTGAAGGCCTTCACCGCGAGCGCGAAGCGCGTCTTGTGGCCGAGCTTGCCGCCCTGCGCCTTGAGCTCGGCGACGATCGAGGCATAGTCGTCCGGGTCGGTGACGACGCCGACACCGCCCTTCTCGTCGCCGTGGTTCTTGGCTGCCGCGCGCACCATGGTCGGACCGCCGATGTCGATGTTTTCGATCGCATCTTCCAGCGTGCAATCGGGCTTGGCCACGGTCTGCTGGAAGGGATAGAGGTTGACCACGACGAGGTCGATGCGGCCGATGTCGTGCGCGGCGATCGTGTCCATGTGCTCGGGCAGGTCACGGCGGGCGAGGATGCCGCCGTGCACCTTCGGGTGCAGGGTCTTGACGCGGCCGTCGAGCATCTCTGGGAAGCCGGTGTGTTCGGAGACGTCGGTGACCGCGAGACCGGCCTCGCGCAGCAGGCTGGCGGTGCCGCCGGTCGACAGCAGCTTGATGCCGAGCTCGGACAGTTCGCGCGCGAAGTCGAGCACGCCACGTTTGTCGGAGACGCTGATAAGGGCTTGGGTGACGTTCATCGTGAGTCCGGAGGGAGTGACGGATTGGGAGAGTCTGCGTGGCGCGTGGCCGGGGTGCTCAGAGCAGGTCGTAGTCGGTGAGCTTGCGCCGCAGGGTGTTGCGGTTGATGCCGAGCATGTCGGCCGCGGCGGTCTGGTTGCCCTTGGCCTGCTGCAGCACGAACTGCAGCATCGGGCGCTCCACGTTGCGGATCACCATGTCGTAGATCGCGGCCGGCTTGGCGCCATCGAGGTCGCGGAAGTACTGCTCGAGGGTGCGATGAACCGAGTCGGCGATGTCGTTGCTGGGACTGCTCATGCTGCAAGCTCCTGGGGCATTTCCGCTTCGTAGCGCAGACGGTCGTCGGCTTCGGCGAGCTGGCCGAAGAAGACATGCACCGCCTCGAGCTGGCCGGGGATGTCGGGGATCTGGTTCATCGCGTGGCGGAAGGCGGCCGAACCGACCAGACCCCTGGTGTACCAGGAGATGTGCTTGCGCGCGATCTTCACCCCACGCTCGTCGCCGTAGAAGTCGTAGAGGTCGGCGAGGTGTTCGCGACACACCTGGTGGATCTCGCTGACCATCGGTGGCGGCAGCATCTCGCCGGTGGCGAGAAAGTGCTCGATCTCGCGGAAGATCCAGGGACGCCCCTGGGCGGCACGGCCGATCATGACGCCGTCGGCGCCGGTATATTCGAGCACCTGCCTGGCCTTCTGCGGGCTGCCGATGTCGCCGTTGGCGATCACCGGGATGCGCACCCGCGTCTTGACGTCGGCGATCGTGTCGTACTCGGCATCGCCCATGTACTGGTCGGCGCGGGTCCGCCCGTGGATCGCGATCACGCGGATGCCGGACTCCTCGGCGATGTGCGCGATGCTCGGCGCGTTCCTGTTGGCGCGGTTCCAGCCGGTGCGGAACTTCAGCGTCACCGGGGTATCGGGCACCGCCTTCACCACCGCCTCGAGGATGCGGGCGACCAGTGGCTCGTCCTGCATCAGCGCCGAACCGGCCATGACGTTGCACACCTTCTTCGCCGGACAGCCCATGTTGATGTCGATGATCTGGGCACCGCGGTCGGCGTTGTGGCGCGCGGCCTCGGCCATCATGGCCGGGTCCGCACCGGCGATCTGCACCGCGATCGGCTCGGCCTCGCCGTCGTGGTTGGCGCGGCGGCGCGTCTTCTCGCTGCCGTACAGCAGCGAGTTCGAGGTCACCATCTCCGACACCGCGAGACCGGCGCCCATCTTCTTGCACAGCTGGCGGAAGGGACGATCGGTCACGCCGGCCATCGGGGCGACGATGAGGTTGTTGCGCAGGGTGAAACCGGCGTACTCCATGGGCGTGGTGGCGGCTCTGGAAAAACGCGCATTTTACCCCATGCGGCGGCCGACGGCTGCGCGCCCCTCTCCTTCGTTACAGGGCGCGCGTCTCCCTCACGGCCAGGCGCGGGCGCCGAACATCATGCGTCTGGCGACGAAATTGCGAAGCGGGGGGATCAGGTCGAGGGCGAAGAGGCCGGCGCCGCGGCCGTGGCGCATGGGAAGGAAGTCGGTGCTGAAGATGCGCACCAGCGCGTCGGTGAAGCGGATCGTGCCGAAGCGGTCGAGGTCGCGGGCGCGCGCGTAGGCCGACAGGGTGACGGGATCGCCCGGGTCGCCGCCATGCTCGCGAAGGGTGCGGGCGAGCGCCCACACGTCGCGCAGCGCGAGGTTGAAGCCCTGGCCGGCGACCGGGTGCAAGGTCTGGGCGGCGTTGCCGAGCCAGACGCAGCGCTTGCCCACCGGCTGGCGTCGGTAGCGCAGCCGGAGCGGGTAGCGCAGCCGCGCGCTGACGCCGGTGAGGCGTACGCGGCTGCCGATATGGCCCTGCAGGACGGCCAGATAGGCCGCGTCGTCGAGCGCGAGCAGTTCGTCCGCGCGCGCGGGCGGGGCGACATGAACCAGGGCGTAGTCCTTGCCGCAGGGCAGCAGAGCCACCGGTCCGTCGACCGTGAAGCGCTCGAAGGCGAGCCCGTGGTGTCCTCCGGCGACGCCGACGGTGCCGATCAGCGCATGCTGGTGGTAGTCGTGGGTGACGGTATCGGCGTCGTCGGCGCGCATGCCGCCTTCGGCGCAGGCGACGAGGCGGGCGCTCAGCGTCGACGCCGGCGCGCCGGTGCCGCCGAGGCGGGCGGTCACTGCAGCTTCGGCGGGCGCGAGTTCGAGGACTTCGGTCTGGTCGAACACCGGGATGCCCGCGGCTGCGACCTCGCGGCGCAGCGCCGCGGCCAGCGCACCGGCCGGCACGACGTAGCCGAGGGCGGGGAGTTGGTGCTCGGAGGCGCGCAGCAGTGTGCGGCCGAAACCGCCCGCGTGCGAGATGTGCACCGACTCGATCGGGGTCACCGGCAGGCCGCGCCAGGCGCCGAGCCGCTCCAGGGTGAGGCGGCTGCCGTGGGCGAGCGCCAGCGTGCGCGCGTCGCCGGCGACTGCGGCGGCACTGCGGGCGTCGGCGAGCGCGACGTCGAGGCCGCTGTCCTTGAGGGCGAGCGCGAGCGCGAGGCCGACCGGGCCGGCGCCGACGATCAGCAGGTCGCGCTCAGCCATGGCCCGCCTCCCGCATCAGCGCCTCGATGTCGGCGACCGATTTGGGCGCGTCCTCGGTGATGAACTCGCAGCCGGCCGCGGTGACCACCGCGTCGTCCTCGATGCGGATGCCGATGTTCCAGAAGGCCTCGGGCACGCCCTCGCCTGGGCGCACGTAGCAACCGGGCTCGACGGTCAGCACCATGCCCTCCTCGAGCGCTCGCCACGCGCCGCCCACCTTGTATTCGCCGGCGTCGTGCACGTCCATGCCGAGCCAATGCCCGGTGCGGTGCATGTAGAAGCGGCGGTAGTCGCCGCGCTCGAGCACGCCGTCGAGGCTGCCCTCGAGCAGGCCGAGGTCGAGCAGGCCCTGGGCGAGCACCTCCACCGCGGCCTCGTGCGGCTGGTTCCAGTGCGCGCCCGGGCGGATCTCGGCGCGCGCCGCGTGCTGGGCGGCGAGCACGAGCTCATAGAGTTCGCGTTGCGGGCCGCTGAAACGCCCGTTCACCGGGAAGGTGCGGGTGATGTCGGAGGCGTAGCCGTCGAGTTCGCAGCCGGCGTCGATCAGCAGCAGCTCGCCGTCGATCATGCGCCGGTCGTTCTCCACGTAATGCAGCACGCAGGCGTTGGCGCCGCTGGCGACGATCGAGGTGTAGGCGGGGAACTGGCTGCCGGCGGCGCGGAAGGCGTGCAGCAGCTCGGCCTCGATCTCGTACTCGAAGCGGCCCGGACGGGTGGCGAGCATCGCCCGCCGATGGGCCTCGGCGGAGATCTTCGCCGCGCGGCGCATGATCGCCAGCTCGGTGTCGTCCTTGAACAGCCGCATCTCGTCGAGGTCGGCGCGCACATCGCGCACCGAGTGCGGTGGGATGATGCCTGTGCGCGCCTTGTCGCGCACCGCATTGAGCGCGGCGATGACGCGGGTGTCCCACTCGTTGTCATAGCCGAGGCCGCACCACAGCACCGGCTGGTTGGCGAGGAAGTCGGGCAGGCGGCGCTCGAGGTCGCCGATCGTCCACGCCTCGTCGAAGCCGAATCGCTCACGCGCCGCCTCCGGGCCGTGCCGGTAGCCGTTCCAGATCTCCTGCTCCTCGTCGCGCTGGCGGCAGAACAGAATCTGGCTGGGCTGCTCGCCGGCGACCAGGACCACCACCGCCTCGGGTTCGGTGAAGCCGCTGAGGTAGTAGAAATAGCTGTCGTGGCGGTAGGGGTAGTGGGCATCGCGGTTGCGCGGACGCTCGGGGGCGGTGGCGAGGATGGCGACACCGCCGCCGGCTGCGGCCATGCGTTCCAGCAGGCGCTCGCGGCGGGCACGGAAGGGGGTGATGTCGAGCGGGCGGGATTCGGTCGGTGCGTTCATGGGGCGATTATGTCATGCGGGGTCGACAGGGCTGTCGACCACCGTTTGCGGCCGGGGTGCCGCGGCGGCACGCAGGCGGGCGTCGAGTTCGGCGAGGCGCTGTGGTGTGCCGACATCGACCCAGCAGCCGTCGTGGCGCGCGCCGGCGACCCGCCCGGCGGCCATCGCCGCGCGCAGCAGCGGGCCGAGGGCGGCGCGTTCGCCCGCGGCGAGGCCGGCGAACAGGGCCGGCCGGTAGGCGCCGAGCCCGGCGAAGGTCAGCCGCGGCTCGCCTTCGGCATGGACCCTGCCATTCACCAGGCCGAAGTCGCCCGTCGGGTGGTGGTCGGGATTGGGCACCAGCAGCAGGTGGGCGAGGTCCTCGCCGGCGGCCAGGGCCTCGGCCGCGGCGCGCAGCGCGCCGAAGTCGGCATCGCAGAAGACGTCGCCATTGACGACGACGAAGGGGGCGTCGCCGAGCAGTGGCAGCGCCTGGCGGATGCCGCCGGCGGTCTCGAGCGCGACCGCCTCCGCCGACCACGCGATGCGCACGCCGAAGGCGCTGCCGTCGCCGAGCGCGGTCTCGAGCAGATGGCCGAGGTGGGCGTGGTTGATCACCAGCTCGCGGAAGCCCGCGTCGCGCAGGCGCTCGATGTGCCACACGATCAGCGGCTTGCCACCGGCCTCGAGCAGCGGCTTGGGGCGATGGTCGGTCAGTGGGCGCATGCGTTCGCCGCGGCCGGCGGCGAGGATCATCGCTTTCATCGGCGGGCGCTCAGAAGGTGTAGCCGACGCTGACCTGCTCCGGCTCGATGCGCTCGAGCAGCCGGGTCAGCGGTCCCAGCTCGCGCCAGCGCTTGCAGGCGCGGCGCAGGTAGTCCATCACCAGCGGCATGTCGGCCAGATAGCCGTCCTTGCCGTCGCGATGATGGAGACGGGCGAAGATGCCGAGCACCTTGAGGTGGCGCTGCACGCCCATCCACTCGAAGTCGCGGTGGAAGTCGGGGAACTCGGCGCGCACCGGCAGGCCGAGCTTCTTCGCGGCCTCCCAGTAGCGGATCAGCAGGTCGAGGACGAACTCCTCGTCCCAGCGGATGTAGGCGTCCTTGAAGAGCGACACCAGGTCGTAGCTGATCGGCCCGTACACCGCGTCCTGGAAATCGATCACGCCGGGGTTGAGGCCGGCCTCGTCGGCGGGCTCGAGCAGCATCAGATTGCGCGAATGGAAGTCGCGATGCACGAACACCCTGGGCTCGGCCAGGTTCACCGCGAGGATGCGCTCGAAGGCGTCGTGCAGGCTGGCGGTCTCCTTGTCGTCGAGCACGATGCCCTTGTGGCGGGCCACGTACCACTCCGGAAACAGCATGAGCTCGCGCAACAGCAGCGCGCGGTCGTAGTCGGGCAACACGCCGGGCCGGCTCGCGGCCTGGATCGCCGCCAGCATGCCGAGCGCGTCGGCGTAGAGCCCGGCGGCGCGGTAAGGGTCGTCCTGCGCGCGCAGCGCGGACAGATAGGTGGTGCTGCCGAGGTCGGAGAGCAGCAGGAAGCCCTGCTCGAGGTCCTGTGCGAGTACGTCGGGGACGTGGGCGCCGGCCTTGCGGAAGAGGTCGGCGACATGCAGCCAGGGGCGGCAGTCCTCGTTGGCCGGTGGGGCGTCCATGACGATCAGCGAGGGTGAGCCGTCGTCGAAGACGAGGCGGAAGTAGCGGCGGAAGCTGGCGTCGGCCGAGGCCGGGGTGAGCTGGAAGCGGCGCCCGGGCAGGGTTTCGGCGAGCCAGGCGTCGAGCTGGGCAAGGCGGGGCAAGGAGTTCTCCGCAGACGTTCGTGTAGAATCCGGGAGTTTATCAATACGGTCGTTCCGGTGGGCGGCCAGCCACTGCCGCGACGGGGAATGCTGTGCCAGACAAGGCTTTGAAAACTCGGATGCGCGTCCTGCCATGGCTGCTGTGCTGGATCTCCGGCTCGGCCTTCGGCGCCGGGCTGGCGCCGCTGGTCGTGTCGCCGGATCTGGTGCGCGACGCGCCGGCGCGCCCAGCCGTTCCCTCGCCTGCCGTCTCCACGCCCGCCCCGCAGCCGGTGGGGGCGAGTCCGGCCCCGGCGGCGAGTCCGGTCGCCGAGACGGTGGTCGAGGCGCCGCCCGCGGCCGAGGCCGTGTCGGAGCCGGCAGCGCCGCTGGCGCTCGGCGCAACCGACGTCCGTGCCGAGCGCATCAGCGGCACGCGCGGCATCGGCCTGTTCGCCGAAGGCGAGGCCGACGTGCGGCGCGACGACCTCCGCCTGCAGGCCGACCGTGTCAGCTACGACGAACTGACCGACGAGGCGGTGGCCGAGGGCAATGTGCGGCTGCAGAAGGGCGGGGACCGGATCACCGGTCCGCGGCTCAATCTCTTCGTCGGCGACCAGGTCGGCACCTTCGAGTCGCCGCGGTACTCGATCAACCGCCCGAAGGCGGAAGGCGGGGTGACCGCGGCGGGCAGCGGCGAGGCCGATGCCCTGCTGCTCGAAGGGGAGAACCAGTACCGGCTGAAGAACGGCACCTGGACCACATGCGAGCCGACCGATCCCGACTGGTACATCAAGGCGCGCGACCTGCAGCTCGACTACGATCGCGAGGTCGGCACTGCGCGCGGCGGCAGCATCGTGTTCATGGACACGCCGCTGTTCTGGATGCCCTGGATCGAGTTCCCGCTGCTGGCGCAGCGCCAGTCCGGCCTGCTGCCGCCGACCTTCGGCTCCTCCAACAAGACCGGCATCGACTTCGCACAGCCCTATTACTGGAACATCGCCCCCAACTACGACGCGACGATCACGCCGCGCTTCATGGGCCGGCGCGGCCTGCAGATCGGCGGCGAGTTCCGTTACCTCGGCGAGACCTACCAGGGCCAGGCGCGGGCGGAGTGGCTGCCCGAGGATCGCGTCACCGGCGAGGCGCGCAGCTTCGGCTCGCTGCAGCACCGGCAGCGGATCACGCCCAGGCTGAGCGGTGCGCTCGACTTCAACGCGGTGTCGGACGACGCCTATTTCGAGGACCTGTCCTCGCGCATCGCGATCGCCTCGCAGTCGCACCTGCTGCGCCAGGGGCAGCTGGTCTACAGCGGCGGCTGGTGGTCGGCCTCGGCGCTGATGCAGAGCTACCAGACCCTGAACCCCGACCCCGACGACTATGTGGCGCCGCCCTACCGCCGGCTGCCGCAGCTCAAGCTGAACGCGCTGCGGGCGGATCTGCCCTTCGGCGGCCTGTTCAAGCTCGACAGCGAGTACGTCAGCTTCAAGCACACGGAGAACAACCGGGTCGAGGGCGAGCGGATCACCGCCTACCCGCAGCTGTCGCTGCCGCTGCAGGGGACGGCCTACTTCCTGACCCCCAAGGTCGGCGTGCATCACACCAGCTACGACCTCGAGCGGCCGGTGGATTCGCCCAACCTGCGCAACTCGATCAGCCGCACGCTGCCGATCGCCTCGCTCGACGGCGGGCTGATCTTCGAGCGCGAGGCGCAGTTCTTCGGCGGCGACTACCTGCAGACGCTCGAGCCCCGGCTCTACTATCTGTATGTTCCGTATCGCCGGCAGGACGACATCCCGCTGTTCGACACCAGCCGGTTCGACTTCGGCTTTGCGCAGATCTTCGCCGAGAACCTCTATTCGGGCGGCGACCGCATCGCCGATGCCAACCAACTCACCGCAGCGGTCACCTCGCGCCTGATCGAGCCGGAGACCGGCGCCGAGCGCATGCGGGTGATCGTCGGTCAGCGCTATTATTTCCGGGACCAGGAAGTCACCGCCGGCGAGACCGCGCGTACCGACTCGCGCGCCGACCTGCTCGGCGGCTTCAGCGGCCGGATCTCGCGCCACACCAGCCTGGAAGCGCTGGCCCAGTACGACGCCGACGAAGGACAGACCCAGCGCTACAACGCGACCCTGCGCTATCAGCCCGACTATGCCAAGACGCTCAACCTGAGTTACCGCTACTCCCGCCCCGGCTATGTCGGCAGCGGCCTGCGCGACATCGACGTCTCCGGCCAGTGGCCGCTCGGCGGGCGCTGGTACGGGGTCGGCCGCGTGACCCGATCGGTGCTCGAGGACCGCACCACCGAGGCGCTCGCCGGTCTCGAGTACGACGGCGGCTGCTGGGTGTTCCGCGTCGCGATGCACCGTTTCGCGGTCGAGAGGGACGACGTCACCAAAGCGGTGTATGTCCAGCTCGAGCTGAACGACCTCGCCGGGATCGGCTCCAACCCGCTCAACCTGATCCGGCGCAGTGTGCCGGGCTATGGCATGATCAATGCTTCCTCGGCAGACCGCGTCTTCGGCGCCGACTGAGCGTGCCGCCTCCGCAATTCAATCGAGTGACCATGAATCGTCTCCTTTCCCGTACCCGTCCTGCGCTCGCCGCCGGCCTGTGCTGCCTTGCGCTCGCCTTGCCGGCCGGCGCCGCGACCACCCCCATCGAGGTCGATCGGATCGTCGCAGTGGTCAATAGCGAGGTGATCACCGCGCTCGAGCTGCGCGCGCGGATCGACCAGGCCACCCGTCAGCTCCAGCGCCAGGGCGTCGAGCTGCCGCCGGCAGGCGTGCTCGAGCGCCAGCTGCTCGAGCAGCTCATCATCGAGCACGCCCAGCTCCAGCTCGCGCGCGACACTTCGCTGCGCATCGACGACGCCGCCCTGGATCGTGCGATCGCAAGCATCGCCCAGAACAACCGCATCGACACCGACGAGCTGCGTCGTCGGCTCGAGGCCGATGGCGTGAGCTGGGAGCAGTTCCGCAAGCAGATCCGCACCGAGATGCTGATCAGCCGGTTGCGCGAGCGCGAGGTCGACAGCCGCGTCGCGGTCACCGATGCGGAGATCGACAACTTCCTCAACAGCAATCCCGACGCGCTGTCGGGTGAAGAGTACCTGGTCGCCCACATCCTGCTGCGCGCGCCCGAGGGCGCGACGCCGCAGCAGATCGAGGCGCTGCGCGCCAAGGCCGAGGCGGTGATGACTCGCCTGCGCAGCGGGGAGGATTTCGCCCGCGTCGCCGCGGCGACCTCCGACGCGCCCGACGCGATCAACGGCGGCAGCCTCGGCTGGCGCCAGCGCGACCGCCTGCCGGCCCTGTTCGCCGAGGCGGCGCGCCAGCTCCAGCCGGGCGAGATCACCCCGCCCCTGCGCAGCGCCGCCGGCGTGCACATCCTCAAGCTGGTGGACAAGCGCGGCGGTGATGGCGTGGCATCCCAGCAGCTCGAACAGACGCGCGCGCGCCACATCCTGATCCGCACCTCCGAGGTGCTGTCGGACGCCGAGGCCGAGGCCCGCCTGCTCGGCCTGCGCGAACGGGTCGCCAACGGCGCAGACTTCGGCGAACTGGCGAAGGCCAATTCGGCCGACCTTTCCGCCGCCAAGGGTGGCGACCTCGGCTGGCTCAATCCGGGCGACACCGTGCCCGAGTTCGAGCGCGCGATGAACGCGCTGCAGCCGGGCGAGCTCAGCCCGCCGGTGCGCTCGCCGTTCGGCTGGCACCTGATCATGGTCGAGGAGCGCCGCCTGCAGGACGTCACCGACGAGCGCAAGCGCGCCGCCGCGCGCGCGGTGCTGCGCGAGCGCAAGGCCGACGAGGCCTACGAGGACTGGGTGCGCCAGCTGCGCGACAGCACCTACGTCGATTACCGGCTCGAGCGCGAGTGAGCGAAGTGACGCGTGCCGATGCGCGACCGCTGATCGCGGTCACCGCCGGCGAGCCGGCCGGCGTCGGCCCCGAGCTCTGCGCTCGCCTGATCGAGCGCGCATGGCCGGCGCGGCTGGTGGTGCTCGGCGACATCGAACTGATCCGCGCGCGCGCGGCGCGCTGCGGCATCGCGCTCGAGGTGCAGTCCTATCGTGCCGAGGCGCCCGCCACGCCCGGCGTGCTCGAGGTGCTGCACCTGCCGCTCGCCACCGCCTCGCGTGCCGGCCAGCCCGATCCCGCCAACGCCCGACACGTGCTCGGCCTGCTCGATCGTGCGATCGACGGCTGCACGAGCGGCGAGTTCGCCGCGATGGTGACCGCGCCGGTGCACAAGGGGGTGATCTGCGACGGCCTCGGCGGCGACGGCATGCCCTTCACCGGCCACACCGAATACCTCGCCGCACGCACCCGCACCCCGCGGGTGGTGATGATGCTGGTCGGGGGCGGCCTGCGCGTGGCGCTGGTCACCACCCATCTGCCGCTCGCCGCAGTGCCGGCGGCGATCACTCCGGCGGCGGTGGAGGAAACCCTGCGCATCCTGCACCGCGACCTGGTGCGCCGCTTCGGCCTCGTCGCGCCGCGCATCCTGGTCGCCGGCCTTAACCCGCACGCGGGCGAGGGTGGCCACATGGGGCGTGAGGAAATCGAGGTCATCATTCCGGTGCTGGAGCGGCTGCGGTGCGAGGGCATGCAGCTCCTCGGCCCGCTGCCGGCAGACACCCTGTTCGTGCCGCACACCCTGGCGCAGGGCGACGCGGTGCTGACGATGTACCACGACCAGGGACTGCCGGTGCTCAAGCACGCCAGCTTCGGCGGCGGGGTGAACGTCACCCTGGGCCTGCCGATCATCCGCACCTCGGTCGACCACGGCACCGCGCTCGATCTGGCCGGCAGCGGCCGCGCGGATGCGGGCAGCCTGTTCGCCGCGGTCGAGCTGGCGATCGCGATGGCGGACGCGGACGCCCGCGCCCGCCGCTGACGGAAGTCATCATGGACGACCATTCGACGCAGGGCCACCGCGCGCGCAAGCGCTTCGGCCAGAACTTCCTTTCCGATCCCAACATCATCCGCAAGATCGTCGACGCGATCCGCCCGCAGCCGGGCGAGAAGCTGGTCGAGATCGGCCCCGGCCTGGGGGCGATGACCGAACCGCTGATCGAGCGTGTCGGCCACCTGCACGTGGTCGAGATCGACCGCGACCTGATCGCCCGCCTGCACGAGCGCTACACGCCGGCGCAGGTCACGGTGCACGAGGGCGACGCGCTGAAGTTCGACTTCGGCAGCCTCGGCGCGCCGCTGCGCATCGTCGGCAACCTGCCTTACAACATCTCGACGCCGATCCTGTTCCATCTCGCGGAGTTCGCCTCTGCGGTGAAGGACATGACCTTCATGCTGCAGAAGGAGGTGGTGATGCGGATGGTGGCCGAGCCGGGCAGCGAGGAGTACGGCCGCCTGTCGGTGATGCTTCAGTACCGCTTCCGCATGGGTCGGCTGTTCGACGTGCCGCCCGGGGCCTTCCGCCCGGCGCCGAAGGTGATGTCGAGCATCGTGCGCATGGCGCCGCTGCCGGTCGAGCAGCTCGGGGCGCGGGACGAGGCGCTGCTCGGGCGCATCGTCACCGCCGCCTTCGGCCAGCGGCGCAAGACGCTGAAGAACACCTTGCGCGACTTCATGACCGACGCCGACTTCGCCGCCCTCGGCCTCGATCCGGGCCTGCGCGGCGAGAGGCTGTCGGTGGCGCAGTTCGTCGCCATCGCCAATCATTGCACGGCGCGCGACGCCGGCGGCTGAAGGCCGCCCTGGGGCAGGAAAAGGCAAGAAGCCGGGCAAGCCCGGCTTCTTGCCTGGTGCGTCAGTCGCGGCTCACTTCCTCAGCGGGCAGGTGTTCGCGCCGATCAGCTTGTAGGCCGGGCACCAGCCCATCAGGCCGGTAGCCAGCGGCAGAAGGCCGATCCAGGCCCACACCGGGCCGCCCGCCAGCGCCCAGACGATCAGCGCGATGCCGACCACGATGCGCAGGATCTTGTCGATGCCACCGACGTTCTTCGTCATGTCGTTCTCCTCGGAGGATGGGTAAGTACGCTGATTGAAACACAGCGATGTGACCGCGGTCTGTAACCGCGGTTACATAGCGGCACCGGCCGGCTCATGCGCGCGCCGTCCCCTCGGCGGCGATGCGGCGCAGGCCGGCGGGGTCGACGATCTCCACCTGTTCGCGCGCCAGCCGTACCATGCCTTGGTCGGCGAAGCCCTTCAGCAGGCGGCTGACGATCTCGCGCACGCTGCCGAGTTCGTCGGCGAGCTGCTGGTGGGTCACGTGCAATGTACGCCCCTTGCCGAGCAGCAGCGCGGCGAGGCGCTGGTCGAGCTTGCGGAAGGCCACCTCCTCGATCAGCTGCATCAGGTCGGAGATGCGATCGGCGAAGAGCCGGAAGACGAAGTCGCGGAAGGCGGGCTCGGCGAGCAGCGCCTCGAACACCGGCCGTGGCAGCAGCATCAGCACGGTGGGGGCCTCCGCGACGCCGCGCGCATTGTAGTCCTCGCGTCCGAGCAGGCAGGACGAGGAGATGACGCAGGTCTCGCCGGCGCCGACCCGATAAAGCGGCAGCTCGCGGCCGCTCGGCGCGCACTTGCTGACCCGGATCGAGCCCTCGACGACGAAGGGGAAGCCTTCGCAGGCCTGGCGCTCGTCGAACACCACCGCGCCGACCGGCACCTCGATCCAGTGCGCCGCGCGCAGCAATCGCTCGCGCGCGGCGGGAGCGAGCGCGGTGATGACCGGGTAGTGCTCGGCGAGGCGGGCGTCGTCGCGCATCCCCGCCTCAGGCCGCCAGTTCGAGCACGACCGGTGCGTGGTCGGAGGGGCGCTCGAGGCGGCGGGGATCCTTGTCTACGACGCAGGCGGTGCAGCTCTCGCCCAAGGCCGGTGACACCAGAATATGGTCGATGCGAAGGCCGAAGTTGCGGCGGAAGGCCATCCTTCGATAGTCCCACCACGAGAAGCTGCGCTCGGGCTGCTCGAACAGGCGGAAGGCGTCGATGAGGCCGAGCTCGAGCAGGGCGCGGAAGGCGGCGCGCTCGGGTTCGGAGACGTGGATCTCGTCCTCCCAGTCGGGGTGGGCGTCACGATCCTCGGGGGCGATGTTGAAATCGCCGGTCAGCACCAGGCGCTCGTGGCCCTTCAGCTCCTCGCGCAACCAGTCGGTGAGCGCGGCAAGCCAGCGCAGCTTGTACTCGAACTTGTCCGAGCCCACCGCCTGGCCGTTGGGGAAGTAGCCGCAGATGACCCGCACGCCCTGCACGGTGGCGGCGATGATGCGCTTCTGTTCGTCCTCGAAACCGGGAATGCCGCGCACGACGTCTGCGTCGTCGAGCGGGTGCGGGCTCAGGATGGCGACGCCGTTGTAGGTCTTCTGGCCGTCGAACACCGCGTGATAGCCCGCCGCCTCGAGTTCGGCGAGCGGGAAGGCCTTGTCCTCGAGCTTGAGTTCCTGCAGGCAGAGCGCGTCGGGCCGATGGGCTGCGAGCCAGTCGAGCACGTGGGGCAGCCGGACCTTGAGGGAGTTGACGTTCCAGGTGGCGATCTTCATCTGTCGTATCGGCAATTGACGCAAGACCCGCCATTGTAAGCCGCCGACGCTCGCCGCGCCTGCGGGCCCGGGGCAGCGCGCTATTCGGCGAGCGGCTGCCAGCCGGGGTGGTCGAACTGGCGGCCGTAGCGATTGACGTCCTGCACCACCTTGACCACCGCGAGGCGGCGGATCTCGGGGCGCGGCGAAATCTGCATCAGCTCGGTGCCGTCGATGATGTCGCTGAACAGCACCTGCAGCGGCTTGCGTGCCTTGTCCGGGAGTGTCGTCTCCTTCAGGATGCGGCCAACGCGGCCGGCGACGAGCTTGCCCAGTTCCGCCTGGGCGGCCGCGTCGAGCGCGTCGGCCGAGCGCGCGCCGTCGGCGCCGAGCTTCGCGTCGAGCGCGGCGCGGATCTCCTCCATGCCTTCGCGCACCACCGCATCGGTGGGTCGGGACTGGGCGGCAGCGGTCGGGGTGGCCTGCGGCGCAGGTGCGGCGGTTTCGGCGAGTACGACGGCCGGGGCGGCGAAGACGAGCGCCGCCGCGAGGGCCGGGGCCAGCTTTTCGATGCGCATTCGGGTTCTCCTGGCGAAGGTTCTGCCGCGGATTCTAGCCGCCCGGTGCGTCGGCGGCCTTGATCCGCGGCAGGATGCACGCGCCCGGAGTGTCGGCTCAGGCCGCCTGCTCGCCGCTCACCATGCCGCTGTGGCGCAGCAGCGCATCGACCTTGGGCTCGCGGCCGCGGAAGGCCTTGAACGAGTCGAGCGCCGGGCGGCTGCCGCCCACGGCGAGGATCTCGCGCCAGAAGCGCTCGCCGGTCTCGGCGTCGAGGAGGCTGCCGCGGCCGGCACCGGCTTCCTCGAAGGCTTCGAAGGCGTCGGCCGACAGCACCTCGGCCCATTTGTAGCTGTAATAGCCCGCCGCGTAGCCGCCGGCGAAGATGTGCGAGAAGCTGTGCGGGAAGCGGTGCCAGGCGGGCGGGCTCATCACCGCCACTTCCTTGCGCACCTCGTCGAGCAGGGCCATCACACGCTCGATCGGCACCGGCCCTGAGGAGGCATCGACTTCGCTGTGCAGGCGCAGGTCGAACATCGAGAACTCGAGCTGACGCACCGTCTGCATGCCGCTCTGGAAGTTCCGGGCGGCGATCATCTTGTCGAAGAGCGCGCGCGGCAGCGGCTCGCCGGTGTCGACGTGCGCGGTCATGCCCTGCAGCACGTCCCACTCCCAGCAGAAGTTCTCCATGAACTGGCTGGGCAGCTCGACCGCGTCCCACTCCACGCCGTGAATGCCCGACACCGCGAGCTCGTCCACCTGGGTGAGCAGGTGGTGCAGGCCGTGGCCGCACTCGTGGAACAGGGTGAGCACGTCGTCGTGGGTGAAGGTGGCCGGCCGCTTTTTCGCACCCTCGCCGATCGGGCCGGGGAAGTTGCATACGAGGTAGGCCACCGGGGTGTCGCTGCCCCATGTATTGCGATGGCGGCTGCGGGCCGAATCCATCCACGCGCCGCCGCGCTTGGTGCTGCGCGCGTGCAGGTCGAGGTAGAAGTGGCCGACGAGTTCCCCTTCCTTCTCGATGCGGAAGAAGCGCACGTCCGGGTCCCAGCTCGGCGCCTCGTCGGGCAGGATGTCGACCCGGTAGAGCGCGCGGATTACGCCGAACAGGCCGTCGAGCACCCGGGGCTCGGGGAAGTACTGCTTCACCTCCTGATCGGAGTAGGCGTAGCGCGCCTTGCGAAGCTTCTCGGAAGCGTAGGCGAGATCCCAGGGCTCGAGCGTGTCGAGGCCGAGCTCGGCCCTGGCGAAGGCCTTGAGTTCCTCGAGATCCTTCTCGGCGAAGGGCCTGGCCTTGGCGGCGAGGTCGTGCAGGAAGCCGAGCACCTGTTCGGGCGTGTCGGCCATCTTCGGCACCAGCGACACCTCGGCGAAGTTGCGGTAACCGAGCATGCGCGCCTCTTCGTCGCGCAGCGCCAGGATTCGGCCGATCAGCGGGCCGTTGTCGAGCTCGGGCTTGCCGAGCTCCGAGGCTCGGGTGGCGTAGGCGCGGTACATGCGCGCGCGCAGCTCGCGGTCGTCGGCGTACTGCATCACCGGCAGATAGGACGGCATCTGCAGGCTGAACTTCCAGCCTTCCTTGCCCTCGTCTTCGGCGGCGGCGCGGGCCGCCTGGCGGGCGTCGTCCGGGATGCCGGCAAGCCCGGCCTCGTCGGTGATCCATTCGGCGTGGGCGTTGGTGGCGTCGAGCAGGTTCTCGGAGAACTTGGCGGCGAGCTGGGACTGCTCTTCCTGGATGGCCTGAAAACGGGGCTTCTGCTCATCCGGCAGTTCGGCGCCGGCGAGGCGGAAGTCGCGCAGCGCGTGTTCGAGGATGCGCTGGCGCACCGGCGACAGGCTGGCGAACTCGGTGCTGTCGTGCAGCGCCTTGTACTTCTCGAACAGCGCCAGGTTCTGGCCGACCTCGGCGTAGAAGCGCGAGATCTCCGGCAGCATCGCGTTGTAGGCCTCGCGCCACTCGGGCACGTCGAACACGCTGTGCAGGTGGCCGACCACGCCCCAGGCGCGGCCGAGGCGCTCGCCGGCCTCGTCCATCGGACCGACGAAGCCGTCCCAGGTGGGGGTGGCCGGGTCGGCGGTGAGGCGCTCGATCAGCGCGCGGTTCTCGTCGATCAGTTCGCGGACCGCCGGGGCGACGTGCTCGGGACGGATGTCGCCGAAGCGGGGCAGGCCGCCGAAGTCGAGCAAGGGATTGTCGGAAGAGGCGGGGGAGGCGGGTTTCTGCATGGTGGAGAAGACCTTTTGCGAGTTCCTGGATGCGGGGCATTGTGCCGCAAAAAAACGCGCGGGCGCCGCTATCGGCGCCCGCGCCCGAATCGATCGCGCTCAGGTCGTGGCGGGCCGCTCGGCCTGCCAGATGTTGCGGCAGCCGGTCTCGCGCAGGAAGAAGGTGGCGACCGCGCCGATGAAGGCCGCGCCGGCGAGCAGGGCGATGCCATGGCGGAAATTCTCGACCGAATACATGCGCACGCCCTCGACCAGGGTGCCGTCCCAGCCGGCGTCCATCGCCATGCCCACTGCAGGCTGCAGCAGCGCGCCGGCGAGGAAACCGCCCATGTTCGTGATGCTGGTACTCACGCCCGAAAGCTGGGGCGGATTGACTTCCTTCGCGCACGCCCAGGTCAGCGCGAAGCTCGCGGTCGCCAGACCCATCAGGCCGAACAGCACGTAGGAAAGCCCCACCGGCATGCGTACCGCCGACAGCCACACGATCCATAACGCGCAGTAGAGCAGGCTGCCGACGATCAGCACCGGCTTGCGCCGGCCGATGCGGTCGGACAGCGAGCCGATCGCGAAGCAGCCGACGGCGAAGCCCGCGAAGTAGAGCGACAGGTGGCTCGCCGCGGTGACGCGATCGAGCTGGTGCACTTGCGTCAGATAGGGCGTGGCCCACAGGCCGGCGAAGGCGAAGAAGCTGCCAGCGAGGCCGAAATTGACCCACACCGCGGGCCAGGTGGCGCGGTTGGCGAGCACGCCCGCGAGGCCGCGCCGGATCGCCGCCCAGCTGAAGTGGGGTCTGGACGCGCCTTCCTCGCGTTGCTCGCGCACGAAGATCCAGCAGGCGATGCCGAGCGCCACCGACAGCACCGCCGCACCGATGAACACGCCGCGCCAGGACACCACCTGGGCCACCGCCGCCAGCGGGGTACCGGCGAGTACCGAGCCGAGGTTGCCGAGCAGCATCGACAGGCCGACCAGGGTGGCGAAGCGGCGCTCGTCGTACCACACGGCGATCAGCTTGAGCATCGCGATGAACACCACCGATACGCCGAGGCCGACCAGGGTGCGGCCGATGAGCGCGGCGTCGAGGTCGGGGGCAAGCGCGAACAGCGCGCTGCCGGCGCCGGCCATCAGCCCGCCTAGCAGCAGGATGCGGCGCGGCCCGAGGGTGTCGACCAGGATGCCGGTCGGCACCTGCATGATCGTGTAGACGTAGAAATAGGTGGCGGCCAGCACGCCGAGCGAGGCTGCGCTCGTATGGAAAGCGGCGGCGAGATCCTGCGCGATGCCCGCGGGGGCGAAGCGGTGGAAGAAGGACAGCACGTAGGCGGCGATGACGACAGCCATCGCCAGGGTGCGGCCGGATGCGGGGGGTTTCATTGTTCTTGTCTCCTGAGGCGCACCGTCGGACGTGGTTCGGGCCGGCCGCGCCGACACCGCTGGCTGCGGCGTGGGGCGGCCGGCCCGAGAGGAGGCTTAGGCCAGTTCGTGACCGGTCAGGCGCTCGTAGGCCTCGCGGTACTTCGCCGCGGTGTGCTCGATGACCTCGGCGGGCAGTTTCGGTGCCGGCGGCGCCTTGTTCCAGTCGAGCGTCTCGAGATAGTCGCGCACGTACTGCTTGTCGAAGGACGGCGGGCTGATGCCCTCGCGGTAGCCGTCGGCGGGCCAGAAGCGGGAGGAGTCCGGTGTCAGCGCCTCGTCGATCAGGTGCAGCGTGCCGGCGGCGTCGATGCCGAACTCGAACTTGGTGTCGGCGATGATGATGCCGCGCCCGGCGGCATAGTCGGCGGCCTCGGAATACAGCGCGATCGCCGCGGCGCGCGCCTCCTCGGCGAGCTGGGCGCCGGTCTTGCCGGTGCCGGCGAGCGCGTCCTTCATCAGCGCCTCGCAGCGCGCCTCGGCCTGCGCGAAGGAAATGTTCTCGTCGTGCTCGCCGATGTCGGCCTTCGAAGAGGGCGTGAAGATCGGCGCCGGCAGCTTCGCCGCCTGCGGCAGGCCGGCCGGTAGCGGAATGCCGCAGATCGCGCCGGTGGCCTGGTAGTCCTTCCAGCCCGAACCGATCACGTAGCCGCGCACCACCGCCTCGATCGGCAGCGGCTTCAGGCGCTTGACCACCAGCGCGCGCCCGCGCACCTGCTCGCGCTCGTCGGCGGCGACGACCGTTTCCGGATCGATGCCGGTGAGCTGGTTGGGGATGATATGGCCGAGGCGCTCGAACCAGAAGTTCGCCAGCGCCACCAGCACCTTGCCCTTGTCCGGGATCGGGTCGGGCAGGATCACGTCGAAGGCCGACAGGCGGTCGCTGGTGACGATCAGCAGCTTGTCGTCGTCTACCGCGTAGATGTCGCGCACCTTGCCGCGGCCGAGCAGCGGCAGGCTCTTGATGGAAGTTTCGAAAAGCGGAGTCGCCACGGTGGGCCCTCGGGTTGCTGGCAAAAGCGGGATTATAGGGGAGGGGCGCTCACTTTCGGGGTTGTGCGAGGCATGGGAAGGCGTGTCGATCGCCCTTGAACGCGCTCGCGGATCCGCGGGCTAAAGTGTGTTCGGCAAGAGAAGGAGAACGCGATGTCTTCAGGGGCCGATGAAATCATTCGCTTGTATGAGCGACATGCGGAAGCCTGGGATCGAAACCGCATGGCCGATCTCGTTCTCGAAAGAGCGTGGATGGAGCGTTTCGTCGCGCTGCTGCCCCCAGGCGGCACGGTGCTGGACCTGGGGTGCGGCTCGGGCCAACCCATGGCCCGCCATCTCCTGGAGCGTGGGTTCGCCGTTGTTGGCGTCGATTCTTCGCCAACCCTCATCGCCAAATGCCGGCGCCGTTTTCCGGATGCGGAATGGTTCGTGGCTGATATGCGGGCGCTGCTGATCGACCGAAAGTTTGACGGATTGATCGCGTGGGACAGCTTCTTCCACCTCTCGCACGAGGATCAGAAGGGCATGTTCGCCGTGTTCCGTGCGCATGCGTCATCTGGCGCGCCATTGCTGTTCACGACTGGTGCTGTGCACGGTGAGGCGATAGGCTCCTTCGAGGGCGAACCCCTGTACCACGCCAGTCTGGCTCCTGAAGAGTACGGGACGCTCCTTGCATCACATGGGTTCGAGATGCTGGATCATGCGGTCGAAGATCCAGGGTGCGGGGGGCACACGGTATGGCTCGCGCAGTACGAGCATTCCGGGTCGAACGATCCGCCGCACCTGACTGCGCCAAACGCGGCGCGTGGACGGTAGCGCGTCATGTCGGGAGGATCGGACCATGAAACCACGGATCAGCATGATCACGCTCGGCGTTGAGAATCTGCAACGCTCTATCAGGTTTTATGAGCAGGGGCTCGGCCTTCCCCGGATGGAGTCCCCTCCGGAGGTCGCCTTCTTCACGCTCCAGGGCACCTGGCTGGGCCTTTATGGCCGTGAAGCCCTCGCTCGAGATGCTGGCGTCTCAGGTCGGGCTGGCGGTTTTCCAGGGTTTAGTCTGGCGCACAATGTCGGCTCCGAAGGGGAGGTCGATGAAGTCATGGCTCAGGCCGCCCTCGCAGGTGCCAGGGTCACGAAGCCCGCGGAGAAGACATCGTGGGGCGGGTACGCCGGGTACTTCTCCGATCCGGACGGCTATTTATGGGAGGTGGCGCATAACCCAGCGTTCTGGGTCGGCCCTGCAGACGAAGATCCATGACGAGGTGTTCCAGTCCGTTCCGGGCGTGACGGCCCTTCATCTAGCCGAGACGTTGGGCGCTGACCGAAGCCATGCACACTCATAAGGAAATTTTCCTCAGTGGACATCCCGAGGATCTTCAGCATCACCGAGCGCGCGCACCGCATCCACAACCCGATCACACCCGAAAAGCTCGCCACGCTCGGGGCGGCGCTGCGCCTTGAATCGGGAACCCGGGTGCTCAACCTCGGCAGCGGTTCGGGCGAGATGCTTTGCACCTGGGCGCGCGATCAGGGCATCAATGGCATCGGCGTCGACACGAGCCAGCCGTTCACCGCGCAAGCGAAACGCCGTGCCGAAGAACTCGGCGTTGCCGATCAGGTCGAGTTCATCCACGGCGATGGCGCCGGCTACGCGGCTTCTCGCGTCGTTCGGCCGCCTTGGCTGCGACGTCGTTGAAATGGTTCTGGCTGACCCGGATGGCTGGGACAGATACGAGGCGGCCAAATGGCTGACCATGCGCCGATGGCTCGAAGCCAATCCCGACGACGAGTTGGCGCAAGAGGTTCGAGCCCGACTGACCGAGGAACCGGCGCGCTACGCCGCTTACACGCGTGAATATCCGGGCTGGGGCGTCTTCGCCCTGATGCCGCGGTGACGAGGGAATGACCGGGCGACTCAGAAAGTGGGGAAGATATAACCACGTCCGACCTGTTCGTCAGGCGTCATTCGAGCCGACCCCCCCAATCATTCAAGCCGAGCGTGCGCTTCTGCACGAGCTCGCGCAGCCGTACCAAGCTCCGGAAACAGCACCTCCGTGAATCCGAAGCGCGCAAAGTCCTTCACCCGCATCGGGTAGAGCGTGCCGTCGAGATGGTCGCACTCGTGCTGCACGACGCGGGCGTGGAAGCCTTCGGCAACGCGGTCGATCGCTTCGCCCTCCGGGGTGAAGCCCTGGTAGCGGATGCGGGCGTGGCGGGGCACGACGCCACGCAGGCCGGGGACGGAGAGGCAGCCTTCCCAGCCCTCCTCGGTCTCGTCCGACAGCGGGGTGATGATCGGATTGACCAGCACCGTGGTCGGCACTGCGGGCGCGTCCGGGTAGCGCTCGCTGCGCTCGAAGCCGAAGATGACGACGCGCAGGCTCACGCCGATCTGCGGCGCGGCGATGCCGACGCCACCTTCGGCCGCCATGGTGTCGAACAGATCGTCGACCAGCGCGGCGAGCTCCGGCGTGCCGAAGACAGTGACCGGGGCGGCGGACTGCAGCAGGCGGGGGTCGCCCATGCGGAGGACGGTGCGGACGGTCATGGGGGCTTCGTTCTCCGGTGGTCGCCCGGCGTGCAGGCTGGCCTCAGGGGCGCGGCGTCAGACAGTGTGGGGCTCGAACAGCCCGGCGAGGACGGGCGCGAGGACGAAGTCGAATTCTGCCGTGAACGCCACGGCGGGGTCATCGACCGCGACGAAGTCGGCCAGCAGCAGCGGGCGCAGCGCCTCGGGCACGCGCATGAAGAGGCCGTCGTGCTGGTTGAGCGGTTCGCCGGCGACGTAGATCTGGGTGACGAAGGGGCGGCCGCCCTCCGGGAACACCGCGGCATGGATGTGCGGGGTGCGGCCGGGATAGGGCACAGGGCGGATGGTGCGGAAACGGTAGCGCCCGTCGGCGTCGGTGATCGTGTGGCCGAAGCCCTGGAAGTTCGGGTCCTCCTCTAGCCCGCTGCGGTCGCGCGGATGGCGGTAGCGCCCGTTGGCGTCGCACTGCCAGATCTCCACGCGCAGGCCGGCGAGAGGACGCCCGTCGATGTCCAGCACCCGGCCCGTGAGATCGCTGATCTGCCCGGCGGCGCGAACCTTGCTGCCGTCGACGAGGGTCAGGTCGTTGTCCCTGTGCAGCGGCGGGGTGACCGGGTAGAAGGGGCCGACGGTCTGGCCCGGGGTCAGCGCGCGCAGTGCCGCGGCGAGCGGCGAAGACAGGATCAGGGCGCTTCCGCCGAGGACGACCCGGCGGCGCAGTCGGGAATGGTGCGACATGGCGGCGGCTCCCGTCGTGCAGATGCTGTGAAGACCGCTGCGCATGCTTTCGGTTCCGCCACCTGCCGCAGATGCGGCCCGGGGTGAGCCGGACCCGGGCTCACGGATGGGTGACGCCCTCTTCCGTGCCCAGCAGCTTGCGCATCCTCCTCAGCCCCAGGAACACCAGCCCGGCGATCACCGGGATCGACACCGCGGTGATCACCTCCGGCGTGGCCGGGGCGATGAAGTCCTTCGCCCCCTTCGCGAGGTAGTTCACCAGCTGCGAGGCGTAGTAGGTGATCGCCACCACCGACAGGCCTTCCACCGTCTCCTGGAGGTGGAGCTGGATCTTGGCGCGGCGGTTCATCTGTGCGAGCAGTTCCTGGTTCTGGCGTTCGATCTCGATGTCCACCCGGGTGCGCAGCAGCTGCGAATTGCGCGCGATGCGCGCGGAGAGGTCGTCCTGGCGGCGGGCGATCGAGGCGCAGGTGTCGATCGCCGGCACCAGGCGGCGATCCATGAACTCGGCGATCGGCGAGAAGCCGGGGAGGCGCGCTTCGCGCAAGTCCTCGATGCGCTGGCGCACCAGGCGATAGTAGGCGGCGGCGGCGCCGAAGCGGAAGGTGGTGCGCGCCACCGAGCGCTCGACCTCGGCGGCCAGGCGCGACAGGCGCGTGAGCACCGCGCGGTCGTCGTCGGCGGTGCGCGACTGGCCCATGCCGTCCATGAGGTCGGCGAGCTCGTCCTCGGCGCGCGACACCAGGCGGCCGACCTCCTTCGCCACCGGAAAGGCGAGCAGGGCCATCACGCGATAGAGCTCGATCTCCACCAGGCGCTGGGCGATGCGGCCGGCCTGGCGCGGGGTGAAGTCCTTGTCGAGCACGAGGAAGTGGGAGAAGCCCTCGTACAGGTGGAAGTCGGTCAGCACCCAGCCGGCGCCATCGGACACCGACGAGGCCACCAGTGCCTGGCCGCGGCGCGACTGCTGGTGCAGAACCGATTCCAGCGGCATCTCGGCGATGCTGCGCAACTCGATGTGGGTGGCGGCGATGAGCTGGCCGGGAATCGCCTTGCGCCAGGCCGCGGGCACATGCAGAAGCGCATAGTCCTCGGCGATGTCCTCGGGCTCGATGCGACGAAAGAAGCAGTAGCTGGAGAACTCGTTGTGACGCTCCCACTTGAGGCGGAAGCCGTCGCTCTCCATCAGCAGGTGGCCGGAGTCCGTTTTCGGCTCGGGCAGCCCGAGCTGTTCGGCGAGCTGGCGCAGGTGCGCGGCCTCCCGTTCGGCGCTGCCCTCGTGGTGCAGGAAGGCGAGGTAGGTGACGAATTCCGGCGTATTGAGCGGGACGGGTGGGCGCGCGTGGACTTCGTCGCTGAGCGACTGGCGCAGTGGGTGCTGTTCGAACAGGGGCATGGACGTGGCGCGCAGGGTGGCGTAATGGGCTGAGAGGCGGTCGGGATGAGGCCGCCGGGGCAGGCCTGCCGGCATTCTTGCCCGCGGGCTTGCGCCGTGACAAGCGGACCGTTGCACGCGAGCGGAGCGACGCGTCTCCTTGCGCAAGTAAAAAAGCCCGCTTCCGGAGTGGGAAGCGGGCGAAAGGCCCGAAGGCAGGGAGAGGGAAAGGAGGCGCCGCCCGAGGCGCCGCCAGCGTGGCGGTGATCCGCCGGCGGGACGAAGGGGCTGCGTGGCGAGGCGTCAGCGCGTGGCGGCGAGGTCCTCAGTGGGCCGCGGCGGCATAGCGCCGCGCGAGCGCGTCCAGCGGCAGTGGCCTGATGCGGCTGGCCTGCCCCGCGCAGCCGAAGGCCTCGAAGCGCGCGCGGCAGATGTCGCGTGCGGCGTCGCGCGCGGCCTTGAAGAACTTGCGTGGATCGAACTCCTTGCGGTCGGTGGCCATCAGCCGGCGCATCGCGCCGCTCATCGCCAGGCGCAGGTCGGTGTCGATGTTGACCTTGCGCACGCCATTGCGGATGCCGTGCACGATCGCCTCGACCGGCACGCCGTAGGTCTCGCCGATCTCGCCGCCGTGCTCGCGGATGATGGCGAGCCATTCCTGCGGCACGCTGGAGGAACCATGCATCACCAGATGGGTGTCGGGGATGCGAGCGTGGATGGCGGCGATGCGCTCGATGGCGAGGATGTCGCCAGTGGGGGGGCGGGTGAACTTGTAGGCGCCGTGGCTGGTGCCGATCGCCACCGCGAGCGCATCGACCCCGGTGGCGGCGACGAAGTCGGCGGCCTCCGCGGGGTCGGTGAGCATCTGGCTGTGGTCCAGCGTGCCTTCGGCGCCGACGCCGTCCTCCTCACCGGCCTGGCCGGTCTCGAGCGAGCCGAGGCAGCCGAGTTCGCCTTCCACTGACACCCCCACCGCATGCGCCATCTCGACCACGCGGCGGGTGACGTCCACGTTGTAGTCGTAGCTCGCCGGGGTCTTCATGTCCGCGCGCAGCGAGCCGTCCATCATCACGCTGGTGAAACCGCTGCGGATCGACTGCTGGCACACCGCCGGGCTGGCGCCGTGGTCCTGGTGCAGGCAGACCGGGATGTCGGGCCATTGCTCGACGGCGGCCTCGACCATCTTCTTCAGGAAGGCCTCGCCGGCGTAGCCGCGCGCGCCGGCCGAAGCCTGCAGGATCACCGGGCTGTCGGTCGCCTCGGCGGCGAGCATGATGGCCTGGATCTGCTCCATGTTGTTGATGTTGAAGGCGGGCACGCCGTAATCGTGGTCGGCGGCGTGGTCGAGCAGCTGTCGTAGGGCGATCATTGCCATCGGGGCTTCCTTGGTCGGGTTCAGATGGTTTCGGGTTCGTGCTCGAGGCGCCTCGTCGGCTCGACGAGGCCGCCGGCAGGCCGGGCGCGGTCGCGCAGCGCGGCGACGGCGGGCAGTTCGCGGCCCTCGAGGAATTCGAGGAAGGCGCCGCCGCCGGTGGAGATGTAATCGATGCGCTCGCCGACGCCGAAGCGCGCGATCGCCGCCAGGGTGTCGCCGCCCCCGGCGATGCTGTAGGCCGGACTGGCGGCGATCGCCTCGGCCAGGCGACGGGTGCCGGCAGCGAAGGCGCCCATCTCGAACACGCCCACCGGACCGTTCCATACGATTGTGCCGGCGCGCGCGAGCGTGCTGGCGAGCGAGTCGCGGCTCTGCGGACCGATGTCGAGGATCATCCAGCCCGCCGGCACGCTCTCCGAATCGCAGATGCGGGCGTCCGCGTCGGCGGCGAAGCGGTCGGCGATCACCACGTCTTCCGGCAGCCACACCACGCCGCCGCGTTCTGCGAGCCGGCGTTCCACCCGCCGCGCGGCGTCGACCAGGTCCGGCTCGTGCAGCGAGGCGCCGACTTCGCAGCCGCGTGCGGCGAGGAAGGTGTTGGCGATGCCGCCGCCCAGCACCAGCACATCGACCTTGTCGGTCAGGCTCTCCAGGATGGTGAGCTTGGTCGACACCTTGGCGCCGGCGACGATGGCGGCCAGCGGCCGCGCCGGCCGGGCGAGCGCGCGACCGAGCGCCTCGAGCTCGCCCGCCATCAGCGGGCCGGCGCAGGTCACGGGCGCGGCCAGTGCCAGCGCGTGCAGCGTGCACTCCTTGCGGTGGGCGGTGCCGAAGGCGTCGTTCACATAGACGTCGATGAAGCTGGCGATGCGCGCGGCGAGCCGCGGATCGTCGGCCTTCTCGCCGACGTTGCCGCGGCAGTTCTCGAACAGCACGACCTCGCCCGGCTGCAGGGAGAAGTCGCCGTCGGTCCAGTCCGGGACCAGCGGGACCGGCCGCCCGAGCAGCTCGCCGAGGCAGGCCGCGACCGGGGCGAGCGAATCCGCCGGCGTCAGCGCACCCTCGACGGGGCGGCCGAGGTGCGACGTGATCATCACTGCCGCACCGGCCTCGAGGCAGAGGTGGATCGCGGGCAGGCTGGCCCGGATCCGGCTGTCGTCCGCGATCGTGCCGTCGGCGTCGAGCGGCACGTTCAGGTCGGCGCGGATGAAGACCCGTTTGCCGGCGAGGTCGAGCTCGGCGAGATGCACGAAATTCATCGGGGTGTCCTCCATCGGGATCGTCCGGATTGGTCAGTCGGGCTGCAGCAGGCTGCGCGCCTGGGCGAGCACGGCTTCGGTGTGGAAGCCGTAGCGCTGCAGCAGCGCGGCAGCAGGCGCCGATTCGCCGAAACCGTCCATGCCGACGACGGTGCCGCGCACCCCGGCGAGGTAGCGCCACCAGCCGTCGCTGCGCGCGGCCTCGATCACCAGCCGCGGCACGCTCGGCGGCAGCACGCTGCGCCGGTAGTCGGTGGGCTGGCGGTCGAAGACGGCGGTGCAGGGCATGGAGACGACGCGTACCCCGACGCCTTCCGCGGCGAGCGCCTCGCGCGCCGCCATCGCCAGCGCCACTTCCGAGCCGGTGGCGATGATCACCAGCGCCAGCGCCTGCGCGTCGGCGAGCACGTAGCCCCCGCGGGCGATCGCCTGCAGCTGATCGGCCGCGCGCGGCTGGTGCGGCAGGTTCTGGCGCGACAGGGCGAGCAGGCTGGGTCCGTCGCGGCGGGCGACCGCCGCGTTCCAGGCGGCCTGGGTTTCCACCGCGTCGCACGGGCGCCAGACGTCCAGCCCCGGGATCAGGCGCAGGCTGGGGATGTGCTCGACCGGCTGGTGGGTGGGGCCGTCCTCGCCGAGGCCGATCGAGTCGTGGGTCATCACATACACGACGCGCTGCTTCATCAGCGCGCTCATGCGGATCGCGTTGCGGGCGTAGTCCGAGAACACCAGGAAGGTGGCGCCGAAGGGGATGAAGCCACCATGGAGCGCGATGCCGTTGAGCGCCGCTGCCATGCCGAACTCGCGCACCCCCCAGTTGATGTGGCGTCCCGGCGCGTCGGCGCGCACCGCGCCGCAGCCCGGCCAGTCGGTGAGATTGGAGTGGGTGAGGTCGGCGGAGCCGCCGAGCAGTTCGGGCAGCGCGCGCGCCAGGCGGCCGATCGCCTGCTGGCTGGCCTTGCGGGTGGCGACGGTTGCACCGTCGTTATGCACGCCGCGCAGGATCGCGTTCGACAGCACGCCGAAGCCCACCGGCAGCTCGCCCGCCATGCGACGGCGGAACGACTCCGCGTCGTCGGGGAAGGCTGCGGCGTAGTCGTCGAAGCGGGCCTGCCAGTCGGTGTGTTGCGTCGCGCCGCGGTGGCGGGCGTCGAAGGCGCGGCGGACCTCGTCGGGGATCTCGAACGGCGCGTGCGCCCAGCCGAGCGCGGCGCGGGTGGCGGCGATCTCCTCGGCGCCGAGCGGCGCGCCATGCACGTCGGCGCTGCCCGCGCGACCCGGGCTGCCCCTGCCGATCGTCGTCCGGCAGCAGATCAGCGTCGGCCCGCAGTCGTTCGCCGCGTTGTCGAGCGCGGCGCGGATGGCGCGGTCGACCGCCTCGACGTCGTGGCCGTCGACCGCCTCGACGACGTTCCAGCCGTAGGCGCGGAAGCGTGCCGGGGTGTCGTCGGCGAACCAGCCTTCGACGTCACCATCGATCGAGATGCGGTTATCGTCCCACAAGCAGATCAGCTTCGACAGCCGCTGCACGCCGGCGAAGCTGGTGGCCTCGTGGCTGATGCCTTCCATCAGGCAGCCGTCGCCGAGGAAGACCCAGGTGCGGTGGTCGACGATGGCGTGGCCGGGGCGGTTGAATTCGGCGGCGAGCAGCTTCTCGGCGAGCGTCATTCCCACGGCGTTGGCGAGGCCCTGGCCGAGCGGGCCGGTGGTGGTTTCCACGCCGGGGGTGTGGCCGACTTCGGGGTGGCCGGGGGTGCGGCTGTCGAGCTGGCGGAAGCGCCCGAGCTCGTCGAGCGGCAGGTCGTAGCCGCTGAGGTGGAGCAGGGCGTAGAGCAGCATGGAGCCGTGGCCGTTGGAGAGCACGAAGCGGTCGCGGTCGGGCCAGGCGGGGTCGGCGGGATCGTGCTTGAGGTGGCGGGTCCACAGCGCCACCGCGATCTCGGCCATGCCCATCGGCATGCCGGGATGGCCGGACTTGGCGGCTTCGACGGCGTCGATGGCGAGGAAGCGGAGCGCGTCGGCGCAGAGGGTGTCGACCGGCGCCTGGGTGAGTCGCATGTTCATCGGGGCTCTCCAAGAATTGGGAATGTCGTCTACAGCCGTTGTTCAGGCACCACGCTACGCAGGCACGGGCCGTGAGGCTGGTGGGGTCAAAAAAATCCCTCCTCGGCCGAAGAGCGTTCCAGGAACCCGCGGCCTAGCCGGGGGTGTTCCTTCCGCGGGCTGCGGAACTCGCCCTTCGGGCTCGGACAGTCCTCGCCCGCTTCAGGAACACCCCCGGCTCTCCGCTCGGCGTGGATGCTTGTCTGGCGGTCGCGCGGATTCGCGGGTGCGTGCCTTACTGCGCCAGCGCCTTGCGGCGTCTTTCCATCAGGCGCCAGATGAAGGGGGTGAAGATGAGCTGCATCGCCAGCTCCATCTTTCCGCCCGGCACGACGATGGTGTTGGCGCGGCTCATGAAGCTGTCGTTGATCATGTTGAGCAGGTAGGGGAAGTCGATCCCCTTGGGGTTGGCGAAGCGGATCACCACCATCGACTCGTCCGCGGTCGGTATCGCGCGCGCGATGAAGGGGTTCGAGGTGTCCACCATCGGCACGCGCTGGAAGTTCACATGGGTGCGCGCGAACTGCGGGCAGATGTAATGCACGTAGTCGTGCATGCGCCGCAGGATGGTGTCGGTGACGGCCTCGGTGGAGTAGCCGCGGGTGTTCTTGTCGCGGTGCAGCTTCTGGATCCACTCGAGGTTGACCACGGGGACCACGCCGATCAGCAGGTCGACGAAGCGGGCGACGTCGATGTCCTCATGCTGCACGGCGCCGTGCAGGCCCTCGTAGAACAGCAGGTCGGTACCGGTCGGCAGGTCTTCCCAGGGCGTGAAGGTGCCCGGCTCCTGCTTCCAGGGTTCTGCCTCTTCTGCGTTGTGCAGGTACTTGCGACGCTTGCCGCCGCCCGACTCGCCGTAGCTGCGGAAGAGGTTCTCGATTTCGCCGAAGAGGTTGGCCTCGGGACCGAAGTGGCTGAGCTGGCAGCCGCCGTCGACCTCGCAGGCGGCGAGCTTCTCGCGCATCGTCTTGCGCTCGTAGGCGTGGAAGCTGTCACCTTCGATGACGGCTGCGGTCACGCCCTCGCGGCGGAAGATCTCCTCGAAGGTGCGCTGCACGGTGCTGGTGCCCGCGCCGGACGAGCCGGTGATGGCGACGATCGGATGACGTTCGGACATGGTGTTTCCCCTGGGGTCTTATTGAGCGAATTCGGTGTCGCCGAACAGCGAGCGGCCGTGGAACAGCGGCAGTTCGTCCTGCTGGCCGCCGATGACGGGCTCGGCGTGGTAGCGCTCGATGCGCTCGACTTCCTCCTTGGAGCCGAACACGAAGCCGACGCGCTGGTGCAGGCTCTCGGGCTGCACCTCGAGCACCGGACGCACGCCGGTGCTGGCGCGGCCGCCGGCCTGCTCGATGAGGAAGCCGACCGGGTTGCATTCGTAGAGCAGGCGAAGTCGTCCCGGCTTGGCGGGATCCTTGCGGTCGCGCGGGTAGAGGAACACGCCGCCGCGCATCAGGATGCGGTGGGTCTCGGCCACCAGCGAGGCGATCCAGCGCATGTTGAAGTCCACCCCGCGCGGACCGGTGCGGCCGGCGAGGCACTCGTCCACATAGCGCCGCACCGGCTGCTCCCAGAAGCGCGAGTTGGAGGCGTTGATGGCGAACTCGCGCGTCTTCTCCGGCACGCGGATGTCGGGGTGGGTGAGGTAGAACTCGCCGATGATCGGGTCGAGGGTGAAGCCGGCGACGCCACTGCCGACCGAGAGCACCAGCATCGTGGAGGGGCCGTAGATCGCGTAGCCGGCGGCGACCTGGCGGGTGCCGGGCTGGAGGAAGTCGGCGGCGGCGGCGTCCTCGCCCGGCGTGACGGCACGCAGGATGGAGAAGATCGAGCCCACCGCCACATTGACGTCGATGTTCGAGGAGCCATCGAGCGGGTCGAAGGCGAGCAGGTACTTGCCGCGCTGGTCGCTGGCCGGCAGCGGGATCGGCGCCTCGTTTTCCTCCGAGACCATGCCGGCGAGCTCGCCGCCCCAGTGGGTGGCGCGCAGGAAGATCTCGTCGGCGAGCACGTCGAGCTTCTTCTGCTCCTCGCCCTGCACGTTGGTGCTGTCGCGGCTGCCGAGCACGTCGGCGAGCGCGCCGTGGGCGACCGCGCGCGAGATCGCCTTGCAGGCCTGGGCGACCTGCAGGATCAGCGCGTTGAGCTCGCCGGTGGCCTCCGGGTTGCGGCGGCGGTGATCGATCAGGTATTCGGTGAGCGTGCGGCGTTCGAGGCTGAACATGGCTTGTCTCCTCCGGTACGGGACCGGACTGGTTTTTTGGCGTTATGTGTTCGTGGCGGGTGCGGCGCGCTCGGGCAGGGCGTCGGCGGCTTCGTCGGGCTGAAAGTGGCGGCTCGCGCGCACGTCGGCCTCGGTGATCGTGGTGAGCGCCTCGGCATCGACCGTCGCGCCGGATTCGAACAGTCGCAGTGCCTGACGCAGGCGCATGCGGTCGAGCGCATTGCGGATGCTGCGCGCGTTGGCGAAGTGGGGCTGGCGGCGACGGAGCACGATGTAGTCGTCGAAGGCGCGGCGGGCGTCCTCGTCGAAGCGGTAGTTCCAGCTGGCGAGCATGCGCTCGGCGATCTCGCCGAGCTCGTCGTCGCCGTAGTCGGGGAAGTCGACATGGTGGGCGATGCGCGACTTCATGCCGGGGTTGGATTCGAAGAAGCGCTCCATTCGGTCCGCGTAGCCGGCAAGGATCACGACGAGATCGTCGCGCTGATTCTCCATCACCTGCAGGAGGATCTCGATCGCCTCCTGGCCATAGTCCTTCTCGTTCTCGGGACGGTAGAGGTAGTAGGCCTCATCGATGAAGAGCACGCCGCCCATCGCGCGCTTGAGCACTTCCTTGGTCTTCGGCGCGGTGTGGCCGATGTACTGGCCGACGAGGTCGTCGCGGGTCACCGCCACCACGTGGCCGCGACGGCAGTAGCCGAGGCGGTGCAGGATCTCGGCCATCCGCATCGCCACCGTGGTCTTGCCGGTGCCGGGATTGCCGCTGAAGCTCATGTGCAGCGAGGGGTGCTCGGTGGCCAGGCCGAGGCGCTGGCGCACGCGATCGACGAGCAGCAGGGCGGCGATCTCGCGCACGCGGCGCTTGACCGGGGCGAGGCCGACGAGGTCGCGCTCCAGGGTGTCGAGCACTTCGCCGATGCCGGCGTCGCGGAATTCGGCGGCGAGGTCGATTCTCGTGGCGGGGGCGTTCTCGGGGGCGTTCATGGTCTCGTCTCCTGTGTGGGCGCGCGGAAAGGCAGGTAGGCGCGGCGACCGCCGCGATGACGGCGGTGATGCGGCGGTCGCCGCTGCTAACGGCGGTCGCGCGATCGTCCGGTCAGCCCGCGTAGCGCGCGCCTTCCGGGTTGCGGCCGACGGCGTAGCTCTCCATCGTGTAGCGCAGGTTGCGGCCCTGCGTCTCCTGGCGGATGAGGCGGAAGCCGGGCTCGGCGGTGGGGCGCTGGACGATGAAGGACATGCGCACCGTCTCCCAGCCCTTGGTGGAGTCGAAGGCGTTGATGCGGATGTAGTTCTCGGGGTTGGCCTCGCGGCAGGCCTTGAGTTCGCCCATCACGCCGGCGGGGTCGCGCAGGTCGAACATCGGCAGGCCCCACATGTTCCAGTAGGTGTTGCGGGGATGGGGGTCGTCGGTGAACTCGATCGCGACCGCCCACTCCTGCTCGAGGCAGTAGTTGATCTGCGCCGCGATCTGGCTGTCGCTGAGGTCGGGCAGGAAGGAAAAGCAGCCTTGGGTGATGCGCATGATGGTGTCTCCTCGAATGCGGGGTGCAGGCCGCCTGCCGCGCGCCCGCTCGGGGGCGCGGCAGAGGCGATGTGCGATGCGGTGATGCCTTACGCGACGCTGGCGGTGGGCACGAAGTCGGAGGTGTCGGTGCTGGTGTAGTTGAAGGTGATGTCGCCCCAGGTATCGAGCGCGGCACGCAGCGGCTGGCACCATTTGGCGGCGTCGGCGAGGATCTGCGGGCCTTCGTTGAGGATGTCGCGGCCTTCGTTGCGGGCGAGCACCATCGCTTCGAGCGCGACGCGGTTGGCGGTGGCGCCGGCCTGGATGCCCATCGGGTGGCCGATGGTGCCGCCGCCGAACTGCAGCACGCATTCGTCGCCGAACAGGTCGAGCAGCTGGTGCATCTGGCCGGCGTGGATGCCGCCCGAGGCGACCGGCATGACGCGCTTGATGCTGGCCCAGTCCTGGTCGAAGAACAGGCCGCGCGGCAGATCCTGCTTGGTGTAGGTGTCGCGGCAGACGTTGTAGAAGCCCTGCACCGTCATCGGGTCGCCCTCGAGCTTGCCGACCGCGGTGCCGGCGTGCAGGTGGTCGACGCCGGCCAGGCGCAGCCACTTGGCGATCACGCGGAAGCTCACGCCGTGGTTCTTCTGCCGGGTGTAGGTGCCGTGGCCGGCGCGGTGCATGTGCAGGATCATGTCGTTCTCGCGGCACCAGTTGCTGATCGACTGGATCGCGGTCCAGCCGATCACGAGGTCGATCATGACGATGCACGAACCCAGCTCGCGGGCGAATTCGGCGCGCTTGTACATCTCCTCCATGGTGCCGGCGGTGATGTTGAGATAGTGGCCCTTGGACTCGCCGGTCTGCGCCGCGGCCTGGTTGACGCCTTCCATGCAGTACAGGAAGCGGTCGCGCCAGTGCATGAAGGGCTGCGAGTTGATGTTCTCGTCGTCCTTGGTGAAGTCCAGGCCGCCGCGCAGGGCTTCGTACACCACGCGGCCGTAGTTCTTGCCCGACAGGCCGAGCTTGGGTTTCATGGTCGCGCCCAGCAGTGGGCGGCCGTACTTCTCGAGGCGCTCGCGCTCGACGACGATGCCGGTCGGCGGGCCGCGGAAGGTCTTCACGTAGGCCACCGGCAGGCGCATGTCCTCGAGGCGTGCGGCCTTGAGCGGCTTGAAGCTGAACACGTTGCCGATGATCGAGGCGGTGAGGTTGGCGATCGAGCCTTCCTCGAACAGGTCGAGGTCGTAGGCCACCCAGCAGAAGTACTGGCCTTCCTGGCCCGGGACCGGGTCGATGCGATAGGCCTTGGCGCGGTACTTGTCGCAGGCGGTCAGGCGGTCGGTCCACACCACGGTCCAGGTGGCGGTGGAGGATTCGCCGGCGACCGCGGCAGCGGCCTCGATCGGATCGACGCCTTCCTGGGGGGTGATGCGGAAGACGGCGAGCACGTCGGTGTCCTTCGGCTCGTAGTCGGCGTCCCAGTAGCCCATCTGCGCATACTTGAGCACCCCGGCCTGGTAGCGCTTCTTGGGATCGAGGATCTGCTGCGGGTTATCGGCTGCGCCCATGTTCGTCTCCTTCCTTCTGGTGTGCTTATCGGGTGGTCACGACTGGACAATAAGCGTTTCGTTAAATAAGCTCCAATGAGAATTCATGTTCATTTGAGATAAGGTTTTCTGATGAAGCTCGCCCAGCGACTGACCCTGAAACAGCTCCGTGCGCTGGTGGCCGTGGCCGACTGCGCCAGCTTCACGCAGGCCGCGCGGCTGCTGCACCTGACGCAGCCGGCGATCTCGATGCAGATCCGCGATGCGGAGGGGATCGTGGGGCAGGTGCTCGTCGATGGCCGGCGCGAGGCCCGCCTGACGGCGGCGGGCGAGGTGATGGTGCGCGCGGCGCGACAGGTGCTGCAAAGCCTGGAACTGGCGGAGGTCGAGTTGAAGGCGAGGATGGGCGTGGCGGCGGGAACCCTCGACGTGGTGGCGATCACCACCGCGGAGTATTTCGTGCCCCACCTGCTGGCTGAGTTCGGTCGCCGCTATCCCGAGATCAGCTTCCGCCTCACGGTGGCGAACCGCGAGCACGTGCGTACCCTGCTCCAGGAACAGCGCTGCGACGTGGCGATCATGGGCCAGCCGCCGCGCGGGCTGGACCTTCGCCGCATTCCCTTCGCCCCCCACCGGCTGTCCTTCGTGGCGCGGCCGGACCACCGCCTCGCGGGGCGACGCAATATTCCGCCGGCGGCGCTGACCGAGGAGCGCCTGCTGCTGCGCGAGCAGGGCTCGGGCACGCGCGACAATCTCGAGCGCTTCCTGCGCGCCCATGGCGTCAAGCCGCTCGCCGCCGACGAGCTCGGCAGCAATGAAACGCTCAAGCAGGCGGTGATGGCCGGCATGGGGATCGCCTTCCTGTCGCACCACACCTTCGCGATCGAGGTGGACGGCGGCCGGCTGGTGCGGCTGGAGGTGGCCGACACGCCGGTGATCCGGGAGTGGAACGTGGTCTCGCGCACCGACCGGCCGATGACGCCCGCGCTCGATGCCCTGCTGGAGTTCCTGCAGAGCGAAGGGGCGGCGATGATGCGGGCGATGGAGCGCTGAACGCAGAAACGAAAAACGCGCCCGTCAGGCGCGTCTTTCGGCGAGCGGGCGTGTGCGCTCAGCGCACGACCTGGGTCAGCTCGCCGGCCTTGTAGCGCGCGGCCATCTTCTCGAGCGAGATGGGCTTGATCTTCGAGGCCATGCCGGCGCAGCCGAAGGCGTCGAAGCGGGCCTTGCAAACCTGCTTGGCGGCCTCACGGGCAGGCTTGTTGAATTCGCGTGGGTCGAACTTGGAGGGGTTCTCGACCAGGAACTTGCGCACCGCCCCGGTCATCGCCAGGCGGATGTCGGTGTCGATGTTGATCTTGCGCACGCCGTACCTGATGCCCTGCACGATCTCCTCGACCGGCACGCCGTAGGTCTCCTTCATGTCGCCGCCGTACTGGCGGATGATCTCGAGCAGCTCCTGGGGCACCGAGCTGGACCCGTGCATCACCAGGTGGGTGTTGGGGATGCGGGCATGGATGGCCTTGACGCGCTCGATGGCGAGGATGTCGCCGGTGGGCTTGCGGCTGAATTTGTAGGCGCCGTGGCTGGTGCCGATCGCGATGGCGAGCGCGTCGCAGTCGGTCTGCTTGACGAAGTCGGCGGCCTGGTCGGGGTCGGTCAGCATCTGGCTGTGGTCGAGCGTGCCCTCGGCGCCGACGCCGTCTTCCTCGCCGGCCTGGCCGGTCTCGAGCGAGCCGAGGCAGCCCAGTTCGCCCTCGACGCTGACGCCGATGGCGTGCGAGAACTTCACCACCTCGCGGGTGACGGCGACGTTGTACTCGTAGGAGGAGGGCGTCTTGCCGTCTTCCAGCAGCGAGCCGTCCATCATCACGCTGGAGAAGCCCGAGCGGATCGCGCCCATGCACACCGCGGGCGACTGGCCGTGGTCCTGATGCATGACGATCGGGATGTTCGGATAAGCCTCGACGGCGGCATCGATGAGGTGGCGCAGGAAGGCTTCGCCCGCGTACTTACGCGCGCCGGCCGAGGCCTGCATGATCACCGGGCTGTCGCACTCGGCGGCGGCTTCCATGATGGCCTGGACCTGTTCGAGGTTGTTCACGTTGAACGCGGGCAGGCCATAGCCGTGTTCGGCAGCGTGGTCGAGCAGCTGGCGCATGGAAACGAGGGGCATGAGTCTCTCCGGAAGAGGGCCGCAGGGGGGCGGCGTGGCGATCGAAAGTGGTATTTTAGCCTGCGTCGCGCCGAATGCGCCTCCTGCAGGGGGCGAATCCATCGTCAGACCGGGTCGTCCAGCGTGCCCGGTTTGTGATGCTCGCCGACGCGCACGATCTTCAGCGTGTTGGTGCCGCCCGAGGCGCCGATCGGCTCACCGATGGTGAGCACGATGAGGTCGCCGTAGTCGACCACGCCCTGTTCCAGCAGCACCTGCTCGGCCTCCCACAGCAGCACGTCGCGGTCCTGGTGGGTCTGACTCATCAGCAGCGGGTACACCTGGCGGTACAGCGTCATCTGGTTGCGGGCGTTGATCTCCGGGGTCAGGGCATAGATCGGCAGGCCGGCGTTGAGCCGGCTCATCCACAACGCGGTGGAGCCGGTCTGGGTGAGCGCGGCGATCGCCTTCACCTTGAGGTGCCAGGCGGTCCAGATCGCCGCCATCGCGATCGACTGATCGATGCGGGTGAATACCCGGTTGAGCACCTCGCGGTCGAGGCTGACCTCGGAGGACTTCTCCGCCTCGAGGCACACCCGGCTCATCGCCTCCACCACCTCCACCGGGAACTGGCCGGAGGCGGTCTCGGCCGACAGCATCACCGCGTCGGTGCCGTCGAGCACCGCGTTGGCGACGTCCGAGACCTCGGCGCGGGTCGGTACCGGGCTGGTGATCATCGACTCCATCATCTGGGTGGCGGTGATGGTGAGCTTGTTGCGGTCGCGCGCGGCGCGGATCATCTTCTTCTGCAACGCTGGCACCGCGGCGTCGCCGACCTCCACCGCGAGGTCGCCGCGCGCCACCATGATGCCGTCCGAGGCTTCGAGGATCTCGTCGAGGTTGGCGACCGCCTCGGTGCGCTCGATCTTGGCGATCAGCATCGCCGTGCTGCCGGCAGCGCGCAGCAGCTGGCGTGCCATGTACATGTCGGCGGCGCTCTTGGGAAAGGAGACGGCGACAAAATCCACCCCGATCCGCGCCGCGGTGCGAATGTCGTCCATGTCCTTGGCGGTGAGGGAGGGCGCGGTGAGGCCGCCGCCCTGGCGATTGATGCCCTTGTTGTTGGACAGCTCGCCGCCCACCTTGACGGTGGTGTGGATTTCGGGGCCGATCACGCGCTGTACCGTAAGCTTGAGCCGGCCGTCGTCGAGCTGCAGCACGTCGCCCGGCCTCACGTCCTTGGGCAGGTCCTTGTAGTCGAGGCCGACGCGCTGTCCATTGCCCAGCTCGCAGCGTGCGTCGAGGATGAAGGGCGCGTCGCGGGTCAGCGTCACGCGGCCGTTCTCGAACCTGCCGATGCGGATCTTGGGCCCCTGCAGGTCGGCGATGATGCCGACCGGGCGTCCGGCGCGCGCCGACGCGTCGCGGATGGTCGCGGCGCGGGCCACGTGATCTTTCGCCTCGCCGTGAGAGAAGTTCATGCGTACCAGGTCGAGACCGGCATGGACCATCCGTTCTAGCGTCTGCAGGTCGGAGGAGGCGGGGCCGAGGGTGGCGACGATCTTGGTGTGTCGGGACATTCGGGGACTCCGCGCAGAGGGCTTCAGGCATTCTAGCAGTGGCTGCACGATCGGCGGCGGGCACTGCGCGGCGGCGCGCCCGGCGCCTTATTGTGCAACGCAGCAGGATGCGGTGTACAGTACGACCATGCCTTCAGAACACCGTGTCCCGCACCCTGTGGAGCACGAGCCGCCCGGCTCGCTCCGGCGCCGCGACGCATCTCCACGGCCCCGTCCCTCGGCTGTCCGCGCCTTCCCCACGCCTGCCGCCTCCACCTGGCCCGCGCGGCTCGATGTGCTCCAGAGCCTGACCGGCCTCGCGCTCGCACTCTTCATGTGGCTGCACATGGGCTTCGTTTCGGCGATCCTGATCAGCGAGGACGTCGCTTGGGCAGTGGCGCGCTTTTTCGAGGGCTATTTTTTCCTGCCCCGTCCGCAGGCCTGGCTGGTGTCGAGTTTCGTTGCGGTGATCTCGCTACTGTTCGCGCTGCATGCGCTGCTCGCGCTGCGCAAATTCCCTGCCGACTGGCGCCAGTACCGTATCGCTGCCACCCACGGCAGCCGGCTCCGTCACGGCGACACCGTGCTGTGGTTCGTGCAGGTGGCGACGGGCTTCGCGATGTTCTTTCTCGCGCCGGTGCATCTATACGCGATGTTCATGCATCCTGATCTGATCGGCCCCTACGCGTCCGCCGATCGCGTGTGGACCGGCGGTTTCTGGCCGCTCTATCTGGCGCTGCTGTTCGCGGTCGAAGTGCATGGCAGCGTCGGCTTGTACCGGCTGGCGGTGAAGTGGGGCTGGTTCGAGGGCGGCGACGCGCGTGCGAGCCGACGCCGGCTGAAGATCGCGATGTGGGGCCTGATCGCCTTCCTGCTCACCCTCGGGCTGACCACGCTGATGGCGGAGATCCGCATGGGG
>NZ_MBFM01000001.1:357940-363188 GCF_001696715.1 Thauera phenolivorans | reverse complement strand
GCCGCCTCCACCTGGCCCGCGCGGCTCGATGTGCTCCAGAGCCTGACCGGCCTCGCGCTCGCACTCTTCATGTGGCTGCACATGGGCTTCGTTTCGGCGATCCTGATCAGCGAGGACGTCGCTTGGGCAGTGGCGCGCTTTTTCGAGGGCTATTTTTTCCTGCCCCGTCCGCAGGCCTGGCTGGTGTCGAGTTTCGTTGCGGTGATCTCGCTACTGTTCGCGCTGCATGCGCTGCTCGCGCTGCGCAAATTCCCTGCCGACTGGCGCCAGTACCGTATCGCTGCCACCCACGGCAGCCGGCTCCGTCACGGCGACACCGTGCTGTGGTTCGTGCAGGTGGCGACGGGCTTCGCGATGTTCTTTCTCGCGCCGGTGCATCTATACGCGATGTTCATGCATCCTGATCTGATCGGCCCCTACGCGTCCGCCGATCGCGTGTGGACCGGCGGTTTCTGGCCGCTCTATCTGGCGCTGCTGTTCGCGGTCGAAGTGCATGGCAGCGTCGGCTTGTACCGGCTGGCGGTGAAGTGGGGCTGGTTCGAGGGCGGCGACGCGCGTGCGAGCCGACGCCGGCTGAAGATCGCGATGTGGGGCCTGATCGCCTTCCTGCTCACCCTCGGGCTGACCACGCTGATGGCGGAGATCCGCATGGGGGTCGAGCACGCGCCGCGCGCTGGCGAGCGCTATGTGCCGACCTGGCAGCGCGGCGTGACCGCGGCGGAGGAGGCGCGATGAGGATCGAATACACCGACGTGCTGGTGGTGGGCGGCGGCCTGGCCGGCCTGCGCACCGCGGTGGGCGCGGCGCGGCGCGGGCTGCGGGTCGAGGTGCTCTCGCTGGTGCCGGCCAAGCGCTCGCACTCGGTAGCGGCGCAGGGCGGCATGCAGGCGAGCCTGGGCAACGCCTTCAAGGGCATGGGCGACAACGAGGACGTGCACTTCGGCGACACCGTGCGCGGCTCGGACTGGGGCTGCGACCAGCTCGTCGCGCGCATGTTCGCCCACATGGCGCCCAAGGCGGTGCGCGAGCTCGCGGCCTGGGGCGTGCCCTGGAACCGGGTGCAGCGCGGGGCGCACGAGGTGGTGATCAACGGCGAGCGCGTCACGCTCACCGAGCGCGACGAGGCCCACGGCCTGATCACCGCGCGCGACTTCGGCGGCACGCGCAAGTGGCGCACCTGCTACACCGCCGACGGCACCGGCCACACCATGCTCTACGCGCTCGGCGACCGCACGGTGGCCGAAGGCGTCCCGGTGCGCGACCGCAGCGAGGCGATGGCGCTGATCCATGACGACGGACGCTGCCAGGGCGCGGTGGTGCGCGACCTGGAGAGCGGCGAGCTCTACGCCATCCTCGCCGCGGCGACGGTGATCGCCACCGGCGGCTTCGGTCGGATCTGGGGGATCTCGACCAATGCCTTGATCAACGAAGGCATGGGCGCGGCGATCGCACTCGAGACCGGGGTGGCGCGGCTTGCCAACATGGAGGCGGTGCAGTTCCACCCCACCGCGATCGTGCCCGCCGGCATCCTCGTCACCGAGGGCTGCCGCGGCGACGGCGGCCTGTTGCGTGACGCGGATGGCCACCGCTTCATGCCCGATTACGAGCCGGAGAAGGCCGAGCTCGCCTCGCGCGACGTGGTCTCGCGGCGAATGGCCGAGCACATGCGGCGCGGCAAGGGTGTGAAGTCCGCCGTGGGCGAGCACCTGTGGCTCGACATCACGGTGCTCGGCGCCGCCCACATCGACCGCAAGCTGCGCGAGGTGAAGGACATCTGCCGCCACTTCCTCGGCATCGACCCCGCGCGCGAGTGGATCCCGGTGCGCCCGACCCAGCATTACTCGATGGGCGGCATCCGCACCGACCACCGCGGCGAGTCGCGCTCGCTGCGCGGCTTGTTCGCGGTGGGCGAGGCGGCGTGCTGGGACCTGCACGGCTTCAACCGCCTGGGCGGTAACTCGCTCGCCGAGACGGTGGTGGCGGGCATGCTGGTGGGTGAGTACGTCGCCGACTTCGTCGAGTCGCAGGCCGGCGCGCTTGAGTTCTCGCCCGGCCTCGCGCGCGAATTCGTCGGTCGCGAACGCGCTGCGCTCGAGTCCATCGCAGCACGCCCCGCGCCCGCGCCGGGCGGCGACAGCGCGGCCTCGCTGCGGCGCGAGATGGAGGCGACAATGACCGAGCACGTCGGCCTGTTCCGCAACGAGTCGGGGCTGCGGAGCGCGGTCGCCAGGCTGGCCGACCTGCAGGCACGCGCGCGGCGGATCGGCATCGCCAGCCGACACCTCGACGCCAATCCGGAGCTCGTCGCCGCCTACCGGCTGCCGCGCATGCTCGCACTCGCGCTGTGTGCCGCGCAGGGGGCGCTCGAGCGTCGCGAGAGCCGTGGCGCCCACGCTCGCGAGGACTACCCGGCGCGCAACGACCGCGACTGGCTGCGTCGCACGCTGGCTTGGTGGCCGACGGGGGGCGCTACGCCGGTGCTGGAATACGAGCCGATCACGGTCGAGAACATGGAGCTGCCGCCCGGATTCCGCGGCTACGGCACGCGCAATATCGTGGAGCACCCGGCCACCGCGCTGCGCGAGGCCGAGGTCGAGGCCATCCGCGCCCGCCTCGAAGGTGAAGGGCGCGCGCGGCTGCAGGCCGCGCTGCTGGATTTTCGCGGGTGTCTGCCCGAACGCTATCGCGGCGACAACGACCGCCTCGCCGACATCGAAGAAGGAGCGCAGCGATGAGCCGCCGTCTGAAGATTTCGGTCTTCCGCCACAACCCGCGCGACCCGCAGAGCGTGCCGCGCCTGGTCGACTACGAGCTCGACGAGCAGCCTGGCATGACGCTCTTCATCGCGCTCAACGCGATCCGCGACACTCAGGCACCGGACCTGAACTTCGACTTCGTCTGCCGCGCCGGGGTGTGCGGTGCCTGCGCGATGGTGGTCGACGGCCGCCCCGGCCTGGCATGCCGTACGCTGACGAACACGCTGCCGGACGCGTTCAGCCTCTATCCGTTGCCGGTGTTTCGTCTGGTCGCAGACCTGTCGGTGGATACGGGGCGCTGGATGCGCGAGCTCGCCGAGCGCCTGCAGACCTGGGTGCATCTCGAGGCGGAGCCCGAGCTCGACCGCCTCGAGGCACGCATGGAGCCGGCGCTGGCCGAGGGGGTCTATGAGCTCGACCGCTGCATCGAGTGCGGCTGCTGCATCGCCGCCTGTGCCACCGCGCAGATGCGCGAGGGTTTCGTCGGTGCGGTCGGCCTCAACAAGATCGCGCGCTTCCGCCTCGACCCCGCCGACACCCGCGCGGATGCCGACTTCTACGAGCTCATCGGCAGCGACGAGGGCATCTTCGGCTGCATGAGCCTGCTGGCGTGCAACGACCTCTGCCCCAAGGAGCTGCCGCTGCAGACCCAACTGGCCTGGCTGCGCCGCAAGATGGCGGGGCAAGGGATACGCTGGCTGCGGCGGCGCTGAGGCGGGGCCGCGCTGGCGCCGGGTGAGGCCCTGGTGCCGGCAGAAGCACGACGGACGGCCACCCCGCGGGGCGGCCGTTCTCGATACGACGCGCGGCGATCAGCCCTCGTAGCGGGCTTCCAGCGCCGCGATCGCGGGCAGGGTCTTGCCCTCGAGGAACTCGAGGAAGGCGCCGCCGCCGGTCGAGATGTAGCCAACGTCGCCGCCGATGTCGAACTTGGCGATCGCCGCCAGGGTGTCGCCGCCGCCGGCGATCGAGAAGGCCTCGGAGTGGGCGATCGCGGAGGCCATCATCTTGGTGCCGCCGGAGAACTGCGGGTACTCGAACACGCCGACCGGGCCGTTCCAGACGATGGTGCCGGCGTGGGCAATGATGTCGGCGAGCCTGGCCGATGACTTCGGGCCGAAATCCAGGATGCGGTCGTGCGGGCCGACCTCGTCTACCGGGATCCGGTTGGCACGCGCCAGCGCCGAGACCTCGTCCGCCACCACCACGTCCACCGGCAGCGGCACCTCGGCGCCGCGCGCCTTCATGATGTCCATGACCTGCTGGGCCTCGCGCACCATCTCGGGCTCGGCGAGCGACTCGCCGATGCGCTTGCCGGCGGCGAGAAGGAAGGTGTTGGCGATGCCGCCGCCGACGATGAGCTGGTCGACCTTGTCGGCGAGGGTCTTCAGGATGCTGAGCTTGGTCGACACCTTGGCGCCGCCGACGATCGCCACCAGCGGGCGCTTCGGATCGTGCAGGGCCTTGCCGAGGGCGTCGATCTCGGCGCCCATCAGCATGCCGGCGCAGGCGACCGGGGCGAAGCGGGCGATGCCGTGGGTGGTGGCTTCGGCGCGGTGGGCGGTGCCGAAGGCGTCATTGACGTAGACGTCGCACAGCGCGGCCATCTTCTTCGCCAAGGTCTCGTCGTCCTTCTTCTCGCCTTTGTTGCAGCGGCAGTTCTCGAGCAGCACGATCTCGCCCGGCTTGAGTTCGAAGCCGCCGTCGACCCAGTTCTGGATCAGCCGCACCGGCTTGTCGAGCAGTTGGCCGAGTCGCACCGCCACCGGTGTCAGCGAGTCTTCCGCGCGCAGCTCGCCCTCGGTGGGGCGGCCGAGGTGGGAGGTGACCATCACCGCCGCGCCCTTGTCGAGGCAGTAGCGGATCGACGGGATCGAGGCGCGGATGCGGGTGTCCTCGGTGATGTTGCCGGCCTCGTCCTGTGGCACGTTGAGGTCGGCGCGGATGAAGACCCGCTTGCCGGCGACGTCGAGGTCGGCGAGCTTCTTGACTTGCATGATCAGGCTCCAGAGTGGGCAGTGCGAAAATCGGCGGGCGCCGGCGCGGCTGCCCACAGGCCGCGCCAGTGACGGGTAAGGTCGAGCATGCGGTTGGCGAAGCCCCATTCGTTGTCGAACCACACCATCAGGCTCAGCAGGCGACTGCCGCTGACCCGGGTCTGTCCGCCGTCGATGATCGCGGAATGGGGATCGTGGTTGAAGTCGATCGAGGCGTGGGGCTCGTCCGACCAGGCCAGCAGGCCCGCGAAGGGGCCCTCGGCGGCCTCGCGCAGCAGACGGTTGACGCTGGCGGCGTCGGTGTCGCGGCACAGCGCCAGGACGAGGTCGATCGCCGACACGTTGTGGGTCGGCACCCGGATCGCCTTCGCATGCACCTTGCCGGCCAGCGCCGGCAGCAGGCGCTCGACGCCGCGCGCGAGCCCGGTCGACACCGGGATGATCGACTGCATCGCCGAGCGCGTCCGTCGCAGGTCGGTGTGGTGGTAGCCGTCG
>NZ_MBFM01000001.1:338174-357930 GCF_001696715.1 Thauera phenolivorans | reverse complement strand
TCGTCCTGTGGCACGTTGAGGTCGGCGCGGATGAAGACCCGCTTGCCGGCGACGTCGAGGTCGGCGAGCTTCTTGACTTGCATGATCAGGCTCCAGAGTGGGCAGTGCGAAAATCGGCGGGCGCCGGCGCGGCTGCCCACAGGCCGCGCCAGTGACGGGTAAGGTCGAGCATGCGGTTGGCGAAGCCCCATTCGTTGTCGAACCACACCATCAGGCTCAGCAGGCGACTGCCGCTGACCCGGGTCTGTCCGCCGTCGATGATCGCGGAATGGGGATCGTGGTTGAAGTCGATCGAGGCGTGGGGCTCGTCCGACCAGGCCAGCAGGCCCGCGAAGGGGCCCTCGGCGGCCTCGCGCAGCAGACGGTTGACGCTGGCGGCGTCGGTGTCGCGGCACAGCGCCAGGACGAGGTCGATCGCCGACACGTTGTGGGTCGGCACCCGGATCGCCTTCGCATGCACCTTGCCGGCCAGCGCCGGCAGCAGGCGCTCGACGCCGCGCGCGAGCCCGGTCGACACCGGGATGATCGACTGCATCGCCGAGCGCGTCCGTCGCAGGTCGGTGTGGTGGTAGCCGTCGATCAGCGGCTGGTCGTTCATCACCGAGTGCAGTGTGGTCAGCAAGACCTGCTCGAGGCCGAACTCGTGTTCGAGCAGGGCGAGCAGCGGCACCACCGCATTGGTGGTGCACGAGGCGTTGGAGACGATGCGTGCGTCGGCGGGGAGCTGGCGGTGGTTGACGCCGACCACCACGGTGGCGTCGACATCCGCACCGCTGTTGCCCGGGTGCGAGAGCAGCAGGCGCGGGCAGCCGGCGTCGAGGAAGCGCTGCAGGGCGCGGCGGTCGCCATACTGGCCGGAACACTCGACCACCAGGTCGATGCCCATCGCCGCCCAGTCGACCGCTTCGGGGGTGGTCGCGTGGCTCACCGCGATCGGTTCGCCGTCGATCACCAGGCCCTCGGATGCGGACTCGACGTGGCCCGGAAAGCGGCCGTGGGTGGAATCGAAGCGGGTCAGGTAGGCGATGCTGGCGAGATCGGCCGGCTCGTTGATCGCGACCACCCGGTAGTCGGGCCGGTGCGGCGATTCGCTCAGCGCGCGCAGGTAGCAGCGGCCGATGCGGCCATAGCCGTTGATCGCGATGCGGGTCGGCGCGGCGGGCGCCGGAGGGACAGGGGGTGGCGAGGGGTTCATTTAGGCCGGCATTCTAGCGCGCCTGGGCGCCCCTGGCCGTGCTCCATGGCGCGCCGCGCAACGAATCGGCGCCACGAAATGAAGACGCCCGTGGCGCATCGGGCGACACGGGCGGCATGGATCTCGACGGTGGCGCTGCGCGGGCGGCGCCGGCCGCCATTCCCTATTTCGCTGCGGCGACCGCGCGCGCGGCGTCGAGCATGCGGCAGGAGTAGCCCCACTCGTTGTCGTACCAGGCCAGCACCTTCACCAGGTTGCCTTCCATGACTCGGGTCTGGGTAGCGTCGAAAATCGACGAGTGGGTGTCGTGGTTGAAGTCGGAGGACACCAGCGGATCCTCGTTGTAGCCGAGGATGCCCTTCAGCGCGCCCCGCGAGGCTTCCTTCATCAGGCTGTTGATCTCTTCCTTGCTGGTGGCTCGGCTGGCGGTGAAGGTGAGATCGACCAGCGACACGTTCATCGTCGGCACGCGCAGCGCGAAGCCGTCGAACTTGCCCTTCAGCGCCGGCAGTACCAGGCCGACGGCCTTGGCGGCGCCGGTCTTGGTCGGGATGATGTTCTGCGCGGCGGCGCGGGCGCGGCGCAGGTCCTTGTGGCGCACGTCCACCAGCACCTGGTCGTTGGTGTAGGCGTGGATCGTGGTCATCAGGCCCTTCTCGATGCCGATGTTGTCCTGCAGCACCTTGGCCACCGGGGCGAGGCAGTTGGTGGTGCACGAGGCGTTGGAGATCACGGTCATTGCGCTCGTCAGAACGTCCTCGTTCACGCCGCAGACGATGGTGGCATCGACGTCGTCGCCGCCGGGCGCCGAGATCAGCACTTTCTTCGCCCCTTGCTTGAGCAGCACCTCGGCCTTGGCCTTGCTGGTGTAGGCGCCGGTGCATTCCATGAGCACGTCGACGCCGAGATCGCCCCAGTTGATCGCCAGCGGATCCTTGGTCGAGAAGAAGGGGATGCGGTCGCCGTCGATGATGATGCAGTCGTCGCCCTCGGTCTCGACGCTGAAGCCGAAGCGGCCGTGGGTGGTGTCGTACTTGGTCAGGTGGGCGTTGGTCGCCAGGTCGCCGGAGGCGTTGATGGCGACGATCTCGAACTGGTCGCGCAGGCCGAGTTCGTACAGCGCGCGGACGGTGCAGCGGCCGATGCGGCCGTAGCCGTTGATGGCGATCTTGATGGTCATGGATGGGTCTCCCTCGGAACTAGCACACGAAAATCTGTGCGCCGGCGCAGGCCGCCGGCGCGCCGGCCTTCATTTCAGCAGCGACTTCACCGCCTCGGCCACCGCCTCGGCGGTGATGCCGAAGTACTTGAACAACTCGCCGGCAGGCGCCGACTCGCCGAAGCGGTCGAGGCCGATGACCCGACCCTCGAGGCCGACATACTTGTACCAGCCATCGGTGACGCCTGCCTCGACCGCGACGCGCGGCAGGCCGGCGGGCAGCACCTCGGCCTTGTAAGCCGCGTCCTGGCGGTCGAAGACGTTGGTCGAGGGCATCGACACCACGCGCACCGCGATGCCTTCCCCGGCGAGCGCCTTCTGTGCGGCGATCGCCAGCGCTACCTCGGAGCCGGTGGCGATGATCACCACCTGCGGCGCGCCGGTGGCCTCGGACAGCACGTAGCCGCCGCGGCGGATCGCCGCCACCTGGTCGGCGCTGCGCGCCTGGAAGGGCAGGTTCTGGCGCGAGAAGCAGAGCGAGCTCGGGCCGTCGATGCGCTCGAGCGCGCAGGCCCAGGCCAGCGCCGACTCCACCGTGTCGCACGGGCGCCAGGTGTCCATGTTGGGCATCAGGCGCAGGCTGGCGGTCTGCTCCACCGGCTGGTGCGTGGGGCCGTCCTCGCCGAGGCCGATCGAGTCGTGGGTGAACACGAAGACCTGGCGGATCTTCATCAGCGCCGCCATGCGCAGTGCGTTGCGGGCGTACTCGCTGAACATCAGGAAGGTGGCGGTGTAGGGAATCAGGCCGCCGTGCAGCGCGATGCCGTTGGCGATCGCCGCCATGCCGAACTCGCGCACGCCGTAATGAACGTAGTTGCCGCCGCCCTCGGACCCGACGCTCTTGCTGCCCGACCACATCGTCAGGTTCGAGCCGGCGAGGTCGGCCGAGCCGCCGAGCAGCTCGGGCAGCTTCGGCGCGAAGGCTTCGATCGTGTTCTGGCTGGCCTTGCGGCTGGCGATGGTCTCGGCCTTGTCGACCACCTGCGCGAGTACGCTGTCGACATGCTCGCGCCAGTCGGCGGGCAGTTCGGCGGCCATGCGGCGCTCGAAATCGGCGGCGAGCTCGGGGAAGGCGGTACGATAGGCGCCGAAGCTCGCGCTCCAGTGCGCCTCGAGCGCGGCGCCCTTGTTGCGCGCGTCCCACTCGGCACGGATCTCGGCCGGGATCTCGAAGGCCGGGTGGTTCCAGCCGATGTGGGCGCGGGCGGCCTCGATCTCGGCGGCGCCGAGCGGCGCGCCGTGCACGTCGTGGCTGTCCTGCTTGTTGGGCGCGCCGGCGCCGATGACCGTCTTGCAGCAGATCAGCGTCGGGCGCGCGGTGTCGGCCTTCGCCTGCTGGATCGCGGCCTCGATCGCGACCGGGTCGTGACCCTGCACGTCGCGGATCACCTGCCATCCGTAGGCTTCGAAGCGCTTGGGGGTGTCGTCGGTGAACCAGCCCCCGACATGGCCGTCGATCGAGATGTCGTTGTCGTCGTAGAAGGCGATCAGCTTGCCCAGCTTCCAGGTGCCCGCAAGCGAGCAGGCCTCGTGCGAGATGCCCTCCATCAGGCAGCCGTCACCGAGAAAAACCCAGGTGTGATGATCGACGATCTCGTGGCCGGGGCGGTTGAACTCGGCCGCCAGCAGGCGTTCGGCGAGCGCCATCCCGACCGCGTTGGTGATGCCCTGGCCGAGCGGGCCGGTGGTGGTCTCGATGCCGGGGGCGTAGCCGTATTCCGGGTGGCCCGGGGTCTTGCTGTGCAGCTGGCGGAAGCGCTTGAGCTCCTCGATCGGCAGGTCGTAGCCGGTCAGGTGGAGCAGGGCGTAGAGCAGCATCGAGCCGTGGCCGTTCGAGAGCACGAAGCGGTCGCGGTCGGCCCACTTCGGATTGGCCGGGTTGTGCTTGAGATGGTGGCGCCACAGCACCTCGGCGATCTCCGCCATGCCCATCGGCGCGCCGGGGTGGCCGGAGTTGGCCTGCTGCACGGCGTCCATGGCCAGGGCACGGATCGCGCCGGTGATGGGGTTGAAGACCGGGGGCTTGACGTTTCGGGACGACTGCATGAAGGCCTCGTGCCGCGCGCGACGGCGTCTAAAAGCGGGAATTATCGCCGAAAATCGCCGGGCGTTGGTAGCGCCCGGCGTTCACGCCCATTGCCGCCGGCGCTCCATCAGCTTCCAGATCAGCGGGGTCAGGATCAGCTGCATCGCCAGGTCGAGCTTGCCGCCCGGGATCACGATGGTGTTGGCGCGGCTCATGAAGCTGTCGTGGATCATGCGCAGCAGGTAGGGGAAGTCGACGCCGCGCGGGTCCTTGAAGCGGATCACCACCATCGACTCGTCCTGGGTCGGCACGTCGCGCGCGATGAAGGGATTTGAGGTGTCGACCACCGGCACGCGCTGGAAGTTGATGTGGGTGCGGGCGAACTGGGGGACGATGTAATGCACGTAATCGTGCATGCGGCGCAGGATGGTGTCCTGTACCGCCTCGGCGGTGTAGCCGCGCATCTTGATGTCGCGATGGAGCTTCTGAATCCATTCGAGGTTGATCGTCGGCACCACGCCGATCAGCAGATCGACGTGGCGGGCGACGTCCACCGTGTCGGTCATCATCGCGCCGTGCAGGCCCTCGTAGAACAGGCAGTCGGTGCCGACCGGCAGGTCTTCCCACTCGGTGAAGCTGCCCATCGGCAGGTTCCAGCGCATCGACTGCGCCTCGTTGTGGATGTAGTAGCGCCGCCGCCCGGTGGCCGATTCGGCGTAGGCACGGAACAGCTTCTCGAGGTCGTCGAGCCGGTTCGCCTCCGGGCCGAAGTGGCTGATGCCGCGCTGGCCGGCCTGTTCCGCCTCCAGGATCAGCGAGTTCATCTCGGCACGGGTGTAGAGGTGGAAGCTGTCGCCCTCGACGATGGCGGCATTGACCTTCTCGCGGTGGAAGATCGCCTCGAAGGTGTGCTTGACGGTCGTGGTGCCGGCACCCGAGGAGCCGGTGACCGCGATGATCGGGTGCTTCAGGGACATGATGACTCCGTGGTCCGGTGGCTCAGCCGTGGACCTTGATCCAGTCGCGCCACTCGGCGAACAGGGCGGGGCTGGCGGCGGCGATCACGCCGCGCTTGGAGGACGGCTCGGTCAGCAGCGACTCGCCGTCGAGCGCGCAATAGGCGCCGCCGCTCTCGGCGAGGATCAGTTCGCCCGCCGCGTAGTCCCACAGCATCTGGCCGCCGTGCAGATAGACGTCGAGCCGGCCGGCGGCGACGAAGCACCATTCGAGCGCGCTCGAGCCGAAGTTGCGCTGCGAGTAATAGGGGGGTGCGATGGCCAGCTGTTCGGCGAGGCGGTCATGCACGCGCTTGAAGTCGACGCCGCCGACCGCTGCGCTCAGCCGCGGCGCCGCGGGGCGCAGCGGCAGGGGCGTGCCGTTGAGGTAGGCCCCCGCCCCCTTCGCGGCGTAGAAGGATTCGTCGGTGATCGGGTTGTAGACCACGCCGAGGTAGGGCTGGTGGTCCACCAGGTAGGCCACCGACACGGCGAAGAATGGGATCCCGTTGGCGAAGTTGGTGGTGCCGTCGATCGGGTCGATGCACCACATGCCGCGCCGGCCCGCACGCCAGGAAGCGGCCTGCTCGTCGGCGCTCATCTCCTCGCCGAGGACGGGCCCGGGCAGCAGGGTGGGCAGGGCGGCGGCGAGCCGGCGCTGCGAGTCGACATCGGCTTCGGTGAAGAAGGAACCGTCGGCCTTGCGGCTGCGCGAGGATCTGAGATAACGCGGCAGCACCGCCTCGCGTGCGACGTCGCGCACGATCGACTCGAGTGCGCGCACGCGGGACAGGCGTTGGCGGGCGTTCGGCATGGCGAATCCTCCTGAGGCCCGCGCGGCGCGCCGGGCCGGCGCTCGCGGGGCGACGAGCATGTGTGTCCCTGACAAGGGGCGGGCATATAATTTTACGATGATTTCACGCTTCCATTTTCCCGGCGTCCTGCCGGCATCCGGCGAGGTCGCGCTGCCCGAGGCGCTCGCTCATCATGCGGTGCGGGTTTTGCGGCTGCCGCAGGGGGCGCCGCTGGTGCTGTTCGACGGCGGTGGCGGCGAGGTCGAGGCGGTACTGCGGATCGAGTCCAAGGCGGCGTTCGCGCGGCTCGGCACGCGCCGCGAGCCGCAGCGAGAGTCGCCGCTGTCGGTGGTGCTGGTGCAGGCGCTCGCCAGCAGCGACAAGATGGACTGGATCGTGCAGAAGGCGGTGGAACTCGGCGTCGCCGCGATCCGCCCGCTGCAGACGATGCGCTCGGTGCTGCGGCTGTCCGGCGAGCGCGCCGACAAGCGCCTCGCGCACTGGCGCCAGGTCGCGGTGTCGGCCTGCGAGCAGTGCGGCCGCAATCACGTTCCCGAGGTCTTCCCGCTTCAGGGGGTGGCCGGCTACCTCGCCGCCACGGCCGGCGCACGGCGCTGTGTGCTGGCACCCGGTGCGGGCGCGGCGCTCACCGCGCTGCCGCCGCCCGAGGGTGCGCTCCATCTGCTGGTCGGCCCCGAAGGGGGCTGGGACGAGTCCGAGCTGGCGGCCTTCTGTGCCGCCGGCTGCACCGCGGTCGGTCTCGGGCCGCGGGTGCTGCGCACCGAGACCGCGGGGCTTGCCGCGCTCGCCGCGATGCAGGCCTGCTGGGGGGATTTCCGGTGAGTGGCGGCCGCGGGAATGGTTTCCCGCGCGCGGCCTGAGGGGGAGCGGATGTTCGAATCGGCGGAACTCGGCCACAGCACGAGCCAGGAAAGCTACGACGCGGCAGTGCCCGGCCTGCGGGCCGAGCTGCTCGACGCCCATTTCGATCTGGTCGAGCTGCGCCGGTTCGCGGTGCTGGTGCTGGTCAACGGGGTCGACGGCGGGGGCAAGGGCGAAACGGTCAACCAGCTCAATGAATGGATGGACCCGCGCCACATCGAAACCTGGGCCTTCGACGAGGAGACCCCGGAGGAGGCCGCCCATCCCTACATGTGGCGTTTCTGGCGGGCCCTGCCGCCGCACGGCAAGATCGGGGTGATGTTCAACAACTGGTACACCCTGCCCATTCGGAGGCGGGTCGAGCGCCAGAGCAAGCGCGTCGAGTTCGACGAGCGGCTCGACGAGATCCGGCGCTTCGAGACCATGCTCGCCGAAGAGGGCGTGCTGCTGATCAAGTTCTGGTTCCACCTGTCGAAGGAGGGCCAGAAGAAGCGGCTCAAGGCACTGGAGAAGGATCCGCGCACGCGCTGGCGGGTCACCGGGCGGGACTGGCATTTCTACAACCAGTACGAGCGCCATCGCGAGGCGGCCAGCCATGCGCTGCGCCACACCAGCACCGGGGCGGCGCCGTGGTTCGTGGTGGACGGCTCGGACTCCCGCTTCCGCGCATTGTTCGTCGGCCGCACCCTGCTCGCGGCGCTGCGCAAGCGGCTCGCCGCCGGCCAGCGGGACTGGACGCCGCGGCTGAGCGCGGCGCCGCTGCCGCCGCCGATGAGCGGACCGAACCTGCTCGAGAGCCTTGTGCGCAAGGACATGGGGCGCAAGGAATACGATCGCCTGCTCGAACCGCTGCAGGGCCGGCTGGCGCTGCTCACGCGCGATCCTGCCTTCAGCAGGCGTTCGCTGGTAGTCGTTTTCGAGGGGCCGGACGCGGCGGGCAAGGGCGGCGCGATCCGCCGCGTCGCTGCGGCCCTCGACGCCCGACAGTACCGCATCGTGCCGATCGGCGCGCCCACCGAGGAAGAGCGCGCCCAGCCCTACCTGTGGCGCTTCTGGCGCCACATGCCGCGCGAGGGCAAGGTCGTCATGTTCGACCGCTCCTGGTACGGACGCGTGCTGGTCGAGCGGGTCGAAGGCTTCTGCAGCGAGCCGGACTGGATGCGGGCCTACGCCGAGATCAACGACCTGGAGGACCAGCTGGTCGACGAGGGCGCGGTGGTGGTGAAGTTCTGGCTCGCGATCAGCAAGGAGGAGCAGCTCGCCCGCTTCGAGGCGCGTCAGGCGCAACCGCACAAACGCTTCAAGATTACCGAGGAGGACTGGCGCAACCGCGATAAATGGGACAACTATGCGCACGCGGTGTGCGACATGGTCGATCGCACCAGCACCGAGATCGCGCCCTGGACCCTGGTCGAGGCCGACGACAAGCACTACGCGCGGATCAAGGTGCTGACCACGCTCTGCGAGCGGCTCGAGGCTGCGCTCGGCCACTAGGTCGACAGGGGTGCGGTCGGGCGTTCGCCGCATCCGCTAGAATCACGGCTATTCCAGCCCCCGCCCGCAGCCGCGTCGCCGCGGGCCACACCCGAACCGTGAGCAAGCAGTGAACGCAGAAGCCTCCCCCGCTCCGGCCGCTATCACGGCCGACGACTCCACCAGCCAGTTCGTCGCCTGGGTGCGCGGGGCCGCGCCCTACATCCACGCTTTCCGCGGCAAGACCTTCGTGCTCGGCTTCGGCGGCGAGGTGGCCGGCGGCGAACGCGCCCAGCGCCTCGCCTACGACTGCAACCTGCTCGCCGCGCTCGGCATCCGCCTGGTGCTGGTGCATGGCGCTCGCCCGCAGATCGACGCCGATATGGCGCGGCGCGGGCTTGAGCCGCGCTTCCACCACGGCTTGCGGGTGACCGACGCCGACGCGCTCGAGTGCGTCAAATCGGCGATGGCGGTGACCCGTTTCGAGGTCGAGGCCTTGCTCTCGCAGGGCTTGCCCAACACGCCGATGGCGGGCAGCTACATGCGGGTGACCGGGGGAAACTTCATCACCGCGCGTCCGGTCGGCGTGGTCGAGGGCGTGGATTACCAGTTCACCGGGGCGGTCCGGCGCATCATCGCAGACGAGATCAAGGCCGACCTCGACCAGCAGAACGTGGTGCTGATCACCCCGCTCGGGGTCTCGCCCGCGGGCGAGATCTTCAATCTCAGCATGGAGGAGGTGGCCGAGGCGGTGGCGGTGGCGCTGAAGGTCGAGAAGCTGATCTACCTGTGCGACGCGCCGGGCCTGCTCGACGCCGACGGCGAGCTGATCGAGTCGGTCACCGCCGACGAGGCCCAGCGCCACCTCGACGCCGGCGAGGGCCTGACCGAGGACCTCGATCTCTACCTTCCGTGTGCGGTCCGTGCGGTGCGCAAGGGGGTGGCGAGATGCCACCTGATCGACCGCGACAAGGACGGTGGCCTGCTGCTCGAGTTCTTCACCCATGCCGGGGTCGGTACCGTGGTGTCGCGCGAGTCGCTGTTCCGCCTGCGCGAGGCGACGGTCGACGACGTCGCCGCGCTGGTCGCGCTGATCACGCCGATGGAGACCGACGGCACCCTGGTCCGGCGAGGGCGTGAGTTGCTCGAGCAGGAAATCGAGCGCTTCACCGTGGTCGAGCATGACGGCGTGCTCGTGGGCTGCGCAGCCCTCTATCCGTTCAGTGAGGACAACGCGGCCGAGCTCGCCTGCCTCGCGGTGACCCCCGAGTACCGGCGGGCCGGCCTCGGCGACCAGCTGCTCAGGCGCATCGAGCGGCGCGCGCGGGTGCAGCGGCTGGCGCGCCTGTTCGTGCTCACCACTCGTACCGCGCACTGGTTTCGCGAGCGCGGCTTCAGCGAGATCGGGCCGGAGGCCCTGCCGCGGCAGAAGCGCGAACTGTACAACTTTCAGCGGCGCTCCAAGGTGTTCGTCAAGAGCCTATGAGCATGCGCGGCAGCCCTCTCGTCGAGTCCGTACCGACGGCCGCCCTCGAAGGTGCGACGGAGGCCGACGCGGATCTGCTCCCGCTGATCGCCGATAGCCTGCACGGCATCGAGGCGGTCTTTGACGGCGCTCTCCGGCTCCTCTGGATCAGCCCCTCGATCGAGGGCCTGAGCGGCTGGTCCGCGGCCGACTGCCTGCGGGCAGCCGATGCGCTCGAGCTGCTGATCGACGACAGCGACCTCGCCTTCTGTCGCAATGCGGCCGCGCAGGTGCTGGCCACTGGCGAGGCGCATGATTTCGAGCTCAGGCTCGCCGCCCGCGATGGCGGCCGGCGCTGGCTGCTGATGCACTGGCGGCGGCGCTGCGATGGCCGCGGGCACGCGCTGTTGCGGCTGTCGGCCGAAGACATTCAGTCGCGCAAGCAGACCGAGTATGCGCTGCTCGAGACGGTCGCCGAGTTGCGTCGCGCCCAGGCGCTGCAGGAGCACTACCTGTTGCGCAGCAGCGAGGAGCGCCAGCGCCTCGCTGCGCTGCTGAACCTGATCCGTCTGGGGATCATCTTCATCGACCGCGATCGGCGGGTGCTCTACTGCAATCGCGCGATGATCGAGATCTGGCGCTATCCGGTCGATGCGAACCTGATCGGCGTAAGGGATGAGGCCCTTCAGCGCAGCGCGCTGCCGCTGCTGGTCGATGGTGAAGGCTATGTGGCCCACATCGCCGAGATCGCGCGTTCGCGTCGGCGCGAGAGCGCACCCTACGAGCTTCATTTTCGCGACGGCCGCATCGTCACCGCGCGCTCGGCGCTGGTCGCCCCCGGCGACGGCGGCGGTCGCCCGATCGGCCGGGTGTGGATCTACGAGGACGTCACCGCGGCGCGGCGGGCATCGGCACAGCTGGAGGAACTCGCGGTGCGCGATCCGCTCACCAATCTCTACAATCGCCGCCGCTTCCACGAGGAACTCGAGCGTTTCATCGCAGAGGCGTCGCGGCGTCGGGTCGAGGTCGGCCTGCTGATGTTCGATCTCGACGGCTTCAAGCCGATCAACGACGCTTTCGGCCACCAGGCCGGCGACGAGGTGCTGGTGGCGCTGGCCGAGGGGGTGGGCCGCATCGTGCGGCGCAACGAAATGTTTTTCCGGCTCGGCGGCGACGAGTTCGCCGTGCTGGTGCAGGATGCCGATCCGCAGGCGCTGACCGGACTGGCGAACCGCCTCGGCAGCGCGGTGGCGTCGCGGGAGTTCCGTTTCGGCGGAACCCGCGCCGGCGTCACCGCCAGCATCGGCATCGCACGTTATCCGACGAATGCGTGCGACAGCGCCAGCCTCGTCGCGGCAGCCGACGAGGCGATGTACGCGGCGAAGGCGGGCGGGCGGAACCGCTGGGCACGGTCAGCGAGGCCGGTCGGCGAATCGGCTAGAATGCCGCTTCCTGATTCCGAAGAACCACATAGCAAAGAGGATTGAAGATGGCTCGCATGGTGCATTGCGTGAAACTCGGCCGCGAGGCGGAAGGCCTGGACATGCCGCCGGTTCCGGGCGCGCTCGGCAAGCGGATTTTCGACAACGTGTCGAAGGAGGCGTGGCAGCAATGGGTCAAGTACCAGACCATGCTGATCAACGAGAACCGCCTCAACCTGATGGACGCGCGGGCGCGCAAGTACCTCGCCGAGCAGATGGAGAAGCACTTCTTCGAAGGCGGCGCCGACCAGATCAGCGGCTACGTTCCGCCGTCGGAGTGAGGGCGTGGGCGAGCCGGGCTCGCCCTGTGCAGGTATCAGGCCCCGGGCTGACCTTCGGTATCGGCCGACTTCGGGTAGCGTACGTCGATTCCCTGGGTCATGAACACCACGTATTCCGAGATGTTCTTGGCGTGATCGCCGATGCGCTCGATCGCCTTGGCGACGAACAGGACCTCGAGGCTGGTGCTGATCGTACGGGGATCTTCCATCATGAAGGTGATGAGCTGGCGCATGGTCGCCTTGAAGGCCGCGTCGACTTCGTCGTCCTGCTTCCCGATCGACTCGGCCCCGGAGGAGTCGGCGCGGGCGAAGCTGTCGAGCGCCTGGCGAAGCATCGACACCGCCACCTCGGCGGTATGGCTCAGGTCGACCTGGCCGCGATAGGGCACTGAGCCCGAGTGCAGACGGCGGGCGGCCTTGGCGATCTTCTTCGCCTCGTCGCCGATCCGCTCGAGGTCGGCGACGGTGCGCATCACCGTCATCACCAGGCGCAGGTCCACCGCTGCCGGCTGCCGAAGGGCGATGATGTGGCCGCAGGCGTCGTCCAGCTCGACGTTCATGCGGTTGACGTCGCGGTCCTGGAGGATCACCTCCTCGAGCAGCTCGAGGTTGCCGTTCTTCAGTCCCTCCATCGCACGGACGATCTGGTTTTCCACCAGTCCGCCCATGGTCAGGACGCCGGTCCGGATGCGCTCGAGCTCGGCATCGAACTGCTTGTGTGTGTGTTCCATTTTCATTGCCATGACACAGTCCATGAAGCCGCGAGGCTAACAGCGACAGGTTAAGATTTTGTTGCAGTCACGTTACTGCGCGGGCGCCAGACGCTGGACGCCGCTTTCCGCGGCGAGCAGCAGCAGATCGGCGCCGCGGCGGGCGAACAGGCCGTTGGTGACGACGCCGACGATCTGGTTGAGTTCGCCCTCGAGGCCCACCGGGTCGCGGATCTCCAGCCCATGCACGTCGAGGATGAGGTTGCCGTTGTCGGTCACGAAGCCCTCGCGCAGGCGGGGCTGGCCGCCGAGGCGGGCCAACTCGCGCGCGACGTGGGCGCGCGCCATCGGGATCACCTCGACCGGCAGCGGATAATTGCCGAGGGTGGCGACGCGCTTGCTCGCGTCGCAGATGCAGATGAAGCGATGCGCGACGGCAGCGACGATCTTCTCGCGCGTGAGCGCGCCGCCGCCGCCCTTGATCATCGCGAAGCCGCCGTCGATCTCGTCCGCGCCATCGACATACACCGGCAACTCGTCGATTCCGTTGAGGTCGAGCACCGCGATGCCATGGGCGGCGAGCCGCGCCGAGCTGGCTTCCGAGCTGGATACCGCGCCGCGGATGCGTTCGCGGCGTCCGGCGAGGGCGTCGATGAAGTGGTTCACCGTGGAGCCGGTGCCGACGCCGACGATGATGTCGTCGTCGATGCAGTCGAGGGCGGCGTGCGCCGCAGCCCTCTTGAGTTCGTCCTGGTTCATCCGGGTTCCTGTAAAGGCGGTCAGATCAGACCGTCGAAGGGTTGTACGAGCACGCCGTCGCCGGGGGCGACATCGCCGCAGTCCTCGGCCAGCACGATGAAGCAGTCGGCTTCCGACATCGAACGCAGCACGCCCGAGCCCTGCGCGCCGGCCACGCTCACGCGCACGCCTTCGGCATCGCGCACGAGGCGGCCGCGGAGAAACTCGCGCCGGCCGGGTCGCTTGCGGATCGCCTGCGTGCAGGGCACGGTGAAGAGGTTTGGCGGCGGCAGCGGATCGACGCCGGCGAGGGTGAGCAGGGCGTCCTGCACGAACTGGTAGAAGGTGACCAGCACCGCCACCGGGTTGCCGGGCAGGCCGAACAGCACCGCGTCGCCGATGCGGCCGAAGGCCATCGGGCGCCCCGGCTTGATCGCCAGTTTCCAGAACGCCACTTCCCCCATGCGCGCCATCATCTCGCGGATGAAGTCGGCCTCGCCGACCGACACGCCGCCGCTGGTGATGATCACGTCGGCCGCCTGCGCGGCGTCGCGGAAGGCGGCCTCGAGAGCGGCCGGGTCATCGGCGATCACGCCCATGTCGAGCAGCTCGCAGTCGAGCCGGCTGAGCGCGCCGAACAGGGTGTAGCGGTTGCTGTCGTAAACTTCGCCCGGCGCCAGGGGGCGGCCGATCGAGGCGATCTCGTCGCCGGTTGAGAAGAACGCCACCCGCAGTCGCCGTCGGACCGCCACCTCGGCGATGCCGAGCGAGGCGACGAGGCCGAGTTCGGCCGGTCCGCAGCGCGTGCCGGCGGGCAGCGCGACGCCGCCCTCGGCAAGGTCCTCGCCGGCGCGGCGCAGGTTGCGTCCGCGCTGCAGCGGCCCACGAATGAACACCTGCTCGCCCTCGCGGCGGCAGATTTCCTGTTCGACGATGACGTCGGCGCCGGTCGGAATCGCGGCGCCGGTCATGATGCGCACCGCCTGGCCGGCAACTACGCTGCCCGAGAAGGGGCGTCCGGCGAAGGCGCTGCCGACCACGCGCAGGCCGGTCTCGGCTTCGCCGGCGAGGTCCCCGGCACGCACCGCGTAGCCGTCCATCGCGGAGTTGTCGTGCGCCGGCACGTTGCACGGCGCGATCACGTCCTGCGCGAGGATTCTGCCGAGGGCGCTGCGCACCGCCACCCGCTCCCAGCCAGTGATCGGTTGCAGCTGGTCGAGGATGGCACGGCGGGCGGCGGTGCAGGCGAGATGGCTGGGCGGCGCAGCGTCGGGGCGGGGCGGCGAACTCATCGGCGGATTCCGGAAAGCGGCGACCGGAGGGGTCGCAGACGGCCGACATTATCGCACTGCAGGCGGCCGAGCAGGGGCGCCCGGCGGGCGCGGCCGTGTTTGCTAGAATCGCCGCCCATGACGAACGAGCTCCATTCAGCCGCGCGGGCGGCCTTGATGATCGAGGATCCGGTACGCAAGTGCGCGGCGACGCACGCGCTTCGTCGCGCCTGGGAAGCGGGCGAGTGCCGCGTCGAGCCCGGTGCGGACGATGCCGCGCCGGTGCTGGCGCCCGGCCGCCCGGCGAAACCGCTTCTGGTCGCCCCGCAGGCGCTGGCGCCGCGCGGCGCTGGGAGTCGTGCGGGGCATGCCGCGCTGCTGCATGCGATTGCGCACATCGAATTCAACGCGATCAACCTCGCGCTCGATTGTGTGCACCGCTTCCGCTCGATGCCATCGGCCTTTCACGCCGACTGGTTGCGGGTGGCCGACGAGGAGGCCCTGCATTTCGGCCTGATTCGCGCACGACTGCAGGCGCTCGGTCACGACTACGGCGATTTCCCCGCGCACAACGGATTGTGGGAGATGGCCTGCCGCACCGCCGGCGACCTGCTCGCACGCATGGCGCTGGTCCCGCGCGTGCTGGAGGCGCGCGGGCTCGACGCCACGCCGCCGATCGTACGAAAGCTGAAGTCGATCGGCGACCGCGACAGCATTGCGGTGCTCGAGGTCATCCTGCGCGACGAGATCGGCCACGTCGCCATCGGTGACCGCTGGTTCCGCCACGCCTGCGCGGCACGGGGCCTCGCACCCGAGCCGACCTACATCGAACTCATCGAGGCCTTCGGCGCGCCTCGTCCACAGCCGCCGCTGAACCGCGCGGCGCGGCTTGCCGCGGGCTTCAGCGAGGGCGAGCTGGAGCGGCTCGCCGAGTTCGCGCGCGAGGGGCGTGGCTGACGGGGCAGCGCGAGCCTCGCATGGCGAGTGTGCGCGGCCGGCCTCGGACGGTCGGTGAACGAAAAAAGGTGGCTCGCGCCACCTTTTCCGGACTCCGGGAGGTCCTGTCGATCAGCGCAGGCCGGACGCGTAGTCGGCCACCGCCTTGATCTCGGGATCGGTCATCTTGAGCGCGATGGCGCGCATCATCTGTGCCGGGTCGTTCGCGCGCACGCCGTCGCGGAAGGCCTTCATCTGCGCTTCGGTGTATTGGGCGAACTGGCCCGACAGGCGCGGGTACTGCGCGGGCATGCCGGCACCGGCAGGGCCGTGGCAGGCGGCGCAGGCGGGGACGCCCTTGGACGGGATGCCGCCGCGCCAGATGCTCTGGCCGAGCTCGATGGTGTCGAGGTTCTTGGCCGGTTCGGGCTGCAGCTCGAAGGAGGCGTAATGCTCGGCCAGCGCCTTCATGTCGGCTTCTTCGAGGCCGGCCACCATCGCCGACATCACCGCGTTCTCGCGCACCGGGGCCTCGCCGTTCCAGCCCTTGAATTCGCGCAGCTGCTTGAAGAGGTAGTCCGCGTGCTGGCCGGCGATCTTCGGATTTTCCGGCAGGGCGCTGTTGCCGTCGGCGCCGTGGCAGGCAGCGCAGATCGTTTCTGCGGTCTGCTTGGCAGCGGCGAGGTCGGGGGCCTGGTCCTGAGCCTGAAGGCTGCCTGCGGCGAGCAGAAACGTGAGCAACAGCGAACGCTTGATCATGATGTCCTCGGAAAGCCGTGAGTGGATGTCTCAAACTTGCGATATTCTATAATAAGTCACCAAATTTTAGCCATGCGATCTCGCCGGAAACGCCGGGAACGCGGCCCCTCAAGCGCCTTACATGCCACTTTTCCGCAACGCACAGTTCGAGATCTCGATCGCGAAACCATCCGGTCTTCCGCCCCCCAGTGGTGCCGAAATCGCTTTCGCGGGACGTTCGAACGCCGGCAAGTCGAGCGCGATCAACACCCTCGCCGGCCATGTACGCCTCGCCTTCGTTTCGAAGACCCCCGGCCGTACCCAGCTCATCAACTTCTTCCGCCTGAATTGCGGCGCCGTGCTGGTCGATCTGCCGGGCTACGGTTATGCCGCTGTGCCCGAGCGGGTCAAGCAGCAGTGGCAGGGGCTGATGGAGAAGTACCTGAAGGAGCGCGAGAGCCTGATCGGACTGGTGCTGATCATGGATGCGCGCCGCCCCCTGACCGAGCTCGATCGCCGCATGCTCGACTGGTTCCTCCCCTCCGGCCGCCCGGTGCACGTGCTGCTCACCAAGAGCGACAAGCTTTCGCGCGGCGCGGCGAGCGCAGTGCTGCACGAGGTGCGGCGGGCGCTCGCGCCGCACGGCGAACGGGTGACGGTGCAGCTGTTCTCGAGCCTGAAGAAGAGCGGGGTGGAGGAAGCCGAGCGCGTCGTCGGCGGTTGGCTCGGCCTCGACGGCAACGGTGCGCCGGCCGCCGCGCCGCAGAGCGGCGCCTGAAAATAAAAACCCCCGGCTCAGGGGGAAGAGGCCGGGGGCGAAAATGCCTTACCGGGAGTAAGGCGCCCGCTCAGGGAGGTGAAGCGGGAGACGGCTCAGCGCCATCTGCTTTCTAAGATAGACAGGCGGGCGGGAAGTTCCGTCGTCGATTCGTTACCGCGTGTGTCGGTCGAAGCCGGGTACGAACCGCCTTTTTTCATCGGGTGCGACTCGCGCCCCAAACATTTCCGAGACCACGATGCGACCCACTGGAGCCTTTCCCGCGACCCGCATGCGCCGCATGCGCCGTGACGACTTTTCCCGCCGCCTGATGCGCGAGTCGGTGCTCACACCCGATGACCTGATCTACCCCGTATTCGTGCTGGAAGGGCAGGGCATCACCGAGCCGGTGCCGTCCATGCCCGGCGTCGGTCGCGTCTCGCTCGATGCCCTGCTGCATGTCGCGGAAGAGGCGCAGATGCTGGGGGTGCCGGCGCTCGCACTGTTTCCGGTGATCGACGCGGGCGGCAAGAGCGCCGGCGCCGAGGAAGCGTGGAATCCGGACGGCCTCGTGCCGCGGGTAGTGCAGGCGGTGAAGGCGCGCTTTCCCGAACTCGGCGTCATCACCGACGTTGCGCTCGACCCCTACACCAGCCACGGCCAGGACGGCCTGATCGATCCTGCGGATCCGCGTGGCTACGTGATGAACGACGAGACCCTCGAGGCGCTGGCGAAGCAGGCCCTGTGCCACGCTCAGGCCGGCGCGGACGTGGTGGCGCCGTCGGACATGATGGACGGGCGCATCGCCCGCATCCGCGCCGAACTCGATGGCGACGGCCGCATCTACACCCGCATCCTCGCCTATTCGGCGAAGTATGCCTCGAGCTTCTACGGCCCCTTCCGCGACGCGGTGGGCTCCGCGGGGAATCTGGGCAAGGGCAACAAGTACACCTATCAGATGGACCCGGCGAACACCGACGAGGCGATCCGCGAGGTTGCGCTCGACATCGCCGAGGGCGCCGATATGTTCATGGTCAAGCCCGGCATGCCTTACCTCGACATCGTGCGCCGGGTGAAGCAGGAACTGCAGGTGCCGACCTACGCCTACCAGGTCAGCGGCGAGTACGCGATGCTCAAGGCGGCCGCGCTCAACGGCTGGCTCGACGAGCGCGCGGTGGCGATGGAAGCCTTGCTCTCCTTCAAGCGCGCCGGCGCCGACGGCATCCTCACCTATTACGCGCTCGATGTGGCGCGCTGGCTGAAGAGCGGCACTTGAGCGAGATGCGTATGGTTGCGCCGCCGCCGCTTCATGCCGCGCTCGCGTGGCTGCCGGCGGCAGCCGACGCCGTGCTCGTGCACGAGGTCGCCATCGCCGGAAGTGCACGCGGGCACGGGCTGGCAGCGCGTCCGCTGCCTCGGGTCGCGCCCGCCTGAGCGCCAGCGGACTTCAGCCGAACAGCTTGCCGCTGTTGCGGCGCAGGTCGAGCACCGAGGGGATCTTGAGGTCGACATAGGCCGGCTGCCCCGGGCCGCGGCCCACCAGCACGGTTCGCATGCCGAGCCGGCGCGCGGTGCGCAGATTGACCGCGGTGTCCTCGATCATCACGCAGCGGCGCGGGTTCAGGCGGTACTGCCGGATCAGCCGGCGGTAGGCGTGGATGCCGGGCTTGGGCTGGAAGCCGAGCGCCTCGATGCCCACCACCGCGTCGAACTGCGAGGCCACCCCCATCGTCTCCAGCACCGCCTGCGCGTAGTGGCGCGGCGCGTTGGAGAACACCAGCTTGCGTCCCGGCAGGCGGCGCAGCATTCCGGCCAGCGCGCGATCGAACACCACCATCTCGTGCAGCCGCGCGAAGCGGTGGGTCTCGGCGAGGAAGTGGTGCGGGTCGGTGCCATGGTGGCGCATCAGGCCGAGAAGGGTGGCGCCGTAGCGGTGCCAGTAGGTCTGGCGCAACGCGTTCGCCTCATCGGTGCTGAGCGCGAGATGGCGCTCCAGGTAGGCGGTCATGCTGCGGTTGATGTGGGGGAAGATGTGCGGGCTGGCGTTGTGCAGCGTGTTGTCAAGGTCGAACAGCCAGGTAGGCGTGAAAGACATGGCTCGGGCTCGGTGCGAACTCAGCGGCGCGGCGGCCGCGGCTGGAAGCTGACGATCGCGCGACCGTCCTCGGTGGTTTTCGGCGCGGCCTTCCACGCGTGGCCCTGGATGATCTCGAAGCTTGCCGGCAGTCGGCCGTCGCGGCGCAGGCGCTCGTAGGCGGCGCGCGCCGCCGCCCAGCCGCCGCGCCCCGACAGGCCGCGCGGGCGGCGCAGGCTGGCATTGGTGAGGCCGTTGGCACGCAGGTCCTGCAACAGGGTGTCGAAATCGGCGTAGGTGAGCGTCAGCATCTCCATGTCCATCACCGGGTCGGCGAAGCCGGCCTTCACCAGGGCGTCGCCGATGTCGTGCATGTCGATGAACCGGTGGACCCGCTCACCGGCAGCATCGGGCAGGGCGGCGCGAAGTTCGCGCAGGGTGTCGGGGCCAAGGCTCGAGAACATCAGCAAGCCGTCGACCTCGAGGACGCGGTGCATCTCGCGCAGTGCGGGCAGCGGGTCGTCGTGCGCCGGCAACATCAGATTCGACCACAGCATGCCGACGCTGTTGCGCGCGAGCGGCAGGGCACACGCATCGGCGGCAAACAGGGCTGCTCCCCCGGGGGCACGACCGACCAGTCGCCGCAGCAGCCCGGCGCGCGGCTGGCGCGTTTGGGCACGGGCGAGCATCGGCGGGGCGAAGTCCGCGCCAAGCACCTGCG
>NZ_MBFM01000001.1:330939-338104 GCF_001696715.1 Thauera phenolivorans | reverse complement strand
ACCATCTCGTGCAGCCGCGCGAAGCGGTGGGTCTCGGCGAGGAAGTGGTGCGGGTCGGTGCCATGGTGGCGCATCAGGCCGAGAAGGGTGGCGCCGTAGCGGTGCCAGTAGGTCTGGCGCAACGCGTTCGCCTCATCGGTGCTGAGCGCGAGATGGCGCTCCAGGTAGGCGGTCATGCTGCGGTTGATGTGGGGGAAGATGTGCGGGCTGGCGTTGTGCAGCGTGTTGTCAAGGTCGAACAGCCAGGTAGGCGTGAAAGACATGGCTCGGGCTCGGTGCGAACTCAGCGGCGCGGCGGCCGCGGCTGGAAGCTGACGATCGCGCGACCGTCCTCGGTGGTTTTCGGCGCGGCCTTCCACGCGTGGCCCTGGATGATCTCGAAGCTTGCCGGCAGTCGGCCGTCGCGGCGCAGGCGCTCGTAGGCGGCGCGCGCCGCCGCCCAGCCGCCGCGCCCCGACAGGCCGCGCGGGCGGCGCAGGCTGGCATTGGTGAGGCCGTTGGCACGCAGGTCCTGCAACAGGGTGTCGAAATCGGCGTAGGTGAGCGTCAGCATCTCCATGTCCATCACCGGGTCGGCGAAGCCGGCCTTCACCAGGGCGTCGCCGATGTCGTGCATGTCGATGAACCGGTGGACCCGCTCACCGGCAGCATCGGGCAGGGCGGCGCGAAGTTCGCGCAGGGTGTCGGGGCCAAGGCTCGAGAACATCAGCAAGCCGTCGACCTCGAGGACGCGGTGCATCTCGCGCAGTGCGGGCAGCGGGTCGTCGTGCGCCGGCAACATCAGATTCGACCACAGCATGCCGACGCTGTTGCGCGCGAGCGGCAGGGCACACGCATCGGCGGCAAACAGGGCTGCTCCCCCGGGGGCACGACCGACCAGTCGCCGCAGCAGCCCGGCGCGCGGCTGGCGCGTTTGGGCACGGGCGAGCATCGGCGGGGCGAAGTCCGCGCCAAGCACCTGCGCCTCAGGATATCGGGCGGCGAGCAGGGCGAGATCGGCGCCGGTGCCGCAGCCGATGTCGAGGACGCGGCGGGGGACAATGCGGATGTATTCGAGCCGCTCGTCCATCCGCCGGGCGATCTCGCGCGACAGCAGGTCGGCGCCATCCACCCGCGCGGCGGCGCGCCCGAAGCGGTGCCGCAGCAGTCGATGATCGAGCCGGAACCCGCTCTCGCTCATCGCTGCACGCGCCTCGCCGGGCGTGCTTCCGGCATGACGTGGGCGGGCTTGTCGCGGCGACCTGCGGAATTTGCAATTGTCATTTTCGCGAGCGTGGTCTAGATTTGTGAACCCGATATGTTCCGTGATCGCCCAAAGCCTTGTCAAACGCGTTTTTCCGCCTCGGGCGGCTGCTTCCGGAGGTGGCGGGGAGCCTGCTCGCGCAGGACTGCTTCCTGTGCGGCAGCGCGGCGGGGCGGGTCCTTGTCTGCGATGCCTGCCGCGCCGAACTCCCGGCCCATCCGGCACTCTGCTGCCCGGTGTGCGCCCTGCCGGGCACCAGCGACGGACGCTGTGCGGCCTGCCGCGCGGCGCCGCCGGCCTTCGACGCCAGCCTCGCCGTGTTCGACTACCGCTTTCCGCTCGACGTGATGCTGCAGGCGCTGAAGTACGGTCACCGGCTGGCGCTCGCGCGCTTCTTCGGCGAGGCCCTGCGCGAGCGCGCGAGCGCGCGAGCCGCGGCGGCGGACCTGATCGTGCCGATGCCGCTGCATCGCCGCCGCCTGCAGGAGCGCGGCTTCAACCAGGCGGTGGAGGTGGCGCGGCCGCTCGCGCGCGCCTGCGGCGTTCCACTCGAACTCGACCGGCTGCGCCGGGTCCGGGACACGCCGGCCCAGGCCACGCTCGCCCGCGCGGAGCGGCTCGGCAACCTGCGCGGGGCGTTCCGCTGCGACGCCGAACTTTCCGGGCTGCGCATCGTGGTGGTCGACGACGTGATGACCACCGGCGCGAGCCTGGACGCGGTGGCGCGCTGCCTGAAGGAGCGCGGTGCTGCGCGGGTGGAGAACCTGGTGCTCGCCCGCACGCCGTCGCCCGATTGAGCTACAGTGCGGCAGCCCCGTTCTCGAGTCCTTCGCCGATGTTCGACGTTGTCCTGCTGCAGCCCGAGATTCCGCCCAATACCGGTAACATCATCCGCCTCGCGGCCAACAGCGGGGTGCGTCTGCACCTCGTGGAGCCGCTGGGCTACGAACTCTCCGACCGCCACCTGGCGCGCGCCGGACTGGATTACCACGACCTGGCCTGCGTGAGCGTTCATCCCCACTGGAAGGCGTGCCGCGCGGTGCTCGCGGGGCGGCGCTTCTTTGCGCTGACGACCAAGGGAAGCGTCCGCCACGACGCGCCGGCCTTCGCTGCGGGCGACGTGTTCGTGTTCGGCCCGGAGAGCCGCGGCCTGCCGGACGACGTGCTGGCGGGGTTTCCGGCCGAGGCTCGGCTGCGTATTCCGATGCGGCCGACCAACCGCAGCATGAACCTGTCGAACGCGGTTGCGGTGGTGGTCTACGAGGCCTGGCGGCAGTTCGATTTCGGCGGTGCGGTGACCGGCTGAGGGCCCAGCGCGGCGCGCCGTCTCACTCGTGCTTGGGGTCGCGGGCGAGCAGTCGTTCCACCGCCAGCCCCGCATCGAGGCCGCGGTGCAGCATGCCATCGACGGTGGCGCAGATCGGCATCTCGACGCCGAGCCGGGCGGCGAGCGCGACGACCTCGCGCGCGGTCGACACGCCCTCGGCGACCTGGCCGAGCTCGCGCAGGATGTCGTCGAGTGTCTTGCCCGCGGCGAGCGCGAGACCGACGCGGCGGTTGCGCGAGAGGTCGCCGGTGCAGGTGAGGATGAGGTCGCCCATGCCGGCCAGTCCCATCAGGGTCTCGGTCTGCGCGCCGAGGGCGCGACCGAGGCGGGCGATCTCGGCGAGTCCGCGGGTGATGAGGGCCGCGCGCGCGTTGTGGCCGAAGCTCATCCCGTCGGACACGCCGGCGGCGATCGCGATGACGTTCTTGACCGCGCCGCCGACCTCGCAGCCGGCGACGTCGGTGTTCGCGTAGATGCGCAGGCGCCGTTTGTGCAGCAGCCCGACCCAGTGCTCGGCGAAGCCGCGGTCGGCGGCGGCGAGCGTGATCGCCGTCGGCAAGCCGCGCGCGACCTCGGCGGCGAAGCTGGGTCCGGTGAGCGCGCCGCACGCGGCTTCGGCGCCGAACTCCTCACTGACGATCTCGTGCGGCAGCTTGCCGCTGCCCGCTTCCAGGCCCTTGCACGCCCACAGCATCGGCGTGCCCGGCTGCAGCATGCGCAGTCCGCGGAGGGTGCCGCGCAGGCCCGCGAGCGGCGTGGCCACCAGGTGCAGGTCTGCGTCGGCCGCCGCGGCGGCGAAGTCGGGTTCCAGCCGGAGCGCCTCGTTCAGCGCCAGACCGGGCAGGTAGCGACGGTTCTCGCGCGAACGGGCGATGTCCTCGATCTGTGCGGGGTCGCGTGCCCACAGCCTCACCTCGTGCATCTCGGCGAAGGCCTGGGCGAGCGCGGTGCCCCACGCCCCCGCGCCGAAAACCGTGATGCGCGCGGCGCTCACAGTCCCCACACCTCGCCGATGCGCAGATAGCCGGTTCCGCCTTCGGCGTGGCGAACCTGGACCCAGCCGTCCGCAGCGGGTGCGGCGAACTCGAGGACCACGTTCTTCACTACCTCGAACACCGCCGGCGAGGCCTCGTCGGGCTGGGTGCGGACCACCGCCCTGTCGGCGGTGACCAGGAGGGTGCGCTTGGCGGAAAGCGCATCATGGGCGATCCAGGTGATCGACCCGCTGGCGTCGCGCACCTTGATCCACTTGTCCAGCGTGACGACGACCTCGACCGGCGTGCCCGGCGCGGCGATGCGCAGGCGCTTGCCCTTGTCGGAGGGCGTGTCGTACAGCACCGCCGGCGCGGCCACCGAACGGAATTCGATCGCCTGGGCGAGGCCGGCGAGGCTCGCCAGGGTGAAGGCGCAGACGATGCGCAGGGAGCGGGCGGCGCGCATGGCCGGCCTCACTGCACCGGGATTTCGCCGGCGGACTGCTGCGCCTCGGCCTGCTGACGCTGGCTGTGGTAGAGCGCCTCGAAATTGACCGGCGACAGCAGCACCGGCTGGAAGCCGGCGCGGGTGACTGCGTCCGACACCGTCTCGCGGGCGTAGGGGAAGAGGATGTTCGGGCAGCCGATCATCATCACCGGCTCGAGGTCCTCGGCGGGAACGTTGCGGATCTGGAAGATGCCGGCCTGCGCCACCTCGACCAGGAACACGGTGCGATCGGCATCGAACTTGGCGGAAACGGTGACCGTCAGCACGACCTCGAACAGGCCGTCCTCGATCGCCTTCCCTTCGTTGCGCAGCTGGACGTTGATCTGCGGCGTCTCGCGCTCGAGGAAGATCTTGGGTGCGTGGGGAACCTCGGTGGAGAGGTCCTTCACGTAGATTTTCTCGATCGAGAAGACGGGTTGGTTGTTTTCGCTCATGACGGGTGGCCCGGAAATAGGAAATAGGAATCAGGAATCAGGAATCGGATGTGGCGTGCGGCTGCGTTCAGGCAGCGTCGCCGCTTAGCAGGGGGTCGAGCTTGCCTGCGCGCTCGAGGGAGAACAGCTCGTCGCAGCCGCCCACATGGTAGTCGCCGATGAAGATCTGCGGAACCGTGTGCCGCCCGGTGATCGTTCGCATCTCCTCGCGCAGCGCGGGCTCGAGATCGACGCGAATCTTGACGAGGTCGGTCACGCCCTTGTGGAGAAGCAACTGCTCGGCGCGAATGCAGTAGGGGCAGGTGGCGGTGGCATACATACGGACGGTCGCTTGATCGCTCATTTGCGCTTCCTGCTGATCGGCTGGCCTGCCTTTTCCCACTCGTACATGCCGCCGCGGAGGTTGTAGACCTTCTCGAAGCCGGCCTTGCGCAACTGCGCGACGGCGGTGTTCGAGCGCGCCCCGCTGGCGCAGCACAGGATCAGGGGGCGGGACTTGAACTTCTCCAGTTCCCCGGTGCGGCGGGCGATCTCGCCGAGCGGCACGTGCCTGGCGTTGGGGACATGGCCCTGGGCGTATTCAGCCTGGTCGCGCACGTCCACCACGACCGCTTCCTCGCGGTTCATCAGCAGGGTCGCCTCGACCGGGGACAGCGCCGATTTGTCACCCTGGCTGCGCAGTGTTTCGACCAGCAGCCAGCCGCCGCTGACGGCGGCGAGTGCGGCCCAGTACCAGTTCTCTTGCAGGAATTCCACGAAATGCTTGCTCCGTTGGGGGGAAGGAAAATCGATGCTCACTCGCCGGCGGGGTCGTCGCCGCAGAACACCTCACGCATCAGCACGATCAGCTGCAAGGTACGCTGGTCGCCTACCCGGTAGTACACCCGGTTGGCGTCCTTGCGCGTCTGCAGCACGTCCTTGTCGCGCAGGATCGCCAGATGCTGGGAGATGTTGCTCTGCGTGGTGCCGACCGCGTCCACGATGTCCTGCACGCAGACCTCGCCTTCGCCGAGCACGCACAGGATCTTGAGCCGAAGCGGATGCGCTATCGCCTTCAGGGCGCGAGCCGCGGTTTCGATGTGCTCGTGCTTCTCGATCAGCGAGAAAACGTCTTGGTTGCTCACGATGGTGGGGCCGGGCAAAGCGCGTAGTATAAAATATCGGCGTGGGACATGCTTGGATCGGCAATCGTGCTCCCGTGCCGGCCGCTTTGGGCGCAAGTTGCCGCCAAATTCACCCATCCCTACCGAATCCGAGTCAGCATGCACCAGATTGCGCTGCGTTGCCCCGCAGGAACCTCCCCTCTCGAAGAGCCCCTTCGTGGTCGCCTGACTGCGTCCGGAACGGGGCGCTGCGAGCGCCGCCAAGGCGGACGCGCGGCATGAGGAAGGCCCGTTCCGGTGCCGCGCGCAAGTCGCTGCTGGCCGTGCTGCTCGGCGTGTCGCTGGCCATGGGCGGGCATGCGGGGGCGCAGATGGCGGGGGAGGTCGCTGAGAAGCGGTCCGACCTCGACGAGATCAAGCAGCGCATCCGTCAATTGCAGAAGGAGGTGGTAGACACCGAGCGCACGCGCAGCAGTGCGGCCGCGGCGCTGGCCGAGGCCGAGCGTGCGGTGTCGCGCGTACAGCGCAGCCTGCTCGAGGCCGACGCCGAACGTCGCTCGACCGAAGCCGCGCTGGCCGCGCTCGAGGCCGAGCAGGGCAAGGTGGAGGCGCGCATCGCCGGCCGCCAGGACGAACTCGCCGCCTGGCTGCGGCGCCACTACATGTATGGCTCGAGCGACGGCATCGCGCCGCTGCTCGCGGCCGGTGATCCGGGGCAGCTCGCGCGCGATGCTCACTACCTCGAGCACCTCGGTCGCGCCCGTCTCGCGCTGATCGAGGATCTGCGCGGCGATCTGCGGGAGAAGGCCGCCCGTGCGGCCGAGATCGTCGGGCGCAGAGATCGCCTTGCTGCGCTCGCCGACGAGCAGCGCAAGCGGCGGGCGGAGTTGGTCGCGGTCCAGGGTGCGCGCAAGGAGGCGCTGGCGGCGATCTCGAAGGAGCTCAAGAGCAAGCAGCAACAGGTTGCGGGGCTGCGCGAGGACGAGCAGCGTCTGTCCAGCCTGATCGAGACCCTGGCGCGCCAGGCGCGCGAACGGGCCGCACGCGAGGCCGCTCGCAAGGCGGCGGAGAAGCGCGCGACGGAAAAGCGAGCCGCCGAGCAGCGTGCCGCCGCCGAGCGCGAAGCGGCGCGCCGCGCGGCCCAGCGTGCCGCGGCAGCGCGTGTCGAGACGGTGCCACAGGCACCGCCGCCGAGGCGCGCCGAACCGGTAGTGGGGGAGGCGCGCCGCACCGCCCGACCCACGCCCACCGGGGTCAGCTTCGCCCAGCTCAGGGGGCGGCTCAGTTTTCCCGTGCGCGGCGAACTCGTGGGCCGTTTCGGCGCTCAAAGAGCGGAAGGCGGCACGACTTGGAAGGGTATCTTCATCCGCGCCGCCAGTGGCACCGAAGTGCGTGCGGTGGCGGCCGGCGAGGTGGTCTTTTCAGACTGGCTGCGCGGCTACGGCAATCTCCTGATCATCGACCACGGCAGCAGCTATCTTTCCGTCTATGGCAATAACGACGCGCTGCTCAAGGAGGTCGGAGCGCGAGTCGCGGGTGGAGAGTCGATCGCGAACGTGGGGGCGAGCGGAGGGGT
>NZ_MBFM01000001.1:314209-330929 GCF_001696715.1 Thauera phenolivorans | reverse complement strand
GGCGCGCGAACGGGCCGCACGCGAGGCCGCTCGCAAGGCGGCGGAGAAGCGCGCGACGGAAAAGCGAGCCGCCGAGCAGCGTGCCGCCGCCGAGCGCGAAGCGGCGCGCCGCGCGGCCCAGCGTGCCGCGGCAGCGCGTGTCGAGACGGTGCCACAGGCACCGCCGCCGAGGCGCGCCGAACCGGTAGTGGGGGAGGCGCGCCGCACCGCCCGACCCACGCCCACCGGGGTCAGCTTCGCCCAGCTCAGGGGGCGGCTCAGTTTTCCCGTGCGCGGCGAACTCGTGGGCCGTTTCGGCGCTCAAAGAGCGGAAGGCGGCACGACTTGGAAGGGTATCTTCATCCGCGCCGCCAGTGGCACCGAAGTGCGTGCGGTGGCGGCCGGCGAGGTGGTCTTTTCAGACTGGCTGCGCGGCTACGGCAATCTCCTGATCATCGACCACGGCAGCAGCTATCTTTCCGTCTATGGCAATAACGACGCGCTGCTCAAGGAGGTCGGAGCGCGAGTCGCGGGTGGAGAGTCGATCGCGAACGTGGGGGCGAGCGGAGGGGTGGCGGAATCGGGTTTATACTTCGAAATCCGCCACCAGGGACGGCCGCTCAACCCGATGCAGTGGGTGAGCAACTGAAGCCCGCACGGTCGGTCGAAGGAGACGGAATTTACCCTGATGGAGTACTCATGCGCAGCAAGCTGAAACAGCTCGGCCTCGTCATGACCGGCGTGTTCGCCGGGGTGATGATCAGCCTCAATTTCTCCGCGATTGCCGACAAGGCGTCGCCGACACCGCTTCCGGTCGAGGAGTTGCGCGCGTTCGCCGACGTTTTCAACGCGATCAAGCAGGGCTACGTCGAGCCGGTCGAGGACAAGAAGCTGATCACCGATTCGATCGGCGGCATGCTCGCCGGGCTCGACCCGCACTCGGCCTACCTCGACGCCGAGGCGTTCCGGGAACTGCAGGTCGGCACCCAGGGCGAGTTCGGCGGGCTCGGCATCGAGGTCGGCATGGAAGACGGCTTCGTCAAGGTCATCTCACCGATCGAGGACACACCGGCTTTCCGCGGCGGGGTGAAAGCGGGCGACCTGATCGTCAAGCTCGACGAGACGCCGGTGAAGGGCATGAGCCTCAGCGACGCGGTCAAGCGCATGCGGGGCAAGCCCAATACCAGCATCACGCTGACGATCTCGCGCAAGGGCGAGAGCGCACCGATCGTGGTCAAGCTGGTACGTGAAGTGATCAAGGTGCAGAGCGTGAAGTCGAAAGTCATCGAGCCGGGCTACGGCTACCTGCGCGTCGCACAGTTCCAGGAGAACACCGCGGCCGCGATGGTCGACCACTTCGCGAAGCTGGCGCGCGAGGAAGAGCTGAAGGGCCTCGTGCTCGACCTCCGCAACGACCCGGGCGGCCTGCTTCACGGCGCGGTGGGGGTCGCCGCTGCCTTTCTGCCGAAGGACACCCTGGTGGTGTCGACCGACGGCCGCACCGAGGACGCCAAGCGCGAGTATCGCGCCTCGCCCGAGGACTACCTGCGCGGGACCCGCGACGACTTTCTGCGCCGCCTGCCCGCAAGGGCGAAGGACCTGCCGATGGTGGTGCTCGTCAATGGAGGCTCGGCCTCGGCCTCGGAGATCGTCGCCGGCGCGCTGCAGGACCACAAGCGGGCCTTGGTGATGGGCACCCAGACCTTCGGCAAGGGTTCGGTGCAGACCATCCTGCCGCTGACCAGCAGCACCGCGATCAAGCTGACCACCGCGCGCTACTACACGCCGGGCGGGCGCTCGATCCAGGCCAAGGGCATCGCGCCCGACATCATCGTCGAGGAAAGCGAGAACGGCTCCTCGCGGCGCATGCGGGAAGCCGACCTCATCGGCCATCTCGGAAACGACCGCGAGCCGGAGGCCGCGCCGGGCGATGTCGCCCCGCAGGCAGGGGACGAGGAGGGTGTCGAGGCCGCGCCCTTCGAGCTCGCGGGCGAGAACGACCACCAGCTGCGGCAAGCGATCCTGCACCTGAAGGGGCAGCCGACCAGTCCGGGCAAGAAGTAGGTCGAGGGAGAATTCAATGCGTCGCGAAACCGCGTACAAGCTCGCTGGTCGGCACCATGAGAAGACGGTGCCCGGGACGGGCCTCGTCAAGACGCGCGAACTGCGCTTCAAGCGGATTCCGAGCGGGCAGGCGGAGCACGCATGGCGTGCCTTGCGCATGCTCAAGGACCTCCACGTCGAGCGCAGCCAGCACGCGCTCAGCCTGATCGTGCGCTACTCCGTGCTCGACTATTCCATGGAGGGGATCGAGACCGGGCTGCGCGAGGCCGGTTTCGTCCTCGACAACTCGCTCTACATGAAGCTGGTTCGCGCGCTGGTGTATTTCACCGAGGAAACCCAGCGCCACAACCTGCTGTCACCCGAGCGCCTGATCAAGCAGTCCAACGAGGTCTACATCCAGGCCTGGGACAAGCAGGCGCACGGCGACCACGACGAGGTCCCGGTCGAGCTGCGCGAGTACAAGTGACGCAGGCGCAAGGGATGGACGACGGGCAGCTGCTGCGCTACAGCCGCCACATCCTTCTGCCGGAGATCGGTGTCGAGGGGCAGGAGGCCTTCCTCGGAGCGCGCGTGCTCATCGTCGGGGCGGGTGGGCTGGGGTCGCCGGCCGCCATCTATCTCGCCGTCGCCGGGGTCGGTACCCTGGTGCTGGCGGACGATGACGAAGTCGACCTGACCAATCTCCAGCGCCAGATCATCCATGCCAACGACGCCGTCGGCCGCCTGAAGGTGGAGTCGGCGCGCGACAGCCTGCTGCGCCTGAACCCCGGGACGCGGATCGAGACCGTCGCCCGGCGACTGGAGGGCAGGCCGCTCGACGAGCAGGTCGCGGCCGCCGATGTCGTCCTCGACTGCACCGACAACTTCACCACCCGCCATGCGATCAACCGCGCCTGCGTGCGCTTCCGCAAGCCCCTCGTGTCGGGCGCGGCGATTCGCTTCGACGGCCAGGTGGCGGTGTTCGACCTGCGCCGGGCGGATGCAGCCTGCTACCACTGCCTGTTTCCGGAGGGCGAGGACGTCGAGGAAGTCCGTTGCGCGGTGATGGGCGTCTTCGCCCCCTTGGTCGGCATCGTCGGCACCACCCAGGCGGCCGAAGCGCTGAAGCTGATCGCCGGCTGCGGCACGCCGCTCGACGGGCGCCTGCTGCTGCTCGACGGATTGGAAATGGAGTGGCGCCGGGTGGGTTTCGGCAGGGATCCTGCCTGCCCGGTGTGTTCCTCACCCGCCTGACGCTCGGACCCCGTGCCCGCCCGGCGCGATGATCAGGCTGCGGCGGGGGGGCGGAGCCGGGCGAGAATCCGCAGGTCGGCGCCGAGCTGGCGCAGGTCGCGGATGTCGAGGCGCACCGCCTGCTCCAGCGAGACGAGTGCCGGCAGGTTGAACAGGCCGTGGGCGGTGTCGCCGACCAGCATTGGCGCCAGGTAGAGCAGCAGTTCGTCTACGCAGCGCTCACGCAGCAGCGAACCGTTCAGCTTGAAGCCCGCTTCGACGTGCAGTTCGTTGATGCCGCGGCGGCCGAGCTCGCCCATCAGTGCAGGAAGCGCGACCTTGCCTGCCGCATCGGGCAGCACGATCAACTCGTGCCCCATTGCGCGCAGTGGCGCGGCGCGGTCGGCATGCTCGCTGGCGGTGGCGATCAGCACCGGGGCGCCCTGGAGGATGCGCGCTGCGGGCGACACCTCGAGCCGGGCGTCGATCAGGATGCGCAGCGGCTGGCGCTCGCAGGGTACGTCGCGCACGGTCAACCGGGGGTCGTCCTCGCGCACCGTGCCGATGCCGGTCAGCAGCGCGCAGGCGCGGGCGCGCCAGCGGTGACCGTCGCGCCGCGCCGCGGCGCCGGTGATCCACTGGCTGACGCCGTTCTCGAGCGCGGTCTTGCCGTCGAGCGTGGCGGCCGCCTTGAGCCGCACCCAGGGTCGGCCGAACGTCATGCGGGTGACAAAGCCGATGTTGAGCTCGCGTGCCTCGTCCTCGAGCAGGCCGCTCGCGGTCGCGACCCCTGCGGCGCGCAGGCGCTCGAGGCCCCGGCCCGCGACCAGCGGATTGGGGTCCTGCATCGCGGCCACGACGCGGGCGACGCCGGCCTCGATGAGCGCATCGGCGCAGGGGGGGGTGCGGCCGAAGTGGGAGCAGGGTTCGAGGGTGACATAGGCGGTGGCGCCCCTGGCCCTCTCGCCCGCCGCGGCGAGCGCACGGATTTCCGCATGCGCTTCGCCGGCGCGCCGGTGCCAGCCCTCGCCGACGATGTCGCCATCCTGCACCATCACGCAGCCCACTCGGGGGTTGGGCGAGGTGCTCTCGAGGCCGCGCGCGGCGAGCGCGAGCGCCCGCGCCATCGCGCGATGGTCAGTCGCCGAAAAGCTCATTCTCGGGGTCGGCCGGGGCGGGCGGATCGTTGCGCGGGCGACGCGGACGGGGCTGCACTTCTCGGATCACCTCGGAGAACTCGTCGACGTCGGCGAAGTTGCGATACACGGAGGCGAAGCGGATATAGGCGACCTTGTCCAGCTCCTTCAGCTCCTTCATCACCAGTTCGCCGATCTTCTCGCTCGGCACTTCCTGTTCGCCGAGCGACAGCAGGCGCGCCTCGATGCGGTCGACCGCGGCGTCGATCGATTCGATCGTGACCGGGCGCTTGCGCAGCGCGAGCTTCATGCTGCCGGCGAGCTTGGCGTGGTCGAACTCGGTGCGGTTGCCGTTGCGCTTGACGATGTGCGGCATCTTGAGGTCGATGCGCTCGTAGGTGGTGAAGCGCTTGTCGCAGTTCGCGCAGCGGCGCCGGCGGCGTACGACGTCACCGTCCTCGTTCTCGCGGGTGTCGGTGACCTGGGTGTTGGGGTCGCCGCAGAAGGGGCATTTCATGGGCGGATGTCGGTGGAGGACAGGGACGTCGCGGGGGCGAGCCCCTGTCCGGCGCGCTTACTTGCCGTACACCGGGTAGCGGGCGCAGAGCTCGGCGACCTTGCCGCGCACGCGCTCGATCACCGCCTGATCTTCCGGCGCATCGAGCACGTCGGCGATCAGGTGGGCGATCTGCTCGGACTCGATCTCGGTGAAGCCGCGGGTGGTCATCGCCGGCGAGCCGATGCGGATGCCGGAGGTGACGAAGGGCTTCTCGGGGTCGTTCGGGATCGCGTTCTTGTTGACCGTGATGTGGGCGCTGCCCAGCACCGCCTCGGCCGCCTTGCCGGTGATGTTCTTCGGCCGCAGGTCGACCAGGAAGACGTGGCTCTCGGTGCGGCCCGAGACGATCCTCAGGCCGCGCTGCTCGGACAGCACGCGCGCCATGACGCGAGCGTTGGCGATGACCTGTTCCTGGTAGTTGCGGAACTCGGGGGTCGCCGCCTCCTTGAAGGCGACCGCCTTGGCGGCGATCACGTGCATCAGCGGGCCGCCCTGCAGACCGGGGAAGATCGCGGAGTTGAGCGCCTTCTCGTGTTCGGCCTTCATCAGGATCACGCCGCCGCGCGGGCCGCGCAGCGTCTTGTGCGTGGTCGAGGTGACGACATCGGCGTGCGGCACCGGGTTCGGGTAGTAGCCGGCGGCGATGAGGCCGGCGTAGTGGGCCATGTCCACCCAGAAGATGGCGCCGACTTCCTTTGCGACCTTCGCGAAGCGTTCGAAGTCGATGCGCAGCGAATAGGCGGAGGCGCCGGCGATGATGATCTTCGGCTTGTGCTCGCGCGCAAGCGCTTCCATCTTGTCGTAGTCGATCTCCTCCTTCTCGTCGAGGCCGTAGGCGACGACGTTGAACCACTTGCCCGACATGTTGAGCGGCATGCCGTGGGTGAGGTGGCCGCCTTCGGCCAGGCTCATCCCCATGATGGTGTCGCCCGGCTTGGCGAAGGCCATCAACACCGCCTGATTCGCCTGCGAGCCCGAGTTCGGCTGCACGTTGGCGGCCTCGGCGCCGAACAGCGCCTTCAGGCGGTCGATCGCCAGCTGCTCGGCGACGTCCACATGCTCGCAGCCGCCGTAGTAGCGCTTGCCCGGATAGCCCTCGGCGTACTTGTTGGTGAGCTGGGAGCCCTGGGCTTCCATCACCGCGTGGGAGACGTAGTTTTCGGAGGCGATCAGTTCGATGTGGTCTTCCTGGCGGCGGTTTTCGGCCTGGATGGCGGTCCACAGATCGGGATCGACCTTGGCGAGGGTGTCTTGCGAGGAGAACATGGCTTTGGCGTCGGGAAAGGTGAAGAGGGGACGGTATTCCGTTCGAGCGCGGAGTTTATCATGCGGGCGCAGGGCCGATGGGGTGCAGCCGCCTGCGCGGCATGCGCTCCCCTATCCCGACGGCGGGATCTCACCAGCCGCGCTGTCCGCCCCAGCCCTGCTCGCGTTTCTCCGCGTCCGCGGGCCCAGGTTCGGTCGCGCCTTCGGCGGCCGGCGGCTCAGCGCCCCAGCCACCGTCGTCCTCGCCCCAGCCGCCCGCGGTGCCGGGGACGTCGATACGGATGCTCTCCAGGTCTACCTCCACCTTCTTCTCCAGCCCGAAGGTCACCAAGCCTGGGAAGGCGATCAGTGCCGTGACCATCGCGATCTGGATCACGACGAAGGGGATCGAGCCGCGGTAGATGTCCATCGTCTTCACACCGGCGATGGCCTTGCCGGTGACGCGGTCGGTGAACGCCTTCGTCGGCGCCACGCTGCGCAGGTAGAACAGCGCGAAGCCGAAGGGCGGCGTCAGGAAGGAGGTCTGCAAGTTCATCGCCAGCAGGATCCCGAACCACACCAGGTCGATGCCCATCTTTTCGGCCACTGGGGCGAGCAGCGGCACCAGGATGAAGGCGATCTCGAAGAAGTCGATGAAAAAGCCGAGCAGGAATACCACCAGGTTCACGAACACCAGGAAGCCGACATGGCCGCCCGGCAGCCTCTCGAAGAGGTGCTCGACCCAGATCTGGCCGTCGACCGCGGTGAAGGTGAAGCTGAAGATTGTCGACCCGATCAGGATGAACAGGACGAAGCAGGACAGCCGCGCGGTCGCTTCCAGCGCGTGCACGAGCAGGCGCTTGTCGAGCTTGCGCCGGGCGACCGCCATCAGCATCGCGCCGACCGCGCCCATCGCGCCGCCTTCGGTCGGCGTCGCGACGCCCAGGAAGATGGTGCCGAGCACGAGGAAGATCAGGGCGAGCGGCGGGATCAGGACGAAGGTCACCCGCTCGGTGATGCGCGACAGCAGGCCGAGCCCGAGCGCCTTGTTGACCAGCGCGGCGACGAAGGCGAGCAGGGTGCCCCCGGTGAGCGCGACGACGATCGTCTCGTCGAGTGCGGGGCGGACCTCGCTGCCCTGCAGGGCTCCCAGGATCTCGCCGTAGTAGAGGCCGAAGGCGACCGCGACACCGCTGACCAGGAGGGCGAACACCGCCAGGGAGCGCATGCCCGAGCTGCCGTCGGTTTCGCGATAGGTGCGTGCCTCGGGCGGCAGCGCGGGCACCATCTGTGGGCGCAGGATCGCCAGGCCGATGATCAGCAGCGCGTATAGCGCGATCAGCACGAAGGCGGGGATGAAGGCGCCCTTGTAGAGGTCGCCTACCGAGCGGCCGAGCTGGTCGGCCATCACGATCAGGACCAGCGAGGGCGGCACGATCTGCGCCAGCGTGCCGGAGGCGGTGATCGCGCCGCTGGCGATCGCCGGGCTGTAACCGTAGCGCAGCATGATCGGCAGCGAGATCAGGCCCATCGAGATCACCGAGGCCGCCACCACGCCGGTGGTCGCCGCCAGCAGCCCGCCGACGAAGAGCACCGCGAGCGCGAGGCCGCCGCGCACCGGTCCGAACACCTGGCCGACGGTGTCGAGCAGATCCTCGGCCATGCCGCTGCGCTCGAGGATCAGGCCCATCAGGGTGAAGAAGGGGATGGCCAGCAGCGTGTCGTTGGCCATGATGCCGAACACGCGCAGCGGCAGGGCCTGGAACAGGCTCGCCGGCAGCAGGCCGAGCTCCATGCCGATGAGCCCATATAGCAGGCCGCAGGCCGCCAGCGAAAAGGCCACCGGGAAGCCGCTGAGCAGAAACAGGACCAGCGAGCCGAACATCAACTCGGGGATGTGGGCGGCGAGCATTTCGATCACTTGCGCGACTCCTCGGCGATCTCGCCCGGGGCCTGTTCGTGGCCGTCGTGGGGACCATTCAGGAGCGGATTCGGTCCTCTGCCCATCAGGAAGGCACTGCGCTTGATCAGCTCGGAAACTGCCTGCAGGCCGAGCAGCGCGAAGCCGGTCGGCACCAGGGCATAGGCCGGCCAGCGGATCAGCCCGCCGGCGTTCGAGGACATCTCGCCCGATTCGTAGGCGGCCTTCACCACCGGCCAGGAGAAATCGATCATGAACCAGCACAGCGGGAGCAGGAAGACGACGATGCCGACGATGTCGATCAGCATGCGGGTGCGCAAGGACAGCCTCGCGGCGACCACGTCGATCCGCACATGGGCATTCTGCAGGAAGGCGTAGCCCGCGCCGAGCAGGAAGACCGCGGCGAACAGATACCACTGGATCTCAAGATAGGCGTTCGAACTGAGGTTGAAGGCCTTGCGCGCGATCGCGTTGGCGGCGCTGATCAGCGTGGACGCCAGCACGAGCCAGATGATCGTCTTTCCGAAGAAGCGGCTGACGGCGTCGATGACGCGGGAGAGGCGGAGGAGGGTTTCCATGAAAGACGCCTGGAACCGTTCGTGCACAAAGAAGCCGAGCTGGGCGGGCGGCACGCTCGGCATGGGATCAAGCGGCTCCTGCTTGCGGTCGGATGGGAGGCCCGGCGGCACGGCGCAGCGCGCCGCCGGTGCCGCGCTCAGAGTTTCTGCGCCGACATGTACTGGGAGTAGTTGCCCTCGGCCACCGCCTCCCACTGCACCTGCTCGGCCATGAAGCGGCTGTAGTCGGGGAAGATCTTCTTCCATTCCGGGTTCTTGTCGTTGAGCTCGGCATAGACCTCGCGCGAGGCCGTGAACGCGGCGTCCATGACGTCCCTGGGGAAGCGCGACAGCTTCGCACCCTCGGCGATCAGCTGCTTCAGCGCGCCCGGGTTGAGCGCGTCGTAGCGCGCCTGGCAGCCGACATGCGCCGCTGCCGCGGCGTGGGTGACGATCGCCTGGTATTCCTTCGACAGTCCGTTCCACTGCTTGTCGCCGATGTATAGCGAGAACTGTGTGCTGCCTTCCCACCAGGCGGGGAAGTAGTAGTTCTTCGCCACCTTCTGCAGGCCGAGACGAAGGTCGTCATGGGGACCGATCCACTCCGCAGCATCGATCGTGCCCTTTTCCAGCGCCTGGTAGATCTCGCCCGCGGCGATGTTCTGCGGGACCACGCCGAGCCTGGCGAGCACGCGCCCGCCGAAACCGCCGACGCGGAACTTCAGGCCGTCCAGGTCCTTGACCGATTTGATTTCCTTGCGGTACCAGCCGCCCATCTGGGCGCCGGTGTTGCCCATCGGAAAGTTGACGATGTTGTACTTGGCGTAGAACTCGCGCAGCAGCTTGAGGCCGTTGCCTTCGTACATCCAGGCGCTCATCGCACGTGAGGTCATGCCGAACGGGACGGCGCAATCAAGGGCGAAGGTCTCGTCCTTGCCGAAGAAGTAGTAGGGGGCGGTATGGGCGCACTCGACCGTCCCCTGCTGCACGGCATCGACCACGCCGAAGGCGGGCACGAGTTCGCCGCCTGCATGGGTGGAGATCTGGAACTTCCCGCCGGTGGCCTCCGACACGAACCGGGCGAAGGCCTCGCCCGCCCCGTAGACGGTGTCGAGCGATTTCGGAAAACTCGACGCGAGTCGCCAGCGGATCTGTTGCTGCGCGTGGACGATGGCCGGTGCGGTGCCGGCGGCAAGAATGCCGGCGATGCCGGCGCCCTGGATGAATGTGCGACGTTCCACGGTGTCTCCTCTTGTAATGTGTTCGAAGCAATGCTTCGACTCGCATTATAGGAAGAGGGAGGTACATCCTGCCTGCGGCGGAAACCCTAATGCGTGGCGGCCGTCACGCCCCGTTCGCCAGCCCGACACGCTCGCGCGGGCGGGCGTTCAGCGGTCGGGCAACTCGTCGAGCGCGAACTGCAGGTGGGCCTGGTCGGCCCAGGACAGCAGCCGCCAGCGGCCGTCGTCGAACTCGATCCAGTTCAGCGCAGCGTTCGGGATCGGGAAGTCGCGCGCCGCCTCCAGCGGCTGGCCGCTGGCGAAGCGATGGATGATGTCGAGCACCCCGCCGTGGGTCACCACCGCGACCCGCTCGCCAGCATGGCGGGCGGCGATCTCCGCCAGCGCCGCGGCGATGCGGTGACGGAACGCGATCAGGCTCTCGCCACCGCCAGGCAGGGCGAAGTCCGGATCGCGCGCCTTGTGGCGCGCGTAGTCGTGCGGGTGGCGCAGCGCCGCCTCCTCGTAGGTGAGCCCCTGAAAGCAGCCGTAGTGGCGCTCGCGCAGGCGAGGTTCGCGGATCATCTCGCGGGCGAGGCTGCGCGCGAGCGGGGTCGCGGTCTGGCGCGTGCGCAGCAGGTCGCTGGTGTAGAGCGCTGCGAAGCGCTCGTCGGCGAGATGGCGCGCTGCGGCGTCGGCCTGAGCGAGGCCGGTCTCGTTGAGCGGAACATCCAGGTGACCCTGCAGCCGGCGTTCGGCGTTCCACGCAGTCTCTCCGTGGCGGATCACGCAGATCCTGCAAACGCGGGTTTCATGGCGGGCGTGCTGCTTCTCGATCAAGGCGAAAATCCCTTTTCGATCCGCCTTTTCCTTTTTCGGTCAAGGCGGGATATGAAATAATGAGCGGTTACCAAATTCGGGCGAGCTGGTGCGCGGCGAATGCGTCGTCCACGAGTCGTGGCTGTGCGTCCGATTTTCTCCCGAGGAGTCTTTCCGTGTCCTTCCTGTTGAGCCTTTCCCGCGTGATCGACTGGATCAACGAGCGGGTTGGTCGCAGCGTGCTCTGGCTGGTCCTGATCGCAGTGCTGATCAGCGCCGGCAATGCGATCGTTCGCAAGGTGTTTAACACAAGTTCGAACGCCCTGCTCGAGATCCAGTGGTATCTGTTCGCGGCGCTATTCATGCTCGCTTCCGGCTATACCTTCCTCCGCAACGAGCACGTGCGCATCGACATCCTGAACAGCAAGCTGTCGCCGAAGGCGCGCAACTGGGTGGACGTGTTCGGCATCCTCTTCTTCCTGCTGCCGATCAGCGTGCTGATCCTGTGGCTGTCCTGGCCGATCGTCATGAATTCCTACGTTTCCGGCGAAATGTCGCAGAACCCGGGTGGCCTGATCCGCTGGCCGGTCAAGATGCTACTGCCGGTGGGGCTCGGCCTGCTCGTCCTGCAGGCGGTGTCGGAGCTGATCAAGCGCATCGCCTTCATCGTCGACCGCGGCCCCGATCCGCTCGACAGGTCGGCCGGAGGCGGGATCGAGGAGCAGATCGTCGCCGCGGTCAAGGCGAGCGAGGGAGGCGAGCGGAAATGAGCGCATTCCTGATCGCGAACATGGCGCCGTTGATGTTCGCGGTACTCGTCGTCTTCCTCCTGCTCGGCTTCCCGGTGGCCTTCGCGCTGGCGGCAAACGGGCTGCTGTTCGGCCTCATCGGCATCGAGCTCGGGCTGCTCCATCCGGCGCTGTTCCAGGCGCTGCCCGAGCGCATCTTCGGCATCATGGCCAACGACACCCTGCTCGCGGTGCCCTTCTTCACCTTCATGGGCCTGGTGCTCGAGCGCAGCGGCATGGCGGAGGATCTCCTCGATACCATCGGCCAGCTTTTCGGGCCGGTGCGCGGTGGCCTCGCCTTCGCCGCCATCATCGTCGGCGCCCTGCTGGCGGCAACCACCGGCGTGGTGGCGGCCTCGGTGATCTCGATGGGCCTGATCTCGCTGCCGATCATGATGCGCTATGGCTACGACCACCGCCTTGCCACGGGTGTGATCGCCGCCTCAGGGACCCTCGCCCAGATCATTCCGCCCTCGCTCGTGCTGATCGTGATGGCCGACCAGCTTGGCCGTTCGGTGGGCGACATGTACCAGGGCGCGCTGCTTCCCGCCCTCTTGCTCACCGCGATGTACATGGGCTACGTGGCCCTGGTGGCGATGATCGCTCCCCAGCGCGCGCCGGCGATGCCGGCCGCGGCGCGTACCATCCGCGAGGACGACGGTTCGAGCGGCCTGCGATCGCTCGGCGTGCTGTTCGTGCTCTCGGTCGCCGGCGCCTGGCTGTTCGCCACCCAGTACTACGACGAGGGCGCGCCGCGTGACGAGATGGTCGTGGTGTCGGCGATGGTCGGCATCGGCATCGCCTTCGTCGTTGCGGTCCTCAACCGTGCGCTGAAGCTTGGCCTGCTGTCGCGCATGGCGGAGCGGGTGACCTTCGTGCTGATCCCGCCGCTCGGGCTGATCTTCCTGGTGCTCGGCACGATCTTCATCGGCGTGGCCACGCCGACCGAGGGCGGCGCGATGGGCGCGCTCGGCGCGCTGCTGATGGCAATGTCGCGCAAGCGTCTGTCGCTAAAGCTGATGATCCAGGCGATGGATTCGACCACCAAGCTGTCATGCTTCGTGATCTTCATCCTGATCGGCTCGACCGTGTTCGGCCTGACCTTCCGAGGCGTCGACGGCGACCTGTGGGTCGAGCACCTGTTGACCTCGCTGCCGGGTGGCCAGACCGGTTTCCTGGTGGCGGTGAACCTCCTGGTGTTCGTGCTCGCCTTCTTCCTCGACTACTTCGAGCTCGCCTTCATCATCATCCCGCTGCTCGCGCCGGTGGCCGACAAGCTCGGCATCGACCTGATCTGGTTCGGCGTACTGATCGCGGTGAACATGCAGACGTCCTTCCTGCACCCGCCCTTCGGCTTCGCGCTCTTCTTCCTGCGCTCGGTGGCGCCGGAGAAGGTGAAGACCTCCTCGATCTACTGGGGCGCGGTACCCTTTCTGTTCATCCAGCTCATCATGGTGGGCCTGATCATCGCCTTCCCCGGGCTGGTGTCGTATGGCGACGGCGGCAAGGTGCAGGCGGTGGAGGAGGTACCGCTCGACCTCCAGCTGCAGATGCAGCGGCAGATCCCCGGCAGCGGCGGGGGCCAGGGGAGTGAAGCGGGCGGCGGGTCCGACCTCATGCGTCAGTTGCAGGGCGGCTGATTCCGCCCGACGGCAAGAGAAAAGCCGGAGCCCTCGCGGGTCTCCGGCTTTTCTTCGTCCATTCCCGCGGCGGGGCGGGCAGTACCCGGTCCGGTGTGCCGGACGGGGTCAGGCGCTCAGCGCACCGACTGCATGAAGCGGTCGAAGCCGGCCTCGGCGACGCTGAACCAGGCGTTCTGCGATTTCCGGTACTTGTCGAATTCGCCATAGATCTTCGCCCACGCCGGGTTCTTGGCCGACTCCTCGGCGTATAGCTCGTTCGCCACCTCGTAGGCCTTCTTCATGATGTCGTGCGAGAAGTTCTCGAGCTTCACGCCCTGCGACAGCAGGCGGGCGAGCGCCTGCGGATTCTTGTGGTCGTAGGTTGCGGTCATCAGGATGTGGGCTTCGCGCGCGGCGGAGCGGAAGGCCGACTGATATTCCTTCGGCAGCTTGTCCCACTCGGCCTTGTTCACGTAGAAGTGCACCGCCGGCCCGGGCTCCCAGAAGCCCGGCGAGTAGTAGTAGGGCGCGACCTTGTGGAAGCCGAGCTTCTCGTCATCGTAGGGGGCGACCCATTCGGCGGCATCGATCGTGCCCTTCTCGAGCGAGGGGTAGATGTCGGCGCCGGCGATCTGCTGCGGGATCGCGCCCATGCGCGACAGGATCTCGCCGCCGATGCCGGCGATGCGGATCTTGAGGCCGTTGATGTCGTCGACCGTCTCGATCTTCTTGCGGTACCAGCCGCCCATCTGGACACCGGTGTTGCCGCCGAGGAAGGAATAGACGTTGTAATTGCTGTAGAACTCGTCGAGCAGCTCCTGGCCGCCGCCGGCGATGATCCAGGCATCCATCTGGCGGGCATTGAGGCCGAACGGGATCGCGGTGCCGATGCCGAAGGTCTTGTCCTTGCCGACGTAGTAGTAGGAGCAGGAGTGGCACATCTCGACCGTGCCCTGCTGCACGGCGTCGAGCGCCTGCAGACCGGGAACGATCTCGCCGGCCGGGAAGATGCGGATGTCGAACTTGCCGCCGGTGATCTCGCGCAGGCGGTTGGCGAGCATCTCGGAACTACCGAACAGCGTGTCGACGCTGCGCGGGAAGCTCGAGGTCATGCGCCACTTGATCTCGGGCAGGCCGGTCTGAACCGCGGGCGCGCCCGCAGGCGCGCTGCCGGTAGCGGCAGCCGGCGCCGCGGCCTGTTCGGATTGGCCGCAGGCGGCGAGGCTGACGGCGGCGCCTGCGGCCAGGCCGGCACCGGCTTTTTTCAGGAAGGAACGACGTTCCACGATTTCTCCTTGTCTTTGCTGGAGGGATGCTGGGAAAAACACCTGATGATTATACGGTCATGGTGGTGCGCCGGCGGCCGGCGGATCAGTGACCGGCGATCTTCATGCGCTCGATCAGCAGCGAGCCGCAATGCTTGGCGCCGCGCGGCAGCGCGTCGTTACCCACGGCGAGCACGTTGAGGAACATCTCGCGCAGGTTGCCGGCGATGGTGATCTCCTCGACCGCGTGCTGGATCACGCCGTCCTCGACCCAGAAGCCCGCCGCGCCGCGCGAGTAGTCGCCGGTGACGTAGTTCACGCCGTGGCCGAGCAGTTCGGTCACGAGCAGGCCGCGACCCATTTGGCGCAGCAGGCCGTCGAGGTCCTTGTCGCCCGCCTTCACGCGCAGGTTGTGCGAGCCGCCGGCGTTGGCGGTGGTCTCCATGCCGAGCTTGCGCGCCGAATAGGTGGAGAGGAAATAGCCCTGCAGCACGCCGTCGATCACCACCTCGCGGTCGTGGGTGGCGACGCCGTCGCTGTCGAAGGCGGTCGAGCCGAAGGCCCGCGGTTGGTGGGGGCGCTCGGCGATGTTCACCACCGGCGAGAAGACCTGCTGGCCCAGGCTGTCGAGCAGGAAGGAGGACTTGCGGTAGAGCGCGCCGCCGCTGACCGCATGCACGAAGTTGCCGAGCAGGCTAACGGCGAGCGGCGCCTCGAACACCACCGGCACCTCGCAGGTGGTGATCTTGCGCGCGCCCTGCCGGGCCAGCGCGCGTTCGCCGGCGAGGCGGCCGATCGCCTCGGGCGACATCAGCTCGGCGGCGTCGCGCCGCGAGTCGTACCAGAACTCGCGCTGCATCGCGTCGTCCTTGCCCGCGATCACCGAGCACGACAGGCCGTGGCGGCTGGTCGCGTATCCGCCGAGGAAGCCGTGGCTGTTGGCGGAGGCGAACTGGGCCTGCTGGATCGAAGTCTGCGCACCCTCCGAGTTGCCGATCTCGGGACTCACCGCGAAGGCGGCGTCCTCGCAGCGGCGCGCGAGCGCGATCGCCTCGTCGATCTCGATGTTCCACGGGTGGAAGAGGTCGAGATCGGGGCAGTCCTTCGCCATCAGTGCAGCCTCGGCGAGGCCGGCGCAGGGATCCGGGGCGGTGAAGCGCGCGATCGACAATGCCGCGTCAACCGTTGCCCGGATCGCCTTCTTCGAGAAGTCGGAGGTGCTCGCGTAGCCGCGCTGCTGGCCGAGATAGACGGTGACGCCGACCCCCTTGTCACGGTTGTACTCGATGGTGTCGACTTCGCCGCGTCGCACTGCGATCGACTGGCCGAACCCTTCGGAGACGTCGGTCGCGCAGTCGCTCGCGCCGCGTTTGGCCGCGTACTTCAGGATGTCGGAAGCGATTTCGCGCAGTTGCGCCTGGGTGAAGGAGAAGCCTGGAGCGGACATGGGCAGGACACCAGTGAGCAAAGGCTATAATCTTACCCCGATCCCGCCAGGTGCCCTTTCCCCGATGCATTCCGATTCCCGCCATCCGCCGCACCACGGCGGCGACGAGCACACCGACGAAAACGAATACGCAGGCCCGAGCAAGAGCAGCCGCAAGCGCGAGATGGAGGCGCTGCAGGACCTCGGCCGGCAATTGGTCGAGCTGTCGACGGAGCGGCTGCGCAAGGTGCCGCTGCCCGAAAACCTCTACGAGGCGATTCGTGCCGCGCAGGGTTTCAAGATGGAGGCCCGCCGCCGCCAGCTGCAGTACATCGGCAAGCTGATGCGCAACGTGGATCCCGCGCCGATCCAGGCCCAGCTCGACGTATTCAACGGCAACTCGGCTGCCGAGGTGGCGCGCCAGCACCGCCTCGAGCGGCTGCGCGCGGACTACCTCGAGGACGAGAAGGTCCTCACCACGATCGCCGACACCTGGCCGGGCGCCGACCTGCAGCACCTGCGCAACCTGCGCCGAAACGCCTTGAAGGAGCGCGAGCAGGGCAAGCCGCCGAAGGCCTTCCGGGAGCTGTTCCGTGTGCTGCGCGATCTCGAGGCGCAGGCCTCGGGCAGTGAGGCGCCCGACGAAGCATCCGACCCCGACCGCGAGGAAGACGAGGAATGAGCGACACCATCACCATCGGCCTGGTCTCCATCAGCGACCGCGCCTCCGACGGCAGCTACGAGGACCAGGGCATCCCGGCACTCACCGAGTGGCTGGGCCGCGCGCTGCGCTCGCCGTGGCGCGCCGAGTCCCGCCTGATCCCCGACGAGCGGGCGCTGATCGAGCGCACCCTGCGCGAGCTCGCCGACGAGGCCGGCTGTGCGCTGATCCTCACCACCGGCGGCA
>NZ_MBFM01000001.1:301164-314199 GCF_001696715.1 Thauera phenolivorans | reverse complement strand
TGCCCGAAAACCTCTACGAGGCGATTCGTGCCGCGCAGGGTTTCAAGATGGAGGCCCGCCGCCGCCAGCTGCAGTACATCGGCAAGCTGATGCGCAACGTGGATCCCGCGCCGATCCAGGCCCAGCTCGACGTATTCAACGGCAACTCGGCTGCCGAGGTGGCGCGCCAGCACCGCCTCGAGCGGCTGCGCGCGGACTACCTCGAGGACGAGAAGGTCCTCACCACGATCGCCGACACCTGGCCGGGCGCCGACCTGCAGCACCTGCGCAACCTGCGCCGAAACGCCTTGAAGGAGCGCGAGCAGGGCAAGCCGCCGAAGGCCTTCCGGGAGCTGTTCCGTGTGCTGCGCGATCTCGAGGCGCAGGCCTCGGGCAGTGAGGCGCCCGACGAAGCATCCGACCCCGACCGCGAGGAAGACGAGGAATGAGCGACACCATCACCATCGGCCTGGTCTCCATCAGCGACCGCGCCTCCGACGGCAGCTACGAGGACCAGGGCATCCCGGCACTCACCGAGTGGCTGGGCCGCGCGCTGCGCTCGCCGTGGCGCGCCGAGTCCCGCCTGATCCCCGACGAGCGGGCGCTGATCGAGCGCACCCTGCGCGAGCTCGCCGACGAGGCCGGCTGTGCGCTGATCCTCACCACCGGCGGCACCGGGCCGGCGCCGCGCGACCTCACGCCGGAGGCGACGCTGGCGGTGGGTGACAAGGAGATGCCCGGCTTCGGCGAGGAGATGCGCCGCATCAGCCTGAACTTCGTGCCAACCGCGATCCTGTCGCGCCAGGTCGCGGTGATCCGCGGCAAGAGCCTGATCGTCAACCTGCCGGGGCAGCCGAAGTCGATCCGCGAGACCCTCGAGGGTGTGCGCGATGCCGCCGGCGAGGTGAGCCACGTCGGCATCTTCGCCGCGATTCCCTACTGCATCGACCTCATCGGCGGTCCCTACGTCGAGACCGACGAGGCGGTGATCAAGGCCTTCCGGCCCAAGCACGCGATCCGCAAGCCGGCGGTCTGAAGCCGGGCGCGGCCGCGCCGCCGATCACTTGCCCATCGGCACGATGCGGATCGTCTTCTTCTGCAGGTGCCGGGCCGGCGGCGGCGCGGCGAGCTGGCGACGCCGTTCCTGTTCGCGCCACCAGGCGCGGGCTCCGAGGAGGGCGGCGAGGATGAGTGCGTACACCAGCGGCTCGAGCACGTCGGCCTTCACCAGCCACCAGAAGTGGATCACCCCCATGATCGCGATCGCATAGACCGAGCGTTGCAGGGCCTGCCAGCGCTTGCCGCCGAGGCGTCGGATGGCGAACGCGTTGGAGGTCGCCGCCAGCGGCAGCAGCAGCACGAAGGCGGCGAAACCGACGGTGATGAAGGGTCGATCGAGGATGTCGGCAGCGATCGACCGCCAGTCGAAGAACTGGTCCAGCCACAGGTAGGTCACGAAGTGCGCCGTGCCATAGGCGAAGGCGAACAGGCCAAGCATGCGGCGCAGTCGCAGCAGCCAGTGCAGCCCGGTCAGGCGCCGCAGCGGCGTCACGCACAGGGTGATCAGCAGCAGACGCAGCGTCCATTCTCCGCTGGCGCGAGTGATCGTCTCGATCGGGTTGGCGCCGAGCGCATCGGCACGCCAGCCGAGTGCGAGCTGGGCCGCCGGCAGCAGGCACAGCAGGAATACCGCCAGCTTGATCGCCGCCAGCTGGGCGGCGCTCGGGGCGCGCAGCTTCTTCACTTGCAGCCTCCGAGATCAGAAGTCGGCGCGCAGGTCCATGCCCTGGTAGAGGCTGGCGACCTGCTCGGCGTAACCATTGAAGGGCAGCGTGGGCCGCTTGCGGAACTCACCGATGCGGCGCTCGCTGGCCTGGCTCCAGCGCGGATGCGCCACCGCCGGGTTGACGTTGGAGTAGAAGCCGTACTCCTGCGGCGCCGCGAGGTTCCAGGCGGTCGCCGGCTGCTTTTCGACGACGCGGATGCGCACGATCGACTTCGCGCTCTTGAAGCCGTACTTCCACGGCACCACCAACCGCACCGGAGCGCCGTTCTGCGGCAGCAGCGGCTCACCGTAGAGCCCGAGCGTGAGCAGGGTCAGCGGATGCATCGCCTCATCAAGGCGCAGGCCCTCGGCATAGGGCCAGTGCAGCACCGGCCGGCGCAGCATGATCTCGGGGTCGTAATGGGTGAGGAACTCGGCGTACTTCGCGCTCCCGAGCGGCTCGACCTGCTTGAGCAGGGCGGCGAGCGGGAAGCCGTTCCACGGGATCACCATCGACCAGCCTTCGACGCAGCGCATGCGGTAGATGCGTTCCTCGAGGGGGGCGAGCTTGAGCAGTTCGTCGATGTCGAAGGTACGCGGCCTGCCGACCAGACCCTCGACCTGCAAGGTCCACGGCCGCAGCGCCATCTTGCCGGCGTTGCGGGCGGGGTCGCCCTTGTCGGTGCCGAACTCGTAGAAATTGTTGTAGCCGGTCACTGCGTCGAGCTTGGTCGGCGCTTCGTCGGTGCTGAACGGCGAAGGGAGGCTGCCGAGCGAGGCGGCGCGCGCGCGAGGTATTGCGGCCGGCCACAGCGCCGCGCCGGCGGCGAGGCCGAGGCCGGCGCGCAGCACGATACGGCGACGGTCGTCGAAGACGGCGCGCGGAGTGATCTCGGAAGGGAGGATGTCGGGGGCGGGCTTGATCAGCATGGGGGAATGGTAAGCGAGTCGGTCGGGTTTCGGCGCAGGCTGCAGGCGCGGCGCCACACAGTTCTATGAGTGTCGGTGCGGCAGTTCGGTTCATTACCCCGGGGCCGTGGCTTGCGCATTGCAGCAACGGTGCCCGCAGTTCGGCTATTATCGAGAGCTTCCAACGGCTTACCGCAGAGCTTCACCATGCCCGCTTCCATGAAAATCCATATCGACGACGTCCGCATCAAGGAAATCAAGGAACTGCTGCCGCCCGCCCACGTGCTGCGCGAGTTCCCGGCGAGCGAGAAGGCGGCCGAAGTCGCCTTCGAGGCACGCCAGGCGATCCACCGCATCCTGTATGGCGCCGACGATCGCGTGCTGGTGGTGATCGGGCCGTGCTCGATCCACGACCCCGAGGCGGCGATGGAGTATGCGCGCAAGCTCAAGGTCGAGGCCGACCGCCTGCAGGACGACCTGCTGGTCGTGATGCGGGTGTACTTCGAGAAACCGCGTACCACGGTGGGCTGGAAGGGGCTGATCAACGACCCCGGCCTCGACAACAGCTACCGCATCAACGACGGCGTGCGCCTGGCACGCAAGCTGCTGTGGGAGATCAACGAACTCGGCCTGCCCGCCGCCACCGAGTTCCTCGACATGATCACGCCGCAGTACATCGGCGACCTCATCGCCTGGGGCGCGATCGGTGCGCGCACCACCGAAAGCCAGGTGCACCGCGAGCTCGCGTCCGGGCTGTCCTGCCCGGTCGGCTTCAAGAACGGCACCGACGGCAACCTGCGGATCGCCGCCGACGCGATCAAGGCGGCGCAGGCGCCGCACCATTTCCTGTCCGTCACCAAGGCCGGTCACTCGGCGATCGTGTCGACCCGCGGCAACGAGGACTGCCACGCCATCCTGCGCGGCGGCAAGGCGCCCAACTACGATGCCGCCAGCGTGGATGCTGCCTGCAGGGAGCTCGCCGCCGCCGGCGTGCCGTCCAAGCTGATGATCGACTTCTCCCACGCCAACAGCCGCAAGCAGCACCGCCTGCAGATCGACGTGGCACGCGATGTGGCGGCCCAGCTCGCCGCCGGCGACGACCGCATCATGGGCGTCATGGTCGAGTCCCACCTCAAGGAAGGGCGCCAGGACCTGCTTCCGGGCAAGGCACTCGAATACGGCAAGAGCATCACCGACGCCTGCATCGGCTGGGAGGACAGCGTGGACGTGCTCGACATCCTCGCGGAGGGCGTGCGGATGCGACGGGTTGCGCGGGCGGCGGAAACCGAGTGAGCCGGAGGCGGACCGCCTGCGGATGCCGGGCCGCCTGATCCGCTAGCGGTCGCTGCGAACGCGCCGGGGCCGACGCGCCATGCGCAAGATCATCCATTGCGACTGCGACTGCTTCTATGCCGCGGTCGAGATGCGCGACGATCCTTCGCTCCGTGGTCGCCCGCTGGCGATCGGCGGGCGGCCTGAGGAGCGCGGAGTCGTCGCCACCTGCAACTACGAGGCGCGCGCCTTTGGTGTGCATTCGGCGATGTCGAGCGCGCGCGCGCTGCAGCTGTGCCCGCAGCTTCTGTTGCTGCCGCCCGACTTCACCCGCTACCGCGAGGCCTCACGCCGCATCCTCGCCATCTACCGCGACTACACGCCGCTGGTCGAGCCGCTGTCGCTCGACGAGGCCTATCTGGACGTCACCGGTGTCGATCGCTGCCGCGGCTCGGCGACGCTGATGGCACAGGAGATCCGTGCCCGCATCCGCGCCGAGGTCGGCATCACCGCCTCGGCCGGCATCGCCCCGAACAAGTTCATCGCCAAGGTCGCGAGCGACTGGAACAAGCCCGACGGGCAGTTCCTCGTTACCCCGGCGGAGGTCGACGCCTTCGCCGCCGCGCTGCCGGTGAAGAAGATCTTCGGCGTGGGCAAGGTCACCGCGGCCAGGCTGGCGCAGCTCGGCGTGACCACCTGCGGAGACCTGCGCAGCTGGCGCCTGGCCGATCTCGCGCACGAGTTCGGCGCCTTCGGCGCCACCCTGCACCGGCTGTGCCGTGGCATCGACGAGCGCCCGGTGCGCCCCGACCGCATCCGCAAGTCGCTGTCGGTGGAGACCACCTACGCCCACGATCTGCCCGACCTCGCCGCCTGCAGGGCGGCGCTGCCGGCGCTGATCGAGGCCTTCAGCGGGCGTTTTGCGCGCGCCGCCGAGGCGCGGCCGGTGCACAAGGCGGTGGTGAAGATCAAGTTCGACGATTTCAGCCAGACCACCGTCGAGTGCGTGTCGACAGCGCCCGACGATGCGGTGTGGCACGGCCTGCTCGATGAAGGCTGGTCGCGCCGGCGACGGCCGGTGCGCTTGCTGGGCGTCGGCGTGCGCTTTACCGAGGCGGCCGGCGAGGTGACGGAGGCGGTGCAGTTTTCGCTGTTCGATCCGCCTGCCCCGGAGGGGGAAGTTCAGCGCGCGTGAAGCTCTTCCAGCGGCGAGGGCTCGCCCGGCTGCCGTCGTAGCAGGTCCGCCAGCCGTGCCAGCTGCTCGCGGTCGAGGATCTCGCGCTCGGCCAGCAGCTGGGCGATCAGCAGGCCTTGTTGCTCGCCCTGGAGGCGGGCGATCGCGGCGCGTTCGGCTTCGATCAGGGCAGGATCGACCGTGTCGGCGAAAATCGCGTCGATCAGTGCGGCGCGGTGGCGGCCGATCTGCGCCGATGCGGCCGCGAACTGGGCCATGAAGGGCTGTTCGGCGACCCGCCAGCGCGACAGCTGATCGGGGCGCAGCGCGAGGTGGGCGGGGAGCGAGGGCGGCGCGCCCTCGTGTTCTTGCTGCCGCCATGCGCCGACGCCCACCGCAGCGGCGACGCCGAGGTTGAGCAGCACGGATAGCAGCAGGGCAAGGCGCAGCGTCGTCGCTTTCATCGGGAAGTCTCCATGCCGAAGCAGGTCGCCGGCGGGCAGAGGCCGCCGGGGGCGATCGGGTCGAACACCGCCATCGCGACGAGGCGTGGTTCGCGCGCGCTGCGGGCGGGCTGCTCGAGCAGCAGGGTTCCGAGTTGCAGGCCGAGCGCCAGGGCGGTGGCTGCGCCGACGGCTGGCATCAGCAGCCCGCGCAGACCGGACGGGAAAAGCCGGTCGCGCAGGCGTGGCCGGGAAGCCGGGCCTGCGCTGGTCTGCGCCCGCAGCCTCGCCTCGATGACGTGGCCGAGATCGAAGTCGGGGGATTCCTGCGGCAGGGTGGCGAATTCGGCGCGCAGCGCGCGCAATTCGGCCAGCGCCGCACCGCACAGGGGGCAGTGACGGGCATGTGCGAGCAGCGTCAGGCGGGCCTCGGCGGCGATTTCGTCGTCGACCAGCGCCGACAGCGCGATCATGCGCGGGCAGTCCTCATCCCTCATGCCGTTCTCCTGTGGTGTGCCGCAATAGCGCGAGCAGCGCTGCGCGCGCGCGCGCGAGGCGCGATTTCACCGTTCCTTCGGCCACGCCGATCAGGGCCGCGATCTCGGTGTAAGACAACTCCTCGACTTCGCGCAGCAACAACACCTCGCGCTGCTCGAACGGCAGTCGGCGCAGCGCGCGATCGAGCACGACGCCGCGCTGGCGGCCGGCCCAGAGCTCGTCGGGGCCGGGGGCGGGGTCGCTGAGCGGCAGACCGTCGTCGAGCGGCGCGAATTCGACCAGCTGGCGGCGGCGCAGGGTGTCGAGCGCGGCATTGCGCGCGATCTGCAGCAGCCAGGTGGCGAAGCGGGCCCGCGGGCGCCAGCCGGGCAGGGCCTGCCAGGCTTTGAGGAAGCTGTCCTGCGTCAGCTCCATCGCCTCCTCGCGCGATCCGGTCAGCCGCAGGATGAAGCGGAACACCCGCTGCTGATGCAGGCGGACGAGGGCGGCAAAGGCGCTCGGGTCGCCGCGCTGCGCGCGCGCAATCCAGCCCGCTTCGTCCGCCGCGGATGCATCGTCCATTCCCCGTTCGCCCGCCTCCCGTTGCCGTGCTCAGTGATCGCGCTCGATCGGCGTCCACCCGGGATGATCGAAATAGCGGCCGTAGTCGTCCAGTGCGCTCACCAGCCTGGCCGCGCCCGCGCTGCGGTCGGTGACGGCGGTCTTGCCGGCGAGCAGGTCCGCGGCTTCGCCCAGCTCGGCGATGATGCCGTGCAGGACTTCGTCGGCCTGCGGCGTGAGCTTGCAGTTGGCGACGATGTAGGCAACCTGGGCCTCGACGGCCCCGCCCAGCGCTTCGGAGGCGGCGGGCGCCAGGGTGCCCGCATGGACCGCCGGCAACTCGCGCTCGACGCTGGCGCGGATCTTTTGCATGCCCTCGCGCAAGGGGGCGTCGGTCTGCCACTTGTGGCCGGCGGCGTCGAGTTTCAAAGCCGGCGCGTGGCTGTCGTGCTCGTGCGACTCGCCGGCGGCGAGGCCTGGGCCGGCGACGGCGGTGAACGCGAGGGCGACAGCAGTCAACAGCGTGGCGAGGGGTTTCCGTTTCATGGCCTTGTTCTCCTGGATGGTGTCGGCGGCCGGCGGCGGGGGCGGGGTGCAGCCGCCGCGGCCGTCCTGACCAATGAAACGAACTGCGGGCGAATTCGTTCCGTCTTTCGTGAAAGACAGCGCGGAGAGGGGGCGGTCATGCCGCCGAGGCGTCGCAGGCGCTCGCCGCCACAACGGGGCGTGCGCGCGGCCTCAGTGAAGCTTGACGTGCGGCTCGGTGCGTCGGGTGATCATCCGCGCCACGGTGTCGAGGCCGACCTTGGTCCAGCCATGCAATGCGAGTTCGTGCATCTTGTACAGCGAGGCGTACATCAGCTTGGCGAACAGGCCCTCGATCATCATGTTGTCGCCGACCAGGCCGCCCATCATGTTGCCGACGGTGCTGAACTTGCCGAGCGACACCAGGGAGCCGAAGTCGCGGTAGCGGTAGTCGGTCAGCGGTTTGCCCTCGAGCCGCCGCTTGATCTGGCCGAGCATGTGGCTCGCCTGCTGGTGCGCGGCCTGGGCCCGCGGCGGCACGAAGCCGTTGTGCTCGGGCCAGGGGCAGGCGGCGCAGTCGCCGATCGCGAAGACGTTGTCGTCGAGCGTGGTCTGCAGGGTCTGCTTCACCACCAGCTGGTTGATGCGATTGGTCTCGAGGCCGTCGAGGCGGGTGAGGAATTCAGGCGCCTTCACCCCGGCCGCCCACACCACCAGCTCGGCGGGCAGTACCCGGTCGTCGCTCAGGCGCACGCCCCCGGGCAGGACCTCGGCGACCTTGGCGCCGGTGTGCACCTCGACGCCGAGCTTGGCGAGCAGGGCTTCGGTGGCGGCCGACAGACGCTCGGGCAGCGCCGGCAGCACGCGCGGCGCGGCTTCGATCACCGAGACCTTGATGTCCTTGTCGGCATCGACGCGGTCGAGCCCGTAGGCGACCAACTCGCGCGTCGTCTGGTGCAGCTCGGCGGCGAGCTCGACGCCGGTGGCGCCGGCGCCGATGATCGCGACCTTGAGTTGTTCCGGGCGCAGCGGCGTCTGCTGGGTGTGGGCGCGCACGCAGGCGTTGACCAGCCGCAGATGGAAGCGCTGGGCGTCGGCCGGGGTCTCGAGCTTGAGCGCATGCTCGCGCACGCCGGGGGTGCCGAAGTCGTTGCTCTGGCTGCCGACCGCGATGATCAGGGTGTCGTAGGCGAAGCTTCGCGCAGGCGTCACCTCCTTGCCGTCGGCATCGAGGAAGGGCGCGAGCTTGACCTGCCGGTCGGCGCGGTCGATGCCGACAAGCTCGCCGATGCGGAAGCGGAAGTGGTGCCAGTGCGCCTGCGCGAGGTAGCCGACCTCGTGCTCGCTCATGTCCATGCTGCCGGCGGCGATCTCGTGCAGCTTGGGTTTCCAGATATGGGTGCGGGCGCGGTCGATCAGGGTGATCTGTGCCTTGCCGCGGCGTCCGAGCGTGTCGCCGAGTCGAGTGGCGAGCTCGAGCCCGCCGGCGCCGCCGCCGACGATGACGACGCGATGCGCCGACTGAGCAGATTGTGCGTTCATGAGCGTTGTCCCCTTGCATGCACGGCTGCACCGGGGACGCGGATGCGACCCCCGGTGCAGCGATGCGGCTCCGTTTCTTGCCGGGCAAGATAACAGCAGGGTGGGAACGCTTCTATCCAGTCCGAGCAAGGCGGCTTGCAGGAAATGGATAGTCGGGCCGCAGGGCTCCGGCTGGCTCAGGCGTTCTTGCGCTTCTGCCAGAGCACGTCGCCGCTGCCGCCGGCGCGATTGAGCACCCGGCCGAGCACGAAGAGCAGATCCGACAGCCGGTTGAGGTACTGGCGCGGCCCGTCGTTGACCGCTTCTTCGAGCGCCAGCGCCACCAGCGCGCGCTCGGCGCGGCGGCACACGGTGCGGGCGTGATGGGCGAGCGCGGCGGCGCGGGTGCCGCCGGGCAGGATGAAGTCCTTCAGCGGCTCGAGCGGCTCGTTGAGGCGGTCGAGTTCGGCCTCGAGGTGGTTCACCTGCTTCTCGCTGATCATGTTCATGCCCGGGATGCACACCTCGCCGCCGAGGTCGAACAGGTCGTGCTGCACGTCGGTCAGCAGGGCGCGCACGTCTTCGGGCAACTCCTCGCACAGGAGCAGGCCGATGATCGCATTCGTCTCGTCGACCTCGCCGAGCGCATGGATGCGCAGGCTGTTCTTGGAGACGCGCTTGCCGTCGCCGAGGCCGGTGGTGCCGGCGTCGCCGGTGCGGGTGTAGATCTTGGAGAGGCGGTGTCCCATCGTGTGTCCCGGTTGTTGGTTGACGTGAGCGTCAATTATAGGCGAAAGCCCGGAGGCGGCCGCGCAGTCGCTCCGCGGCCTCGTGATAAACTTGGGCATTCGCCGGCAACCCGCGGCATTCGTCCAGAAAGAACGCCAAAATCCATGAAATCCGCTGAAATTCGCGACAAGTTCCTGAAATTCTTCGAGTCGAAGGGGCACCAGATCGTGGCCTCGAGCTCGCTGGTGCCGCACGACGATCCGACGCTGCTGTTCACCAACGCGGGCATGAACCAGTTCAAGGATGTCTTCCTCGGTTTCGACAAGCGGCCCTACACGCGCGCCACCACCTCGCAGAAGTGCGTGCGCGCCGGCGGCAAGCACAACGACCTCGAGAACGTCGGCTACACCGCGCGCCACCACACCTTCTTCGAGATGCTGGGCAACTTCAGCTTCGGCGACTACTTCAAGCGCGACGCAATTCGCTATGCCTGGGAGCTGCTCACCGAGGTCTTAAGGCTGCCGAAGGACAAGCTCTGGGTCACCGTGTATGCCGAGGACGACGAGGCCTACGACATCTGGACGAAGGAGATCGGGGTGCCCGCCGAGCGCGTGATCCGCATCGGCGACAACAAGGGGGCGCGTTACGCTTCGGACAACTTCTGGATGATGGGCGACACCGGCCCCTGCGGTCCGTGCACCGAGATCTTCTACGACCACGGCGAGCATATCTGGGGCGGCCCCCCGGGATCGCCCGAGGAAGACGGCGACCGCTACATCGAGATCTGGAACAACGTGTTCATGCAGTTCAACCGCGACGAGCAGGGCGTGATGCATCCGCTGCCCAGGCCCTCGGTGGACACCGGCATGGGCCTCGAGCGCATTTCGGCGGTGCTGCAGCACGTGCATGCCAACTACGAGATCGACCTCTTCCAGGCGCTGATCAAGGCCGCTGCGCGCGAAACCTCCGGCGCCGATCTCGACTCGCCCTCGCTGAAGGTGCTGGCCGACCACGTCCGCGCCTGTTCCTTCCTGATCGCCGACGGCGTGATTCCGGGCAACGAGGGCCGCGGCTACGTGCTGCGCCGGATCATCCGCCGCGCGATCCGCCACGGCTACAAGCTCGGCGCGCGCGCCGCGTTCTTTCACCGGATGGTGCCCGACCTCGTCGCCGAGATGGGGGCGGCCTATCCGGAGCTGAAGGAGGGCGAGCGCCGCATCATGGACGTGCTGCGCCAGGAGGAAGAGCGCTTCTTCGCCACCATCGAGAACGGCATGGCGATCGTCGAGGGCGAACTCGCCGCGATGGCGGCTGCGGGCAAGCAGGTCTTCGATGGCGACACCGCCTTCAAGCTGCACGACACCTATGGCTTCCCGCTCGACCTCACCGCCGACATCTGCCGCGAGCGCGAGGTGACGGTGGACGCCGCCGCCTTCGACGCCGCGATGGCGCGCCAGAAGGAGCAGGCGCGTGCCGCCGGCAAGTTCAGGATGGCCGCCAACCTCGAGTATGACGGCCCCGCGACCGTCTTCCACGGCTACGAGCTGCTCGAGGAGAAGGGCAACATCCTCGCGCTGTACCGGGACGGTGCGCCGGTGAACGAGCTGCTCGAGGGCGAGATGGGCGTGGTCGTGCTCGATCACACCCCGTTCTACGCCGAATCCGGCGGCCAGGTCGGCGACCGTGGCGAGCTGCGCGGCGCGGCCGGCATCTTCGGCGTCGAGGACACGCAGAAGATCCAGGCCGCGGTGTTCGGCCATCACGGCGTGGTGCGCACCGGCAGGCTGGCGGTCGGCCAGGGTGTCGCCGCCCGGGTGGACGTCGCCGCGCGCGCCGCCACCGCGCGTAATCACTCGGTCACCCACCTCATGCACAAGGCCCTGCGCGAGGTGCTCGGCGCCCATGTTCAGCAGAAGGGCTCGCTGGTCGATCCGGACAAGACGCGATTCGACTTCGCCCACACGGCGCCGATGACCTTGGAGGAGATCCGCGAGGTCGAGGAGATCGTCAACCGCGAGATCCTTGCCAACGCCGCCACTCGCGCCGAGGTGATGGCGCTCGACGCGGCGCAGCAATCCGGCGCGATGATGCTGTTCGGCGAGAAGTACGCCGACGTGGTACGGGTGCTGTCGATCGGGTCGTCGAAGGAATTGTGCGGTGGCACGCATGTGGCGCGCACTGGCGACATCGGGCTGTTCAAGATCGTGAGCGAGGGCGGCGTCGCCGCCGGCATCCGCCGCGTGGAGGCGATTACCGGCGAGAACGCGCTGCGCTATGCGCAGGAGCAGGAGCGCCGGGTGCACGGCATGTCGGCCCTGCTCAAGGTGCAGCCCGACGAGGTCGCCGAGCGGGTGGCCGGCATCCTCGACAACGTGCGCGCGCTGGAAAAGGAAGTCGCTCGTCTCAAGGGCAAGCTCGCCGCCAGCCAGGGCGACGAGCTGCTGAATCAGGCGGTCGAGGTCAAGGGGGTGAAGGTGCTCGCCGCGACGCTCGAAGGTGCCGACGTCCCCACGCTGCGTGACACCATGGACAAGCTCAAGGGCAAGCTCAAGTCGGCGGCGATCGTGCTGGCGGCGGTGGGCGAGGGCAAGGTGAGCCTGATCGCCGGCGTCACCGCGGACCAGACCGGCAAGGTGAAGGCGGGCGAGCTGGTCAACTTCGTCGCCCAGCAGGTCGGCGGCAAGGGCGGCGGTCGTCCAGACATGGCGCAGGCGGGCGGCACCCAGCCGGAGAATCTGCCTGCAGCACTGGCGGGGGTGAAGGCCTGGGTCGACAGCAGGCTCTGAGCGTCCGAGCCGCGCGGGCGCGCGGCGTTTCCCTCCTTGCGGCCTCCGGCGGCGCTCGCGCTTTCGGGGGCCGACGTCTTTCCGGACCGCCTTTTCGGTCGGCGCGCGACGCTTCGCCGCGCGCCGGGCTGGCGCTTCCTCAGAAGGGCAGGGTCAGGCCCGGCCACACGCCGTCGATCGCCGCGCGGAAGGCGGCCTGGATGCGGGCGAGCGCCGCCTCGTCGTCGGCCTCGAAGCGCAGCACCACCACCGGCGTGGTGTTGGAGGGGCGGGCGAGGCCGAAGCCGTCGGGATATTCGACGCGCACGCCGTCGATCGTGACGATCTCGTCGGCGCCGTCGAAGCGGGCGGCCTCCCTGAGCCGCGCGACCAGCGCGAAGGGCTCGCCCTCGGCCATCTTCAGGTTGAGCTCCGGCGTGCTCACCGCGTCCGGCAGCGCCTTCAGCGCGGCATTGGCGTCGGAGCGCGCGGAGAGGATCTCGAGCAGGCGGGCGCCGGCGTAGAGGCCGTCGTCGAAGCCATACCAGCGCTCCTTGAAGAACATGTGGCCGCTCATCTCGCCGGCGAGCGGGGCGCCGGTCTCCTTGAGCTTGGCCTTCACCAGCGCATGCCCGGTGTTCCACATCGTCGGCCTGCCGCCGCGCTCACGGATCCAGGGCGCGAGATTGCGGGTGCATTTGACGTCGAAGATGATCTCGCCGCCCGGCACGCGGGTGAGCACGTCTTCGGCGAACAGCATCAGCTGGCGGTCGGGGAAGATGATCTCGCCGTCCTTGGTGACCACGCCGAGGCGGTCGCCGTCGCCGTCGAAGGCCAGCCCGAGCTCGGCGTCGGTATCGCGCAGGGCGCGGATCACGTCCTGCAGGTTCTCCGGCTTGGAGGGGTCCGGGTGGT
>NZ_MBFM01000001.1:282297-301154 GCF_001696715.1 Thauera phenolivorans | reverse complement strand
GCGACCAGCGCGAAGGGCTCGCCCTCGGCCATCTTCAGGTTGAGCTCCGGCGTGCTCACCGCGTCCGGCAGCGCCTTCAGCGCGGCATTGGCGTCGGAGCGCGCGGAGAGGATCTCGAGCAGGCGGGCGCCGGCGTAGAGGCCGTCGTCGAAGCCATACCAGCGCTCCTTGAAGAACATGTGGCCGCTCATCTCGCCGGCGAGCGGGGCGCCGGTCTCCTTGAGCTTGGCCTTCACCAGCGCATGCCCGGTGTTCCACATCGTCGGCCTGCCGCCGCGCTCACGGATCCAGGGCGCGAGATTGCGGGTGCATTTGACGTCGAAGATGATCTCGCCGCCCGGCACGCGGGTGAGCACGTCTTCGGCGAACAGCATCAGCTGGCGGTCGGGGAAGATGATCTCGCCGTCCTTGGTGACCACGCCGAGGCGGTCGCCGTCGCCGTCGAAGGCCAGCCCGAGCTCGGCGTCGGTATCGCGCAGGGCGCGGATCACGTCCTGCAGGTTCTCCGGCTTGGAGGGGTCCGGGTGGTGGTTGGGGAAGCCGCCATCGACCTCGCAGAACAGTTCGACCACCTCGCAGCCGAGGCGCCGGAAGAGTTCGGGTGCGATGCCACCGGCAACACCGTTGCCGCAGTCGAGGACGATCTTCATCGGACGGGCCAGTTTCACGTCGCCGACGATGCGCTCGACATAGGCGCCGGCGACGTCCGCGCTGCGCAGCGCCCCTGGCCGTTCTGCGCGCACGAGCTCGTCGTCGGCGATGCGGCGACGCAGGCCCTGGATCATGTCGCCGTACAGGGTCTGGCCGCCGAGCACCATCTTGAGGCCGTTGTAGTCGGGCGGGTTGTGGCTGCCGGTGACGGAGACGCAGGAGGCGCAGCCGAGTTGCTCGGCGGCGAAGTAGGTGATCGGCGTGGGTACGCAGCCGATGTCGACGACGTCCACGCCGGCTGCCCGGATGCCGTCGGCGAGCGCGCCGGCCAGCGCCGGGCCGGACAGGCGGCCGTCGCGACCGACGGCGATCTCGCGCTGGCCGCGCGCCACCGCCTCGGAGCCGAGCGCGTGGCCGATCGCGCGCACGGCCTCGGAGGTGAGCACGGTGTCGACGATGCCGCGGATGTCGTAGGCCTTGAAGATCTCGGGGGCGGGCAGGGCGTGGCGGGACGTGGTCATGACTATGTCGTGAAGTTGGGCGATGGGCGGATTATGCCGCAGTGCGGCTCGGCGCCCGCGCTCGCAATGCACACGCACGCGCCGCGGCCGCCAGCTGCTGCGGACCGGCCGCGGTGGGGCGAGAACGCCGACGCGGACGCCGAGCGGGACGCTCGCAACGCCGCGTCGTTCAGTGATGGCCCTTGGGCCGCTCGCCGGTGAACACGTAGTGCGCGCTGCAGTAAGGGCAGACCGCCTCGCCGGTCTTCAGCACGTCGAGGAAGACGCGCGGATGGCGCGCCCACAGCGGTGCGTCGGGCGGCGGGCAATGCAACGGCAGGTCCTTCGCGGACACCGCGACGGCTTGGGTCTTGTCGGTGTTTTCGACCATGTACGAATCCTCTCGGGCCGGAATCAGATGAAGGACAGCCAGTTCTCGTATTCCGGCGCCTTGCCGTTGACGATGTCGAAGAAGCGCGCCTGAAGCTTGGCGGTGATCGGGCCGCGCTTGCCGCTGCCGATGACGCGGTTATCGACCTCGCGGATCGGCGTGACTTCGGCGGCGGTGCCGGTGAAGAAGGCCTCGTCAGCGATGTAGAGGTCGTCGCGGGTGAGGCGGCGCGACTTGACCTCGTAGCCGAACTCGGCGGCGACGCGGATCACCGACTCGCGGGTGATGCCGGTGAGCGCGACCGCGACTTCGGGCTCGTAGATCACCCCGTCCTTGATCACGAACAGGTTCTCGCCCGAGCCCTCGGCGACGAACCCGTTGGTGTCGAGCAGCAGGGCCTCGTCGTAGCCGTCCTGGGTCGCCTCGAGGTTGGCGAGGATCGAGTTCGTGTAGGCGCCGCCGAGCTTGGCGCGCGGCATGGTGACGTTCACATGATGGCGGGCGAAGGACGAGACCTTGACGCGGATGCCGTTCTCGAGCGCTTCCTCGCCGAGGTAGGCGCCCCACGGCCAGGCCGCGATCGCCACGTGCACCGAGGCGCCGCGGGTGGACACGCCCATCTTCTCCGAGCCATAGAAGGCGATCGGGCGGATGTAGCAGGACTCGAGCTTATTGGCGCGCACCACCTCCTTCTGCGCCTCCATGAGTTCATCCTTCGAGTACGGGATGTCCATCATGTAGATCTTGCCGGAGTTGATCAGGCGCTGGGTGTGCTCGGCGAGGCGGAAAATCGCGGTGCCCTTGACGGTGTTGTACGCGCGAACGCCTTCGAAGACGGACAGGCCGTAGTGCAGCGAATGAGTCAGCACGTGCGTGGTCGCTTCGCGCCACGGAACGAGCTTGCCGTCTTTCCAGATGAAGCCGTCGCGGTCGGCCATGGACATGGTGGGATTCTCCAGTGCGATGAGGATTGTTCGGGGATCGCCCGGAGCCCCCGGGCGCAACCGGGGAATTCTAGCGCAAAGCCGGCCGTGCGTTGCGTCGTGCGCGGCCGCGCCGGCGCCAGGGGGTAGAATGGCGGCCATTTCGGAAACGGGAACGGGCCGTGAAGCCAAGAAGCTGGAAACCGAACGTGACGGTCGCCGCTGTCATCGAGCGCGACGGTCGCTTCCTGCTCGTCGAGGAGCATACGCCCCAGGGCCTGCAGCTGAACCAGCCCGCGGGCCACCTGGAGGAGGGCGAGTCGCTGCTCGAGGCCACGGTGCGCGAGACGCTCGAGGAGACCGCGCACGACTTCGTTCCCGACTACCTGGTCGGCATCTACCAGTGGCCGACCCCGGCGCGCGACATCACCTACCTGCGCTTCGCCTTCGGCGGCCGCCTCGGCGAGGAGATTGCCGGCCGCCGGCTGGACGACGGCATCGTGCGCGCGCTGTGGCTGACACCCGGGGAGGTGCGCGCCAGCACGGCGCGCCACCGCAGCCCACTGATCCTGCAGTGCGTCGAGGACTGGCTTTCCGGCCGGCGCTATCCGCTCGCGCTGATCCGGCACTACGCATGATGCGCAGGCTGTCGCTTTCCCTGCTGCTGGGCTGGGCCTGCACCGCCGCTGCGGTCGAGGGCGAGCGGGTGGCGTTGTGCTACAACTACGGCTGCCTGGCTGAGGCGGAGGTCCGCTTCGATGCCGCGGCGCTGGAGGCGATCGGCGCCGAACTGGGTGCGGCCGGCAGTGCGACGGAGGAGCGCGAGCTGTTGTCGCTCGCACTCGGCCGGCTTTACGCGATCGCCGGCACGCAGACGCCGGTGGGTGCCGACCGCGCGGGCAATTACCTCGATCTCGGGGTGCACGGGCGGATGGATTGCATCGACCACTCGACCTCCACCACGCGCATGCTGAGGCTGCTCGAGTCGCGCGGCTGGCTGCGCTTTCACCGCGTGGTCGAGCCGCAGCGGCGCACCCGATTCATCCTGCAGCACTTCAGTGCGGCGGTCGAGGAGATCCCGCCCGCCGAAGCGGGCGATGCAGCCGACGGGGCGGTAGCGGTCCCGGTTCGCTATGCGATCGACAGCTGGTTCGTGAACAATGGCGAGGCGGCGGTCGTGCTGCCGCTCGCCGAATGGCTTGATGGAGGTGGACCGAATGTCCAGTAAGCAGGACCCGAACGGGATGAAGGTGGTCGTCGGCATGTCCGGCGGGGTGGATTCGTCGGTGACCGCGCTGCTCCTGAAGCAGCAGGGCTACGAGGTGACCGGGCTGTTCATGAAGAACTGGGAGGATGACGACGACGCCGAGTACTGCTCCTCGCGGCAGGACCTGGTGGACGTCGCCTCGGTGTGCGACGTGATCGGCATCGAGCTCGAGGTGGTGAACTTCAGCAAGGAGTACAAGGACCGCGTGTTCGCCGACTTCCTGCGCGAATACGAGGCCGGCCGTACGCCCAACCCGGACGTGCTGTGCAACTCCGAGATCAAGTTCCGCTGCTTCCTCGACCACGCCATGCAGCTCGGCGCTGACCGCATCGCCACCGGCCACTACGCCCAGGTGCGCGAATGGCACAACGACGGCCGTACCGACTACCAGCTGCTGAAGGCCGAGGACGGCACCAAGGATCAGAGCTACTTCCTCTACCGTCTGAACCAGGCGCAGCTGGCGAAGACGATGTTCCCGCTCGGCGCGCTGTACAAGCGCGAGGTGCGCAGGATCGCCGAACAGGCCGGGCTCCACGTGGCCACCAAGAAAGATTCCACCGGCATCTGCTTCATCGGCGAGCGTCCGTTCCGCGAATTCCTGATGCGCTACCTGCCCACGAAGCCGGGCGAGATCCGCTCGCTCGACGACGATCGCGTGCTCGGCGAGCACCAGGGCCTGATGTACCACACGATCGGTCAGCGCAAGGGCCTGCACATCGGCGGCATCAAGGGCCAGCAGGACGAGGCCGGCGAGCACGAGGCCTGGTACGTGGCGGCCAAGGACGTCAAGGCGAACGTGGTGTACGTGGTGCAGGGCCACGAGCATCCGGCGCTGCTGAAGGACCGTCTGGTGGCGACCGACCTCAACTGGATCGCGGGACGCGATCCCCATACCAACTGGGTCTACACCGCCAAGCCGCGCTACCGGACGCCCGATCAGCCATGCGAGATCGACTCGATCGTGGACGGCCGTGCCGAGATCGCGTTCGCCCAGCCGCAGTGGGCACTCACGCCGGGACAGAGCGTGGTGGTCTACGAGTCGAAGGTCTGTCTCGGCGGCGGCATCATCGTCTGATGCGCGGCGCCGGCCTCAGCTGTCCGGTCGGGCTGCGGACGGCAGGCTGGCGGCGTGGAGCTGGCCGGCGAAATAGCGGCAGCGGTCGAGGTATTCGGCCGTGCTCTTGGGCATCGGCACCCGCGCGCGGGTGATGTAGGTCAGCAGGTCGCGGCCCTGGAGGATCAGCCGGTGGCCGTCGACCGCCAGCTGGCGCATGTGCTCGGGTGCGGCCGGCGGCAGCTGCGGCGCGAAGGCGGCGAGCTGCTCGGCGATGACGACGAAGTCCGCCCACACGTCGAAGATCTCCGGGTCGGTGCGCAGGGTTTCGCTCTTGACCTGGGCGATCTCGCCGAACCTCTCGATCAGCGGTGCCACCCCCTCGAACAGCGGGCCGGCGGCGAAGGTCGCGACCATCGTCCCGGTGATGTGCTCGATCGCCTCCAGGGTCTGCGCGATCTTGATGTATCGGCTTTCGTAGAAGGCCTCCACCGGGATCGAGAAGGCGCGGAAGGGTTCGCCCCACAGCTCGTCGATGCCTTCTTCGCCGCTGCGGTGCAGAACGAGCCTGCCGAGCTCGAGCGCCTCCTGAAGGCAAAAGCCGCATTCGCGCATCAGCGCATTGTCGGTGTCGATCTCGACGCCGTGTTCCTGCAGTTCGACCAGCTTGGTGAAGATGTCGCTCGCCCGGTTGAACAGGGTGCCGGCGAGCATCGCGCCCTTGACCCGCTTGCGTGCCGGATCCTGCTCGGTCTCGTACGAGGCGCGCGCCTCGGCGAGCCGCTTGCCGGGGATATTGATCCCGTGTTCGACGTGGTTGAACAGGCGGCGCGTCAGCGCCTGGATCAGGATCTTCTTGGTCTGCAGCGAATCGGCCGGCGGGTCGTAGTACTTGAGCCAGTAGCCGTCGTAATGGATGCGCCGCACGCCGTCGATGAGCGCGATCGTGCCGTTGGGGGTGATGTCCTTCGTCATGTGATTTCCCGGGGGGATGTCCGGATCCCGCGAAATCGCCTTGTCCGTGACCTGCCGGCCGTCGTCGCGATCACGACGGCGTGCCGAGCGGGGCCTGTCCGGCGCGCGCGCGGAGCATGCGCGCGTGCAACTGGCGCCGCCGCTTGTCCAGGATCTTCATGCGCCAGCCGAACTGCGCGAGCCCATAGCCGAGCGCCGCCCCGCTCACCGCCATCAGCAGCATCCCGAGCAGGAGGGGCTGGCCGATGCCGCTGACCCATTGCCAGACATAGGCAGACCATTCGACGAAGCCCTCCGGCGGGATGAAATCGGCACCGCTACGGGCCGGGAGCGCGGGTGCGCCGATCAGGCGGGCGCCGAGACGATAGGCGAAGTAGTAAAGCGGGCCGTAGGTGAAGGGATTGCTGACCAGGGTCGCGACTGCGGCGACCCACACGTTCGCGCGCAGCAAGAGTGACATCAGGGCGGCAAGGGGGATCTGCGCGAGCGGGACGAGCAGGCCGCAGAAGGCGCCGATCGCCACCGCGCGGGTGAAAGCCCGCCGGTTGAGGTGCCACAGGGAAGGGTCATGGATCCGCGGCCCGAACCACCGCAGCAGGCGGTTGTGCTTGATGCTGTCCAGCGAGGGAATGAAGCGTCGGAGCATTTCGCGGTCTCGATCCAAGTCACCATCTTCACGCAAGCCGCCCGAAAGCACAATCTGCGCAGGCTCATGGCGTAGCGCCGATCGTGATGCTCGGGTGGCGAATTGTAGAGGTTCCGACCGTGGAGTGCGGAAGGAATTCCGCGCCGCGTCCGCGTCAGGTGCTCAGGCCAGGTCCGCGGGGATGACCGCGCGCAGCACGGTCTGGGTTTCGCCGTTGCGGACCCGGTTGGTGAACCACCAGAGCGCGCCCTTCTTGATCGTCCAATCGGCCTCCTGGCCCGACAGCAGCAGGGCGGCGAGGCGGCCGAGCGGTGGCTGGTGGCCGACGATCATTACGGCGCCGCCGCCATCCGGCCAGCCGGTGGCGCCGAGCAGATCGGCGACGCCGTGATCGGGCGACAGCGTATCGACGACCTCGAAGTCGTCGGTGAAGGCGGCGACGGTCTGGCGCGTGCGCATGGTCGGGCTCGCCAGTACGCGCAGGCGCTTGGGTTTGCGCGCCTTGAGCCAGGCGGCGACCGCCTCCGCCTGCCTGTGGCCGCGGGCGGTGAGCTCGCGGGCGTGGTCCGGAATGCCGTCGACCGCTTCGGCGTGGCGCCAGAGCAGAAGATCCATTTGCGTCTCCTTCGAATCGAAGGCCGGCATTGTGAGGACCCCAGGTTGCAACGGCATGTCAGGCATGTTCACCATGGCGTTGTCCCCCACAGGAGCGGCTTGCAGTCGCGCAGCACGCTCTGCCGCAGCGAGGCGTAGCGCGGCGCGTGCCAGCCGAGCACGAAGAAGGTGGCAGCCCGCAGGTCGGCGTCGTCGCCCGACCAGTCCGTGAAGCGCAGGCGGGCGATGTCGAGATCCTGCAGGAACCCGAGCGTGCCCTGCGCCGCCACCAGCTTCTTCTGGTAGCGCGCGATCGGCTTGGGCGGGAACAGCGGGGCGAGGAATTCGATGCCGTAGCGCAGCTGCTTGAAGGCGATCCGCAGCGCGTGCAGGCGGGTTGGCGCGAGCTCGCGCGCGGCCTTGTACGCGCGCCGGCCGCGCTTGCGCAGGCGCCCGAGGCGCAGGCGGGCGAAGGTTTGCAGGTCGGCCGCAGCGACCAGGCTGTTGCTCTGCAAGCGCGTCAGCTCGGCGCTGAGCTCGAGTAGCAGCCGGCCCTGGGCGGCAGCGTCGAGCGCGTGTTCGGCGTCGAGACGGGCCTCTTCGCGGCGTGTGGCGGCGAACGCGAGCAGGCGGGCATGGAAGCGGGCGTCGTCGGCGAGCTCGTCGGCCACCACCGGTGCGAGCAGCTCGGTGTACAGCACGTCGAGGTCGCGCGCGTCGCCGAAGGCGTTGGCGTTGTCGCGCAGGCGGGCGTTCCAGCCGGTGACGAACTCGGCCGGCAGGGCGGGGGCGAAGATCTTCAGCAGCGAGCGCAGGCGACGCAGCGCCACCCGCAGCTGGTGAATGAACTCGGGCCCGTCGGCACCCTCGGCGATCGCGGCGACGTTGGCCTGCCACTGGCGCACGCAGGCGAAGGCGAGTTCGCGGAAGGCGTCGACCACGTCGTCGCCGGGGGCGATCGCCGAGGCCTCGGCCTTCGCCGCGGTCAGCGGCAGGTCGAGGAAGAGGCGGTAGCCGCGCGCCGCCTTCGATTCGTCGGCGGGCAGAAGCGGCAGGTCTTCGGCCAGCGTGCATGCGAGTTCGAGCAGATCCAGCGGCTCGCCCGCTTCGAGTTCGAGTTCGAGTTCGCAGATCGGCTGCGTGCGCTCGCCGACGACGATGCTGCCATGGTCGATCATGAGCAGGATGCTGACGCCTTCGCGCGGCCGGCAGCGGCGCGTCTCGCGGCGGAAGCGGGTGGTGAACACCGGCACCAGGCGCTCGGCGTGGCGCGCGAGCAGGCGGGCGACCTCGGGGGCGTCCACCATGGAAAAGTCGAAGGCCTCGGCGTACGGCGCCTCCCACTCGGGGCGGGCCGACAGACCACCGCTCGACACCGCCGCGCACTTTACCGTCTGCAGCCACCGCCGGCCCTGGCGGCGGGTGCGCACCGCTACCCGGCGCGCCTTGAGCTCGAGTTCGGGGGTGTCGTAATAGGTGTTGTCGAGGGTGACCGCGTTGCCGAGCTTGACGGCTTCAGCCACCACGGGATGGCGGCGCAGCGCCGGCAGCGCGCGCGCGGGCAGGCTCAATTTGAGTTCGACTTCCTGGCTCATGAAGACGGCATCTCCGGCCGATGGCACGCAAAGCCCGATTGTAGGCAGGGTCCGCGGCGGTGTCATGCACGCCGGGGAGGACGGAAATATTTCACTCGCCGAAAACGTCCCGCCACAGCGCCTGCACCGGGGCGCGCAAGGCCTCCACCTCGCCGGGCGCGACCCGCGAAGGCCGGTCGTTGAGCCGCTGGCGGTGCTGTAGCGCGCGTAGCGTGCGGTAACTGTCGGCGCAGGCCGCGGCGAGCCCGTCCGGTATCAGGCCGAGGCCGGCGGCCATGTGCAGCAGGGCGATGTTCCCGAGGTTGCCGGTGAGACTGGGGTGGGCGTGTGCGTGGCCGAGTACCAGGTACTGGATCATGAACTCGACGTCGATCAGGCCGCCGCGGTCGTGCTTGAGATCGAAAAGATCGCTCTTGCCGGCGTGGCTGTCGCGCATCTTCCTGCGCATCGCCAGGACCTCGGCGCGCAGCACGTCGAGCTCGCGCGGCAGGCGCAGGATCTCGATGCGGGTCCGCTCGAAAGCCTCGCCGATCTCGGGGGCGCCGGCGGAGAAGCGGGCGCGGGTGAGTGCCTGGTGTTCCCATACCCAGGCATTCTCGAGCTGGTACTTGCGGAAGGCTTCGAGCGAGCAGGCGATCAGCCCCGACTCGCCGTTGGGCCGCAGGCGCAGGTCGGTGTCGAACAGCTGGCCGGCCGCGGTCTGGCTCGACAGCCAGGTGTTGGTGCGCTGCGCCAGCCGGCAGTAGTTTTCCGGCGCCTCGGGCGCCTCGTCGTCGTAGAGATAGACGATGTCGAGATCGGAGGCGTAACCGAGCTCCTTGCCGCCGAGCTTGCCGTAGCTGATCACCGCGAACTTCGGATCTTCGCGATGGCGGTTGCGGATCTTGCGCCAGCACAGCGGCAGGCTGAGATCCAGCATGATGTCGGCGAGCGCCGAAAGGTGGTCGGCGAGCTTCTCCACCGTGAGCTGGCCGGCGATGTCGCGCGTCAGCAGCCGGAACACCTGGGCGTGGTGCTGCTCGCGCATCACGTCCATCTGGCGCTCCATGTCGGGCTCGAGCGCATCGAGCTCGCGTGCGAGTTCGCGCCGGAAGCGCACCCAGTCGGGGGTGGCGTCGGGGTCGTGCACATCGAGCAGCTCGTCGAGCAGGATCGGGTGGCGGGTCAGGTATTGCGCCGCCCAGCGCGAAGCCCCCACGAGGTCGGCGACACGCCCGATCGCGTGCGGATACTGCTGCAGCAGGGCGAGATAGGCACCGCGCCGGCTGATCGCCTCGAGCAGGTCGAGGCAGCGCGCCAGGGTCTCGTCGGCATTGGGGGTGGTGGCGGCGGCCTCGAGCACGCGCGGCATGAGGGCGTCGAAGCGGCTGCGGATGTTGTTCGGCATCTGCTGGTAGCGCGGCCCGGCGTGGATCACCGCCAGGCGTTCGGCCGCCGCGGCGGCGTCGCGGTAGCCGAGCCCGGCCAGCACCGGTGCCACCGCCTCGGGGTCGGCAGCCTGTGCCCAGGTGGCGTCGAGGCTGTGGTCCTCCTCCGAGGGGTCGCCGAACACGCTGTCGAAGTGGCGGCTCACCGCGGCGCGGTGGCGCTCGAGCGTCTCCATCAGGCCGGCCTCATCGGGGAAGCTCATCGCCTGCGCGATCAGCAGGCGATCCTCGGCGCTGGCGGGCAGGTCGTGGGTCTGTGCGTCGTCGAGGTACTGCAGCCGGTGCTCGAGCCGGCGCAGGAACGCGTAGGCCTCGCCGAGCTCGGCGACCGCCTCGGCCGACAGGATCCCGCGCTCGGCCAGCGCGCCGAGCACCTTCAGCGTCGGCCGGATCTGCAGGCCACTGTCGCGGCCGCCGCGGATCAGCTGGAAGACCTGGGCGATGAACTCGATCTCGCGGATGCCGCCGGGGCCGAGCTTGACGTTGTGGATGCGGTCGCGGCGGGAAACCTCGCGCCGGATCTGCGCGTGCAGCTCGCGCATCGCGTTGATCGCGCCGAAGTCGAGGTACTTGCGGAAGACGAAGGGGCGGGCGATCTGCTCGAGTTCGTGCCAGCGCTCGCCGGCGAGCACGCGCGCCTTGATCCAGGCGTAGCGCTCCCACTCGCGGCCCTGGGTGATGAAATAGTTCTCCAGCATGTCGAAGCTGGCCACCAGCGGGCCGGAGTCGCCGTTCGGCCGCAGCCGCATGTCCACGCGGAATACCTGGCCGTGCTCGGTGATCTCGGCGAGCGCCTGGATCAGCTGCTTGCCGAGGCGCTCGAAGAACTCGAAGTTGCTGATCACCTTGCGGCCGCCGGTGTCGCCGTCCTCGGGGTAGATGAAGATCAGGTCGATGTCGGAGGAGACGTTGAGCTCGCGGCCGCCGAGCTTGCCCATGCCGATCACCAGCAACTCCTGCTCCCAGCCGGTGGGCGACAAGGGCTGGCCGTAGCGCTCGACCAGGGCCGCGTGCAGCACGTCGTGGGCGTGGCGCACGGTGAGCTCGGCGAGCGTGGTCATCGTCTCGGTCACCTCGGCGAGCGGGGCGCCGCAGGCGAGGTCGCGCACGATCAGGTGGCAGAGCACCCAGGTACGCAGCTTGCGCAGTGCCGGGCGCAGGGCGAGCGCGGGATCGTCGGTGCCTTGCCGGGCGGCGATGAAGGCCGCCATCGCGTCGCTGCCGAGCGGTGCAGCGATGCTGGTGTCGAGCTGGGGTGCGAGCCAGGCATTGCAGTCCAGCATGCGCGAGAGATAGCGCGAGAAGCGGCGCGCCTGGGCGATCGGCGCGGCGAGGGGGGCGGAGTCATCGGGCGGCATGGGGGCTCTTCGGCTGGCTGGGCGGGAGCGCATTCGCGTCGCGGCGGGTGCGCGTTGATAGAATATCGCGGCCGCTTCATGCCGTGTCCGTTTGCCGCCGCGCCTTTGCGCCAGCCGGCGGGTGGGATGATTCCGGCCCGTTTCCCCGGCCCCCGGATTCATGACAGCCAGCCCGCAGCCCACCCCTTCCTCTCCGAACCCATCGCCACCGCCGACAGGTGTCGCCCCCGCGCGCCGCCCGATGCGCGGGCTCGTTCGCCTGCTGCTCGTCGCCTGGTTCATGCTGGGCGGCCTGGTACTGGTCGCGCGCGAACTGCTGTTGCCCGGCATCGGCGCCTTCCGCGAGGAGATCGCGGCGGCCGCCAGCGGCGCGCTCGGCCTGCCGGTGCGCATCGAAGCGATCGAGGGCGAGTGGCGCGGCCTGCGTCCCCGCCTGCGGGTCGCGGGCCTGGTCGTCGCCGATGCGCAGGGCCGTCCCGCGCTGCGCCTGCCGCAGGTGGAGGCGACGCTCGCCTGGCGCTCGCTGTTGCGGCCGAGTCCGGACTTCCACCGGCTGGAAATCGTCGCGCCCGAACTCGGCGTGCGCCGCGCGGCCGACGGCCGGGTGTTCGTCGCCGGACTCGCGCTGGGCGCGGCCGGGGAGCGCGGCGGCGGTCTCGACTGGCTGCTGCAGCAGCGCGAGCTCGTCGTGCGCGACGCGACGCTGGTCTGGCGCGACGAGCTGCGTGGCGCGCCCGATCTGCGCCTGGAGGCGGTCGCGTTCCGCTTCGAGCGCGGCCTGCTGAGGCACCGCTTCGCCCTTCACGCGCGCCCGCCGGCGGCGCTCGCTTCGCGTCTCGAGCTGCGCGGCGAGCTCGGTCGCCTCGACGTGACGCGCCCGCTGGAGTCGGTCGGCCGACTCCAGCTCGCACTCGAGCGCGCCGAACTCGGCGCCTGGGAGGTCTGGGTGGACTATCCGCTGCCACTGGCCGGCCGGGGCGGCGTGCGCGCCTGGGTCGAGCTCGACGGTGGCCGGACGAGCGCGATCACCGCCGACCTCGCCCTCGATGAGGTCCGCACCCGGCTCGCCCCCGAGCTGGCCGAACTCAGGCTCGACCGCCTCGACGGCCGACTGGCGGCGAGTCGTGGTCCGGACGGGCTCGATCTGTCGATCCGGGGGCTGCGCCTGGTTTCGGGCGACGGCCTGCACCTGGCACCGACCGACGTCAGCCTCGCGCTCGTCACCGGTGCGGACGCCGGCGGCCGCCTGCGCGCGACCCGGCTCGAGCTCGCGGCGCTTGCCGGGCTGGCGGCCCAGCTGCCGCTCCCCGCGGAGGTCCGCCGCCGGCTCGCGGCGTTCGCGCCGCAGGGTGAGGTCAGCGATCTGCGGCTCGAATGGCGGGGCGAGGCCGGCGCGCCGGCGGGGTGGAGCCTGGCGGGGCGCTTCACCGGTATCGGCCTCGCCGCCGAGGGCAGGCGGCCGGGGATGAGCGGGCTGTCGGGCGCGATCGAGGGCAACGAGCGCAGCGGCCGCTTCCGGCTCGACGGTCGCGACGTCGGTCTCGCACTGCCCGGCGTGTTCGCGGACGGACCGCTGACGTTCGCGAGTCTGCAGGCTACGGGCGGCTGGGAACGTCGTGAAGCGCAGCTGGAAGTCGTCGTTGATGCGCTCTCCTTCGACAACCCCGATGCCGCCGGCAGCGCCGCGGGCCGCTACCGGACGGAAACGGAAGGTGCGGGCGAGATCGAGCTGAAGGCGCAGCTCAGCCGCGCCGACGGCACCGCGGTGTGGCGCTATCTGCCGCGCGTGGTCAGTGAGCGCACCCAGAGTTGGGTACGCAAGGCCGTGCAGCATGCCCGTGTCGAGGGGGCGAGCCTGCAACTGCAGGGCCGGCTGGCGGACTTCCCCTTCCGCGACGGCAAGGGGCGCTTCGAGGTGGTCATCGGCCTGCGCGACGGCGTGCTCGACTACGCGCCGGGCTGGCCGGCAATAGAGGGCATCGACGGCGAGCTGCGTTTCGCCGGCCCGGGGTTGCGCGTCGAGGCCGAGCGCGCGCGCGTCTTCGGCGTCGCACTCGGCGGGGTGGTCGCCGACATTCCCGACCTCGACACCCGCCGCAGCGGATTGATGACGATCACCGGGCGTGCGCGCGGGCCGAGCACCGACTTTCTGCGCTTCATCGCCGAGAGCCCGCTCGCCGCTCGCATCGGCGCCCTGACCGATGCGCTGCAGGTCGAGGGCGAGGGCGAGCTCGCACTGCGCCTGGCGATGCCGCTGAAGGCATTGGCCGACACCGAGGTCCAGGGCGAGTACCGCTTCGCCGACAACCGGGTCGGCGTGCTCGCCCAGTTGCCGCCGATCGAGCGCGCCGCCGGGCGGGTGCGCTTCACCCGTAACGGTCTGTCGATCTCCGGGGCGCGCGGGCGCTGGTTCGGCGAGCCCCTGCGCCTGGCGGCGCGTACCGGCAGCGATGGCGCGCTGCGCTTCGAGGCCGAAGGCGGTGCGAAGGTGAAGGCGTTGCAGGCCGCCTTCGGCTGGCCCTGGCTCACCCGGCTTTCGGGCAGTACTGCGTGGCAGGGGACACTGCAGGTGCGCCGGGGCGGCTTCGCGCTGAGCCTGGAGGCGCCGCTCGAGGGCCTCGCCTCGAGCCTGCCCCATCCGCTCGCCAAGCGCGCGGAGGCGGCCTTGCCGCTCCGGCTGAAGCTCGCGAACGAGGGCGGCGACGCGCCGACGCGACTGGAGGTCTCGCTCGCGGAGCTGCTGCATGCGCGCCTCAGCCGAACCCCCTCGGACGGCGACGGCGCGGCGGCGATCGCCGGCGGCATCGGCATCGGCGAACCGGTGCGCGAGGCCGAACGCGGGGTGATGGTGGCGGCGAGGCTCGACGCGCTCGACGTCGATGCCTGGCGCCACGTGCTCGGCGCCCTAGACGACGAGGCCGAGGGCAAGGAGGAGGGGGGCGGTGCGAGCGCGCTGCCGCTCGCGGGCGTCGCCCTGCAGTGCGCGCGGCTTCACGTCTTCGGCCAGGACCTGGCCGCAGTTGACCTGCGCGCGGTCGCCGACGACGGTGGTTGGCGCGCGCGCCTGCGCAGCGACCGCGCCGACGGCGAGTTCGACTGGCGCAATGCGGGCGACGGCACGCTGCACGCGCGGTTTGCGCGACTCGAACTCGATGGCGGCGAGGGCGACAAGGCCGAGAGCGAGAGCGGGCAGGCGTCGCGTACCCCGCCGCGCCGCCTGCCCGGCCTGGACATCACCGCCGAACGCTTCGTGCTGCGCGAGCGCGAACTTGGCCGCCTCGAGCTGCTCGCGCGCAACCGCGGCGGGTTGTGGCGGCTCGAGCGCGTGCATCTGCGCAACGAGGACGGCCAGCTCGAGGCCAGCGGCCAGTGGCAGGCCTCCGGGCGCCAGCGCACGCGGCTCGATTTCCGCCTCGAGACGGCCGACATCGGCCGCTTCAGCCGCCGCCTCGGCTATCCCGACGCGGTGCGTGGCGGACACGCCACGCTCGGCGGCGAGCTCGAGTGGCGGGGCGCGCCGACCCGCATCGACTACCCGACGCTGGCCGGCACGATGCGCGTCGAAGCCGAGGCCGGGCAGTTCAACAAGCTCGAGCCGGGCGTCGGCCGCCTGCTCGGCGTGCTCAGCCTGCAGGCGCTGCCGCGCCGCATCACGCTCGACTTTCGCGATGTGTTTTCCGAGGGATTCGCCTTCGATCGCATTTCCGGTAGCATCGGCGTCGCCCGCGGCGTGCTGCGGACCGACGACCTCGAGATCCGGGGACCTGCCGCGCGCATCATGCTGGCCGGCAACGCCGATCTCGCGGCGGAGAGTCAGGACCTGCGGGTGCTGGTGCAGCCCACGCTGTCGGAGTCGATCGCGATCGGCGCGGCCGCCGGCCTCGTCAATCCGGTTGCCGGCGTCGTCACCTATCTCGCACAAAAGGTGCTCAGCGATCCGATCGAGCGCCTTTTCAGCTACGAGTACACGATCACCGGCAGCTGGAGCGACCCCCAGGTCGCCCGCAGCAATGCAGCCGCGCCGCCCGCAACGCCGCAGCGCTGATTCACCAGGGAGAAGGCATGAACGCAGAACGCAGGCCGGCGCAGACCGGTGCGATCCGGATCGCCGCGGTGCAGACCGTGTCGGGGCCGGAGGTCGACGAAAACCTGGCGGTCGCCGCCCGCCTCGTGGCCGAGGCCGCGGGTGCCGGCGCGCAGCTGGTGGCGCTGCCCGAGTACTTTCCGCTGCTCAGTCCGGACGAGACCGCCAAGGTTCGCCTGCGCGAGCAGCCGGGCGCCGGCAGGCTGCAGGACTTCCTGCGCGAGACCGCGCGCCGCAATCGCGTCTGTCTGGTCGGTGGCACCATCCCGCTGGTCACCGAGGACGAAGGCAAGGTGCGCAACACCACCCTGGTGTTCGACGCGGCCGGAGAACAAGTCGCACGCTACGACAAGATCCACCTGTTCGGCTTCCAGCGTGGTGGCGAGCGCTACGACGAGACGGCGACGATCGAGCCCGGCTCGGCGGTGGCGGTGTTCGATTCGCCGGCCGGCCGCACCGGGCTGTCGGTGTGTTACGACCTGCGTTTTCCCGAGCTGTTTCGCGCGATGGGCAGGGTCGACCTGATCGTGTTGCCGGCCGCCTTCACCTACACCACCGGCCGCGCGCACTGGGAAGTGCTGTTGCGCGCACGCGCGATCGAGAACCAGTGCTACGTGATGGCGCCCGCGCAGGGCGGCAGGCACCCCGGGGGACGCCGCACCTGGGGCCACACGATGATCGTTGACCCTTGGGGCGAGGTGCTCGCCTGCCGCGCGGAAGGCGAGGGCGTGGTGCTCGCCGATGTCGAGCCCGCGCGCATCGCCGCGGTACGCGAGAGCCTGCCCGCCCTCGGTCACCGCCGCCTTTAGGGCGGCCCGCCGAGATCGATTCCGCGCCCGCGCGGTCCAATTGCGCGGACGCAACAACCGGATACCCCATGAGCACGACCCGAAATGCACTCAAACTGGCCGACAAGTACCTGCTGTCGCCCCACGATCTCGGCACCGCGGAAATCGAGAAGGTGTTCCGCAAGCTGATGAAGCACGAACTCGACTATGCCGACCTCTACTTCCAGTATCAGCGCTCCGAGGCCTGGAGTCTGGAGGAGGGCATCGTCAAGTCGGGCAGCTTCGACATCGAGCAGGGCGTCGGCGTGCGTGCGATCAGCGGCGAGAAGACCGCCTTTGCCTATTCCGACGACATCAGCCTCGAGGCCCTCGTGAGCGCCGCCACGGCGACGCGCGCGATCGCCGATGCCGGCGGCCGCCGCCGGGTGGCGATCGCGCCCGCGAAAGCGGCGTCACGGCTGTATCGCAGCGATGATCCGCTCGATTCGCTCGACGACACCGCCAAGGTGAAGCTGCTCGAGCGCCTGGAAGGCTTCGCCCGGGCGGAGGATCCGCGTGTGAGCCAGGTGATGGCCCACATCGCCGGATCATGGGAGGTGGTGCTGGTGGCGCGTGCCGACGGTCACCTCGCCGCCGACGTCCGACCGCTGGTGCGGGTGTCGGTGACGGTGATCATGGAGGAGGCCGGCCGTCGCGAACAGGGCAGCGCGGGCGGCGGCGGCCGCTACGACTACGGCTTCTTCAGCGACGAGCGGTTGCACGAGTACGCCCGCGCCGCGGTGCACCAGGCGAGCGTCAACCTCGCTGCCGGACCCGCGCCGGCCGGGACCATGCCGGTGGTGCTCGGCCCGGGCTGGCCGGGCATCCTGCTGCACGAGGCGATCGGCCACGGCCTCGAGGGCGACTTCAACCGCAAGGGCAGCTCGGCCTTCTCCGGGCGCATCGGCCAGCAGGTGGCGGCGAGGGGAGTGACCGTGGTGGACGACGGCACCCTGCCGGATCGCCGTGGCTCGCTGTCGATCGACGACGAGGGCAATCCGACCGAGCGCACCGTGCTGATCGAGGACGGCATCCTCACCGGCTACATGCAGGACATGATGAACGCGCGCCTGATGGGCATGGCGCCCACGGGCAACGGCCGGCGCGAATCCTATGCGCACCTGCCGCTGCCGCGCATGACCAACACCTACATGCTGAACGGCGACAAGGACCCGGAGGAGATCATCCGCTCGGTGAAGAGGGGCCTCTACGCGGTGAACTTCGGCGGTGGCCAGGTGGATATCACCTCGGGCAAGTTCGTCTTCTCGACCGCCGAGGCCTACCTCATCGAGGACGGCAAGGTGACGCGGCCGGTGAAGGGGGCGACGCTGATCGGCCACGGCCCCGATGTGCTCACCCGGGTCGGCATGATCGGCAACGACATGGCGCTCGATCCGGGCGTCGGCACCTGCGGCAAGGATGGCCAGAGCGTGCCGGTCGGCGTCGGTCAGCCGACCCTGCGCATCGACGGTCTCACCGTGGGCGGCACCGGCTGAGCCTCGCGGCTGCGACCGCCGTGGTCGCGCTTCTCGGCGGATGCACGTTCGGTCACCTGGCGGGCGAGATCGGCGGCCCGCGCAGGGCTGGCGATCGAGAACGCGACCGCCGTGGTGGTGAGGATGGCGGCGATGGTCTGGCGGCTCGTCATGGGTACTCTCCTGTCTTCGGTCGTAGGAAGCGTCTGGCTTCCGATGGGCGACGGACGTGACGGAGTCTAGGGGGTGCGCAGGCCGCCGGCTGTGAGCAAGTGCAAGGCGATGTTGCCCTTCGCCGGGCTCAGTTCGCCGAGGCGGTCGCGTCGTTGGCGGCGAGCTGCTGCGCTTCCCAGCGCCAGTGCCGCTCCCAGGCGGTGCGCACCAGGTTCGGGTAGTGCGGCTTGCCGAGGCTGCCGTTGTAGCGGCCGAGGGCGCGGAAAAGGTTGCCCTTCTCGATGTCGACGTAGTGGCGCAGGATCGTGCAGCCATAGCGCAGATTGGTGCGCAGGTGGAACAGGTTGTCGTCCGGCCGCCCCATGACCTTCAGCCAGAAGGGCATCACCTGCATGTAGCCGCGCGCGCCCGCCGACGAGATCGCGTACTTGCGGAAGTTGCTCTCGACCTGGATCAGGCCGAGCACGAGCTGCGGGTCGAGGCCGGCGCGCGTGGCCTCGTAGTGGATCGTGGTCAGCAGTTCCTCGCGGTAGGCCGCGTCGGGAATGCGCTTCGCCAGCCGCGCCGACATCTCGGTCAGCCAGCGGGCGCGTTCGCCCGCCTGCGGAATCGGCAACGCCGGCGCGACGGCATCGCTGACCGCCTCATGTAGCGCGGCGCGCACGCTGGCCGCCATCGGCTCGTACTGCTGCGGGCCCGCCTGCGCGAGCGCGGGCGCGAGCGAGAGCGCGAATGCGGCCAGCGCGGCGCGCAGGTGTTGGGCCTTCAGCTGCATGCGGACGACGCTCAGGCCTGGCGCAGGCGGTCGAGCACGAAGCCGGCGGTGTCCGCGATCGCCACCTTGGAGGCCTCGGCATCGCGCCGGCCCTGGTATTCCGTCTGGCCCTCCTTCAGGCCGCGGTCGCCGATGGTGACG
>NZ_MBFM01000001.1:279320-282287 GCF_001696715.1 Thauera phenolivorans | reverse complement strand
CCCCATGACCTTCAGCCAGAAGGGCATCACCTGCATGTAGCCGCGCGCGCCCGCCGACGAGATCGCGTACTTGCGGAAGTTGCTCTCGACCTGGATCAGGCCGAGCACGAGCTGCGGGTCGAGGCCGGCGCGCGTGGCCTCGTAGTGGATCGTGGTCAGCAGTTCCTCGCGGTAGGCCGCGTCGGGAATGCGCTTCGCCAGCCGCGCCGACATCTCGGTCAGCCAGCGGGCGCGTTCGCCCGCCTGCGGAATCGGCAACGCCGGCGCGACGGCATCGCTGACCGCCTCATGTAGCGCGGCGCGCACGCTGGCCGCCATCGGCTCGTACTGCTGCGGGCCCGCCTGCGCGAGCGCGGGCGCGAGCGAGAGCGCGAATGCGGCCAGCGCGGCGCGCAGGTGTTGGGCCTTCAGCTGCATGCGGACGACGCTCAGGCCTGGCGCAGGCGGTCGAGCACGAAGCCGGCGGTGTCCGCGATCGCCACCTTGGAGGCCTCGGCATCGCGCCGGCCCTGGTATTCCGTCTGGCCCTCCTTCAGGCCGCGGTCGCCGATGGTGACGCGATGGGGCACGCCGATCAGTTCCCAGTCGGCGAACATCACGCCGGGCCGCTCGTCGCGGTCGTCGAGGATCGCGTCGACGCCGGCAGCGAGCAGCTCGGCATGGAGCTTTTCCGCCGCTTCGCGCACCGCCTCCGACTTCTTCCAGCCCACCGGGCAGATCACCACCTCGAAAGGCGCGATCGCCGCCGGCCAGATGATGCCGCGACCGTCGTGGTTCTGTTCGATGGCGGCGCCGAGGATGCGGGTGACGCCGATGCCGTAGCAGCCCATCTCGAAATGCTTGGGCTTGCCGTCCTCGTCGAGGAAGGTGGCGTTCATCGCCTTGGAATACTTGGTGCCGAGGTAGAACACGTGGCCGACCTCGATGCCGCGCTGGATCGCGAGCACGCCCTTGCCGTCCGGCGAGGGATCGCCGGCGACCACGTTGCGGATGTCGGCGACGAGCTCGGGCTCGGGCAGGTCGCGGCCCCAGTTGACGCCGGTGTAATGGAAGTCCTCCTCGTTGGCGCCGCAGACGAAGTCGCTCATGCTGGCGACCGTGCGATCGGCCACTACCCGCACTGCCTTCTGCGTTCCGATCGGGCCCAGGTAGCCCGGGCGGCAGCCGAAGTGGGCGAGGATCTCGGACTCGGTAGCGAAGCGGAAGCCCGCCTTCAGGCCGTCGATCTTGCCGGCCTTGACCTCGTTGAGTTCGTGGTCGCCGCGCACCAGCAGCAGCCAGACGGTGACGCCCGCCGGCTTGCCTGCCTCGTCGACGTCGTCGGTGGCCAGCACCAGGGACTTCACCGTGTTCGCCAGCGGCAGCTCGAGGTAGTCGGCGACCTCGGCGCAGGTCGCGCGTCCGGGGGTCGGGCTCTTCTGCAGGTCCTGTGCGGCGGCGGCGCGCGAGGGCAGCAGCGCGACCGCCTCGGCAAGCTCGATGTTGGCGGCGTAGTCGGAATCCGGGCAGTAGACGATGGCGTCCTCGCCGGTGTCGGCGATCACCTGGAACTCGTGCGAGCGGTCGCCGCCGATTGCGCCGGTGTCGGCCGCCACCGCACGGTAGTCGAGGCCGAGGCGGTCGAAGATGCGGCAGTAGGCGGCGTACATGTTGTCGTAGCTGACGCCGGCGGCGTCGGCGCTGCGATCGAAGGAGTAGGCGTCCTTCATCAGGAATTCGCGGCCGCGCATGATGCCGAAGCGCGGCCGGCGCTCGTCGCGGAACTTGGTCTGGATCTGGTAGAAGTTCTTCGGCAGCTGGCGGTAGCTCTTGAGCTCCTGGCGCGCGATGTCGGTGACGACTTCCTCGGAGGTCGGCTGCAGCGCGAAGTCGCGGCCGTGGCGATCCTTCAGGCGCAGCAGTTCCTCGCCCATCTTGTCCCAGCGCTCGGTCTCCTGCCACAGCTCGGCCGGCTGCACCATCGGCATCGTCAGTTCGAGCGCGCCGGCCCGGTTCATCTCCTCGCGCACGATGTTCTCGACCTTGCGGATCGAGCGCAGGCCGATCGGCTGATACGAGTAGATGCCGGCGGCGGCCTTGCGGATCATCCCGGCGCGCAGCATCAGCTGCTGGCTGACGATCTCGGCGTCGGATGGGGCTTCCTTCAGGGTGAACAGGTGGAACTGGGTGGCGCGCATGGGAGGTTCGGTCCGGGAGGGCGTTGTCGAAACCGCGGGATTCTAGCGCAGGGGCGATCGGATTGCCCCTGCGCTTTCGTTGAGTGTGCCGGAACTGCGGCGGGGCCGCGCTTTCAAAGAGTCGGCAAGTGTGGAAAAATCCATTCCAACCGCAGAAATATTAAGGTCTTAATCATGCTCGACCGTGAAGGCTATCGCCCGAACGTCGGCATCGTACTGGTCAACGCGCGCAACGAGGTCTTCTGGGGCAAGCGCATCCGCGAACACTCATGGCAGTTCCCGCAGGGTGGCATCAAGCACGGCGAATCGCCGGAGCAGGCGATGTACCGGGAGCTGTTCGAGGAAGTGGGTCTGCGCCCGGAGCACGTGAAGATTCTCGGTCGCACGCGCGGATGGTTGCGCTATGACGTGCCACGCCACTGGGTGCGGCGCGAATGGCGCAATACGTACCGCGGACAGAAGCAGATCTGGTTCCTGCTTCGCCTCGTCGGGCGCGATACCGACGTCTGTCTGCGTGCGAGCCATCATCCCGAGTTCGACGCCTGGCGCTGGAGCGACTATTGGGTGCCGCTGGATGCGGTGATCGAGTTCAAACGACAGGTGTACCAGATGGCGCTGCTGGAGCTGGCGCGCATCCTGTTCCGCTCGCGGGTCTGGGAGTTGCCCGAGAGCTACCGCCTGCCGGTTGCCGAGCCCGCCACTTCGGCGGCATCGCGGCGCTAGTGTGCGTCTTGCGCGCTCTCGTCCTTCGGGGCGGGGCGCCGCCATGGAGAGGTTCATGCTTGGGAAA
>NZ_MBFM01000001.1:271802-279310 GCF_001696715.1 Thauera phenolivorans | reverse complement strand
GCCCATCTTGTCCCAGCGCTCGGTCTCCTGCCACAGCTCGGCCGGCTGCACCATCGGCATCGTCAGTTCGAGCGCGCCGGCCCGGTTCATCTCCTCGCGCACGATGTTCTCGACCTTGCGGATCGAGCGCAGGCCGATCGGCTGATACGAGTAGATGCCGGCGGCGGCCTTGCGGATCATCCCGGCGCGCAGCATCAGCTGCTGGCTGACGATCTCGGCGTCGGATGGGGCTTCCTTCAGGGTGAACAGGTGGAACTGGGTGGCGCGCATGGGAGGTTCGGTCCGGGAGGGCGTTGTCGAAACCGCGGGATTCTAGCGCAGGGGCGATCGGATTGCCCCTGCGCTTTCGTTGAGTGTGCCGGAACTGCGGCGGGGCCGCGCTTTCAAAGAGTCGGCAAGTGTGGAAAAATCCATTCCAACCGCAGAAATATTAAGGTCTTAATCATGCTCGACCGTGAAGGCTATCGCCCGAACGTCGGCATCGTACTGGTCAACGCGCGCAACGAGGTCTTCTGGGGCAAGCGCATCCGCGAACACTCATGGCAGTTCCCGCAGGGTGGCATCAAGCACGGCGAATCGCCGGAGCAGGCGATGTACCGGGAGCTGTTCGAGGAAGTGGGTCTGCGCCCGGAGCACGTGAAGATTCTCGGTCGCACGCGCGGATGGTTGCGCTATGACGTGCCACGCCACTGGGTGCGGCGCGAATGGCGCAATACGTACCGCGGACAGAAGCAGATCTGGTTCCTGCTTCGCCTCGTCGGGCGCGATACCGACGTCTGTCTGCGTGCGAGCCATCATCCCGAGTTCGACGCCTGGCGCTGGAGCGACTATTGGGTGCCGCTGGATGCGGTGATCGAGTTCAAACGACAGGTGTACCAGATGGCGCTGCTGGAGCTGGCGCGCATCCTGTTCCGCTCGCGGGTCTGGGAGTTGCCCGAGAGCTACCGCCTGCCGGTTGCCGAGCCCGCCACTTCGGCGGCATCGCGGCGCTAGTGTGCGTCTTGCGCGCTCTCGTCCTTCGGGGCGGGGCGCCGCCATGGAGAGGTTCATGCTTGGGAAACACGTTGCGCTTCACCTTATCCGCGGGGGCCTGCTGGCCCTCGCTTGCGTTTCGGCGGGGGCGTCCGCTTTTCTGGGCGATGTCGAGCCGGACTGGACGGAGGACGAGCTCGTGCTGCCGCCCGCACCGCAGGCCTCCCGTCTGATTCCGTTCGAGGTGGGCGGTTCGTCGCCGAACCGGCACTTCATCGACGAGGCGAGCCTCAGCGTCGGCGCCGACCGTGTCGTGCGTTACGTGCTGGTGGTGCGCACGCCGGGCGGTGCCGAAAACGTGACCTTCGAAGGGATCCGCTGCACCACCGGCGAGCGCCGCATCTACGCGGGCGGACGCAGCGACGGCAGCTGGACGCGGATGAAGAACAGCGCGTGGCAGCCGATCTCGCACAACGGCTACAATCGCGCGCGCGCCGCGCTCGCGGTGGATTTCTTCTGCGACGGCCCGGTGCCGCCGCGCGACCGCGAGCACGCGCTCGACCGGCTGCGCGGCGCCGGAGACCATCATCACGACCCTTCGCGTGGAGTACTGCCATGATCGACCGCGCCATCATCGAGTTCGACCGCGCGCTGCGCACCGTCTTCGCACCGGCACACAGCCTGCGTCCGGTTCCCGGCGACGACGTGCCGGATGCGCCGCTCGACGACGCCGAGCGGCGCCACGCGGGTGCGCTGATGCGAGTGAATCACGTGGGCGAGATCTGCGCCCAGGCGCTTTACCAGGGCCAGGCGCTGATGTCGCACGACCCCTCAATCCGTGACGCGCTGGAGCAGGCATCGCGCGAGGAGACCGAGCACCTGGCCTGGACCGAACGCCGCATCGCGGAACTCGGCCAGCGCAAGAGTCTCCTCAATCCGTTGTGGTATGCGGGCGCGCTCGCCTTCGGGGTGGCTGCCGGGCGTTTCGGCGATCGCTGGAATCTGGGCTTTCTGGCCGAAACCGAGCGCCAGGTCGAGAGCCACCTGACGGGTCATCTGGAGCGCTTGCCGCCGACGGACCGCAAGTCGCGCGCGATCGTCGAGCAGATGAAGGCCGACGAGATCGAACATGCCGAGACCGCCGTCCGGCTCGGGGCGCACGCCTTGCCGGCCCCGGTGCGCGGCGCGATGAAGCTAGCCTCGAAGGTGATGACGACGCTCGCCTACCGGGTCTGAGATCGGGGCCCCCAAAGGATGGGGGAGGGGGTCAGTCGAGTTCGATCAGTTCGAGTTCGTGGACGATCTCGGCGGTCTTGGCGAGCATGATCGACGCCGAGCAGTATTTTTCCGCGGAAAGATGGATCGCCCGTTCCACGGTCTCGCGCTTGAGTTTGCGGCCGCTGACGGTATAGACGAAGCGGATGCGCGTGAACACCTTGGGGTCGGTGTCGGCGCGTTCGGCCTCCAGGCGCACGGCGCAGCCCTGCACGTCCTGGCGTCCGCGCTTCAGGATCATCACGACGTCGAAGGCGGTGCAGCCGCCGGCGCCGGCAAGCATCATCTCCATCGGCCGCGGCGCCAGGTTGCGGCCGCCCGCTTCCGGCGCGCCGTCCATGGCGACGAGATGGCCGGAGCCAGTCTCGGCAATGAAGCTCATGCCGTCCATCCACTTGACAGTGCATTCCATTCGCTGCTTCTCCTGTGCTGGGTGAGGCGGACGCCATGCGTCCGGATCCGACCGAGCGCGGATTCTACCGGAGCCCGCCGTGAGGCGCGCGCAGGCGAGCTGGCTGGCGCCCGGGAAAGCCATACCCTACGGTATTTATGCGATGCAGCAAAATGGTGTCGCGAAGTGGTCTGACCGGATCGTCGGTCGCGGTCCCGGTGTGCTGCGGATCGCGTTAATTTGATTCGAATCAAGGAAGTGAAAAGCGATAACCGCGTTCGATAGGCGAATCAGTAAGTTTGTACTGCGTCGCACAAAAACTGCTTGCGCTTCGGAGGCCGGATCCGCATAATTGGCCTCAGTCGGATCGCTGGCGCAGCGTCAGGCAGCGCAGTGGATCCAAGCAGTGTCTCCTCCACCCTCCTCCTTTGGTGTGGATTTAACGCAGTCCCAAGAGGGCTGCGTTTTTTTTGTGCGCCCAGCATGGGCGCACTCCTGCGGGTGCAAGTCCCGCCGTAAGTTGATCACAGCGAACGAAGCTAAGCGCAACTGCGCGAGGGTGACCGAGCGTGGGGAGGAAGCGTGGAGCGTAAGCTGCGAGCCGATGAACAAGAATCGGATAGAAGGCGCTGCCGAGCAGGGCGAGCGGGCCAGAAACCGCGAAGCTCTCGTGATCAAGGCGAAGTGGCGTAGATCCGGCGGTTGTGCAGCGAAGGAGTGCGTTCTTACCTGGGGAGATCTCGCCTTGTGCCTGAAAGGGCGACGGTGCCACACCGGAGCGAGGAGTCAGCCGAGGCCGTAGTAGCCGCTGGTTTGGGGCGAAGGGCCGAACGAGTAGGAGGGCCGAAGGCCGTGTCGCTCGGACGTGCAGTGCATCAGAAGCCCGGCGAGCCGGGGCGCAATGCGGGAGAGCGAGGTGAAGCCGAGCTCGAAGCGGTGCGTGATGAAGCACGAACGGCGCGGCGCGCAACTGGAAGCCCGGGGCGAGATGGCCTGCTTGCGCAGGCGCTCGCGAGCGCGAATATGGTTCTGGCGTGGAAACGCGTCAAAGCTAATCGCGGCAGTGCTGGGGCGGATGGGTTGTCGATTGCCGAGACGGCGGAGTACCTGAGAATGCACTGGCCCCGGATTCGGGAATCCTTGCTCGATGGCAGCTACCGGCCCGTGCCGGTGCGCTGCGTCCAGATTCCGAAGGCCGATGGCGGGGTGCGCGAACTGGGGATTCCGACGGTGACGGATCGGCTGATCCAGCAAGCCCTGCTGCAAGTCTTGCAGCCCATCATTGATCCGACGTTCTCCGAACACAGCTATGGCTTCCGGCCGGGACGCCGTGCGCACGACGCGGTGCTCGATGCACAGCGCTACGTGCAGGACGGCTACCGGGTAGTGGTCGATGTGGATCTGGAGAAGTTCTTCGACCGGGTCAATCACGACATCCTGATGGAACGGTTGGCGAGGCGAATCGACGATAAAGCCGTGCTGCGGCTGGTTCGTCGTTACCTCGTGGCCGGGATTCTGGATGGCGGGGTGCTCATCGAGCGGTACGAGGGCACGCCGCAAGGCGGGCCGCTCTCGCCGCTGTTGGCCAATGTGCTGCTCGACGAGGTGGATCGGGAACTGGAGCGACGTGGCCACCGCTTCGTGCGCTACGCCGACGACTGCAACGTGTATGTGTGCAGTCGCCGCGCAGGTGAACGGGTGCTGGAAGGGTTGCGCAAGCTCTACGACCGACTCCATCTGAAGATCAACGAGGCCAAGACGGCGGTGGCGTCGGCGACCGGTCGCAAGCTTCTGGGCTACGAACTGTGGCGCAGTGCGGGCGACCGGATCAAATGCGCGGTCGCCTACAAGGCGTTGGAGACCTTCAAACAACGCATCCGGGAAATGACGCGTCGCTCGGGCGGGCGCAGCCTGCCGGAGGTCGCCGAACGACTGCGGGCCTACATGCCGGGCTGGAAGGCGTACTTCCAGCTTGCGCAGACACCCAAGGTGTTCCGCGAACTCGACGAGTGGATCCGACACCGGCTGCGTGCCGTGCAGCTCAAGCACTGGCGTCGGGGTACGACGATGTATCGGGAATTGTTGGCGCTGGGCGCCTCGCAAGCGGATGCCCGCAGGGTGGCCGCGAACAGTCGGTGCTGGTGGCGTAACAGCCGCATGGCGCTGAACCGAGCGATGCCCATCGCCTACTTCGACCGGCTTGGCGTGCCTCGGCTCTCATGACCTCAACTGCTCGAACCGCCCGGTGCGGACCCGCATGCCGGGTGGTGTGGGAGGGGATCGGTCAGGTAACCTGACCGCCCCTATCCCGATCGTTCTTGGTCGCTCGTGCTCGTCGACATTGACACGCGGGCGGCGCGCGCTTTATTATTTCGCGCTTTCCGTTTGGTGGCCGGCTCGCCAGGCCTGACAAAAATCGAGGATTCGAATGAAAACGTTTTCCGCCAAGCCGCACGAGGTCAAGCGCGACTGGTTCGTGGTCGACGGCACGGACAAGGTGCTTGGCCGCCTCGCCGCCGAAGTCGCCCGTCGCCTGCGTGGCAAGCACAAGGCTATCTACACGCCGCACGTCGATACCGGTGACTACATCGTCGTCGTCAACGTCGAGAAGCTGCGCGTCACCGGCAACAAGGCAACCGACAAGAAGTACTACCGCCACTCCGGCTATCCGGGCGGGATCTACGAGACCAACTTCACCAAGCTGCAGCAGCGCTTCCCCGAGCGCGTGCTCGAGAAGGCGGTGAAGGGCATGCTGCCGAAGGGTCCGCTGGGCTATGCCATGCTGAAGAAGCTGAAGTGCTACGCGGGACCGTCGCATCCGCACACTGCACAGCAGCCCCAAACTCTCGAGATCTGACAGGAGCCGATTCAATGGCTGTGACTTACAACTACGGTACGGGTCGTCGCAAAACTGCGGTCGCGCGTGTCTTCATCAAGCCGGGTTCCGGCAACATCGTCGTCAACGGCAAGCCGGTCGACGAGTTCTTCTCGCGTGAAACCGGGCGCATGGTGGTTCGTCAGCCGCTCGTGCTGACCGGCAACGAAGAGCGCTTCGACATCATGGTGAACGTCACCGGCGGTGGCGAATCCGGCCAGGCCGGTGCGGTGCGTCATGGCATCACCCGCGCGCTGGTGGACTACGACGCCGAGCTCAAGGGCCAGCTGCGCTCCGCTGGTTTCATCACCCGCGACGCACGCGAAGTCGAGCGGAAGAAAGTCGGTCTGCGCAAGGCGCGTCGCGCCAAGCAGTTCTCCAAGCGCTGATCGCTGGCCGCTTTCAGGAAAGCCGTCCCCCGGTGGGACGGCTTTTTGCATTGTGTGCGCCGGCAGCGAGGAGTCCAGCGCTGAAGGCAGGAGGCGCTGCGGGCGGTACATCGATCTGGCCGGAAGTGCCATAATTCGCGCTTCCAGGCCAAGCAGAACGAGGAGGGAAGATGATCAAGGTAGGCGTTGTCGGCGGCACGGGTTACACCGGCGTCGAGTTGCTGCGGCTCCTGTCGCGCCATCCTGGCGTCGAGCTGGTTGCGATCACCTCGCGCGGCGACGCAGGTACGCCGGTAGCCGACATGTTCCCGAGCCTGCGCGGCCGGGTCGGCCTGAAGTTCGTCACTCCGCAGGAGGCTGCGCTCGAGAAATGCGACGCGGTGTTCTTCGCCACGCCCAACGGGATCGCGATGCAGCAGGCCGCCGAGCTGGTCGGCGCCGGCGTGCGGGTGGTCGATCTCGCTGCCGACTTTCGCATCCGTGACGTGGCCGAGTGGGCAAAGTGGTACGGCATGACGCATGCGGCGCCGGAGCTGGTGGCGGAGGCGGTTTATGGACTGCCCGAGGTCAATCGTGAGCAGGTGCGCGGTGCGCGCGTACTGGCGAACCCCGGCTGCTACCCGACCGCGGTCCAGCTTGGCTTCCTGCCGCTCATCGAAGCGGGCGCGATCGAGCTCGGCAACCTGGTTGCGGATGCGAAGTCGGGGGTGTCGGGTGCGGGCCGCAAGGCCGGGGTTCACACTCTTTTCCCTGAGGCGGCCGACAGCTTCAAGGCCTATGGGGTGGCGGGGCATCGCCATCTTCCCGAGATTCGCCAGGGGCTGGCGCTCGCCGCCGGCGCCGAGGTCGGGCTGACCTTCGTGCCCCATCTGGTGCCGATGATCCGAGGCATCCATGCCACGCTTTACGGCCGCCTGACGAAGGACGTCGACCTCCAGGCACTGTACGAGGCGCGCTATGCCGACGAGCCCTTCGTCGATGTGATGCCGAAGGGAAGTCACCCCGAGACGCGCTCGGTACGGGCCTCGAATCTGTGCCGCATCGCGGTACATCGCCCACAGGGCGGAGACACCGTCGTCGTGCTGTCGGTGATCGACAACCTGGTCAAGGGCGCGGCCGGCCAGGCCGTGCAGAATCTGAACATCATGTTCGGATTCGACGAGACGACGGGGCTCGATGTGGTCCCGGTCAGTCCCTGAGGAACTTGCGGCGCGGATTGCGATCCGATGCTTTGACGTTATACGGCGCGACGGTGCATGATGCGCGCCGAGCCCCGACAAAGGAGAGAGTATGACTGCTGTTGCCGAAACCCCCGAAATCCTGGTCTTCACCGATAGTGCCGCCGACAAGGTGCGCGAGCTGATCGAGGAGGAGGGCAACCCCGACCTCAAGCTGCGCGTCTTCGTCAATGGCGGCGGCTGCTCCGGCTTCCAGTACGGCTTCACGTTCGACGAGGAAGTGGCCGAGGACGACACCGCCTACGTCAAGAACGGGGTCACCCTGCTCATCGATCCCATGAGCTACCAGTACCTGCTCGGTGCCGAGATCGACTATACGGAGGGGCTGGAGGGTTCACAGTTCGTGATCCGCAATCCGAATGCGACCA
>NZ_MBFM01000001.1:257982-271792 GCF_001696715.1 Thauera phenolivorans | reverse complement strand
GGCACTGTACGAGGCGCGCTATGCCGACGAGCCCTTCGTCGATGTGATGCCGAAGGGAAGTCACCCCGAGACGCGCTCGGTACGGGCCTCGAATCTGTGCCGCATCGCGGTACATCGCCCACAGGGCGGAGACACCGTCGTCGTGCTGTCGGTGATCGACAACCTGGTCAAGGGCGCGGCCGGCCAGGCCGTGCAGAATCTGAACATCATGTTCGGATTCGACGAGACGACGGGGCTCGATGTGGTCCCGGTCAGTCCCTGAGGAACTTGCGGCGCGGATTGCGATCCGATGCTTTGACGTTATACGGCGCGACGGTGCATGATGCGCGCCGAGCCCCGACAAAGGAGAGAGTATGACTGCTGTTGCCGAAACCCCCGAAATCCTGGTCTTCACCGATAGTGCCGCCGACAAGGTGCGCGAGCTGATCGAGGAGGAGGGCAACCCCGACCTCAAGCTGCGCGTCTTCGTCAATGGCGGCGGCTGCTCCGGCTTCCAGTACGGCTTCACGTTCGACGAGGAAGTGGCCGAGGACGACACCGCCTACGTCAAGAACGGGGTCACCCTGCTCATCGATCCCATGAGCTACCAGTACCTGCTCGGTGCCGAGATCGACTATACGGAGGGGCTGGAGGGTTCACAGTTCGTGATCCGCAATCCGAATGCGACCAGCACCTGCGGATGCGGCTCCTCATTCTCCGTGTGAGTGTGAGGAAGCGATGAAAAAAGGGCGCCTCGGCGCCCTTTTTTTCGACCCTGCGTCTGCCGGGCGCGCGACCGCGTCGAATCAGTCGCGGTTGGCGACCTGGGTTGCGGTGCGGCTCATCATCGCGATGCGATGGAGCAGGGGCTCGGCATTGCGCCGGAAGAGCTCGAGTTCTGCGCCAGTCAGCGGCGTCGCTTCAGGCAGGTCAATTTCGGCCGGATTGTGAGGTACGCCGTCGATCCGGATCTCGTAGTGAAGGTGCGGGCCGGTCGACCAGCCGGTCGAGCCGACGAAGGCGACGATCTCTCCCTGCGACACCTTCGCGCCCGCCTTGACCGCGGGCGCGAAGCCGTTGAGGTGGGCGTAGGCGGTCTCATACTTGCCCTGATGGCGAAGGACCAGCAGGTTGCCGAAACCGCCCTGGCGGCCGGCGAACTCGACGACGCCGTCGGATACGGCGCGCACCGGGGTGCCGACCGGAGCGGCGTAATCGACGCCATTGTGCGCACGCCAGCTCTTGTGAATCGGGTGCAGCCGGCGACCGAAGCCCGAACTGATGCGGGAGAACTCCATCGGCGAGCGCAGGAAGCCCTGGCGCAGGCTGCGGCCCTCGGCGGTGTAGTACTCGTCCCGGCCGTCGTCCTGCTGGTGGAGCACCACGAGGTGCTTCTTGCCGCGGTTGATGAACTCGGCGGCGAGGACGCGGCCGACGCGGACCGCCAGGCCTTCGGCGTCGTACAGGCGCTCGTAGACGACGCTGAAGCGGTCGCCTCCGTGCAGGTCGGCATGGAAGTCGATCACGGTCCCGAACAGCTCGACGAGCTTCTTCGTCACCTCGTCGGGCAGGCTGGCTTCGTCGGCGGCCCGGTGTAGCGACTGGCGGATCGTGCCGGTGCGCATTTCGATCATCTTCGTGAGCCGCGCAGCTTCCGGCGGCACGACACGCAGCTTGCCATTGTCGCCGCGCTCGATCCGCAGGCGCTCGTTGTCGGCGAGCGGCAGCGAAAGCATGCTCACGCTGCCGTCCGCCTCGACCAGGCCGGTGACCGAGCGGCCGCTGCGCAGTTCGCGCACTGCCGCCCGGCCGGTTTCACTGCTGCTGATGAACGCGAGCGCATCGGCATCGTCGATGCCCATGCGGTCGAAGATCGCCGGCAGGGTGTCGCCGGGCTGAACGCGCACGTCGTGAGCGAAGGGCAGGCTGTTGTCGCCGAGCGCTTCGGCTGCAGGTAACGCCAGCCGTTCGACGACCGCGTCGAGTGCGATCGCTGCGCCGGGGCCACCCGGGGCCACGGCGGTGGCGGCAACCACGCCCAGCATCGAGCCGGCCGCGATGCCGGCCAGCAGCAAAGAACGGCGACGGGGCAGGAGGCGCACCGGTAGATCGGCTAGAATCGAGAGCTTTCGTGACTGCATTGGACTGACCGGGGAAAAACTTCACGGAGTCTAGCAAAGTTTTACCCTTCTTCGGGGAGGGATTGAGGAGAGAATCGATGAGTGATGTCCAGGCGGCGCTCGAGCTCGTCAAGCGCGGCGCCGACGAGCTCTTGATCGAGGCCGAGCTGGTCGAGAAGCTCAAGTCCGGGCGGCCGCTCCGGGTCAAGGCGGGCTTCGACCCCACCGCGCCCGATCTGCACTTCGGCCACACCGTGTTGATCAACAAGCTGCGCCACTTCCAGGACCTCGGCCACCAGGTCCTGTTCCTGATCGGCGACTTCACCGGGATGATCGGCGATCCGAGCGGCAAGAATTCGACCCGCCCGCCGCTGTCGCGCGAACAGATCATGGAGAACGCCCGCACCTACCAGGAGCAGGTGTTCAAGATCCTCGACCCCGAGCGCACCGAGATCTGCTTCAACTCGGCCTGGATGGATGGCCTGGGCGCGGCCGGCATGATCCGCCTGGCCTCGCTGCAGACGGTCGCGCGCATGCTCGAGCGCGATGACTTTGCCAAGCGCTACGGCAACAACCAACCGATCTCGATCCACGAGTTCCTCTACCCGCTGTGTCAGGGCTACGACTCGGTGGCGATGAAGGCCGACGTCGAAGCGGGCGGCACCGACCAGCGCTTCAACCTGCTGATGGGCCGCGAGCTGCAGAAGCACTACGGGCAGTCGCCGCAGTGCGTGGTGATGATGCCCCTGCTCGAGGGCCTCGACGGCGTGAACAAGATGTCGAAGTCGCTCGGCAACTACATCGGCATCTCGGAGGCGCCGAAGGAGATTTTCGGCAAGACGATGTCGATCTCCGACGACCTGATGTGGCGCTACTACGATTTGCTGTCGTTCCGCTCGAGTGCCGAGATCGCGAGGCTGCGCGCCGAGGTGGCGGGCGGACGCAATCCGCGTGACGTCAAGGTCATGCTGGCGCAGGAACTGGTCGCCCGCTTCCACGACCAGCGCGCCGCCGAGGAGGCGCTCGCCGACTTTGAGGCGCGCTTCCAGCGCAACGCGATCCCGGACGATCTGCCGGAGGTGCGGGTTGCCGTGGGCGATGCGGGCCTGCCGCTGTTCCAGGTGCTCAAGCAGGCCGGGCTCACAGGCAGCACCTCAGAGGCGATGCGGATGATCGACCAGGGTGCGGTGCGCCTGAACGGCGAGCGGGTCGAAGACAGGGCGCGGGTGATGCCGGCCGGCGCGAAGGTGGTGTTGCAGGTGGGCAAGCGCAAGTTCGCCGCGGTGGTGCTCGAATGAGCACGATGCCTGCCGGCGCGCGGCACCCGAGGGGCAGGGAGGGCTGCGCTTGAGCCCTAGCGCCTGCGAGCGCCCGATTGGCGTGTTCGACTCCGGGGTAGGTGGGCTCACCGTGGTGCGCGCACTGATGGAACGGCTGCCGCTGGAGAGCATCGTCTATTTCGGCGATACCGCGCGTGTGCCCTACGGCGTGAAGTCGGTGGCCACGATCGAACATTTCACCGGGCAGATCACCGAGTTCCTGCTGCAGTGCGAGGTCAAGATGCTGATCATTGCCTGCAACACGATGGCGGCGGTGGCGGCGGACGTCGTGCGCCGCCTGGCGTGCGAGGTGCCGGTGCTGGACGTGATCGAGGCCGGCGCGCGCGCCGCGGTGGCGAGTTCGTCGAGCCGGCGCATCGGCGTGATCGGCACGCCGACCACGATCAACAGCAACGCCTACGCCAGGCGCATGCACGAGCTCGACCCCTCGCTGCGCGTGTATTCCCAGGCCTGCCCCCTGTTCGTGCCGTTGGTGGAGGAGGGCTGGCTCGATCATCCGGTGACGCGGCTGACCGCGCAGGAATACCTGCGCCCGGTGCTGGCCGAGGAGATCGACAGCCTGGTGCTCGGCTGCACGCACTATCCGTTGCTCAAGCCGCTGCTGCGCGACGTCGCCGGACCCGGGGTGCGGATGATCGACTCCGCGCTGACCACCGCCGAGTTCGCCGCTGAGCGCCTGCAGAGGGAAGGCCTGCTCGCCGACGGTAGCCGTCGTGCGGACTATCGCTACGTGGTGACCGACGTGCCGCTGCGCTTCCAGACGATCGGCGAGCGCTTCCTCGGGCGCTCGCTGGGCGTGGTCGAGCGGGTCGACTGGTAGGGCGGGCGTCGGTTTCAGGCCGCCCCGCGCGCCACCGGGCGCTGCGGGTCGGCACACCATTCGCTCCAGGAGCCGGCATACAGGCGTGAGCCGGTAAGGCCGGCAATCTCCATCGCCAGCAGGTTGTGGCAGGCGGTGACGCCGGAGCCGCACTGGTGCACGACCTCCTGCGGCAGATGGTGGCCGAGCAGGCCGCCGAACTCCTCGCGCAACACGGACGGCTGCTTGAAGCAGCCGCTCTCGTCGAGGTTGTCGCGGAAGAAGCGGTTGATCGCGCCGGGGATGTGGCCGCCGACCGGGTCGAGCATCTCGTTCTCGCCGCGGAAACGGTCGGGGCTGCGCGCGTCCACCAGCAGCATGCCTTCCTTGCCGAGCAGAGCGCAGACCTGCGCCGCTTCGATGCGCAGCGGACGCAGTGCGATCGTGTAGGTCGCGGCGTGCGCCTCGGGCAACGCGGTGTCTAGCGGCTGGGCGGCCCGGCACCAGGCCTGCAGGCCGCCGTCGAGTACCGCCGAGCGATGGTGGCCGAGCCAGCGCAGCAGCCACCACAGGCGGGCGGCGTACATGCCGCCGGCGTCGTCGTAGGCGACTACCTGGGTCTGGTTGGTCACGCCGCTCTCGGCCAGGCGGGCCGCCAGGCCGGCGGGGTCGGGCAAGGGATGGCGGCCGTTTGTGCCGGTCTTCGGGCCGGAGAGATCGGTGTCGAGGTCCAGATAGAAGGCGCCGGGGAGGTGCGCGGCGCGATAGGCCTCGTAGCCGAAATCGGGGTTGGCGAGGTCGAAGCGGCAGTCGAACACCACCCAGTCGGGCTCGTGCAGGTGACCCGCGAGCTCGAGCGCGCCGATCAGCCCGGCGTAGGAGGCGTTCACTGGCTGAACTCGGCCGGCGCGCCGAGCCACGCGCGCGCGTCGGGCTCGTCGTTGAAGACCTGGATGTCGGCTTCGACGAAGAGTTGCGAGAGCCAGGCGCTCCAGGTGACCCACTCGCTGTCCGTGAGCACCGCGATGCGGCGGAAGTCGTGCGGATGCGCGCGCGAGAACTTGACCTCCTCCCACGCCACGTCGAGGGTGAAGCCCGCCATCTCGCGCAGGTCGAACAGGAGGTCGACCTGGCCATGGAACTGGATCTGGTAATTGACCAGCTCCTCGAACTCCTTGTAGTCGGCGAGGGTGAATTCGCCGAAAACGGTGACGGCTACCAGCGACTCGGTGTTTTCGATGCTGATCATGCATGCCTCCGCGGGGCAGGAAGTAAATTCACTACACTATAGCCCCGGTGCCCGGCCGCCTCAATTGCGGGCCGCCTCAGCCCGGGGCGGGGCGCGGGCGCGTGGCGAGCGAGACCATGACACCGCTACCGACGATCAGTGCCATGGCCATCCAGCCTGCGGCTGTCACCGCCTCGCCCCACACGAGCATCCCGAACAGGCTCGCGAACAGGACCGTGGCGTAGCTCAGGTTGGCCGACACCACGGTGCGGCCGAAGCGGTAGGACCGGGTCATCGCCAGCTGAGCGAGGCCGCCGAACAGCCCCACGCCGAGCATGGTTGCCGCGCCGCGCGCGTCGGGCAGGTGGAGGTCACCCATCAGCGCCCAGCCGAGGCCGAGCAGTGAGGTCAGCACCGAGAACCAGAATACCGTGCGGACCTCGGGTTCGCCGGCACGCCCCAACTCGCGCACGCTGACGTAGGCGAGACTGGCGATCATGCCCGAGCTCAGGCCGGCTAACGCGCCCAGCCACTGCTCGGGCTGCAGGCTCGGGCGCAGCAGGAGCACGACGCCGGCGAAGCCGGTCAGCACCGAGATCAGCACCGCCGGCCGCAGCCGCTCGCCGAAGGCGATCGCGAGCACGAGGGCGACGAAGATCGGCGAGGTGTAGTTGAGGGTCACCGCGGTCGCCAGCGGCAGGATGCCGATCGCGAAGAAGTAACACATCAGGGCGAGCGAGCCGGCAGCGCCGCGCGACAACTGCATCCGCCAGTGCGGTGTGAGCAGGCTCACCCTGCCGATCGTGGCAGCGAAACCCATCATGAGCACGCTGATGCCGCCGCGGTAAAAGACGATCTCCCCGGGGGTGAACTGGGTCGATCCCAGCTTCACGCAGACACCCATGAAGGCGAACAGGAGGCTGGCGACGATCATCCAGACGGCGGACATGGCGGATATTGCACTGCAGTAAGCGACGGGGCGCATTGAATCACATGCGCGCTGCGAGCGGGGACTGCTCAGCTGCGCGGCAGGCTGACGACGGCCTCGAGGCCGCCTTCGGGATGATTGCGCAGGCTCACCTTGCCGCCCTGGCCGCGCAGCAGGTTGCGGGTGATCGCGAGGCCGAGCCCGGTACCGCCGGTCTCGCGGTTGCGCGAGGACTCGGTGCGGTAAAAGGGCTCGAAGACCTTCTCCAGCTCGGCCTCTGGCAGACCGGGGCCATGGTCGCGGATCCGTACCACGACTTCACCGGGGTTCTCCTCGAGCCGGAGCTCGACCCGACCGCCGAACTTCAGTCCATTCTCGATCAGGTTCCACAATGCACGACGCAGCGCCACCGGCCGGCCGCGCAAGGGAGCGCCTGCGCGGCCGGCCATGATCACGGTCCATCCCATGTCGGCGGCGTCGTCGCGCAGCGCGGCGAGCAGGTCGTCGAGGTCGATCGGCTGCATCGGCGCCCTCTCGTCGAGGCTGCGCGCATAGTCGAGACCTTCCCTGACCAGCGCCTGCATGGCGTCGAGGTCGGACTGGATGCGACCGCGGAGCGCCTCGTCATCGACCATCTCGGCGCGCAGCCGAAGCCGCGTGACCGGCGTCTGCAGGTCGTGCGAGATTGCGGCGAGGATCCGCGTGCGCTCGGCCACGTGCTCACGGATGCGTTGCTGCATCTGATTGAAGGCGGACGCCGCCAGGGCCACTTCGGTCGGGCCGGCGATGGGCATCGGTGCGTGCTCGGGGTCCTCGCCGAGGGCGCGCGCAGCGGCAGCCAGGCGCGAGAGCGGACGCGTGGCCAGTCGCACCGCGATCCAGGTCAGCAGGCTCACCCCGCCGATGAGCGCGAACAGCGCGGCGAACAGCCGCCCGGGCGGCGGCTTGGGGAGCTCGGGCGCAGGTGGGATGCCGGGAAGGCGTACCTGCAGCGGGCTGCCATCGGTGAGCCGGATTGAGGCGACCGGCACCGGATGTCGCCGCCCCTCGCGCTCGTGGGCGTAGAGGACGATGGCGCGCTCGGGCATCGTCTGGCGCAAGGCGCCAAGCAGGGCATGGTCCTGCGGCAGGCGACGCAGGTGGTCGCCGGGCGGGCGCAGGCTCAGGCGCAGGCGGCGGCGGCCGAGCTCGTCGATCCAGCGCACGCGCTCGTCGGCGGGCAGCTTGTCGAGCACATCGGCGGCGGCGGCGATCTCCTGGGCGATGCCCTCGAACAGGGCCGCACGGCCGACGCGCTCGCGTTCGCCGACGAACAGCATGAAGCTGACCGCGAGCACCACCGCGATGCCGACCAGCCAGATCAGCATCATGCGGGCGAACAGGCTGCGTGGCCAGGGCAGCCTCATTGCGTTTCGCCGCTCGTCGCGCTGACCTCGGTCGTGAGCACGTAACCCTCGTTGCGCACGGTCTTGATGATGGTCGGTTCGCGCGCGTTGTCGCCGAGGCGCTGTCGCAGGCGGCTCACCAGGAGGTCGATGGAGCGATCGAACACCTCGGCCTCGCGGCCCTGGGTCAGCTCCATCAGTTGATCGCGCGAGAGCACCTTCTGCGGGTGGGCGAGAAAGACGCCGAGCAGGCGGTATTCCGCGCCCGAGAGCGCGACCACCGTGCCCTCGGCGTCGATCAGGTGGCGGCCTGCGGTGTCGAGCCGCCACTGGGCGAAGCGCAACTCGCGCGCATTGCCGGGCGGCGCTGCCTCGAGGTTGGGGGGCAGGGCGCGCGAGCGCCGCAGGATGGCGCGGATGCGCGCGAATAACTCGCGCGGCACGAAGGGCTTGGGCAGGTAGTCGTCGGCGCCCATCTCGAGGCCGATGATGCGGTCCATGTCCTCGCCGCGCGCGGTCAACATCAGGATCGGCGTGCTCGCATGCGCGCCGGCGCCGGCGCGAAGGTTACGGCACAGGCTGAGGCCGTCCTCGCCCGGCATCATCACGTCGAGCACGATGAGATCGATCTGGTGATGGTCGAGGGCGGACTTCATCTCGCGGCCGTCGGCGGCGGTGGTGCAGCGCAGGCCCTGCTTCTCCAGATAGTCGGCGAGCAGGTTGCGGATCTCGCGATCGTCGTCGACGATCAGGATATGGTCTTGCTGGGCGGTCATCGCGCGTTCTCCTTGGAGCGCATCTTACGGTGCGGGGTGATTGCTTTGTATCCCAAGGTATCCCCAGGCCGCGGAGTGACACGAGGCTTCAAAATCCGGCGGTTCCGACAAGCGCCGCTTACTTCCGAGTGTTTAAATGGCCTCGTCGCCGGGCAGTGGCCGGCAACGGAAATCCGAACCAACCAAGAAAGGAGCACCACCGTGAAGAACTGGATGAAGACTTCGATCGCCGCCGCCGTGATTGCTACCGGCGCCCTCGGTACCACCGCCGCGATGGCCTGGGGCGGGGGCTGCATGTACGACGGTCCGCGCGGCGGGAAGGGGGGCTGGGCACAGATGGCGCCCGAGCAGATGAAGGCGAAGATGGCCGAGCGAGCCGAGTTGCACATGGCCCGTCTCGAACTTGCCCTCGCCCTCACGCCAGAGCAGAAACCCGCCTTCGAAACCTTCAAGGGCGAGATGAAGGCGCGTGCGGAGCGTATGGCGACGGCGATGTCCGAGCGCCGTGCGGCCGGCATGCCGCAGACCGCGATCGAGCGCATGCAGCGCATGGAAGAAATGAGCAAGCTGCGCCAGGCCGAAATGTCCGAGGCCCGCAAGTCGGTGGAGACCTTCTACGCGACGCTGAGCGATGCGCAGAAGACGGTTTTCGACGCCGAGTTCCAGAGAATGGGACGCAAGGGCGAGCGCGGCATGCGCGACGGCAAGGGCAGTGGCCCGCGTGACGGCAACGGACCGGGTCGTAGCTGATCCATCGGCTTCACCCCATGAAAAAGGCCACCCCGCGGGGTGGCCTTTCGTCATCCATCCCCCCGGAGCGGGGGGCAGGCAGTCTCTCAGTGGAACTGCTCTTCTTCGGTCGAGCCGGTCAGTGCCTTGACTGAGGACGAACCGCCCTGGATCACGGTGGTGACGTCGTCGAAGTAGCCGGCGCCGACTTCCTGCTGGTGCGAAACGAAGGTGTAGCCCTGCTCGCGCGCGGCGAATTCCGGTTCCTGCACCATCTCGGTGTAGTGCTTCATGCCTTCGCCGCGGGCGTAGGCGTGGGCGAACTTGAAGGTGTTGAACCAGTTGATGTGGATGCCGGCGAGGGTGATGAACTGGTACTTGTAGCCGAGTGCCGACAGCTCGTCCTGGAACTTGGCGATGGTCTTGTCGTCCAGGTTCTTCTTCCAGTTGAAGGACGGCGAGCAGTTGTACGACAGCAGCTTGCCCGGGCAGGCGGCGAGAACGGCCTGCGCGAATTCGCGGGCGAAGCCGATGTCGGGCGTGCCGGTCTCGCACCACACGAGATCGGCGTAGGGCGCATAGGCGACGCCGCGGCTGATCGCCTGCTCGAGACCGTTGCGCACGCGGTAGAAACCTTCCTGGGTGCGCTCGCCGGTGAGGAAGGGCTTGTCGTTGGCGTCGTGGTCGGAGGTGATCAGGTTCGCGGCCTCGGCATCGGTACGCGCCAGGATGATGGTGGGCACGCCCATGACGTCGGCGGCGAAGCGGGCCGCGATCAGCTTCTCGACCGCTTCCTGGGTCGGCACCAGCACCTTGCCGCCCATGTGGCCGCACTTCTTGACCGCGGCAAGCTGGTCCTCGAAGTGCACACCGGCAGCGCCGGCGGCGATCATGTTCTTCATCAGTTCGAAGGCGTTCAGCACGCCACCGAAGCCGGCTTCAGCGTCGGCGACGATCGGCAGGAAGTAGTCGATGAACTCCTGGTCGCCCGGGTTGACGCCACGCGACCACTGGATCTCGTCGGCACGCTTGAAGGTGTTGTTGATGCGACGGACCATGGTCGGCACCGAGTCGTAGGCGTACAGCGACTGGTCGGGGTACATGGTCTCGGAGGTGTTGCCGTCGGCGGCGACCTGCCAGCCGGACAGATACACGGCTTCCAGGCCGGCCTTGGCCTGCTGCATGGCCTGACCCGCGGTGATCGCGCCGAAGGCGTTCACATAGCCCTTCTTGGCGCCACCGTTGACCTTTGCCCACAGCTTCTCGGCGCCGCGCTTGGCGAAGGTGTACTCGGGCTGCAGGCTGCCGCGCAGGCGGACCACGTCTGCCGCGGAGTAGCCGCGCTTGATGCCTTTCCAGCGGCTGTTTTCAGCCCAGTCTTTCTCGAGGGCGGCGATTTGCTGTTCGCGGGTCTGGGTCATGATGCTTCCTTGTCTGAAGTGATCTGGGGTCAACCGTGTCGGCCGGGTCGGGCGCCGGCGCGCATCCTGCTTGTGGCAGCGTGCTTCGAGGGAGAAAACCGCTGCCAACGGGAAACGATTATAGGCAGCATCGTGCGGAGCAGCAATAGGTCTTATATAAGATAGAAGAAGAAATTTTTTCGCAGAATAACAGTTGGATGCGTTCCGTTTTTTGCACTGTGAAATGGGAATCTTCGTTGTGAAATGAAACCTGAGTGGTCCGGCGGCTGTGCGCCGGCCACGGAGCGTTGCGCACTCAGCAGAGCGGCTCGGCGGCGACGATGACGCCATCGGCGTCGGCATAGAGATGATGGCCGGGAACGAAGCTGACGCCACCGAAGTGGACCGCGACCTCGACCTCGCCGACGTCGCGCTTGACCGTCTTCCTCGGGTGGGTGCCGAGCGCGAACACGGCAATGTCCATTCCGCCGATCGCCTTCGAGTCGCGGATGCAGCCATAGACGACGATGCCGGCCCAGCCGTTGGCGACCCCGAGCTCGGCGAGCTTGTCGCCGACCAGGGCGCAGCGCATCGAACCGCCGCCGTCGATGACCAGGACACGCCCCTTGCCGGGCGCTTCGAGAGCCTTGCGCACGAGGGAGTTGTCCTCGAAGACCTTCAGCGTGGTGATCGGGCCGCCGCAGGCCTCGCGGCCGCCGAAGCTGCGGAACATCGGGGCGACGACGGTGATCCGGTCCTCATGGCTGTCGCAGAGATCTGCTGTGTGAATGCTCATCGGTGTCCTCCTCGGTGGTTGGGCGGCCGTGCCGCAGGCGTCGAACCTGGGCATCATAACGGAGGTGGCCGGGCCGACGCCGCGTTCGACCGGGGGCGACAAAAAAGGCGCAGCCCGGAACCGGGCTGCGCCTTGCGAAACGGCCGGACCGTCGGCCTCAGACGGTGGCGATCTCGGGCTGGTCGAACACCAGCTCGACCTTGTCGTCCTTGCCGAGGTCGATCGTCACCTTGCCGCCGTTGGCAAGGCGGCCGAAAAGCAGTTCGTCGGCCAGCGCCGAGCGGATGGTGTCCTGGATCAGGCGCGCCATCGGTCGGGCGCCCATCAGCGGATCGAAACCCCTTTCGGCCAACCAGGCCTTCAGTTCGTCAGTGAAGTGGGCCTCCACCTTCTTCTCGTGCAGTTGCGCCTCGAGCTGCATCAGGAACTTGTCGACCACGCGGAGGATGACCTCGTTGTCGAGTGCCTTGAAGGAGATCGTCGCATCGAGCCGGTTGCGGAACTCGGGCGAGAACATCCGCTTGATCTCCGCGGCCTCGTCGCCCATCTCGCGCTTGGCGGAGAAGCCGATCACCGACTTCTGCATCGCCTCGGCGCCGGCGTTGGTGGTCATGATGATGATCACGTTGCGGAAGTCCGCCTGCCGTCCGTTGTTATCGGTCAGCGTGCCGTGGTCCATGACCTGTAGCAGGATGTTGTAGATGTCCGGATGCGCCTTCTCGATCTCGTCGAGCAGGAGCACGCAGTGCGGCTTCTTGGTGATCTGCTCGGTGAGCAGTCCGCCCTGATCGAAGCCCACGTAGCCCGGCGGCGCGCCGATCAGGCGGCTCACCGCGTGACGCTCCATGTACTCCGACATGTCGAAGCGCGCCAGCTCGATGCCGAGCGTGTAGGCGAGCTGGCGGGCGACCTCGGTCTTGCCGACGCCGGTGGGGCCGGAGAACAGGAAGGAGCCGATCGGCTTCTGCGGGTTGCCGAGGCCGGAACGCGACATCTTGATCGCCTTCGCGAGCGCGTCGATCGCCTCGTTCTGGCCGAACACCACGTTCTTGAGGTCGCGCTCGAGGGTCTTCAGCGCGGCCTTGTCGTCGTTCGACACCGAGCGCGGCGGGATGCGCGCGATCTTGGCGACGATGTCCTCGATCTCCGCCTTGCCGATGGTCTTCTTCTGCCGCGACTTGGGCAGGATGCGCTGGGCGGCCCCGGCCTCGTCGATGACGTCGATCGCCTTGTCCGGCAGGTGGCGGTCGTTGATGTACTTGGCCGACAGCTCGGCCGCGCTGCTCAGCGCCGAGCTCGAGTACTTGACGCCATGGTGGTCCTCGAAGCGGCTCTTGAGGCCCTTCAGGATCTCGACCGTCTCGGCCACCGAGGGCTCGAGCACGTCGATCTTCTGGAAGCGGCGCGACAGCGCATGATCCTTCTCGAAGATCTGGCGGAACTCGTTGTAGGTGGTCGCGCCGATGCACTTCAGCTGTCCCGAGGAGAGCGCCGGCTTGAGCAGGTTGGATGCATCGAGCGTGCCGCCCGAGGCCGCGCCGGCGCCGATCAGGGTGTGGATCTCGTCGATGAAGAGGATCGCGTTCGGGTTCTCCACCAGCTGCTTGATCACCGCCTTCAGGCGTTGTTCGAAGTCGCCTCGGTACTTGGTCCCGGCGAGCAGGGCGCCCATGTCGAGTGCGAACACCTCCGCCTCCTCGAGCACCTCGGGAACACGGCCCTGGACGATGCGATGCGCCAGGCCTTCCGCAATCGCGGTCTTGCCCACGCCAGCCTCGCCGACCAGCAGGGGGTTGTTCTTGCGCCGACGGCAAAGGGTCTGGATGACGCGCTCGACTTCCTTCTCGCGGCCGATCAGCGGATCGATCTTGCCCACCAGCGCCTGCTGGTTGAGATTCTGGGTATAGCTCTCGAGCGGGCCGCCGGCCTGCTTCTCGTCCTGCTCATCGCCCGCCTGCTCGCCGTCGCGACCCTGCGGCTGGCCGCCGGCCTGCTGGTTCTTGGCGATGCCGTGGGAGATGAAATTCACCACGTCGAGCCGGGAGACGTTCTGGCGCTGCAGGAAATAAACCGCATGCGAGTCCTTTTCGCCGAAGATCGCCACCAGCACGTTGGCGCCGGTCACTTCCTTCTTGCCCGAGGACTGCACATGCAGGATCGCGCGCTGGATCACGCGCTGGAAGCCGAGCGTCGGCTGGGTGTCGATCTCCTCGCCACCCTCGACCTTCGGGGTATGTTCGTCGATGAAATTCGTCAGTTCGCGCCGCAACTCGTCCAAATTGACCGCGCACGCGCGCAGCACCTCGGCGGCGGTCGGATTGTCGAGCAGG
>NZ_MBFM01000001.1:220366-257972 GCF_001696715.1 Thauera phenolivorans | reverse complement strand
GTTCGGGTTCTCCACCAGCTGCTTGATCACCGCCTTCAGGCGTTGTTCGAAGTCGCCTCGGTACTTGGTCCCGGCGAGCAGGGCGCCCATGTCGAGTGCGAACACCTCCGCCTCCTCGAGCACCTCGGGAACACGGCCCTGGACGATGCGATGCGCCAGGCCTTCCGCAATCGCGGTCTTGCCCACGCCAGCCTCGCCGACCAGCAGGGGGTTGTTCTTGCGCCGACGGCAAAGGGTCTGGATGACGCGCTCGACTTCCTTCTCGCGGCCGATCAGCGGATCGATCTTGCCCACCAGCGCCTGCTGGTTGAGATTCTGGGTATAGCTCTCGAGCGGGCCGCCGGCCTGCTTCTCGTCCTGCTCATCGCCCGCCTGCTCGCCGTCGCGACCCTGCGGCTGGCCGCCGGCCTGCTGGTTCTTGGCGATGCCGTGGGAGATGAAATTCACCACGTCGAGCCGGGAGACGTTCTGGCGCTGCAGGAAATAAACCGCATGCGAGTCCTTTTCGCCGAAGATCGCCACCAGCACGTTGGCGCCGGTCACTTCCTTCTTGCCCGAGGACTGCACATGCAGGATCGCGCGCTGGATCACGCGCTGGAAGCCGAGCGTCGGCTGGGTGTCGATCTCCTCGCCACCCTCGACCTTCGGGGTATGTTCGTCGATGAAATTCGTCAGTTCGCGCCGCAACTCGTCCAAATTGACCGCGCACGCGCGCAGCACCTCGGCGGCGGTCGGATTGTCGAGCAGGGCGAGCAACAGATGCTCGACGGTGATGAACTCGTGACGCTTCTGCCGTGCCTCGACGAAGGCCATGTGCAGGCTAACTTCAAGCTCTTGCGCGATCATTCAATTCTCCTCCATCACGCATGCCAGCGGATGTTGATGCTGACGAGCAAAGGATACGACCTGCTCTACCTTGGTCGAGGCGACGTCCCTGGGGAAGACGCCACACACCCCCATGCCCTCTCTGTGGACTTGGAGCATGACCCGCGTGGCGCGTTCGCGGTCCATGCCAAAAAATTTCTGCAGGACGATGATCACGAAATCCATCGGCGTGTAATCGTCATTGAGCAGAAGCACCTTGTATAAGGGAGGCGGACGGGTGCGCGCCCTCTTTGCCTCCAGTACGGACTCGTCTTGTTTGCGGGTACTCATGAAAGCATTCTAAAGAAGTCGAACGAGAGTGCAACAAAGCCCGCCGAAGATGAACATGGGGCCGGAGAGGTTAAATTGCAACAGCACGGATGCGGTGCCGCAGCGGAATTCAAGTGTTTGCCCGGACTCGGAGAATCCTGTCTTGAACCGGCGTAAGTCGCTGATTTTTGCTGCATTGCAGAATACTACTGCAGCAGGAAATCGTTGACGGTAAAAGGCCAAGTGCGTAAAAAACGGGCCGTGTGTCGGGCGGGGAGAGAACGCCGGCAGTGCCCGCAAGGGCGGCGAGCGCAAGCGGGGCCCTGTCAGGGGCTTGCAGGTTGAGTTCGCCGTGCCGGCAAAGCTCCACTCGACACCGATGCATGGGCCGGGACCCCGGTCGTATCAGGTAACTTTGAAGGATAAGTTCGAAATGGCAACTGGCACTGTTAAGTGGTTCAACGATTCGAAAGGCTTCGGCTTCATCACCCCGGACGATGGCAGCGAAGATCTGTTCGCACACTTCTCCGCCATCTCCATGGGAGGTTTCAAGACGCTCAAGGAAGGGGAGAAGGTTTCCTTCGATGTGACCCAGGGTCCCAAGGGCAAGCAGGCTTCCAACATCCAGAAGGTCTGATTTCCCTGCACGGCGGGCGCCTTGGTGCTCGCCGTGAGCCGCAAAAGAAAAAGGCCGCCGGAAGTTCCGGAGGCCTTTTTTTCGTGAGCTCTCTGTCCCGCAGCGGCTGCCTGGTCGAAATCAGGGCCTTGCGTTTGCGCTCGACATCGCTGCGGGCGCTGCACCGGGCGGGCGATGCCCGCCGCTTGCATCACTTCAGCTTGATTTCCTTGTACAGGACGTGCTTGCGCGCGACCGGATCGTACTTGTTGAACTCGAGCTTCTGCGGCGTGGTGCGCTTGTTCTTCGAGGTCGTGTAGAAATGACCCGTGCCGGCGGTCGATTCCAGCTTGATCTTTTCGCGGATACCTTTGGCCATGGCCTTCTCCGTTCAGTTCGTGCGGATTACAGCTTCTCGCCGCGGGCGCGAAGCTCGGCAACGACGACGTCGATGCCCTTCTTGTCGATCGTGCGCAGACCGGCATTGGAAACGCGCAGGCGGATCCAGCGGTTCTCGGCTTCGCTCCAGAACCGGCGGTTTTGCAGGTTCGGCAGGAAGCGGCGCTTCGTTCGGTTGTTAGCGTGGGAGACGTTGTTTCCCACCATCGGTGCTTTACCGGTCACTTGGCAGACGCGAGCCATACGATGCTCCAGGGAATTCTGATTTCGAAAAGCCCAAGATAATACCGCGCCGTAGGGCGGTCTGGCAAGGGCCGTGTGTGAACGAAGAAAAGGCGTGACGAATCGCTCTCAGAGCAGGCCGCGCTCCGCGAAGGATACCGGTTTTCCGTGCGCGGGGACGACGAAATGATCGAGCACGCGCACGTCGATCAGGGCGAGGGCCTCCTTCAGCGTGCTGGTGAGGGTCTCGTCGGCCGCGCTCGGTTCGCTGGCGCCGGATGGATGATTGTGCGCGAGAATGACCGCCGCGGCATTGCGGGCGAGAGCCAGCTTGACGACCTCGCGCGGATACACGCTGGTCTGGGTCAGCGTGCCGCGGAACAGGTCGACCGCTTCGATCAGGCGGTGGCGCGCGTCGAGCAGCAGGATGCAGAAGTTCTCGTGGGGCAGGTGGCCGAGGCGAAGTCGCAGCCAGTCGCGCACGGCCTGGGGCGAGTCGAACAGGTCGCGTTCGGCCAGGGTTTCGCCGAGCGCGCGCCGGGCCAGTTCCATCACCGCCTGCAGTTGGGCATACTTTGCCGGCCCCATGCCGGGTACGGCGGCAAATTCGCCGACGCCGGCGTTGCACAGTCGGGTGAGACTGCCGAAGTGCGAGATCAGCCCACGGGCGAGGTCGACCGCGCTCAGGCCGCGGACGCCGACGCGCAGGAAGATCGCCAGCAGTTCGGCGTCGCTGAGCGCGTCGGCACCACGCGCGAGCAACTTCTCGCGCGGACGTTCTTCTTCCGGCCAGTCGGTGATAGCCATGTTCCTTGCCTCCGTCGTGCCCCGCGCGGCGAACCGCAACGAGCGCCATTCAATGCAAAGGTCATTTTTTACATGATGTCATGAGCGAACTGCAAGGCAGGAAAATCGTCCTCGGGGTCACCGGAGGCATCGCCGCCTACAAGGCGGCAGAGCTGGTGCGGCTGCTCGGCAAGGCCGGCGCCGAGGTGCATGTGGTGCTGACCGAGGGGGGCGCGCGTTTCGTCACTGCGGTGACCTTCCAGGCGCTGTCGGGCAATCCGGTTTGGAGCGACCTGTGGGATCCGCGCATGGCGAACAACATGGCGCACATCGACCTCGGTCGGGACGCGGACGCGATCCTGGTGGCGCCGGCGACCGCGGACTTCATCGCGCGCCTCGCGCATGGACTCGCCGACGACCTGTTGACCACGCTCTGTCTCGCGCGCGACGTGCCACTGATCGTGGCGCCGGCGATGAATCGCCAGATGTGGGAAGCGGGCCCGACGCGGCGCAACCTGGCGCTGATTCGTGGCGACGGGGTCACGGTATTCGGTCCCGGCGCCGGCGACCAGGCCTGCGGCGAGGTCGGTATGGGGCGCATGCTCGAGGCGGAGGAGGTGCTGGAGTCGCTCGAGGGCTTCTTCGTGCCGAAGAGCCTGGCCGGCCGCAAGGTGGTGATGACCGCGGGGCCGACCTTCGAGGCGATCGACCCGGTGCGCGGCATCACCAACATCAGCTCGGGCAAGATGGGTTACGCACTCGCGCGTGCCTGCGTCCAGGCCGGTGCCGAGGTCGTGCTGGTCAGCGGCGACGTCGCGCTGCCGGTACCGCTCGGGGTGCGCCGGGTGGCGGCGGCGAGTGCGCAGGCGATGCGCACTGCGGTGGTCGATGCCCTGCCCGGCGCGGACGTGTTCATCGGCGTCGCCGCGGTGGCCGACTACCGGCCCGCCAGCTATGCGGCGCACAAGATCAAGAAGTCGGACGAGGAGATGAGCATCCCGCTCGTGCCCAATCCCGACATCCTGGCCGAGGTGGCAGCGCGGGCCGATGCGCCGTTCTGCGTCGGCTTCGCCGCGGAAAGCCGCAACCTGGACGACTACGCCGAGACCAAGCGGCGCCGGAAGAAGCTGCCGCTGCTGGTCGGCAACCTCGTCAGCGACGGCATGGGCGGCGACGAAAATTCCGTGGTGCTGTTCGACGATGAAGGCCGCCACCCCCTGCCGCGTGCCGGGAAGGCCGTGGTCGCGCGCGGCATCGTCAATCATCTGGCGGCGATGCTCGCCGCCCGCCGCGGCTAATCAGCGAGGAAGTCTCTCCATGCATCGCATCGACGTCAAGCTGCTCGACGAGCGGCTCAAGTCCCATCCGCCCGCCTATGCGAGCGCCGGTGCTGCCGGGCTCGACCTGCGCGCCTGTGTCGAGGCGCCGCTCGTCCTGCACCCGGGCGAGACCACCCTGGTGCCGAGCGGGCTGGCGATCCATCTCGCCGATCCCGGCCTGGCCGCGATGGTGCTGCCGCGCTCCGGGCTCGGCCACAAGCACGGCATCGTGCTGGGCAACCTCGTCGGACTGATCGATTCGGACTATCAGGGCCAGGTCTTCGTGTCGGTCTGGAACCGCGGCCGTGCCAGCTTCACGATCCAGCCGATGGAGCGCATCGCCCAGTTGGTGGTGGTGCCGGTGCTCCAGGTCGACTTCAATGTGGTGTCTGATTTTTCCGCGAGCGAGCGCGGCGAGGCGGGCTTCGGCAGCACCGGCAAGCACTGATGAGGCGCGCGGGGATCCCGACCGGGGTACACCTGTTGTGCGAGCGTGAGGGCAGGGTGCTGTTGTTGCGCCGGGCCGGCACCGGCTTCTTCGACGGTCTCTACAGCCTGCCCGGGGGGCACGTCGAGGCGGGCGAGTCGGTGCGTCAGGCGGCGGTGCGGGAGGCGCAGGAAGAAGTCGGCATCGAGGTCGGGGTCGAGGAACTGGAGTGGGTCGGCGTCGTCCATCGACTGTCGGATACCAACCGGATCGACTTCTTCGTGCGTGCCCGCAAATGGGGCGGGGAGGCGCGGATCTGCGAGCCGGACAAGAGCGATGGTCTGGCCTGGTTCGCGCGCGACGCCTTGCCGGCAGCCATCGTGCCCTACGTCCGCGAGGTGTTGCAGGCCGGCCGCGGGCCTTGGATACGGGAATCGGGCTGGTGACCGGCATGTGTTGCAACGCCCCGCAACGGCGTGGCTTTTGCTAATCTCGCGACCGCCCGATGGCGCACGGCGATGCGCTTCGGCGAATGGTCGGGAAACGGGAAGAGGGGAGAGACATGAACGGATGGCAGACGGTTGCGCTGACGATCGCGGCGGCGCTGGCGATTCCCGCAACCGCGCTCGGAGCGGGTCGGGCGCCCGAGGTCGATCTGGCGCGCGCCGAGGAGATCTCGACGGGGCGCTGCTCCCTGTGCCACGGCCCGAACGGCGAGAGTTCCTCCTCGCTGTACCCGCGGCTCGCCGGCCAGCATCACCAGTACATCGCCAAGCAGCTCGCCGATTTCAAGGCGGGCCGGCGCAAGAGCGACACGATGGTCGATATGAGCGCCGACCTCACGCCCGAGGAGATGCTCGCGCTCGGCGTTTACTTCGAGCGCAAGCCGACCGAGCCGCGTGCGGTGGAGGACGCCGACCTGGCGGCGGTGGGCCGTTTCGTGTTCCATCGCGGCAACGAATTCTCCGGCGTCGCGGCCTGCTCCAGCTGCCACGGCGAACAGGGCCGCGGCACGGAGGCGATGCCACGGCTGGCCGGACAGGTGCCGAAATACATCGAGCGCCAGCTGAAGTCGTTCGACGAGCGCGAGCGCACCAATGACAATGCGATCATGCATTCGATCGCCTCGAGACTGACCGAACTCGAGATCAAGGCGGTGGCGACCTACATCAGCACACTCGACTGATCGGCGCCCGCCCGACGCAAAAGCAGCGGGGCCCGACCGGGCCCCGTTCGATTCACCTCGTGCGACTCATCAGGCGAGCATGTCCGCCCAGATGTTCTTCGCCCATGCCAGCGCGGCCTTCGCTTCGAGCTCGTTGGCGGATGGCGACAGGCCGCCGGCGCCATCGACCGGCATCGGCTTCCCGCTCGCGGCGTCGAACTGGTGCACCGAGGCGACGTGGATGACGTTCTTGCCATCGACGAAGCTGTAGCAGGTGTTCATCACTACCGGCGTCGGATTGGGCGCCATGCCCTGCAGCAGGTTGAGGATCGCGGCGGCGGCGAGCTTGCCGTGCTGGTTCGCCATGTGGCCCGACTTCGGCATTGCCGGCGCAGGGAACAGTGCGTCGCCGAGTACATGCACGCCCGCCACGCCCTTGGCCTCGAGGGTGAGCCAGTCGACATCCACCCAGCGATCGTTGATCAGCGGAAGGCCGGCCTGGATCGCGATCTCGCCGGCACGCATCGGTGGCAGCACGTTGAGCACGTCGGCCTCGATCGTGTCGAACTCGAGCTCGGCGGTTCGGGTCCTGGCATCGACCGCGCGCAGCGTGCTGTTCGGAACGTACTCGAGGAGCTCGCCATAGCCTTCGAAGGCCTTGGTGAACAGCCCCTTCTTCGACTGGATCTCGCCGTTCGCGTCGAGCACCAGCACCTTAGACTTCGGCTTGGACTGGCGCAGATAGTTGGCGACCAGGCAGGCGCGCTCGTAGGGGCCCGGCGGGCAACGGAAGGGCGCGCGCGGAATGTGCATCGCGAACACGCCGCCGTCGGGCATGTCCTCGAGCCGCTTGCGCAGCAAGGCGGTCTGCGGGCCGGCCTTCCAGGCATGCGGCACGAGTTCCTCGTTGCCGTCGAGTCCCTCGATCGCACCCGGGATGAAGGAAATGCCGGGCGACATCACCAGACGGTCGTAGGCGATGCTGCCGTTCTTCGCGGTAGTGACGGTGCGCTTGTCGGCATCGATCGCAGTGACCTCGTCGGTGACCAGCTTGACGCCCCACTTTGATTGCAGGTTGGCGTAGCTGACCGTGATGTCTTCGATCTGCTTGAGGCCGCCGATCACCAGGTTGGAGATCGGGCAGGAGACGAAGCTCGCGTTGCGCTCGATCAGGGTGACCTCTACGCTGCCCTGGCTCCACATGCGCAGGTACTTGGCCGCGGTGGCGCCGCCGTAGCCGCCGCCGATGACGACGACATGTCCGCGCGCACCGTTCCCGGCTGCGTTGGCGAATCCGGGAACGGTGCCCAACGCCGCGGTGGCGCCCATCGACTTCAGGAAATCGCGTCTACTCAGCATCTTGTTCGTCTCCCTCGGCTTCCTGCGCGGCAAACCACGCGGTGATCAGGTCCAGCTGCTCCGGCGTATAGCCCTTGACGATCTGGTGCATGATCGTCGCCGGTTTCTCGCCCGTCCTGAAGTCATCGAGCTTCTGCAGCAGCTTCTTCTGCGACTCGCCTGCGAGCGTCTCCATGCCGCCGAGGCTGTTGCCGTTGGTGCCATGGCAGTTGGCGCAGGTCGCCGCCAGGTTGCGCGCGAGGTTTGGATCCTGCGCCTGCGCCGAAAGCGCGACGCCGGCCAGCCCGACCACGACGATTGCATTTCTCAAGTTCACGAGTCCGTCCCTCCTTCCAGTTCGGGGTGGAGCCCGGGGCCGGTGTGCGCCGGTTATCCGCACTCCTCGCGGAAGTATATCGTTTCGCATAGTCGGAGGTTCGTGACGGATGCCCACGCTTGGCAGCCCGTTGAGTGCGAGATGGTTGCACCATGCACATATATTAGCAGTTGACTATATGCGCGTATGGTTTACCATTTGATTCACATCAAGAATGCAGCCATAAGCGAAGCCGATATGGACGAGTTGGAGAAGGTGTTCGAAAGGGTTGCCGAGTACTTCAGCCTGCTCGCCGAGCCCTCGCGGCTGAAGATCATGCACTGCCTGTGCGACGGCGAGCGCTCGGTGAACGACGTCGTCGCGAGTTCGAGCCTGACCCAGGCGAATGCCTCGCGTCACCTTAACCTCCTTTATCGCGCTGGCGTGCTAGGGCGGCGTCGCGAGGGTAGCCAGGTCTTCTATCGCGTCGTCGATCCGAATTTCACCAATCTGTGCCGCACCGTCTGCGTGAGCATCGCCTCGCGCGAGGAGGGCACGGCAGCCGACCGGGAAGGCCTGCTCAGACTGGGCAAGGATCTCGCTCCGCGACGCTGAACTTGTCCGCAGTCGAGCATAAAGCCGCAAACGAGGGAGGAGTACGCATGGCAATCAAGAATGCCCGGCCAGGCCGGGTCAGGCCGGCGCCGGAGAATTTTCTGACCGACGAGCAGATCGCCGCGGTCAAGGACGGTCGTCGGGATTTTTTGCGCAAGGCTTTTCTGGGGGCGACCGCAGCGCTGGCCGCACCCGCCGTGGCGCGCGCGGCCAGCGCGGGGGATCCTGCGATCCTCGAGCTGCCGCCCTGGACGACCTCGCTCGGCCTGCCGGTCGCAGCCAACCCCTACGGCATGCCCTCCAAGTACGAGCGCGGCCTGCAGCGCCGTGAGAGCCCGGGGCTCACCCGGGTCGGCGGTTCGTCGGTGGCATTCACCCCGCTGCAGGGCCTGTTCGGCATCATCACGCCCTCCGGCCTGCACTTCGAGCGCCACCACCAGGGCTGGCACGACATCGATCCGTCGAAGCACCGCCTGATGATCAACGGCATGGTGAAGACCAATTCAGTGTTCACCATGGACGACATCATGCGTCTGCCCTCGGTGTCGCGCATCCACTTCATCGAGTGCGGTGCCAATACCGGCATGGAGTGGGGCAACGTCGCGGTACCCACCGTGCAGTACTCCCACGGCATGCTGTCCTGCTCCGAGTTCACCGGCGTGCCGCTGAAGGAGATCCTCGACATGTGCGGCGCGGACTACAAGAAGGGCCGCTTCGTGCTCGCCGAGGGCGCGGACGGCTCGTCGATGACGCGCACGATACCGATGGAATTGATCGAGTCGGGCGAGGTGCTGGTTGCTTATGGCATGAACGGAGAGATGCTGCGACCCGAGAACGGCTATCCGCTGCGCCTGGTGGTGCCGGGGGTGCAGGGCGTGAGCTGGGTGAAATGGCTGCGCCGAATCGAGGTGGGCGACAAGCCCTGGGGGGCGAAGGACGAGGCGGTGCATTACATCGACCTGATGCCGGACGGGCAGCATCGCCAATACACGTCGGTGCAGGAGTGCAAGTCGGTCATCACCACGCCATCGGGTGGCCAGCTGCTGCTCGACAAGGGCTTCTACAACGTCTCCGGCATGGCCTGGTCGGGTCGCGGCAAGATCACCCGGGTGGACGTCTCGGTCGATGGCGGCATCAACTGGCGCCAGGCGCGGCTCGAGACGCCCGTGCTGTCGAAGGCGATCACGCGCTTCAACATCGACTGGGTGTGGGACGGCAAGCCTGCGATCCTGCAGTCGCGCGCGGTCGACGACAGCGGTTACGTGCAGCCGGGCTACGGCCAGCTGCGCAAGGCGCGCGGCACCAAGTCCATCTATCACAACAACGCCATCCAGTCCTGGAAGGTGGTCGAATCCGGGGAGGTGAGCAATGTCCAGGTTCTCTAAGACGCTGATCGCACTGCTTGTCGCCGGCGCGACCGGGCTTGCGGCGGGGACCGCGGGCGCGTCCGAGGGCTATCCCGGGATCGGGCGTGCGGCGACCGAGGCCGAGGTCAAGGCCTGGGACATCGATGTGCGCCCGGACTTCGTCGGCCTTCCCAAGGGGCGCGGCAACGTCGATGACGGCATGGAGCTGTGGGAGACCCACTGTGCGAGCTGCCACGGCGTGTTCGGCGAATCGAACGAGGTGTTCACCCCGATCGTCGGCGGCACTACTGCGCAGGACATCGAGACCGGCCGTGTCGCCGCGCTCGTGACCGGCGATTCGCCGCAGCGGACCACGCTGATGAAGGTGCCGACGGTGTCGACGCTGTTCGACTACATCCAGCGCGCGATGCCCTGGACGGCACCCAAGTCCCTCACGGCCGACGAGGTGTACGCGATCCTCGCCTACCTGTTGAACCTGGGCGAGATCGTGCCCGCCGACTTCGAGCTCAGCGACGAGAACATCCGCGAGGTGCAGGAGCGCATGCCCAACCGCAACGGCATGACGACCGACCACGGCATGTGGCCGGGCGCGGCGGCGGCCAAGGGCGGCCTCGGCAACGGCGGCAAGCCCGACGTCAAGAACGCCGCCTGCATGAAGGATTGCAAGAAGGAAGTCGAGATCGTGTCGGCGCTGCCGGATTACGCGCAGGACGCGCACGGCAACCTCGCCGAGCAGAACCGGCCGGTCGGCCAGACGCGCGGCAAGCCCACCGGCGCGCCGGCCGAGGAGGCCGCGCCCGAGGCGAAGGCGGGCGGGGCTGCTGCATTGGCGCTCGCCAACGAAAAGGGTTGCATGGCCTGCCATGGGGTGGCGAACAGGATCGTCGGCCCCGGGTACAATGAGATTGCCGAAAAATATCGCGGACAGACCGATGCCGCATCGGGATTGATCGACAAGGTCAAGACGGGCGGGCAGGGTGTCTGGGGGGCGGTTCCGATGCCGCCGCAAGGCCACGTCACGGACGATGAGATCAAGCAACTCGTCCAGTGGATTCTGGAAGGCGCGCAAGCGCAGTAACACCACAAAAGGAGAGACGGGATGAACAATCAACGCAGGGATACCCTGAAGGCGGGCGGCAGCCTCGGCATGCTCGGCCTTCTCGCCGCGGTCGGCCTGATCAAGCCTGAAATGGCCCAGGCGGCGTGGAACAAGGACGCCTTCGACGCGAAGGACATGGACGCCGCCCTCGCCGCGGTGGGCGCCGGCAAGCCGGCGGAGAGCGCCGAGATCTCGATCACCGCGCCCGACATCGCCGAGAACGGCGCCGTGGTGCCGGTGGGCGTGGTCAGCAAGCTGCCCAAGACCGAGTACATCGCGATCATGATCGAGAAGAACCCGGCCATGCTCGCCGCCTCGTTCACCCTGCCCGAGGGCACGGCGGCCGATGTCCAGACCCGCGTGAAGATGGGTCAGACCTCCAACGTCTTCGCCGTGGTGAAGGCCGACGGCAAGTTCTACATGACCAAGAAGGAAGTCAAGGTCACCCTCGGCGGCTGCGGCGGCTGATCACCGAAAACCGGAAGGAGAGATATCGATATGGCAAGCCCGATGCGTATTCGCGCCGCCGCCAAGGAAGGCGTCACTGAAGTTCGTGTGCTGATGTCGCACGTGATGGAAACCGGTCAGCGCAAGGACTCGTCCGGCGCCCTGATTCCGGCACACTTCATCACCGAGTTGACCGCCAAGCACAACGACAAGGTCGTGCTGAGTGCCGAGTTCGGCCCCTCGGTGTCGACCAACCCCTACCTCGCGTTCAAGTTCAACGGCGGCGCGAAGGGCGACAAGGTCGCGGTCACCTGGGTCGACAACAAGGGCGAGACCCGTACCGACGAGGTGCAGGTTTCCTGATGCCCGCCGCGCGCGCCGCCTGGTCGGCGCGCGCGGACGCTCGAAGGTGCGGGGGAGGCGGGCCGTCACGCGGCAGCCCGGTCCGGTACCGGAGAAGAATCAACCCGGAGGAGAGACAATGAGAAAACAATTGATCGCGGCCGCCATCGGGGCAGGCGTCGCGCTCGCGTCGCCGGCGGTGTTCGCCCAGCAAGACCTCAATTTCGACGAGTACCGGGCGATGCTGGAAGACGGCAACCCGGCCGAACTCTACGAGATGGAGGGCGAGGAGCTCTGGAAGACCGCCCGCGGCCCCAAGAACGCCACCCTCGAGCAGTGCGACCTCGGCCTCGGCCCGGGCGTGGTGCAGGGGGCTGCCGCGCAGCTACCGCGCTATTTCGCCGATGCCGACAAGGTGCAGGATCTCGAGACGCGGCTGATGTATTGCATGGAGAAGCAGCAGGGCATCGACCCGGCCGAGATCGTCAACGGCAAGTTCCTGCAGGGCGAGCGGCGTCAGATGGCCGCGCTCGTCGCCTACGTGGTCGGGCAGTCGAAAGGCGAGAAGATCGCGGTCGATCTCTCGCACCCGAAGATGAAGGAGATGTACGCGCTCGGCGAACAGGCCTTCTACTACCGCACCGGTGCGATGGACTTCGCCTGCTCGTCGTGCCACAGCCAGGACGGCAAGCGCATCCGCGCCACCCAGCTGCCCAACATCACCAAGCCCGAAGGCGCCGCCGCCGGCTGGGGTTCGTGGCCCGCCTACCGTGTGTCGAACTCGCAGTTCTGGACCATGCAGCATCGCCTGTGGGACTGCTTCCGCCAGCAGCGCACGGCCGAGCCGATCTTCGCCTCGGACGTGACCATCGCGCTGTCGGTGTTCATGGCGGGCAAGGGCAACGGTGCCGAGGCCCAGTGGCCGGGCGTGAAGCGCTAAGGGAGCGGACAACATGAATTCTGCATTTGCACTGCGCAGCGCACTCCTGTCGGCTGCCATCGTAGGGCTCGCAGCCTGCGGAAAGAAGGAAGAACCCGCCAAGGTCGAGGCCCCCGCCCCTGCAGTACAGGCGCCTGCCCCTGTGGCTGATGACCTGCAGCCCAAGGTCGAAGAGATGATGCTTGCTTCCTTCAAGGCCAACGGCATCGCCAGTCTCGATCGCCAGAAGCAGGACGCCGTGCAGAAGGCCTGCTCGAGCCCGACGCAGCCTGATGCCGAGACCATGAAGCGGCTCGAGGCTGCCGAGATGGCGACGATCCAGTGGCCGAGCGACGGCAACTACACGGGAGGCGACTGGAAGGAAGGGCAGAAGATCGCGGCCAGCGGTCGCGGCCTGACCTGGACCGACAAGACGCCGGACAACAACGGTGGGGGCTGCTACAACTGCCACGCGATGGATCCCAACGAGGTTTCCGAGGGCACGATCGGGGTCAGCCTGGAGGGCTATGCGAAGCTGCGCGGCACCTCCGAGGAAGTGATCAAGTACACTTGGGGCAAGCTGTGGAACGCCAAGGCCTATAACGCGTGCAGCGACATGCCGCGCAACGGCTACGGCGGCATCCTCACCGAAGCGCAGATCCGTCACGTGATGGCCTACCTGTTCGATCCGCAGTCGCCGGTCAACCAGTAAGCCGCGCCCGAAGACGGCGCATCGCAGGGCCCGCGGCCTCGGCCCCGGGCCCTTATTGCATCTCGCGCGGGCCCTCGCCCCACGCACTCCATCCAGACATCCGACCTTACGAGGGGATTTCCCATGTCGATGAATCGTCGTGAATTCATGCAGCTGCTCGCCATCGCGGCGGCCAGCGGGATGACGCTGCATTCGAACTTCGCGCGCGCCGAGAAGGCCGCCGAAGCGCTCTACGAGCTGCCGCGCTTCGGCAACGTCAGCCTGCTGCACATGACCGATTGCCATGCACAGCTGCTGCCGATCTATTTCCGCGAACCCAACGTCAACCTCGGTGTCGGCGACATGCTCGGCCGGGCGCCGCACCTCGTCGGCGAGACCTTCCTCAAGCACTACGGCATCAAGCCGGGCGGCATCGAGGCCCACGCCTTCACCTATCTCGACTTCGTCGAGGCGGCGAAGACCTACGGCAAGGTCGGCGGCTTCGCCCACCTGTCGACCCTGGTCAAGAAGATGAAGGCGAGCCGTCCGGGCGCGCTGCTGCTCGACGGCGGCGATACCTGGCAGGGCTCGGGCACCGCGCTGTGGACCGACGCGCAGGACATGGTCGACGCCTGCAAGCTGCTCGGCGTCGACGTCATGACCCTGCACTGGGAATCGACCTATGGCGCCGAGCGCGTCAAGGAGATCGAGGACCAGGACTTCGCGGGCAAGATCGACATCGTCGCCCAGAACGTGAAGACCACGGACTTCGAGGATCCGGTCTTCAAGCCCTACGTCATCAAGAACATCAACGGCGTGCCGGTCGCCATCGTCGGCCAGGCCTTCCCCTACACGCCGATCGCCAACCCGCGCTGGATGACGCCTGACTGGAGTTTCGGCATCCAGGAGGAGGGCATGCAGCAGGCGGTCGACGCCGCACGCGCCGATGGCGCCCAGGTGGTGGTCGTGCTCTCGCACAACGGCATGGACGTCGACCTCAAGCTCGCCAGCCGGGTCACCGGCATCGACGCGATCTTCGGCGGCCACACCCACGACGGCATGCCGGCGCCGACGGTGGTCGAGAACGCGGGCGGCAAGACCCTGGTCACCAACGCCGGCTCGAACGGCAAGTTCCTCGGCGTGATGGACTTCGACGTGAAGGACGGCAAGGTCGCGGACTTCCGCTACAAGCTGCTGCCGGTGTTCTCCAACCTGCTGCCTGCCGATCCGGAGATGGCCGCCTTCATCGACAATACGCGCGCGCCCTTCCTCGAGAAGCTCACCGAGAAGCTCGCCGTCACCGAGGGCCTGCTCTACCGCAGGGGCAACTTCAACGGTTCCTGGGACCAGCTCATCGTCGATGCGCTGCTCGCCGAGAAGGATGCCGAGATCGCCTTCTCGCCCGGCTTCCGCTGGGGCACTTCGCTGCTGCCGGGCGACACGATCACGATGGAGCACCTGCTCGACCAGACCGCGATCACCTACCCGTGGACCACGCTCACCGACATGAGCGGGGAGATGATCAAGACCGTGCTCGAGGACGTGGCCGACAACCTGTTCAACCCCGACCCCTATTATCAGCAGGGCGGTGACATGGTGCGCGTCGGCGGGCTGCAGTACAGCTGCGACCCGAATGCGGCGATGGGCAAGCGCATCGACAACATGATGCTGAACGGCAAGCCGATCGAGGCGGACAAGACCTACAAGGTCGCCGGCTGGGCGCCGGTCTCGGAAGAGGCGAAGGATTCCGGCCCGGCGGTGTGGGACGTGGTGGCGAACTACCTGCGCGCGCAGAAGGTCGTGTCGCAGCGCCCGCTCAACCTGCCCACGCTGAAGGGCATGGAAGGCAATCCCGGCGTCGCGGTCTGATCACTGCGGGTACGACAAAAGGGGCGCCCTGTGGCGCCCCTTTTGCGCTTGCCCGGCTCCTCCCCCCGCTCAGGCCGCCTGGGTGTCGTCCGTCGAGCCGGTTTCGGGAAACAGCCGACAGAAGCGCAGTTCGTGGGGGTAGGGAAAGAAGTCCTCGACGTGGCCGTCGCGGATGCGCTGCTGGGTGTCCTGCCAGAACTTCGGATCGAGCAGGTCGCGGTGATGCTTCAGGAAGACCTTCCTGACCCGCGTCGAGGCGAGCAGGAAGGTGGCGAACTCCTCCGGGAACACATCCATCGGCCCGGCCGAGTACCAGGGCTCGCCCGACATCTCCATCTCCTCATAGGGCGCCGGCGGGATCCTGCGGAAATTCATGTCCGTCATGTACTCGATCTCGTCGTAGTCGTAGAACACGACGCGGCCGTAACGGGTGACGCCGAAGTTCTTCCACAGCATGTCGCCGGGGAAGATGTTGGCGATCGCGAGTTCGCGGATCGCGTTGCCGTATTCGACGACCGCGTCTTCCAGCTCCTCGTCGTCCGCACTCTCGAGATGGATGTTCAGCGGCGTCATGCGCCGCTCGATGTAGAGGTGGCGGATGATCACCCGGTCGCCCTCGATGACGAAGGCGCTCGGTGCCAGCGTGCGGAGCTCCTCGAGCAGCTCGGGGGTGAACCGCGACAGCGGCAGCGCCGCGTAGGAGAACTCGAGGGTGTCGGCCATCCGCCCCACGCGGTCGACATGTTTCACCAGCAGGTACTTGCGTTCCACGGTGGCGCGGTCCATGTTTTTCGAGCTGCCGAACACGTCCTTGATGATCTTGAAGACGTAGGGGTAGGAGGGCAGGGTGAACACCAGCATCACCAGACCGCGGATGCCGGGTGCGATGATGAACTGGTCGTTCGAGTGCCGCAGGTGGGCGAGCAGGTCGCGGAAGAAGGTCGTCTTGCCCTGCTTGCCGAGGCCGAGCATCGTGTACAGCTCGGAATGCGGCTTGTTGGGGATGATCGTGCGCAGGAAGCGGACGTAGCCCGATGGCACCTCCATGTCCACCATGAAGTACGCGCGCGACAGCGAGAAGAGAACCGAGATCCGCCACGGGTCGAGCAGCACGGTGTCGATATAGAGCCGACCGGCCGCGGTGTGGCGTACCGCGAGCGCGAACGGATGTTCCTGATACCCGTTGACCGCCCTGCCGATCACGTAGGCGGTCTTGTTGCGATAAAACGGCGAGTACAAGACCTGAAGCTGGCAGTTCACCTCCATCTGCGGCCAGCTCCCGCCGAGATGCGCCAGCGCGGCGCGGAGCACGTGGCCGACGTCGCGCTCGAGGTTCTCGAACGGACGCTGCCAGTCGAAATCCTCGATCATCCGGGTCACCGTCGCGCGCAGGCCGCCGTCCTGCGGGTAGTAGCTCGAGTACACCGGCGGGTAGGACTCGATGAACTCGGTCGACACCGCCGGACGGGCGAACAGGTAGTCGTTGTTGAAGTAGCTGCGGTGCAGGATCTTCGTGGTCACCGAGTTGAAGAAGGTCTCTGCGAGTTCCGGCTGGCGGTGGTTGATGAGCATGCCGATGAACTGGAGCTTGACCTGCTGCCAGGTCGCGTCGTCGAGCGCGTCGGCGTCGAACTCCTCGCGCAGGCGCGTCACGGTCTCGTTGACGCGATCGTCGTAGAACTGGACGCGGGTGCGCACCGCCGCCAGCTGGGCGCGCCAGGCGGCAGCCTCGAACAGTTCCTTCGCGCGGCGCGAGGTCTCGCGAAAGATCCGGTAGTGCGTGTTGAAGCCGTCGATCAGCGCTTGCGCGATTGCCTGCGCGACCGGGTTCTCTCCTGGCATTGCGTCCATTGGACTTCCTTTCGGGCTGGGCGTCCCGGCAGCCAGTGGCGGGCGGGGCTCTGCGGCTAGTTTCGCATCGAGAGCGACCGGGGGCCAGCCCGACCCGCGGCGACGGAACGTCACGCTCCGCGATCGTACTCGCGGCGCTGCAGCGCTATAATCCGCAACCTGAAAAGTCGATTGGAAGTCGCCGAAGCTGCGGAGGTCGGGCAGCTGGCGCTTCTGCCGTGACCACGCCCGGGGTGCGCCCCGGGGCAGGCGGTCCCCTCGGGCCGTCGGTCCGCATTTCCAATGCCTTTCAATGTGCCCGGTGCCTGCCCCAGTGCTGCGCCGGGCGCACGTGTGCAATCGAACACCGACGTCTCACAACAACCAGGGGGAACTCAATGTCAACGCAGCAGCAGACCATCATCTACACCCTTACCGACGAAGCCCCCTTGCTGGCGACCTGTGCGTTTCTGCCGGTCGTGCGCGCCTTCACCGGTCCGGCCGGGGTCAAGGTCGCGAAGGCGGACATCTCGGTCGCTGCCCGCATCCTGGCCGAGTTTTCCGATTACCTCAGCGACGAGCAGAAGGTGCCCGACACCCTGGGCGAGCTGGCCCGCCTGACCCAGGACCCGGACACCAACATCATCAAGCTGCCCAACATCAGCGCTTCGGTGCCGCAGCTGGTCGCGGCGGTCAAGGAGCTGCAGTCCAAGGGCTACAAGATCCCCGACTACCCGGCCGATGCCAGGACCGACGAGGAGCTGGCGCTCAAGGCCCGCTATGGCAAGTGCCTCGGCTCGGCGGTCAACCCCGTGCTGCGCGAGGGCAACTCCGACCGTCGCGCACCGGCGGCGGTGAAGAACTTCGCCAAGAAGCATCCGCACTCCATGGGCGAATGGAAGCAGTGGTCGCAGACCCACGTCTCGCACATGCACCACGGCGACTTCTACCACGGCGAGAAGTCGATGACGCTCGACCGCGCGCGCGACGTCAAGATGGAGCTGATCACCAGCTCGGGCAAGTCGATCGTCCTCAAGCCCAAGGTCGCGCTGCTGGACGGCGAGATCATCGACTCGATGTTCATGAGCAAGAAGGCGCTGTGCGAGTTCTACGAGCGCGAACTCGACGATTGCCGTGAGGCGGGCATCCTGTTCTCGCTGCATGTGAAGGCGACGATGATGAAGGTGTCGCACCCGATCGTGTTCGGCCACTGTGTGCGCATCTACTACAAGGACGCCTTCGAGAAGCACGGCGCGCTGTTCGACGAGCTCGGCATCAACGTCAACAACGGCATGGTCGACCTCTACGAGAAGATCAAGCAGCTGCCCGAGTCCAAGCGCGACGAGATCATCCGCGACCTCCACGCCTGCCACGAGCACCGCCCGGAGCTGGCGATGGTCGATTCGGCCAAGGGCATCACCAATTTCCACTCGCCGAGCGACGTCATCGTCGACGCCTCGATGCCGGCGATGATCCGCCAGGGCGGCAAGATGTGGGGTGCGGATGGGAAGCCCTACGACGCCAAGGCGGTGATGCCCGAGTCTACCTTCGCCCGCATCTATCAGGAGATGATCAACTTCTGCAAGTGGCACGGCAACTTCGACCCGCGCACCATGGGCACGGTGCCGAACGTCGGCCTGATGGCGCAGAAGGCGGAGGAATACGGCTCGCACGACAAGACCTTCGAAATTCCGGAAGCCGGCGTCGCCAACATCACCGACCTCGCCACCGGCGAGGTGCTGCTGAGCCAGAACGTGGAAGCCGGCGACATCTGGCGCATGTGCCAGGTCAAGGACGCGCCGATCCGCGACTGGGTCAAGCTCGCCGTGACCCGCGCGCGCAACTCGGGCATGCCGGCGATCTTCTGGCTCGACCCCTATCGCCCGCACGAAAACGAGCTGATTAAGAAGGTGAAGACCTACCTTCAGGATCACGACACCACCGGCCTCGAGATCCAGGTCATGAGCCAGGTGCGCGCGATGCGCGTCACCCTCGAGCGCGTGGCGCGCGGCCTGGACACCATCTCGGTGACCGGCAACATCCTGCGCGATTACCTCACCGACCTGTTCCCGATCATGGAGCTGGGCACCTCGGCCAAGATGCTGTCGATCGTGCCGCTGATGGCGGGTGGCGGCATGTACGAGACCGGCGCCGGCGGCTCGGCCCCCAAGCACGTGCAGCAGCTGGTGGAGGAGAACCACCTGCGCTGGGATTCGCTCGGCGAATTCCTCGCGCTGGCGGTGTCGCTCGAGGACCTCGGCATCAAGACCGGCAACGAGCGCGCGAAGATCCTCGCCCGCACCCTCGACGAGGCGACCGGCAAGCTGCTCGACGAGAACAAGTCGCCCTCGCGCCGCACCGGTGAGCTCGACAACCGCGGCAGCCAGTTCTATCTGGCGATGTACTGGGCGCAGGCGCTCGCCGACCAGCAGGACGACGCCGCGCTGGCGGACCGCTTCGCGCCGCTGGCCAAGGCGCTCGCCGACAACGAGCAGAAGATCGTCGAGGAGCTCACCGTGGTTCAGGGGCAGCGGGTCGACATCGGCGGTTACTACGCGGCCGATCCCGACAAGTGCAAGGCGGTGATGCGCCCGAGCGCCACCTTCAACGCGATCCTCGCCGCGGCGCGCGGCTGACCGCGGCGCCGGCCCGTGCGGCCCCTGCGGGGGCCGTGGCTGGCTAGAATAAAGCTTCCACGCGTTTTCCCCCGTGCCTCCGAGCCCGCGCAAGTCGGGCGGCACGCGGCGAAGCGCAGTGCGGGTTTTTCGTCGGAGACAAGTTCACCAGGAGGGAGTAGGAATGAGCGCATCTCACATCAAGGTTCCGGCAGGTGGTCAGAAGATCGTCCCGGGTCAGCCGACCCCCGACAACCCGATCATCCCCTTCATCGAAGGTGACGGCATCGGCGTCGACATCACCCCGGTGATGAAGAAAGTGATCGACGCGGCGGTCGCCAAGGCCTACGGCGGCAAGAAGCAGATCCACTGGATGGAGGTCTATGCCGGCGAGAAGTCGGTCGAGCTCTACGGTCCCGACCAGTGGATCCCCCAGGAGACCTTCGACGCGCTGAAGGAATACTCGGTGTCGATCAAGGGGCCGATGACGACTCCGGTCGGCGGCGGCATCCGTTCGCTGAACGTGGCGCTGCGCCAGGAGCTCGACCTCTACCAGTGCCTGCGCCCGGTGCGCTACTTCAAGGGCGTGCCCTCGCCGCTGAAGGATCCGACCAAGACCGACATGGTGATCTTCCGCGAGAACACCGAGGACATCTACGCCGGCGTCGAGTGGCAGGCCGGTTCCGATGCCGCGAACAAGGTCATCAAGTTCCTCCGGGACGAGATGGGGGTCACCAAGATCCGCTTCCCGCAGGACTGCGGCATCGGCGTCAAGCCGGTGTCGGTCGAGGGTTCCTCGCGCCTGATCCGTGCCGCGATCAAGTACGCGATCGACAACGACCGCAAGAGCGTGACCCTGGTGCACAAGGGCAACATCATGAAGTTCACCGAGGGCCTGTTCCGCGACGTCGGCTACCAGCTGGCGCAGAAGGAATTCGGTGCGCAGCCGATCGACGGCGGCCCGTGGTGCTCGTTCAAGAACCCCGACACCGGTCGCGAGATCGTCGTCAAGGATGCGATCGCCGACGCCTTCCTGCAGCAGATCCTGCTGCGTCCGGGCGAATATGACGTGATCGCCTGCTGCAACCTCAACGGCGACTACATCTCCGATGCACTGGCAGCCCAGGTCGGTGGGATCGGTATCGCGCCGGGGGCCAACATCTCCGACCAGTACGCGTGCTTCGAGGCGACCCATGGCACGGCGCCGAAGTATGCCGGCCTCGACAAGGTGAACCCGGGCTCGCTCATCCTCTCGGCCGAGATGATGCTGCGCCACCTCGGCTGGCGCGAGGCGGCCGACCTGGTGATCAAGGCGATGGAGGCGGCGATCGGCGACAAGGTCGTCACCTACGACTTCGCCCGCCTGATGGAGGGCGCGAGTGAGGTCAGCTGCTCGGCCTTCGGCGATGCGATGATCGCGCGCATGTAAGCCACGGCAGCGGCGCGCGAGCGCGCCGGTCCACCCCGACCCCGCCGTCTCTTCGCGAGACCGCGGGGTTTTTTACGTGCGCCCAACATGGGGATGCAAATCATCGGCCGTAAGAAACTGTAAGGAATAAGTAAGTTTGATGCGGCCATAATCCGATCGTGGCTGCATGGGTTTTGCCCGTGGAGCCTCCCACGATGAGGCGATCCGGCTTCGATAACTAAAACGGAGGTGACTTATGGAAGCAAACAGTGTCGGCTACTGGAAAGCCACGCTGGGCCTGCTGACCAAGATCATGATCATATGGTTTCTGGTCTCCTATGGCGCTGGCATTCTTTTCCAACCTGTGCTCGATACCATCAAGATCGGCGGTTACCCGCTGGGCTTCTGGTTCGCACAACAGGGTTCGATCTACATCTTCATCGCGTTGATCTTCTATTACGCGAAGAAGATGGGCGAGATCGACCGCAAGTTCGACGTACACGAAGACTGACGGGAGCCTAAGCAAATGGAATTGCAGACACTGACCTATCTGGTCGTCGGCGCCTCGTTCGCCCTCTACATCGGCATCGCCATCTGGGCGCGCGCCGGTTCCACCAGTGAGTTCTACGTTGCTGGCGGTGGTGTTCACCCGATCACCAACGGCATGGCCACCGCGGCCGACTGGATGTCCGCGGCGTCCTTCATCTCCATGGCCGGCCTGATCGCCAACATGGGCTACGGCGGCTCGCTGTTCCTGATGGGCTGGACCGGCGGCTACGTGATCCTGGCGATGTGGCTCGCGCCCTACCTGCGCAAGTTCGGCAAGTTCACCGTGCCCCAGTTCATCGGCGACCGCTACTACTCCAAGTCGGCGAGCACGGTGGCGGTGATCTGCCTGCTGACCGCCTCGATCACCTACGTGATCGGCCAGATGACCGGCGTGGGCGTGGCCTTCTCGCGCTTCCTCGGCGTCAGCAACGAGACCGGCATCTACCTCGGCATGGCGATCGTGTTCGCCTATGCGGTGTTCGGCGGCATGAAGGGCATCACCTACACCCAGGTGGCCCAGTACGTCGTGCTGATCGCGGCGTACACCATCCCGGCGATCTTCATCTCGCTGAACCTCACCGGCAACGTGCTCCCGCAACTCGGTCTGGGCGGCTCGCTGGTCGGCACCGACGCCACCCTGCTCGAGCGCCTCAACCAGATCGTGGTCGATCTCGGCTTCGCCGAATACACCACCTCGCTGCCGGGCAGTCGCCTGAACATGTTCGTGTATACCGTGTCGCTGATGATCGGTACCGCGGGCCTGCCGCACGTCATCATCCGCTTCTTCACCGTGCCGAAGGTGTCCGACGCGCGTTACTCCGCGGGCTGGGCGCTGGTCTTCATCGCGATCCTGTACACCACCGCGCCGGCAGTTGCGGCGATGGCGAAGTACAACCTGCACCAGACGGTCAACACCGCGGTGGCCACCGGCGGCGATCTGCACGCGCCCGAGAGCAGCCTGGTGTATGACGAACGTCCGGCCTGGATGCAGCGCTGGGAAAAGACCGGCCTGCTGAAGTGGGAAGACAAGAACGGCGACGGCCGCATCCAGTACTACAACGATGCCACCAAGAACGCCGAGGCCGCAGGCAAGGCCGAACAGGCCGGCTGGAAGGGCAACGAGCTGACGGTCAACGCCGACATCATGGTGATGGCCAACCCCGAGATCGCGCTGCTGCCCAACTGGGTGATCGCGCTGGTCGCCGCGGGCGGCGTGGCTGCCGCGCTGTCGACCGCTGCCGGTCTGCTGCTGGCGATCTCGTCCGCGGTGTCGCACGACCTGATCAAGAACGTGATCAAGCCGGACATCTCGGAGAAGGGCGAGCTGATGGCGGGCAAGCTGTCGATGGTGGGGGCGATCGTGCTCGCCGGCTATCTCGGCCTCAACCCGCCGGGCTTCGCTGCCGGTACCGTCGCGCTCGCCTTCGGTATCGCAGCCAGCTCGCTGTTCCCGGCGATCATGATGGGCATCTTCTCCAAGAAGATGAACAAGGAAGGGGCGATGGCGGGCATGCTCTCGGGCCTGTTCGTGACCCTGTTCTACGTGTTCGCGCACAAGGGCCTCTTCTTCATCAAGGGCACCGAGTTCGTCGATCTGATCGGTGGTCCGAACAGCTTCTTCGGCATCACGCCGGAAGCCTTCGGTGCGATCGGCGCCCTGGTGAACTTCGCCGTCGCCTACGTGGTCGACAAGGTGACGAAGGAGCCGCCCGAGCACATCCAGCACCTGGTCGAAAGCGTCCGTATCCCGCGTGGTTCGAAGGCGGTCGACGGGGCTCACTGAGACCCATCGCAGCAACAGGCCCCCGGCGCCGGTCGCCGGATCCGGGGGCGCGACGAAAACCCCGCCGGCGGCAATGGCGGGGTTTTTCTTCTTGTGGCACCCTGAGACCGACTGCCGAGCCGGTGGTCGCGTCCGAAGCGGAGTACCGTATGGCTTTCGATGTTGGCGTTGCCCTGACCTGGATCCTGTTCCTGGCCCTGTTCCCGATCTCCTTCTTCTGGCTGCGTCGTGCGTGGCGCATCATCGTGCGTCGCGACTTCTCCGAGGTGGGGCTCAAGCGCGGCGTACCGCCGGCGAACCCGGCGAAGTTCGCGCCCTTCACCGCTGCGGTCAACCTGATCGCGGGGGGTGTGGTGCTGTTCGTGATCCTCGGCGTGCTCGCCGGCGCACTCGGCTACGAGACCTGGAGCGCGATTGCCGGCAGCACGATCTGGTGCAAGTTCATCGCCGACTTCATCGTCTCGCGCCACGCCCACCCGACGGCGTGGGGTCGCAAGCGCAAGTCGGAGGAATCCGCCGGCGCGGCCGGGAAGTGAGGCAAGGGGGCAGCGTGCGCGCGGCGCTCAGCCGCGTTCGCGCGAGCCGTAGCGCCGGTCCAGACGGTTCATGACGAAAACGTAAATGGAAACGATCGCCAGGAACGCCAGGATCGCGCCCTGCGCGAAGACATAGAAGCCGAGCGGGAAGCCGAGGAAGCTCAGTCGGTTGAGCTCGGCCGCGTAGTAACCCGAGGCGAAGGGTACGATGAACCACACCGCCAGCAGGCTGGCGGTGAGGATCAGGTTCGCGCGCCAGTAGGCGCGCTGTCGCTCGTTCAATGTCACGGGTGGCCGGCCGGTCGAGCGAACCCGCGCACCGCCGGCGCGCGCCGGCGGCGTTCCCGCGACTTACTGCGCGCCATGCGCGTTGCCGTGCTCGGCGAAGGCGCGTGCGAGCTGGGCCTGCACCTCGTGCGGTGCCGGCTCGTGGCCGGCGGCCTCGAGCGCGAAGTCACTTTCTCCGGCGCAGATCGCCTTCAACCGGCTCTCGAAGCCTTCCAGCGCCGATAGCGGAACACGCGCCGAAACCAGCATCCAGCCCGGCGCCGGGCTGTCGGTGCCGGTGAGCCGGCCGCGACGTCCGGCGATCTCGCCGCTGACCTCGCCGAACAGGTGGTCGGCCACCTTCACCTGCAGGTCCACCATCGGCTCGAGCACCAGCGGCCGTGCGGTGCGTACGGCCTCGAGCACGGCGTGGCGCGCTGCGGTGACGAAGGAGATCTCGTTGGAATCCACCGCGTGATGCTTGCCGTCGGTGATGACCACCCGCAGATCGTGGATCGGAAAGCCGGCGAGCGCGCCCTCGGCGAGTGCCTGGCGCACGCCCTTTTCCACCGCCGGCATGAAGTTGGTCGGGATCACGCCGCCCTTGACCTCGTCGCTCAGCTCGACGCCGGTGCCGCGCTCGAGCGGCTCGACGCGCAGCGCGACCTCGCCGAACTGGCCGGCTCCACCGCTCTGCTTCTTGTGGCGGTAACGTGCCTCGGCGACGATCGAGATCGTCTCACGATAGGGGATGGTCGGGGTGTCGGTGTCGAGCTGCAGGTTCCAGCGCGTCTCGAGTTCCTCGAGCACGATCTTCAGGTGCTGCTCGCCGAGGCCGCGCACCACCGTGCGGCGCTTGCCCGGGTCGAAACTCACCTCGAGGCAGGGATCCTCCTCGGTCAGGCGGGCGAGGGCTTCGGACAGCTTGGATTCGTCGGCGGGCTTCTTCGTGATCAGCGCCAGACCGAACACCGGCTGCGGGTAGCTCGGCGCCTTGAGGTGGAAATGGTCCTCGTCGTGGGAGTCGTGCAGCACGGCGTCGCGCTGGATCTCCTCGACCCGCGCCACGGCGCAGATGTCGCCCGGCACCGCCGAGCTCGCTTCGACCGCGTTGCGGCCCTGCATGCGCAGCAGGTGGGCAACCTTGAAGGGCTTGCGGCCATCGCCGATGTAGAGCTGCGAGTTGGGCGTGACCGTGCCCTGATGCACTCGGAACATGCCGATCTTGCCGCGGTAGGGGTCGCTGATCACCTGGTAGACGTGGGCGACCACATGGCGCGCGGCGTCAGGAGCGACCTCGACCGCTTCGGCGGCGTCGCCTTCGCCCTTGAGGAACGTCGGCGGGTTGCTCTCGGTCGGATCGGGGGCGAGCTTGCCGAGGATGTCGAGCAGCTCGCGGGTACCGGCCCCGGTGCGCGCGGAGACGAAACAGACCGGCACCAGGTGGCCTTCGCGCAGCGCCAGCTCGAAGGGGGCGTGGAGTTGCTCGGGGTCGAGCGATTCGCCCTGCTCGAGGTACTTCGACATCAGCGCCTCGTCGAGCTCGACGATCTGGTCGACGATCGCGTCGTGCGCCTCGCGCACGCTGGAGAACGCAGTGGGCGCGCTCTCATCGGGTGCGAAGAAGCAATCGACCACCTTGCCACCATCGGGGGTCGGCAGGTTGATCGGCAGGCATTCGCGGCCGAACTCGGCGTTGATCGAAGTCATCAGGCCGGCGAAGTCGACGTCGCTTGCATCGATGCGGTTGACGATGATCATGCGGCACTTGCCCTGGGCGGCGGCCATCATGCGGCGGGTCATGCTCTCGATGCCGGCTGCGGCATTGACGACGATCGCGGCGGTGTCGGCGGCGGGCAGCGCGAGCAGGGCGCGCCCGGCGAGGTCGGGCAGCCCCGGGGTGTCGAGCAGATTGATCCAGTGGCCGGCCCATTCCAGATGAACGAGCGCGGTGCGCAGCGAGTAGCCGAGCGCCTTTTCCTGCGGGTCGCTGTCGGCCACCGTGTCGCCGCGTTCGATGCTGCCTGCGACGGGAATCTCCCCGGCCGCCGCGAGCAGGGCTTCCAGCAGGCTGGTCTTGCCCGCGTTCGCGTGGCCGAGGAGGACTAGGTTACGGATGTCGTGTACCGAGTTGGGTGTCATCGTGCATCTCCCTTTGGAAGGCGGATGCGGCAAGTTTCCACCTCCCGTCGTGCGAAGGCAATGCGCCAGGTCAAACCTCCATGCCGGATGCGTTCAGGCGCTGCGCAGGCCGGCGATCCGGGTGAGTCCGACCGCTGCCAGCGGCAGCAGCAGGCCGAGCAGGGTCACGCTCAAAAGCAGCAGACCGAGCTCGGCATAGTCGGCCGGCACGCTCACCGCGCCGGTGGCCGCGTCCCTCACCTCGCGGGTGATGGTGAAGAGCTGGTTGAGGTACTTGGTGCCGAGCTGGGAGGCAGACAGCGCGAGGTTGGTGAACGAGGCCATCACCGCGAAGAAGGTGGCCTTCAGGTGGGGCGGCGCGGAGTTCGCGATCCACGCCAGCATCGGCACCATCGACACCTGGCCGAGCGGCGATTCGAGCGCAGTGTTGGCGATCGCGATGAAGCGCGCATCGACCAGGCCGCCGGTGTGCGCCGCGGTCCATTCGTGCAGGCCGTGGAACATGCCGATGATCGGGGCCGACAGCAGGGTGCTGGCGAGGGTCAGAAAGATCACGATCTGGGCGATCGACCTCTCCGCCATGAAGCGGCGGAACAGGAACAGGCCGGCCAGGGTCAGGGTGCTGGTGATCAGGTCGAGGCGGGACAGGAAGCTCTGGTCGAAGCCGAGCTCGTCGATCATCCACCAGCTCGCGCCGGCACCCGCGCCCGGCATCGCACGGAACACGAAGATCACGATCACGGTGCCGAGCAGGGTGCGTGCGGCCTCGGGCGAGAGCTCGCGCAGCAGCTTGCGGATCATGAAGGCGATGATCGCGAACGAGCTGGCGAAGATCAGCTCCTGGCCGAACTCCAGGCCCGACAGGCCGACCGTCAGCGTGATCGCGACGAAGGCCGCGCTGCCGCCGAGGATCCACCAGTTGGGCGCGGTGGTCTCCGCCGGAGCGTGCACCAGGCGGTCGATCTCCTCGCGACTGCGGCCGAGCGCGCGCAGCCGCCGCGCCTCGCGCCGCTTGAGGAAGCCGGCGAGCAGCACCCCGCTGACCGACAGCAGCGGGATCAGCAGGGCGAGTTCGTAGATGCGGACGTAGATCGCGACCTTTTCGGGCTCGGAGAGGCTTTCGGCGCCGCTGAACATCGCCACGTTGGCGAGCGACACCAGCACGGTGCCGCCGATGATGGCCACCCGGCCGAGCATCTGCATCGTGGTGTGCATCAGGCGTACGGTCTCGGCCGGGTAGGGCGCGCCCGCCTCGTCGAGGCGCGGCACCGCCTCCACCGTCATCGCGTCGGCGACCGCGTCCTGCATCACGTAGCCCACCGGCGCCAGCAGGGTCGCGAGCACGAACCAGGCCTCGACCGGCATGATCGCCCGCATCGTGTCCGGCTCGCCGATGAGGAAGATCATGATCGTCAGGCTGGTGGCGATCAGGCCCGCGCCGAGGTAGACCAGCCCCGCCTTGTGCCGCCACAGCAGGTCCACCAGATGCCCGATCGGCATCTTCAGCGCCCACGGGATGCCGGCCCAGAAGCCGAGCGCGGCGAGGAAGGCCGCCGACAGCCCGAGATAATCCTTGACGAAGAAGGTGCCGACGATGCCGGTGAGGCCCGACACCCCCGCCGCGCAATACACCATCAGCGGCGGCAGGTAGGACAGCCGCATCTCGCGGCCTAGCTCGAGGAAGTTGCGGTCGATCCAGCGATACAGGGCGTTGAGGGTGAGGGCGGCGGGCACGGGGTGTTCCTGGAGAAGGGGGGGCGGGCCGGGGGGCTCAGCGGCCGAACAGGCGCTCCGCCCAGGGCAGGATCCACGGCAATGACAGCGCGGTGAGCAGTCCGTTCAGGCCCATCGCGAGCGCGGCGAAGGCGCCGGCCTGCTCGCTGACCTGGAAGGCGCGCGCGGTGCCGATGCCGTGCGAGGCCAGCCCGATCGCGAAGCCGCGCACCGCATGGTCGCGGATGCGCAGCCAGCGGCAGATGTAGCGCGTGCCCACCGCGCCGAGCACCCCGGTCACCATCACCAGCGCCGCGGCCAGCGCAGGGATGCCGCCGAGCGGCTCGGCCACCGCCATCGCGATCGGCATCGTCACGCTCTTGGGCGCCAGCGACATCAGTGAGGCGTTGCTGGCGCCGAGCACCGCGCCGATGCCGTAGGCCGACAGCGCGGCGGTCAACGAGCCGACGACGAGCGCGATCGTCAGCGGGCCCGCCATCGCCTTCAGGCGTGGCCACTGCGCGTACAAGGGCACGGCGAGTGCCACGGTGGCGGGGCCGAGCAGGAAGTGCACGAACTGGGCGCCGTCGAAATAGTGCTCGTAGGGCATGTCGCTGACGACCAGCACGGTTACCAGCATCGCCACCGACAGCATCACCGGGTTGGCCAGCGGATGGAAGCCGGCGCGCTTGTAGAGCCACTGCGCCGCCTGGTAGGCGAGCAGGGTCAGGCTCAGGCCGAGCAGCGGCGAGGCGGCGAGATAGACCCAGATCTCGGTCAGTCGCGGCGTCATTGCGGCGTGCTCCGGTTCGTCGCGCGCCGGCGCAGCAGCGTATTGAGCACGAGCGCGGTGACCGCGATGGCGAGGAAGGTGCTGCCGACCAGCGCCGCGGTCAGCGGCAGCCACTCGCGCGCGAGCAGCTCCCCGTACAGCACGATGCCGGTGCCGGCCGGGATGAACAGCAGCGACAGGTGCTGGAGCAGACCGCCAGCGGTCTTGCGCATCTCCTCGCTCGGCCCGCCGCGCAGCAGCAGGAAGAGGAAGAACAGACCCATTCCGATCACCGGGCCAGGCACCGGCAGGGCGATGGCGCGGACGAGGACTTCGCCGGCGAGTTGGAACAGCAGCAGCACGGTCAGTGCGAGGATCATGGCAGGCCTCTCGAGTCGGGCAGGGTCGGGCAGCGGGGGGCGGGCGGCCCGCGAGAGCTTATACGGCCGCGCGCGGCGGATCAAAGCCGCGGCGGGACTGGTGCCGCCGCGGCCGGGCCTGAGGCTCAGGCACCGACCGCGTGGCCGAGGGTGCGCGCGGCGATGCCGACCAGGGCGCCGAGGGTGGCGGGCTTCCAGACGCGTGCGACCCGCGGACCCGCCGAGATCAGGATCGCCAAGCCGCCGACGTCGAGCGGGTGGGTGAGGAAACCGGCGGAGGCGTTGAGCGTCGCCACCGTAGTCAGGCCGCTCTTGAGCATCTCGTCCATCACGCCCACCATCGCGGTGCCGCCGGCGATGTACTTGGTGAGGGTGAGCGGGATCAGCGCCGGGTCGATCCCGAGCAAAGACAGCACCGGCGAGAGCAGGGTGGAGAGCGCGTCGATCGCGCCCAGCTCGCGCAGCGCCATCACGCCGGTCAGCGCGAGCACGATCATCGGGATCGCTCCGACCGAGATGTTGAAGGCTTCGGCGCCGGCGCGGTTGATCACCGTCAGGGTGCTCTTGGCGCTGTCGGCCACCGCGTGCGGCAGGTGTTCGTCGAGTGGGGCCTCGGCGCTCGACAGCGCGCGTCCGAAACCGTGGTAGGTGACCGCCGCGGCAATCAGGCCGCCGATCAGCGACAACGCGAGGGTGAAGCCGAACTGCAGGCCCAGCGCGGTCATCGGAAAGGTCGCGTTGGCCTGCGCCATCGCCATCACCATGGCCAGCGTCGCGGCGAGGTGGCGATCCGAGGCGCCGCGCCGCTCCATCATCGTCAGCGTCGCCACCGGCGCGGCGAAGCTCACGAAGTTGATTTGCAGCGCTGCGAACACGCCCAGGCCGGTGAGGCCGACCGGGCGCAGCAGCGGCGCGATGCGCTCGACGACCCAGTCCAGCACGCCGCGCGCCTCGAGGATGCGCATCAGGGACAGCATCACCACCATGACCGGCAGCAGGATGAACAGGCAAAGCTCGATCGCCGAACGACCGGCGAGCAGGATCAGCTGGGTGAAGGTTTCCATGTGCGAACTGGGATTGCTGCGGTGCCCAATGATAAGCCGGCGCCGAGGCCCTGCCTACCGTCGGAACGCCCGCGCCCCGAGCAGCACGCCGCCGGTGAGCAGGGCGATGCCGAGCGCCTCCGCCGGCGTCGGCCAGCGGCCATACCACAGGAAGGCGTAGACCAGGGCGGAGAGGGTCTCGAACACGATCAGCTGGCCCACCAGCGCCGCCGGCAGCAGGTGGCTGGCGCGGTTCCAGAGCAGGGTGCCGAGCCAGGACGCGGCCAGCCCGAGCACCAGCATCATGCCCACGAAGGCCGCGGGGCGTGGGCCGAGCGGCCACGAGAAACCGGCGCCGGGGGCTGCGCCGAGCGCCTCGAGGACGGCATAGCCGGCGATCCCACCGAGCGCGAGCGGCAGCGTGGCCACGCCCTGCGCGCTCGCCCAGGCGCGCGACAGGCCCGGGCCGCGCGCCCGCAACCAGCGCGAGTTGCGAATCGGATACCAGGTCCAGCAGGCGAGCGCGAACACGGCGAGGCCGATGCCCAGCAGGTAGTCGACGCCGCCGCCGGTGGCGGCGGCGTCGGCATGTACGGTGAGCAGCCCGCCGAGGATCACCGCCAGCGGCAGTGCGAGCCGGCGCCAGGGTACGGCGTCGATGCTGCCGGCGCGGCGGCGCTCGATCAGGTTCGCGCATACCGCGATCACGACCGGCAGGGTGCCGATGATCAGGGTCGGCATCGGCCCGCCGGCGAGCTGGATCGCGCTCGCCAGGCTGGCGTAGTAAAGCAGGTTGCCCACGAGGGCGAGCTTGAGGGCCTCGAGCCAGTCGGCGCGGGAGAGTTGCGCCAGCGTCCGGCGGTCGAGCCAGGCGAGTCCGAGCGCGAGCACGCCGAAGGCGAGGTAGCGCCCGATCGCGAGGGCGAAACCGGGGTAGTCGTCGAGGATGAGCGGGGTGACGAATACCAGCCCCCACAGCAGGCCGGCGCCGAGCGCGGCGGATAGGCCGGCGATCACCGCGACCGGCCCCTCAGGCGGTCTTGCCGAAGTAGTAGAGGGTGAGCAGCCCGCCCACCGCGATGATCACGCGGCGCAGCCACACCGCCGGCAGCCGGCGCGCCATCGTCGCCCCCCAGTAGCCGCCGAGGGTGGCGGTCACCAGCATCACCAGGGTGTGCGGCCAGGATACCGCCCCGGCGATGGCGAAGGTCGCCACCGCCACGCTGTAGATCACCGCCGACAGCCAGTTCTTGAGCGCGTTGATCTCGTGCACGTCCTTGAAGCCCTGGATCGCCAGCGCGGCGATCATCAGGATGCCCATGCCGGCGCCGAAGAAGCCCCCATAGATCGACACCACGAGCTGGAAGAGGTAGCCGCCCGGACCGATGTGACGCTCGTCGGCGTCGGCGGGCGTCGGCTTCCAGCGCTTCACGACGGTGGAGATCTGGCTGCTGAAGGCGAACAGCACGGTCGCCACCAGCAGCAGCCAGGGGATCAGGCGGGCGAAGGCCGCGTTCGAGGTCGCGAGCAGGAGCAGGCCGCCCGCGATGCCGCCGACGAAGGCCACCGCCGAGAGCATCGGCAGGCTCCTGGCGAAGCGCTTCAGTTCGCGCCGGAAGGCCCAGGCCCCGGCCAGGCTGCCCGGCCAGAGCGAGACCGAGTTGCTGGCGTTGGCCACCACCGGCGGCACGCCGATCGCGAGCAGCGCGGGAAAGGAGAAGAAGGTGCCGCCACCGGCCACCGAATTGGCTGCGCCGGCAGCGAATGCGGCGATGGCGATGAGCGCGATTTCAGCGAGGGACATGTGGGCTGGGCGCAGAGGGAGTGAGCGGGTGCGGCGTGTCGCCGGGCTGCGCGATCGGCCGCGGAGAGCGAGTCCCCGCGGCGCCGCGTCTTGTAGTTCGGAACGTCTCCTGCCCCCGAATCGGCGCGATTCTAATCAAGACTTATATAAAACAGAAGAGATGCGTGCGGGAAATATTTCTTTCACGCTTGTCAAGAGGCGGAGGCTGCGGGCGCAATCGGTCCGTGCGCGTCGTGCGTTGCCGCCACCAGCCATTCGCGAAAGCGGGTCAGCGCGGGACGTTCGGCCTTGCGTTCGGGCACGATCAGGTAATAGGCGCGCGTGCTCGGAAAGCTGCGCGCGCAGGGCATGATCAGCAGGCCGCCGGCGAGTTCGCGCTGGATCAGGAAGGGCGGGATCAGCGCGACGCCCATGCGCTCGATCGCCGCCTGCGCCAGCATCGAGAACAGCTCCAGCCGCATTCCCGCCATGTCGCGTGCTGCCTTCACGTTCGCCGCCTCGAACCATTGCCGCCAGGCGTAGGGGCGAGTTGACTGCTGCAGCAGCGGCAGGCCGGCGACTTCGGCCGGCGTCATCCCTTCACGCGTGCCGACGAGTGCCGGGCTGCAGACGGGCACAGGGTATTCGTGCATCAGGAAGTGAGCCTCGGTGCCGGGCCAGCCGGCGTCGCCGAAGTAGATCGCGGCGTCGAACTCGGTCTGGTCGAACAGGAAGGGACGCGTCTGCGTGCTCATGTTGACGACGATTTCGGGGTGCCGGGCCTGGAAGCCGCCGAGGCGCGGGATCAGCCAGCGGGTGGCGAAGGTGGGCACGACCGCGAGGTCGAGCGCGTCGGCGGTGCCCTGGTGGGCCATCACCGCGAGGGTGTCACGCTCGATCGCGTCGAGCCGTGGCGAGACCTGGCGGGCGTAGCCTTCCCCCGCCTCGGTCAGCTGCACCCCGCGCCGTGTGCGACGGAACAGTGCCACCCCGAGGAAGGCCTCCAGGCCGGCGATCTGGCGGCAGATCGCGCTCTGGGTCAGGGCGAGTTCGTCCGCCGCGCGAGTGAAGCTCTGGTGCCGGGCCGCGGCCTCGAAGGCGAGCAGCGCCGCTGTACTCGGTATCTTTTTGCGCATGATCTTCAAGTGAGCAAAACGCACAGGCTACTTCAAAAATGTCGTTTGAAATCCAAATGATTCGTTCTTAACATGCGATTCATGCACAGGCAAAGTCCTGTCGGACCCCACACACCGAGGAGAAAGGACATGGCATCGAACAAGGCGAGCTTCAAATGGGACGATCCGCTGTTGCTGGACCTGCAGCTCACCGAAGAAGAGCGCATGATCCGCGACGCCGCGCAGGCCTATTCTCAGGACAAGCTGCTGTCGCGCGTGCAGGAAGCGTTCCGCAACGAGACGACCGATCCGGGGATCTTCCGCGAGATGGGCGAGATGGGCCTGCTCGGCCCGACGATCCCCACCGAGTACGGCGGCGCGGGCCTGAACTACGTGGCCTACGGCCTGATCGCGCGTGAAGTCGAGCGCGTCGATTCGGGCTACCGCTCGATGATGAGCGTGCAGAGCTCGCTGGTGATGGTGCCGATCAACGCGTTCGGCACCGAGGCGCAGAAGCAGAAGTACCTGCCCCGGCTCGCCACCGGCGAATGGATCGGCTGCTTCGGCCTGACCGAGCCGAACCACGGCTCCGACCCGGGCAGCATGATCACCCGCGCGCGCAAGGTCGACGGCGGCTTCAGCCTGTCGGGCAGCAAGATGTGGAGCACCAACCGCCCGATCGCCGACGTCTTCGTGGTGTGGGCGAAGGACGACGAGGGCAAGATCCGCGGCTTCATCCTCGAGAAGGGCTGGAAGGGCCTGTCGGCGCCGGCGATCCACGGCAAGGTGGGCCTGCGCGCCTCGATCACGGGCGAGATCGTGATGGACGAGGTGTTCGTGCCCGAAGAGAACGCCTTCCCCGAGGTGCGTGGCCTGAAGGGGCCCTTCACCTGCCTGAACTCGGCCCGCTACGGCATCGCCTGGGGCGCGCTCGGCGCGGCCGAGGACTGCTTCCACCGCGCCCGCCAGTACGTGCTCGACCGCAAGCAGTTCGGCCGTCCGCTCGCGGCGAACCAGCTGATCCAGAAGAAGCTGGCCGACATGCAGACCGAGATCACCCTGGGCCTGCAGGCGTGCCTGCGCGTGGGCCGGATGAAGGACGAGGGCATCGCCCCGGTGGAGATCACCTCGATCATCAAGCGCAACTCGTGCGGCAAGGCGCTCGACATCGCCCGCATGGCGCGCGACATGCTCGGCGGCAACGGCATCTCGGACGAATACGGCGTGATCCGCCACGTGGTGAATCTCGAGGTGGTCAATACCTACGAGGGCACGCACGACGTGCATGCGCTGATCCTCGGCCGCGGGATCACCGACATCGCCGCATTCAGCAACTGAATCCCGAGGAGACCGCCATGGCCGGCGCCCTGTCGCACATCCGCGTGCTCGATCTCTCGCGCATTCTCGCCGGCCCCTGGGCCGGGCAGATCCTTGCCGACCTCGGCGCCGACGTCATCAAGGTCGAGCGCCCGGGGGCGGGTGACGATACCCGCGGCTGGGGACCGCCGTGGCTAAAGGACGAGCAGGGCGCGGACACCGCCGTGGCGGCGTACTACCTGTGCGCCAACCGCAACAAGCGCTCGATCACGATCGACATCACCCGGCGCGAGGGGCAGCAGCTCGTGCGCGACCTTGCGGCGCGTTCCGACGTCGTGCTGGAAAACTTCAAGTTCGGCGGTCTCAAGCAGTACGGCCTCGACTACGACAGCCTGAAGGCGGTCAATCCGGGCCTGGTGTATTGCTCGATCACCGGCTTCGGGCAGGACGGGCCATATGCGTCGCGGGCAGGCTACGACTTCCTGATCCAGGGCCTGGGCGGGCTGATGAGCATCACCGGCCGGCCCGATGACGAGGAGGGCGGCGGGCCGATGAAGGTCGGCGTGGCGCTCACCGACATCCTCACCGGGCTGTACGCGAGCAATGCGGTGCTCGCTGCGCTCGCGTGGCGCGACCGCAGCGGCGAGGGCCAGCACATCGACATGGCGCTGCTCGACGTCCAGGTCGCCTGCCTCGCCAACCAGGCGATGAACTACCTCGCCACCGGGCAGAACCCGCGGCGGCTCGGCAATGCCCACCCGAACATCGTGCCCTATGAGGATTTCCCTACCGCCGACGGCTACATGATCCTCGCCATCGGCAACGACGGCCAGTTCGCGCGCTTCTGCGAGGAGGCGGGCCAGCCCGCGCTCGCCGTTGATCCGCGCTTCGCCAGCAACCGGGCGCGGGTCGAGAACCGCGGCGCGCTGATCCCCTTGCTCAAGCGGCTCACCATCGAGCGCAGCACCGTTGACTGGGTCGCCGCGCTCGAGGCGCGGGGCGTGCCCTGCGGCCCGATCAACACGCTCGGCGAGGTGTTCGCCGACCCGCAGGTGCAGGCGCGCGGGCTCAAGGTCACGATGCCGCATCCGGTGGCGGGCACGCTTCCCCTGGTCGCCAGCCCGATGAAACTCTCGGCCACCCCGGTGGACTACCGCCAGCCGCCGCCGATGCTGGGTGAGCATACCGACGAGGTGCTCGCCGCCGCGCTCGGACTCGATGCGGAGCGCATCGCCGCGTTGCGTGCGGGCGGAATCGTCTGAGCGCCGGCGACGGGCGCGCCGGCGATCATCCCCGCACCATGCCCGCGACGTGGTCGCCGATGGCGAGCGCGGCGGTGAGCCCGGGCGATTCGATGCCGTAGAGGTGGATCAGGCCGGGCGCGCCGTGCCTGTCCGGGCCGTCGATGCGGAAGTCGGCGTCGGCCTCGCCCGGACCGACGATCTTCGGCCGTACGCCGGCGTAGCCCGGTTGCAGGCGGCCGTCCTCGAGCGCTGGCCACCAGCTGCGGATGGCGGCGTAGAAGCGTTCGGCACGGGCCGGATCCACGTGGTAGTCGGGGGTGTCGATCCATTCGACGTCGGGACCGAATTTCGCCTGTCCGCCCAGATCGAGCGTCAGATGCACCCCCAGGCCGCCCGGCTCCGGGATGGGGTAGACCAGGTGCGAGAAGGGCGCCCTGCCCGTGTAGCTGAAATACACGCCGCGCGCGAAGTATGCCCGCGGCGCCCGCGCGGCCGCACTCGTACGGAGCGCGCGGCCGAGTGCCGGTGCGTCGAGTCCGGCCGCGTTGATCACCCAGCGCGCGCACAGCTCGGCCGGCGCCTCGCCCCCGATGCGCAGCACGATCCCGTCCGCGCTGCTGTCACCATCGACGACAGGGCTGCCGAGCGCGAGCATGGCGCCGTGGCGCTCGGCTTCGCCGAGCAAGGACAGCATCAGCGCGTGGCTGTCGACGATGCCGGTGGACGGCGAGAGCAGGGCGGCGTGTGCGTCCAGTTCCGGTTCGAGGGCGGCGAGCTCGTCGTGCGCGAGCAGACGCAGGGCGTCCACCCCGTTCGCCCTCGCGCGGGCGGCGATCTGCTGCAGCGCGCCCATCTGCGCCGCCGTGCCTGCCACCACCAGCTTGCCGCAGCGTGCATGCGGTACGCCGTGCCCGGCGCACCAGGCGTAGAGCCGGCTGCGACCCTCGACGCACAGCCGCGCCTTCAACGAGCCGGGCGGGTAGTACAGCCCGGCGTGGATCACTTCGCTGTTGCGGGCACTGATGCCGGTCCCGAACGCGCGCTCGCGCTCCAGGATCACCACCTCGTGGCCCGCGGCGGCGAGGCTGCGCGCGCATGCGAGGCCGACGACACCGGCGCCGATCACTGCACAGTCGATGTTTTCCATGTGTTCTCCGAGCGGCCGCGGGGGCCTGATGAGGTGCACGGTGGGCGCGTGTGGCGCCGGTCCCGGGTTCTAGCAGATCGATGGAGCCCGTGAAAGGAGGTGCGATGAGTGGCGGCTGGCGGCGGTTCCACGCTTGTGCAGTGCAGTGTGCGGGATCCCCGACTGTCCTGCCCCTCCGATTCCGGGAATCCGCCTTGGCCGCGCCTCCCGCCGGTCGAGCGGCCGGCGCACCCTCTGTCAGGGCGGGGAAAAGTCGCGGACGCTGTCGCCTGACGAATGGCACGAGACTTGCATGAGCGTACATGTCCATTGATGGGCAAATAACCAAGACTTATCGAGGAGACTCCCAGATGAAATCCCTGATCCGCAAGTGTGTGATCGGCACCGCCTTCGTCGCGGCCACCTCGGCCGCTTCGGCGGCGACCTTCGTCAATGTGCTCACCGGCGGCACGAGTGGCGTCTATTACCCGCTGGGTGTGACCCTGTCGCAGATCTACGGTGAGGTCATTGCCGACAGCAAGGTGCAGGTGCAGGCGACCAAGGCCTCGGCCGAGAACCTCAACCTGCTGCAGGCGGGTCGCGGCGAAATCGGCTTCTCGCTTGCCGACTCGGTGTCGGACGCGTGGAAGGGCAACGCGGATGCGGGCTTCACCAAGCCGCTCGACAGGCTGCGCGCGATCGCCTCCGTGTATCCCAACTACATCCAGATCGTCGCGCTTGCGGACGCCAACGTGAAGTCGCTCGCCGACCTCAAGGGCAAGCGCATCTCGGTGGGTGCGCCGCGCTCGGGGACGGAGATCAATGCGCGTGCCATCCTGAAGGCCGCCGGCCTGTCGTACGCCGATTTCGCCAAGGTCGAATACCTGCCCTTCGGCGAGTCGGTCGAACTGA
>NZ_MBFM01000001.1:210700-220356 GCF_001696715.1 Thauera phenolivorans | reverse complement strand
AAAGGAGGTGCGATGAGTGGCGGCTGGCGGCGGTTCCACGCTTGTGCAGTGCAGTGTGCGGGATCCCCGACTGTCCTGCCCCTCCGATTCCGGGAATCCGCCTTGGCCGCGCCTCCCGCCGGTCGAGCGGCCGGCGCACCCTCTGTCAGGGCGGGGAAAAGTCGCGGACGCTGTCGCCTGACGAATGGCACGAGACTTGCATGAGCGTACATGTCCATTGATGGGCAAATAACCAAGACTTATCGAGGAGACTCCCAGATGAAATCCGTGATCCGCAAGTGTGTGATCGGCACCGCCTTCGTCGCGGCCACCTCGGCCGCTTCGGCGGCGACCTTCGTCAATGTGCTCACCGGCGGCACGAGTGGCGTCTATTACCCGCTGGGTGTGACCCTGTCGCAGATCTACGGTGAGGTCATTGCCGACAGCAAGGTGCAGGTGCAGGCGACCAAGGCCTCGGCCGAGAACCTCAACCTGCTGCAGGCGGGTCGCGGCGAAATCGGCTTCTCGCTTGCCGACTCGGTGTCGGACGCGTGGAAGGGCAACGCGGATGCGGGCTTCACCAAGCCGCTCGACAGGCTGCGCGCGATCGCCTCCGTGTATCCCAACTACATCCAGATCGTCGCGCTTGCGGACGCCAACGTGAAGTCGCTCGCCGACCTCAAGGGCAAGCGCATCTCGGTGGGTGCGCCGCGCTCGGGGACGGAGATCAATGCGCGTGCCATCCTGAAGGCCGCCGGCCTGTCGTACGCCGATTTCGCCAAGGTCGAATACCTGCCCTTCGGCGAGTCGGTCGAACTGATGAAGAACCGCCAGATCGACGTCACGCTGCAGTCCGCGGGCCTCGGCGTCGCTGCGCTGCGCGACCTTTCGGCGGCGGTGAAGGTGAACTTCGTCCCGGTGCCGGCCGAGGTGGTGGCAAAGGTGGGCGATCCCGCCTACCAGACGGCCAGGCTGCCGGCGGACACCTATGAGGGTCAGTCGGCCGATGTCGACACCGTCGCCATCAACAACCTGCTCGTGACCCACGAAAAGGTCTCCGAGGAAGTGGCCTACCAGATGACCAAGGGCATCTACGACAACCTCGAGCGTCTCGGCAATTCGCACTCCGCGGCGCGCCAGATCAAGCTCGAGAAGGCGGCCGAGGGGCTGCCGATTCCCCTGCACCCCGGTGCCGAGAAGTTCTATCGCGAGAAGGGCCTGATCGAGTAAGCCTTTCCACCCGTTCTGCCGTCGCGCCGGGCCATCATCGTCCCGCGCGGCGGCAGTCGTCCGCCCGCCGAACGTCTGCCCGGGACCGCCATGAGTACATCTAGCAATTCGCCTGCCGTCGAGGCAGGCAAGGGGATGCTGCGCGTCGTTTTCTACAGCGCCATCCTGTTTTCAGTGTTCCAGCTCGTCTCCTCAGCGTTCAGTCCGCTGTCCAGCACCGTGGTGCGTGCGCTGCACGTCGGCTTCCTGCTGCTGCTGACCTTCCTGCTCTACCCGCTCAGGGGTGGCCAGGGTCGCACGAGCATCGTCACCAAGGCGGTCGGCTTCGGCGCGCTGCTGCTGGCGACCTATCACTGGATCTACGAGGCCGAGCTGGTCGCCCGCGCGGGCGAGCTGACCGACACCGACATGGCGGTGGGCGTCGTCACCATCGTGCTCGTGTTCGAGGCGGCGCGCCGCATCATGGGCATGGCCTTGCCGCTGATCTGCCTGATGTTTCTGGGCTATGCGCTGTTCGGCGAGCACCTGCCGGGCGCGCTCGCACACCGCGGCTACGGCCTCGACCAGGTGGTCGGCCAGCTCGCCTTCGGCACCGAAGGCATCTACGGCACACCGACCTACGTGTCGTCAAGCTACATCTTCCTCTTCATCCTGTTCGGCGCCTTCCTCGAGCAGGCGGGCATGATCACGCTGTTCACCGACTTCGCGCTCGGCACGGTCGGCCATACCAAGGGCGGACCGGCGAAGGTGTCGGTGGTGTCGTCGGGCCTGATGGGCACGATCAACGGTTCGGGGGTGGCGAACGTGGTTACCACCGGCCAGTTCACCATCCCGCTGATGAAGCAGTTCGGCTACAAGCCGGCCTTCGCCGGCGCGGTCGAGGCGACCAGCTCGATGGGCGGGCAGATCATGCCGCCGGTGATGGGCGCGGTGGCCTTCATCATGGCCGAGACCATCAACGTGCCCTATGTCGAGATCGCCAAGGCGGCGGCGATTCCGGCCACGCTCTATTTCTTCACCGTGTTCTGGATGGTGCATCTCGAGGCGGGCCGGGCAGGGCTGAAGGGCCTGCCGAAGGAGGACTGCCCCGATCCGTGGGTCGCAGTCAAGGCACGTTGGTACCTGTTGTTGCCGCTCGCCGGGCTGGTCTACCTGCTGTTCGCCGGCTTCACGCCGATGTTCGCGGGCATGTTCGGCCTCGCGCTCACCGTGGTGCTGATCTTCGGCGCCTCGTTCGCGAAGGGGCTCAACGGCACCTCCTTGCGGCTGGTGTTCTGGGTCGCGCTCGGCCTGGCCTGCTCAGCCTTCGCCAAGGTCGGCATTATCTCGGTGGTGGTCGTGGTCGCAGTGCTGGCGGTGTTGCTGGCGCTGCGCAAGGACGGGCGGGACACGCTGAAGGTGGCGGTGACCGCGCTGGTGGAGGGCGCGCTGCACGCCCTCCCGGTCGGCGTGGCCTGCGCGCTGGTGGGGGTGATCATCGGCTCGCTGACGCTCACCGGCGGTGCCACCACCTTCGCCGGCTACATCATCCAGGTCGGCCAGGACAGCCTGTTCCTGTCCCTGGTGCTGACGATGCTGACCTGCCTCGTGCTGGGGATGGGCATCCCGACGATCCCGAACTACATCATCACCAGCTCGATCGCCGCGCCCGCGCTGCTCGACCTCGGCGTGCCGCTGATCGTGTCGCACATGTTCGTCTTCTACTTCGGCATCATGGCCGACCTGACGCCGCCAGTCGCGCTCGCCGCCTTTGCCGCGGCGCCGATCGCCAAGGAGAGCGGGCTCAAGATCGGCGTGCGAGCGGTGCAGATCGCGATCGCCGGCTTCGTCGTGCCCTACATGGCGGTCTATGCGCCCGAGCTGATGCTGCAGGGCGACAAGGGGCTGGACGCGACGATCTACGTCGTGTTCAAGGCGCTGCTCGCGGTCATGCTGTGGGGGATGGCGGTGGTGGGGCACTTCCGCTCACCGATGAATCCGCTCGAGCGCGCGCTCTGCTTCGTCGCCGCCACGACGCTGGTCGTGGCCCTGCCGGTCACCGACGAGGTGGGCTTCGCGCTCGCGGCCCTGGTCCTCGGCTGGCACATCTGGCGCTCGCGCAGCGCGCAGGCCCTCACGGTGTGAGGGGCGTGTGATGGGTGTGTGTCTCGCCACCAGTGTCGCGACTGCGGCGCTGGTGGCAAACGCCTTTACGCTGGCTTGGACGCATTCGATCGAACGGGTACGCTGGGAGGAAGTGTGGCGGGTCGAGGGCGAAGCGCTGGTGCTGCAGACCGTGCGCGTCCGCGGCCATGGCGCCGGCATGGAGCCACCGCCGGGCGCGGTCCTGCAGGACGGCGTGTGGGTCTGGCATCCGGGGACGCGCCACACGCTGCTGCGCCTGACCCGCTCCGAGCATACGGCCGACTACGACTGGTGCGATGAGGCCGGCGCCTGCCACCCGCTCGCGGCGCTCCTGCCGTCGGACGGTGGCGTGACCGAGCTGCGCGCGTGCACAATGCCGGCCGCGGCGGTACGCGGTCCGTCATACTGATCGGAGATCCCCCCGCATGCGTCCCAGTCCGCACCGGCTTCCCTTCGCGCGCGCGATGGCGCTTCTGGCGATCGTGCTGCCGCTGGCTTGGGCGGTGCATGCCTACCGGCTGACGTCCGGCATGGACGAGTTGTCGCGCCATGCGGCGCAACGACTCGCCCTCTTGTCGGCAAGCCTCGACGCCGCCTTGCTGCGTTTCGAGAGCCTGCCCTCGACGCTCGCCCAGCACCCGCTGCTGCACGCACTTCTTGCCGATCCGCACAATCCTGACCTGCTCGCGCGCAGCAATGCCCTGCTCGAGCAGATCAACGATCGCGCGGGGGCCGGCATGCTCTACCTGATCGCTGCGGACGGCAACACGCTCGCAGCGAGCAATTGGCGTCGGCAGGACTCCTTCGTCGGCGAGAACTACGCCTTCCGCCCGTATTTCCGGGATGCGCTGACGGGCAGCGCCGGGCGCTTCTTCGCCGTCGGCGCCACGACCCGGGTCCCCGGCTTTTTCATCGCCCACCCGGTGCATGACCCGCACGGGGTGATCGGCGTACTCGCGGTGAAGGTGGAACTGACCGAGCTCGAACGGACATGGGCCGACAGCGGCGAGTCGGTGATGGTCGTCGACGGTCACGGCGTGGTGGCGCTGACTTCGAACGCGGACTGGAAGTTCGGCACCCTCGCGCCGCTCACGGACGCCTCGCGGAGCGAACTGGAGCGGACGCGCCAGTACTATTCCGCCGCGCTGACCCCGCTGGCGATGCACTGGGCGGATGCGGGGCGCGCGAGAATCGGACGCGCCGAGTACGTGGTCGGCAGCCGTGCGCTGGACTGGCTCGACTGGCGCATGCTGATGCTGCAGGAGACCGCGCCGGTGCGCGCCGCGGCATGGCAGTCGGTGGCCGGCGTGGGCCTCGTCCTGAGCGTCCTGCTGGCCGCTGGGCTGTACTGGCGGCAGCGGGTGCGGCGCCTGCGCGAGCGCCTGGCCGCGCAGGCCGAACTTGAACGCATCGTGGCCGAGCGCACCGCCGATCTCGCCGCCACCAACGAGCAGCTGTTGCGTGAGATCTCCGAGCGCACGTCGGCCGAGCAAAGATTGCGCAGCGCGCAGCGCGCGCTGATCGAGGCCAACCGTCTCGCCGCCCTCGGCCAGATGGCGGCGGGCGTCGCGCACGAAATCAACCAGCCCCTCGCCGCGATGCGCAGCTTCGCCGGCAACGCGCTCACCTTCCTCGAGCGCGGGCGGCTCGAACCGCTGCGCGACAACCTGCAGCAGATCATCGGCCTGGTCGAGCGCATGGCCCGGCTCACCTCCCAGCTCAAGGTGTTCGCGTCGCGCCAGCAGGCGAGCGGCGGCAGCGCGTCCGCCGCGCAGGCGATGCAGGTGGTTGAGGGCTGGTTCCGCGAGCGCCTCGCCAAGGCGGGGGTGCGGCTCGCTACCGAGGACGCCGGGCTGCAGTTTCCGCTGCAGCCTCAGGCGCTGGAGCAGGTGATGTCGAATCTGGTCGGCAATGCGCTCGATGCGCTGGTCGGTCGTACCGACGGACGGATCGAGTTGCGCACCCGCATCTCCGACGGTCGCCGGTGCCTCGAAGTCGCGGACAATGGACCGGGCATCGATGCCGCGCTGCGCGAGCGTATCTTGCAGCCCTTCTTTTCGACCAAGCCGCTCGGGCAGGGATTGGGGCTCGGCCTTTCCATCGTCGGCGATCTGGTCGAGGCCTCGGGCGGGCGGCTCGAGGTGCTCGATCGCGCGGGCGGCGGCGCACTGGTGCGGGCGAGCTGGCCGGTCGGGCGCGAGGGCGCACGAATCACCAAGGAAAACAGGGCATGAGCGAACAGGCGATCCGCGTCGTCTATGTGGAGGACGACGAAGCGGTGCGCGCCGCGGGGCGGCAGACCTTCGCCCTCGCGGACATGGATGTCATCGATTTTCCGCGCGCGGAAGCCGCGCTGGCGGAGCTCGGCACCGAGCGCGCGGTCGTGCTCGTCACCGATGTGCGCCTGCCGGGCATGGATGGCATGAGCCTGCTGCGGCGGGCGAGCGAGATCGACCCCGACCTGCCGGTCATCCTCGTCACCGGCCACGGCGACGTCGGCATGGCGGTCGAGGCGATGCGCACCGGCGCCTACGACTTCATCGAGAAGCCGTTCGCGCCCGAGCATCTGGTCGAGGTGGTCGGCCGGGCGATGGAAAAGCGCCGCCTGGTGCTGGAGAACCGCGCGCTGAAAGCGCGTCTGGCGCAGGCGGACGGTGTCGGCGGGCTGATCGGCGACAGTGGGGGGATGCGGAACGTGCGCCGGCTGGTGATCGAGCTCGGCGATACCGACGTCGACGTGCTGATCGAAGGCGAGACCGGCACCGGCAAGGAACGCGTGGCGCGCGGCCTGCATGAGGCGGGGCGCCGCCGCAGCGGCAACTTCGTCGCGATCAACTGCGCCGCCTTGCCCGAGAGCGTGTTCGAGAGCGAAATGTTCGGTGTCGAGCCGGGCGCGTACACCGGCGCCACGCGCAGCCGCGCCGGCAAGATCGAGCACGCCAGCGGCGGCACGCTCTTCCTCGACGAGATCGAGGGCATGGCTCTGCCGCTGCAGGCCAAGTTGCTGCGCGTGCTGCAGGAGCGGGTCGTCGAGCGTCTGGGCGCCAACCGCCTCGTCCCGGTCGATTGCCGGGTGGTGGCGGCGACCAAGCTCGATCTGAAGGCGGAGGTGGCGGCGGGGCGTTTCCGCGCCGACCTCTATTACCGGCTCAATGTCGTCACCATCGGGCTGCCCCCGTTGCGCGCCAGGCGCGAAGACATTCCGCAGCTTTTCTCCGCCTTCTGCCTGGAGGCCGCCGAGCGCTACCATCGGCCGCCTCCCGCGCTGTCGCCGGCGGTATTCGACTGGCTGATGGGCCAGGACTGGCCGGGCAATGTACGCGAGCTGCAGCATGTGGCCGATCGTCTGGTACTCGGGGTGTGGCGACCGGGCGCCGAGCTCGCAGCCGTCGAGGGCGCCGGGCTGGCCCAGCGCCTCGCCGCCTTCGAGCACCTGCTCATCGACAACGCCCTGCGCCAGTGCAATGGCGACGTGGCTGCGGCCGCCGAGGCCCTGGCAGTGCCGCGCAAGACGCTCTACGACAAGATCGGCCGCTTCGGCATCGACATGTCGGCCTACCGCGGGGGTGAGGCGCGCGCCTGAGCCCCATCCGTGGGGACCGGAATCGAACACGGCTTGATGCGGCCCGCGGCGTGCGGTATATTCCGCGCTCTTCGCCGGTGTAGCTCAGTTGGTAGAGCAGCGCATTCGTAATGCGAAGGTCGTAGGTTCGACTCCTATCACCGGCACCAATGGAATCAAGCGGACTCGCCAACCCAACAGGGTTGGCGTTTTGCTTTGCGGCGCCGCCTGAGGCGCGCGGGGAACGGTGAGCAGGCCATGAGCGGGTTCGAGAATCACCAACGCACACTCGGCGAGATCGAGCTCCAGATCGAGCGGACTGCGGTGGCCCTGGGGATCGACTGGAGCAACGATGCGCAGGTGCGCGCCCTCGCGCGCGAGGCGCTGGCCGGTAGCGAGGCGCATGCGGCGCTCGCCGCCGACACCACCGACTACCGCGCGCGCGCGAAGCTCGAACTCTTCGGCCTCGCTGCGCTGATGCTGCGCACGATGGAGGAGACCGCCGCCGACATGGGCTACGAGAGCCACGGCGGCATCGTGTGGAAGGCCTTCGCCCGCGCGCTATGGGCGGAGAAGGCGCAGCGCGAGGCTGCGCCGCGCGAGGACTGAAGCCGGTTCAGCGCTTGCCGCTGCGCGGTGCCGCGAGGCTCAGCCGTCCCTCGTCGCTGAAGCGCACGGTGCCGAACAGGCCGCCGGCGAGCTTGCCGCGCAGTACGTAGGGAAGATCCTCCAGATCAGCGTTCTCGGCCAGCCCGAGGGCCTGGCGCACTGCCGCCAGCGCTGACACACTGACCGGCACGGTCAGCACGGTCTCGCCGAAGCGTGGCACGCTTCCGCGCTGGTCGCTGACCCCGCTCGCGAAGCTGAGGTCGTTCACATCCAGTTCGACGGCGACGCCGTCATACACGATCGCGCTGTCGTTCGGATTCTGCACCCTGAGCTTCACCGCGAAGCGCAACTCCAGGCCTTCGCCCCGCATCGGTTCGATGCCCACGACGTCGATCCGCAGCGGGTCGCGATCGGGCAGGGAGGCGCATCCGCCGAGCGCGGTCATCGCCAGGAGGGCGAGGACGAGCAGCAGCAGGCGCGATACGGATGGGGCGAGCGGGACGGCGGGGACGGGCATGGTCGACTCCGGTGGCGACGGTTCGGGACCATTGTAGCGGCCGCGCTTCGCCGCGGGCGGCGCGCGCTCAGCGCACCAGGAAGGGCAGGTTGGCGGTCGCCGCCTTGCCCTTGCGGTCGCGAATCGTCATGAACAGCCGGTACGCGCCGGGCCGTTCGGGGCCGACGAAGCGGACGGTGGCGGCGTCAGCATGCAGAACGCGCACCGGGATGCGCGCCGGCGGCGGCTCGAGGTCATCGTGCGGGGCGCGGCCGGCCGACTCGGCCACCACCTTCCATTCGGTGCGCAGCGGCGAACCGTCGAAGGAGACCGCATCGACCCCGGCCGAGATCTCCTGGCCGGGGTCGAACGCGTCGGCGGCGATACCGATGCCGCGGATCCGCGGGGCGGGCTCGCTGACCCTGCGGCCCCAGGCTTCGCTCAGGGCGTCGGTCATCGCGGTGAGGCTGCCGTCAGCCAGCAGCAGGCCGTGCCAGGTCCCGGTCTGTTCCTGCTTCGCGCCCCACAGGAATGGAAAGCTGCCCGTCACCTGCGGCTGGCGGGCGAGGAAGGCAAGTGCCTCGCGGTAAAAGGCGGCCTTCTCGGTGCTGGTGGGCTCGACCGGCGCCCCCCACGGCTTGCGCCCCGCCTGCCACTGGCCGAGCGGCCCGAACTCGGTGACCACCACCGGCTTGGTGATCGCTGCTGCACGCAGCCGGCCGGGCAGGGCGAACACCGCGCCGCCGTAGAGGTTGATGCCCAGCAGGTCGACGCTGGCGCAGCAGTCCGCGAGCAGGCGCAGTTGCTCGTCGCCGGTGTCGGCCACCGACATCAGGGTCGGATGCGCCGGGTCGAGTCGCTTGACGATGCCGGCCAGGCGGTCGATCTCGCGCCACATCGGCAGCGGATCGCGTTCGCCGATCTCGACCTCGTTGCCCACGCCCCAGGCGAGCAGGGCCGGATGATTGCGGTGGCGCTCGACGAAGGCGCGGAGGTCGCGCTCCTGCGCCGCCACCGCCGCGGCGTCGTCGATGCGGAAGCCGTGGCGCGGATGTGCGACCCACAGCCCCATCACCACCTTCAGGCCGAGGCGCGCCGCCTCGTCGAGCACCCAGGCGTCGGTGTCGTGGTGATAGACGCGCACAACCCGGCCGCCGGCGGCGGCTAGCTTTTCGAGCGTGGCGCGGTCGCCGGCGAAAGCCGCACCCTGCCATTGGGAGGGGGGCGCAGCCGCCGGCGCGGTGCACAGGACGGCGGCGAACAGCGCGGCGGTGAACTGGCGGAGCGGATGCTTCGGCAAGAGGGGTCTCCGGTAAGGGCCGGCGCGATGCTCAGGCCCGGAAAAGGTGATCGGGCAGCTCGACGTCGAGTTCGACCGCCTCGAAGTCGACCGTTTCGATCGGTCTGCCGCTGGTGGCGAAGCTCTGTACCCGCTGCGGGAAGAGACTGTCGGTGGCGAGCCGCAGACGGTAGCGGTGAACGCCGGCGACCGCGGCGCCCGCGTCGCCGATCACCTCGAGTACCCGTGAAGCCTGCGCGTCTTCGCCGCCTTCCTCCACCGTACCGACACTGCCGCGAGCGCCCAGCGCGATCAGGTTGTCGAACAGGGCACCGACGTCCGAACGGTCGATCCGATGACCACGCGGACCGCGCACC
>NZ_MBFM01000001.1:162072-210690 GCF_001696715.1 Thauera phenolivorans | reverse complement strand
CCGTGCCAGGTCCCGGTCTGTTCCTGCTTCGCGCCCCACAGGAATGGAAAGCTGCCCGTCACCTGCGGCTGGCGGGCGAGGAAGGCAAGTGCCTCGCGGTAAAAGGCGGCCTTCTCGGTGCTGGTGGGCTCGACCGGCGCCCCCCACGGCTTGCGCCCCGCCTGCCACTGGCCGAGCGGCCCGAACTCGGTGACCACCACCGGCTTGGTGATCGCTGCTGCACGCAGCCGGCCGGGCAGGGCGAACACCGCGCCGCCGTAGAGGTTGATGCCCAGCAGGTCGACGCTGGCGCAGCAGTCCGCGAGCAGGCGCAGTTGCTCGTCGCCGGTGTCGGCCACCGACATCAGGGTCGGATGCGCCGGGTCGAGTCGCTTGACGATGCCGGCCAGGCGGTCGATCTCGCGCCACATCGGCAGCGGATCGCGTTCGCCGATCTCGACCTCGTTGCCCACGCCCCAGGCGAGCAGGGCCGGATGATTGCGGTGGCGCTCGACGAAGGCGCGGAGGTCGCGCTCCTGCGCCGCCACCGCCGCGGCGTCGTCGATGCGGAAGCCGTGGCGCGGATGTGCGACCCACAGCCCCATCACCACCTTCAGGCCGAGGCGCGCCGCCTCGTCGAGCACCCAGGCGTCGGTGTCGTGGTGATAGACGCGCACAACCCGGCCGCCGGCGGCGGCTAGCTTTTCGAGCGTGGCGCGGTCGCCGGCGAAAGCCGCACCCTGCCATTGGGAGGGGGGCGCAGCCGCCGGCGCGGTGCACAGGACGGCGGCGAACAGCGCGGCGGTGAACTGGCGGAGCGGATGCTTCGGCAAGAGGGGTCTCCGGTAAGGGCCGGCGCGATGCTCAGGCCCGGAAAAGGTGATCGGGCAGCTCGACGTCGAGTTCGACCGCCTCGAAGTCGACCGTTTCGATCGGTCTGCCGCTGGTGGCGAAGCTCTGTACCCGCTGCGGGAAGAGACTGTCGGTGGCGAGCCGCAGACGGTAGCGGTGAACGCCGGCGACCGCGGCGCCCGCGTCGCCGATCACCTCGAGTACCCGTGAAGCCTGCGCGTCTTCGCCGCCTTCCTCCACCGTACCGACACTGCCGCGAGCGCCCAGCGCGATCAGGTTGTCGAACAGGGCACCGACGTCCGAACGGTCGATCCGATGACCACGCGGACCGCGCACCAGGCGGTGGTCGGGGCTCAGGCTCAGGGAGGGGCCATGGGCCAGGCCGAATGGCCACAGCCTGACCCGTCGCTCGAGCGGATCGAAGACGAGCACCACCCCATGGTGGGGCTGCACCAATTCCATCCGCACCCAGCCCGGCCGGCGGTAGGCGTAGTGCAGCAGCTGGACGCCATCGCCGGCCTGCACGCGCAGATCGGCGCGGTAGGTGCGCAGCGCGAGGAAGCGCTTCCTTGCCTCGATCAGTACCTCATCCATATGCGCAAGATTCCGCAGGCCCCACGTCCATGAAACACCACCCCGCCGCAATCGGCCAGCGATTCTTGCAAAGATTGCACATTGAAACGATCTGCAGCGGCCGTTCGGCGCCGTCATTTGCGGGGTCTGCTATCGCAGCGCAACATCCCTGAAACATGAGGAAACAAGCGCCAAGGCTTATTCATCATTTGATTTTTGCAAAATCGGAATCGCCGTCTATACTTGGTTTTGCTGCAAGGCACCAACCGAATTGCATAGCATCAAGACGCATGCCAACCGAATTGTCTCAGGAGTTTTTCATGACCGACGCAACCCAAACCCTCGCCGCCGCCAGCAAGGCCGGTGCAGATTTCGTGCTCTCCCTTGTCAACGCCGCTTTCGGCAGCAGCGAGCGTCTGGCCGCGCTGAATCTGAGCACCTCGCGCGCGCTGCTCGACGAGACCGTGGCCAACGCCAGGACGCTGCTCGAAGCGAAGGACGTGCAGGAAATGATCAAGCTGCAAGCCGGCCTGACGCAGCCGCTCGTCGGCACGGCCACCGAGTACGCCCGCAGTGCGTTCGAGATCGCCGCGCAGGGGCAGGAAGAAGTCGCCAAGGTGTTCGAAGCCCAGGTCGCCGAGTTCAACAAGCAGCTCAACGAGGTGCTTGAGAAGGCTGCCGAGTCGGCCCCGGCTGGTTCGGACTTCGCCGTCGCCGCCGTGAAGTCGGCGCTGGCCGCCGCCAACAGCGCGTACGAGAATGTCAGCAAGGTCGCCAAGCAGGCTTCCGATATCGCCCAGAACAACCTCGAAGCCGCCACCGAGGCGACCGAGAAGGCCGTTCGCAGCACCAAGAAGGTCGCCTGATCGACCTTCGGCGCGGCCCCACGGTCGCGCCCCGCAAGAAAATGCCGTCCGGTTCGCGCCGGACGGCATTGTTGTTTTTCGGGCCGTCAGCGCTGCCGAGCGGTCCAGTCCTTGCGGGAGCATGCTCGTCTTCCCGGCGGCAAGCCGGGTCGGCAGGCGCTCAGGAGGCGTACTCCCAGAAGTTGCAGCTCGCGCCCGGCCGTGTGCTGCCGAAGGTGCGGCAGCGCCGGGTGAGCCAGTCGTACTCGGCGCAACGGGAGCAGGTCCGGTGGTTGTCCTTGCCGGTATCGGGGGACGGACGGCGAATGTTGGTGAACCAGCCGACGAAGCGGCGCGTGTGTGTTTTCAGCTGCATGGAGTGACCCTCCTCGATCACGGGGTGCCGACGACGCTCCGGCCCGATTCTGGTGGTCGGGGCCGCCCGGTCGGGCGGCTCGTGCTCGGTCGCGCATCAGCGATGAGACCGATTATTCCATCTACCGTTTCCATAATCTGTGTCGAAATGCATATGACGTGAAGGCCAGCCGGCAGCGGCGGTGCGTCCTCGATCCGTGCGGCAGCCGGCGGGGCGCTAGAATCGGAGCATTCGCGGGCCGCTCCCTTGCGTGATCGGGCGCTTCGGACGACCCCCCACTGCATGCGAGGCAAGAGTGCCCAAGACTTCCCCCGCCGCCGGGCGCACCCTGCCGGGTCCGATGCGTGCCCTGCGGCACCGCAACTTCCGCTCCTATTTCGCCGGGCAAGCGATTTCCATTCTCGGCACCTGGATCCAACAGGTCGCGCTGTCCTGGCTGATTTACCGCCTCACCGGATCGGTGGCCCTGCTCGGTGTCGCCACCTTCGCCGCGCTGCTGCCGATCCTGTTCCTCGGCCCGCTCGCCGGGGCCTGGATCGACCGCCATGACAAGCGGCGGCTGCTGATCCTCGTTCAGGGCCTGCTCGCGCTGCAGGCCGCCGCGCTGGCCGTGCTGACCGCGCTGGAGGCGATCGGGCCGACGCTGATCGTCACGATGTCGGCGCTGCTCGGCGTGCTGAACGCCTTCGATACGCCGCTGCGCCAGTCGCAGATCGGTCAGTTCGTCGGCGATCGCGCCGACCTTCCGAATGCGCTCGCCCTCAACGCGATGGCCTTCAACGCGGGCCGCTTCATCGGCCCGCCGGTGGCGGGCCTGCTCCTCGGACTGAGTTCGGAGGCGGCCTGCTTCGCGCTCAACGCGCTGTCGTTCTCGGCGCTGGCGATCGGCGTGTGGCGGGTGCGGGTACCGACTTCGGCGCGTGCGAGCGGCTCGACCGCGGCGGTCTTCCGCGAGGGGCTGCGCTACGTGCTCGACGAGTATCCGGTGCGTACGCTGATTCTGATCCTCGCGGTGGTGAACCTCACCGCGTCGAGTTACGCGGTGTTGCTGCCGGTGTTCGCCAAGGACGTGTTCGCCGGCGATGCGCGCATGCTCGGCTGGCTGTGGGGCGCGGCCGGGGCCGGGGCCGTGCTGGGCACGGTGTTCCTCGCCACCCGCAGGCGCGTCCTGAGCCTGGTCAAGGCGGTGGTGGGCGCGGGGGCGGTGTGCGCGTTCGGCCTGCTCGCCTTCGCCTACAACCGCGAACTCGCGCTCGCGCTCGCCGCGATGGCGCTGATAGGTTTCGGTATCTCGGTCGGCAACGTGTCGGTCAACACCCTTGTGCAGAGCAACGCACCGGACCACCTGCGCGGCCGGGTGGTGTCCTTCGTCAGCGCGACCCGCTTCGGCTTCGATGCGATCGGCGGCCTGGTCGCCGGCCTGCTGGCCGCACGCATCGGGGTACAGGCGGCGATGCTCGCGGAGGGGGTGGTGCTGGCGTTGTTCGCCGCCTGGTGCGTCAGCCGCTATTCCCGACTGCGGGCGGAGGTGGCACGCCAGCAGGACGAGATCCTGCAGGCGCCCCACGGCACCGGGAAGGCCGGCTGAACCCGACCTGGCGCGCCCTCCCGGCGCAACCGGCACATCGCGCAGCGCACAGCGCTTTCATCGAGTAGGCTGGAGAAGCGGCAACGCCCGCCACGCGGGCCGCGCCGACGTGATTTCGCGCGCCCGCTCGTCGCGATGTCCGGATCGCAAGGAGATTCCCATGCCCGATTCCGATCTGCTGCTCTACGTCGATGCACGTTTTCTCAGCCCCTATGCGATGTCGGTCTTCGTCGGGCTGGAGGAGAAGTCGCTGCCGTTCCGGCTCGAAACCGTCGATCTCGAGGGCGGCGCACAGCACGCGCCGGCCTACGCCGCGCTGTCGCTGACCGGGAGGGTGCCGACCCTGGTCCACGCGGGATTCGCGCTGTCCGAGTCTTCGGCAATCACCGAGTACCTCGACGACGTCTTCGGCGGTGTACGGCTGTATCCGGCCGAGCCTCGTGCGCGGGCGCGGGCGCGTCAGCTGCAGGCCTGGCTGCGCAGCGACCTCGATGCCCTGAAGGCCGAGCGTTCGACCGAGGGGGTGTTCCGCGCGCCGGTGGCCGTGCCCTTGTCGGCGCAGGCGCATGCGGCGGCGGCGCGGCTGTTCAGGGTGGCAGAAGCGCTACTGCCGGCGGGCGAGGCGCATCTCTTCGGCGTCTGGTCGGTGGCCGACGTCGACCTCGCCCTTGCCCTCCAGCGCCTGTTGGCGAACGGCGACGAGGTGCCGGCGCGGCTGGCGGACTACGCCCGCGGCGAGTGGGAGCGGCCCGCAGTGCGGCAGTGGATCGCGCGGGCGCGGGAGACGGCATGAGCCCCGGCGCCTTCCCCAAGCTGTCGGATTTCGTCGAACTGGCCGCCGCCGAGTACTACCTCGAGAGCGGCCGGGTCGAGCTCGACGCGCGCTGGATCGCCGCCTATTTTCAGGACAGCGGCGTCATGGATGCGTACCCGCGGCAGGATCCGGTCGCGTTCGGCGAGCTGGTGCAAAAGGCGCTGGACACGCACGCCGAGCGTGCCGGCAAGCAGATGCGCCTGCACCTGGCCCGCATCGCCCGCGTCAAGGGGCGCTTGCGCAGGCGCTGAGCTCCCCGGGGGCACGACCTGCCCTGACGCTGAACTGAGCGCGCGCGCGGCGCGGAATCTTCATACGGTTCGCGCGTCGGTGTCCGCCTTCAGATGGCGGGCGAGGCCACTGCCGCCGGCCTCCATCAGCTTGTCATGGTTCCAGCGGAACAGCGGCTTCGCCAGCGGGGCGAGGAGGTTCATCCAGCGCCGCGTGGTGCGCACCTGCCAGTCGTAGCGGACGAAAACGTGGCCGTCGCTGTGCGTCAGGCGGCAGCAGCCCCGGCCTTCGAGCTCGCCTTCCACCCGGCCCTCGAGCAGCTGCAGCGGCTCGACCCGCGTCACGCGCGAGACGAAGCGCAACCGGTAGGGCAGCAGGCTGCGGCAGGTGTAGCACCGGCGGGCGCCGACGCCGTCGGCGTCGCCGCGGTCGAGGACGGCGACCTGCTCGATGCCCGGCCACCAGCGTGGCCAGTTCTCGGCATCGACGAGCGCCGCCCACACCGCCTCGATCGGCGCATCGAATTGCCAGACGGTGGTGAGTTCGTAGTAGTTGCTCGGGCGCATGCGGAAACGGCCGCTCAGGGGGTGGGGCGCTTCCGGCCGTGCCGCGCGAACCGGACCGGGTAGCGATGCCCGGCGTTCGATCGACCGATCACTGGATCAGGATCGCGCGGAAATCATTGACGTTGGTCAGCGTGGGTCCGGTGACCAGCGAATCCCCGAGCGCCTCGAAGAAGCCGTGGCCGTCGTTCGCGTCGAGCCGATCGCGCGGGCGCATTCCTTGCGCCCAGGCGCGGGCCAGGGTGTCGGGCGCGAGGAAGGCGCCGGCGATTTCCTCCAGGCCATCGACGCCGTCGGTGTCGCCGGCCACCGCATGCACGCCGTCAACGCCGTCGAGTGCGAGCGCGAGCGCGAGCAGGAACTCGACGTTGGGCCCGCCGCGGCCGGCCCCGCGCACGGTAACGGTGGCTTCGCCGCCGGACAGCAGCACGCAGGGCGCCGCGAGCGGCTGGCGATGTTGGCGCACCTGCAGCGCGATCCCCGCCATTACCTTGCCCAGCTCGCGCGCCTCGCCCTCGATGCGGTCGCCGAGGATCGCGGTGGCGAAGCCGGCCTCCGCAGCCAGCCTGGCCGCGGCCTCTAGCGCCAGCTGCGGGGTCGCGATCAGCTGCGTGCTGACCCCGGCGAGGCGGGGATCGCCCGGCTTCGGCGTCTCGCCCGCGCCGCTTTCGAGCAGGCTACGGGCGCCCTCGGGCAGGGCGATGCGGTAGCGGCGCACGATCTCGCGCGCGTCGGCGCAGCTCGTGGGGTCGGCCACGGTGGGGCCGGAGGCGATGTCGATCGGCCTGTCGCCGGGCACGTCCGAGATCAGCAGGTTCACCACCCGCGCCGGATGGCAGGCGGCGGCGAGGCGGCCGCCCTTGATCGCGGAAAGGTGGCGGCGCACGCAGTTCATCTCGGTGATCGTCGCCCCCGACTTCAGCAGCGCGCGATTGATCGCCTGCTTGTCCCCCAGACTCACCCCCTCACCCGGCAGCGGCAGCAGCGCCGAGCCGCCGCCCGAGACCAGGCAGATGACGAGATCGTCGGCGGAGAGGCCGCGCACCCGCTCGAGCATGCGTCTTGCGGCCTCACAGCCGGCGGCGTCGGGTACCGGATGAGCGGCTTCGACGATCTCGATGCGCTCGCAGGGCACGGCGTAGCCGTAGCGGGTGACGACGAGACCTTCGAGCGGGGCCGCCCAGTGGCGTTCGAGCGCCTGCGCCATCGCGGCGGAGGCCTTGCCGGCGCCGATCACGATCGTGCGACCGGTGGGCGGCGGGGGCAGGAAGCGCGGGACGCAGTGTTCGGGCTGAGCGGCATGCACCGCGGCGGCGAACATCTTCGCGAGCAGTTCTCGTGGGGTCGGGTTCATGCGGGGCGCGTCGAGTGGAGGCGGGGAAGCGGAAGCGGGTGCGCTGCGGGGTGCGAGGCGGCGTTCAGCCCGCCAGGGCCTGGCGCCAGCCGAGGCCCTCGCGGGTGCCGGCGAGCGGGCGGTACTCGCAGCCGATCCAGCCCGTGTAGCCGAGCCCGTCGATGAAGGGGAACAGCCAGGCGTAGTTGATCTCGCCGGTGCCGGGCTCGTGGCGGCCGGGGGTGTCGGCGATCTGCATGTGGGCGATGCGCGGCAGGTGGCGGGCGATGGTGTTGGCCAGTTCGCCCTCCATGCGCTGCATGTGATAGACGTCGTGCTGCAGGAAGAGGTTGTCCGACCCGACCTCGTCGATCAGCGCGATCGCCTGCGCGGTGCGGTTGAGGTAGAAGCCGGGGATGTCGAAGGTGTTGATCGGCTCGACGAGCAGGCGGATGCCGGCCTTCTCGAGCTCGCCCGCGGCGAAGCGCAGGTTGGCGACGAAGGTCTCGTGCAGCCGCTCGGCATCGACCCCGGCGGGCGCGATGCCGGCGAGGCAGTTGAGCTGGCGGCAGCCGAGGACGGTGGCGTACTCGATTGCCCGGCCGACGCCGTCCTGGAACTCGCCGACGCGCTCCGGATGGCAGGCGATGCCGCGCTCGCCGCCCTCCCAGTCGCCCGCCGGCAGATTGTGCAGCACCTGCACCAGGCCGTGGCGATCGAGGCGCTCGGCGATCTCGTCCTTGTCGAAGGCGTAGGGGAAGAGGAACTCGACCCCCTCGAAGCCGGCCGCCGCCGCCGCCTCGAAGCGGTCGAGGAAGGGTACCTCGTTGAAGAGCAGGGTCAGGTTGGCGTCGAACTTGGGCATGGCGTCATTCCCGCGAACCGGCCGCGCGCGCCGGGCGCCGCGGCCGGTGGTTCGGGCTTCAGGCGAGGAGGGCGGCGGCGTGATGCCGCAGGTGATCCTCGATGAAGCTGGCGATGAAGAAGTAGCTGTGGTCGTAGCCGGGCTGCATGCGCAGCGTCAGCGGATGGCCGGCGGCCTCACAGGCGGCGCGCAGTGCCTGCGGGCGCAGCTGCGACTCGAGGAAGCCGTCGGCTTCGCCCTGGTCGACCAGGATCGGCAGCCGCTCGCCAGCGCCGGCAATCAGCGCACAGGCGTCCCACTCGCGCCAGCGTTCGCGCTCTGCGCCGAGGTAGGCGGTGAAGGCCTTCTGCCCCCAGGGGCAGTCGATCGGGTTGGCGATCGGCGCGAACGCGGACAGCGAGCGGTAGCGGCCGGGATTCCGCAGTGCGCAAACCAGCGCACCGTGGCCGCCCATCGAGTGGCCGCTGATGCCGCGCCGGTCGTCGACCGGAAAGCTCGCCTCGACCAGCGCCGGCAGCTCCTCCACCACGTAGTCGTACATGCGGTAGTGGCGCTGCCACGGCTCCTCGCTGGCGTTCACGTAGAAGCCGGCGCCGAGACCGAGGTCCCAGGCGCCGTCCGGGTCGCCCGGCACGCCGGTGCCGCGCGGGCTGGTGTCGGGGGCGACGATTGCGATACCGAGCTCGGCCGCCACGCGCTGCGCACCGGCCTTCTGCATGAAGTTCTCGTCGGTGCAGGTCAGCCCGGACAACCAGTAGAGCACCGGCACCGGGCCGGATTCGGCCTGCGGCGGCAGGTAGATGGCGAACACCATGTCGCAGGACAGCGCCTGCGAACGGTGGCGGAAGCGCTTGTGCCAGCCGCCGAAGCTGCGGTTGGCGGCGATCTGCTCGAGGGAAGCGGTCATCGGCGCGGCCTCCCGGGGCTCAGAACAGGATCACCGAGCGGATGCTCTTGCCTTCGTGCATGAGGTCGAAGGCCCTGTTGATCTCGTCCAGTCCCATCGTGTGGGTGATGAAGGTGTCGAGCGGGATCTCGCCCTTTTGCGCCATCTCGACGTAGGACGGCAGCTCGGTGCGGCCGCGCACGCCGCCGAAGGCCGAGCCGCGCCACACGCGGCCGGTGACGAGCTGGAACGGCCGGGTCGAGATCTCCTCGCCCGAGCCGGCGACGCCGATGATGACCGACTCGCCCCAGCCCTTGTGGCAGCACTCGAGCGCGGAGCGCATGAGCTTGACGTTGCCGATGCATTCGAAGGAGTAGTCCACGCCGCCGTCGGTCAGATCGACGATGACCTCCTGGATCGGGCGGTCGTAGTCCTTGGGGTTGACGAAATCGGTGGCGCCGAGCTGCTTGGCGATCTCGAACTTCGCCGGGTTGATGTCGACCGCGACGATGCGCGAGGCCTTCGCCATCACCGCGCCGATGATCACCGACAGGCCGATGCCGCCTAGGCCGAACACCGCCACGGTGGCGCCCGGCTCGACCTTGGCGGTGTTGCGCACCGCGCCGATGCCGGTGGTGATGCCGCAGCCGAGCAGGCAGACCTTCTCGAGCGGCGCGTCCTTCTGGATCTTCGCCACGCTGATCTCGGGCAGCACGGTGTACTCGGAGAAGGTCGAGGTCCCCATGTAGTGGAAGATCGGCTTGCCGTCCTTGCTGAAGCGCCTGGTGCCGTCGGGCATCAGGCCCTGGCCCTGGGTGGCGCGGATGGCCTGGCACAGGTTGGTCTTGCCCGACAGGCAGAACTTGCACTTGCCGCATTCCGGGGTGTAGAGCGGGATGACGTGATCGCCGACCGCAACCGAGGTGACGCCTTCGCCCACCGCCTCGACGATGCCGCCGCCCTCGTGGCCGAGGATCGCCGGGAAGATGCCTTCGGGGTCGGCGCCCGAGAGGGTGTAAGCGTCGGTATGGCAGACGCCGGTGGCGACGATGCGGACCAGGACCTCGCCCGCCTTCGGCGGCGCGACATCGACCTCGGTGATTTCGAGCGGCTGCTTCGCCGCCCAGGCGACGGCGGCGCGGGACTTGATCATGGCGTTTCTCCTCATGCGGGGAAGGGGCGAAATGGAGGACATTCTATCGGGGCTTCCCGTTGTAGCAGTTGACGTTAACGTTAACTAAAAATATGTTTCGTGCCGCAGGCCCGAATACGGGTGCCGATAACGAACGTACAAGGAGCAGCGCAATGAATATCGAGAATGGCGTTTTCGTGGTCACCGGGGGCGGTTCCGGCCTGGGGGCGGCCACCGCCCGCATGCTGGTCGAGGCCGGAGGCAAGGTGGTGCTTGCCGACGTCAACGTCGAGGCGGGCGAGGCACTCGCCGCCGAGCTCGGTGCGGCCGCGGTGTTCGCGCGCACCGACGTCACCGACGGCGCCAGCGGGCAGGCCGCGATCGAGCTCGCGGTGTCGCGCTTCGGCGGCCTCAACGGCCTGGTGAGCTGTGCCGGCGTCGCGCCGGCGGAGAAGGTGGTCGGGCGCGAGGGGCCGCACCGGCTCGAGACCTTCGCGCGCACCGTCGGCATCAACCTGATCGGCACCTTCAACATGATGCGGCTCGCCGCCGACGTCATGAGCAAGGCCCAGCCGAATGCGGGCGGCGAGCGCGGCGTGATCGTCAACACCGCCTCGGTCGCCGCCTTCGACGGCCAGATCGGACAGGCGGGCTACGCCTCGTCCAAGGCCGGCGTGGTCGGCCTGACCCTGCCGGTGGCGCGCGAACTGGCGCGCTACGGCATCCGCGTCATGGCGGTCGCCCCCGGCATCATGGAAACCCCGATGCTCACCGGCATGCCGCAGGAAGTGCAGGATTCCCTCGGCCAGATGGTCCCCTTCCCCTCGCGCCTGGGCAAGCCGGCGGAGTTCGCCGCCCTGGTGCGCCACATCATCGAGAACCCCTATCTCAACGGCGAGGTGATCCGCTTCGACGGCGCGATCCGCATGGCGCCGAAGTAAGCCCGCTACCACCGCCGGCCGCGCCTGCGACAGCCTGTCGCACCATGTTGCAGTGCAATGGCCGGCCGCGGGGAAATGTGCTAAAAGAGCGCATCCTATTCGACCGCCCCGGGTGGCCTGGCCAGCCGGGGCGGCTGCGCATTTCCCGCCGCCAATGACCTCTGCCGAACTGCCTTCCACCGCCGCGGCCGCGACGGAAGAAACCGACTGCTATCATTGCGGGCTGCCGAACCCGAGCGACACCCGGCACTACGTGAACATCGACGGTCGCCAGCGCCGCATGTGCTGCGTGGGCTGCGAGGCGGTGGCGCAGTCCATCGTCGACAACGGCCTGGTCGATTACTACCGTCACCGCGACGCGATGCCGGAGACGCGACGCGAGGCGCTGCCCGTCGAGCTGCAGGAACTCGGCCTGTTCGACCATCCCGACTTCCAGAAGAGCTTCGTGCGCCCCGTCGGCGAGCACGAACGCGAAGCCTCCCTGATCCTCGAGGGCATCACCTGCGCCGCCTGCGTGTGGCTCAACGAGAACCACGTCGCCCGCCTGCCGGGGGTGTCGGCGATCGAGATCAACTACGCCAACCGCCGCGCACGGGTGCGCTGGGACGAGCAGCGCATCAAGCTCTCGGACATCCTCGCGGCGATCCAGGCGATCGGCTATCGCGCCTATCCCTACGACGCCGAGCGTTCCGAGCAGGTCGCCAACCGCGAGCGGCGTTCGATGCTGTGGCGGGTCTTCGTCGCCGGCTTCGGCATGATGCAGGTGATGATGTACGCCTTCCCGGTGTATGTCGCCGGCGAGGGCGACATGACCTGGGACATCGAGCAGCTGCTGCGCTGGGCGAGCCTGGTGCTGACTCTGCCGGTGGTGCTGTACTCGGCGGCGCCCTTCTTCCAGCGCGCCTGGCGCGACGTGCGCCTGCGCCGGCTCGGCATGGACGTGCCGGTCGCCATCGGCGTCGGCAGTGCCTTCCTCGCCAGCCTGTGGGCGACGCTCACCGATGGGCCGGAGGTGTACTTCGACTCGGTGACGATGTTCGTCTTCTTCCTGCTCGGTGGCCGCTACCTCGAAATGATCGCGCGCCAGAAGACGGTGCGCGGGGTCGAGGAGCTCGGCAAGGCGCTGCCGTCCTTCGCCGAGCGCATCGCGGGCTGGCCGGCGCGCCAGGACGGCGAGCGCGTGCCGAGCGCGCAGCTTCTGGCGGGCGACGTGCTGCGGGTGCGCCCGGGCGAGGTGATTCCGGCCGACGGCGTGGTGGTGGAGGGCAGCGGCGAGGTCAACGAGTCACTCCTCACCGGCGAGAGCCGGCCGGTGTCCAAGGCGGTCGGCGCCCAGCTCACCGGCGGCAGCATCAACGTCTCCAGTCCGCTGCTGTTCCAGGTCGAGCAGGTGGGCGAGGGCACGCGGCTGGCCGCGATCCGCCGCCTGATGGAGCGCGCTGCCACCGAGAAGCCGCGAGTCGCGGCGATGTCGGACCGGGTCGCGGTCTATTTCATCAGCACCCTGCTGGTGCTCGCCTCGGCCACCGGCGTGGCCTGGTACTTCATCGATCCGCAGCGTGCGCTGTGGGTGTTCGTGTCGGTGCTGGTGGTGGCCTGCCCGTGCGCGCTGTCGCTGGCGACACCCACCGCGCTCACCGTCGCCACCGACGCAATGGCGCGAATCGGCGTGCTGATCACCCGGGGCCATGCGATCGAGACCCTGGCGCACGCCAACCATTACGTTTTCGACAAGACCGGCACCCTGACCCACGGCCGGATGCAGCTCGAGGAAGTGCTGCCGTTCGGCGGGCACGGCGAGGCCGAGGCGCTGGCGCTGGCGGCGGCGCTCGAGCAGGGCTCCGAGCATGCGATGGCCGCCGGCCTGTGCGCCGCGGCGCAGGACATGGCGCTGCCGGCGGTGGGCGAACTCGCCGCCGAGACCGGCCAGGGCATGCGCGGCCGTGTCGGCGACCAGACCCTGTGGATCGGCCGGCCGGACTACGTCGCCGCGCGCAGCGGCCACGCGCTGCCGGCCGAACTGGACGCCTTCGCCGCCAAGGGCGGCAGCGTCATCGCCCTCGGCGGCGATCGCGGCTGGGTCGCGCTGTTCCGCCTCGCCGACGGCCTGCGCGAGGAGGCGGCGGCGCTCACGACGCATCTCGCCGGCGCAGGCGTGCAGCTGTCGGTGCTCTCGGGGGACACGCCGTCGGTGGTGGCGCAGGTCGCGGCGACGCTCGGCATCCCCGATGCGCACGGCGGGCTCACGCCGCAGGGCAAGCAGGAGGCGATCGCGCGCATGCAGGCCGAGGAGGGCGCGGTGGTGGCGATGGTGGGCGACGGCGTGAACGACGCCCCTGTGCTCGCCCAGGCCCACGTCTCGGTGGCGATGGGCGGCGGGACCGACCTCGCGCGCAACCAGGCCGACATCGTGCTGCTCAACGAGAACCTCGCCAGCCTCGGCGAGGGCATCGCGCTGTCGCGCAAGACGTTGCGCGTCATCCGCCAGAACCTGTGGTGGTCGTTCGGCTACAACTTCGTATCGGTGCCGCTGGCGATGGCCGGGCTGGTGACGCCCTGGATGGCCGGCATCGGCATGGCCGGCAGCTCGCTGCTGGTGGTGCTCAACGCGATGCGGCTGCAGCGGCGCCGCGGCCGGTCCTGAGGACGAGAGATGGAAATCCTTTTTCTGCTGATCCCGCTTTCGCTGGTGCTCGTCTTCATCATCGGCGCGATCTTCTGGTGGTCGCTGCGCAGCGGGCAGTACGACGATCTGGAGGGCCCGGCCTATCGACTGCTGATGGACGACCGCGACGAAATGCCCGAGCGACCGGTGGAAGACCTGAAGGCTGCGGCCTCGGGTGAGGCAGGGAAGGCGGGCGACAAAGTCAGCGAGCTTTGATGTGCATCAATGCCGATTTCCGGCGCGGCTTCATAATGCAGCCATGGTTTCTGCTCGCGGGCAAAGTCTCCGCCGGCGATGCAGGCAGCAGGTGTTTTGTCTCTCTGTTGGGGTTGGGGGTGCGTGTGCAACGCACCCTTTTTTTTCGTCCACGGATCCTTGCCGGAAACCCTTCTTGACCGCGGCAGCGCGGCTCAACTAGGGTTCTCATGAGTGCCACGCCATTGCCGCCTCATGGGAGGCGGCAATGGCGACACGCAAGAAGCGGCCGCGAACCAGCGGAGCGCCATAAAGGGACGAGGAGACAAGACGATGTGGAAAGCGCTGCACATCGACCCCGCCAAGTGCACAGGCTGCCTGCAATGCGAGATGGCCTGTTCCTATGAGCACACCGGGGTCATCAATCCGAGCAAGTCGCGCATCAAGGTGTTCAACTTCGAACACGAGGGCCGCAAGGTGCCCTACACCTGCACCCAATGCACCGAGGCCTGGTGCCTGAACGCCTGCCCGGTCGATGCGATCCGCATCGACCTTTCCACTGGCGCGAAGATGGTGTTCGAGGACACCTGCGTCGGCTGCAAGGTGTGCACCATCGCCTGCCCCTTCGGCACCATCAACTACAACCAGGACACCGGCAAGGTGCAGAAGTGCGACCTGTGCGAGGGCGACCCCGCCTGCGCCAGCGCCTGCCCGACCGGCGCCATCACGTATGTCGACGCCGACTGGACCGGCATCGACAGGATGCGTGCCTGGGCCGCGAAGGCCAACACCCCGGCTTCGGCCGCCGCCTGAGGAGGAAGAACCATGGGATGGAATCGCAAGATCCTGCGGGTGAACCTCTCGGCAGGCACCTGCTCGGAAGAGCCCCTCAACATGCAGTGGGCGGCCGAATACCTCGGCTCGCGCGGGCTGGCCACCAAGTATCTGGTCTCCGAGATCGACCCCCGGGTCGATCCGCTGTCGCCCGACAACAAGATGATCATGGCCACCGGCCCGCTCACCGGCACCATGGCCTCGACCGGCGGGCGCTACACGGTGGTCACCAAGGGCCCGCTCACCGGCGCGATCGCGTGCTCGAACTCGGGTGGTTTCTTCGGCGCCGAGATGAAGTTCGCCGGCTGGGACATGGTGATCTTCGAGGGCCGCTCGCCCACGCCGGTGTGGCTCCACATCGAGAACGACCGCGCCGAGTTGCGCGACGCCGCCGGCCTTTGGGGAAGCAGCTGCTGGGAGACCGAGGAGCGTATCAAGACCGAGCTGCAGGACCCGCTGGTGCGCATCTCCTCGATCGGCAAGGCGGGCGAGAACCAGGTGCTCTACGCCTGCATCGTCAATGACCTGCATCGCGCCGCCGGGCGTTCCGGGGTAGGGGCGGTGATGGGCTCGAAGAATCTGAAGGCGGTGGCGATCCGCGGCACGAAGGGCGTTTCGGGCATCAAGGACTTCGGAGCCTTCCTGAAGGCGACCACCGAGGCCAAGAAGGTGCTCGCCGACAACGCGGTCACCGGCCAGGGTCTGCCGAAATACGGTACCCAGGTGCTGATGAACGTGATCAACGAGATGGGGGCGCTGCCGACGCGCAACCATCGCGACGTCCAGTTCGAGGACGCGGGCAAGATTTCGGCCGAGGCGATGCACGAGCGGCGCGAGTCCGACGGCAAGCCCCATCTGGTGACGAACGCCGCCTGCTTCGGCTGCACGATCGCCTGCGGCCGCATCTCGGAGATCGACAAGGGCCACTTCACGGTCAGGAACAGCCCGCAGTACTGGGGTGCCTCGGGCGGGCTCGAGTACGAGGCGGCATGGGCGCTCGGCGCGGCCAACGGTGTCGGCGACCTCGAGGCGCTGCAGTACGCCAACCTGCTCTGCAACGAGCAGGGCATGGATCCGATCTCCTTCGGCGCCACCGTCGGTGCGGCGATGGAGCTCTACGAGCTGGGCATCCTCGACGACGGGGCGATCGGCATGCCTGCCCCCTTCGGCTCGGCCGAGGCGCTGGCGAAGCTGGTCGAGATGACCGCGGTGGGCGAGGGCTTCGGCAAGGAGCTGGGCCTGGGCAGCAAGCGCCTGTGCGAGAAATACGGCCGTCCCGAGCTGTCGATGAGCGTCAAGGGGCAGGAATTCCCCGCCTACGATTCGCGCGCCATCCAGGGCATGGGCCTGGCCTACGCGACCTCCAACCGCGGCGCCTGCCACCTGCGCGGCTACACGGTCGCCTCCGAGGTGCTCGGCATCCCCGTCAAGACCGATCCGCACGTCACCGAGGGCAAGCCGGAGCTGGTGAAGGCCTTCCAGGACGCCACCGCGATCTTCGATTCGGCCGGCATCTGCGTGTTCACCAGCTTCGCGTGGACCCTCGCCGACGTTCAGCCCCAGCTCGCCGCCGCCTGCGAAGGCGACTGGAGCATGGACAAGCTCAACGAGGTGGGCGAGCGCATCTGGAACATGGAGCGCATGTTCAACAACGCCGCCGGCTTCACCGCCACGGACGACACCCTGCCGCCGCGCCTGACCCAGGAGGCGGCGAAGACCGGCCCCGCAAAAGGCATGGTCAATCGTCTCGGCGAGATGCTGCCGCAGTACTACCAGGTTCGTGGCTGGACCCCGGAGGGGGCGCCGACCGCGGAAACCCTCACACGCCTGGGCCTGTGACATGAAGCACCTGATTCTGGGCAACGGTCCCGCCGGGGTCGTCGCCGCCGAAACCCTGCGCAAGGCCGCGCCCGGCGACGACATCCTGATGGTCGGCCACGAGGATGCGCCGCCTTACTCGCGCATGGCGATCCCCTACCTGCTCGAGGGCAACATCGACGAGTCGGGGACCTGGCTGCGCAAGGACGCGGGCCATTTCGAGCGCCTGCGCATCGGCCTGCGGCGCGGGCGGGCGGTGGCGCTCGACACTGCGAAGCGCACGGTGCTGTTCGACGACGGCCACTTCGAGGGTTACGACCGCCTGCTCATCGCCACCGGCTCGCACGCGGTGCGGCCGCCGATTCCCGGCGTCGATCTGCCCGAGGTGCAGACCTGCTGGACGCTCGCCGACGCGCGCGCGATCGCCGCGCTGGCGCAGCCGGGCGCGCGCGTGCTGCAGCTCGGTGCCGGCTTCATCGGCTGCATCATCATGGAGGCGCTCGCCAAGCGCGGGGTCGAGCTCACCGTGGTCGAGATGGGCGACCGCATGGTGCCGCGCATGATGACGCCCACGGCGGGCGGCATGATCAAGCGCTGGGTGGAAGAGAAGGGGGTGCGCGTGCTGACCTCGGCGGGCGTGCAGCGCATCGACCGCGGTGGCGACGGGGACGCTGACGGCGCGCCGCTGACGGTGACGCTGTCGACCGGGGACCGGCTGCACTGCGATCTCGTCATCGTCGCCGCCGGGGTCGCGCCCAACGTCGGCTTTCTCGATGAGACCCCGGTGCATGTCGCCAAGGGCGTGCTGGTCGACGACCGCATGCAAACCAGCGTGCCCGGCATCTTCGCGGCCGGCGATGTGGCCGAGGCGCCCGATCTCTTCACCGGTGCCCACCTCGTTGCCGCGATCCAGCCCAATGCCGCCGACCAGGCACGCATCGCGGCGATGAACATGGCCCGCGGCGCGGCGGCACGCGACACCCGGCTGAACGGTGTGCTCGCGATCAACGTGCTCGACACCCTCGGCCTGATCTCCTCCTCCTTCGGCCAGTGGTGGGGCGAAAAGCCCGAGGCCGGCGGCAGCGGCGTCGAACTGGTGGATGATGCGCGCTATCGCTATCTGAGCCTGCAGTTCAAGGACGACGTGCTGATCGGCGCGACCTCGATCGGTCTCACCGAGCATGTGGGCGCGCTGCGCGGCCTGATCCACGGACGGGTCAGGCTGGGCGAGTGGAAGGAGCGCCTGCTGCAGGCGCCGCTCGCCTTCGTGGACGCCTATGTCGCACGCAGCCAGCAGCCGATGGCCCTCGCGCGCGAGGCGGTGACGTTGGCATGAAGGTGGCGTTCAAGCTGTTCGCCTCCCTGTCCGAGCACCTGCCCGGCGGCCACCGCGGCAACCGTCTGGAGCTCGAGGTCGAGGAGGGGACGACGGTGGCGGACATGATCCGCCGCTTCAATGTGCCCGAGCGCAGCGCTCATCTGGTGCTGGTCAACGGCCTCTTCGTGCCACCGGCGGAGCGCCTGCAACGCCGCCTGCAGGAGGGCGACGAACTCGCCATCTGGCCGCCGATCGCCGGCGGCTGAGCGATGGCCTTCGCCTGCGGCCCGGTGCCGGAGTCCTTCGAGCGCCGGGTCACGGCAACCCCGCGCGAATTCGCGCGCGACCTGCGCCAGGCCTGGCCGGCGGTGCAGGCCGGCACCGAACTGCAGCGTTTCAACCTGCAGGATGGCCGCCAGGCGCTCGTGATCGAAATCGAAGCCGACGGCGTGCGCCGGGTCGGCGCGTTCACGCTGCCGCAACTGATCGTGCGCTACCGTTTCGCCCCCGGCGACGAGGTCGCGCGCCGTGCGCTGCTGACGCGGCTCGCTCGTGCGATGCAGAAAGGCGGCGGTTGATGTTCAGCACAATCGATTTCTGGAGTCCTGTCCATGAGTGACGCATACGTCGTCGGCCACATCACGGTCAAGAACGCGGCGATGTGGGCCGAATATCGGAGCAAGGTGCCGCAGACATTGGCGCCCTGGGGTGCGGAACTGGTGTTTCGGGGCCAGCAGGCGGCTGCGCTCGCGGGCGAAAGCCCTCACCCGGACATCGTCGTGATCCGCTTTCCGAGCGTAACGGCAGTGCACGACTGGTTCTCGTCGCCAGCCTATCAGTCGCTGATTCCGCTCCGGGAACAGGCCGCCGATGTGCTCCTGCTGGCCTACGAAAGCTAGCCGCGGGGCGCTTTTCGAGCTGGCCTCCAACGCGAATGCGCGTGGATCCGGCGCCGCGGTCTGACCCGCTCGCCGCATTTCGACCGGCGCGGGCTTTCGGGTATGCTCCCGTCCGATGTCCGCCTTCGCCGCCACCTTCACCGACGCAGTGTCGCTGCTCGTCACCTTCGACCACCGGGTGGCGGAGATCGTGGGCCTGTCGCTGCGCGTCAGCGGCGCTGCGGTGGTGCTCGGCGCCCTCATCGGCCTGCCGCTCGGCGCCTGTCTGGCGGTCGCCCGTTTCCCGGGCAAGAGCGTGCTGACCGTACTGGTGAACGGCCTCATGGGCCTGCCCTCGGTGGTGGTCGGCGTGGTCGTCTATCTGTTCCTGTCGCGCTCCGGTCCGCTCGGCGAGTTCGGCCTGCTGTACACGCCGCCGGCCATGGTGGTCGCCCAGACCCTGCTCGTGGTGCCGTTGATGGCGGCGATCGCGCGCCAGGTGGTCGACGACGCCTGGCAGCGCTATGAGGAAGAGCTGCGCATGCTGCGCTTCTCTTGGTGGCGGAGCGTCACCACGCTGCTGCACGATTGCCGCCATTCGTTGCTGGTCGCGCTGCTCGCCGGCCTCGGCCGGGCGATGAGCGAGGTCGGCGCGGTGATGATCGTGGGCGGAAACATCGATCGTGCCACCCGCGTCATGACGACCGCGATCGCGCTCGAGACCAGCAAGGGCGACCTCGCGCTGGCGATCGCGCTCGGCATCGTGCTGATCTTCCTCATCCTCGCCCTCAACGCACTCGCCTTCGGCCTGCGCCACTGGGCGATCCGTCGCTTCGGCTGAGCCATGCACATCGACGACGCCATCCTGCCGCTGCGCATCCGCGGCCTGTCCTACCGCCCCAATGGCCGGGCGGTGCTCGCTGGGCTCGAGCTCGAACTCGGCATCGAGGGCATCACCCTCGTGCTGGGCGCCAATGGCTCGGGCAAGACCATGCTGCTGCGCGCGATCTGCGGTCTGATCGAACCGAGTGCGGGTCGCATCGAGTGGGGGCCGGCGGGTGAGGGCGGGCGACCGCGGGCCGGCGTGATGATGCTGTTCCAGCATCCGATGATGCTGCGCAGCTCGGTGCTCGACAACGTGGCGCTCGGCCTGCGGCCGCTCGGCGTGCCGGCGCCCGAGCGGCGGCGACGGGCGATGGCGATGCTCGAGCGCATCGGCCTCGCCGATCGCGCCGGAGACAGCGCGCGCCAGCTCTCCGGCGGCGAGCAGCAGCGCCTCGCGCTCGCGCGCGCCTGGCTCACCGGGCCGCGCCTGCTGCTGCTCGACGAGCCGACGGCGAGCCTCGACCCCTCGGCGACCGCCGAGGTCGAGCGCATCGTGCGCGAGATCCGTACCGACGGCACCCGCATCGTCATGGTGACCCACAACCTCGGCCAGGCCACCCGCCTCGGCGATGATGTTATCTTCATGGCGGCCGGCCGGGTGTGCGAGCATACGCCGGTGCAACGCTTCTTTTCACGGCCGCAGTCCGAAGAGGCGCGGCTCTTCATCCAGGGGGAACTGCCATGGCACATGCGCTTCTGAATCGACTCCGAGTGTTCACCGCGGCGATGCTGGTCGCCGCCGCGCCAGCGGCCGGCGCTGCCGAATCCATCGTCCTCGCCTCCACCACCTCGACCGAGCAGTCGGGCCTGTTCGGCCACATCCTGCCGGTGTTCGAGAAGGCGACGGGGATCACGGTGAAGGTGGTCGCGCTCGGTACCGGCCAGGCGCTCGACGTCGGCCGCCGCGGCGACGCCGATGCGCTGCTGGTGCACGACCGGGTGGCGGAGGACGCGTTCGTCGCCGAGGGCTATGGGCGCTATCGTCGCGACGTCATGTACAACGACTTCGTGGTCATCGGCCCGGGCGCCGACCCGGCCGCGGTGAAGGGTGCGAGCGACACGCCCGACGCCTTCGGCCGCATCGCCGGCAAGGCGGCGACCTTCATCTCGCGCGCCGACAAGAGCGGCACCCACGCCGCCGAGCTGCGCTTCTGGAAGGCGGCCGGGGTCGAGCCGGTGGGCCAGGACTGGTACAAGGAGGCGGGCGCCGGCATGGGGCCGACCCTCAACATGGCGGCCGGCGTCGATGCCTACACCCTGTCCGACCGCGGCACCTGGGCGAACTTCAAGAACCGCCAGAGCCTGGCGATCGTGTACGAGGGCGACCCCAAGCTGTTCAATCCCTACGGCGTGATCCTGGTCAATCCCGACAAGCATCCGCATGTGAAGAAGGCGGCGGCGGAGCAGTTCATCGACTGGATCACCTCGGACGCGGGCCGTGAGGCGATCGCCTCCTACAAGCTGGGTGGCGAGCAGCTGTTCTACCCGACGCCGCGCTGAGGCGGACGAGCGGCGGGCTCAGCCCGCCAGCTCGCGGTGGCGGAAGCAGCCGAGCGTGTGATCGTTGACCATCCCGCTCGCCTGCATGAAGGCGTAGCAGATCGTCGGGCCGACGAACTTGAACCCGCGCGCCTTCAGCGCCTTGCTCATCGCCTGCGACTCGGGCGTCAGGGCGGGCACCTCGGCGGGGTGGCGGAAGCGGTTGTGGCGCGGCGACCCGCCGACGAATCCCCACAGGAAATCCACCGGCGAGATCCCCGCCGCGCGCAGGTCGAGCCAGGCGCGCGCGTTGGCGCTCGCCGCCTCGATCTTGGCCCGGTTGCGGATGATGCCCGGCTCGGCGAGCAGGGCTGCATGGCGTCCGGCGTCCCACATCGCGATCCGCTCCGGCTCGAAGCCGTCGAAGAGTTCGCGATAGCGGGCGCGCTTGCGCAGCACGGTGATCCACGACAATCCGGCCTGCGCGCCCTCGAGCAGGAGCAACTCGAACAGCGCGCGCTCGTCGCGCTGCGGCACGCCCCATTCCTCGTCGTGGTAGGCGATGTAGAGCGGGTCCTCGCCCGCCCAGGCGCAGCGCACGCAGGCCGCGCTATCCTTCGTTCCGGCTGCGTCGCTCATCGTCAGCTCTCCTCCCGCCCGGCCCTTTCGGCGCTTTTCAGTCGGCCGCCAGCCAGTGCCCCGACTTGCCGCCTTTCTTCACGAGCAGGCGGATGCCCTCGATGCGCATGCCGCGATCGACCGCCTTGCACATGCAGTTTACCCAGCGCTAACCCCTTGAAAAGAAATGGGACGAAGGTTCGGACTATGTGTTCTGTCCAACTTCACTTGGACACAGCTTGGACATCACTACTTGTCCAAGCACCGTTGGTGCGACATCGCACTATGCATAATCCTACCGAGAACGCGGGGCGTGTGCAGCCATCACTAATACCCTATCGATAGGCTCAGGCTAAGACGGGGTAGCTTTTTCTCCGGCATATTTAATGGTCGTGCAGACACCCCTCTTCGAGATGCGGGCGGGTTTTTGAAACTTTTCGATCTAGTCTCTTCCGGCAGGCTTCCTTCAGCTAGGATGTGTCAGGTGACTATGACACTTGGGGGTTGGCTATGCGTGATGTAGGTTTTCTGTATGTACTAGCGAACAGCGCAATGCAAGGGATGGTCAAGGTAGGGAAAACTACCCGTAGCCCTGCAGAGCGTGCGGCAGAGCTTTCAGCCGCAACAGGGCTGCCGACCCCGTTCATCGTTGTCTACGAACAGTTGTTCGAAGACTGCACGGAAGCGGAGACATTTGTTCACACCCTTCTTGCAAGCAAAGGCTTTAGCAGGGTGTTGAAAATTCTCGCTTCACCTTCGGTTCCCAGCCGCCTGGAAAAAAATCGACGCAGAAAAGAGCCGACCCGAGCCGCCCTGATGACGATTCCAGCCGTTTTCCCAGCCGATTGTGCAACCGCAATCGAGCAGCGCTCCCGTCGCTGCAAAGACAACGTATTCAACCGTCAAATGCCGCAACGCAAGTGGCGCGATAGCGCCATCGGGTTACGGCGCCAGCAAATTACCCAGCCGCGTCAGGTTGTAGGCGGCGAAATTGAGCAGCGCATGCGCGCGAATCGTGTCCAGCCCGCGCGCCATCAGGCGGCGCAGCGTGCCGATGTCCTTGGCCCAGCCAAACGCCTCTTCGATCATCTTGCGACGACGCAGGCTCACCGCATAGCCTTCGGTAGCCTTGACCGCCACGGGCACGGCGCTGCCCTTGGTCTTGGCGGCAACGTGCGCCAGCACGCCCAGCGGCGTGAGCGCAGCGATGAACTCGGCCGTGTCGTAACCCCGGTCGGCCGCCAACGTCGGCTGATGCGTCGCGTCGGCCGGCTTCACGGTGCGCTTGACCATCACCAGCGCGGCCTCGCGCTCGGCAGTGCCGGTAGCCTGGGTGGTGTGCACATCGACGATCAGCCCGTTGCGGTTCTCCGCCAGCGCATGGGTTGTGAAGCTCAGGTAGGCGCCTGCGCCGCCCTTGCTGGCGAGCAAGGCGTCCGGGTCGGTGCGCGAGACGTGCGTCGCGTTCGAACGTTTCTGCCCCCGGAAGTCCACCTCGGGGTTGCGTCCCTGATCCGGCCCCGGGGGCTCGTCCGAACCGTCGCGTGCGGCCAGGCTCTTGTGCGAAGCCCACGCCCGCAGCAGCGAGCCGTCGACGCTGAAGTGCTCGTCCGAGACCAGATCGGCCCACTCGGCAATCGCCACCACGCCACCGAAGAACTCGCGCATCACGCTTTCCTTGAGCAAGCGCTCGCGATTGGCCGAGAACGTCGAGTGATCCCACACCGCCTCGTCCAGCGTCAGGCCCACGAACCAGCGATACATCATGTTGAAGTCGATATGCTCGACCAGTACGCGCTCCGAGCGAATCGAAAACAGGCATTGCAGCAACGACGCGCGCAGCAGCCGCTCCGGGGCAATCGAGGGACGGCCGCCTTCGGCATAGAGCGAATCGAAAGTGGGCGACATCGCACGCAGAACCAGATCGGCCAGCACCTTCACCCGCCGCAATGGATGATCCTGAGGAATTCGCTCCTCGATATTCACGTAGCTGAACAAGGCGTTCTGTTTATGATCGGTGCCGCGCATCGGAATTGTCAGACCGTTAATGCAACAAGCATTATAGCAGATCTAAAACCCTTGCACTTACTGGGAAACGTATTAAATCAACACCCTGTTAGGGTTGCCGATAACCGCGAGTTTTTCAGCGCCCCTGCCAACGAGGTGATTCGTGCCATTGCACTGGCTCCAGGGGCCATTGATGGGGACTGGAATGGCGCAGAGGAAGAAGCGGAAGATGACGACCTGCTCTCGGACTCGCCAGTTGGGGATGAGTTGGACGCGTTGAGTCTTCCAGCAAGAGAACCTTGGACAGCCATTTTTGAAGAAGCGACGTGCCACCACTACGGCCTTGGTGACTTCATCCAGGATTGCCGTCAGGCGATCGAACTGTACAAGCAGGCCGCAAGGCTTGGGTGCTTGGAAGCATACGCAAGGTTGGGGGGATTGTATGCCTTCGGGGATGAAGGGGTTCCTGAAAATAAGGAAAAAGCGCTTGAATATTACAAAGAAGGTGCGCGAAAGGGCTCATTATATTGCTATTGGGAAATGGGTAGGCTTTTTATGCACTCCGGTCAATCTGGCCACGAAAATGGAATTAAGTGCATGAGGCTATTTATAAAGAGCTTTAAGGAGCGCGACACCACGAGCAGAGGTTATGTTGACAATAATCAACTTAATTCTGTTGCACTTTCGGCAGGCTCTTATTATCTTCACTCAAAATTCGACAACTGGTACGAAATTCCAAATGACATATTGGATTTCTTTGATTCTTTAGCGTCAAGGATTGCTAAGGAATGCACTGATTTCGCTATTAGTGGCGAGGGTAGCGGGGGTTCAATATACCCTCAGTACAGGAAAGTGGCCGAATATTATAAGTCCAAGGTTACCAGCTAGTACCGATCCACACTCTCAAGGCCTGTTGCCTGTGGTGTCACGCTCCAAATAGGTCGCCAACACTCTTCAGCCACTCACGCAAAGCCCGTGCTCCCGCCCCCGACATCGACCCGTAACCCTCAGGCCCCAGGTTCGACCACGCCTGAGGGTTGATGTCGGGGTATCGCTCTGCAAGCTCTCGACGCCTCACAGCCATAGCGGCTTGAGCCTTCCATTCTCGGCGAGCCTCCAGGCTTCGATACGAGACCTTACGGAGCGGCGTCGATGGCGTTTCCATTTCGCCGGTCCTCGCTCATGCGGTGAAGCGCCCCCAGCACCTGCACAAGCGTCGAGCTTGCCCGGATCGCCACGCCGGCAAGTTGTCGGGCGTCGTCCTTGTGGCGGGCCACCGCGGCTTGGTAGCTGAACCCTGTGACCACGGCTTCCAGGATGGCGACCTGATCGGCGAGGGCTTCGCGGATGGCGTCCCCGCCCCCGTCCAGAAGCTCACGATTCCGCGCGGCAAGGGCGTCGAAGGCATCACGGGAAGCGATCAGAGGGTCACCGCCGCCCAGGACGGCAAGCGCTCGGGCTTTGGCTTGCCGGTGATCGAGGACGGCGCCACGGTCGACGCTGGCGCCCCCGTTGCGGCGCCCCTGCAAGGTGTGAAGGTTGTTCATGGTTCTGGCTCCCAGGCTTCAATCTGCCCGTGATATTCGAGCCATTCCGGGCTGTCGGGCGTCAGGGTCTGCAGGTGGTCGGCCTCCGCGGTCAGGATCAGCCGCTCGAGCATCTCCCGCTGCGGGAGGCGGCAGAGCTTGCAGAGTCGGGCGAGGGCGGCGCCAGCGTCGGCGGCGATGTAGAGGTTCAGCCTGTGATCCTGCCCCCGTCGCTCCCGGTAGGCCTTCTGTCGTTCTGCCGCTGTCTTCGCCACTGCCCCCCCCCGCCCCCTTCAAGTTCCGTTACTGCGTCACATTGTAACGCAGTAACAGCGGCGGCGGCACCCTGTGATCCCTGTGTGATCCCTCCGTGATCCCGGGATCACGCCCAGCGGGAACGCTGAAACCCAGTAACGGCGCGGGTTTCAAGGGCACGGGACCTGCAAGTGTGATCCTGTGATCCCGGAATGTACGCGTCGCCGCCGTAGAACGCATATGTCTGCAAGTGGGCCTATATCCCTATATGCAGTTTCTTATACGCAAGCATAACCAAGTAGGATCACAGGATCACAGAAAGCCCTGAAACCCAGTAACGGCGCGGCTTCTAGCCTGTGATCCTAAGCGTGATCCTGCGTGATCCCTCGATTCAGGATCACGCGAGGGATCACACTTGCAGGGGTCAGACCTTCGCCACGGACCACGGGACGCCGGTTCTCGTGCGAGGTAAGCCGACGAACCGCAGACCCTCGACCACTCGGCCCGCGCGGGAGCCGACCCAGTTCCCGAGCTTCTGGGCGCTGATCTCGCCACGCTCGCCCGCGACCTCGATCAGCAGTGCCCGCAGCTCGCCTAAGGGCGAGGACGCCGCCGCCGCCGCCGTCGCCTGCAGCACGTCGCGCAAGGTCAACGGCTCGTCCCCGAAGCACTCCCACCACACTTGCAGCACATGCCCGAGCAAGTCGCGGTCATCGTCGCCCTCGACGTTGCGCACCAGCGCTCGACCAGGATCGGGAAGGCCTGCAGCGACGAGGGCGCCCCGGACAACCCGCGACCACTCGCCGAAGCTGGCGACGGGCTGCAGCCCCGACACCCCCGGACCCTGCAAATACCCTTGCAGGACCCGCAGTGCACACATTACCCAGCGACCCCGATTAGCGCGAACCTCGGCAACAGGATCACCCGAGAACTCGCGCAGCAAGGGGTTTTCGCATTTGGCATCAAGTTCAATCGTGACCACTCTACGCGACAAGTCCTTTACGGGCTTGATGTTGTTCCCGGTCGCAATGAAAAGGCAGCGAGTCGAAACGCTTGCACTTGCCGACTGACCTAATATCCGATCACTGTAAATAGGTGCGGTCAGAATTGCCGCAAGTGTCGGCGACTGCCAATGGTGCATCAGGTTGTCAAATACACAGGACGGCTTAGCCTCCATAAGCGCAGCAAGCAAAGACTTGTCCTGTTCCTCGCCTCGCTGCGCCCACCGTCGCATCGTCTCATCTTCGCCCGCGAACAAGGCGACCAATCCAGCAAGGAAAGATTTCCCGGTCCCCAAGTCATGTGCCGCAATCAAGTAGGCGGGCGCAGTCGATAGCATCGGGCGCGCAACCGCAGTGATGATCGCCGACAGTGCCGCCGACTCGTCCAACTCAGTTGCGAACGGGAACTCACGTATCAGCCCCCGCAACTCTGCCAACGCCTCAGCCGCGGTCCCCGCATATTCGGGAAATGCATCAGGGTCAAAGCAGGCTTCCATGCCGGCATGATTCCCCGCGCTGGCAATGATGTTTCCATCGGCATCGATCGTCGGCTGGTGCAGCAACCCGACAAGCTCGGGAACCCCAGGCCACGCGCCAGCAGCCAAACAACCTTGCAGGACCATCGTATCAGGCGAGCCAAACGAATCGCCATAATTCCAGCGGGCAGTCTGCGACACAAGGTAGCCCAAGCGCGGCAATGCGACAGCGGTAACCGACGCCCCGCCGACACCATGAACCATCTCGACCAACTCGCCACCACGGACGCGCAGCGCGGGAACCGATGGCAACACAGCCATGCAGCTATCAACGCTGGCGCTGTAGTCGTTCCGGCGAACATCGATAACGGCTCGCTTATCATGGTCCTCGGGCTGATAAAGGTCCGTTCTCAGCACCTTCACAGCGACGCCCGCCGTTTTCGCAGCACGCTTAATCAGCGCCTCGGCTTCCGTCTTCGATAGAGAAGGATCAACAACAGCTTTGCGGGCTACGGCAACGATTTCGCCCACGTCTCCATCAGCCGCATCGAGCAGTTCCACGTAATCGGGCGAGCCCTCGTCCTTGTCAGCCTCCAGCCCTTGAAGGTCCGGGCACCTTGAACCCTTCGGCAATACCGAGCGAAGCCCGCCGACCGAAAATTCATAGGCAACGTTACCCCCTGTGTAATCGAACATCCGCCGCAACTCGTTCTCCCGCTTGCGAGGGGTGTTATATCGGTGTCCGTCGCTATCGTGATTAGCAATCAAGCCCTTGCACTCAGCGATAAGCCTGTCCTCGTCCCAGCCCAGGGCATGAGCAAGCAAGCACACTTGAAGGGCCAATTCATTGAACCCGGCCGGGGATTGAACCTGACCACTCATCACGGCGTGCAGGGACGGCGGACAATTGCCGCTAAAGCGCTGGCGTAGTTCCGTCTCAGCCGCCGACCATTTACGAACTCGGCTCACCTTCGACGCCACCTTATCGCGCGCCTCTACGAACAAAGCAGCAAGCCCAGGACACAGCACAGGTGCAGCCAGCGCGGGGAAGGGGCGAGGCTCGCTGCACAGTTGTGCATAGGTTTCAGGGGTCATCGACCTGATTTCACTGGCGATCACCGGCACCTTATATGCGCCGTTCTCCCGCTTTACGTTCGGCACCCTCCAAAGCCTGCCGCGCCTGCCGCTATAGACTCGAAGGTCCCAGCAATCGACATATTCTGCATAAGCCATTTGCCGATAGATGCGCGGTAACCCTTCGACGGGCCCAGGCTTCGACATGAAGCAGGCTTCCGGCACTTCTGCATGAAAGCCCTTGCCCCCCGTTGCGAACAGGCGCACGGCGTTGAGGTCCAGTCCAAGCGCTTCCAGCTTATCGAGCACCTCGCGCATTGCTTCGATGGCCTCTTCAATGTCGCCTGCATCAACATCGATGTGGAAGGGACCTTGATAAGCGTCCTCGCCCGTCCTGCTAAGGATCGTGCGGAACGCAGTCGGGGACGTGCCCTCAAGCATTTCCCGCAACTCAGCAGGGGTAACGTCCTGCCATGCGTCCATTCCCGATCCAGTCGAGTAGATCCCGGCATCACATAGGCCGATGTCGTTATCGAAGTGTGTGGTCATTTCACACCCCGCATCACGTACTTGGCCTGATTGTGGAATTGCCCGTTCGCATCGGGCGCACGAAGCCGAACCGTGTCGATCTGGTGTCCAGCACGCCGCAGTTCAAGCACACGGGAAGCCGGGGACATGATCCCGTACCGCTCTCGGGCTTCGGTCGTTGAGATTTGTCCGTACAGGGTGAGGTGCTGCAAAATGCAGGCGCGTTGCCGTGCGCCGTCCTGCGGCGCATCTTGTATGATGTGACTGTCCATTTCGCCAAACTCCTATGGTTATCGGGTTTGGCGAGTGGGGCCACCGTCCAGGGTGAGCCCCACAAACAACAACGCCAAACCCCTTTTTTTGAAGGTGGTTTGGCGGGTGGGAAAGCAACCGTCCCTGTACGGTGAATCAGAGCAAGGTTTGCCGCTGGCGTTCCGCCAGTCAGCGGGGCTCCATTTCCCTAGGTCACGTCCCCGCCTAGGGCAGTGATTTCAGGCTGGTGTCCGGGCGAGCACTCCGTGATGCGGAACGCCCATCGTGCCGTGAGAATATAAGCCGGTTTTATCGTACGAGGAAGCGCTTTAAGGTTATATCAACTTGCCGAATTGAGGCCATTTGTTTATATTCGATCCGTCCCCGCCAAACCGGCCAAGGCCCCAACTGTCCGGTGACAAAAAGCCAACGGCAGATCCAAGGATCTGCCGTTGGCTTTTCTGCGCGAGAATCACCCCACCGTTCGCGCCAGCTCTCGCGCCGCAGTCTTCGGCGCCATCCCGCGCAGGTCTAGGGCGCCATCCACGCCCGCGCCGTTGTCCCCGCCCACTCGGGCGACCACGCCGCCCAGCGCCAGCACCTGCGCCGCTTCTGCCCCGTTCTCGACAGTCACGAACAGGTCCAGGGCGCCGGGACGCCCCTGCAGGCCTTGCAGGCATCGCGGCAGCAAATCGTCAAACCATTTTGCCCGGTTATACCCTTGTCGCTGCATCGCTGGGCGCTTTATGTCAGCATCAACATCGATCCAGACAGACGGGACCTCAGCGAGCTTGGAATAAGCGTTTTTGATCACATCAAGGTTGATCGGGTCGTTAGTGATGATTCCGCAAACAATCGTGGTCATGATTTTGTCCTTGGGTTTCGATTCAGGTAATGGTTTTGGGTTGCTGGCGCTGTGTCACGCCGTCTTCGCCAGCTTTTCCGCGAGTGCTTCGGCGTTGGGGTGGTAGTACCGCTTTAGCATCTGGAGCGACTTGTGTCCGGTTACGGCGGACAACTCCGCCAAGTTGGTCAGCTTCTCGGCAAGTCTGGTGGTCGCCGTGTGCCTTAGGTCGTGGAAGTGGAGCCCGTCGATTCCCGCGCGGTCGCACGCCATCTTGAACCGCAGGTGCAGGGCGGGCTCGGAGATCGGGAACACGCGCCCGTCAATGGAGCGCGGCATGTGCTTCAGGGTTTCCAGTGCGCGAGGTGACAGCGGCACGAGGCGCCTCGTGCCGTTCTTGGTGTCGGGCAGTAGGGCGGTGCGCTTGTCGAGGCAGACATGCTCCCATCTCAGCGCAAGCAGTTCGCCGCGCCGCATGGCCGTTTCCAGTGCAAGGATGATGATCGGCTGCAGCCAGGGACTGCGACGCCCTAAAGGGGCCGATGCGGTCAGCAGGCGGGCTTCTTCATCGTGCGATAGCACGCGCTCCCGCCCTTGGGGCTGTCGTGGCTTCCGGATCGCTTGAACGGCGTTCTCGACAGGAAAGCCCCATTCCCTGCGAGCATGATTCAGCACGGACGAGAGCAGGGCGAGATCCCGCAACACGGTGCCCGCCGAGACCGTCTTCGATCGCTCGTCGCGGAACTTCGCCACTGCTGCGGCACTGAGGTTCGCCAAGGCATACTTGCCGACTTTGTTCGCCCGTAGGGCGTTCAGGCGGATGGCTTCTTCCTTCGCCCCCTTCTTACAGGGCGTGACCTCTTCCGCGTACCGCAGCAGGATGTCTGCAAGCGTTGTTCGCTCGACTGAGGCGCGGTTCTGGTGCCTGCCCTTGTCCATCTCGACTTCGATGGACCGTGCCCATGTTTCCGCTTCCGCCTTCGTTGCGAAGGACTTGGTTTCTGGCGGGAAACCGTGCCGCGTTACACGACACTGCCAACGATCCCCACGCCGCCTAATTGATGCCATCGTAGCCCCCACTTGGACAAACGATGGACAGAACCGATAACCGAACCCTGCAGAACCTCAGGGACGCTTCCGAAGGGTCGAGCGCTACGCCAAGAAAGAGCCGGGCACCGCCTGCAAATTCAAGCGGTTACGCTCAGGCCTTCCAGTGCCCCGACTTGCCGCCTTTCTTCACGAGCAGGCGGATGCCCTCGATGCGCATGCCGCGATCGACCGCCTTGCACATGTCGTAAATGGTGAGCAGCCCGGTGCTGACCGCGGTGAGCGCCTCCATCTCGACCCCGGTGCGGCCGACCGTCTCCGCGGTGACGGTGCACTCGACCGCATGGGCGGCGGCGTCGAGCGCGAACTCGGCCGCGACCCGGGTGAGCGGGATCGGGTGGCACAGCGGGATCAACTCGCCGGTTCGCTTCGAGGCCTGGATCGCGGCGATGCGCGCGATGCCGATCACGTCGCCCTTCTTCGCATGTCCGCCGGCGATCATCTCGAAGGTCGCCGGCTGCATCAGGATGCGGCCGGTGGCGACCGCCACCCGGCGGGTCTCGGCCTTGGCGCCGACGTCGACCATGTGGGCCTGGCCGTCGGCGTCGAAGTGGGTCAGGCGGGAGGCGGTATCTTCGCTCATCTCGGAGGGGCGGGCGCGCCGCCAGGGGGCTGGGGAAAAAAGGAGAACGGGATTGCCACACACCGACACATGCGGCGGGGAACGCTTCGGTGCGGGCGGGTATCATAGCACCCGATGATGCGCCGACCGCTCGCCCTGCTGCTCAGCCTCGCGCTGGCCCTTCCCGTCCAGGCCCTGGACCTGCCCGACCTGGGGGACGTCGCGGCGTCCGAACTTTCGCCGGCGGCGGAGCGCCGCATCGGCGAGCAGATCATCCAGCAGATCCGCTGGCGCGACGCGGCCTATCTCGACGATCCGGAGGTCGAGGAATACGTCAATCGGCTCGGACACCGGCTGGTGGCGGCGAGCGAGGATCCGCTGCGCGAGTTCGACTTCTTCGTCGTGCGCGACTCCACCCTCAACGCGTTCGCCCTGCCGGGCGGCTACATCGGGGTGCACAGCGGGCTCATCCTCGCGGCGCGCAGCGAGTCGGAGCTCGCCTCGGTGCTCGGCCACGAGATCGCCCACGTCACCCAGCGCCACATCGCCCAGTTGTTCGGCAAGCAGAGTCAGACCTCGATGGTGATGCTGGCTTCGTTGCTGGTCGCGGTGCTGGCCGCGCGCAGCAATTCGCAGGTGAGCCAGGCGGCGATCGCCGCCGGCCAGGCCGGGGCGATCCAGTCCCAGCTCGGCTACACGCGCGGCTTCGAGCGCGAGGCCGACCGCGTCGGCCTGCAAACCCTCGAGCAGGCCGGCTTCGATGTGCGCGGCATGCCCGGCTTCTTCGAGCGCCTGCAGCGCGACAGCCGGCTTTACGAGAACAACGCGCCGGCCTACCTGCGCACCCACCCGTTGACCACCGAGCGCATCGCCGACATGGAGAATCGGGCTTCCTCGATGCCCTACCGTCAGGTGCTCGATTCACCGGAATTCGGCTACGTGCGCGCCAAGTTGCGTGCGCAGGCAGGGGCCGCCGCCGATGCCGTCAGGCAGATGCAGGAAGGCGTCGAGCGCCATCCCGACGACGCGGCGGCGCGCTATGGCCTCGGGCGCGCCCTGCTGCGGGCGGCGCGCTTCGACGAGGCGGCCGCGGTGGTGGACGAACTGCGCGCCGACGTTGCGTCCTCGCCCTGGGTCGATACGCTCGCCGCCGAGATCCGGCTGGCGCGCAAGGACGGCGTCGGCGCGCTGGCGCTGCTCGAGGCCGCGCGTCAGCGCCATCGGGGATATCGCAGCCTGGAGTACGCGCTCGCCGAGGCGCAGATCCAAGCCGGCAAGCCCGCCGCGGCGGTGGTCGGGATGCGCAAGGCGTTGACGCAGCGCGGCGGTGACGCCCGGCTGTGGTTGCTGCTGTCGCGCGCCAATGCCGAGCTCGGCCGGCGCACCGCCCAGCACCGCGCCCAGGCCGAAGTCTATGTGCTGCGCGGCAGCGTGCCGGCGGCGATCGAGCAGCTCGAGATCGCGCGCAAGGCCGGCGATGGCGACTTCTACGAGTTGTCAGCGGTCGACGCGCGGCTGCGCGAACTCAAGACCCGGCTGCGCGAGGACCGCGAGGCGGAACGGAACTGAGCGGACGCGCCTTCCGATGACGTGCCGCATCCTTTAAACTCGAACGCTTTGCCCACAAGCACAAGAAACGACAGAGGACTGGACGATGGAATTCGACAAGGAAGTTGACGCTCGCGGCCTGAATTGCCCGCTGCCCATCCTGCGCGCCAAGAAGGCGCTCGCCGAGCTGAAGGCGGGGCAGGTGGTGCGGGTGGTCGCGACCGATCCCGGCTCGGTGAAGGACTTCCAGGCGTTCGCCAAGCAGACCGGCAACGAGCTGCTCAGGCAGGGCGAGACCGAAGACAAGGCCTTCGAGTTCTTCCTGCGCCGCAAGTAGGCTTCGCCACCGTCCCCGCGCGGGCGGGGTCGACGAAGAACGGGCTGCCTGAAGGCAGCCCGTTTTGCATGGCACGGGCGGGATCAGCCGCCCAGCTTCGCCAGCTGCGGACGCAGCTTTTCCAGCGTGGCGCGGAAGCCGGCGAGCCGTTCCCGCTCCTGGCCGACGACCGCGGCGGGAGCGCGCTCGACGAAGCTCGCGTTGCCGAGCTTGCCCTCGGCCTTCGCCACCTCGCCCTCGAGGCGGGCGATCTCCTTCTTCACCCGCTCACGCTCGGCCTCGATGTCGATCTCGACCTTCAGCATCAGCCGGGTATCGCCCGCCACCGCCACCGGCGCGAGCTCGTCGGCACCGATCTCGGCGACGACCTGCACTTCGGACAGCTTGGCGAGACCGGCCAGGTAGGGCGCGTAGAGGCGGAGCGCCGCCTCGTCGCCGGCGGCTACCAGCGGCAGGCGCTGGGCAGGCGAGATGCCCATCTCGCCGCGCAGGTTGCGGCAGGCGTAGATCATCGCCTTGAGCTCGGCGACCCTCGCCTCGGCGGCCTCGTCGATGCGCTTGAGATCGGCCTGCGGGTAGCGTGCCTGCATCAGGCTGTCGGTGTCCTTGCGGCCGGCGAGCGGCGCCACCGTCTGCCACAGTTCCTCCGTGATGAAGGGGATCAGCGGGTGGGCCATACGCAGCACGGTCTCGAGCACGCGCAGCAGGGTGCGGCGGGTGGCGCGCTGCTGCGCCGGGGTGCCGGACTGGATCTGCACCTTGGCGAGCTCGAGGTACCAGTCGCAGTACTCGTCCCACACGAACTCATACACCGCACGCGCGACGAGGTCGAAGCGGTAGGCCTCGAACTGCGCGGCGACTTCGGCCTCGGTGCGCTGCAGTCGCGACACGATCCAGCGGTCGGCGAAGGAGAAGTCGAGCACCTCGGTGGCGCAGGCGACGTTGTCACCGATGCCGCAGTCCTGGCCTTCGCAGTTCATCAGCACGAAGCGGGTGGCGTTCCACAGCTTGTTGCAGAAGTTGCGATAGCCCTCGCAGCGCGCGAGGTCGAACTTGATGTCGCGGCCCGGGCTGGCGAGGCTGGCGAAGGTGAAGCGCAGCGCGTCGGTGCCGAAGGCGGGGATGCCCTCGGGGAATTCCTTGCGCGTCTTCTTCTCGATGCTCTGCGCCTGCTTCGGGTTCATCAGGCCGAAGGTGCGCTTCTTGACCAGCTCGTCGATGCCGATGCCGTCGATGAGGTCGATCGGGTCGAGCACGTTGCCCTTGGACTTGCTCATCTTCTGGCCCTCCGCGTCGCGGATCAGGCCGTGCACATAGACGTGCTTGAAGGGGATCTTGCCGGTGATGTGTTTGGTCATCATCACCATGCGCGCCACCCAGAAGAAGATGATGTCGAAGCCGGTGACGAGCACGGTCGAGGGCAGGTAGAGATCGAGCGCGTCGTTGCTCTTCTCCGGCCATTCGGCGGTCCAGTCGAGCGTGGAGAAGGGCCACAGCGCCGACGAGTACCAGGTGTCGAGCACGTCCTCCTCCCGGCGAAGCTCGCCGGCCTCGTGGCGCGCGTGCAGCACCGACAGGCGCTCGGCCAGATCCGGGTAGTGCTCGGCGGTCTGACCCTCGCGCTGGCGGCCCGCCACCTCGGCCTGCAGCCGGGCGATCTCGGTCTCGAGATCGGCCTTCCAGGCGGCGATCGCCTCTTCCTCGCAGCTGGCGACGTAGATCTTGCCTTCCTCGTCGTACCAGGCGGGGATGCGGTGGCCCCACCACAGCTGGCGCGAGATGCACCAGTCCTGGATGTTGTTGAGCCACTGGTTGTAGGTGTTGACCCAGTTCTCCGGGTAGAAGCGGATCTCGCCCGAGGCCACCACCTCGAGCGCCTTCTGCGTGATTGACTTGCCGTCCGCGCCCGGCTTGCTCATGGCGACGAACCATTGGTCGGTCAGCATCGGCTCGATGACGACCCCGGTGCGGTCGCCACGCGGCACCTGCATCTTGTGCGCCTTCACCTCCACCAGCAGCCCCTCGGCCTCGAGCTCGGCAACCACCTTGTCGCGTGCGGGGACGCGATCGAGGCCGGCGACGCTGGCCGGCATCGGCACGCCGTCGAGCGGCTGGCCGTCGGTCGTGTAGCGCTCGGCGACTGCGGGCACGCTGCCGTCGAGCCTGAGCACGACGATCATCTCGAGTCCGTGGCGCTGGCCGACGGCGTAGTCGTTGAAGTCGTGCGCCGGCGTGACCTTGACGCAGCCGGTGCCGAACTCGCGATCGACGTAGTCGTCGGCGATGATCGGGATGTGGCGGCCGGTGAGCGGCAGGGCGACGGTCTTGCCGATCAGCCCCGCATAGCGCTCGTCCTCGGGATGGACCATCACCGCGACGTCGCCGAGCAGGGTCTCGGGGCGGGTGGTGGCCACGGTCAGGCCGCGCAGCTCGCCGAACGGGCCCTCAGAGAAGGGGTAGAGAATGTGGTAGAGCTTGCCGTCCTCTTCCTCGGACACCACTTCCAGGTCGGACACCGCGGTGCCGAGCTTCGGGTCCCAGTTCACCAGGCGCTTGCCGCGGTAGATCAGGCCCTCATTGTAGAGGCGCACGAAGGTCTCGGTGACCGTCTTCGACAGGCCCTCGTCCATCGTGAAGCGCTCGCGCTTCCAGTCGGGACTGGTGCCGAGGCGGCGCATCTGCCGGGTGATGGTGCCGCCGGAGTATTCCTTCCACTCCCACACCTTCTCGAGGAACTTCTCACGACCGAGCTCGTGTCGGCTCACGCCCTGGGCATCGAGCTGGCGTTCGACGACGATCTGGGTGGCGATGCCGGCATGGTCGGTGCCCGGCTGCCACAGCGTGTTGTCGCCGCGCATGCGGTGGTAGCGCGTGAGCGCATCCATGAGCGTCTGGTTGAAGCCGTGACCCATGTGCAGCGTGCCGGTGACGTTGGGCGGCGGCAGCAGGATGCAGAAGGCGTTGTCGTTCGAGGTGTCGAGGCCGGCGTCGAAATAGCCGCGGGATTCCCACTCGGGGTACCAGCGGCGCTCGATGTCCGCCGGTTCGAAGCTTTTGGCCAGTTCCATGGTTTGAGCGCGTGTCGGGGCAAAGGCGTCGATTATAGCGGATGCGCTCCGCCGCCTCGTTCCGCACGCGTGCGGGCGCGGCGAAGGCCGCGACGAGGCCGGTTCATGGCGTTCGCCGCGCCTACGCTTGCCCCGGTCGCGCGGGGTCGAGCCGGTGCAGGACGCGTTCGGCGATCGCGGGCGCAAGCCCGCGGCGCAACTCGTCGAGCGTCTCGGCGCGCAGGCGCTCGACGAGCAGGTCGATCTGACGATCGACGATGAGCGGCAGCTGGTCGACCAGCCAGTCCTCCACCGCGGCGGCGATCTCGCGCTCGAGCGCGGCGCGCAGGGCGGGGGACAAGGCGGAGGGCAGGGCCGGCGGCAGTTCGGGGGTTGCGGGCGGCGGCTCGGCGGCGGCGGCCGGTTCGAGCGCCGCCAGTCCGGGTCGAGCCCGAGCTTCGACGACCTCGGTGAGAATCGGCAGGTCGTCGTCGCCGCCGGAGGCCACCGCCTTGCCGCCGAAAGGCGGCGCCGGCGTGTCCGCCGGCTCGTCATCGCGATGTCGATTCAGCAGCGCGTCGGCCTGGTCGAGCAGGGCATCGGCACGCTCGATGTCATCGTCGTGGGGTGGGCGGTTCATAGGGCGACCCTGCGCTCGGCGTCGAAGGCCTGCAGGGCGAGGCCGCGCTTCTTGTAGTGGGTCCAGCGCGTGCGCGCCGGCAGCTTTTCCGCCTCGCTCTGGCCGACGATCTCGATCACCATGCGGAAGCGCTCGAAACCGGGTGGCAGGTCGTCGGCGAGATTGAACAGCAGGTCGGTGTGCGGCCAGGCCTCACCGCCGGCGACCGCGAGCACCACCGGCGTTTCCGCGGCGAGCGGCGAGTCGGCGGCGACGTGGGGGATGAAGGCGGTGGGATCCGCGGTCCACAGCTGGCGATCGAGGCGGCGCGCGCTGTCGGCGTCGGGCAGGCGCAGTGCGACCTTGCGCCCGCTGGCGTAGGCGCGGCCGACCATCTCGCAGGCGAGCACGAGGCGGTCGGGCGTGTTGTGGTAGAACTGCACCCGCGTGGCGGCGGTCATCTCAGACGACGCCGGCCTCTGCGCGGCCGATCAGGAACTCGGCCAGCAGCGGCACCGGCCGGCCGGTCGCGCCCTTGGCGTCGCCCGACACCCAGGCGGTACCGGCGATGTCGAGGTGCGCCCACTTGTAGGCCTTGGTGAAGCGGGAGAGGAAGCAGGCCGCGGTGATGGTGCCGGCGAAGCGGCCGCCGATGTTGCCCATGTCGGCGAAGTTGCTCTTGAGCAGCTCCTGGTACTCCTCCCACAGCGGCAGCTGCCAGACGCGGTCGCCCGAGTCGGTGCCGCGGCGGGTCAGCTCGGCGGCGAGCTCGTCATCGTTGGCGAGCAGGCCGCTCGGGATCTTGCCGAGCGCGACCACGCAGGCGCCGGTCAGGGTCGCGATGTCGATCACGCAGGCGGGCTTGAAACGCTCGGCGTAGCTGAGGGCGTCGCACAGGATCAGGCGGCCCTCGGCGTCGGTGTTGAGCACCTCGATCGTCTGGCCGGACATCGAGGTGACGACGTCGCCCGGTTTGGTGGCGCCGCCACCCGGCATGTTCTCGGTGGCGGGGACGATGCCTACCAGGTTGATCGGCAGCCCCATCTCGGCGACGGCCTTGAAGGTGCCGAGCACGCTCGCCGCGCCGCACATGTCGTACTTCATCTCGTCCATCTCGGCTGCCGGCTTGAGCGAGATGCCGCCGGTGTCGAAGGTGACGCCCTTGCCCACCAGCGCCACCGGCTTCGTCTTGCCCTTGCCACCCTTGTACTGCAGGACGATGAAGCGGGGCGGCTGATGCGAGCCGCGCGCCACCGACAGCAGGGCGCCCATCCCGAGCTTCTCCATGTCGTCGCGATCGAGCACCTCGACCTCGAACTTGTACTGCTTGCCGAGCGCGCGTGCGGTGTCGCCGAGCTGGGTCGGAGTGCACACGTTCGCAGGCGCGTTGCCGAGGTCCTTCGCCAGCGCCATGCCGGCGGCGATCGCGCTGCCGCGGCGGACCGCGGTCTCCTCGCGCACGCCCGGCTTGTCGGCGAGCAGCAGGCTGAGCTTCTTCGCGCCGCGGTCCTTCTTCGCCTCCTTGTCGGACTTCATCGCATCGAAGCGGTAGGCGCCGTCGGCGAGGATGCGCGCAGCCTGCTGCAGCCGCCACTCGTGTGTGCGTCCGGCGACCTCGACGTCGGCGAGCGTGACCGCCGCCTCCCTCGCGGGGCCGGCGGCGATCGCCTTCGCGGCGGCGGCGAGCGCGTCGCGGAATGCCTTGTCGCCGAACTCCTCGCGCTTGCCGAGGCTGACCAGCAGCAGGCGCTCGGCCGCGATGCCCTGCGGGTCGGCGATGAGCAGGGTGGAACCCGCCTTGGCCTCGAGGTCACCGCGCTTGAGCAGGTGGGCGAGGCGACCGCCGCTGGCCGCGTCGAGGGCGTCGCTCGCAGCCGGCAGCGGGCCGTCGGCGAAGGCGCCGGCAACGAGGAGACCGGTCTTGAACTTCTCCGGATGGGCGGCCTTTATGGTAAATTCCATCGACTTGTTCCTTGAAAGACGGGGCATGCAAAGTGCCGCCGATTATGGCCCGTCCGCAAGGAAACCGTCAAAACGCCTTCCCATTTCCACGTCCATTCCCCCCGACGCCTCTATCGCGCGATGATCTTCCGCCGCGCCCTACAGCGTGAATTCGCCCAGACCGCCGTCGGCGTCTTCGTGGCCCTGTTCGCGATCCTGATCACCACCGTGCTGATCCGTCTGCTCGGCCAAGCGGCCGGTGGCAGCGTGCCTGCGGACGCGGTGCTCACCCTGATCGGCTTCGGCGCGCTGTCGAACCTGCCCGTGGTGCTGACCCTGACCCTGTTCATGGCGATCCTGATGTCGCTGTCGCGCAGCTATCGGGACTCCGAGATGGTGGTCTGGTTCGCGTCCGGCGTGCCGCTGACCGCGTGGATCCGGCCGGTGCTGTGGTTTGCGCTGCCGGTGGTGCTGGTGATCGGCGCCGCCACGCTCTACCTGAGCCCGTGGGCGCAGTACAAGAGCGCCGAATACCGCGAGCGCCTCGAGATGCGCGACGACACCCAGCGGGTGGCGCCCGGCGTGTTCCGCGAGTCGTCCGGCGCCCAGCGGGTGTTTTTCGTCGAGATCGGCGCCGGTGCCGACGGCCGGGTCCGCAACGTTTTCGTCAGCGACGAGACGAAGGGCAAGCTGAGCCTGATCGTCGCCGCCGAGGGCCTGCTGAAGACGGACGAGGAGGGGCGCCGCCTGGTGGTGCTCGAGAGCGGCAGGCGCTACGACGGCCAGCCAGGCACACCGGAGTTTCGCATCATGGAGTTCGAACGCTACACGGTGGCGATCGACCAGCAGCGCGCCGTGTCGCCGCCGACCCGGATCCGCGGCATGAGTACCGCGGCCTTGCTGGCAGCGCCCACCGAGCGCCACCTCGGCGAGCTCGCCGCCCGCATCGGGGCCCCGGTCACGGCGCTGCTGCTCGCACTGCTGGCGATCCCCTTTTCCTTCGTGAACCCGCGCGCCGGCCGTTCGAACAGCCTGCTGGTGGCGGTGCTGACCTATCTGATCTACAGCAACGCGATGTCGGTGTGCCAGGCCTGGATCGCGCAGGGCCGGATCGGCTTCACGGTAGGCGTGGTGCTCCCCCATCTCGCGGTGCTGGTGGTGCTGGCGCTGATGTTCTACAAGCGCCTGGCGGTGTCGCCGTTCTGGCGGGCGAGGGCGTGATGCCGGTCCTGTTCCGTTACCTTGCGCGCGAGATCTACGGTGCCACCGCGCTGGTGCTGGTGGCCTTCCTCGGCCTGTTCATGTTCTTCGACTTCATCAACGAGCTCGAGGACGTCGGCAAGGGCGGCTACGGGGTCGCGCAGGCGGCGGTCTATGTGCTGCTGATCCTGCCGGGCCGGGTCTACGAGCTGCTGCCGGTGGCGGTGCTGATCGGCTCGCTCTACGGTCTGACCTCGCTTGCCCGCCATTCCGAGATCACCGTGATGCGCGCCTCGGGCCTGTCGACCGCGCGGATGCTGCGCATGCTCGGGCTGATCGGCTCGGTCTTCGTCGTGCTGACCTTCGTGATGGGCGAGTACGTCGCACCGCCGGCCGAGAGTGCCGCCCAGCAGTGGAAGCTGACCGCGACCCAGTCGGCGGTCTCCCAGCAGCTGCGTTCCGGCCTGTGGGTGAAGGAGGGCGACCAGGTCATCAACGTCCGCACGATGCATCCGGACCGCACCCTGGAGCGGGCCCGTGTGTACACCTTCGACGAGAACTACGCCCTGGTGTCGCTCGCCGAAGCGAAGCGCGGCGTATACGACGCCGACGGGCGCTGGCGCCTCCTCGAGGTGTCGCGTACCAACTTCCTCGGCGAGCGCACGGAGGTCGAGCGGCTCGATGAGATCGAATGGCGCTCGGAGCTCACGCCCGAGGTGTTGAGCGTGCTGATGGTCGTGCCCGAGCGGATGTCGGTCGGCAACCTGTGGGCGTACAGCGAGCATTTGCGCGAGAATAAGCAGAACGCCGATCGCTACGAGATCGCGCTGTGGAAGAAGCTTAGCTATCCGTTCGCCGCGCTGGTGATGCTTGCGCTCGCGCTGCCCTTCTCCTTCACCCACGACCGCATGGGCGGCGTCAGCGTGAAGGTGTTCGTCGGCGTCATGCTCGGCGTCGGCTTCCATCTGCTCAACGGCCTGTTCTCCAGTCTCGGCGTGATCAACGCCTGGGCGCCGCCACTCGCGGCCTTGACCCCCAGCCTGATCTTCCTCGCCGCGGCGGCGGTGATGCTCCATCTCGTCGATCGCCGCTGAGCGGCGGGCCGGGCTGCGGGATCGCGGGGTCGAGCGGAAGGCGAAAAAAAACGGGCCGAAGCCCGTTTTTTGCCGTTCACGCGGAGCGCGACCGGGATCAGCCCTGCTGCTGTTGCTGGGCGGCACGCTTGGCGGCGGCAGCCTTGTAGTCCAGCTTTTCCTTGATCCGCGCCGACTTGCCCGAGCGCTGACGCAGGTAGTAGAGCTTGGCGCGACGGACGTCACCGCGGCGCTTAACCTCGATGCCGGCCACCAGCGGCGAATAGGTCTGGAACGTACGTTCCACGCCTTCGCCGGACGAGATCTTGCGGACGATGAAGGAGGAGTTCAGGCCGCGATTGCGCTTGGCGATCACCACGCCTTCGTACGCCTGCAGACGTTCGCGGTTACCTTCCTTGACCTTGACCTGGACGATCACGGTGTCGCCGGGGGCGAACGACGGGACGGCCTTGCCCTGGGTCAGGCGGGCGATTTCTTCCTGTTCGAGTTGCTGAATCAGGTTCATTGGATAGACTCCATCTAGTCGGCACTTGGCCTGGCAGCAGAGCAGGTCGCCACCTGATGCGTGCCGTTTATATAAGGGTCGTCAGTCGGCCTTGCCGCCGTCGACCCCGGCTTGTTCCCGCTTGAATTCCTCAAGCAGGCTCAATTCTGTCTTGCTCAGCTTACGGCCTGCGAGCAGGTCCGGCCGCCTGAGCCAGCTGTTGCCCAGCGCCTGCTTCAGGCGCCAGCGGCGGATCGCCGCATGGTTGCCCGAGAGCAGCACCTCGGGCACCCGTTCGCCCTCATACACCTCGGGGCGGGTGTAGTGCGGGCAGTCCAGCAGACCGTCGAAGAAGGAATCCTCCTGCGCCGATCCGGCGGTATTCAATGCGCCCGGCAGTTGCCGAACGATCGCGTCGAGCAGCACCATCGCCGGCAGCTCGCCGCCGGAGAGGACGAAATCGCCAAGCGAGAGCTCCTCGTCGATCTCGCGGTCGAGCAGGCGCTGGTCGACACCTTCGTAGCGTCCGCACAACAGCACCAGGCCCGGCTCGTGCGCCAGTTCCAGCACCCTCGCATGGTCGAGGCGGCGACCCTGCGGCGACAGGTAGATCACGCTGCCGCTCACCCCGAGCGCGGCTTCCTGCGCCGCGCGCGCTTCGACGATCGACTGCCGCAGCGGTTCGGCCAGCATGACCATTCCGGGTCCGCCCCCGTAGGGACGGTCATCCACCGTGCGATGCGCGTCGGTCGCGAAGTCGCGCGGGTTATGGAAAGCGAGCTCGTAGAGCCCGCGTTCCAGTGCTCTTCGCGTGATGCCGCTGCCGCTGAGAGCTGCGAACATCTCGGGAAAGAGCGTGATCACGTCGTAACGGCGTCTGCCCGCGGGCAGTGCCAAGGCGTCGCCGGCTACCAATCCCTTTCCCACGCCACCCGGATCGTCCTCGCGGCGAGGTCCACCTCGAGCACGTAGGCGGCGACGAAGGGGATCAGCCGCTCGGTCTCGCCTTCCTGCACCTGCAGTACGTCGTGCGCGCCGGTCGAGATCAGGCCGCTGACGGTGCCGAGCGCTTCACCGCCCTCGTTCGTCACCGTGAGTCCGACCAGGTCGCCCCAGTAGTACTCGTCCTTTTCCGGTTCCGGCATCGCCTCGCGCGGCGCGCCGATGAACTGCCCCGAGATCGCCTCCGCAGCGTTGCGATCGGCAATCTCGTCGAAGCACGCCACCAGTCCCTTGCCGTGCGCGCGGCAGGTTTTCAGCGTGTATTGCTTCCATGTGCCCTCGGGCGCATCGTCCGCGGCGGCGAGCCACCAGTGCGGCATCTCGCGCCAGGACAGCGGATCATCCCCGAAGGGATGGATCTTGACCCAGCCCTGAACGCCGAAAGGGGCGACGATGCGCCCCAGTACGATCATTCCGGCGATCCCGTGCGGTGCCGCGTCGCTCAGGCGGCGGACTTGGCGGCCTGCTTCACCAGGCGGGCAACGGTCGGCGACAGCTGGGCGCCGTTCTGCTGCCAGTAGGCCAGGCGCTCGGTATTGACGACCAGGCTCTGGGCATTGCCGGAAGCCACCGGGTTGTAGAAACCTACGCGCTCAATGAAGCGACCGTCGCGACGGTTGCGGGAATCGGCCGCAACGATGTTGTAGAACGGGCGCTTCTTGGCGCCACCACGGGCAAGGCGAATGACGACCATATCGTAGTCCTGATGTGTGGATGCGAAAAGCGCGCAATTATAAAGCCTTTCGCTGTTCCGGACAAGGCGGACTCAGCTTTTCGGACGTGCGGCGGCATCGGTGCCGGCAGTACGGGTCGTGGCCGATGACCCCCCCTGCGCACTCGCGATCAGGTCCTGCAGCGTCAGTGACAGCCCGCCAAGGTGATGATCTAGTTCGCTCGCGACCGCGGCACTCGGGCCCTGCGCGGTGGCGGCGAGCCAGCGCGAGGGATCGAGCGCGAAGCGCTCGATGACGGTGCTGATGCGCAACTCGGCCGGGGTGCGGGTCAGTACCCAGTCGCCGTCCTCGGTGCGCGTCGCCCAGCCGCTGCGGTGCAGGTCGTCGAGCAGCGCCTCGGTCGCATGCTCGCGCCAGCCCACGCTTTCGCACAGGGTCCCGAAACTCACCGGAGTGCCGCGCAGCTGGCTTGCGCCGAGCGTGGCGAGCATGGTCACCGCCGCCCACGCGCGATCGCCGGCAAAGGGCGGGGTGAGCCGCTGGCGCTCGAGGAAGGCAGGCAGGGTGGCGGAAATCAGCGCCCCGACGAGGATCACCATCCACGACAGATAGAGCCAGATGAGGAAGATCGGCAGCACCGCGAAGGCGCCGTAGATCAGGGTGTAGCTGGGCACGCGCGCGATGAACATGCCGAACGCGCGCTGCATCAGGACGAAGGCGACGGCCGCCGCCAGGCCGCCGGCGATCGCATGCGCAGGCCGCACCGGGTGGTTGGGGACGGCGAAGTAGAGGAAGCTGAACAGGGCCCCGAGCAGCAGGGGTGGCAGCAGGCGCGCGGTGAGCTCGCCGACCCAGGGGAGGTTGCCGCTGATACTGGCGGAGGTCGCGACCAGATAGCCGGTGGCGAATGCGCTGGCGCCGAACGCGATCGGGCCCAGGGTGAGCACGAACCACGACACGGTGATCCGCTGAAGCATCGGCCGCGGCTGGCGTACGCCCCAGATCTGGTTGAACACCTTCTCGATCGTGCTCAGCAGCAGCAGGGCGGTGATCGCGACGATGGCGAGGCCGATCGTGGTCAGGCGACCGGCCTGCTCGGAAAACTGCAGCGCGTGCGAGGCGATGATCTGGCCGGCGCGTTCGGGAAGGAGGTTGTCGAGCAGGAAACGCTCGAGCGCGGCACCGAGCGCCTCGACACCCGGCAACCGGCTGAACGCGATGACGGTCACCGTGACCAGCGGCACCACCGCGAGCAGGGTGGTGAAGGCGAGGCCGGCGGCCACCTGGGGGCAGCGGGTGGTGCCGAAGCGGTCCGCGAACAGCTCGGCGAAATCGTGCAGGGCTTGCAGCTTCGGGCGCATCGGGGCGGGCGGGGGCTGGCCCGCCGGCAGGTATAATCCCGGCATTCTATCGACTCCGACCCTTCATGCAGGAAATCCTCGTTCTCTACTACAGCCACCGCGGTTCGGTGCGCGCGCTCGCCGAGCAGATCGCCCTCGGCATCCACCAGGTTCCCGGTGCCGCGGCACGGGTCCGGACGGTGCCGAAGGTGTCGGCCGTGTGCGAGGCGACGGAGGACGAGATTCCCGCCGACGGCCCGCCCTACGCGGAGCTGAGCGACCTCGAGGAGTGCGCGGGGCTGGCGCTCGGCAGCCCGACCCGCTTCGGCAACATGGCAGCACCGATGAAGTACTTCCTCGATGGACTTGCCGGCGCCTGGGTCAACGCCAGCCTGGCCGGCAAGCCGGCCTGCGTGTTCACCTCCACCGCCAGCCTGCACGGCGGCCAGGAGACGACCCTGACCTCGATGATGCTGCCCTTGCTGCACCACGGCATGCTGCTGATGGGGCTGCCGTACTCGGAGCCCGAACTCAACGCCACCCGCAGCGGCGGCACGCCTTACGGCGTGACCCACGTGGCGGGTGCGGATGGCTCGCCCGTGCTGAGCGTGGAAGAGGGGGCGCTCGCCCGCGCCCAGGGCCGGCGCCTGGCGCAGGTGGCGCTGCGGCTGGGAGCCGCACGATGAGCACGCGCGGGTGGTTGCTTGCGGCGAGCGCGAGCCTGCTCGCCCTGATCGTGCTGTGCGTGGCGTGGGAGGCCTGGCTGGCGCCGCTGCGCCCCGGGGGCTCGTGGATGATCCTGAAGGTGGTGCCGCTGCTCGCCGCGGTGTTCGGGATCCTGCGCGGCAAGCGCTATACGTACCAATGGACCTCGATGCTGTCGCTGCTCTACCTGACCGAGGGCGTGCTGCGGGCGGGCGACGGCGGCCTCGCGGGCGCGCTGGCGATCGCCGAGTTCGTGCTCGCCGTGCTGCTGTTCGTGACGACGACGATGTACGCGCGCAATTCCGCGCCCTCGCGCCAGCGCCAGGCCTGAGCGGCCCGGCGCCGGCGTCCTGACTCAGACCTGCGGGTTGAGTCGGGTGGCGGTGCTCTGCAGCTTGTTGAGCGCGTTGAGGTAGGCCTTCGCCGAGGCGACGATGATGTCGGTGTCGGCGCCCTGGCCGTCCATCACGCGACCATCGCGAGACAGGCGCACCGTCACTTCACCCTGGGCGTCGGTGCCGGTAGTGATCGCGTTCACCGAGAACAGCAGCAGCTCGCTGCCGCTGTCGACGATGGCTTCGATGGCCTTGAATGCGGCGTCGACCGGGCCCGAGCCCTCGGCGCAAGTGCTCTCCTCGCGGCCGCCGATCGTCAACGTGATCTCCGCCTGCGGGGTTTCGCCGGTTTCCGAGTGGAAGCGGGTGGCGACGAGGCGGAAATGCTCGGCCTCGGGCGTCACCGACTCGTCGCGCATCAGCGCGTTCAGGTCCTCGTCGAAGATCTCGTGCTTCTTGTCGGCGAGCTCCTTGAAGCGGGCGAAGGCGACGTTGAGGTGCTCCTCGCTGCCGATCTCGATGCCGAGGTCCTGCAGGCGCGCGCGGAAGGCGTTGCGTCCCGAGTGCTTGCCGAGCACGAGCTTGTTCGCGCCCCAGCCGACGTCTTCGGCGCGCATGATCTCGTAGGTCTCGCGATGCTTGAGCACGCCGTCCTGGTGAATGCCGGACTCGTGCGCGAAGGCGTTGGCGCCGACGATCGCCTTGTTCGGCTGCACCGTGTAGCCGGTGACCTGCGAGACCAGCTTGGAGGCGGGCACGATCTGGGTGGTATCGATCCGGGTCTCGACCGGGAAGACGTCGCCGCGAGTGTGCACCGCCATGACGATCTCCTCGAGCGAGGCGTTGCCCGCGCGCTCGCCGAGGCCGTTGATCGTGCATTCGACCTGGCGCGCGCCCGACATCACCGCAGCGAGCGAATTCGCCACCGCGAGGCCGAGGTCGTTGTGGCAATGCACCGACCATACGACCTTGTCGGAGTTCGGCACCCGTTCGATCAGCTGGCGGAGGGTTGCCGCGTACTGCTCCGGCACGTTGTAGCCCACCGTGTCGGGCACGTTGAGGGTGGTGGCCCCGGCCTTGATCACCTCCTCGAAGATGCGGCAGAGGAAATCGAGCTCGGAACGGCCAGCGTCCTCGGCGGAGAACTCGACGTCGTCGGTGTATTCGCGCGCCCAGTGCACCGCCTTCACCGCCTGCTCGACGACCTGCTCGGGGCTCATGCGCAGCTTCTTCTCCATGTGGATCGGGCTGGTCGCGATGAAGGTGTGGATGCGACTGCGCGCGGCGGGGCGGATCGCCTCGCCGGAACGCCGGATGTCGACCTCGTTCGCGCGCGCGAGCGAGCATACGGTCGACTCCTTGATCGCCTCGGCGACGCTGCGCACCGCCTCGAAGTCGCCGTTGGAGGCGGCGGCGAAGCCCGCCTCGATGACGTCGACCCGCATGCGCTCGAGCTGGCGCGCGATGCGCACCTTCTCGTCGCGGGTCATCGAGGCGCCCGGGCTCTGTTCGCCGTCGCGCAGGGTGGTATCGAAGATGATCAGCTGATCTTTCATGGTCGGCTCCTGGAAGTCGGATGCGGCGGGTTCTGGGGTACTGGGTTTCAGGAGGCTGGGCGGTCGTCGTCCGGTTCGCCGGGCACCTGCGCCGCTTCCTGCGACGCGGCCTCCTGGCGACGCTTGCGGCGACGGAGGAGCCGCCATACGTAGATCACGTAGCCCGATGCGGCATAGACGAGGAAGAGGGCGAACAGCACTCCCGGCGGATAGCTCGACACCAGGGCGAAGGCGAGCACCAGCGCGATCAGTACGATGAAGGGCACGCTCTTGCGCAGGTTGATGTCCTTGCCGCTCCAGAACAGCACGTTGCTCACCATCGAGATGCCCGCGAAGACCGTCAGCACGCAGGCGTACCAGCGCATGTCGTGGCCGGCGACGCCGTTGTCGAGCATGACCCACACCAGACCGGCGATCAGGGCCGCGGCGGCCGGACTCGGCAGACCCTGGAAGAAGCGCTTGTCGACCACCTCGATGTTGGTGTTGAAGCGCGCCAGTCGCAGCGCGGCGCCGGCGCAATAGATGAAGGCGGCGACCCAGCCCAGCTTGCCGAGGTCCTTCAGCGCCCACTCGTACATCACCAGCGCGGGGGCGACGCCGAACGACACCATGTCGGAGAGCGAATCGTATTCGGCGCCGAACTCGCTCTGCGAGTCGGTCAGGCGCGCGACGCGGCCGTCGAGGCCGTCGAGCACCATGGCGACGAAGATCGCCATCGCGGACGCCTCGAAGTTGAGGTTCATCGCCTGTACGATCGCGTAGAAGCCTGCGAACAGCGCGGCGGTGGTGAACAGGTTTGGCAGGATGTAGATGCCGCGACGACGCTTTTCGGGCGCCATCCCGGTCGGGAAATCGGGCTGGTCCACTGTGGCTCCATCAGGCGGGAAGGATTCTGATTCTAGCGCATGCCCGCGATTGCCCGCGTGCGGGGGGTGGTGCGTGCTGCTGCATGCGCAAAAAAAGCCGGGGCCGCGATTGCGGCTCCCGGCTTTCGAGGCCTTGGGTCGAGGATCAGTTCTTCGACCGGTCGACCAGGGCCTTGTCCTTGATCCAGGGCATCATGTCGCGCAGGGTGGCGCCGACCTTCTCGATCTGGTGGTCGGCGTTCAGGCGGCGGTAGGCGGTCATGCTCGGGTAGTTGGTCTTGCCCTCGAGGATGAACATCTTGGCGTATTCGCCCGACTGGATGCGCTTGAGCGCGTTGCGCATCGCAGCGCGCGACTGCTCGTTGATGACCTCGGGGCCGGTGACGTACTCGCCGTACTCCGCGTTGTTGGAGATGGAGTAGTTCATGTTGGCGATGCCGCCCTCGTACATCAGGTCGACGATCAGCTTGAGCTCGTGCAGGCACTCGAAGTAGGCCATCTCGGGCGCGTAGCCGGCCTCGACCAGGGTCTCGAAGCCCATCTTCACGAGTTCGACGGCGCCGCCGCACA
>NZ_MBFM01000001.1:148700-162062 GCF_001696715.1 Thauera phenolivorans | reverse complement strand
TCTAGCGCATGCCCGCGATTGCCCGCGTGCGGGGGGTGGTGCGTGCTGCTGCATGCGCAAAAAAAGCCGGGGCCGCGATTGCGGCTCCCGGCTTTCGAGGCCTTGGGTCGAGGATCAGTTCTTCGACCGGTCGACCAGGGCCTTGTCCTTGATCCAGGGCATCATGTCGCGCAGGGTGGCGCCGACCTTCTCGATCTGGTGGTCGGCGTTCAGGCGGCGGTAGGCGGTCATGCTCGGGTAGTTGGTCTTGCCCTCGAGGATGAACATCTTGGCGTATTCGCCCGACTGGATGCGCTTGAGCGCGTTGCGCATCGCAGCGCGCGACTGCTCGTTGATGACCTCGGGGCCGGTGACGTACTCGCCGTACTCCGCGTTGTTGGAGATGGAGTAGTTCATGTTGGCGATGCCGCCCTCGTACATCAGGTCGACGATCAGCTTGAGCTCGTGCAGGCACTCGAAGTAGGCCATCTCGGGCGCGTAGCCGGCCTCGACCAGGGTCTCGAAGCCCATCTTCACGAGTTCGACGGCGCCGCCGCACAGCACGGCCTGCTCGCCGAAGAGGTCGGTCTCGGTCTCTTCGCGGAAGTTGGTCTCGATCACGCCGCCCTTGGTGCCCCCGTTGGCAGCGGAGTAGGAGAGGGCGATGTCCTTGGCCTTGCCCGAGCGGTCCTGATACACCGCGATCAGGGTCGGCACGCCGCCGCCGCGCAGGTACTCGGAGCGGACGGTGTGGCCCGGGCCCTTCGGCGCGACCATGATCACGTCGAGGTCTTCACGCGGCACGATCTGGTTGTAATGCACGTTGAAGCCGTGGGCGAAGGCGAGCACCGCGCCCTGCTTGATGTTGGCTTCGATGTCTTCCTTGTAGACCTGCGGCGCGGTCTCGTCCGGCAGCAGGATCATGACGACGTCGGCATCCTTGACCGCCTCGCCGATCTCCTTGACCGCCAGGCCGGCGCCTTCGGCCTTGCTCCAGGAGCTGCCACCCTTGCGCAGGCCGACGGTGACGTTCACGCCGGAATCGCGCAGGTTCTGGGAGTGGGCGTGGCCCTGGGAGCCGTAGCCGACGATGGTGACCTTCTTGCCTTTGATCAGCGAGAGGTCGGCGTCCTTGTCGTAATAGACTTTCATGTTTTTCCTTTCGGTTTGGTGCGCAGACAGGGGGGTATCAGAGTTTGAGTACGCGCTCGCCGCGGCCGATACCGCAGATGCCGGAGCGGACGGTTTCGAGAATCAACGCCGGATCGATCGCCGCCACGAAGGCGTCGAGCTTGCTCTGCTTGCCGGTGAGTTCGACGACGTAGGAGGCGTCGGCGACGTCGATGATGCGGGCGCGGAAGATGTCGACCATGCGCTTCATCTCCTCGCGGTCCTTGCCGGTGGCGCGCAGCTTGATCAGCATGAGCTCGCGTTCGATGTGAGCCGCTTCGGAGATGTCGACCACCTTGAGCACGTCGACCAGCTTGTTCAGCTGCTTGGTGATCTGCTCGATGATCTCGTCCGAGCCGGTGGTGACGATCGTCATGCGCGACATCGAGGCATCTTCGGTCGGCGCGACCGTGAGTGACTCGATGTTGTAGCCGCGCGCGGAGAACAGTCCGGAGACGCGCGAAAGCGCGCCGGATTCGTTTTCGATCAGGAGGGAGATGACGTGACGCATGATGGATTCGGTCCGGGATTCGGTGGATGGGCGCTTCGGCGGTTCGGGGCTCAGAGGTCCTCGGCGGAGAGGATCATCTGGGTCAGGCCCTTGCCGCCCTGCACCATCGGATAGACGTTCTCGGTCTGGTCCACGATGAAGTCGAGGAACACGAGCTCATCCTTGTGGGTCGTGAAGGCCTCGCGCAGCGCGCCCTCGACGTCGGCCGGCTTGTCGATGCGGATGCCAACGTGGCCATACGACTCGGCGAGCTTCGCGAAGTCGGGCAGGGAATCCATGTAGGACTCGGAGTAGCGGCCGCCGTGGAAGAGCTCCTGCCACTGGCGCACCATGCCGAGGTAGCGGTTGTTCAGGTTGCAGATCTTGATCGGGAGGCGGAACTGCTTGCAGGTCGACAGTTCCTGGATGTTCATCTGGATCGAGGCCTCACCGGTGACGCAGGCGACCGGCTTGCCGGGATGGGCGAGCTGCGCGCCCATCGCGTAGGGCATGCCCACGCCCATCGTCCCCAGGCCGCCCGAGTTGAGCCAGCGGCGCGGCTTGTCGAAGCGGTAGTATTGCGCCGCCCACATCTGGTGCTGGCCGACGTCGGACGAGACGATGGCATCGCCGCCGGTGACTTCCCACAGCTTCTGCACCACGAACTGCGGCTTGATGATGTCGTCCGAGTTCTTGTAGACCATGCAGTTGCGGCTGCGCCATTCCTCGATCTGCTTCCACCACGCGGCGAGCGCCTCGGGGTTGGGGCGCGCCTCGCCGCTCTCGAGCTGGCGGATCATTTCGTCGAGCACGTCCTTGACGTTGCCGACGATCGGCAGGTCGACCCGCACGCGCTTGGAGATCGACGACGGATCGATGTCGATGTGGATGATCTTGCGCGGCTCCTCGGCGAAGTTCGCCGGGTCGCCGATGACGCGGTCGTCGAAGCGGGCGCCGACCGCGAGCAGCGCGTCGGAATAGTGCATCGACATGTTGGCTTCGTACGTGCCGTGCATGCCCGGCATGCCGAGGTACTGGCGGTCGCTCGCCGGGTAGCCGCCGAGGCCCATCAGGGTGGTGGTGATCGGGTAGCCGAGCAGGCGGGTGAGCCGGGTGAGCTGTTCGGCCGAGTCCGACAGCACCACGCCGCCGCCGGCGTAGATCATCGGCCGCTTGGCCTCGAGCAGCACCTGCACCGCCTTCTTGATCTGGCCCTGGTGTCCCTTCACGACCGGGTTGTAGGACCGCATAGAGATCTCTTTCGGATACTCGAACTCGGTCTTCTGCGCGGTGATGTCCTTGGGGATGTCGACCAGCACCGGGCCCGGCCGGCCGGTGCGCGCCAGGTGGAAGGCCTTCTTGATCGTGGCGGCGATCTCGCTCGCGTCCCTGACGAGGAAGTTGTGCTTCACGCACGGGCGGGTGATGCCCACCGTGTCGACTTCCTGGAACGCGTCCTGGCCGATCGCCGCGACCGGCACCTGGCCGGAAATCACCACCAGCGGGATCGAGTCGCAATAGGCGGTGGCGATGCCGGTGACCGCGTTGGTCGCGCCCGGGCCGGAGGTGACCAATGCCACGCCGACCTTGTCCGTGCTGCGCGCGAAGCCGTCGGCGGCGTGTACAGCGGCCTGCTCGTGACGCACCAGCACGTGGCGCACCATGTCCTGCTGGAACAGGGCATCGTAGATGTGGAGAACCGCACCACCCGGGTAGCCGAAGACGTACTCGACCTTTTCTTCCTGCAGGCACCTGATTACAATTTCGGCTCCGGTCAGCACCATCACACGCTCGCTCTACTTTACGGTCGGATAAACGCAGAACGTTACCGGCCGCCCGGCTTTTGGTCAAGGTCGGGGCAACCCGGAGGACGTCCGGGCAGCCTCCGGCGCGGTGCCGGTTGCGCCACGCTCGCGCGAGCCCTCCACTCCCGCGGAAGCCTCATGAAAGCAAGACAGAATCCGGTTGTTGCAGCCGCGGCGCAGCCGTCCGCCCCGAAACGGCCGCTTGCGGAGTTCGCCTCCAGGCGTCGCCGACTGGCGAGCATGGTGTACGAGGGGCTGCTGCTGCTCGGCGTGCTTGCGCTCACCTTCCTCGTGCCCTACCTGATCCTCGGCGCCGCCTTCGAGCTGACACCGCCGGGCTGGTTCGCCTGGTTGCATATCTTCGTCGTGCTCGGCGTCTATTTCGTATGGTACTGGCGGCGCCACGGGCAGACGCTGGCGATGCAGACCTGGCGCCTGAGGCTGGTCGATGCCGACAGCGGGCGCAGCCTCGGGCTCGGGCGCTGCTGGCTGCGCTACGCGCTCGCCTGGCCCTCGCTGCTGCTGTGCGGGGTCGGCCTGTTGTGGGCGCTGGTCGACCGCGACCGCCAGTTCCTGCATGATCGCCTTGCCGGCTCGTGCGTCGTGCTCCTTCCCGGCCCGAACAAGTAGGCTCGCCGCGGCCGGCGGCGTTCGGTGGCGGGCGGGAGTGACGCCCGAGTCCGATTGAACGGGAGGCATCGATGGAAGCCTTTCTGAGCCACGGACCCTACGCGGAATTCGCCCTGCTGCTGCTGATCTCGGCGGTTGCTGGCGCGGTCGCGGTGCGCCTGCGCCAGCCGGTGCTGATTGCCTACATCGTGGTCGGCATCGTGGTCGGGCCGGCGCTGCTCGGCATCGTCAATGCACAGGAAGAGGTCGCCCTGCTCGCCGAGATCGGCGTCACCGTGCTGCTCTTCGTGGTTGGCCTCAAGCTCGACCTCCATCACATCCGCCATATCGGGCCGGTCGCGCTGGCAACCGGCCTCGGCCAACTCGCCTTCACCATCGTCTTCGGCTTCGCGCTCATCGTGCTGATGGGCAAGAGCCTCATGGAAGCGCTCTACGTTGCCGTGGCGCTGACCTTCTCGAGCACGATCATCGTCGTCAAGCTGCTGTCCGACAAGCGCGAGCTCGATTCGCTGCACGGGCGCATCGCAGTCGGCTTCCTGATCGTGCAGGACCTCGCGGTGGTGCTGGCGATGATGGCGATGAGCGCGCTGCGCGGGGCGAGGGAGGCGGGGCTGCTCGAGGTTGGCGGCTCGCTGCTGCTGCGTCTGGCGCTCGCTGCCGTGTTGATGTTCCTGCTGATGCGCTTCGTGCTGCCGGTGCTTGTGCACTCGATGGCGCGCTCGCAGGAGCTGCTGCTGATCTTCGCGATCGCCTGGGGTACGGGACTCGCCGCGCTCGGTGAATGGGCCGGCTTCAGCAAGGAGGCCGGTGCCTTCATGGCGGGCTTCTCGCTCGCCTCGACCCGCTATCGCGAGGCGATGAACGCGCGCCTCACAGGCATCCGCGATTTCATGCTGCTGTTCTTCTTCATCGACCTCGGTGCACAACTCGACTTCTCCACCCTCGGCGACGAGGTCTGGCCGGCGGTCGTGCTCTCGGTGTTCGTGCTGATCGGCAACCCGTTGATCGTCATGGCAATCATGGGCTACATGGGCTACCGCAAGCGCACCGGCTTTCTTGCCGGGCTCACGGTGGCGCAGATCAGCGAGTTCTCGATCGTCTTCGTCGCGATGGGGATCACGCTCGGCCACGTCGGGGTGGAAGCGCTCGGGCTGACCACCCTTGTCGGGCTGGTGACGATCATGATGTCGACCTACATGATCCTGTTCTCGCACCGGCTCTACGAGAAGCTTGCGCCCTGGCTCGGTGTTTTCGAGCGCAGGAAGCCCTTCCGCGAGCTCGCGGTGGAGCGCCCCGGGCGTAGTGCCCGCCATCCGGACGTGATCGTGTTCGGCCTCGGCCGCTATGGCGCACGCCTGATGCGCCAGCTGCGCACGGCCGGTATCGACGTGCTCGGCGTCGATTTCGACCCTGAAACGATCGCCCGCCTGCGCAAGCTGCGCCAGCCGGTGCGCTACGGGGATGGCGAGGACCCCGCCTTCCTGGAGTCGCTGCCGCTCGACGATGTGCGCTGGGCGATCACCACCTTCCCGCAGTGGGACGCCAACCGGGCCTTCCTCAACGCCCTCAAGGAGGCCGGCTTCCGCGGCCGCATCGCGGGCGTGGTACGCGACGACATGCACGAGGAGGCGCTCGCGGCAGCCGGGGTCGCGCGGGTGCTGAACCCGTTCAATGACGCCGCCGACTACGCCGCGCGCAGCTTTGCGGCGGAGATCGCGTTCGAGGAGGCGCACGAGGCCGAGCGCGAGCCTGCGGACGAGCCCGCCCCTCCCGCCTGCCAGCTCCCCGCGCCGCCTTCCCCCACACAAGGAGACTGAGCAATGAGTCGACTTCGCACCGTCCTCGCCGCCACCGACCTCTCCGCGCTCGCCCGCCATGCGGTCGGGCGTGCCGCGCTGATCGCGGCCGATGCCGGCGCACGGCTCTCGCTGCAGCATGTCGTCAACGTCGGTGCGCTCGACGCGCTGCGCCACCTGCTCGACCCCGGCGCCGCCAGCCTGAACGATAAGCTGCTGGAGGGCGCGCGGGGCGAGGTGCAGGTGCTCGCCGACGAGATGACGACGCGCTACGGCGTGCAGGCCGGGATCCACGTCGTGGTGGGCGCGGTCCTGCCCGAGATCACCGGGCACGCCGAGGCGCTCGATGCCGACCTCGTGGTGATGGGTGCGCGCGGCGCGGGCTTCATGCGCGAGCTGCTGATCGGCTCGACCACCGAGCGGGTGCTGCGCAAGACCACGCGGCCGCTGCTGGTCGTCAAGCAGATGGCGCATGAGCACTACCGTCGCGCGCTGGTGCCGGTGGATTTCTCGCCGCGCTCGCTCGAGACCCTGCGTCTGGTGCAGACCGTCGCACCGCACGCCGAAATCGTGTTGCTGCACGCCTTCGAGGTGCCGTTCGAGGGCAAGCTGCGTTATGCCGGCGTCGAAGAAAGCGCGCTCTCCGGCCTGCGCATCAACGCCAGGCGCGAGGCGAGCGCGCGCATGAACGAGCTGGTTGCGAGTGCCGGCCTCGACGAGAACCGGATACGCCGCCTGGTGGTCCACGGCGAGGCGAGCACCCAGGTCCTTGAGCAGGAACAGGAGCAGGACTGCGACCTGATCGTCATCGGCAAGCGGGGCCAGGGCCTGTTGGAGGAGATGCTGCTGGGCAGCGTCACCAAGCACGTCCTCGCCCGCTCCGCGGCGGACGTCCTCGTCGCCGATCGCGCCATCGGGTGATCGACGCCTGCGGCACGCGCTGGGCGCGGGCGGCGCGGCGGCGTAGACTCGCAGCCTTCCCGCGCATCACGGCGCGGACGACGGAGAAGGAATGAAAACCGAACACGCCCCGACGATTCAGCGCGCCGACTACCGGCCGCTTTCCTGGACGGTCGAAACCGTCGACCTGCACTTCCGCCTCGAGCCCCGGGCCACCCTCGTCACCAACCGCATGGTCTGCGTGCGCAATCCGCAGGCCGAGGACGGCCCGATCCGGCTCTGGGGGGAGGCGCTGGAGCGCGTCTCGCTGACGGTGAACGGGCAGCCGCCGCGCGCGCTGCGCGAAAACGACGGCGCGCTCGAGATCGATGCCGAGGGCGCGCGCGTGCTGGTCGAGGTGGTCACGCGGGTCGACCCGAAGGCCAACACGACGCTGTCCGGACTCTACCTGTCGAGCGGCGGCTTCTTTACCCAGTGCGAGGCCGAGGGCTTCCGTCGCATCACCTGCTTTCCCGACCGGCCCGACGTGATGGCACGCTACACCGTCACCCTCGAGGCCGAGCGCGAGGCCTGCCCGGTGCTGCTCTCCAATGGCAACCTGGTCGAGCAGGGGGAACTGCCGGAGGGGCGCCACTACGCGAAGTGGGAAGATCCCTTCCCCAAGCCCTCCTACCTCTTCGCGCTCGTCGCCGCCAAACTCGTGGCGCTCGAGCGCACCGTCACCACGATGTCGGGCCGCGAGGTGCTGCTGCAGGTGTGGGTAGAGGCGGGCAACCTCGACCGCGTCGAGCACGCGATGGATTCGCTGGTGCATTCGATGCGCTGGGACGAGGAGACCTTCGGTCTTGAGCTCGACCTCGACCGCTTCATGATCGTCGCCGTGGCCGACTTCAACATGGGCGCGATGGAGAACAAGGGGCTGAACATCTTCAACACCAGGTTCATTCTCGCGAAGCCCGACACCGCCACCGACCTCGACTACGAGAACGTCGAGAGCGTGGTCGCGCACGAGTATTTCCACAACTGGACCGGCAACCGCGTCACCTGCCGCGACTGGTTCCAGCTCACGCTCAAGGAGGGCCTCACCGTCTTCCGCGACCAGCAGTTCTCCGCCGACATGCTGGCGCGTGCGGCCGGCCCCGAGGGCGCGGCTTCGGCGCGCGCGGTCAAGCGCATCGACGACGTGCGGGTGCTGCGCGCGGCGCAGTTTCCGGAGGATGCGGGGCCGATGGCGCACCCGATCCGCCCCGACAGCTACCAGCAGATCAACAACTTCTACACCGCGACGGTGTACGAGAAGGGCGCCGAGGTCATCCGCATGCTGCACACCCTGCTCGGGCAGGAGGGCTTCCGCAACGGCATGGACCTCTACTTCAGCTATTACGACGGTCAGGCAGTTACCTGCGACGATTTCGTCGAGGTCATGGCCGAGGCCAACGGCGTCGACCTCGACCAGTTCATGCGCTGGTACGGCCAGGCCGGCACGCCGCGGCTGAAGGCGACGGGCGAATGGAACGCGGCCGCCGGCACCTACACGCTGACGCTGGCCCAATCGACCCCGGCCACGCCCGGCCAGCCCGCCGGTCTGCCGCTGGTGATTCCCGTCGCGGTCGGGCTGATCGGCCCCGACGGGCGCGACTGCGTCCTGCGACTCGAGGGCGAGACCCAAGGCGTGGCCACGACCCGCGTGCTGAGGCTCACCGAGGACGCGCAGCGCTTCCGCTTCGTCGGCCTCGACGCCGAGCCGGTCCCCTCGCTGTTGCGCGGCTTTTCGGCCCCGGTGATCCTCGAGCTCGAGGAGGACGACCCGCGCCTGGCATTCCGCATGGCGTACGACGCCGATCCCTTCAACCGTTGGGACGCCGCTCAGCGCTACGCCGAGCGCGCGGTGCTGGCGCTCGCCGCCGCGCCCGGGTCCGGGCTGCCGCAGGCCTTCGTCGATGCCTTCCGCACCCTGCTGCGCGACGAGGCGCTCGAACCCGCCTTCCGCGCCCAGGCGCTCGCGCTGCCGGGCGAAGCCTACCTGCTCGAGCGCATGATGCCGGCCGATCCGGCCGCTTTGCGCGCGGCGCTGGTGCGCACGATGCAGGCACTCGGCGACGCCCTGGCCGCCGACTGGCTGAGCCTCCTCGAGGCGATGCAGGTGGCGGGCGGCTACCGCTACCATCCGGGCGATGCGGGCCGCCGCGCGCTCGCCAACCTCGCCCTGCGCTACCTCGCCGCGGCGGGCAATGCCGAAGGCCTGGCGCGCGCGCAGTCGCGCTACGAGACCGCGACCGACATGACCGTCCGCTTCGGCGCGCTCGCCGCGCTGGCGCAGAGCGCGAGCCCCGCGCGCGAGACGGCGCTGGCGGCCTTCCATGCACGCTACCGTGACGATGCGCTGGTGCTCGACAAGTGGTTTGCGCTGCAGGCGGGCGCCTGGCGCTGGGAGGCGCCGGCCGCGCCCACCCTGGAGCGCGTGCGTGCGCTGATGGCCGACCCCGCGTTCAGCCTGTCGAACCCCAACAAGGTCTATGCGCTGCTCGGCACCTTCTTCCGCGCTAACCCGGGCGAGTTCCACGCCGCCGACGGCAGCGGCCATGCCTTCTGGGCCGAGCAGGTGATCGCGCTCGACGCGCGCAATCCGCAGGTGGCCTCGCGCATGGCGCGCGCGCTCGAGAACTGGCGGCGCTTCACGCCGGCGCTGCAGGCGAGCATCCGGCCCCGGCTCGAGCAGGTGCTCGCCGTCGAGCACCTGTCGGCGGACGTCGCCGAGGTCGTCGGCAAGGCGCTCGAGTGAGCGGTGGCGGATCGCCCGGTGCGGTCCGCCTGCCTCGCGCGACGCGTACGACGGACGAAAAAATGCCGGCATCGAGCCGGCATCGCTTGGCGCGCGTCGGCGGCCGTCATTCGTTCGTCATGTCGCCCGCGATGTAGCTCGACAGCTGGCGAATGGTCTGCTCCTGATGCGAAAGGACCGCCTTCACCATGTCGCCGATGGTGACGATGCCGACGATCCGGCCGCGCTCGACCACCGGCAGGTGGCGGAAGCGGTTCTCGGTCATCGTGTTCATCACCTCCTCGACGGTGCTCGACGGACTCACCGTGCACGGGTTCGGCGTCATCAGCTCGCTCACCCGGACGTCGCGCGACACGAGCCCCTTGAGCACGACCTTGCGCGCGTAGTCGCGCTCGGTGAACATGCCCAGCAGACGGTCGTTGGCGTCGGTCACCAGTACCGAGCCGATGTCGTGCTCCGCCATTATCGAGAGCGCATCCAGGACCGTCGCATCCGGTCGCACCCCGTGGGCGACGTGCCCCTTGCGTTCGAGAATCTGCCGCACCGTCGTATCCATCTCTAGCCTTCCTCCACTGGTTTTATTGCTTTTCGTGCCCGGAGCCGCGATCGGGCCGGGCGAGCGTGCATAGCTTGGATGCAAGCCCGCGAGCGCGCAAGCCCCGCCCCGGGCATGCGCTCAAATTTCGAGATTGTCGATCAGGCGGGTGTTGCCGAGCCTGGCCGCGGCGAGCGCGACCAGCGGCTCGTCCCACTGGGTCGGCGGCTGCAGATCGACGCGGCGACGCACCGTAATGTAGTCCGGAACCCAGCCGTGCGCCGGCAGCCGGCCGCAGGCCTCGGTCTCCAGGCGCAGCAGGTCGTGGTCGCCCGGCTTCAGCAGTTCGTCGCGCAGCGCGCTCAGCTCGCGGTAGAGGCGGGGGGCCTCGGCGCGCTCGGCCGTACTCAGGTAGCCGTTGCGCGAGGACAGTGCGAGGCCGTCCTCGGCGCGCACCGTCTCGCCCGGGATCACGTCGACCGGCAGGGCCAGTTCGCGAACCATGTTCGTCAGCACCATCAGCTGCTGGTAGTCCTTCTTGCCGAACAGCGCGGCGTCGGGCTGCACGATGTTGAGCAGCTTGAGCACTACGGTGGCGACGCCGCGGAAATGGCCGGGCCGGATCTCGCCGTCGAGCGTCGACGCATGCACCGGTGCCGGCTCAACGAAGTAGCGCTGCGGCTGCGGGTACATCTCGGCCTCGTCGGGCGCGAAGACGTGAGCGACACCGGCAGCGGCGAGCTTCTCGCAATCGGCGGCGAGGGTGCGCGGGTAGCGATCGAAATCCTCGCTCGGGCCGAACTGGATACGATTGACGAAGATGCTTGCGGCGACGCTGTCGGCATGTTCGGCGGCCTGGCGCATGAGCGTGATATGACCGTCGTGCAGGTTGCCCATGGTGGGTACGAGAGCGACGCGGCCGGCACGGGCGCGCGCGGCCCGCATGCTTGCGATGGTGTGGTGGATCTGCATCGAGTCGGAAGGGGAAGTCGGGCGCGCAGCGCCCGGGGTTGGAATCAGTAGCAGTGCTCCGCAGCCGGGAAGCTGCCGTCGCGCACCGCGTCGGCGTAGCGGGCCACGGCCGCCTCGATCGTGCTCGCACCGTCCATGAAGTTGCGCACGAAGCGTGCGGTCTTGCCGGGGAAGATGCCGAGCATGTCGTGCAGTACCAGCACCTGGCCGTCGCAGTCGGGGCCTGCGCCGATGCCGATGGTGGCCATCGTCGTCAGGCTCGCGGTGATCTCCTTGGCCAGGCCCGCCGGCACCATCTCCATCACCATCAGCGCCGCGCCGGCCTGCTCGAGGGCGAGCGCGTCGGCCTTGAGGCGCGCCGCGCCTTCGTCGGTGCGGCCCTGCACGCGGTAGCCACCGAGCTGGTGCACCGCCTGCGGCGTGAGCCCGATGTGGGCGCACACCGGCACCCCCCGCTCGACGAGGAAATGGATCGTGTCGGCCATGAACTCACCGCCCTCGAGCTTGACCATCTGCGCACCCGCGGCCATCAGCTTCGCGGCGTTGTGCATGGCCTGCTCGCGGTTCTCGTGGTAAGTGCCGAAGGGCATGTCGGTGAGCACCAGCGGCCGCGCGCCCGCACGGACGACGCATTCGGTGTGGTATGCCATCTGCTCCAGCGTCACGGGCAGGGTGGATTTCTGCCCCTGCACCGCGTTGCCGAGCGAATCGCCGACCAGGATGGCATCGACGCCGGCGCGCCCGAGGAGAGCGGCGAAGCTCGAGTCGTAGGCGGTCAGCATCGCGATCTTGCGGCCCTCGGCGCGCATCTTCGCCAGCTCGAACAGGGTGACGGGTTTGGTGTCCTGTAGGTAGCTCATCGATCACTCCATGGGAATACGGCCAGTCTTCACCAAAGTGGTGCGTCGCACAAGTGCATTGCGACCAACGGTTCCGGTGTTTCAGCCGGCGAAGGCGAAGAACTCGCGGTAGCTGCGCATGTTGCGCAGGCGCTCGAGCAGGAGCGCGAAGTCGTCGTCGTGATCGACCGGGTTCAGCACGCCGGCATCGACGACGAAGAGCGGCGCGGCGTCGTAGTCGTAGAAGAAGCGGGTGTAGCGTTCGGCCACGCGCTCGAGATAGCTCTCGGTGATCCGGCGCTCGGCCTCCATGCCGCGGCGGCGGATGCGCTCCATCAGCGTCTCCGGCTTCGCCTGCAGATAGATCACCAGGTCGGGCTTGGGCAACTCGGGGCGGGCGAGCCCGTGGGTGACGCGGTCGTAGAGCGCGAGTTCGTCGCCGCTCAGGTTGAGGTCGGCGAACAGCCGATCCTTGTCGATGATGAAGTCGGCCACCACCTTGCGCTCGGCGTCCTCTCCGACGCTGCGCGCAAGGGCGGCGAGCTGGTCGATGCGCTGCAGGTAGAAGGAGAGCTGGGTCGGCATCGCCCAGCGTTCGGTGTTCTGGTAGAAGCGGCCGAGGAAGGGATTCGTTTCCGCCTCCTCGAACATCGTCCCGGCCTGCAGTTCCGCAGCCAGGCGGCGTGCGAGCGAGGTCTTGCCCGCGCCGATCGGGCCTTCCACTACCACGTAGCGCGCTTTGTCCAGCATGTCGGCCTTCCCCTAGCTGCGAAAGATGAAATAGACCGCGCCAAGCATACACAGGCCGGCCCAGAGATAGTCAAGCTTCAGCGGCTGCTTCATGTACAGCACGACGAAGGGCACGAAGACGAGCAGGGTGATGACCTCCTGCATGATCTTGAGCTGCCCCAGGTCGAGCTCGGTGGCGCCGATGCGGTTGGCCGGCACCTGCAGCAGGTATTCGAAGAGGGCGATGCCCCAACTCGCGAAGGCGGCGACATGCCACGCCTTCGACGACATGTTCCGCAGGTGGCCGTACCAGGCGAACGTCATGAACACGTTGGAGGCGGTGAGCAGCAGCGCGGTCTTGAACCAGACCGGCAGGCCGAGGATCGTGGTCGAGGCGGAGTGGATCCAGGCGGACATGGGGTCGGGGGAGGGCGCGCGGGCAGGTATCTCAGCAGCGCTCGATCGACTGGTCGGCGACGCCGGCGAGCAGTGACTGCACGCTGCCGTGGCCGGGGATCGTTGCCGTCGGCGCGATCTCCGCGAGCGGCTGCAGCACGAAGGCGCGCTCGTGCATCCGCGGATGCGGCAGCTGCAGGCCGGGCTCGTCGAGCACGATGTCGTCGTGGAGCAGCAGGTCGAGGTCCATCGTGCGCGGCGCGCGATGGAAGTCGCGGGTACGGCCGCCCTCGGCTTCGATCGAGAGCAGGGCCTCGAGCAGGGCGCGCGGGGCGAGCG
>NZ_MBFM01000001.1:107524-148690 GCF_001696715.1 Thauera phenolivorans | reverse complement strand
AGCCCGTGGGTGACGCGGTCGTAGAGCGCGAGTTCGTCGCCGCTCAGGTTGAGGTCGGCGAACAGCCGATCCTTGTCGATGATGAAGTCGGCCACCACCTTGCGCTCGGCGTCCTCTCCGACGCTGCGCGCAAGGGCGGCGAGCTGGTCGATGCGCTGCAGGTAGAAGGAGAGCTGGGTCGGCATCGCCCAGCGTTCGGTGTTCTGGTAGAAGCGGCCGAGGAAGGGATTCGTTTCCGCCTCCTCGAACATCGTCCCGGCCTGCAGTTCCGCAGCCAGGCGGCGTGCGAGCGAGGTCTTGCCCGCGCCGATCGGGCCTTCCACTACCACGTAGCGCGCTTTGTCCAGCATGTCGGCCTTCCCCTAGCTGCGAAAGATGAAATAGACCGCGCCAAGCATACACAGGCCGGCCCAGAGATAGTCAAGCTTCAGCGGCTGCTTCATGTACAGCACGACGAAGGGCACGAAGACGAGCAGGGTGATGACCTCCTGCATGATCTTGAGCTGCCCCAGGTCGAGCTCGGTGGCGCCGATGCGGTTGGCCGGCACCTGCAGCAGGTATTCGAAGAGGGCGATGCCCCAACTCGCGAAGGCGGCGACATGCCACGCCTTCGACGACATGTTCCGCAGGTGGCCGTACCAGGCGAACGTCATGAACACGTTGGAGGCGGTGAGCAGCAGCGCGGTCTTGAACCAGACCGGCAGGCCGAGGATCGTGGTCGAGGCGGAGTGGATCCAGGCGGACATGGGGTCGGGGGAGGGCGCGCGGGCAGGTATCTCAGCAGCGCTCGATCGACTGGTCGGCGACGCCGGCGAGCAGTGACTGCACGCTGCCGTGGCCGGGGATCGTTGCCGTCGGCGCGATCTCCGCGAGCGGCTGCAGCACGAAGGCGCGCTCGTGCATCCGCGGATGCGGCAGCTGCAGGCCGGGCTCGTCGAGCACGATGTCGTCGTGGAGCAGCAGGTCGAGGTCCATCGTGCGCGGCGCGCGATGGAAGTCGCGGGTACGGCCGCCCTCGGCTTCGATCGAGAGCAGGGCCTCGAGCAGGGCGCGCGGGGCGAGCGCGGTGTCGAGCGCGATCACCGCGTTGATGTAGTCGGGCTGGTCCTCGACACCGACCGGCGCGCTGCGGTAGAGCGAGGAGCGGGCGACGATCCCGGTACGGGGCAGGGCGGCGAGGCGGGCGCAGGCGAGCGCGAAGGCTTTGCGGGGGTCGCCGAGATTGGCGCCGAAAGCCACGTAGGCGCGCACCGGCGCTCGCGGGCTCATGCCGATTCCGGGGTGGCCGGCGCTTCGCCCCTTGCGCCGGGCTTGCGCTTGCGGCGGCGCCGCTTCCTGGCCGGCGCGGCCTCGGGCGGCGCCTCGAGCAACAGCTCGTCGCGCGCGTCGTGGTTCGCGTGCGCGAAGCGGTCCCACCAGTCCACGACTTCCATCGGGATTTCGCCCGCCTGCGCGCGCAGGCGCAGGAAGTCCCAGCCGGCGCGGTAGCGCGGCTGTTCGATGAGGCGGTAGGGCGTCTTGCCGGCACGTTTGTCGAAGCGCGGCTGCAGGGCCCAGATGTCCTTGATGTCGGTGGCGATGCGACGGGTGATCGCGAGCTTGCGCGCCTGGCCGTCGAGCACCTCGTCCATCGCCTCGAACAGCGCCGGCTGCGAGGGCTCGCCCGCGGCCTTGCGCCGCTCCCACTGCTGCAGCACCTCGTGCCACAACAGGGTGGCGAACAGGAAGCCGGGCGAGACCGATTTGTCCTCGCGCACGCGCTCGTCGGTGTTCTCGAGCGCGAGGGTGACGAAGCGCTCGCCCGCGGGCTGTTCGACGATCACGTCGAGCAGCGGCAGCAGGCCATGGTGCAGGCCCTCGGCGCGCAGCTGCTGCAGGCACTTCAGCGAGTGGCCGGAGAAGAGCAGCTTGAGCATCTCGTCGAACAGCCGCGCCGCAGGCACGTTCTCGAGCAGCGGCGCCATCTCGCGGATCGGGTGGCGCGCAGCGGGGTCGAGCGAGAGGCCGAGCTTGGCGCCCAGGCGTACCGCGCGCAGCATGCGCACCGGATCCTCGCGGTAGCGGGTGCGCGGATCGCCGATCATGCGCAAGGTCTTCTGCTGGATGTCGGCGACGCCGTGGTGATAGTCGACGATCGTCTCGGTGCCGGGGTCGTAGTACAGGGCATTGACCGTGAAGTCGCGCCGGGTGGCGTCTTCTTCCTGGTTGCCGAAGACGTTGTCGCGCAGCACGCGGCCGTGTTCGTCGGTCTCGGCCGATTCAGCGTCCTGGCTGGCGCGGAAGGTGGAGACCTCGATCGTCTCCGGTCCGCTCATGACGTGCACGATCTTGAAGCGGCGGCCGATGATGCGCGAGCGGCGGAACAGGGCCCGCACCTCCTCGGGGGTGGCGCTGGTGGCGACGTCGTAATCCTTGGGCGTCTGCCCGATCAGCAGATCGCGCACCGCGCCGCCGACCACGAAAGCCTTGAATCCCTTTTCCTGCAGTGTCGAGCAGACCTTGCGCGCCGCCGGCGAGAGCTGGCTGCGGGCGATGCCGTGCTGCTCGATCGGGATCAGGGCGGGTTCGTGGTGGGGAGAGGTCGCCGGGCGACGAAAGACCTTGCGCAGCAGCTTGCGGATCATCGGGGGAGAGGAGGTTGGTGCCACATGAGGCTCGGATGATACCCGATGGCAGTGCTCAGCGAAGGGAGATTACCGGCCAGTGCGCGCCCTCGGCGTGCGCGCGCAGGGTTTCGTCCGGGTCGACCGCGACCGGGTTGGTCACCCGCGTCATCAGCGGCAGGTCGTTGTGCGAGTCACTGTAGAACCAGCTACGCGCGAAGCCGCCGAAGTGCAGGCCGAGCGACTCCAGCCAGGCTTCGGTACGCTCGATCTTGCCCGCTTTGAAGGCCGGCATGCCGCGCGGCTTGCCGGTGAACGCGCCGCCTTCCTGCGCGGGGATGGTCGCGACCAGATGCGGGATCCCGAACTCGCGCGCGATCGGGCCGGTGACGAAGGCATTGGTGGCGGTCACCACGGCCACCAGCGCACCGCGCGCGAGTTGCTCGTCGACCAGGTGGCGCGCCTTGTCGGTGATCATCGGTCGGACCATGGTGGCGAGGTATTCCTCGTGCCAGGCGTCGAGTTGGGTGCGCGAATGGCGCGCGAGCGGCGCGAGCTGGAAGTCGAGGAATTCGAAGATGTCGAGCGTGCCGGCCTTGTACTGTTCGTAGAAGGCGAGATTCTTCGCCTCCTGCACTTCGCGGTCGAGCACGCCCTTGCCGATGAGGAACTGGGCCCAGGCGAAGTCCGAGTCGCCGTTGAGCAGCGTGTTGTCGAGGTCGAAGAGAACGAGATCCACGAGAAGTTTCCGTAACGAATGAAAGCGTGATTGAGGGGGCAGGGCTCAGATCGCCAGGCCCTGCTGCATGAGTTCGCGCAGCAGCGGCAGGGTGATCGGGCGCTTGCGCTCGAGCGAGGCGGCGTCGAGGGTGTCCAGCACCGCGAGCAGGCTGGAGAGCTCGCGCCGGCCGTGGCGCAGCAGGAACTCGATCACCTCGTCGGCGAGGCGCAGGCCGCGCCGGTCGGCGAGCGAGGCGAGGATCGCGGCGAGCGCGTCGTCGTCGAGCGGCCTGACCTCGAAGATCAGGCCCTGGCCGATGCGGGTGCGCAGGTCCTCGCGCAGCACCAGACCGACGGGGGCCGCCGGGCCGCTGAGCAGGAGCGACTGGCCGTTGCCGTGGGCGCGGTTGAAGGCGTTGAAGGTGGCGATCTGGGCGGCGGGCGAGAGCTGCTCGACGTCGTCGATCGCGAGCAGGGCGTCGGGCGTCTCCGGCAGCGCGTCGCCGATCTGCGCGGCGGCGAAGCGGTGCACCGCGCGCCCGTGTGCGTGGGCCAGGGCGCAGGTCGCCGCGAGCAGGTGGCTGCGTCCGCTGCCCGGGCTTCCCCACAGGTAGAGGCGGGGCGGCTGCGGGCGGACGGCGGGCGCCGCCGCGGCGAGCTGCGCGAGCGCCGCCAGCAGCTCGGCGTTGTCGCCGCAGACGAAGTTGTCCAGGGTCGGCGCCTCGTCGGGCCGGATGTCGAGCACGAGCTGCCTCATCGTCTGTTCGGTGCGCGGGCGACCTGGGTCGGCTGACGTCCGAGATAGACATGGCTGGCGAACCAGGCCTGCCGCACCTCGCGCAGTCCGACCAGCAGCGCGGCGCTGACCGGCAGCGCGACCAGCACGCCGATGAAGCCGAACAGCTGGCCGAAGGCCATCAGCGCGAAGATCACCGCGAGCGGGTGCAGGCCGATGCGCTCGCCGACGAGATAGGGGGTGAGCAGGAAGCTCTCGATCAGCTGCCCGAGGCTGTAGACGATCGCCACCCCGATCAGCGGCGGCCAGCCCTCGGCCTGCAGCAGCGCGGTGAGGATCGCGAGCACCAGGCCGCCGCCGAAGCCGACATAGGGGATGAACACCAGCAGGCCAGTGAGTACCCCCACAGGCAGCGCAAAATTCACGCCGGCCAGCCACAAGCCGATGCTGTAAAAGATCGCCAGCAGCAGCATCACCGAGAGCTGGCCGCGCAGGAACTCCGACATCACCGAGTCGATGTCGCCCATGATCCGCAGCGTGCGCGTCAGCCAAGGGCGCGGCACCAGCCGGCGCAACTCCAGGAGCAGTCGCGGCCATTCCTGCAGCAGGTAGAACATCACCAGCGGAATCAGGATGAGGTTGGCGGCGAAGCCCAGTACCGCCACCCCGCCGGTCTTGAGATTGCCGAGCACGATCGGCACCAGATCCTGCGCGTTGTCCCAGTTCTCGGTGATCAGTTTGCGGAACTGCTCGGCGTCGAGCTGAACGTCGACCCCGAGCCGCGCCTGCAGCAGAGGGGCGACGCGCTCGTTGAAGAGTACGACCAGGTCCGGCAGCCGACGCAGCAGACTCATCGCCTCGCGGTACAGCATCGGCACCATGATCAGCGCGAGGGTGACGAGCACCAGGCCGACCACCACGATCACCAGCGCCACTGCCGCCGGGCGCGGCATGCGGCGACGGGCGAGCCAGTTCACCGCCGGATCGCTGATGTAGGCGAACACCGCTCCGATCACGAAGGGCGCCAGGATCGGCGACAGGACCCAGAACAGGGCAACGAGGGCGATGCCCGCCAGGGCCCAGAAGGCAGTTTGCAGTCGGTCGGCGCGTGGAGTGGTCATTTCAAGTAAAATCGCGGGCTTGACGCGGATGATACCGTCCGCGCACCCGCAAATGTAGCCACCGGGCGTGCCGGCCCCGCTTCGGCACCGCAGCCGGGGGCTCGGCCCCGCATCCAGCCTGCCAGAGGAACGACCTTGAGCGCACCCCAGAATCCCACCCAAGCCTCCCTTTCCTACCGCGATGCCGGTGTGGACATCGATGCCGGCGACGCCCTGGTCGACCGCATCAAGCCACTGGCCAGGCGCACCATGCGCCCCGAGGTGCTCGGGGGCATCGGCGGCTTCGGCGCGCTGTTCGAGCTCACCGGCAAGTATCGCGAGCCGGTGCTGGTGTCGGGAACCGACGGCGTCGGCACCAAGCTCAAGCTCGCCTTCCAGCTCGACAAGCACGACACCGTCGGCCAGGACCTGGTGGCGATGAGCGTCAACGACATTCTCGTGCAGGGCGCCGAGCCGCTGTTCTTCCTTGACTACTTCGCCTGCGGCAAGCTCGAGGTCGACACCGCGACCGACGTCGTCAAGGGCATCGCCCAGGGCTGCGAGCTCGCCGGCTGCGCGCTGATCGGCGGCGAAACCGCCGAGATGCCGGGCATGTACCCGGCAGGCGAGTACGACCTCGCCGGCTTCGCGGTCGGCGCCGTGGAGAAGTCCGACCTCATCGACGGCAGCAAGATCGTGCCTGGCGACGTGGTGCTCGGGCTGGCCTCGAGCGGCGCCCACTCCAACGGCTATTCGCTGATCCGCAAGATCATCGAGCTCGCCCGCCCCGACCTCGACGCCGACTTCCACGGCCGCACCCTGCGCGAGGTGGTGATGGAACCCACACGCATCTACGTCAAGCCGCTGCTGTCGCTGATGCGCTCGATGCCGGGCGCGGTGAAGGGCATGGCCCACATCACCGGCGGGGGCATCACCGAGAACGTGCCGCGCATCCTGCGCGACGAGCTCACCGCCCGCATCGACGCCGCGAGCTGGACCCTGCCGCCGCTGTTCCAGTGGCTCCATCGGGCCGGCAACGTGGATATGCAGGAGATGTACCGCGTGTTCAACTGCGGCATCGGCATGGCGGTGGTGGTTTCGGCCGAGGACGCCGACCTCGCCGCCGCGCGCCTCGAGGCCGCGGGCGAGACCGTCTACCGCATCGGCCGCATCGACGCCCGGGCGGACGGCGAAGCGCAGACCATCGTCGGCTGAGCGCGGTCGGCGTCGAGGGCCGCGGCGCGCCCGCGGCCGTCTCCGGACCCGGCCCCGCGCCGGGTTCTTCGCTCGAGGGACAGGCTCATGCTGCTCCGCCTCGCCGCCGACGCCGTCCTGCTGCTGCACCTCGGCTTCATCGCCTTCGTGCTGCTCGGCGGCCTGCTGGGCTTGCGCTGGCGCCGGGCGCCGTGGCTGCATCTGCCGGCGGCGGTCTGGGGCGTGTGGATCGAGCTCAGCGGGGCGATCTGTCCGCTGACCCCTCTGGAAAACCGGCTGCGTGCGGCGGCGGGCGAGGCGGGCTACGAGGGCGGCTTCGTCGACCACTACCTGCTCGCGCTGATCTATCCGGCAGGGCTCACGCGCGAACGCCAGTGGATTCTGGCCGCACTGGTGCTGGCGGCGAACCTGGCGATCTATGCGTGGGTGTGGCGGCGGAGGCACACCCGGCGCTAGGCCGGGGGGCGAAAGGGTGGGGCGATGCGTGAACTGTGGGTTTCGGGGCTTCTTGCGCTGCTTCTGCTGGCCGCCATCGTGTGGATGGTCGCGCCGCTGTCGCCCGGGGCGGTGGTGCTGCAGTTCGCGTGGACCCCGCGCGCCTTCGGTGAGATCGTGCACCTCTGGCCGCCGGACGATCTAGCGCGTTACCGCCTGCACCTGCCATTGGATACCGCCCTGCTGCTCGCCTATGGCAGCTTCGGCTGGCTGCTCGCGACCCGCACCGCGCTGTTTGCGGCGCTGACGGGGCCGGGACGGGCGTTCGCGCGGTTCGGCCTGCCGCTCGCCGCCGTCTTCGACGCCGCCGAGAACGCCTTCCACTGGTGGCTCACCGAGGTGCCGCGCTTCGACGCCCCGATGACCTATCTGATGTCGAGCGCCTGCTCGGCCTGCAAGTGGAGCCTGCTGCTGGGCTTCGGCGCCCTCGTCCTGTACGCGCTCGCGCGCAGCCCGGATTGAGCGCGCTCGCGGCCCTGTGTGCGGGTGGTTGCGGGATGAATTTTCGGCTTCGGGGGGCGTGGAGCGATAATGCCGGCGGCTGTCCGCCCCCCGGCAGCGCATGGAACTTCATGACGACAAGGAAACAGGATGAGCGATCTGCCCAGGTGCCCGAAGTGCAATTCGGAATACACGTATGAGGACGGCGAGATGTATGTCTGTCCGGAATGTGCGCACGAGTGGCCTCGGGCCGCGGCGGAGACCGCCGCCGGCGAGGCGGAGAAGGTGTTCAAGGACGCCAATGGCAACGTGCTGCAGGACGGCGACAGCGTCACCGTCATCAAGGACCTGAAGGTCAAGGGCTCGTCGCTGGTGGTGAAGGTGGGAACCAAGGTGAAGAACATCCGTCTGGTGGAGGGTGACCACGACATCGACTGCAAGATCGACGGCATCGGCGCCATGAAGTTGAAGTCGGAGTTCGTGAAGAAGCTGTGAGGACTCGCGCCGGCCCGCCGGCACCAGCCGATCGACCGGGAAGCGGCATGCTTCCCTTCATTTCCCCGCCGGAATCGGAAGCTCATGTCCCTGCGTCGCCCCTTCGTCGTGCTTGTCTGCGTAATCGGCGTCGTCGCCGTCGGCGGCTACGCCTGGTATGCCAATCGCGCAGCGCCCGGGCCGCAGGTGGTTGCAGCTGGCGGCGCTCCGCGGGCGGGCGGAACGGCCGGGGAGGCGCCGCCGGTGATGGTCGAGGTTCAGCTCGTGCGCGGCCAGACGGTGGTCGACGAGGTGAGCGCGGTCGGCTCCCTCGTGTCGAACGAGTCGGTGGTGCTGCGCCCCGAGGTGGCGGGGCGGATTGCGGCGATCCGTTTCCGCGAGGGCGCGCCGGCCAGGGCCGGCGAGATCCTGGTCGAGCTCGACGCCGCGGTGCAGCGCGCCGAACTGCAGCAGGCGCAGGCCAACCTCAAGCTCGCGCAGGCGAACCATCGCCGCGCGGTAGACCTGTTCGCGCGCAAGTTCGTCAGCCAGAGTGCGCTCGACACCGCCCGTTCGGCGCTCGAGGTGGCCCGCGCCGGCGCTGCGCTGGCGCAGGCGCGCTTCGAGCGCACGCGGATCCGTGCGCCCTTCGACGGGGTCGTCGGCATCCGCTCGGTCAGTCCCGGGGACTATGTGAAGGAAGGCGATACGCTCGTCAATGTCGAGGACATCGCCACCTTGAAGGCCGACTTCCGCCTGCCCGAGGCCTATCTCGACCGCGTGCGGCGTGGTCAGGTGCTCGCGCTGGCGAGCGACGTGCTGCCGGACGAGCGCTTCGCGGCCGAGGTGGACGCGATCGATCCACTGGTCGATGCGCAGGGGCGCTCGATCGTGCTGCGGGCGAAGCTCGCCAACCCCGAAGGTCGCCTGCGGCCGGGCATGTTCGTGCGGGTGCGTGTGATGCTCGCCGAGCGGCCCGGGGTGCTGGTGGTTCCGGAAGAGGCGCTGGTGCCCGCGCCGGGGGGCGCCGCTTATGTCTATCGGGTGGTCGATGAGCGCGCGCAGCGGGTGGACGTGAAGACCGGCGCCCGCCGCGACGCCCAGGTGGAGATCCTCGAGGGGCTGACGCCCGGCGACGTGGTGGTGACCGCCGGCCAGCTCAAGCTGCGCGACGGCGCGCGGGTGACGCTGGCCGCCGCTGCCGAGGTGCGGGCCGCGCGCGCGGTCGACTGAGCGGGGGCGGCGGCGATGGTCATCTCCGAGATCTGCATCAAGCGCCCGGTGTTCGCCACCGTGCTGTCGCTGATGGTGCTGCTGGTGGGGCTGATGTCCTACTCGCGGCTCACGGTGCGCGAATACCCGAACATCGACGAGCCGGTGGTGACGGTAGACACCACCTACACCGGCGCCAGCGCCGAGATCGTCGAGTCCCAGGTCACCAAGCCGCTGGAGGATTCGCTCGCCGGCATCGAGGGGGTCGATGTGCTGTCCTCGATCAGCCGCCAGGAGCGCAGCCAGATCACGGTGCGCTTCCGCGTCGAGCGCGACGCCGACAGCGCCGCGGCCGACGTGCGCGACCGCGTGTCGCGGGTGCGGCGCCGCCTGCCCGACGACATCGACGAGCCGGTAATCGCCAAGGTCGAGGCCGACGCCAGCCCGATCATTTGGATCGCCTTCTCCTCCGACCGCCATTCCGCGCTCGAGATGAGCGATTTCGCCAACCGCATCGTGAAGCCGCGGCTGCAGACCCTGGCGGGCGCGGCCGACGCCCGCCTGTACGGCGAGCGGCGCTATTCGATGCGGATCTGGCTCGATCGCGACCGCCTCGCCGCCTTCGGACTCACCGTGCAGGACGTGGAAGACGCGATCCGCGGCCAGAACGTCGAGCTGCCGGCCGGCCGCATCGAGAGCCGGCAGCGCGAGTTCGCCGTGGTCGCGCGCACCGACCTTACCGAGCCCGATCAGTTCGGCGCGGTGGTGGTGCGCGAGCCGACGAGCGCGGGCGGCTATCCGGTGCGCATTCGCGACATCGGACGGGTCGAGGTGGCACCCGAGAACGAGCGCACCTCGGTGCGCTTCATGGGGCGACCGTCGATCTCGATCGGCCTCATCAAGCAGTCGACCGCCAATCCGCTCGACCTAAAGCGCGGCCTCGACGAGATGCTGCCGCGGCTGCAGGCGGAGCTGCCCGAAGGCATGCGCATGGACATCGCCAACGACACCACGGTGTTCATCGAGCGCTCGATCGCCGCGGTGTTCTCGACGATCTGGGAGGCGGTGCTGCTGGTGGCAGCGGTGTGCCTGTTCTTCCTGCGCAACTGGCGCGCGATGCTGGTGCCGCTGGTGACCATCCCGGTGTCGCTGGTGGGCGCATTCACCCTGATGTTCGCCCTCGGCTTCTCGATTAACACCCTGACCCTGCTCGCGCTGGTGCTGGCGATCGGCCTCGTGGTGGACGATGCGATCGTGGTGCTGGAGAACATCTACCGCCACATCGAGGACGGCATGGAGCCGGTGGCGGCGGCCTTCCGCGGCGCGAAGGAGATCGGCTTCGCGGTGGTGGCGATGACGATCACGCTGGCCGCGGTGTATGCGCCGGTGGCCTTCATGACCGGGCGCACCGGCAAGCTCTTCACCGAGTTCGCCCTGACCCTGGCCGGGGCGGTGATCGTGTCGGGCTTCGTCGCGCTGACGCTGTCGCCGATGATGTGCTCGAAGCTGCTGCGCCACGAGCCGAAGCACGGACCGATCTACAACGCGGTCGAGCGCTTCCTCAACTGGCTCACCGAGGGGTACCGCCGCGTGCTGCGGGTGGCGCTCGGGCTGCGCTGGCTGGTGATGCTCGCCTTCGTCGTGGTCGCCGGCAGCTCGGTGCTGCTGCTCGGCCAGCTCAAGTCGGAGCTCGCCCCGCTCGAGGACCGCGGCCGGGTGATCGGCATGTTCACCGGGCCGGAAGGCGCGACCATCGACTACATGGCGCGCTACGCACGCGAGATCGAGGCGATCTACGCCGGCGTGCCCGAAGTCGACCGCTACCTGGTGATCGCCGGCAATCCGACGGTGTCCCAGGGCATCTCCTTCGTCGGCTTCCAGGACTGGTCGGCGCGCGAGCGCAAGGCGGGACAGATCGCCGCCGAGCTGCAGCCGCAATTGCGCGCGATACCTGGCGTCAATGCCTTTCCGGTGCTGCCCGCCTCCTTCGGCCAGAGCGCGCGCTCGCGGCCGGTCGGCTTCGTCATCACCACCTCCGCCTCCTACGAGGAACTCGCCGGCTACACCGAGGCGATCCTCGACGCGATGCGCGACAACCCCGGCTTCGTCTCGCCCGACACCGATCTCAAGTTGACGATGCCCGAGCTCGCGGTGGACGTCGACCGCGACCGCGCCGCCGACCTCGGGGTGTCGGTGGAGGTGATCGGCCGCACCCTCGAGACCATGCTCGGCGGCCGCCAGGTGACGCGCTACAAGCAGGACGCCGAGCAATACGACGTCATCGTGCGGCTGGAGGAGGACAGCCGAACCGCTCCGCACGACATCCGTGACATCTTCGTGCGCGCCGGCAGCGGCGAGATGGTGCCGCTCGCCAGCGTGGTGAGGGTGCACGAGACGATCGCGCCTCGCGAGCTGAACCACTTCGGCCAGCGCCGCGCGGTCACGATCTCCGCCGGCCTCGCGCCCGGCTACGCGCTCGGCGAGGCGCTGCAGTGGATGGACGAGACCGCCGCCCGCATCCTGCCGGGCGGCTACGCCACCGATTACGACGGCCAGTCGCGTGAATTCATGACCAGCTCGGCAAGCCTGGCGCTCGCTTTCGTGCTCGCGCTGCTGTTCATCTACCTCGTGCTGGCGGCCCAGTTCGAGAGCTTCCGCGACCCCTTCATCATCATGCTGACGGTGCCGCTGTCGATGACCGGTGCGCTCGGCGCGCTATGGCTGGCCGGCGGCACGCTCAACGTCTACAGCCAGATCGGCCTCGTGACCCTGGTCGGCCTGATCACCAAGCACGGCATCCTGATCGTGGAGTTCACCAACCAGCTGCGCGAGCAGGGGCGCGCGCTGGTAGAGGCGGTGATCGAGGCCTCGGTGCTGCGCCTGCGCCCGATCCTGATGACCACCGGGGCGATGGTGCTCGGCTCGGTGCCGCTCGCGCTGGCCACCGGGGCGGGGGCCGAGAGCCGGCAGCAGATCGGCTGGGTGATCGTCGGCGGCCTGCTGCTCGGCACCTTCTTCACCCTCTTCGTGGTGCCGACCGTGTATACGCTGCTCGCACGCCGGGAGCGCACGGCGCTGGCGGAGCCAGCGCCCGCAGAAAGCGTGTCCTGAAGAAAGAAGCCGGGCGCCGCGATCGACAGCTTCCCGCGCCGCTCAACGTGCTCGCGGGTTTTTCTTCGGCCCTGATGCCGCGAACCACGCTGAGCAGAGTGTGTCGGGTGTTTGCGGTCGCGGGGTGGCAGCGGCGGAGGGTCTCGGCTCAGCCGAAGAGGTAGGGGAACAGGCGTTCCTTCTCCGCGGCGCTCAGCGTCTTCATGCGGGCGACGTTGCGTTCGGGAATGCCGTCGACGTCCGGGTAGTGCTCGATCGCCTTCTCCAGACTCTCCTCGCGGATGATGTGCAGCAGCGGCCAGGGGGAGCGGTTGGTCAGATTGCCCGGGTCGTCCGCATCCGTGTCGGCGAACTGGTACTGCGGATGGAAACTCGCGACCTGCAGCTCGCCCTCCCAACCGAACTGCTCCACCCACAGGTCGACCGCGTCGAGGAAGTCGTTGTAGTCGGCGAAATCCGCGAGCATGTCGGGGATCGCCAGCAGCGTCGTCTCCAGTTCCGCCACCGGGGTGTCGGACAGCCGTTCGAGTTCGGCCTGCAGATCGTCGAGCAGGGCCTCCTCGGTGGTGGCATGGCTCACAGCGATGCGCACCCGATTTTCCCGCCGCGGCCGCGCGGCGAAGGGGCAGAGGTCGAGGCCGATGACGACCTCGTCGAGCCATTGGTTGATGTCGTCGATGATCTGCTGGTCCATGAGAGGCATCCTTGAGCGGGAGTGATCGGGAGGGGCCGGGCTGCCCGTTCAGCGCCCGAGCAGCCGGAGTGCCGCCCGACCGACCGCTTCGGGAAGGTCGGGGCGCAGGCAGTCGAGCTCGACCAGGTCCGGCCAGCGCTCGCGGAACTGGCGCTGCCAGGTGAGCTGGCGCTTGGCGAGCTGGCGGGTGGCGGCGATGCCCTTGAAGCGAAGCTCGTCGTAGCCGATCTCGCCGTCGAGGTATTCCCACGCCTGGCGATAGCCGACGCAGCGCATCGAGGGCATGTCGGGCGTAAGCCGGTACTTTGCCCGCAGCCTGCGCACCTCGTCGACGAAGCCCGCGTGCAGCATGGCTTCGAAGCGCGCGGCAATGCGCGCGTGCAGCACGGCGCGGTCGGAGGGCGCGAGGGTGATCGGCAGCAGGCGGCAGGGGAGGGCGGCGTCCTCCTTCTGCGCATAGCTCTCGGCGAGCGGGCGGCCGGTGAGCCGCACGATCTCGAGCGCGCGCTGGATGCGCTGGGCGTCGGTGGGCTCGAGGCGGGCGGCCGCGGCCGGGTCGAGGGCGGCGAGCTCGGCGTGGAGCGCCCGCCAGCCGCGCGCGGCGGCGGCCTCGTCGATCGCCCGGCGCAGCGCGGCATCGGCTGGTGGCAGGTCCGAGAGACCGTCGCGCAAGGCCTTGAAGTAGAGCATGGTGCCGCCGGCGAGCAGGGGAATGCGGCCACGGTCGCTGATCTCGGCCATCAGCCGGATCGCATCGGCGCGAAAGCGCGCGGCGGAATAGCGCGCCTCCGGCGACACGATGTCGATCAGATGATGGGGGCAGCTCGCGAGCTCCGCGGCACTCGGCTTGGCGGTGCCGATGTCCATGTCGCGATAGACCAGTGCCGAATCGACGCTGACGATCTCTACCGGCAGCGCCTGTGCGAGCGCGAGCGCGCTCGCGGTCTTGCCGCTGGCGGTGGGACCGAGCAGCAGCAGGGCTGGGGGAAGAGGGAAGGCGTGGGTCCTCAATCGTCTATACGGTGCGGAGAGGGAAAGCGAAGGCGATTATCCCTCAAGCCGACGCCAGAAACGAAAAAGGCGACGACCATCATCGATCATCGCCCTTGAGCCGGGGCGCTATGCGCGAAGGCTTCAGCGCGCGGCGCGCATCATCGGCCGCGTCATCGCATCGAGCGGGAGGGCATAGTCATGCACCGCCATCGCGATGTTGTTTTCGGGGTCGATCACCTTCAGGTTCACGAACACCATGTCGCTGCTTTGCGCATAGGTGCCGATGATTACCGCTTGAGCGTTGTGCGAACTGGCGATGTCGCGGATCTCGCGGGTCAGCATGAGTTCGCCCTGGTCGCGCGCCATATAGACGTTGTTGCGGAACTTCATCTCGATCATGCGGTGGCCGGCAAGCGTGAAGCGCGCGGAAACTTGCTCGGAGATGAGCCGGCCAAGGGTCGAGGAGCGATCGAGCGCATCGATATTCACCACGGTAGCCACGATCAACGGATGTTCTGTGGCGAGCCGGCCTTGCAGTTGCGCGAGCAAGCTGTCGGCGGCCGCGTAGTTTGCCGGGATCAGCGGGTTGGTCGTGGCCTGCTCGTAGGTGGGATCTTTACGTACGGTCGCGGTCTCCGTGGCGCAGCCCGCGGCGCCGATCGTGAGCACCCCCGCGAGCGCGGCGAGAACGGTATTCTTGAGCGTCATCATTCGCCTCCTTCGACTCGCAGGGTCTTGGTCCGCACTTGTTGTTGGGCGGCGTAGAGACGCTGGTCGGCGTCGGCGACGTAATAGACGCTCGTGTTGCGCGCAACGTAGCGGTTGGCATCGGTGACGCTGGTGTTGACGATGATTTCCATCTCCGGCGTGCCGCCGCCAGCGAATTCGGAATCGAACCAAGCGTACGCGTCCATCGCTCCGACGGCGAGCAGTGCGGCTTTGCCAGGGCCGTTCGAAGCGTACTCGACGATGTCGTATAGGGCCCACAGGCCGGCGCCGAGCGCGGTGGCCTTGCCAGCGTGGCGATACTGCGGACGGTCTGCTGCGAACGGCACGGCCTGGGTTTCCACCTCGACGCGCATCGCACCTTCCGGAGTGCGCATGAGCGGGTGGCCTGCTTCCATCAGGGCAGTGATCAACTGTCCGGCAAAGGCGCGCTCGAAGCTGGTGGCGTCGGCGTTCTGATGGACGTATAGCGGCACGTTCTCGGAAAGGCCGATGGACAGCTTGGCGGCGACATCCTGCGCGATGGTGTTCCAGTGCGCAGCCGCTTGGAGCTTGTGTTGCTTGCTGGTTTCGAAGTTGGTTGCCAGCGGCGCGGGTGCGTATGGTGTGGCACAGGCTGTCGCCAGCATGGCTGCGGCGGCAGCGGAAACGAGGGCTTGTTTCATCGAGCAGGATCTCCGGGAGGGGCCGCGTCGCGTCACCGATGACGATGCGAGCATAAAAAAGTACAGCGGCGTATGTCAGATGGTGGCTGAAGGTAGCAAATCGTCGATCCCCGCTCAATTCCGGCCTGACGGCGAGTGAGACATAGTTCCTATCAGTCGCGTTGAACGAATCCGGAATGGCTCGACTTTGGAGTTTCCACGCAATCGCGCCGACGCCGTTCGCCCTTTGCCGATCCGATGCGCTGGCGGTGATGCAACGATTCCTGCAGCCGTTTTGCGATAATGCTTATGGAATAATTGGCGCCACGTGCACATTGATGAGGATCGAATATGAGGAAAGCGATTGCTACGTTGCCACGCGTACGTTTTTTCGCGCTCGCCCTGAGCGCCATTTCTTTCGGCGCGTTTGCGCCGTCCGCGTTTGCAACCGCGCCCGACGCGGCTATGCCGCATGCGCCGATGCTCGCCGAACGCTGGCGCGACGGCCTCGATCCGGCGGCCTACTTGGTGAGCGAGAAGCTCGACGGCGTGCGCGCGCATTGGGACGGCGCGGCGCTGCGCCTGCGCGGCGGACGGGCGATCGCGGCGCCGCCCTGGTTCCTCGCCGGCCTGCCGGCGATCCCGCTCGACGGCGAGCTGTGGCTCGGGCGCGGCCGCTTCGACGCACTCTCCGGCCTGGTTCGCCGCCAGCAGGCGGACGATATCGCCTGGCGCGCCGTGCGCTACATGGTGTTCGACCTGCCCGCAGACGCCGCGCCGTTTCGAGCGCGCGCCGCGCGGCTCGCCGAACTGGTGGCGGCGGCTGGCCGACCGTGGCTGCGTGCGGTGCCGCAGTTCACGGTGGCGAACCGGGCCGAGCTGGCCGCCACCCTCGCCGCCGTCCTCGCCGGCGGCGGCGAGGGCCTGATGCTCCATCGTGCCGATGCGCGCTGGCGGCCGGGTCGCAGCGAGGCCCTGCTCAAGCTCACGCCCTCGCTCGACGCCGAGGCCAGGGTGGTGGGCTACGTGCCGGGCAAGGGCAGGTACCGCGGTCTGGTCGGTGCGCTCGAGGTCGAGGCGCCGGACGGCCGGCGTTTTCGCATCGGCAGCGGGCTGAGCGAGGCCGAGCGTCGTGCGCCACCACCGCTCGGCAGCGAGGTCACCTATCGCTACCGCGAGCTCGGCAGCGGCGGCCTGCCGCGATTTCCGGTATACATGCGGCAACGGCTGCTGCCCTGATCCTGCGCGTGTGCCGCATTTTTGGGCGATCGCGAAAACGCCTTTAGGCTCATCGACCTATGCCGCCTATCCACAACTTATCCCACGCGCAGCACACTGCGGATGGGGACAAGCCGCGCGTGACGGGCGGGCCGCCGCTGCACCTGGTGGCAAATCCCGCCTCGGGCGCAGGCGAGGGCGCGAGCCTGGTCGAGCGCGCACGTGCGGCCTGCGCGCGCGCCGGCCGCACCCTGGTGCTGCACGACAGCGTCGGGCCGGGCGGGCTGGAGGGGGCCGTTCGCCGGGCGCACGCGGCGGCACGGGCCGATGGCGGCGTGGTGGTCGCCGCTGGCGGCGACGGCACGGTCCGCAGCGTGGCGCAGGAACTCGCCGGGGGGGCGGTGCCGCTGGCGGTGGTGCCGGTCGGGACCTTCAACTTCTTCGCCCGCAATCACGGCATACCCGAGGACAGCGATGCCGCGCTTGCGCTGGCGCTCGACGGCGCGCCGCGCGCGGTCGCGCTCGGCGAGGTCAACGAGCGGGTCTTCCTCGTCAACGCCAGCTTCGGCCTCTACGCCCGGGCGGTGGCGCAGCGCGAGCGCGACACCGCCCGCTTCGGCCGCAACCGCGCGGTGGTGATCGCCTCGACCGTGCTCAGCCTGCTGCGCGGCCATCCGCTGATGGATCTCGAGCTCGAGGCCGGCGGCCGCGCGCAGCGGGTGCGTACCCCGATGGTCTTCGTCGGTAGCAATGCGCTGCAGCTGCGCGACGTCTCGCTCGACGTCGCACACTGCCTGCGCGACGGCCGACTGGCGGTGGTGGTGCTGAGGCCGGTGGGTTTATGGGGCATGCTGCGGCTGGCCCTGTCCGGTCTCGCGCGCGCGCTGCAGCAGGAGGAGAGGTTGGAATCCTTCTGCGCCGACCGCCTGCGGGTGCATCCGCGCCGACGCCGCATCCGGGTGGCGCTCGACGGCGAACTGTTCAATCTGCGCACCCCCCTGTGCTTCGGCACGCGCCCGGCAGCGATCCGGGTCATGCTGCCGGGCGAGCCGATGGCGGGCGCGGCCGCCGAGGCGCGCGGGCCGGCATGAGCGTGCGCCTGCTGCAGCTCTCCGACCCGCATTTCGGCACCGAGCGTCCCGAGGTGGTAGCCAGCCTGCTGCGCTGCGTGCGGGCGATCGCGCCGGATCTCGTGGTGCTCTCGGGTGACATCACCCAGCGCGCCACCCGCGCGCAGTTCGCCGCCGCCGCCGCCTTCGTCGCCGCGCTCGCGCCGCTGCCGGTGCGGGTGGTGCCGGGTAATCACGATATTCCGCTGTTTGCGCTGGCGACCCGGCTGCTGTGGCCTTATCGACGCTTCGCGGCCGCTTTCGGTGTCACCGAACCCGCGCCCTGGACGCGGGAGGGCGTGGCGGTGCTGTTCATGGACTCCACCTCGCGCTGGCGCCACCGACATGGCGTGCTGGCGCCGGCGCGAGCACGCGCACGGCTGGCGGCGGCGGCCGCTGCGCGCGTGCGGGTGGTGGTGCTGCATCACCCGACGACCTGTCGGCGCGAGCGCGACGAGGAGAACATCGTGCGGCCGGGTGCCGAGCTGGTTTCCGCGCTGGCCGCGGGCGGGGCCGACCTGGTGCTCGGCGGCCACATCCACGACCCCCACGTCGAACTCGCCGCGCGCCGCTATCCCGGACTGACGCGCTCGCCGGTGCTCGCGGTGGCCGGCACCTGTGTGTCCGACCGCACCCGCGCCGACGCGCCCAACAGCTTCAACCTGGTCAGCCTGTCGGCGGGCGCGCCGACGGCGATTGTGGTCGAGCGCTGGGATCATCGCGAAGCGGGTGGCTTTGCGCCGGAGCTCGCGCATCGCTTCGTCGCCCACCATAGCGGCGGCTGGCGCCGGGCGGGCTGAGCGTGGGGCGCTGCCTAATTTTTCAGCAGGCGTTGAAATCTGCCTGCGCTCAGGGGCTTGGCATGCTTATCCACAGCTTATCCCGTGGCCTGTTCAGGCCGGTTGGGGACAAGCGGCTCAGGGCCCGTCCTCCGGCCCGCGGCTGAACTTGTCGGCGTACATCGCGCGGTCGGCGTGCTTGATCAGGGTCTCGGCGTCCTTTCCATCCTCCGGATACAGGGCCGCGCCGATGGCTCCGCCGCACGGGGTGGGGCCGATACCGGCACCGAGCGAGCGCAGCGGCTCGCGCAGCACCGCGTCGATCTGCCCCCGGACGTGATCGACCGCGGCGCGGTCGGGGGCGTGGTCGAGCAGGATCACGAACTCGTCCCCCGCATAGCGGGCGACCAGGTCGGCGGCGCGCACGCTGTCGCGCAGGCGCGCGGCGATCTCGCGCAAGGCCTCGTCGCCGGCGGCGTGGCCGTGCTCATCGTTGATGCGCTTGAAGCCGTTGAGGTCGATGAACAGCACGCCGAGCCGGTCGCTTCGCCGCTCGGCGCCGTGGTGCGCGATGCGCCGGCGCAGTTGCTGCAGCAGGGCGTCGCGGTTGGCTAGGCCGGTGAGCTTGTCGGTGCGCAGGCGCTCCTGCATCGCTTCGAAGCTGCGCGCGAGCTCGCCGATCGCGTCCTCGCGGGCGATGCCGACCGGCGCGTCGAGTTCACCGTCGCCGACCCGGCGCGCGGCCTCGGACAGCCGGGAGAGGTCGCCCGACACCCAGCCCAGGATGCGCAGGCCGATGCCGATGGCCAGCAGCACGGCCAGCGAGGCGAGCGCGACGGTGCGGCTGACGTTGCCGGTGACCCCGGAGAGGTAGTCGCTCTCGGGCATGACGACGACGGTGATCCAGTCGAGCCCGGCGGTGTCGCGGATGCGGTCGAAGGCGGCGCGCACCGCGCTGCCGTCCTCGGCGCTGAAATCGACCACCAGCGGCAGCTTCGGCGTGGCGTTGGCGGCGAGGTAGCGGCCGATCGCGTGGTAGGCGGCGCGCAGCAGGGGGTGCTCGCTCTGCGCCGCGTTCAGTCGGGCGCCGCTGCCGTCGGGCAGGGTGACGACGTTCGGGCTGGCGGAGGAGGCGATCAGGTTGCCGTCCGGCTCGATGATGAAGGCGATGCCGTTGGGCGAGACCTCGAGCCGGCCGACGAAGTCGTTGAGCGCGCGCAGCGAGACGTCGGTGGCCACCACGCCCTCGAACGCGCCATCGGCCGACAGTACCCGGCGAGCGCGGGTGGCGACCAGCTGCAGGGTGCCGAAATCGATGTAGACCGAGGTCCAGGTGTGGTCCGGCGCGAGCCGGCCGTCGCGATACCACACCCGGCTGCGCGGGTCGAACAGGCGAGGCTCCCGGTAGTGAAAGCGGAGCGGCCCGTCGATCGTGGTGAAGCGGTGGATTGCCCGCTTTTCGTCGGCACGGAACTTGATGCGCAACTCGGCTTCCTGCTCGGAGTGGCGGTAGAGGCCGAGCCCCTGACCGGCCTCGTTGCCGTAATAGACGTAGTTGTTGGGGTCGGTGTGCAGGGAGGTGGCGATCCAGAACCGGGTGCGCAGCTCGTGGAACTCGCTCTGGATATCGACCGGCGCCGCCATGCCGGCGGGGAAGGCGGCCTCGAGCACGGCGCCGGAGCCGACGATGTGGCGGTCGATCGCCTGGGTGATGCGGCTGGCGGTCTCGCGCAGCAGGTGTTCCGACACGGTGTTGACCGCCCGGCTGCCGGCGGAATACGACAGCACGCCGATCGCCAGCGCCAGCGCCAGCACCAGCACCACGTAGGGGACGATCAAGACGAAGCGCAGGGGCAGTCGTAGCGGCATGGCGGGCGCGGCCGGTGGGATCGGAAACCCCGAATATTCAACCTGTTTGCCACCCGACGCAATGATTTCGCATAGACGGCGGCGTGCCCGCGCAGGCGGTTGCTCGCAGATCGCGCGCGGACGGTATGATGGCGCCCGCAGTTCCGCCCGCGGGCGGGCTCAACCGATCAACCAGCAAGGACGTTCACGTGAAAATCTTCTCGCCGCTGTACGCGCGGGCGATGGTGTGGTCGCGCCACCCGCGCGCGCCGTGGTTCCTGGGCGGGCTCAGCTTCGCCGAGTCCTCCTTCTTCCCGATACCGCCCGACGTGATGCTCGCCCCGATGAGCCTCGCGAACCCGCGCCGCGCCTGGTGGTTCGCCCTGCTGACCACCCTCGCGTCGGTGGCCGGCGGGCTGTTCGGCTACCTCATCGGCTACTTCGCCTTCGATGCGATCGAGCCCTGGCTGCGCGACAGCCATTACTGGACTGCCTATGAGCAGGCGGTGGCCTGGTTCGACGAGTGGGGATTCTGGGCGATCTTCGTCGCCGGCTTCTCGCCGATCCCCTACAAGGTGTTCACCATCGCCGCCGGGGTCGCCTCGATGGCGCTGCTGCCATTCACGCTCGCCTCCCTGGTCGGGCGCGGCGCGCGCTTCTTCCTCGTCGCCGGGCTGATGGCGCTGGGCGGCGAGCGCATGGAGGGTGCGCTGCACAAGTACGTCGACCGGCTGGGCTGGGCGACGGTGGCGCTGGTGGTGGCCGGGGTGCTGGTCTACCGCGCCTGAGGCTGGCCCGGCAAGCGGCTCACTGGCCGCGCATGAAGAAGCGGTCGAGTTCGGCCATGCTCAGCTGGGTCCAGGTCGGCCGCCCGTGGTTGCACTGGTCGGCGCGTTCGGTGGCCTCCATGTCGCGCAACAGCGCGTTCATCTCGGGCAGGCTCAGCTGGCGGTTGGCGCGCACCGCGCCGTGGCAGGCCATCGTCGCCAGCAGCTCGTTGCGGCGCAGGGTGACGACCTCGCTCGCCGGGTACTCGCGCAGTTCCTCGAGCAGCTTGCGCATCAGTTCGGCTACCGGCGCGCTCGCGAGCAGGGCGGGGACGCTGCGCACCGCGAGCTCGTACGGGCCGGCGGCGGCGATCTCGAAGCCCATGCCGGCGAGCACCTCGCCGCACTCCTCGGCCGCCGCCATGTCCTTCGCGCTCACCGAGAACACCGCCGGGATCAGCAGGCGCTGCACGCTCGGGCGGCCGTCGAGCACGGTCTTCAGCTTCTCGTAGAGGATGCGCTCGTGGGCCGCATGCATGTCCACCAGCACGAGGCCGGCGGTGTTCTGCGCCAGGACGTAGATCCCATGCAGCTGGGCGATCGCAAAGCCGAGCGGCGGCGCGCCCTCGGTCGCCAACGGCGGCGGGATCGACGCCGCTGACGGCGCCGGGGTCGCATCGGGGGCGGAGCGTGCCCCGCCGGCGAACTCGAGGTAGGCGCGGCTGGCCGAGTCCATCGCCAGCTGGCTCTGGCGGGGCGCCGCCTGGTACCAGTCGCGCGAGGCCGTGCCCGCCGCCCAGCGGCCGGGCACGGCCTCGCGCGCGTGGGGGGTGAAGGCTTGGGTCGGGGAGGGCGACGCGCCCGCGCCCGGTGCGGCCGCCATGCCGGCGCCGGACTCCGCCAGCACCCGCTTGAGCGCGTGATAGACGAACTGGTGCACCGCGCGCGACTCGCGGAATCGCACCTCGATCTTCGCCGGGTGCACGTTGACGTCCACCCCGGCCGGATCGAGCTCGAGGAACAGCACATAGGCCGGATGCCGGCTGCCGTGCAGGATGTCGGCGTAGGCCTCGCGCACCGCGTGGGTCAGCAGCTTGTCGCGCACGAAGCGGCCGTTGACGAAGAAATACTGGGCGTCGCGGCTGGCGCGCGAGTAGGCGGGCAGGGAGGCGAAGCCGGTGAGGCGCAGCACGCCGCCTTCGGCCGCCACTTCGCGCGCATGCTGGACGAAGTCGTCGCCCATCAGCGCGCCGACCCGGGCGAGCGCGTCGCCGGGGGGCAGGCGATGGATGACGCGGCCGTTGTGCGCGAGCTGCATCGCGAGGTCGGGGCGGGCGAGCGCGATGCGGCGGAACATCTCGTCGCAATGCGCGTACTCGGTGCCTTCGGTCTTGAGGAACTTGCGCCGCGCCGGGGTGTTGTAATAGAGATCGGCGACGTCGACCACCGTCCCCTGGTTCAGCGCCGCGGGCGCGAGGCTGCGGTCGCTGCCGTCGATGCGCCAGGCGTGGGCGGCACCCTCGGCACGGCTGGCGATCGTGGTGCGGGCGACTGCCGCGATCGCCGCCAGGGCCTCGCCGCGAAAGCCCATCGTGCCCACCGCCTCGAGGTCGTCGAGGCTGGCGATCTTGCTCGTGGCGTGGCGCTCGAGGGCCAGGGCGAGGTCGTCGCGCGCGATCCCGCAGCCGTCGTCGGCGACCCGGATGCGTCGCACCCCGCCCTGTTCGAGCTGGACCTCGACCGCACGCGCGCCCGCGTCGACCGCGTTCTCGAGCACCTCCTTGAGCACCGAGGCCGGGCGTTCGACGACCTCGCCGGCGGCGATCTGGTTGACCAGCAGGTCGGACAGGCGGTGGATGAGGGGCATGGGCGCAGGGGCGGGAGGCGGAGCGCGCCATTATACGGAGCCGCCCTGCAACAGGTTCGCTTCGACCCGCGGGGCTGCAGCATCTACAATGTCGCCTTTCGATCGCGTGCGCGCGCTGGCCGCCGCAGCGGCCAGCGCGCTCGATCGTCCCGCCTTATTCCCGTTCAGGATCCATGAAGTCGATCGTCATTCTCGTCTCGGGCCGCGGCAGCAACATGGAGGCCATCGTCCGCGCGGCGATCCCTGGCACGCGCATCGCCGCGGTGGTCAGCAACCGCCCGGATGCGCAGGGCCTCGCCTTCGCGGCCGCGCACGGCATCGCCACCAGGGTGGTCGATCATCGCGTCCATGCCGATCGCGTCGCCTTCGATGCCGCGCTCGCCGAGGCGATCGACGCCCATGCGCCCGACCTGGTGGTGCTCGCCGGCTTCATGCGCATCCTCACCGACGGCTTCGTGCGCCGCTACGCCGGCCGGCTGCTCAACATCCATCCCTCGCTGCTGCCGTCCTTCCCCGGCCTGCACACCCATCGCCGGGCGCTCGAGGCCGGCGTGCGGGTGCATGGGGCGACGGTGCATTTCGTCACCGACCAGCTCGATTGCGGGCCGGTGGTGATCCAGGCCGTGGTGCCGGTGCGCGCCGATGACGACGAGGCAGCGCTCGCCGCACGGGTGCTCGCGCAGGAGCATCGCATCTATCCGCAGGCGGTGCGCTGGTTCGTCGCCGGGCGTCTCGCGATCGGTGCCGACGGCCGCGTCCGCGTGGCGGGCGAGGCCGACCCCGGCCCGGGATGGACCGTGCCGCCGCTCGGCGGCTGAGAGGAGGTTACATGTTCGACCGCATCCACCGCATTTTCGTCACCCTGTTGCTGTGCCTGCCGCTGTCGCACGCGGGCATCGCTGGCGCCGCGTCTCCGCCCACGGGGGAACTGCCCGAGCTCGCGCGCAGCGGCCACATCGTGTTCAACGTCATCTATGGTTCGTCCGGCTTCCGGATAGGCGAGGCGCGGCACGAGTGGCACTACGACGGCGATCGCTACCGTCTCAGTCTCAAGCTCGAGGCGGGCGGGCTGATCGGGCTCGCCGGATTCAGCTACATGCAGCGCAGCGAGGGCAGGATCGGTCCGGCCGGACTCAAGCCGACACGCTTCAGCGTGGACCAGCGCGGCCGCAAGGTCGAAGCCGCCGAGTTCGACTGGGCCGCGGCGCGGGTCAGCCTGCGCCGCGGCGGTGTCGAGCGCCGCTCCGCGGAGATCGGTCCGGGCGACCAGGACGTGCTCAGTCTGTGGCACCAGCTGCGCCGCGTGGGCGCCACCGGCGAGGCGGTGCGCATGACCGTGGTGACCAACAAGAACGCCAAGCCCGCCGAACTGAAGCGGATCGGCAGCGGCAGTCTGAAGCTGCCGCTCGGCCGGGTCGACACCGTGCAGCTGCAGGCCCGCGCGCTCGACGGCAGCATGACGATCGACGTCTGGCTCGCGCCCAAGCATCAACTGCTGCCGGTGCGCATCCGCATCGTCGACGACGACGGCGGCGTGCTCGACCAGCAAGCGGTGAAACTCGAGCTCGGGGCCGCCGCGGTCGCCGCGGGCGGCGACCTACAGAGAGGCTGAACGGCATCATGGAAAACAAGAGACGCAAAGCAGTGCAGCAACGGGAGAAGACGGCCGAAGGACCGGTATCGCGGGTCCTGTTCATTCAGGCCACGCAGGCGCTGGGCGCGGTGCTCAGCTTCGAGCATCCCGCCGACGCGGTGCTGTCGCGCCATTTCCGCGAGCATCGTGAGCTCGGCCATCGGGACCGGGCCTTCATCGCCGAGGCGGTGTACGGCATCCTGCGCCGCCTGCGCTGGCTGCGCCGGGTCGCCGGCGAGCGGGCGACGCCGCGCGAGCTGCTGCTGACGTGGTTCGCGCGTGGCGAAGGCTGGCCGATGCGGTCCTTCGAGGGGCTCGCCTCGGCCACCGAGCGCGACTGGATTGCCGGAGTGAAGGCGGCCGAGCCGGGCACGGGCACGCTGGCCGAGCGCGCCGACCTGCCCGACTGGCTCGCCGAGCGCCTGCTGCCGCAGTACGGCGAGGCAGGGGTGCTCGAGCTCGCGCATGGCCTCAACCGGCCTGCGCCGCTCGACCTGCGGGTCAACATCGGCAAGACCGATCGCGACACGGTGCTCGAGCGCCTGGCTGCCGACGGCATCGCCGCGGGCGCCGGCCGCCATTCGCCGCAGGCGATCCGGCTCGCCGGTAAGCCCGCCCTGCAGAAGCATCCGCTCTTTCTCGACGGCAGCTTCGAGGTGCAGGACGAAGGCAGCCAGCTGCTCGGCCTGCTGGTGCAGCCGCGGCGCGGCGAGATGGTGGTGGATTTCTGCGCCGGCGCCGGTGGCAAGACGCTGCAGCTGGGCGCGATGATGCGCTCGACCGGCCGCCTCTATGCGCTCGACGTGTCCGACAAACGGTTGGCCAAGCTCAAGCCGCGGATGGCGCGCGCCGGGCTGTCGAACGTGCATCCGGTGCTGATCGCGCACGAGCGGGACGCCAAGCTCAAGCGCATGGCGGGCAAGGCCGACCGCGTGCTGGTCGACGCGCCGTGCAGCGGCCTGGGCACGCTGCGCCGCAATCCCGATCTCAAATGGCGGCAGTCGCCCGCCGCGGTCGAGGAAATGGTGGCCAAGCAGGGCGCGATCCTCGATGCCGCGGCGCGCCTGGTGCGCCCGGGCGGCCGCCTGGTGTATGCCACCTGCAGCCTGCTGGCGGAAGAGAACGACGGCGTGGTCGACGCCTTCCTCGCCGCCCATCCCGATTTCAAGCCGCTGTCGACGCAGGATCTGCTCGACAAGCAGGGGGTGACGCTGGAGACCGGCGAACGCCTGCATCTGCTGCCGCATGTGCACGACACCGACGGCTTCTTCGCCGCCGTCCTGGAGCGCGATGTCCAGGCCTGAGGCGCTGGCCGCGGCGTGGGTGCTGGCGCTGCTCGCCTTTCTGGCGGCGCCGGTCGCGGCCAGCCAGCGCTTCGCGGCCGAAGGCGAGATCGAAGTCGCCTTCAGCCCCCGCGACGACGCCGAGGCGGTGGTGTTGCGCGTCATCCGCGAGGCGAGCCGGACCCTGCTGGTGCAGGCCTATGTCTTCACCAGCCGGCGCATCGCCGATGAGATCGTGGCCGCCCACTGGCGCGGTGTCCAGGTCGCGGTGCTCGCCGACGCGAAAATGAACCGTCGTGCGGAGGGCAACGCGTTGCCGCGACTGCTCGCGGCCGGCGTGCCGGTGGCGCTGGAAACCGGCTACGCCGCCGCCCACAACAAGCTGCTGATCGCCGACGAGACCGGCCCCGCCTGCGCGGTGCTGACCGGCTCCTACAATTTCACCTGGTCGGCGCAGAACCGAAACGCAGAAAACCTGCTCGTGGTACGCAAGCACTGCGCGCTTGCCCGCGCCTACGCCGACAACTGGCGGCGCCACCGCGCCGCGGCCACCACCATCCGCCGGCTTCCGTTCAATCCCTGAGCTTCCGTTTGCAGCTGGAGCTCGGCGCGGCCAAGGGAAGGCCCGAGCCGGGGGCGCCCTGCAGGGGCGGTGATCACCCATCGCGCCGAGCTCATGACCCGCGTCGGTTCCTCGCTGCGGCGCCGTGCGGGCTGAGTTGAGCGCTTACTCGGCGCGCAGCGCGTCGGCCCAGCAGTTCGGGGTTTCGTACAGGCGCACGCGCTCGAGACGCAGGTGGTTGCCGTAGACGTCGCGGTAGGCGGCGTCGAGCAGCCGGAAGGCCTCTTCGGCGAGGTTCTCGGCGGTGGGTACGACGTCGAGCAGCACCGTCTTGTGGCCCGGAATGCTGGCGAGGAAGTCGACGATCTGGCGGTCGTCGCGATAGGCGAGGAAGGCGTGGTCCCATCGGCTCACGACTTGCTCGTTGGCGATGCGCTTGACGTCGGCGAAGTCCATCACCATGCCGTTGACCGGCTGGCCCTCGGCCCGGATGATCTCGCCCGACAGGCTCACCTCGAGGACGTAGCGGTGGCCGTGCAGGTGGCGGCACTGGCTTGCGTGGTCGGGAATCCGGTGCCCGGCATCGAATTCGAGACGGCGGGTGATGCGCATGATGAACCTCGCTGGAAAGGGCAGGGATTATACACCGCGCCATCCCGCGCGGTTCCCAGGAGATGCTGCAAGTGACTGAGAAGACGACGAATTTCCCGTCCGGAAGGATCAGCGTGGGCAACCATGACCGCGATCTTGCCGGCCTCACCTACGTCTATCCGGTGCTTTCGCGGCGCGCCGGCGGCGTGTCGGTGGGCATCAATCTGAACCCGAACAACGCCTGCAACTGGCATTGCGCCTACTGCCAGGTGCCGAACCTGGTGCGCGGCACGGCGCCCGCGATCGACCTCGTGCGGCTGGAAGCCGAACTGCGCGGCTTTCTCGCAGACCTGCTCGAGGGCGACTGGATGGCGCAGTTCGTGCCCGAAGGGCTGCGGGTGATTCGCGACCTCGCCTTTTCAGGCAATGGCGAACCCACCAGTGCCGAGGTCTTCCCCGAGGCGGTCGCGCTCGTGGTACGTATTCACAAGGAGTTCGGCCTCGGTGACGCGGTGAAGCTGAGGCTGATCACGAACGGCAGCCTGTTGGGCCGGGCGCGGGTCCGGCAGGGCATCCGCCTGCTGGGCGAGGCGGACGGCGAGGTCTGGTTCAAGGTCGATGGCGGCACGCTGGATGACATCGAGCGCATCAATGGGGTGCGGCTCGAGCCGGCGAGCATCGCCCGGAATCTCGCGCGCTGTGCGCGCCTATGCACCACCTGGGTGCAGACCTGCATGTTCCGCTGGGACGGCAAAGCGCCTTCCGAGGAAGCGCTCGCCGCCTATGGCGCGCTGCTCGAAGACGCGGGCATCGACCGACTCGCCGGGGTGCTGCTGTATGGCGTCGCGCGTCCGTCCATGCAGCCGGAAGCGACGCACCTGAACCCTCTCACAGCCGACGAACTCGAGGCGATCGCCGAACGCATCCGTAAAAAGGGGCTGACGGTACGCGTCAGCCCCTGACGGTCGGCAACGCCCGGCTCACTTTTCCTTGCGCTTGGCGCGGGCTTCCTTCTTGAGGCTCTTGAAGAGATCCGGCTTGGTGGCCTTGAGGTACTCGGCAACTTCCACGTCGTCCTTCTTCACCTTGTTGATGTCGATCTGCTCGATATGAACGAGGCGCAACAGCGCCTGCACCGGGCGAGGGATGTTGCGCCCGCTTTCGTAGCGGGAACCGCCGCTCTGGGTGACACCGATCTTAGACCAGAATTGCGACTGGTTCATCCCGAGCTTGCGGCGGATTTCGCGGACGTCGAGGTTGTCACTGTTCTTCATGATGGTTCCTGTATCGAGTATGCAGCGAGGGTTCGGAGAACTGCATTCCTACGAAATTACGGGTAAGACCAAAGTCGTAGCGTGCCCAAAGTATAGGCAGTGCCTGGCATAAATGCAAAACAAATGTTTCGTGCTGCGTTGCGGCGATCAGTCATGTTCCAAAAGGGGTTTTTCGGGTCCGGCTCCTGCAAAACAGGCGCGCTTTGGTTAGAATCCCGACCCTTACCCTCAGGCACTTGGATACAACGATGGCACTGATAGTTCAGAAGTACGGAGGCACCTCGGTCGGCAGCCCTGAGCGCATCAGGAGCGTCGCCCGCAGGGTGGCGAAATTCCGCGAGCAGGGCCATGAGGTGATCATCGTGGTGTCGGCGATGAGCGGCGAAACCAACCGCTTGATCGCGCTCACCAAGGAGGTTGCCGCCAATCCCTCGCCGCGCGAGCTCGACGTGGTGGTGTCGACCGGCGAGCAGGTCACGATCGGCCTGCTGTGCATGGCGCTCGAAGACATCGGCGTGCCGGCGAAGAGCTATACCGGCGGCCAGGTGAAGATCCTCACCGACTCGATGCACACCAAGGCGCGGATTCTCGACATCCAGGACGCGCCGATTCGCAGCGACCTCAGCGAAGGGAAGGTGATCGTCGTCGCCGGCTTCCAGGGTGTGGACGAGTTCGGCAACATCACCACCCTCGGCCGCGGCGGCTCCGATACCACCGCGGTGGCGATCGCGGCGGCGCTGAACGCCGAGGAATGCCAGATCTACACCGATGTGGACGGTGTGTACACCACCGACCCACGGATCGTCCCCGAAGCCCGCAAGCTCGACACGATCACCTTCGAGGAAATGCTGGAGATGGCCAGCCTCGGTTCGAAGGTGTTGCAGATCCGTTCGGTGGAATTCGCCGGCAAGTACAAGGTCAAGCTGCGCGTCCTTTCGAGCTTTGAAGGTCGTGAAGGCGAAGGCACGCTCATCACCGTTGAGGAAGACAAGAATATGGAACAGCCCGTCATTTCCGGCATCGCTTTCGCGCGTGACGAAGCCAAGCTCACCGTCGTCGGCGTGCCGGACAAGCCCGGCATCGCCTACCAGATCCTGGGCCCGGTCGCCGATGCCAACATCGACGTCGACATGATCATCCAGAACGTCGGCCGCGACGGCATGACCGACTTCTCCTTCACCGTCGCGCGCGGCGACCTGGACAAGACCCTGAAGGTGCTCGAGACCGTCAAGGAGCACATCGGTGCGCGCTCGATCGAGGCGGACAAGGCGATGTGCAAGGTCTCCGTGGTTGGCGTCGGCATGCGCTCGCATCCGGGCGTGGCGTCGAAGATGTTCCGCACCCTGGCCGAGGAGGGCATCAACATCCAGATGATCTCGACCTCGGAAATCAAGATCTCGGTGGTGGTCGAGGAGAAGTATCTCGAGCTGGCGGTGCGCGTGCTGCACAAGGCGTTCGGCCTCGATGCGGACGACGCGAAATAATCGCAACGTAATTTGACCGCCCGGCGCGAAGTCGTTATGATCGCGCCTTCTTTACGGAGACGTGGCCGAGAGGTCGAAGGCACTCCCCTGCTAAGGGAGCATACCGTCAAAAACGGTATCGAGGGTTCGAATCCCTCCGTCTCCGCCATGGATATGAGAAAGCCCCGCAAGGGGCTTTTTTGTTTTCCGGCTACTTCTTCGCGCCGTTCTCGAGTTTCGCTTCCGGCACCTGGCTGCTGGGCGGTTGCGCGGCGTCTGCCGGCGGCGAGTGCGCACCTGCGGCTTCGAGCGGCGGCGTCTCCGCGGCGAAGGGGCCGGGGTCGGCGCACTCTGCGGTGGCGACGGGCGGGGGAACCTGCTTGCCGGCCCGCGCCATGTCGGCGAAATATCTGGCGGCCACGGCGTCCTGCGACTTGCACAGCTGATACGCGTCCACCTTGGCGGCCCAGGCTTTGCGCGCCGCTGCCTCTGCCGCCTTGGCTTTTGCCGCCTCGTCGATGGGCGGCTGTGCGGCCATGACGGAGGCGCAGAACATGGCGGTGAGAAGGGTGCCGAGTCTGAAAAGTTTGCTTGGCATGTGGTTTCCTCCGTTGCGGTGGACTTCGGTCAGGCGGCAGTCGTGAGGCGCGTGCAGATCCGCGTCCTCGAATACTCGCGGCCGACGAGCGCACATGTCAACGCCGACGGAGCGCTGAGCCTCTTCTCCTGAGGCGTGCCGATCGTGGTTGGCGGGTCATGTCGCTTTGGTCGTCTCGACTCGTCGGGCCGTCCGTTCGGGCCGCGGCGGTGACGCGCCCGGCCTAGATCGTCGGCGCCCAGGCGCTCAGTGCGCGCAGCAGGGAACGCTTCTTCGCCTGGTGCGATTGCATGCGGGTGAGAATGTCGTCGAGCGCGTGGATCGCCTCGAGGATGTGCGGCCCCTTGTTGAGCATCACGCACTCGGCGCGCTCGCCCATCGCCGCGTCCGTGATCTCTGCGCGCGAGGGCTGGCCGGTCTTGGCGAGCGTCTCCAGCACCTGGGTCGCCCAGATAACCGGCATGTGGGCCGCTTCCGCCGCCCACAGGATCTCTTCCTGGACCTCGGCGAGCCGCTCGTAGCCGCACTCGACCGCGAGGTCGCCGCGCGCGATCATCACCCCCGCGCGATGACTTTCCATCGCCGCGAGCATCAGTTCGGGGAGGTTCGCGAAGGCGCGGCGTGTCTCGATCTTCAGGATGATCCCAAGCGAGTCGGCGCCGAGCGCCGCGAGGCGCACGCGCAGGGCTTCGACATCGCTGCCGTGCTGGACGAAGGACAGCCCGACCAGGTCCGCATGGCGGGCGACGGCGCGCAGATCCTCGATGTCGGTGGCGGTGAGCGCGGGCAGGTCGAGCGCGCTGTCGGGCAGGTTGATGCCCTTGTCGCCCGCCAGTCGGCTGCCGTTGGGCTTCGCGCTGACGATCTCGACGATCAGCTCGTCGTCGCCGGCCTCGCGAATGATGCCGCCGATCTTGCCGTCGTCGAACCAGATCCGTTCGCCGGCGCGGACCTGGGCGAAGACTTCGGGCAGGGTGCAGGCGATGCTCGGGATGCGGGGGTGCCCGGTCGTGAGTTCGTCGCCCCGGGCGGTTGCGACGCCCGACCGCGTCAGCCGCAAGAGCCCCCCGGTGCGCAGCAGCACGGTGCCGGGCCGGGCGGACAGGTCCGCGAGGGTGGTCGAGCGCGGACCGCCCGGGTGTTCGGCGCGGTCGAGGCGAGTGGCCGGGACCAGATAGACGGTGCGATCGGTTTCGGCGAGGGCCTCGTTCTCGCTTCGCGACACGATCCGCAGCGAACGACGCGCACCGCGTGCATCGACCAGATCCACCCGTTCGCCAACGGTGAGGGTGTCGAGCCAGGCGACATCGACGCCGACCTGGGGTTCGGCACTTTCGCCGCGCAAGACCGCTCCCTCGGCGCGCAGCCGCAGCCGGGCCTTGCGCACCACGTGGCCGAGCGCGTCGCGCTGCGGCTTAAGCTTGAGCACGCGCGGCCCCGGGGCCACCTCGCCGGTGCGCAGCTTCGGCCCGCCGAGATCCATCAGTACGCGCACCGGGCGCCCGAGCTTCCCGGCGGCGCGGCGCACATGCCCGGCCATCGCCCCCCATGCCTCGGCATCGTCGTGGGCGCAGTTGATGCGCGCCACGTCCATACCCGCCTCCACCAGCCGGTACACGAAGGCTTCGTCGTCGGCCGCCTCCGCGGGCAGCGTCACCATGACGCGGACAGCGCGTCCGGCGTGTGGCTCGCCCAGCAGCGCCGCGGTGTGCCGCGCGAGCAGATCCCGGCTGCTGCGCATGCCGACCGGTTCCTCTGCGGAACGCTCGCGCCAGGGCTGGCCGGTGAGGCTGTGGAGGATGCCGAGGACCTTGTCGAGGTTCGCGAGTACATGGGATTCGGCGCGCCCGAGCGAGGACAGGCCAAGGCTGGCGAGCTGCTCCTGGAGTTGCCGGCGGTCGCGGCGGCGGAGGCCGAGGTAATGGGCCAGGTTGCGCGCACTGGCGAGGTAGTCGTCGGAGACCTTGGCCAGCTGTGCGCCGAAACGGTGCTCGGAGCCGAGGAGCTCGGCCCGCAGCGCCCAGAGCGCCTCGAGCAGCGCCCGGCAGGCCGCCTGATTCCAGGGGTTCGATTCCTGACCGGCCGCAGAGGGGGGCGAGGCGGCGGGGAGGTGGTCGGGATGGGGCGGAATTTCGATCCGGGCGATTCTGACGTTCATGGCGCGCCTCTTTGCGATCGCGGAGACAAAAGACACGGCCAGCGTGCGATCGACGGTGGCGCGTGAATCGGGATGTCCTTATATTGCTTGAGGGTGATGAAGGCTTTGTGACCGTCTCATGACGGCCGCCCAGAGGGTGTCGGACGATTCCGACAGGGGTTTCGGATGCGGACTATGGGACGGACGCGGCCTGCCGATTACATTCACAGCGTGGGCCGGGCGGCATGGGTTTGCCGTGCCTGGCTAAGTGAAGCCGTTCGTCCGGTCGGGAAGGAGCTTTAACAATGTTGCGTATCGCGATCGTCGACGACCACAAGATCGTGCGTGCCGGATTCAGGGACATGCTCGCCGAAGAGCTCGATCTGTCGATCGCCTTCGAGGCTGGCTCCGGCGAGGAGGCGATCGAGCAGCTGCGTGCGCAGCCGGTGGACGTGTTGCTGCTCGACCTGTCGCTGCCCGGACAGAGCGGGGTGGACGTGTTGAAACACGTCAAGCAGCGCCACCAGGCGCTTCGCGTGCTGATGCTCAGCGGCTTTCCCGAGGAACGTTATGCGCTGGCGATGATCCGTAACGGCGCCGACGGCTATCTGTGCAAGGACTGCGACGCAGAGGAACTGGTGCGCGCGATTCGCACCGTGGCCCAGGGCCGACGCCACCTGTCAGCGCGCACTGCCGAGCTGCTTGCCGAGGAACTGACGGGCGGCAATACCGGGCCCGCGCACGAGCAGTTGTCCGAGCGCGAACTGCAGGTCTTTCTGCGCTTGGCGCGCGGCGAATCGGTGTCGGAGATTGGCAACAACCTCCACCTGAGCGTGAAGACGATCAGCACCTACCGCTCGCGCCTGCTCGAGAAGCTCGGCGTTTCGAGCAATGCGGAGCTCGCAGCCTATGCGATCCGCAATGGCCTGCTGGTCGAGTGAGGCAGAGGTGATGAAGAGAATCGAAACGGGAGGGCACGGTGTGCGAGTGGTGTTGATCGAAGATTCGCCGCTGCTGTGCGAGATGCTGAGCGAGATGCTCGGCGAGCTCGACAGCGTGCAGGTGGTCGCCCGTGCAGCCGACGAGAACACGGCGATCGAGGCGCTCGCCGAGCACCGTCCCGACCTCGCGGTGATCGACATTGAACTCAAGGACGGCTCCGGGATCGGGGTGCTGCAAGCGCTGCACGACGATCCGCAGCGGTTCGGCCGCCCGCGCGCGGTGGTTTTCTCCAATCACGGTCACCGCATCGTGCGCCGCCGCTGTACCGAGCTGGGCGTCGAGCACTTCTTCGACAAGTCCTACCAGCTCGACGACCTGGTCGATTACGTGCAGGCCAGCCGAGCCGCTGACTGACTGAGAACGCGTCCTACGCGGCGAGCGCGGCGCGGGTCGGGACGCGCGCCTCGACGACGGTCCCGCGCCCCGCCGCGCTGCGCAGCGTGAATCGGCCCGCGAACATCTGCACCCGGTGGCGCATGCCGGCCAGCCCGTGGCTACCGAACTTCCGCGTCGAGGCGTCAAAGCCGCGACCGTCGTCCTCGATCCGCAGGACCACGTCGTCGCCGTCGATCGACAGGCTGAGCGTCACCTTGTGTGCGTGGGCGTGCTTATGCACGTTGTTGAGCGCTTCCTGGGCGATGCGGAACAGCGCGAGCGCGACCGGGGCCCGCAGCTCCGGAAGGTCGGCGGGCAACTCGGTCTCTATCTGCAGATCCCCGGCATTGTTATCCAGATAGGTATTCAGGGCGTCGACCAGACCGAGTTCGCCGAGCAGCGGCGGACGCAGGTCGGTGACCACCCGACGCTTGATCGCGATGCCCTGATTGAGGGTGTCCTGCAGGCGGTCGAACCGGTCCTGCAGCGGCGCCTTCACCTCGGGCGGGAGCTTGCGCGCGATCCAGCCGGTGTCGAGCTTGGCCGCGGTGAGCAGCGCGCCGAGCTCGTCATGGAGTTCGCGGGCGAGGCGGGCCTGTTCCGCTTCACGCGTGTTGGTGAGGTAGCTCGCCAGCGCGCTGAGCTCCGCGGTGCGCTGCGCAACCTCCGACTCGAGCTCGGCCTTCTCGCGCTGCAGGATCTCGTCGAGTTGCCGGCGCATCCGCTCCTGCTTGCGCATCGAGACGAACAACACCAGCAGCAGGCCGAGTGCGGCGACACAGAGCGCGATGTTCATCATCCGGCTGCGCGAGAAGCTGGCAAAGGAGTCGAGCACGCGGCGATCGTGAGCGGAGGCGAGATCGTCGCGCAACTCGCCGACGAGCACACGGATCTCTTCCATCGCCTGCTTGCCAGGCCCGCCGCTGGCCGAATGCACCTCCGGGAGCGTGCCGTGGACGAGCGCCTCCTCGAGCACCGCACGCTTGCGCTCGACGAGATCGGTCAGGCGGAGGAGTCGCTGACGGAAGGCTGGTTGGTCGGCGAGATCGCTGCGTAGCGCGCCGAGCGCCTTGCGGGCCTGTTGGGCGCTTTCCTGGTAGGGGCCCAGGTATACGGGATTGTGGTTGAGCAGGTAGCCGCGCACGCTGCTCTCGGCCTCGAGCAGAGGAAGATAGACCGCGTCGAGCAGATCTTCATGGCGGCTTCGCGCCTGGAGGTCGTCGAGCGCCTCGCGGCTGGAGGCTGCCTGCCAGTAAACCGAAACCAGCAGCGAGAGGATCAGGCCGCAACCCGCGAGCAACATGGCGAGGGGCCAGCTGAAGCCTTGTGAGGCCGACGGAGTGGGGGCGGCGGGAGGCGGGGTTGGGGACATCCTGTGCTCCGGCGCGGGGGAGGGGGTGGTCACGGACTCGCCAGGTCATACAGTCGCAACGACGCCCGCAGGCTCCCCCGGGAAGGGGGGAGGCAGCGGGCGGGCATTCAGGCCAATGTCACTGCGAGCCTGAAAACGCTCGCTCAGGGCCGGATGACGATGTCGTTCTTGACGCTCTTCACGCCGGAAGTGGACGCGGCGATCGAGCTCGCCTTCGCCTTCTCGTCCGCCGACTTGGCGAAGCCGGAGAGCTGCACCACGCCGCGCAGGGTCTCGACACTGATCGACATTGCGCTCACCGTGGGATCTTCGGCGAATTTCGCCTTGACTCGCGCGGTGATGGCGGAATCGTCAACGTATTCGCCGACGGTGGACTGGTCGCGGGTGACGGCGCAGCCGACCGCGGTGAAGGCGAGCAGGCCGGAGAGGGCGAGAGTGGCGGCGGTATTTTTCATGTTGAGCTCCTCATGTAGGTTGCCATCGTCGTGGCGTTCTCGTCTATGCGATGGACGTCTTCACTCTACGCCGGATGGCCACGCTTTGCTGTCCGATTCCACGGATTGCCCTGTAGGACGATTCCGGCATGGCGGCGGCATCGGCTTGGCGGTCGGAAGTCGGCGGCTGCCATGAAACTCCCCGCGTCTCGCGATGACGGCCCAGGGAGGACGAGTGTTCTCCGGCGGAGTGAAACCTCGTGCCGCGGACGTTTCCGGGAAATGCGTCAGTTGAGGGGGGCCGCTTTCGGCGACGGCCGGGAGGGTGGGCGCGAGTCCCCTCCCTCCGCCCGCGGCAGTTCCAGCCACGCTTCCAGGCCGCCACCCGGGCGCGGCCCCAGCTGGACGTTCCAGCCATGGAAGCCTCGTCTCCTGCGGATCAGGGGGGAGAGGCGAACTGCTGCCCGAGATGAGTACCACGGTAAGCGTTATCCCAGCATCGTCTTGAGCGCAGCATCTTGAGCGGCGAAGGTGTCCACCATCTTTGAGGGTGGACACCATGAGGATTGAGAAGGAGTCGATCAATGGCTGCCTCCTCTCCCACACCTCCGGCACGACGACTTCGGGCAACGGGCAGACCGATAGCGGCAGCCGACGCTGAGGTCCGCGCAGCGCAGGTGCTTGTTCTGCGCTCAAATGCAAACGGGCAGCCCCTTGCGGCTGCCCGTTCTCGTTCGTCGGGGGCTTGAGTCCAGGGCCGGCCCCCGGGCGCTCAGGCCCTCAGCCGCAGGTCCCCACCGCGCCGCAGGCGGTGCAGAAGTCGCAGCCGTCCTTGCGGATCACCGTGTGGTTGCCGCACTCGGTGCACAGCGCGCCCTGCATCAGCTTGGGCTCGTTGTCGTCGCGCGGCGACTCGAGGATGCCCATCTCGCGGGTGGGGTAGCCCCTCTCGTCGAGCACACCGAGCATCGCGTAGCGGTGGATGATCAGCTGGGCGAGGTAGGCCACCGTGCTCGGCCAGTTCTGCTGGCGGCGGGTGCCCGGTACGAAGGCCATGAAGTCGCCGAGCGGCTCGGGATAGTCGAGCAGCTTGCGCAGCTTCATGCCGATCCAGGCCGGGTCCATGACGCGCATGTCGAGCGAGAGGATGCGCGACAGCCCGTCGAGCGCACGCGGGTAATTGCCCGACAGCCACATCGAGTAAGGCCGGGTGACGCCTGCGGCGTAACCGTCCTGCGGCGGCAGGGTGATCTCCTTGAGGCCGAGCACGAAGTCTTCGCCGGTGGCCGGGTTGTAGATGTCGACCGTCCACGACAGCGTGCCGTCGGTGCCGGTCTTGGGCTCGTCGAGGCTGAACAGGGTGTCGAGCACCGGATTGGCTTCATCTTCCTTGTCGAACACCCCGAGCTTCTCGCAGCGGTAGTTCACCACCTGGGCAAAGGCCGACACCGCGCCCGGCACCAGCTTCTTCTCGCCGTGCGGCGGGAGCGGCATCTCGAAGGACTTCTCGCCGACGGTGCGTGCCAGGGTGTCGAGCTTGAGCTTGAGCCAGGCGCGGTCGTTGGCGCGCATGTCCATCGACAGGGTCTTGGCCACTGCGCCGAGGCCGCGCGGCTGGTCGGCGCCGTTGACCCACACTTCGAACGGGAAGGTGCCGCCGTTGGTGCCGAACTGGCCGACGAAGAGGGCGAAATCGCCGGTCGGGGTGTTGAGCATGTAGGTCCATGCCATGTTGCCGTCCGGCATCTCGGGGCGGCCCGGCCAGCGCAGGCTGGCGAGCACCGGGGCGGGCAGGCTCTTGATCGACAGGCGCTTGTTGGCGTCGGACAGCTCCACGTCGTGCGGCTGCTTCTGTTCGGCGCTCGGGGTCACCGACAGCACCGAGCCTAGCACCGAGTTCGGGCGATAGGTCGCCAGCCCCTTGAGTCCAGCCTTCCACGCGCTGAGGTAGAGGTCCTCGAACTCGGCGTAGGGGTAGTCCTCGGGCACGTTCACCGTCTTCGAGATCGAGGTGTCGATGTAGGGCGCGACCGCGCCGACCATGTCCTTGTGCGCCTGCGACGAGATCTCGAGCGCGGTGACGAAGCTGGACGGCAGCTGCTCGACGTTGCCGCCGAGGTGCTTGTACAGGCGCCAGGCGTAGTCCTCGACCGCGTACTCCTTGAAGGTGCCGTCGGCCATGCGCTTGCGCCGGGTGTAGGTGTAGGAGAACGGCGGCTCGATGCCGTTGGAGGCGTTGTCGGCGAAGGCGAGCGAGATCGTGCCGGTGGGCGCGATCGACAGCAGGTGCGAGTTTCGGATGCCGTGCTTGCGGATCCTCTCCTTCACTTCGGCCGGCAGGCGCGAGGCGAAGTTGCCCCCCGACAGGTACAAGTCGGCGTTGAACAGCGGGAAGGCGCCGCGCTCCCTGGCCAGATCCGACGACGCGAGGTAGGCGCGGTTACGCATGTATTCGGAGATCCTGCGCGCTTCCTCGCGAGCCTCGGGGGTGTCGTAGCGCTTGCCGAGCATGATCAGGGCGTCGCCCAGGCCGGTGTACCCGAGGCCCACGCGGCGCTTGGACTGCGCTTCGGCATGCTGCTGCGCGAGCGGCCAGTGGGTCGCCTCGAGCACGTTGTCGAGCATGCGGATCGACACGTCGACCACCTTGCCGAAGGCGGCGTAGTCGAATTCCGCCTTGTCGGAGAAGGGGTTCTTGACGAAGGGCGTGAGGTTGATCGAGCCCAGGCAGCAGCAGCCGTAGGGCGGCAGCGGCTGCTCGGCGCAGGGGTTGGTAGCCTCGATGGTCTCGCAGTAGTACAGGTTGTTGTCCTGGTTCATGCGGTCGAGGAAGAGGATGCCCGGCTCGGCGTGATCGTAGGTGGAACGCATGATCTGGTCCCACAGCTCGCGCGCGCGCACCTTGCGGTACACCCACAGGCCGTCCTCGCGCTGGTAGGCGCCCGCGGCCTTGATCTCCTCGGTGGGCTCGGCCTTGTGCACCAGCTCGACGTCGCCGTTACCTTCCACTGCCTGCATGAAGGGGTCGGTGACGCCGACCGAGATGTTGAAATTGGTGAGGTCGCCTTCGTCCTTGGCGTGGATGAATTCCTCGATGTCGGGGTGGTCGCAGCGCAGCACGCCCATCTGCGCGCCGCGGCGAGCGCCGGCCGACTCCACCGTCTCGCACGAACGGTCGAACACGCGCATGTAGGACACCGGACCGGAGGCGTTGGAGGCGGTGCCCTTGACCAGCGCGCCCTTGGGACGGATCGACGAGAAGTCGTAGCCCACGCCGCCGCCGCGGCGCATGGTCTCGGCGGCCTGGGCGAGTGCGGTGTAGATGCCGGGGCGGCCGTCGACCGCTTCGGTCACCGAGTCGCCCACCGGCTGCACGAAGCAGTTGATCAGGGTGGCGGCGAGTGTGGTGCCGGCGGCGCTGTTGATGCGGCCGGCGGGCACGAAGCCCTTCTCCTGGGCCTCGAGGAACTTGGCTTCCCAGTGCGCGCGCTTGTCTTCGGACTCGATAGCGGCGAGCGCGCGGGCGACGCGCTGTCGCACTTCGGCGACCGTGCGCTCGCCGCCCTTGGCATATTTCTCGATGAGGACCTCGCCCGAGATTTCCTGCGCAGCGAGGGTGCTGGCGTCGGTTCTGGCGGTGGTCTGGGTGCTCGCGTTCATGGTGTTTTTGTCCCTCCGGGCGCTTTGTTTACGGGCTGAAGGATAGCGCGCGGATGGCGATTCTGCAAAAAAATAAAGTGCAATTAAAACAGATAGATAACAAAATATATTGTGTGTCAATAGGGCTTTGGGTACTACATCTAGTAGCTTAAAAATGAGGCGGGGCGGCCGTGAATGCCACGATTCGCGCGGGTTTACCGGCTCTCATGGGGGGCGAAGCATGCGTGCACGGGGCTGGCGGCAGCCGCTCAGTCCGAGGGCGGATCGGCCTTGCGCCGGCGCGGCGAGAACACCACCGGCGCCGCCGGCGGCAGCTCCGGCTGCAGGGTCACGTGCTCGATGCCGAAGCGTGCCGCGAGCAGCCGGCGTTCGTCCTCGAGCACCTGCGGCCAGCGCGCCGGCTCGATCATCACCAGGTGCGCCGAAAGGCTCGGGTGGCGGGAGTCGAGGCTCCAGATGTGGAGGTCGTGCACCGAGCGCACACCCGGGACCGCCGCCATCGCGCGTCCCACCTCGGGGAGCGACAGGTGTTCCGGCACACCCTCGAGCAGGGTGTGGGTGGAGCGGCGCAGCAGCAGCAGGGTGGAGGCGAGGATGAGGCCGCAGATCAGCATCGTCAGCAGCGGATCGATCGGGGTCCAGCCGGTGAACTGGATCACCAGGCCGGAGGCGAGCGCAGCGAGCGAGCCGAGCAGGTCGCCAAGCACGTGAAGCAGGGCGCCGCGGGTGTTGAGGTCCGCCTCACCGCGGGTCAGCAGCCAGGCCACCACCAGGTTCAGCGCCAGGCCGCCGAGCGCCACGATGGTGACGGCCTCGCCGGCGATCGCGCGTGGCTCGCTCAGCCGCAGCACCGCCTGCCACAGCAGCACTGCGACCAGGGCGAGCATGAACAGGCCGTTGAACAGCGCCGAGAGCGCCTCGGCGCGCGGCAACCCGTAGGAGTGGCGAGCGCTGGACGGACGCTTCGCGATCCTCGCGGCGAACGCCGCCAGCCCCAGCGCGAGCGCGTCGGTGACCATGTGGCCGGCGTCGCCGAGCAGGGCGAGGGAGCCCGACCACCAGCCGGCGAGCGCCTCGACCGCGGCGAAGCCAAGCGTCAGCGCGAGCGCCAGCGGCAGCCAGCGGCTGGCGGCGTGGTCGTGATGCTGGTGCGCGTGTGTGTCGGGACCGCCGTGGCCGGGTGCAAGAGCGTGTCCCTCGGCGTGTTCGTGCGCGTGGTGGGCGGCATGCGGCCGCCCGGGTTCGGCGGGCTGCATCTTTTCATCCTGAGCGTGGATCTCTCGCGATTATGCGCCCGAGATCGGTCGGCGCACCGCTGCTGGCGCCCGATGCGACGCTGGCGATGACCTAGAATCGAAGCCGGAGCGGACCATTTCCCGCGGGGGAGCCGAGATGCGAATCCTGAGCTGGAACATTCAATGGGGGCGCGGCGCCGACGGTCGCGTCGATCTCGAGCGTACGCTGGCGGCGATCCGCGCGGCGGGCGAGTTCGACCTGATCTGCCTGCAGGAGGTGGCCTGCAACTTCCCCGGCCTGCCGGGCGGGGCGCGCGAGGACGAGCCGGCCTTCTTCGCCCGCGCCTTCCCGCGCCACGAGGCGGCCTTCGTCGCTGCGCTCGACGTGCCCGACGGCGAGGGCGGGCGGGCGCGCTTCGGCAACCTCGTGCTGTCCTCGCTGCCGCTAGGCCAGCTGCTGCGGCACCAGTTGCCGTCCCCGGCCGATCCGGCCGTGCCGTCAATGTCGCGCGCCTGCCTCGAGGCGATGGTGCTCACCGCAGCGGGCTGGATGCGTGTGATGACGACCCATCTCGAGTACTACTCGGTGCGACAGCGCGAGGCCCAGGCTGGCGCGCTGCGCGCGCTGCAGCTCGAGGCCGCCCTGCTGGCGGCGCGGCCGCCGGCGAAGGGCAAGGAGTCCAGCCCGGCATTCGCCGCCCACCCGCGCCCCGCTTCGGCGGTACTGTGCGGTGACTTCAACTGCGAGCCCGGCTCGCCCGCCTACGCCCTGCTACAGCAGCCCATGCCCGGCGG
>NZ_MBFM01000001.1:67358-107514 GCF_001696715.1 Thauera phenolivorans | reverse complement strand
GACCGCCGTGGCCGGGTGCAAGAGCGTGTCCCTCGGCGTGTTCGTGCGCGTGGTGGGCGGCATGCGGCCGCCCGGGTTCGGCGGGCTGCATCTTTTCATCCTGAGCGTGGATCTCTCGCGATTATGCGCCCGAGATCGGTCGGCGCACCGCTGCTGGCGCCCGATGCGACGCTGGCGATGACCTAGAATCGAAGCCGGAGCGGACCATTTCCCGCGGGGGAGCCGAGATGCGAATCCTGAGCTGGAACATTCAATGGGGGCGCGGCGCCGACGGTCGCGTCGATCTCGAGCGTACGCTGGCGGCGATCCGCGCGGCGGGCGAGTTCGACCTGATCTGCCTGCAGGAGGTGGCCTGCAACTTCCCCGGCCTGCCGGGCGGGGCGCGCGAGGACGAGCCGGCCTTCTTCGCCCGCGCCTTCCCGCGCCACGAGGCGGCCTTCGTCGCTGCGCTCGACGTGCCCGACGGCGAGGGCGGGCGGGCGCGCTTCGGCAACCTCGTGCTGTCCTCGCTGCCGCTAGGCCAGCTGCTGCGGCACCAGTTGCCGTCCCCGGCCGATCCGGCCGTGCCGTCAATGTCGCGCGCCTGCCTCGAGGCGATGGTGCTCACCGCAGCGGGCTGGATGCGTGTGATGACGACCCATCTCGAGTACTACTCGGTGCGACAGCGCGAGGCCCAGGCTGGCGCGCTGCGCGCGCTGCAGCTCGAGGCCGCCCTGCTGGCGGCGCGGCCGCCGGCGAAGGGCAAGGAGTCCAGCCCGGCATTCGCCGCCCACCCGCGCCCCGCTTCGGCGGTACTGTGCGGTGACTTCAACTGCGAGCCCGGCTCGCCCGCCTACGCCCTGCTACAGCAGCCCATGCCCGGCGGCCTGCCCGGCTGGCGCGATGCCTGGCAGCTGCTGCATCATGGCCAGCCGCATTCGCCCACGGTCGGTCTGCATGGGGCCGATTGGCCCGATCGCGCTTACTGCTGCGACTTCTTCTTCGTCAGTGACGACCTGACGCCGCGTCTGCGCGCGGTGCAGGTGCTGACCGAAACGGACGCCTCGGATCATCAGCCGGTGGTGCTCGAGCTCGCCGCCTGACCCGGGGCGGGCAGCGGCTCGACCAGGGCACGGTAGGCATGCCAGGTGGCGTGTCCGATGATCGGCATCAGCACGGTCAGGCCGAGGTGGAAGCTGAGGAAGCCGACCAGGGTGAAGGTGACGATCAGGAAGGCCCACACGATCATCGCGCCCGGATTTCGCACCAGCGCGGTGAAGCTCGCCAGCATCGCGGTGATCGCGTCCTGGTTGCGGTCGAGCATCAGCGGGATCGACACTACGCTGGCGGCGAACACGAGCGTGGCGAAAAGGAGGCCGACGGCGAAGTAGACCCCGATGAACTCGAGGTTCTCGAAACGCAGCACCTGGCCTAGGAAGCCCGACAGGTTGGGCATCTCGTTGGTGTAGAAGAGCGCGAACACCACCAGCGAGGCGCGCGCCCAGACGAGGAAGACCACCCCCAGCACCACCGCGAAGATGCCGATGTTGCCGGCATTGCGTCGCCACACGATGAGCGTCGGTGCGAGCGAACACGACTGCCCGAGTTCGTGGCGGCGACTGATCTCGTACAGGCCCATGGCGAGGAAAGGACCGAGCAGCAGGAAGCCCGAGGTCAGCGCCGAAGTGTACTGGTAATGATTCTCGAATACGAAGGTGACCAGCAGACCCATGCCGGCGAAGCAGAAGCCGTAGAACAGGCTGGGGATCGGGCAGCGCAACAGGTCGGCGACGCCGCGCGAGATCCAGCCGAAGGGCGCGGCAGCGCTTATCGTGCGTACACTGGGGAAGGGCAAGCCGGGCGCGTCGTCGCGCGAGGCCTCGTTCGGCTGCGTCATGTCTCTCTCCTTCGGGTCTTTTTTATTTTCGACAGCGGGACCGCGACGCGTGACCTTCTAGTGGGTCATGACGAACTCCCGGATCGCTTCGCTCACGGCGGGCGCGGCCTCGTCCATCATCGCGTGACCGGCGCCGGCAAGGGTGATCATACGCGCGCCGCCCGCGCTGTCGGCACAGGCCTCGAATAGGGGTTTTACCGCATCCGGCGGCGTCATCCGGTCGCGCTCGCCGCACACGAGCAGGGCCGGGCAGCGCAGTGCGGTGGCACAGCGCAGGCCATCCTGCCAGGCATTGCAGGCCTGGAGGTCGGCGAGCAGGGAGGCCGCCGGCTGGGCCTCCATGCGCGCCGCATTGGCGGCGACGAGGGCGGCGTGGCGCTCGGCCCCGAGCAGCTCGGCGGGGGCGAAGGAGAACTTGTTGATCAGCGCGTGGCCGCGCGCAGGCTCCTCGCGCACCGCGTCGAGCAGGAAGGGCGAGACCGGCATCGGTGCGAGGCTGCCGACCAGCACCAGCGAGGACACCCGTTCGGGTGCGCGCGCGGCCGCGGCAAGCGCAATCAGCGAGCCCATGCTGTGCCCGACCAGGCCGGCTGCGCCCAGCCCGAGGGCGTCGAGCAGCCGCAGCAGCCAGTCGGCGGCGGCGTCGATCGAGGCAGGTGCGTCGCCGCCCGAGCCGCCGTGGCCGGGGAGGTCGGGGGCGATCGCGTGCAGGCCCGCGCCAGCGAGTCGAGCACCGACTTCGTCCCATACCCCGTGGTCGTGGCCGGCGCCGTGGACCAGCAGGAGGGGGGGATGGCTGCCTGGGATGGCAGGGCGATGGTCGGCCAGGCAGACTTGTCGGCCGGCGATGTCGAGCCGTTCCAGCTGCATGCGTGTTCAGGCCGGCTCGTCGGGCCGCAGCATGGCCTCGATTGCGGCGATGCGGTCCTTGAGCGCGAGCTTGCGCTTCTTCATGCGCCGCAGCAGCAGTTCGTCTTCCGTGGGGGAGTCGAAAAGACGGGCGATCGCATCGTCGAGGTCGCGGTGCTCGGCACGCAGTTCCTCGAGGCGAACGCGAAGGCTGGTGGCGTGTTCGAACGCGTCTGCTTCGCTCATGGGGCAACCTGCTCGGCGGTGGGCGCAACGGCCCGTTGGTCGGAATGACGATTCAGTGCATGGTATGCGGCGGGTGGGCGGAAGACAACCGAGCATCGCCGTCGATTGCCCGTCGGCCGTTGAATCGGCCGCGCCGGCAGTCCATCATTCACACCCCACCGCAACCGACGACACGCAGGGCAATGAACAAGGCATTCGTGAAGGAAAACGACGGCGATGACGAGGAGGATCTCTCGCCTTCGCTGCGCCTGCCGCCCGGCAGCAAGAACTACATGACGCGGCGCGGCTACGAGGCGCTGCGCGCCGAGCTCGATCTGCTCGTGCGCATCGAGCGGCCGAAGCTGGTCGAAACCGTCGCCTGGGCGGCCGGCAACGGCGACCGCTCGGAGAACGGCGACTACATCTACGGCAAGAAGCGGCTCCGCGAGATCGATCGTCGCATCCGCTTCCTGATCAAGCGCATCGAGAACGCCGACGTGGTCGATCCCGAGCGCCAGCAGGGCCTGGAGCAGGTCTTCTTCGGCGCCACGGTCAGCTTCTGCGACCTCGACACCGACGAGGCGCAGACCTGGCAGATCGTCGGCGTCGACGAAGCCGATGCCTCGCACGGCCGCATCAGCTGGATTTCGCCGCTTGCGCGCGCGCTGCTGAAGGCGAAGGAGGGCGATGTCGTGCGCTTCGTGAGTCCGGCCGGCCCGCGCGAGCTCGAGGTCCTCGAGGTACGCTACGTCTGATCGGGCCAACGTCCGGTGAAGGCTTGAGAGCGGGGGCTTGAAAGCGCCGCCCGCCGTCCCCATTTGCAGCCTCACGAAATCCGCAACAAGGGAGCTGCATCCATGTCCGAAGCGCACGCCGCATCCGCCCAGACCCTCAACTTTCAGGCCGAGGTGAAGCAACTGCTTCACCTGATGATCCACTCGCTGTACTCCAACCGCGAGATCTTCCTGCGCGAGCTGATCTCGAATGCCTCCGACGCCTGCGACAAGCTGCGCTTCGAGGCGCTCGACAACGGCGCGCTGTACGAAAGCGAGCCCGACCTCAGGATCCGCATCGGATTCGACGCCGATGCGAAGACGATCACCGTCGCCGACAACGGCATCGGCATGAGCCGTGACGAGGCGGTCGCGCACCTGGGCACCATCGCCAAGTCGGGCACCAGGGAATTCTTCGGCAAGCTCACCGGCGACCAGAAGAAGGACGCCCACCTCATCGGCCAGTTCGGTGTCGGCTTCTACTCCGCCTTCATCGTCGCCGACAAGGTCACCGTGGTGTCGCGCCGCGCCGGCCTGCCGGCCGACCAGGCGGTGAAGTGGGAATGCTCGATGACCGGCGATGAGGCCGGCGCCTACACCGTCGAGCAGGTGGAGAAGGCAGGCCGCGGCACCGAGATCACCCTGCACCTGCGCGAGGGCCAGGAAGACCTGCTGTCGTCGTGGCAGCTCAAGAGCCTGATCCGCAAGTACTCCGATCACATCGTGCAGCCGATCGTGATGAAGAAGGAGGAGTGGAACGAAGAGCAGAAGAAGCAGGTGCAGACCGACGAGGACGAGACGGTCAACCAGGCCAACGCGCTGTGGACGCGCTCCAAGAACGACATCACGGAAGACGAGTACAAGGGCTTCTACAAGCACGTCGCCCACGACTTCGACGAACCGCTGGCGTGGACGCACTCGCGCGTCGAGGGCCGCCACGAATACACCAACCTGCTCTACATCCCGAAGAACGCGCCCTTCGACCTGTGGGACCGCAACGCCAGGCACGGCATCAAGCTTTACGTGAAGCGCGTGTTCATCATGGACGACGCCGAGAAGCTGATGCCGGCCTACCTGCGCTTCGTGCGCGGCGTGGTCGATTCGGCCGACCTGCCGCTCAACGTGTCGCGCGAGATCCTGCAGGAATCCAAGGACATCGACACCATCCGCGCCGGCTGCGCGAAGAAGGTGCTGACCCTGCTCGAGAGCATGGCCAACAGCGACGAGGCGGCCGACAAGGAGAAGTACGCCGAGTTCTGGAAGGCCTTCGGCAAGGTGCTCAAGGAAGGCGTGGGCGAGGACTTCGCCAACAAGGACAAGATCGCCGGCCTGCTGCGCTTCGCCTCCACCCAGCTCGACACGCAGGAAGAGGTCGTCTCGCTCGCCGACTACATCGGCCGCATGAAGGACGGTCAGGACAAGATCTACTACGTCACCGCCGAATCCTTCAATGCGGCGAAGAACAGTCCGCATCTCGAGGTCTTCCGCAAGAAGGGCATCGAGGTGCTGCTGCTGACCGACCGCGTCGACGAATGGGTGGTGGGCAACCTGACCGAGTTCGACGGCAAGGAACTGGTATCGGTCGCGAAGGGCGGGCTCGATCTCGGCGCGCTCGAGGATGAGGCGGAGAAGAAGGAAGCCGAGAAGGCCGCCGACGAGTACAAGGAGTTGCTCGACCGGATGAAGGCCAGCCTCGGCGAGCGCGTCAAGGACGTGAAGGTGACCCTGCGCCTGACCGACTCCCCCGCCTGCCTGGTGGCCGACGAGCACGACCTGGGCATGAACCTGGCGCGCATCCTGAAGGCCGCGGGCCAGGAGGCGCCGGTTTCGAAGCCCATCCTCGAGATCAACCCCAGCCATCCGGCGGTGCTGCGCCTGAAGTACGAGGACAGGCACTTCGACGACTGGGCGGCGGTGCTGTTCGACCAGGCCCTGCTCGCCGAAGGCGGCACGCTCGACGATCCGGCGACCTTCGTCAAGCGGATCAACCAGCTGATGATGGCGATGAGCGGCAACTGAGCCGTCGGGCAGCCCGGGGTGGGCCGACCCCGGGCGGCCCAGTCTTCGCACGAAGGGGCGGTGCGCCTGGCGCGCTCCGCCCCTTCGTCATGTTCAGCCCGCCTGCGTCTTCGTATCGGAGGCGGGCGGCCCGGCATCTGCAGCCCGTGCCGCCGCGTCGTCGGGCGGGTTCGCGGCACCTTCGGTGGGCGAACCCGCGGCCCCGTCGGCGCTTCCGGCTGCGGCGGCCTTCTTCGCCCGGGTGGCCGCCTCCGCGCGCTGCTGCACCAGCGCACGTGCCTCTGCGCCGCGCAGGGCGGGCAGGGCGAGGGCGTGATAGAGCGGGATCGGCGCGACCGAGCGCGAAAAGCCGTGTGCCACCACCGCAGTCGCCATCAGCGGCAGCAGCATCTGGTGGTTCGCGGTCATCTCCATCACGATGACGAATGAGGTGATCGGCGTCTGCGTCATGCCGGCGAGGAAGGCGACCATGCCGAGCACCAGGATCGCCGGGTCGGGCTCACCCGGCAGCAGCAGACTGATGTCGCTGCCCAGGCCAGCCCCCACCGCGAGCGCGGGGGCGAAGATGCCGCCCGGGATGCGCGACACGAAGGCGAGCCAGATCACTGCCATCTTGGCGAACATGAAGGCCATCGGCAGTGTGGCCGTGCCTTCGAGCGCCGCTTTCGACTCCGCGTAGCCGGTGCCGTAGGTCTGGCCCAGGGTGAGGAGTCCGATGATGCCGGTGGCCAGTCCGCAGGCGGCGGCAAAGGCGATCGGGCGGTGACGGGCGAAGCGCCCGAGGCGGCCCGGCAGGCCGCGCGCGGAGGCGATCAGGAGACGCGCAAAGCCCCCGCCGAGGAGGCCGCCGAGGGCGCCGCAGGCGAGCACCGGCCAGATTCCGCCGGGCCACGCGAGAGCCGCCGGCGTGCGGCCGAAATAAGTGTAGTTGCCGAGGATCGCGAGCGACATCAGGCCGGCGAAGATGACGGCGGTCAGGGTGGTGCTGTTGGCGTGAAAGGCGCGCTGACGGCACATCTCCTCGATCGCGAACATGATCCCGCCGAGCGGCGTGTTGAAGGCGGCGGCGATGCCGGCCCCGCTGCCCGCAATGATGAGGTCGCGGTGGCTCGCGATGCTGCGACGATGGCGACGCCTGCGGCTCGCAAGCATGTGCATCACCGAGGCGCCGATCTGCACCGAGGGGCCCTCACGGCCGATCGAGGCGCCCGACAGCAGCCCCCCCAGGGTCAGCAGCGTCTTGGCGATGGCGATCCGAAAGGAGAGCAGCTGCCTGCGCACGAGTCCGTTGTCGGCCATCGAGGCGGCGATCGCCTGGGGAATGCCGCTGCCATCGGTGCCCGGGAAGAAACGGCGTGACAGCCAGGCCATCGCGGCGAAGCCGGCGGGCGCGATCAGCAGGGTCGCCCAGGGGTACTGCTTCGTCCAGTGGCCGTGGGTCTCGATCGCGAGTTCGGCGCCGATGGCGAAGGCGATCGCGATCAGCCCGGCGAGGAGGGCGGCTCCCACCAGCAGCAGGCGCCGATGCCAGCGACGTGCCGATAGCCAGGGCAGGGCATAGCGGCGGCCGCCGCGGGCGAGACGCTTGAGCGCGCGCTGGGTTCGGGACGGCCGTTCCGGTGCGGTGGCAGGTGGCGTCGGTTCGGACATGGCGGTCGATGTCGGCAGCAGCGCGGAATGGAGGAACGGGGGAGGGTCTTGAAAGTCGGGGATGACGCGCGGGGCCTGCGTGCGTGCCCCCGCCGGCCCCGCGAGACGGTACCATACGCGAACGCAAGGAATGGCGTGAATGTTTTGACAATGATGGTTCGCGGAAATATAGTCGGAGCGATTTTGGAATGGCGGAAACGCAGCAGTCGAACAAGATGCAGCAGAGCGGTCGGGTCACGCCGTTATCGGTTTTACAGCGCTTCCGTGTGCTGATCCGCGCCGCGCAGCGCCATTCGCAATGGATAGAGCGACAGAGCGGAGTGACCGGCGCCCAGCTGTGGGCGCTGCAGGAATTGGCCGAGGCGCCGGGCCTGCGCGTCGGCGAGCTGGCCAAGCGGATGGCGTTGCACCAGTCCACCGCCTCGAACATGATCGACCGCCTCGAGACCGGCGGCCTCATCCGCAAGGAGCGCACCAGCGCGGATCAGCGGGTGGTGCGTCTGTACCTGACCGAGGCCGGCGTGGAGTTGCTCGGACGTGCGCCGTCGCCGGCGCGCGGCGTGCTCCCGCAGGCGCTGCGTTCGCTCGACGAGGAGTCGCTGATGCGACTGCAGGGCGAGCTCGACGCGCTTTTGCGCAAGATCAGGGATCTCGACGAGGGTTTCGGCATGCAGCCGCTGCCCTTCACCGAATAGGGCCTTCCGGCCCTGTGTTTCGCCTTGTGCGGACAGCAGCTTGCGCGGCCTTCGGGCCGCGCTTTTTTTGGTGCGCCCAGCATGGGCGCACTCCTGCGGGTGCAAGTCCCGCCGTAAGTTGATCACAGCGAACGAAGCTAAGCGCAACTGCGCGAGGGTGACCGAGCGTGGGGAGGAAGCGTGGAGCGTAAGCTGCGAGCCGATGAACAAGAATCGGATAGAAGGCGCTGCCGAGCAGGGCGAGCGGGCCAGAAACCGCGAAGCTCTCGTGATCAAGGCGAAGTGGCGTAGATCCGGCGGTTGTGCAGCGAAGGAGTGCGTTCTTACCTGGGGAGATCTCGCCTTGAGCCTGAAAGGGCGACGGTGCCACACCGGAGCGAGGAGTCAGCCGAGGCCGTAGTAGCCGCTGGTTTGGGGCGAAGGGCCGAACGAGTAGGAGGGCCGAAGGCCGTGTCGCTCGGACGTGCAGTGCATCAGAAGCCCGGCGAGCCGGGGCGCAATGCGGGAGAGCGAGGTGAAGCCGAGCTCGAAGCGGTGCGTGATGAAGCACGAACGGCGCGGCGCGCAACTGGAAGCCCGGGGCGAGATGGCCTGCTTGCGCAGGCGCTCGCGAGCGCGAATATGGTTCTGGCGTGGAAACGCGTCAAAGCTAATCGCGGCAGTGCTGGGGCGGATGGGTTGTCGATTGCCGAGACGGCGGAGTACCTGAGAATGCACTGGCCCCGGATTCGGGAATCCTTGCTCGATGGCAGCTACCGGCCCGTGCCGGTGCGCTGCGTCCAGATTCCGAAGGCCGATGGCGGGGTGCGCGAACTGGGGATTCCGACGGTGACGGATCGGCTGATCCAGCAAGCCCTGCTGCAAGTCTTGCAGCCCATCATTGATCCGACGTTCTCCGAACACAGCTATGGCTTCCGGCCGGGACGCCGTGCGCACGACGCGGTGCTCGATGCACAGCGCTACGTGCAGGACGGCTACCGGGTAGTGGTCGATGTGGATCTGGAGAAGTTCTTCGACCGGGTCAATCACGACATCCTGATGGAACGGTTGGCGAGGCGAATCGACGATAAAGCCGTGCTGCGGCTGGTTCGTCGTTACCTCGTGGCCGGGATTCTGGATGGCGGGGTGCTCATCGAGCGGTACGAGGGCACGCCGCAAGGCGGGCCGCTCTCGCCGCTGTTGGCCAATGTGCTGCTCGACGAGGTGGATCGGGAACTGGAGCGACGTGGCCACCGCTTCGTGCGCTACGCCGACGACTGCAACGTGTATGTGTGCAGTCGCCGCGCAGGTGAACGGGTGCTGGAAGGGTTGCGCAAGCTCTACGACCGACTCCATCTGAAGATCAACGAGGCCAAGACGGCGGTGGCGTCGGCGACCGGTCGCAAGCTTCTGGGCTACGAACTGTGGCGCAGTGCGGGCGACCGGATCAAATGCGCGGTCGCCTACAAGGCGTTGGAGACCTTCAAACAACGCATCCGGGAAATGACGCGTCGCTCGGGCGGGCGCAGCCTGCCGGAGGTCGCCGAACGACTGCGGGCCTACATGCCGGGCTGGAAGGCGTACTTCCAGCTTGCGCAGACACCCAAGGTGTTCCGCGAACTCGACGAGTGGATCCGACACCGGCTGCGTGCCGTGCAGCTCAAGCACTGGCGTCGGGGTACGACGATGTATCGGGAATTGTTGGCGCTGGGCGCCTCGCAAGCGGATGCCCGCAGGGTGGCCGCGAACAGTCGGTGCTGGTGGCGTAACAGCCGCATGGCGCTGAACCGAGCGATGCCCATCGCCTACTTCGACCGGCTTGGCGTGCCTCGGCTCTCATGACCTCAACTGCTCGAACCGCCCGGTGCGGACCCGCATGCCGGGTGGTGTGGGAGGGGATCGGTCAGGTAACCTGACCGCCCCTATCCCGATTTGCGCGCTGGCGTGACGCCTGCGCTCAGTGCTTCTTCGACAGCCCTTGCATGGCGCGCGCCAGCCCCTCGAGCGTCAGCGGATACATGCGCCCGCCGACGATCTCGTGGATGAGCTGGATCGACTGCCGATAGCCCCACAGGCGCTCGGGCTCGGGATTGAGCCAGGCTGCCGCCGGGTAGGCGTCGAGCAGCCGCCGCAGCCAGGTGGCGCCCGACTCCGCATTCATGTGCTCGATCGAGCCGTGCGGGTGGAGGATCTCATAGGGACTCATCGTCGCGTCGCCGACGAAGATCAGCTTGTAGTCGGGGCCGTACTTGTGGATCACGTCGAGCAGCGGGGTGCGCTCGCGGTGCCGCCGGGCGTTGTCGCGCCACACGCCCTCGTAGACGCAGTTGTGGAAGTAGAAATACTCGAGGTGCTTGAACTCCAGCCGGCAGGCTGAGAACAGCTCCTCGCACACCCTGACGTGGTCGTCCATCGAGCCGCCGACGTCGAGGAAGAGCAGCACCTTCACCGCGTTGTGGCGTTCGGGCCGCATCATCAGGTCGAGCCAGCCCGCATTCCTCGCGGTCGCGGCGATCGTGCCGTCGAGGTCGAGTTCCTCCGCTGCGCCCTCGCGGGCGAAGCGGCGCAGCCGGCGCAGGGCGACCTTGATGTTTCGCGTGCCGAGTTCGACCGCGTCGTCGAGGTTGCGGAACTCGCGCTTCTCCCATACCTTCACCGCGCTGCGGTTCGCGGAGTCGCCGCCGACGCGGATCCCCTCCGGGTGGGTGCCGCTGTTGCCGAAGGGAGAGCTGCCGCCGGTGCCGATCCACTTGCTCCCGCCCTGATGGCGTCCCTTCTGCTCGGCGAGACGCTTGCGGAACTCGTCCATCAGCTTGTCCCAGCCGAGCTTCTCCAGCTTCGCGCGCTCCTCCGGCGTGAGGTGCTTCTTCATCATCGCGCGCAGCCATTCCTCGGGCAGGTCCACCTCGAGTCCCGGGATCGCGCTGACGCCCTTGAAGTACTCGCCGAAGGCCTGGTCGAAGCGGTCGTAGAGCGACTCGTCCTTGACCAGGCAGGCGCGCGCGAAATGGTAGAAATCGTCGATCGAGTGACCGCAGACATGCTCGCGCAGGCCCTCGAGCAGGGTCAGGAACTCGCGCGTGGACACCGGCAGCTTGCGCGCCTTCAGGTGCAGGAAGAAGTCGATCAGCATCGCGGCGGCGTCAGCGGTTCAGCCGGGCCATGTGTACCAGGCGCTCGAACAGGTGCACGTCCTGCTCGTTCTTCAGCAACGCGCCGTGCAGCGGCGGAATCGCCGCCTTGCCATCGGGCGAATGCAGCGCCTCGGGCGGAATGTCCTCGGCCACCAGCAGCTTGAGCCAGTCAATCAGCTCGGAGGTGGAGGGCTTCTTCTTGAGGCCGGGGATGTCGCGCAGACCGAAGAAGACCTCGAGCGCCTCGCGCAGCAGTTCCTTCCGGATCCCGGGGAAGTGCACATCGACGATGCGCTGCATCGTGTCGCGATCCGGGAACTTGATGTAGTGGAAGAAGCAGCGCCGCAGGAAGGCGTCGGGCAGTTCCTTCTCGTTGTTCGAGGTGATGAACACGATCGGCCGGTGACGGGCCTGGATGGTCTGCCGCGTCTCGTAGACGTGGAACTCCATGCGGTCGAGCTCGCGCAGCAGGTCGTTGGGGAATTCGATGTCGGCCTTGTCGATCTCGTCGATCAGCACCACCGTCGGGCGCTCTGCCTCGAAGGCCTGCCACAGCACGCCCTTGACGATGTAATTGCCGATGTCCTTGACGCGGTCGTCGCCGAGCTGGGAGTCGCGCAGGCGGGAGACCGCGTCGTATTCGTACAGGCCCTGCTGGGCCTTGGTGGTGGACTTGATGTGCCACTGCAGCAGCGGCAGCTCGAGGGCGGCGGCGACTTCCTCGGCGAGCATGGTCTTGCCGGTGCCCGGCTCACCCTTGATCAGCAGCGGCCGTTGCAGGCGGATCGCGGCATTGACCGCGAGCATCAGGTCGGGCGTGGTGACGTAGTTCCGGGAGCCTTCGAATCTGGGCTGGGACATCGGGGATTCCTCTTATTAATACCCGCGGATTATAGGACTAGCCTTGCGGGAAGTCCGGGCACACGGACATCCGAAGCGCCATGCGCCGCCATGCGCAGGAGCGTGGTCCGACAGAGAGGAGACAGCATGCAGGCGAGACATCTGCTTTTGGGGGCGGCCATGCTGGCTGCCGGCGTGCCGGCGCTGGCGGTCGAGGGAGATGCCGCGGCGGCGAAAGCCAAGCTGTCGATGTGCATCGGTTGCCACGGCATCGAGGGCTACCGCACCAGCTATCCTGAGGTCTATCCGGTTCCCAAGCTGGGTGGCCAGCATCCGCAGTACATCGTGCGCGCGCTCCAGGCCTACAAGGCGGGCGAGCGCAGCCATCCGACGATGCAGGGCATCGCCGCCGGCCTGTCCGAACAGGACATGGCCGATCTCGCCGCTTACTACGGCGCTGCGCAGTGAGGGGGCCGACGATGAAGATGCCCGTCCGACCGGCGCTCGGCGCCGCCGTCATTCTCATCACCGCCTTCCTCGCCGCTCCGGTGCAGGCCGCCGGCGACCCGCAGCGCGGCAAGGAGAAGGCCGTCGTCTGCGCGGCCTGCCATGGCGAGGACGGGAACAGCCCGACGCCCGAGTTCCCCCGCATCGGCGGCCAGCACGAGGACTACCTGGTCCAGGCGCTGCAGGATTACAAGCAGGGCCGGCGCAAGGATCCGATCATGGCCGCCCAGGTCGAGGCGCTGTCGATCGACGACATGGCGGACCTCGCAGCCTGGTACGGGGGCCAGAAGGGGCTTTACGTTAAGCGCTGAGGCGGGCAGCGGGAGCGCGCGGCAGCAGGTGTGCCGGGCGCGACCCGTCCGCGGTTTCGCCTCCGGCGCGGTCGGCCTCTGGTCTCGAGAACGTTAGCGGTAAGCGTCTGCGCGTCGGAGCGATGGCCCGCACGGGGCGATCGTCGGCGCGCGCGAGTCTTGGTCTTGTTGACAAAGCCGGCAGGTCAAAATAGCCTTGCCCGCGAAAAGAACGTGGTTTTTTGCAACTAGTTCTCCTGTCCTGATGATTCGCGTCCGCCCCGGCGCGGAGAGGGCTGCGAGCGTCACCGTCGTGCCGTGCTCCATTTCATGACGTAACACTTCAAAGGAATCTCCATGAGCCACATGCAATACCTCAACACGCGGCGCAAACTCCTGATCGGCGGGCTCGTGGCGGCCTCGCTCGGGCTGTTCGGTTGCGGAGGCGAGACCAAGGACGCGCCGGTCGCCGCCGGCAGCGGGCAGGCCGCGGCGCAGAAACTCGTGATCAAGGTCGGCCACGCGGCCACTGAGTCCAACACCGGCCACAAGGGCCTGGTGCGCTTCAACGAGCTGCTGTCGGCAAAGACCGACGGCCGGATCACGCTCGACATCTACCCCAACTCGCAGCTCGGCAGCGAGCGCGAGCTGATCGAGAGCATTCAGCTCGGCAGCGTCGGCATGACCTTCGTTTCCTCGGCGCCGCTGGGTAACTTCAAGAAAGAGTTCTTCGCGCTCGACCTGCCGTTCGCGTTCAAGGATCGCGAGACGGTATACCGCGTGCTGGACGGTGAAGTCGGCGAGACGCTGCTCGGCAGCCTTGAGGACATCAACATCAAGGGGCTCGGCTTCTGGGAAAACGGCTTCCGCCAGTTCAGCAACAGCAAGATCCCGGTCAAGACGCCGGATGATCTGCGCGGCATCAAGATGCGGACGATGGAAAACGAGGTCCACATCGCGGCGTGGAAGGAGCTTGGTGCGAACCCGGCGCCGCTGGCCTTCGGCGAGCTCTTCACTGCGCTGCAGCAAAAGACCTTCGACGCGCAGGAAACGCCGATCAACCTCTTCTACGACATGAAGTATTTCGAGGTGCAGAAGTTCATCACCAAGACCGGCCATCTCTATTCGCCGTTCGTGATCCTGATGAACAAGAGCGTGTACGAGGGGCTCAGCGACGCCGACAAGAAGGCGGTGGCCGAGGCCTTCGACGAGGCCAAGCGCTATCAGCGCGAGATCGCGCAGGCGAGCGATGCAGCGGCCGAAACGGCGATGGAAGGGCAGATCACCTTCGTCGAGCTGAGCGACGCCGAGAAGGAGGCCTTCCGCGCCAAGATGGGGCCGGTCTACGACCTCGTCAAGCGCAAGGCCGGCGAGGACATCGTCAACAAGGTGCTCGAAGCAACCCGCTGATCCCGCGTCACGCTCCCGCCGTACTGCGCGGGCGCGTGTCATCGACCGCGGCCGTCCCTGCCTACGCGCACCGCGCAGACCGGGACGGCCGACTTGTTTCCGGATCCAGACTCCCGGCAACCGCCCGGGGCCACAAGGCATCGTCATGTTGAAGAAGATAGACGACAACCTCGAGGAGTTCATCCTCGTCATCCTGATGTTCGCGATGACCGCGCTGATCGCGGTGCAGATCTTCATGCGCTACGTGATGCAGGACTCGCTCACCTGGTCGGAGGAGCTCGCACGCTACCTCTTCGTCTGGGTGAGTTACATCGGCGTCAGCTATGCGGTCAAGCGCAGCGCTCACATCCGGGTGGAGGCGGCGACCATGTTCCTGCCCGAGCGGGTCAAGCGCTACGTCATCCTGCTCTCGCATCTCGCCTTCCTCGTCTTCGCCGTCATGGTGGTGAAGGAGGGCTACACCCTGAGCATGAAGATCTTCAAGTTCGGCCAGACCTCGCCGGCGCTCGGCATTCCCATGGGCTACATCTACCTGGCGCCGACGGTCGGCTTCCTGCTGACCTTTTTCCGCCTGCTGCAGAACATCGTGGCCAGCATCAAAGAACTCAAGTCCGGGGTGGCCTGATGGTTTCGCTCATTCTGTTCGGTCTCTTCGTCGTCCTGCTCGCGGTCAACGTCCCGATCGGGGTCGCCCTCGGGCTCGCCTCGATGGCGGCGCTCGGCTACGGCGGCCTGGTAGACAGCAGCTACCTCGCCCAGAGCCTGGTGACCTCGATCGACTCCTTCCCGCTGATGGCGGTGCCCTTCTTCATCCTCGCGGGCGACCTGATGGGGCATGGCGGCATCTCGCGCCGCCTGCTCGATGTGGGCGACATCTTCTTCGGCCGCTTCACCGGCGGCCTCGCCCTGGTGGCGGTGGCGACCTGCATGTTCTTCGCCGCGATCTCCGGTTCGGGGCCGGCGACGGTGGCGGCGATCGGCGGCGTGCTGTTTCCGGCGATGGCCAAGCGCGGCTATGACCAGCGCTTCTCGGTCGGCCTGGTGGCGTCGGCGGGCTGCATCGGCGTGATCATCCCGCCGAGCATTCCGATGGTGATCTATGCGACGTCCTCGGGGACCTCGGTGAGCAGCATGTTCCTCGCCGGCATCATCCCTGGCCTGCTGATCGGCGCGGTGCTGATGGCGGTCGCGTTCCTGATCTCGAAGAAGCAGGGTTTCCACGGTTCGCCGCGACGCTACACCGGGCGCGAGGCGTTCCACATCTTCTGGGACGCGAAATGGGCGCTGCTGGTGCCGGTGATCATCCTCGGCGGGATCTACGGCGGCGTGTTCACGCCCACCGAGGCGGCCGCGGTGGCAGTGGTGTACGGCCTGTTCGTCGGCCTCTTCATCTATCGGGACCTCAAGTTGAGGGACGTGTACAAGGTGTTCGCCCACTCCGCGCTGACCACCGCGACGATCATGATCATCGTCGGCGCGGCGACCGTGTTCGGCCGCGTGCTGGCGATCGAGGGCATCCCCGCCATGCTCGCCAACAACATCATGTCGATCACCCAGAACACGATCCTCGTGCTGCTTCTGATCAACCTGCTGCTGCTGCTGATCGGCTGCTTCATGGAAACCCTGGCCGCAATCATCATCCTGACCCCGATCCTGTTGCCGGTGGTGACCAAGCTCGGCGTGGATCCGGTGCATTTCGGCATCCTGATGATCGTCAACCTCGCGATCGGGATGGTGACGCCGCCGCTGGGCATGAACCTGTTCGTGGGGTCCCGCGTGGGCAGGATCAGCCTCGAGGGCGCCTCGCGCGGCGCCTTGCCCTTCCTGTTCGCGATGATCGCGCTGCTCGTGGTGCTGACCTATGTGCCCCAGATTTCGCTGCTCCTCGGCGGCCTTGGCGAGTAAGCCGGCGTCCCACCAACTTTTTGCACGACGGAAAGAACGATGACTGAAATGCAGGGCTCGACGCTTCCGGCGATGGAAGCATTGATGGCGGCGCTGGGCGAGGGCGAGGTCCTCACCGGCGCGGACGTCGGCGCGAAGTACCTCGAGGACTGGAGCGGGGCGAAGGTCGACCGCGTGCTCGCGGTGCTGCGCCCGCGCAGTACCGAGGAGCTGTCCGCGATCCTGAGGATCTGTCACGCCCACGGCCAGACGGTGGTGCCGCAGGGCGGGCTCACCGGCCTCGTCGGCGGTGGCGTGCCCGGGCGGCAGGACGTGGCGATCTCGCTCGAGCGCATGAACCGGGTGGAGGCGATCGACCTCGACTCGGGCACGGTCACGGTGCAGGCTGGCGCGATCCTGCAGAACGTGCAGGAAGCCTGCCGCGACGCCGGCGGATTTCTTGCCCTCGACCTCGGCGCACGCGGTTCCTGCCAGGTCGGCGGCAACCTGTCGACCAATGCCGGCGGCAACCGGGTGATCCGCTACGGGATGGCGCGCGACCTGGTGCTCGGCCTCGAGGCGGTGCTTGCCGACGGCACCGTGCTGAGCATGATGAACCAGATGGTGAAGAACAACGCCGGCATGGACCTCAAGCACCTGTTCATCGGCAGCGAGGGCACGCTCGGCATCGTCACCCGCGCGGTGCTGAAGCTGCATCCGCTGCCGGCCGGGGCGAACACCGCGGTCGTCGCCACGCCGGACTACGCGTCGGCGCTGCGCTTCCTGCGCCATGCGCAGAAGCGGCTGTCGGGCCAGGTGAGCGCCTTCGAGATCATGTGGAACGAGTACCTGTCGACCATCGTCGACAGCTGCGGGCTGCGTGCGCCGCTCAGCCTCGAGCACCCGGTATACGTGCTCACCGACATGCAGGGCGGCCAGCCGGAGGCCGATGCCGAGCGCTTCCAGGCGATGCTCGAGGAAGCGATCGAGGCGGGCTGGATCATCGATGGCGCGGTCGCGCAGTCGGTGGCGGAGGCGGAAGAATTCTGGGCGATCCGCGACGGCGTGGCCGACGTGCTGCGCGATTTCGCGCCGACGATCAACTTCGACGTGTCGGTGCCGGTGGGTCGGATCGGCGAATGCGCCGAGCGCATCCGCGCCAATCTCGACGCCCAGTTCCCCGCGCTGAAGGCGCTCTTCTTCGGCCACGTCGGCGACGGCAACCTGCATGTGGTGGCCTGCTCGGTTCCGCCCGAGCACGCGGCGCAGGTGCGGATCGAGGAGGCGGTGTATTCGGTGGTGCGCGAATTCGGCGGCTCGATCTCGGCCGAACACGGCATCGGCACGCTCAAGACCGACTGGCTCGGCTACTCGCGCTCGCCGGCCGAGATCGCAACGATGCGTGCGCTCAAGCAGGCGCTCGACCCGAAGGGCATCCTCAACCCCGGCAAGCTCATTCCGCCCGCCGGGGCCTAGGCGCGGCCCGGGCCGCTCGCACGCCTTGCGCGAGGCGGGCCAGCCGGCCCCGCGGCGGCGCTCAGGCCGGACCGCCGTGCAGGGCGGCGAAGGCCTGCTCGAGATCGGCGATGAGGTCGGCGACGTCCTCCAGACCGATGTGAAAGCGCACCGCCGGTCCGCCGAGGGCGAGCGGCGCCGCGGTGCGGGTGACGCTGCCGTAGGTGGGCAGCGCCAGGCTCTCGAAGCCGCCCCACGAGGCGCCTATCCCGAACAGTCGCAGCGCGCCCACCATGTCGTCCACCCGTGCCGGCGTGAACTCCGGGCGGAAGACCACGCCGAACAGGCTGCAGGCGCCGCTGAAGTCGCGCTGCCACAGGGCGTGGCCGGGGGCGCCGGGCAGGGCGGGATGCAGCACCTGCAGCACCTCGGGCCGTGCGGCGAACCAGCGTGCCGCCTCGAGCCCGGCGGCCATCTGGTGCTGCAGGCGCACGTTCAGCGTGCGCAGCCCGCGCAGGGTCAGCCAGCAGTCGTCCGGGCTCGCATACTGGCCATGGAGCAGCGCAGTCTCGCGCACCGCGTGCCAGTCCTCTTCGCTGTTCGTCACCAGGCTCCCGAGCAGTACGTCGGCATGACCGCCGGCGTACTTGGTGAGCGCCTGGATGGATACGTCCACTCCGTGGCGGAAGGGCTGGAAGAAGTGCAGCCCCCAGGTGTTGTCCATCAGCACCTTGATGCCGCGCGCGCGCGCCGCCGCGGCGAGCGCAGGCACGTCCTGCACCTCGAAGGTGTGCGAGCCGGGGCTCTCGAGGTAGAGCACCCGAGTGTTCGGCCGCAACAACGGCGCGAGCTCGGCGGCGCCGATCTCCGGCCGGTAGTAGCTCACCGCGACCCCGTTGCGTTCCACCAGCACGCGGTCGCAGAAGGCGCGCACCGGCCCATACACGCTGTCGGGCACCAGGCAGTGATCGCCGTGGCGCAGGTAGGCGAGGAGGCCGGTGCAGTTCGCGGCGAGACCCGAGGAGACGATCTGGCAGCGGCTGCCGCCCTCGATGTCGGCCAGCAGGTTCTCCAGCGCGTGGTGGGTGGCATTACCGTACAGGCCGTACACGAGGTACTGGTCGAACTTGTGGCGGGCGGCCTCGCGGCGCGCCTCGGGTGACGGTACGAGCACGGTGGAGCCGCGATGCAGTGGCGGGTTGACGAAGCCGTGCACCCGGGTGCCGGGCCGGCCCAGGTGGGAGAGTCGGGTGGCGAAGCGGTCGTCCGCGCCGGGCTCGGCGCCGGCCGACACTTGCTGGCTGTCCTTGTCCTTCATGGGTCTGCTCGCTTCGAGACTCGGGAGGCAGATGATGACACGAAGCGTACGGCCTTTCCGGGGTCGCTCGCCGCAGCGCCGAGCGCAACGGTGCAGGTCGAATCGGTCTAGGAAGTGCGCAGACGATTCCAGCGCGGTTTGCGGGCGCGTTCGGTGGCCACGCCATGGGGATATCGCGTCCGGCTTATCGCTGCTTGCGTTTTTTTCATGGAAAGTCCGGCGATATGGACTCGAAGCGCAGCGCAGGCCGTCGTATGATGGAGTTGCTGTGTTGCAGCATCCGCCGCCCTTGAAGACCACACGGTTTCATGCGGCACCGCGGTTTTTCGATTTGCTCGCCCGTTGCGAGGAGCGCATATGAATTCCATGATCACCGTCGATGGCAACGAAGCGGTCGCATCGGTCGCCTTCCGCGTTTCCGAAGTCATCGCGATCTATCCGATCACGCCGTCTTCCAACATGGGCGAACTGTCCGACGACTGGGCGGCCCAGAACAAGACCAACATCTGGGGCAGCGTGCCGAAGGTGGTCGAGCTGCAGTCCGAGGGTGGGGCGGCCGGCACCGTGCACGGTGCCCTGCAGACCGGCGCACTGGCGACGACCTTCACCGCGTCGCAGGGCCTGCTGCTGATGATCCCCAACATGTACAAGATCGCCGGCGAGCTGACGCCGACGGTCTTCCATGTCGCCGCCCGCGCGCTCGCCACCCATGCGCTGTCGATCTTCGGCGACCATTCGGACGTGATGGCCACGCGCGCCACCGGCTTCGCGCTGCTCGCCTCGAACTCGGTGCAGGAGGCACACGACCTCGCCGCGATCGCGACCGCGGCGACGATGAACGGCCGCGTCCCGGTGCTGCATTTCTTCGACGGCTTCCGCACCTCGCACGAGGTCTCCAAGGTCCACGCGATCGACGACGAGGTGCTGCGCGCGATGATGTCGGACGCGCGCATCGCCGAGCAACGTGCCCGCGCGCTGTCGCCCGACCATCCGGTGATCCGCGGTACCTCGCAGAACCCGGACGTCTTCTTCCAGGCGCGCGAGGCGCAGAACCCCTGGTTCGACGCCTTCCCTGGCCACGTACAGGACGCGATGGACCGCTTCGCCGAGCTTACCGGTCGCCAGTACCACCTGTTCGATTACTTCGGTGCGCCCGATGCCGAGCGCGTCCTCGTGCTCATGGGCTCGGGCGCCGACACGGTGCACGAGACCGTCGAACACCTCGTGGCGCAGGGCGAAAAGGTCGGCGTGCTGAAGGTGCGGCTGTACCGTCCCTTCGCGCCGGCGGCGATGCTCGCCGCGCTGCCCGCCACCACCCGCGCGATCGCGGTGCTCGACCGCTGCAAGGAACCCGGCGCCGACGGCGAACCGCTGTTCAAGGACGTCATCGTCGCCCTCGCCGAGGATGCCGCCGGCGATGCGCCGCGCTTCGCCGCCACCCCGAAGGTGATCGGTGGCCGCTACGGCCTCGGCTCCAAGGAGTTCAACCCGGCGATGATCCTCGGCGTGCTCGACGAGCTCGACGCCGCCCGGCCGCGCCGGCGCTTCACCGTCGGCATCGCCGACGACGTCAGCGGGCTGTCGCTGGGCTGGGATCCCGCCTTCCGCACCGCCGCCTCGCGCCAGGCCTTCGCCGCGGTGTTCTACGGCCTGGGCTCGGACGGCACGGTGTCGGCGAACAAGAACTCGATCAAGATCATCGGCGACGAGACCGATCTCTACGCCCAGGGCTATTTCGTCTACGACTCCAAGAAGTCGGGGGCGATGACGGTTTCCCACCTGCGCGTGGGACCGGTGCCGATCCGCTCCGCCTACCTCACCGGCGACGGCGACGCCCGCTTCGTCGCCTGCCACCAGCCGGTCTTCCTCGAGCGCTACGACTTGCTGTCGCATGCCGCGCCGGGGGCGGTGTTCCTGCTCAACACGAGCGTGCCGGCCGATCAGGTGTGGGCTTCGCTGCCGGCGGCGATGCAGCGCCAGATCATCGACAAGCAGATCCAGATGCATGTCATCGACGCCTGGAAGGTGGCGGACGAGGCCGGCATGGGGCGGCGCATCAACACCGTGATGCAGACCTGCTTCTTCGCCATCTCGGGCATCCTGCCGCAGGAGCAGGCGATCGAGGCGATCAAGGCGGCGGTGGAAAAGACATACGGCCGCAAGGGCCGGCGCATCGCCGAGCTCAACTACCGCGCGATCGACCGCACGATCGCCGGTCTGTTCCGCGTGGCGGTGCCCGCCGAGGTCGGCGCGGCCGCGGCCGCTGCCGAAGCGAGCGTGCCCGGCATGCCGCCCGCGGGTGACGACGAATTCGACCGTTTCGTCCGCGATGTGACGATGCCGATGATCGCCGGCAAGGGCGATGCATTGCCGGTGTCCTTCTTCCCGCCCGACGGCACCTGGCCGACCGGAACCGCGCGCTTCGAGAAGCGCAACATCGCGCTCGAGATCCCGGTGTGGGAGGAAGACCTGTGCACCCAGTGCGGCAAGTGCGTGTTCGTCTGCCCGCACTCGGCGATCCGCGCCAAGGTCTTCGTGCCCGAGGACGCCGCAGGCGCGCCCGACACTTTCAAGCACGTGCCCACGCGGAGCAAGGACTACCCGGCCGGCTCGCGGGTGAGCTATCAGGTCGCGCCCGAGGATTGCACCGGTTGCACCCTGTGCGTGGACGTGTGCCCGATCCGCGACAAGTCGAACGTCTCGCGCAAGGCGCTCAACATGGCGGAGCAGCCGCCGCTGCGTGCTGCCGAGGTCGAAAACTGGAACTTCTTCCTGACCCTGCCGGAGTACGATCGGCGCAAGCTCAAGCGCGGCACGATCCCGGCCTCCATGATGCTGCCCTCGCTGTTCGAGTTCTCGGGCGCCTGCGTGGGCTGCGGCGAGACGCCGTACATTCGGCTCGCGACCCAGCTGTTCGGCGATCGGATGATGGTGGCCAACGCGACCGGCTGCTCGTCGATCTACGGCGGCAACCTGCCGACCACGCCTTACACCACCGATGCGCAGGGGCGGGGGCCGGCCTGGAACAACTCGCTGTTCGAGGACAACGCCGAATTCGGACTCGGCATGCGCCTCGCGACCGACCAGCTGGCCGAGGCCGCACGCCTGCAGCTGCGCGGGCTTGCCGACGAGGTCGGCGCCGACCTGGTTGACGCCCTGCTCGGCGCCGACCAGCACGACGAGGCCGGCCTCCACGAGCAGCGCGAGCGGGTCGCCGAGCTCAAGGCCCGGCTCACCCGCATCGGCACGCCGGCGGCGGATTCGCTCGCCGCCCTGGCCGACTACCTGGTGCGGCGCAGCGTATGGATCATCGGCGGCGATGGCTGGGCCTACGACATCGGTTTCGGCGGCCTCGACCATGTGCTCGCATCGGGCGAGGACGTGAACATCCTGGTTCTCGACACCGAGGTGTACTCCAACACCGGTGGCCAGAACTCCAAGGCGACCCCGCTCGGCGCAGTGGCCAAGTTCGCCGCCGGCGGCAAGCCCACGCGCAAGAAGGACCTCGCCCGCATTGCGATGGACTACGAGAACGTGTTCGTCGCCAAGGTCGCCTACGGCGCGAAGGACGTGCATACGCTGAAGGCTTTCCTCGACGCCGAGAGCTACCCGGGGGTGTCGATCATCATCGCCTACAGCCCGTGCATCGCCCACGGGGTCGACCTCTCGCACAACCTGCATCAGCAGGACCTGGCGGTGAAGTCCGGTCACTGGCCGCTGCTGCGCTACGATCCGCGCCGTCGCGAGTCGGGGCAGAATCCGTTGTCGGTCGACAGCGCGGCGCCGAGCGTGCCGTTCCGCGAGTTCGCCGGCAACGAGGCGCGCTTTACGGTGCTCGAGCGCCAGCATCCGGAGGCGGCGGCGCGTTTCATGGCGCAGGCCGAGCAGGACGCGCGCGATCGCCACGAGGAATACGTCGGACTGGCGGGCCTGCCGCTGCCGGGCCTGGCGGCCGAGGAAGAAGCCGAGAGCAAGGGAGAGAGCAATGCCTGACCTGTCCACCCGTTACCTGGGACTGAAGCTGAAGAACCCGCTCGTACCGTCGTCCACCCCGCTCAGCCGCCAGCTCGACAACGTGCTGCACCTGGAGGATGCCGGCGCCTCGGCGATCGTGCTGCACTCGCTGTTCGAGGAAGACGTGCGCAACGAGGAGTCGATGCTCGAGCGCTTCCTGATGACTCCGGACACCTTCGGCGAGGCCGCCGGCCACCTGCCGCAGCGTGACGCGTACGTCAGCCAGCTCGACGGCTATCTCGAGCACATCCAGCGCCTCAAGTCGCGGCTGTCGATTCCGGTGATCGCCAGCCTCAACGGCTCCTCGCTGTCGGGCTGGGTCGAACTCGGACAGGAGATGCAGGAGGCGGGCGCCGACGCGCTCGAGCTCAACGCCTGGTACCTGCCGGGCGACGCCGACCTCTCGGGGGAAGCGATCGAGGACCGCTATCTAACCCTGTTGCGCGAGCTCAAGGGTCGGGTGACGATCCCGGTGACGATGAAACTGTCGCCTTTCTTTTCTTCCCTGCCGCACTTCGTGCGCCAGGCGGAGGCGGCGGGCGCTGCGGGGGTGTCGCTGTTCAACCGCTTCTTCCAGCCCGACATCGACCTCGAGAACCTGAAGGTGGTTGACCGTGCCCAGCTGTCGACATCGGCGGACGTTCTGCTGACGATGCGTTGGATCGCGATCCTGCGCGGGCGCAGCGGGCTCGGCCTCGCCGCCACCGGCGGCGTGCATACCGCCGGCGACGCGCTGAAGATGCTGCTCGCGGGTGCGGACGTGGTGCACATGGCGAGCGCGCTGCTGCTGCGCGGGCCGGCGGCGCTGAAGGAGGTGCTCGACGGGATGCGGACCTGGCTCGAAGAGCGCGAATACGAGTCGATCGAGCAGCTCAAGGGCTCGATGAGCCAGCAGAACATGGCCGACGCCGGGGTGTTCGCGCGCGCCGCCTATCTGCAGGCACTCCAGAGCTTCACCCCGCCACCGGGCGTGCGTTACTGAGCCGGCGGCGTCAGCCGGCTCAGGCGCCGCCCGCGCGGCGGCGCAGCGCTTCGAGGTAGTTCGTGGCGTTGGGCGGGGCGCCGTTGCGCTGCGCGTCGAACAGCATCTCGCCGAGGCATTCGAGGGCGTCGTGCATCGCATCGTGACGATTGCCGCGACGTGTGCAGGCGGCCTCGAAAGCGGCGCGGATGCCCGGCGGCTGGTCGATCGACAGCTGCTCTTCGACCGCGAGGTGCAGCGACATGTGGAGGAAGGGGTTGATCTGCCCGTCCTCCGGGGTGAACTCGCGGCCGATCGAGTCCGGGTCCTCGATCAGGGCGTGATATTCGGGATGCAGGCCGACGATGTCGGCGGCGATCGTCTCCATCGCGGTCAGCACCTCACTCTCGCGACGCTTGCGCCAGGCGGTGATGAAGAAGTTGCGAACCTCGTCGCGGCTGGGATTGAACATTGCGGGTGATCTCTTTTGGTTGGGGTTTCGGGCTCAGGCCGTCTTGTCGCGATACAGGCATAGATCGCGCACCGTGCATTCGCCGCAGCGCGGCCGGCGCGCGGTGCACACGTAGCGCCCGTGCAGGATCAGCCAGTGATGGGCGTCGAGCAGGTACTCCTTCGGCACCCGCCGCAGCAGGGCGTGCTCGACCTCGAGCACGTCCTTGCCGGGGGCCAGACCGGTGCGGTTGGCGACGCGGAAGATGTGGGTGTCTACCGCCATCACCGGCTGGCGGAAGACCGTGTTGAGAACGACGTTGGCGGTCTTGCGGCCGACGCCGGGCAGGGCCTCGAGGGCGGCGCGCTCGGCCGGCACCTCGCCGCCATGACGCTCGAGCAGCAGACGCGACAGCGCCAGGGTGTTCTTCGCCTTGTTGCGGAACAGGCCGATCGTCTTGATGCGCTCGGCGATGCCTTCCTCGCCGAGCGACACCATCGCCTCCGGCGTGGGCGCATCCGCGAACAGCTTGCGGGTGGCGAGGTTGACGCTGCGGTCGGTGGCCTGCGCCGACAGCACCACCGCCACCAGCAGCTGGTAGGGCGAGGCGTATTCGAGCTCGGTCTGCGGCGCGGGATTGGCCTCGTGGAGGCGGCGAAAGACTTCCCGGATCGCCTCGAGCCTCATCTTCGCCATCGTCAGCTGGCGGCGGCTGCGGTCTCGCCGGCCTCCTGATCGGGCGCTGCGGGCGGCGGCTCGCGACGCGCGCGCGCGGCCAGCCGGGCGTTGATCGCGTTGTAGGCGGCGATCAGGCAGCCGAGCGCGAAGAAGGCGCCCGGCGGCAGGATGGCGAGCAGGAAGCCCGGATAGTCCTCGCCGAATACGTTCAGCGCTTCGGCGCCCGGGATGATCATGTCGATGCCCGAGAGCAGCGTGCCGGCGCCGATCAGCTCGCGCACGCCGCCGAGCAGGGCGAGGACCCACACCAGGCCGATTCCCATCATGAGGCCGTCGACCGTGGACGCGAGCGGACCGTTCTTCGCCGCATAGGCCTCGACGCGCGCGAGCACGATGCAGTTGGTGACGATCAGCGGGATGAAGATGCCGAGCACCAGGTAGAGCGAGTGCATGTAGGCGTTGAAGGCGAGGTCCACCATCGTGACCAGCGCCGCGATGATGAGGATGAAGACCGGGATGCGGATCTCGTAGGGGATGAAGTTGCGCAGGCTGGCGACCGCGAGGTTGGCCACCGCCATCACCAGCACGGTGGCCAGCCCGAGGCTGACCGCGTTCACCACGCTGGTGCTGACGGCGAGGATCGGGCACAGGCCGAGCAGCTGGGCGAGGCCGGGATTCTGCTTCCACAGGCCGCCCCAAGCGACGTCGCGGAATTGCTGTCGGGTCATCATTGCGTCTCTCCCTGCAGGGTGCTGCCCGCGGGCGCGGCGAAAAGCGCCTGGCGGTGGGCGGCCGCCCATGCGGTGGCGCGGCCGACCGCGCCCACCACCGCGCGCGCGCTGATGGTCGCGCCGGTGCGGGCGTCGAAGCTGCCGCCGTCCTTGCGTACCGCCCAGCGCGCCGGGTCGGTGTCGACCCAGGAAATACCGGCGAACTGGCCGATCCAGGGGGCGATCTTGTTGCGGTCCTTCTTGGGATCGATGTAGTCGCCGAGGCCCGGCGTCTCACGATGGCTGGTGACGCGCACGCCGGAAACACGGCCGTCGTCGCGCACCGCGTTCACCAGCGCGATCCGTCCGCCATAGCCGTTGGGCGCCACCGCCTCGATGACCAGCGCGACCGGCTCGCCCTCCATGCGCGCACGCCACACGCGGCCGCCGTCGATGCCGAGCGCCGGCGTGCGGCCGAGCAGGACGAAGTCCTCGAGAAGCGCGTTGTCGTAGTCGTCGCGGGGCAGAACCTCGTCGATCAGCCGCATCTGCTCCTCAAGCTCCGACGCTTGGATCGCCGGCCGTGTAGCACGGTAGGTGAAGGCCATCATCGAGGTGAAGACCAGGCTGAACAGCACCATGATCGCCGCCGTGCGCAGCGAGGTGCGGAAGGTCGTGTAGCGGGTGTCGCTCATCGCGAGCCTCCGCGGTGGCCGAACACGGTGGGCTGCGTCTTCATGTCGATCAGCGGCACGCACATGTTCATCAGCAGCACGCCGAAGGCGATGCCGTCAGGGTAGGCGCCGAAACTGCGGATGAGCCAGGCGATGAGCGCCACGCCGATCGCGAACAACAGTTTGCCGCGCGGCGTGGTGGCGCCCGACACCGGGTCGGTGAGGATGAAAAAGGCGGCGAGCATGCTGCCGCCGCTGGCGAGGTGGAACAGCGGGCTGGCGTGGGTGGCCGGATCGGCGATCCAGAACACCCCCGAGATCGCGAGCAACGCGGCGATGAACAGCACCGGCATGTGCCAGGTGATGACCCGGGTGGCGAGCAGGAAGAGGCCGCCGGCGAGGTAGCCGAGGGCGATCCATTCCCAGCCACGGCCGCCGGCGACGCCGAACTCCGTGCCCTGCTGCAGTACCGCGTCGGCCGCACCACCGGCGCGCATGCCGCTGCGCAGGGCGTCGAGCGCGGTGGCGCCGGTCACGCCGTCGAGTTCGCGCGCGCCGCCGAGGATCAGCGCGAGCTGGGCCGCGAAACCATCGGCGCCGGGCATCGGCCACTGCGACATCAGCGAGGGGTAGGCGACGATCATCGTGCAGAAGGCGATCATCGCCGGGTTGAAGGGATTCTGGCCGAGTCCGCCGTACAGGTGCTTGGCGACGAGGATCGCCACCAGCACAGCGAACACCGTCAGCCACCAGGGGGCGAGCGGCGGGAAGCTGAGTACCACCAGCCAGGCGGTGACCACCGCCGACAGGTCGCCCAGGGTCGGCTGCAGCGGCCGCTTGCGCAAGCGCATCACGAGGGCTTCGGCCGCCAGCGCCGTGATGGTGGCGAGCGCGAGCTGCACCAGGATGGCCGCGCCGAACTGCCACGCATAGGCGGCGATGCCAGGCACCAGCGCGAGCAGGACGAGGAACATCACGCGCTGGACGCTGGCGTTCCTGCGGATATAGGGAGAATGGATCATCTGGCGTCGGTCCCGGGAGTCGCGTCCGCGCCGGCCGGCGCCTGCTGCGTAGCCTGGCGGCGGGCTTCGATCGCGTCGATCTCGGCCTGGGTTGCGGGACTCAGGTTGTCGGTGTTCTTCGGCGCGGTGGCCGCCTGCTGCGCCTTGGCACGGGCGAGCGCGGCTGCGATCAGCGCCTTCTTGGGGTCTTCCCCGGCGGGCGCGGGTTCGGCGCCCGCGCCCTCGGCGTCGAGCTTGGCGCGCGTCGCGGCCGCCTTGGCGGCGAGCTTGGCGGCCTTTTCCTCCTTCTCCCGTTCCTGCCGGTAGTTGCGGAACTCGAAGCGCTCGCGCGCGAGGTCGGCTGCGGTTTTTTCCCGCTCGCGCGCCCAGATCTCGCTCTTGGCGAAGCGGTAGTAATCGACCAGCGGGATGTGCGACGGACAGACGTAGGCGCAGCAGCCGCATTCGATGCAGTCGAACAGATGGTACTCCTGCGCCTTTCCGAAGTTCTTCGCGCGGCTGAACCAGTAGAGCTCGAAGGGCTGGAGCTCGGCCGGGCAGGCACGCGCGCATTCGCCGCAGCGGATGCAGTTCTGCTCCGGCGGGGCGGGCGGGAAGAGGGCGGGGGAAGCGGAGATGACGCAGTTCGAGCCCTTCACCACCGGCACGTCGAGGCGCGGCAGGGCGAAGCCCATCATCGGTCCGCCCATCACGTAACGGTCGGTATCGGGCTTCGGGCCGGCGAGCGGGAGCAGCTCGTCGACCGGCGTGCCGATCAGGACCTCCCAGTTCCCCGGGCGTTCGACGTTGCCGGTGAGGGTCAGCACGCGCGACACCAGGGGTTCGCCATGGTCGAAGGCGCGGTACACCGCATGGGCGGTGCCGACGTTGAAGCACTGCACGCCGAAATCGCCGCCGAGCTTGCCATAGGGGATCTCGATGCCGGTCAGCACCCGGATCAGCTGCTTTTCACCGCCGGCCGGATAGATCGCCGGGATCGCGATGACCTCGATGTTGCCGCCTAGAGCTCCCGCAGCCGGGCGCATCGCTTCGATCGCTTCCGGCTTGTTGTCCTCGATGCCGACCATCAGGCGGCGGGCGCCGATGAGTTCGCGCAGGATGCCCGCACCGGCCAGGATGTCGGCGGCGCGCTCGCGCATCAGGCGGTCGTCGCAGGTGATCCAGGGTTCGCACTCGGCGCCGTTGAGGATCAGGGTGTCGACGCCGCTGCCGGTGCCGAGTTTGACGTGGCTCGGGAAGGTCGCGCCGCCGAGGCCGACGATGCCGCAATCGCGCAGCCAGCCGAGGGCGTCGGCACGGGTCGCGTGACGCAGATCGAAGGGCTTGCGCTCGATCCAGCGGTCCGCGCCGTCGGGCTCGATCACCACGCAGCGCGTCTCGAGGCCGGAGGGGTGGGCCATCACATGGCGGCCGAACTCGACCACCGTGCCCGAGGTCGGCGCGTGCACCGCGGTGCCGAGGAAACCCTCCGGCTCGCCGATGCGCTGACCCTTGAGCACCTTCTCACCCGGCTCGACGATGCAGCGCGCCGTGGCGCGGGTGCTCTGGCGCAGCGGGACGACCAGCCGACGGGGCAGCGGCGCCTGCTGGATCGGCGACTCGGAGGACTCGCGCTTGTGACCGTTTGCCTTGATGCCGCCGTGGAACTGGAACAGGCGCGCGCTCATGCCACCCTCCTGATTTCGGTCACCGGATACTTCCACTTCCAGGTCTGCACCGTGTCGGTTACCGGCACCATGGCGATGCAATCGACCGGGCAGGGGGCGACGCACAGCTCACAGCCGGTGCACAGGGGCTCGACCACGGTGTGCATCTGCTTGGCCGCGCCGACGATCGCGTCCACCGGGCAGGCCTGGATGCACAGCGTGCAGCCGATGCAGGTCCGCTCGTCGATATGGGCCACCGACTTCGGCTTCTCGACGCCGTGCTCCTCGGACAGCGGCTTGAACTCGCGTCCGAGCAGGTCGGCGAGCTTGCGGATGCCCTCCTCGCCGCCCGGCGGGCACTGGTTGATGTCGGCGTCGCCGTTGGCGATCGCCTCGGCGTAGGGCTTGCAGCCGGGAAAGCCGCACTGGCCGCACTGGGTCTGGGGCAGGATCGCGTCGATCTTCTCGACCAGGGGATCCCCTTCCACCTTGAAGCGGATCGCGGCATAGCCGAGCGCTGCGCCGAGCACGATGGCGATGCCGGTCATGACGATAAGGGCGGTGAGCATCGGTGGGGTTCTGCCTGAAGGGCGCGGCACTTGGGCCAGGGTTGATCGGGGGCGCAGCCTGCCGGGGGCTCAGTTGAAGCGATCGAGGCCGGCGAAGCCCATGAAGGCCAGGCTCATGAAGCCGGCGGTGATCATCGCGATCGCAGTGCCCTTGAACGGCGCCGGAACGTCGGCACCGTCGAGCCGCTCGCGGATGCCGGCGAACACGATCAGCGCCATGGTGAAGCCCACCGAGGAGCCGAAGCCGAACAGCAAGGATTCGAGCAGGTCGTGCTGCATGCCCACGTTGAGCAGCGGCACCCCGAGCACCGCGCAGTTGGTGGTGATCAGGGGCAGGTAGATCCCGAGCACCTGGTGCAGTAGCGGGCTGGTCTTCTGGATCACCAGTTCGGTCAGCTGGACGATCGCGGCGATGACGACGATGAAGGACAGCGTACGCAGATAGGCGAGATCGAAGGGCTGCAGCAGGTAGTGGTCGATCAGGTAGCTGGTGCCCGCGCCGAGCGTCAGCACGAAGGTCGTCGCCGCGCCCATGCCGACCGCGGTCTCGAGCTTCTTGGATACGCCCATGAAGGGGCAGAGGCCGAGGATGCGGACGAAGACGACGTTGTTGACGAGAACCGCGCCGATGACGATGAAGATATAGCTGCTCATTTTGCGCAGGCCGGGAGTAGTGCGTGAATTATCCCCCGCACTGCAACATTGCTCAAGCTTGCCGTGCTTTGGGGGCTCGCGGCCGGGAGCCGCTCAGCGCAACGGGGTGTCGGGTGGCGGCAGGCTCTCGCGGCGGAAGGGCCAGTTGCCGCGCCGGCGGTCCTCGAAGAAGTGGCGAAGGGTGATCGCGATGGTGCGGAAGGCGATCTGCTCCCACGGGATGCTCGCCTCGTCGAACAGGGCCACCTCGAGCGACTCCTCGCCCGGGCGGAAGTCGAGGTCGAGCAGGCGTGCGCGGTAGATGATGTGCACCTGGCTGATGTGCGGCACGTCGATCAGCGTGTACATCTCGCCTAGCTCGATGCGCGCGCAGGCCTCCTCGGCCGTTTCGCGTGCCGCCGCGTCGGCGGTGCTCTCCGCGTTCTCCATGAAGCCGGCCGGCAGGGTCCACATCCCGTGGCGCGGCTCGATCGCACGCCGGCACAGCAGGATGCGGTCTTCCCACTCGGCAAGCGCACCCACCACCAGCTTGGGATTCTGGTAGTGGATGGTGCCGCACGCGGGGCAGACGTGGCGAGGCAGGGAGTCGCCGGCTGGAATCCGGAACTCGAGCGGGCTGGCGCAGTTCGAGCAGTAGTTCATGCGGCGATGGACAGCGGGCTCAGGCGGTGAGTTCGAGCAATGCGGCGAAGGCCTGCTCGAACTGCGCCAGCCCTTCCTGCTGCAGACGCTCGCCGACGACGTCGAGGTCGATGCCGAGGGCGGCGAGCGCGGCGTAATGCGCCCGTGCCGCATCGACATCGCGCCCCAGGGTGTCGTCGACCTGGCCATGGTCACGCAGTGCCGCGAGGGTGGCGTCGGGAAGGGTGTTGACCGTCTCGGCGCCGATCAGCGGCTCGACGTAGAGCAGGTCGCTATAGGCCGGATTCTTGGTGCCGGTGCTCGCCCACAGCATGTACTGCGGCCGCGCGCCGGCGGCGCGCAGGGCGTCGAAGGCGGGGCCGTGGAAGCGCTCGAGATAGCGCTGGTAGGCGAGCTTGGCGGTGGCGACCGCGCTGCGTCCGCGCAGCGCGAGGGCGTCGCCGCCGAGCTGCTCGAGGTGCTTGTCGACCAGGGTGTCGACCCGCGACAGGAACAGGCTCGCCACGGACATCACCGCGACGGCTTCGCCGTCGGCCGACCGCAGGCGCTCGAGGCCGCGGACATAGGCAGCGGCCACGGCGTCGACATGCGCGAGCGAGAACATCAGGGTGACGTTGACGCTGACGCCGGCGCCGATCAGGCGCTCGATCGCGATCAGGCCCGCGGCGGTCGCCGGGACCTTGATCAGCACGTTGGGCCTGCCCACGGCGGCCTTCAGGCGCAGGCCGGCGGTGACCGTAGCGTCGGCGTCATGGGCCAGCGCCGGCGATACCTCAAGGCTGACGTAACCGGCGCGGCCGCCACTTTCCGCGTGAAGCGGGGCAAGCAGCTCGCAGGCGCGCTGCACGTCGGGGATCACCAAGGCCTCGTAGCGCGCCTCGGCGTCGAGCGGTTCGCGCTTGAGCGCGGCGAGGTCGTCCTCGTAGTAGCGGCCGTCGGCGATCGCCTTATGGAAGATCGCCGGGTTGGTGGTCACACCGGCGACGCCGTCGTCGGCGATGAAGCGGGCGAGATGGCCGTCGTTGAGCAGGGTGCGGGAGAGGTTGTCGAGCCAGATCTGCTGGCCGTGCTGGTGGACTTCGAGCAGCGGATTCATCGTGGTGCGGGCCGGGCGGGTTGTGGAGCGGAGCAGGGATTGTGCCCGGAAACGCACGGCTTTTGAGCATTTTTGCGTGCCGGCGCAGCGGCCGCGCGCCTCATGCAGCCGTCGTGATCCCCGTCGCGGTCTCATCGGCCCAGCCGAGAGCGCGCGTCACCGCGATGAAATCCGCCGCGGGCGGTGCGTCGATGCCCAGCGGCTCGCCGCTGACCGGGTGGACGAACGCGAGCCGGGTACATGCCAGCAGCAGGCGCTGACTGGCGAACAGGGTTTGGAACAGACGGTTGTGGCGACCCTTGCCATAGGTCGCGTCGCCGATGATCGGGTGCGAGAGGTGCTTGAGGTGGCGGCGGATCTGGTGGCGGCGACCGGTCTCGGGTTCGAGTTCGAGCAGCGCATAGCGGCTACTCGGGTAGCGGTCTACGCGGTATGGCAGCTCGGCGATGGCGAGCCGGCGGAAGCGGGTCAGCGCGGACTGCGCGGCGGGGGCTGCGCCCTGTTCCGTTTCGGCGATCAGTTCGGGATCCTCGTCCTCCTCCGCCACGCTCGCACGCGGCCGCCGCGGGGCGTGCCGCGGACGGGCGGCGGGGTCGACGGGGCGCACCAGCGGATGGTCGATCGTCCCCTCGCTCGCGGGATGGCCGCGCACGATCGCGAGGTAGCGCTTTTTCACCCGGCGGGTCTCGAACAGCGCGCCGAGGCTGGCTGCGGTATCGCGATCGAGGGCGAACAGCAGCACCCCCGAGGTGCCGCGATCGAGCCGGTGCGCCGGATGAACGCGGCGGCCGATCTGGTCGCGCAGCAGCTGGACGGCGAAGCGCTCCTCGCGGGCGGCGATCGGACTGCGATGCACGAGCAGGCCGGCGGGCTTGTGGATGGCGATCAGGCAGTCGTCGCGATACAGGATCTCGAGCATGCGGGCCGGGCGGCGATGGGGAACGGCGGCATTGTATCCGCCCGCGCCCGCCGTCGGCGGGCGCAAAAAAAGCGACCGCCGGGGCGGTCGCTTTCAGGCCGGCGGACGACGGGCGTCCGCTGTTTCTGCACAATATATTCGTAACAGGCAACCCAGCATTCATGCGGCTTCTGCGACCCCACTTTTCCGGATTATCTTCGAAATTATCGTAACGCAGGACCCCCGTTAGGCCTTCAATAGAACGCGAGTGGCAATATATTCGTAACACCGCGTGCCGTGATTCCAAACTCCGATGGCACACGCAACGACCGCGAGGGACATGCTTCATCGGTTGGACTTTCGCTCTTGGCTTCACCTCTGACGTCGCGATGATGTGGGGCTCCTACTCGGCCATTACGGCCGGCCACGCCCCGTCAGATGAGAGGCTGCGGTACGGCGTAGACCTAGCGGCCACCGCTTGCGACGTCTGAACGACTAACAACTAGGGCACTCATTCTCCCGTCGAGCGTGGCATCTTGCCCTGCAGGTTGTTGACCCAACGGTAACGGACTGGGTCCTCGCGTAGCAGGAATGCCTTGATTTCTTCGCGCCTTGCCGGATCTGCGCGAAGGAAGATGCCGCGTAGATCGTAGTCGATTGTGCGCTCGGTTGCCCCGCGCTCGATCGCTTTGGTGTACCAGTCGCGGGCTATGTCGTAGTGCCCGAGTTCGAAGTTGACGGCACCGAGTAGGGTGCAGGGGCGGAAGTCGTTCGGCGTGAGTGCATGGGCCTGATTGCCGAGGCTCAACGCATCGTCTAGGCGTTTCAGATCGCGCATGACTCCTCCGTGGGTCGTGGCAATCGCCGACCTCAACTTCGGCGGTTTCTGTCGCTCTGAAGGGATCGAAGTGAGCAGATCGTCGGCTTTTCGGGCCTGCTTGCACTTGCGGAAGTGCCCGCTTGCGTTGACTGCGTTCCACGGGTCGGATGTCCGCCGGTACTCGCTGGCGTAGAACTCGCCCTCGCGTTCGTGGAAGGCTGCTTGGAGAAGATCGCTGTAATAACCCTGGCCCTCAGTCGTCAGCCATAGCACATCATCGTCTGACAGGCGGTTGCCATCATCGAAGCGACGAAGGATATTCATCAGCCGAGGAAAATGGGCTTGCTCGATGAAGATGTCGATGCCGTAGCGGTCTCGGAGTGCCCGGTTCTTCATCTTTGCGATGTATTTGGGATCACTCTCCCGCGCCAGACGGGCTGCTTCCTGTTGTGCCCAATACTCGGCTTCGCGTGCCTTCTGTTCGGCGGCCTTGGCCAGCATGGATTCGTGTTTGGCGTGCCGCTCGGCTTCGGCCGTCTGTTCGCGCTTGGCCTGTTCCGTTTTAGCGAGTGGCCGAAACGTTTCATACGCGATCTCTCCTCGGGCGAGTTGCCCAAGGGCAGCGAGGCCCAGTTGCCGCAGGTAGTTCAGTCCGTTCGCAGTGAGCGGACGACCCTCCTGAAGTTTGTCGAGGACGTCGCACAAACGGCTCGCGGGGATGGTGCTGCCCGGAAGGTCGTTTACGAAGTAGTGGTGGGCGAGATCTATCCGGTTCGGCGCGGGCATGAGGAGTGCTAGCTTCCATTTGTTTTGTGCAAGTTGCCGGCAGCTTTGAACGGGGTAGTCCAAAGGGGTGAGGGTGAGTGACGAATGACGGGATGGGAAGGGAGGGGATTATCATTGAAGGGCAACAACGTCTGCGTAACGATAGCTCATGGGCATAGTTCTGTGCCAGTCGTTTGCTCGTTGGTTTCGCCCGGCGGGAAGTCGTCGATTTCAACCCCGCCGATTTCGAGTAGGGAACGGGCGACCTCGCCGGGCTTTTCGCGATTAACCCCTGCGGCTCTGTGCCGTTTCCAGTGGAAATTGACTTCTCAACAAACATGACGATCGGTGGTACAACCGCCCGAACCTGACGCCGACCTTGCGCCCGATGAACACCCAGATCGAAGCCCTCTTCACCACCGCACTTGGCCTGCAGCCGCCCTGGCACGTCGCCAAGGTCGAGCTCAACATAGCCAAGCGGCGGATCGACTTCGAGGTCGAGCACACCGGCGGCCGTGCAACGTGTCCGGCGTGTGGGGCCGAGCACCAGCTGATCCACGATCGGGTGCGGCGCAGCTGGCGTCACCTGGATTTCTTTCAGTTCGAAGCGTGGCTGCATGCCGAGATCCCGCGCGTGCAGTGCAACGGCTGCGGCAAGACCACGCAGCTGCCGGTGCCGTGGGCGCGTGAGGGGAGCGGCTTTACCCTGCTGTTCGAGGCGCTGAGCCTGTCGCTGTGCCAAGAGATGCCGGTGCGCCAGGCAGCCAACCAGTTGCGGGTTGCCCCGAAGCGCCTGTGGCGCCGCGTGCGCCATTACGTCGAGGTGGCCCGCGCCAAGGACGACATGTCGGGCGTCCGTTACGTTGGCATCGACGAGACCAGCGTCAAGCGCGGGCACGCGTACATCACCGTCGTGCATGACCTTGAAGCCAAGCGCCTGCTGTTTGCCACTCCCGGCCGCGATCACGGCACGTTGCAGGCCTTTGCCCAGGACATGCGTGCGCACGGCGGCGATCCGCTGGCCATTGAGCACGCCTGTATCGACATGAGCGCGGCCTACGCCAAGGGAATCGGCCAGTCGCTGCCCCATGCCCGGATCAGCTACGACCGCTTTCATGTCGTGGCGCTGGCCAACGCGGCGATGGACGAGGTGCGTCGCGAAGAGGTGCGTAGCTCGGCGGCAGCGGTGCGCGAAGCGGTCGGCGCACAGAGCAAGAAGACGCTGCGTCAGCTGCTGTGGGGGATGCGCAAGAACCCGGTGAGCTGGACCCGTGCCCAGTTCGAGGCGATGCACTGGCTGCAACGCTCGAATCTGAAGAGCGCGCGCGCCTGGCGCCTGAAGCAGGCACTGCGGCTGGTCTATCGCGATGCAGCCGCGAGCAACAGCGAGGAGATCGCACAAGGTGCCATGAACAAATGGCTGAGCTGGGCGCGCCGCAGCCGCCTCGAGCCCTTCAAGCGGCTGGCCCTCACCCTGAAGGCGCACCTCGGCGGCGTCGTGCGCGGCATGCTCGACGGACGCAGCAACGCCTACGTCGAAGCGATGAACGGCCTGCTCCAACAGACGAAGACCGCCGCCCGAGGCTTCCGCAACATCGAGAACTTCATCGCCATGGCCTACCTGCGCATGTCCAAGCTCAAGCATCTACCGCAGAACCCCCTGGTGCCGGCCGTCGCCCGCGACTACGGGCGCTACCGTCATGTTTGTTGAGAAGTCAATTTCCACTGGAAACGGCATAGAGCCACCCCTGCGGGTGGGTGGCGCGCTTGAGAGTTTGGTCAACTCGCTGAGCACGTAGTCCTTCGCTTCAATTGGCGCTAGCCAATTTTTGAAACGAGGTTGCCACCGTCCGCCTACGCGCTGCATGAGTGACTTGGTGACCGCATTGACGGACGGATCGAAGCTGTTCCATAGGGCGATACCGAATGGTAGTTCGATGAGATCGACGATCCGCCCTCCGACCATGAAGCGAGTTCGCGGTGGCTTTTGAGGGGGCGTGTGCGGTAGGGGTACAGCCGGCAAGGCAAAAGCTGCTTGAATCGCGGCGGAGTGCGCCTCGTCGTGGAGTGCCTTGCCCGACATGGGGCTAATCCAGCGTTTCGCCGTGACGCCTTCAACGACGACGCCAAATAACTCCTCCCAGGACCACTTTTCGCGGTGGAGCTTTGCGATGTCTATTTCGAGCGTCGGGAAGCCGAGCGATTCAATCTTCGTTGCTTTCTCCCGGTCGATGAAGTGGGTGACGGCTACTTCGATGAAGATGACCTCGGTGCCGACCGTGGCGATGATGTCGGGTCGCAACTCGCCGATCTTCCTTTCGGCCTCTATCGTGGCGAAATCGATCCAGGCTTCAGGGCGCGCAGCTTCGGCTGCCGCATGTCGCCCATCGGGGAGCGATGCTGATGCGGTGACTCGCCTTTCTGGAATCGCCATGCCGCCACTTTCGAGCAGCAGCTGTTTAGCGGCGGCGTGCAGTGCTCCCTCTGCCCCGCCGTCGCACTCGGACCCGGATGCGTGGGCAAAGTGCCACTCTCGAACGTCCCCCTGACGGGCAAGGACCGGTTCTTCACAGCAGGGACAGACGCACTCGCATGCCAAGCCGCGGTTGACCTCATCGATCGAACGGATGCGCCCGTTCTTGTCCATTGCGAATGACTGCAGCAAACTGAGCCTTTCCATTTGTCTTACTCCTATTCGTATGGGTACTGCCGGGGTCCATTTTTCCGATCGTTCGCATGGCGAACAGGAGCAAAACGGGGTTCAAACGGGGTTGAACGCTTCGCAACTCGCTGAACTGTTAGAGAAACTTTCTTCAGGCTGGAAGGAGAGTAATCGGCTCGATGTGCAGGTGCTGCGCGCGATCTGCCGGCTTTCGGTTGCTGATCCGGAGCAAGCCACCGACGGTTTTTCCGCGATGGATGTTGCGCTTGAGATAGGTCGTCTCAGGCGGCACGGATGGTCCGATTGCACAGACAAGGATCGGGTATCGGACGACGTTCGTCGGCAGTGGAACAAGTTGCTTGAACTGTGGCCCACAAAGGAGGAAGGCGTTCGGCAGGCGCTGTGCGATGTTGGAGCCGACGTTGTTCCGTTGCTCAACAAGGTTGAGGGAGGGGGCGCCGGGCGAGTCACTCGGTACCGGATCGAGTGGGGTGCCGCTAACGCTAAATCGCGTGCCAAAGAAGCCGTCGAGCCCGAAACTTTCGGAGTGGCTGGAGATGTCCGTTACGTTTGCGAGGATATACAGGACGCGCGCTTTTTCGTGCGAGTGCTAGGGCGTGGTTATCGGCTAGAGGGGTGGAGGCGCGGTCTGCTGCTTGGTGCCGTGATCTCGTCGATCGTTATTTTTGCCCTGATCCTCGTCCTCGTTCTAGTTCAGATGTTGTATTCGAAGTCGGGTGCCGACAGGCATGTCTGGAGCTCGGCGGCAACGTTGTTCGTCTTTGGCATCGTATTCTGGAGTACGACAGGGCGCATCCTGAGACTTGCGGATCGCAAAATCGTAGTTGCGCCGTGGTGGATGCAGTCCGTCGACGATGATCGCCTCTTGGAGCGGCGCGAGCCGCCGCGATTCGGTGATAGGTCCATCAAGGCCGTTCGCTACGCGACGACTTGTCCGATCTGTGCAGGCAAAATCACCGTCAAGACCGGCGGGCTCGAGTTTTGGGGCAGGCTGGTCGGGCGGTGCGAGCACTCCCCCGTCGAACACGTTTTCTCGTTTGATCACGTTACTCGCAACGGGCGATACCTGCGCTCGGTTGAGCTTCGCCGTGAGTGATGAGTTACGTCCGCGCTAAGCGTGACGCCTCGGAGTCGCTGAGAGAAAGTCCCGTTAGCCTGTAACTCGCCCCGGGTCTCGTCGGCATTCAATCGGATGAGGTGAACGCCATGCGTCCCGGAGCATGTCGGAAGTGATGATTGCCGGCGGCTTCGCGTCAGCTGTGATTGAGATGTGTCGCGTTCTCGGCCTCAGCTGCCGGTGGCTTGATGCGTGAAGTCAGGCAGCAATGTGCTGGTCACCTGCCGTTCGGGCGTCATGCATCGGTGAATGACAGCTTCTCCGTCCTGCAAAGTGGAACTGACGCCTCTGAGCTGCCCTCCCCCAAAAGAGCGAAGCAGACATGCGATGCGTGGCCACCTCTATCGACCGGTGACCGTTGATGGCACTATCACCTGAGGCCAAAAACTATTTGGATCGCAGGCAACCCGATTGGCTCCAGTTCTCGAATATCGCCCCCTTGCCAGCCCAGAAAACGCGCTTGGCTTTCGCATTGCCAAGAACAAGGTGGGGTGGCATAACCCTAGCCTTGAGCTTGGTTCCTTCCTAGTTCTTCAGTATGCCCACGGGCTGCACGAAACAGTCGACCTCCCAGCCCAGAGCTTGCGCGAGTCCTGGAAAGCGAACGACACATACTTTCGTTCTGAAGGTGCATTGGCCCAGCCCCCTCTCGCATGCCTACCGATCTACCTCATCACCGTAGGTACAGGTCTGGATGAACGGCTCGTGTATGTTGGTCAAACCAGTTCAAAGTCATCCCGATTCATTGCTGGCCACAAGGCAATCACGCTCCTGCACGCACCTGATTACGAAGGGCAGCGAAAGCGACTGTACCGTTGCTGTGTCGTGCTCCTCTCAGATCGCAAGAAAGAGATCCCCATTGAGTGGGTGACGCCATATGAAGATGGAGTAGCATTCCTCTCAGCGGTTGAGGGCATGCTGATTCACTGGTTTCAGCCTGAACTGAACGTGAGACTCAAGAAAAAGCCACCTTCGATCAAGATTGGTTCAGTCCACATCCAGAATATCACGGGTGATGGCAGCTTTCTCCATGATACTTTCGTCTGGCCATGAGCGGCGGATGCACGTCTCTTATCACGGTCTCAGGCAACGGCCTACCCCTCCACTCGCCTCTGAACTTGGGCGAATTAGCAGGTCAGCATGCAAACGGAAGCAACTCAGCCGAAGCAGACGGTGAAGCTGCATTCCGCGAACGACCGCTGGCAGCGGTCGCTGCCATTGGCTGAAATGAACTTCCGCTGAGTGTCGTCTAACCGTAGCTCGCTCTACAGTACCAGGTATCCCTTCTCAACAAATTCTTCGAACAGTGTCAAAATTGGCTGCCTCTCAATCGGCATGGACCGTCTGGACTGTGCAGCAGTGTTCCAAGTGGTGCTCCGAGTGAAGGCAATAAGCCATAACTGAACAAAACGATCCAAGGGGAAGGCTAGTGGGAGAGGCACTACACGCGCCGTTTGCGCAATTGCTCGACCCAATTGATGGTCTCGACAACGTCCTGAAAGAGGTCGATTCCAGCCCGCGGCTTGAGCAGCCCCGCCTGCTATTTCTGAGAATGCACGCGGAGGAGCCTCAACTCCACGCCCTGGCGGAGTTGTTGACCGACTTGCTGGTCGACTACGCCATCCCGTTGAACAAGCGACGGCAAGCAAATGCCGCCGGTAGCAGTTCGACTACCAAGGGCAATACAGTCATGCATGCTCGGCTGTACCGTGAAGCCAAACGACTACTCATCGAATATGAGCAAGCCAACCAAGGAAGATACGGTGAACTCGGCGAGTTGCTGTCGTACGCGCTAGCCGTGCACCACCTCGGCGCGGCGCAAATCGGGTCCAAGATGGCCCTCAAGACCTCC
>NZ_MBFM01000001.1:0-67348 GCF_001696715.1 Thauera phenolivorans | reverse complement strand
ATTGGTTCAGTCCACATCCAGAATATCACGGGTGATGGCAGCTTTCTCCATGATACTTTCGTCTGGCCATGAGCGGCGGATGCACGTCTCTTATCACGGTCTCAGGCAACGGCCTACCCCTCCACTCGCCTCTGAACTTGGGCGAATTAGCAGGTCAGCATGCAAACGGAAGCAACTCAGCCGAAGCAGACGGTGAAGCTGCATTCCGCGAACGACCGCTGGCAGCGGTCGCTGCCATTGGCTGAAATGAACTTCCGCTGAGTGTCGTCTAACCGTAGCTCGCTCTACAGTACCAGGTATCCCTTCTCAACAAATTCTTCGAACAGTGTCAAAATTGGCTGCCTCTCAATCGGCATGGACCGTCTGGACTGTGCAGCAGTGTTCCAAGTGGTGCTCCGAGTGAAGGCAATAAGCCATAACTGAACAAAACGATCCAAGGGGAAGGCTAGTGGGAGAGGCACTACACGCGCCGTTTGCGCAATTGCTCGACCCAATTGATGGTCTCGACAACGTCCTGAAAGAGGTCGATTCCAGCCCGCGGCTTGAGCAGCCCCGCCTGCTATTTCTGAGAATGCACGCGGAGGAGCCTCAACTCCACGCCCTGGCGGAGTTGTTGACCGACTTGCTGGTCGACTACGCCATCCCGTTGAACAAGCGACGGCAAGCAAATGCCGCCGGTAGCAGTTCGACTACCAAGGGCAATACAGTCATGCATGCTCGGCTGTACCGTGAAGCCAAACGACTACTCATCGAATATGAGCAAGCCAACCAAGGAAGATACGGTGAACTCGGCGAGTTGCTGTCGTACGCGCTAGCCGTGCACCACCTCGGCGCGGCGCAAATCGGGTCCAAGATGGCCCTCAAGACCTCCCAAGGGATGCCAATCCATGGTGTTGACGGTCTCCATGTGAAACCCAATAGTGATGGCACGGTTACATTCTTCGTGCTCGAGTCCAAAGTGATGCCAGATGCCACCGATGCGTCGAGAGACATGGTCGCCTCGATCTCCGAGTACCGGGCCGACCGATCCAAGAAACTGAATGAACTTAGGCTCGTGACAGATTTGTCGAATCTCGACTCTCTCACCGGCGAGCAGCGCGACGCAGCCAAGTCATTCTTCAATGCCTACGAGGGTACCGGCCAACACCTTAAGCGGAGGGATGTTCACGTCGGAAGCTTGGTTTTCAGTGAAACGGCATATATGGACCGGCTGCCGGTGGACCATTCCAAACCCATCACGATCCATGAAGAGCACCTTGAGGCGCTATGCAAGATGAAACATTCCCGCTTCAAAGCCAACCTTAGTCGGCAGGCCGCCGCAAAGAATCTTGACCTCGGGAACTGCATTGTTTTCTTGGTCGCGGTGCCCGACGTCAACGAGCTAAAGAGCATTTTTGCGGGGCTTAACAAATGACAAGCTTCGCGTCAGAACTCGCCCGCGATATTCGTAACGAGCCAGCTTTCAGGGCAGACTTGGCCTCGCTGCGCGCCGTGGGCATTCGCTCAACGTTACTGTCTGACGGCCTTGAGGTCATAAAGTCCGTGGGGCCGGTCGTTAAGGGGCCAGGCCTCAGCCGCGAGGCCCTTGTCAGGCTTCTGAACTCGGCGAGCGTATTCGCGCAGGCGACCGATGAGGAGAGCCACGATCTTTCACAGCAGATCGCGGTCTTTGCTTCGCTCGCATCCGAAGACGGAGACATTCGGGATGCCGCCGTTCACATCCTTTCTAGCCTAGGGAATTTCCCTGGACTGGCAAAGCTTCCGGGCACCGGGTCAGACTCATTGGGCCTTCAGGCTCGCATACGAAATGCGCTTCTTCGGGAGTTGAATTCGGTTGACATGGCGGGGAAGCGGGTCGCCTTGACCGAGTTCCAGCTAGAAGTCTGGGAGAGCTTGCGATCAAAGGACGCGACCGCGATTTCCGCGCCTACGTCAGCTGGCAAGTCCTACGTCGTAATGGAGTACCTCTGTGAGCACGCCATCGCGGCCGACAACTTCGTCGCGCTGTACATCGCACCTACGCGCGCTCTACTCGCCGAGATCCAGGGGAAACTGGAGAGGCGCCTTGCGTCAATCGGCAAACAGCTCCGAGTTACAACTGTGCCCGTTCTCGATCCTGAGCAACGGCCAAAGCAGATTTACGTGCTTACACAGGAGCGGGCTCAACTGCTCCTCTCAGCCGTTGATGTTAGCGGTCTGATTGACCTCGTGATCGTCGATGAAGCGCAGGCCATCGGTGATGAAAGTCGAGGCATGATCCTCCAAGACGCTGTCGAAAAGGTTCGCGCAGGAAATCCGAGCGCGCGCTTCCTTTTCCTGGCTCCAGGCGCCAGCGGATTTGAACTCGTTGGAGATAGCGTAGGGCTTTCGAATCTTCAGGTGAAGCAAACAGGTTTGTCACCAGTCGTCCAGAATCGCATCAGCGTCCGTTTCCCCGTTGAAAACGAACACCTAGTGGAACTTGACTTGGTCACCGCGGAGCGACTGGAGCGTATTGGCTCGTACACGTTTGAGCGAGGTTTTGCGCTCCGCGAAGATGCGAAACTCGCCGCAGTCGCCGAAGAGTTTGGCGCGTCCGGCCGTTCGCTGGTGTATGCCACGGGACCGAGGAACGCCGAGGAACTGACGTCCTTGATCGCCTTGAATCGCGAGGAGAAGGGATCAGCGTCCCTCAGAGAGTTAGCCAAGTTCATCGAACAGCATGTCCATAAGCAGTATTCCCTCGCGCGCTTCGTGCGTCGCGGCGTTGCCTTCCACTACGGCAATATGCCAAGCCTTCTTCGTGAGGGTATAGAAACCAGCTTTCGCGATGGAGAGATTGACTACCTTTGTTGCACAACCACCCTCTTTCAGGGTGTCAACTTGCCCGCGCGGAACGTTTTCATCGACACCCCGACTCGTGGGAACAAGGGAGAGCCCCTCGATGAAGCTGCACTGTGGAACTTTGCGGGTCGTGCCGGGCGCCTTGGTGAGGAAGTCGTGGGCAATGTCTTCTTGGTGAACTATGAAAACTGGGAAACCAAGCCGTTGACCATGCGTAGACCCTTCCAGATGAAGGTCGCGTTCAAAGATGCCATCGAAGAAGGCTTCGAAGATGTTGTTGGCGTGCTTGAGATCGCCAGTCAGCCCAAGCCGGACGAGAACCGAGAACGTGCTAATGAACGCATCACGGCTGCGGCGGGGTTGGTTCTTTTCCGCGCCGCGCAAGGCAACCTTGATGCTCTGCTAAACAGGGCAAGCCTGAAACTCACGCAACCTCAGCGCGCAATGCTCTCGTCAAGCGCAGAATTGGCGCTTTCGCAATTAGGTCTCCCTCCTGCTGTCTTAACAAGCAGTTGGATGGTTGACCCCGTGGCGCTGGCTAGCTTGTTGCATAGGCAGCGAGAGCTGATCCGCAAAGGGGACTTTGACAAACTGCTGCCCGTTAATCCATCAACTAACTCATACACGGTCTACAACAGCATTTTTCGTCGTATGTACAAGCAACTCGGAGGGATGAAACTCAGTGGCGAGGGCGCCAGCAAAGCGCGAGGATATGTCAGCCATGTAACCGTCACCGCTCTGAAATGGATGCGTGGAGAGCCGCTCACGCAGCTCGTTCATGAGGCAGTTAGGTTCAGGCTCTCGGTTGCCAAGAAGGCAACGAAGTCCAAGCCTGAGCAAGACGTTGTCGACGCGGCCATCCGCGACATGTTCACGCTGATCGAGCAAACCATTCGGTTCAAGCTCGTTCAATGGGCAAAGGCATATGTTGATCTGCTGAGATTTGCACTCGCGGACGAAGGACAAGCTGACATGATTCCCTTGGTCTACGACTTCTCACTCGCCTTGGAGCTCGGAGTGTCAACGACAACGGGCCGATCCCTTGTGGAGTTCGGCTTGTCGCGTATCACGGCCTCGGCTCTTGCGGGCTTGATTACCGATTCATCACTGACACCGGAGAAGGTGAAAGCGTGGGTTCGCGCACAGCCCGAGGAAATGCTGTCACAGCTTTCACCGCTCATCATTGCAGAGCTTCGGTCAAAGGGCCTGCTCCCTTCAGCGGCTGACGACAAGGCAGTTCCTACCACAGAATAAAAATGGACCGAGGACGCCACCTGTCGAATCTTCGCAAGGCTGAACGGTAGGTAACCCAAGCATTGCAGCCCGATTGAGGGCGACCGGCCAACGGCGGCATTGGCCGACGAGGAGCCACCATCCGTCCAAATCTGGGGTTTGACACTGCTGCCGAACGGAGGAGCTGATCTGGGAGCCTGACGATCCATCGCGCCTATGCTCAGGGCCTCGACACGGACGCCTTGCAGTTGGCGATCAGGGGGTGGCCACAGGCACCCCTCCCATGCGTAGGTGACCTCGGTTCATAAACCTGCACCCTGCCCGTGCTGGTCCCGGGTGCAAGATCGACATGAACTGCAGCCATACGCCCGTCCCGCACGACCGTCCCTGTTCTCGAGTCATCTGACCGCGCCAAGCGGCGGGCACCGACTTATTGATAGCCAGCTTGTCCCCAGTCGCTGGGGAAAGGGATGTGGGAGATCCTGTGGATAAGCGATGGCAGCCCAAGTGGCAAGCCAGATCTACATGCTTGCCTATTCCTGAGGCAGTTACCCTGTAGATGGAGGGCAGGGATTGCAGAAGGCCGGTCGGGCCGGAAGGCTTGGCCCTCCTGTGCGACAATCCGCCACGAAATTCCTCACGTCTCCTGATTGAATCGTCATGACCACCCGCCAAGCCCCCGAAATCTTCCAGATCCCGCTCGACGACCTCGACCCGGCGGGCCTGCCGCCGCGCGGCACGCCCGAGTTCGAGCAGGCGGTGGTCGGGCGCTACGCGCTCGATTACGCGGCGCGCGGCTGGCAGGCCGTGGTGGCGGTCGATGACGCGTTCGTGCGCGTCGTCGCGGTCCCCGAGCGCGGGGTCGAGCCGAAGGCCTACGTGCTCGGGCTGCTGCAAAACGGCTTCCTGGAGGATGCGCTGCCGGTGCTCAAGGCGCTCGACGGCATGCTCGACGACGCCGAGCTCGCCTACAGCCACGGGCTGTGTTTGTCCGAACTGGGGCGACCGGCAGAGGCGGTCGCCCCGCTGCAGCGGGCGGTCGAACTCGACCCCACGCACGCGAACGCGTTCATCGCGCTCGGGGTAGCGTTCGCTCGGACCGGGCGCGCCGACGAGGCGGCCAACGCGCTGCGCGACGCGGTCAAGCTCGAGCCCGAGAACGCCTTCGCCAAGCGCAACCTGGCGGCGGTGCTGATGCGGTCCGGCCGGGCGGCCGAGGCGCTGCCGTTCTTCCGCCAGGCGGCCAGCTTGGCGCCGGCCGATCCGGGGGCGCAGCTCGGGCTCGCGCAGTGCCTGGAAGAGCTCGGGCCGTCGCACGTGAAGGAGGCGGCCGAGCAGTACAAGGCGGTGGTGAAGCGCTTCCCCGATCACCAGGCGGGCGAAATGGCCGAGGAGGCGCTCACGCGCATCGGTCACGACGAGCTGCGCGCGGCGGTCGACGGCGGCCTGCGCATGGACGCGGTGATGTACATGCAGGCGGCGCTGGATCGCTTCGCCAAGCTCGACCAGGCGACGGTCGGGCAGATCGTGATGGAGATCGCGCTGCTCGGCCGCAACGGGCTCGAGATCAACAAGCCGGCGGTGCGCTACACGCTGCAGAACCTCGAAGGCGAGTTCTCCGGCCTGGCGCTGCTGGCGTACATGCACGTGGGGTTTCGGATGTTCGATGCCAAGGGCGACGCCGGGACCGGGCTCGATCGCGAGTACGAGGCGGCGGTGAAGATGCGCCGCGAGCGCTGAACCCGGCGAGGACCCCGACATGAGCCAGCTCCCCGAACGCTACCGGGCGGCGGTCGCGCCGCTGATCGACAAGGCGCGCGAACTCCTCGAGCAGGGCGAGGAGCTCGTGCCGATGGCCTTCGTCGGCAACTTCACCACCGGCGCCACGATCCCCACGGCGCTCGTCATGCGCTCGCCGGCCGACAAGGACGCAGCGGCGCGCACGGTGAAGATGCTCGCCGAGCAGCTCGACGCCGACTTCGTCTTCGTGCTGATGGAGGCCTACAGCCTGCGCGCCGACAAGGTCGCTCGCTACGAGGAGATCCTCGAGGAGTACGGCTCGCTGGCCGACTGCCCGGCGAGCTGGCGGATCGACGTGGTGAGCCTGTCGCTCGAGACCCGCCACGGCGTGTGGGTCGCCCAGGTGCCGGTCAAGCCGAAGGGGATCAGCAAGAAGAAGCGCACGATCGGGGCGCCGGAGTTCCGGCATTACACCGAGGTGCAGGGGCGGTTCACGGATCTGCTGCCGGTGAAGGAAGGCGAGGGCGGGCCTTCCGGCACCCTGCACTGAAGGAGCCGGGGAGGGTGCGCGCATGTGCGGTCGTTACGCCCTCTACGGTCCGGTCTCGCGCCTGCGCGAGGCCTTCGACGCGGTGCCCGAAGGCTTCGAGTTCGAGCCGCGCTGGAACGCGGCGCCGATGCAGTGGCTGCCCGTGGTGCGGCAGCGGCCGAACGGTGAGCGGGTGATTCACCGCCTGCGCTGGGGCCTCGTGCCGTCGTGGGCGAAGGACGAGACGATCGCCACCAGGTTGATCAACGCGCGCGGCGAGTCGGTGGCAGAGAAGCCCTCGTTCCGGGCGGCGTTCCGCCGCCGGCGCTGCATCGTGCCGGCGAACGGCTTTTACGAGTGGCAGCAGCTCAGTGACCAGCAGGGCGGCGGCAAGCAGCCGTTCTACATCCATCCGGTCGGGGGCGAGTTCTTCGCGCTGGCGGGGCTGTGGGAGCGCTGGACGCGTCCGGCCGACGGCGAGGAGCTCGACACGTTCACGATCGTCACCACTGAGGCCAACGCGGCGATGCGGCCGCTGCACGATCGGATGCCGGTGATCTTGGCGCCTGGGGATTACTGGGCGTGGTTGAACGGGGCGACGCCGGTCGAGCGCGTGCAGGCGCTGGTGCGGCCGTGTCCCGAGGCGGAGCTCGCGGTGCATCCAGTTGGGAAAGCGGTCGGCAACGTTCGCAACGAGGGGGCGAACCTGATCCAGCCGCTCTGAGCCTTGTCACTCACCTCGGCGCACGACACGATCGTAGCCATTCGTCGTCCGAGGATGCGCGAGCCGCTTGCTCAGAAGCAAGCCCTCCAAGAACAGTCCTCCTGGAGAACTCGCCTGGATTGCGTGACGCTCAGCTCACTGGCTGATCCAGTCGGCTTGTTGGTTTTACATCCAAGAGCAAGGCCTATAAAGTCTACACAATGTAAAGACAAGGCGTGTGGGGCGCAAACCGATGGCTCGACGCAAGACCGAGGCAATCAATCTCAGGATGTCTTCCGAGATTAAGGAGTTGCTACGCCTCGCTGCAGACCGCGAGCATCGCACGCTCAGCAACATGATTGAGTATCTGCTTATCGACTACTGCGAGCGTCATGCCATCTCGCCCCCCGCTCAAACCGAAGAGAAGCCGGCCTCCAGCCGTCGCAAGCCCGTCAAGACCCCGTGACTTCAAGCGAATCCCTCATCAAGCTGGGCTACCGACTTGGTCGCAGCGGTACGCATGCCGCCCGCACCATGATGTTCGACGAGCTGATGCTCCTTTTTGAACACACCACGTCGGAAACGACGCGAGACGGCTACCGTGACGAGGTGGTGGGTCTCAACGTTCTAGGCAAGCCGACACAGAAATCGCGTCTGCTCACGTTCGGCCACCTCGTCGAACTCTACGGCTTGGACCCTGCCATTCCGGTGTTCCGCATCTTTCGCAAGCTCTGGGCGCTTGATGAGGCTGCCAGGCCGTTGCTCGCCCTGACGCTTGCAATGGTGCGCGACCCGGTTCTTCGGCTCTCGGAGGCCTTTGTGCTCGCCAAGGGCGAAGGCGACGCCGTGCAGCGCGAAGAGGTCGAGGAACTCATTGCCGCAAACGAACCGGACCGCTTCAGTCCGGCGTCGCTCAAATCCATCGCCCAAAACATCAACGGAAGCTGGACCCAGGCGGGGTTCTTGGTGGGGCGTAGGCGAAAGGTTCGCGCCGCGCCAAAAGTCACGCCGAGCAACATCACCTATGCATTATTCTTGGGGCATCTTGAGGGGCACTCAGGGCAACGGCTGTTCTCATCCCATTGGATGACGCTGTTATGTAGCTCGCCTGACGAGCTAGAAGCCTTGGCAAACTCTGCCTCGCATCGGGGCCAAATCGTTTTTCTGAATGCCGGCGGCGTCAAAGAAGTCCGTTTCCCGGGCTTTCTAACTCCGGATGAGGAGCAATGGCTGCATGAGTAGCAAAGTCGCGAAGCTGGTCGGTGCCTACCGGGAACACATCTCGGTGCCGTGGGCGGGAGGCTTGGCGGCCATTCAGCGCGTCATCTTCGCCGTGTACGACAAGACCGACGAACTGCGGCTGCGGGCGCACATCGACGAGTTTCGCCTAGCCACGCTGGAGGCAGGTCATCAGTGGCTGCTTGTGGACGTCACCAACGCCTTTCCCGAATGGATGGCTGCTCAGGAGTATCGCGACGCCTACTTCGAGTGCCCGGAGGACCTCACCGGCTATCAGGCCGGAGAGATCGTCGAGTTCGTCCATGGCCTGGTCGAGCGCATCAAGACGACGATTGTCACCGAGGCCACGCCCAACACGGTGGTCGCGCTGATGGGCGTGGGTAGTCTTTTCGGCCTGGCCCGCGTCTCTTCGATTGTGGAAGGTATCAAGGACGCGGTGGATGGGCGCCTGGTCGTGTTCTTCCCCGGCGAATACCACCCCGAGAACCACGCGTACCGCTTGCTCGACGCCCGAGACGGCTGGAACTACCTCGCAGTGCCGCTGCTGGCCAAGGAAGCCTGAGCAGAGCGCAGCTGCAGAACCAACAAGAACAAGGAAACACGCAGTGCTGAACCGCGACATTTACGTCAAATCCCCCGAACAAAACCGGCTGGCCAATAATGGTGTCGCTGAAGTCTCCGAGGACCACTCTGATGCCGCGCTCGAAGTGCTGCGCTACGAACTGGAGTCCTTCGTGTGCGACGGCCAGTATGCGAAGGGCACGGAGACCATTCTCGAGACGTTCCTGCGCAACCTCGGCGCAAAGTCCGAGCAGCCTGGCGTGTGGATTTCCGGCTTCTACGGTTCAGGTAAGTCGCACCTGGCGAAAATGCTGCGTGCGCTGTGGATCGATCAGCAGCTTCCGGGCGGCGCCTCTGCGCGCGGGCTTGCCGACCTGCCGGATGGAGTTGCCGACCAGTTCAAGGAGTTGAGCACCGAGGGCAAGCGCAATGGTGGCCTGCACGCCGCGGCCGGAAAGTTGGGCGCCGGGGCAGGGGACAACGTTCGCCTGGCATTGCTCGGCATTATCTTCAAGTCCAAGGGGCTGCCGGAGCAGTTCGCACAGGCGCGCTTCGTGATGTGGCTCAAGCATGAGGGGCTGCTCGAAGCGGTTCAGTCCAACTTGAAGGCCGCGGGCCGCAGTCTCGCGCAAGAGTTGCCCCACCTGTATGTATCGAATCACCTGTCGAACGCACTGTTGCAGGCCAATCGCGGCCTTGCTGACAGTGAGGCGGCGGTCCGCCAGCTCATCAAGGCGCAATTCCCGCAAGTGGGCGACGTCACTAACGACGAGATGGTCGCCGCCATCCAGAGCGCCCTTGCGGAAGGCGGCAAGTTCCCCCTCACCCTGGTCGTATTAGACGAGGTCCAGCAATACATCGGTTCGGATGCCGAGAAAGCCTACAAGGTTCAGGAAGTCACCGAGTCCCTCTCCAAGCATTTCAACGGGCAGCTTCTGTTCGTGGGCACTGGCCAATCCGCGTTGTCGGGCATGCCCAACCTGCAGCGTCTGATGGGACGCTTCCCCGTGCAGGTCACCCTGGGCGATTGGGACGTCGAGAACGTCACCCGCAAAATCATCCTCGCCAAGAAGTCGACTGCAGTACCGGAGGTTGACCGTGTCTGGCGCGACAACCTAGGTGAAATTTCCCGCCACCTGCGTGGCACCAAGCTCGAGCACGTCACCGACGACGAGGCGTTCATCACTGCGGACTACCCCATCCTGCCCGTGCGCCGCCGCTTCTGGGAAAACGTCCTTCGCACCATCGACGCCACCGGCACCGTTGCCCAGTTGCGCAGCCAACTCCGGGTCGTCCATGAGGCTGCGCTCGAAACCGCCGAACTACCGCTTGGCCATGTCGTCTCCGGCGACTTTCTCTACGACCAGATTGCCGCCAACCTGGTCTCCACCGCCCAGCTCTCTCGCGAGATCTTCGATAGCGTGCAGCGCTTCGCTGCCGGCGATGGCCCGTCTCAGCTCAAGGCCCGACTGCTCAAGCTCATCTACCTCATCAACAAGCTGCCGCCCGAAAAGGCGATTGCAATTGGCCTCAAGCCCACCGAGGACGTCCTGGCCGACTTGCTGGTCACCGACCTCAAGAGCGGATCGTCCGAGCTTCGTAAGACCATCCCAACCTTGCTTGACGCGCTCCAGGAGAAAGACCACCTGGTGATGGCGCTCGACGGCCCCAATGGCGCCGAGTACCACCTGCAGACCCGCGAATCGAGCGCATGGTACGAAGAGTTTCGTGCGCAGGAGTCCCAGCTCAAGGCCTCCCCCCAGAACATCGAGGTCAAGCGGGCAGACTTCTTCAAAGCGCGTTTCCGCTCGGTGTTGACCAAGGTCCGTGCCGTCCAGGGCTTAGCCCCCGAGGTACGAACGCTGACCGCATGCTTCGACGAGTCGCTGCCGAAGGACAACGACAAGGCGCTTTACCTGTGGATTCAGGACGGCTGGCAGACAGATGAGAAATCGGTAATTGCCGAAGCCCGCGCGAAGAGTGCCGAGAACCCGACGCTCTTTGCCTTCATGCCGGCCCAGAGCAAAACGGACCTCGCCAACGCGATCGTCACCCTCGAGGCAGCAAAAGCCACGCTAAGCCGCAAGGGCACGCCGAACACGGAGGAGGGGCGTAACGCGCAGCGCTCGATGGAAAGCCGTCAGCGCAATGCCGAGAAGGAAATCGAGACGCTGCTCAACACCCTGTTCGCGGGTGTCCGCGTGTTTCAGGCTGGCGGGCAGGAAGTCACCCAGGGCAACGACTTGGCCGATCGCCTCAACACCGCCGTCAAGTCCTCGGTCATTCGGCTGTATCGCGAGTTCGATGTCGCCGACCAGAAGGGCTGGGACAAAGTGCTGGACGAGGCGCGCAAGGGCAACGCCGAGGCCATGCGGGCAATCGGGCACCTCCAGGAGCCAAAATCACACGCGGTTTGCCAGAAGGTTTTGAGCTTTCTAGGGGGGGGCAAGAAGGGCGCAGAGATTCGCGACAACTTCGAGTCGCCGCCCTACGGCTGGCCGCGCGACACCATCGACGGCGCGCTCTACATCCTGCTCACCACGGGCGAGCTCAAGGCGCGCGACATGGCCCACCGCCCGGTCGATGCCAAGTCGCTTGAGCGCAGCAAACTCACCCAAGCATTCTTCGAGCCTGAATCGGTCAATATCTCGCCGGTCCAGAAGATCAGGATTCGAGGTCTGTTCCAGAGCCTGGGCGTCGGCTGCCAGCCCAACGAAGAGCTGCTCAAGGCGCCAATCCTGATTGCCAAGCTCAAGGAGCTGGCGCTTTGTGCTGGTGGTCCTGCACCTCAACCCGAGCCCCCCAGGTCCGATGCCATTGTGGCGCTGGAACAGGCTTTGGGTAATGGTTTGCTCCTGGAGCTGTTCTCACGGGCAGAGGCGCTGATCGCGCTCGCCAAACAGTGGGAACAGACCGCCAAGCTCATCAAACAGCGCCTGCCGCTGTGGCACCAACTCGACGCGCTGCTGGAGCATGCCCGCGCGCTCGGCCCCTACGTCGAACTCAAGGCCGAGGTTGGAGCCATCACCGCGCAGCGTAGCCTGCTCGCCGAGCCTGACCCGGTCCGGCCGCTGCTGGAGCGCACCACCGACCTTCTGCGCCAAGCACTCAACGCCAAGCTCGACGCCTATCGCGCCGAGTATGAGCAGCAGATGGCCCAACTGGACGCTGACAGCAATTGGCAAAAGCTTGACGACGCTCAGCGTTCCGAGCTTATTCGCACACATCACATCGACGCACCCGCACGCCTCGACATCTCCACCGCCGACAAGCTCGCCGATGCCCTGGACGACTGCGACTTGCAGCGCTGGATCGAGCGCACCCAGGCGCTCACGACCCGCTTCGGGGCCGTCCGTATGGATGCGGCCAAGCTGCTCAAGCCGAATGTGGTTCAGGTGAAGCTACCGCAGCGGACCCTGAATGACGCGGGCGAGGTGAAGGCGTGGTTGATGGAGGTAGAGCGACTGCTACTCAAGGCGATTGAGAAGGGGCCTGTCGCACTATGACGGTGATGCCGTGGGATAAAGCGAAACTCTCCGAAAAGACCCTTGAGCTCAATTTCGCCAGCCAACTCAATTACGCTTGTGGTGGCAGGCTTCTGTGGTTCGGCCTCACTCAAATGCAAGAGGCAGAGCAGGGCTTTGACATCGCCACTCGTATTGGAAAGGGGCTTTTCATCGTACAGATGAAGGCTTCGACGCATGTGCTGAAATCAGGTGAGCGCCAGTTCAAGGCTCCGCATGAGCAGCTAGAGAACCTTCGCAAGCTTACAGTCAAAGGCGGAGGGGTAATACCAAAGGGCTGCATCTATTATGCATTCCCCGTCATTGGGACACCGGCCGAGCTGTCCAAGCACACGAGTGTCTTGGCCAATACTTGGTTGTGCGATGTCGCAGACATTCCGTCACTGGGAGCTCCAACCACCGCCAGAGGGAGTCTGCGGCAAGACGGAAATCATTACGTCAAGGTTTCGCCGGGAGTCGCTCCCTTGGATTCAAGCAAACCAGGGGTCGCCACTTTTCATTCGGACCCGGTAGACGTTGATGTCATCAATGGGGAGAAGCTCGTTTACGTCATTTCACGCGACGGAGCTTCGTCCGGCCTCCTGGATGCGATGACGCATAACCAGTTCCGTGATTTTTGGGACCTGTGTCAGCAGTTTCACCGCAAGGCTTTTGCGGTCGCTTTTCTGGGATAACCATGTCAGCTCTCGTCAAATCCCTGCGCACCCAACTCGAAAACACCGTCAAGTCCGCCCGCGACATCGCCGAGACCGCCGCCCGTGCCGCCCTCCAGCAACTCGCGGTGGGCGAGGGCCGGGTGCCGGACTACCTGAACGACGCCCAGCGTGCACTGCGTCGCCGCCTGCGCGCCCACGGTCGCAGCCTGGGCGATGCCAAGCATGGCGACGACACCCAGGAACTGCGCCGGCTGGTGTGGGAGGTGGCCTACGAGCATTGGCACCGCATGCTGTTCGCCCGCTTCCTCGCCGAGAACGGCTTGCTGCTGTGGGAGCCGGGCGCGGCGGTGTCGCTGCAGGACTGTCGCGAGCTGGTCGACCACCACCCCGAGATGGCGATGGGCGCGCGCAGCGAATGGGAGCTCGCCGGCAAGCTCGCCGCCCGTATGCTGCCGCAGGTGTTCAAGCCCCAGCACCCGGTGTTCGAGCTGGTGTTCGCGCCCGAGCATCAGCGCGAGCTGGAACGCCTGCTCGCCGCGCTGCCGCCCGAAGTCTTCCAGGCCAGCGACAGCCTGGGCTGGGTGTATCAGTTCTGGCAGGCGCGGCGCAAGGACGAGGTCAACGCCTCCGAGGTGAAGATTGGCGCCGATGAGCTGCCCGCCGTCACCCAGTTGTTCACCGAGCCCTACATGGTGGACTTCCTGCTGCACAACTCGCTCGGCGCCTGGTGGCTCACCCGCCACCCGGACACACCCTGCCCGGTGCCGCTCACCTACCTGCGCACGCTGGACGACGGCCTCCCCGCCCACTCGGGGGGCGGGGCTGGGGGTGGGGGCAAGACTCCCGCAGCCGGCAAGTTCGAGGGCTGGCCCGACACCCTGGCCGACTTCAAGCTGCTCGACCCCTGCTGCGGGTCGGGGCATTTTCTGGTGGCCGCCTTCCTGCTACTGGTGCCGATGCGGATGGCGGCGGAACACCTCACCGCCCGCGAGGCTGTGGATGCGGTGCTGCGTGACAACCTGCATGGTCTGGAACTGGACCCGCGCTGCGTGGAAATCGCGGTGTTCGCGTTGGCGCTTGCCGCCTGGCGCTTCCCGGACGAGGCTGGCCAGCCGCTGGGCGTGCGCGCGGACATGCCCGCGCCCAACATCGCCTGCTGCGGGCTGAAGGTGGCCGCGCGGGCGGCGGACTGGATGGCGTTGGTCCCCGACGAAGTGCCCAACGCCGCCTACCTGCGCCAGGAGCTGCGCCTGCTGCACGACAGCTTTTCGCAAGCGCCGCTGCTGGGCAGCCTGCTCGACCCGGCGCGCAGCCTGAAGAACGACCTCGCCACCACGAGCTTTGACACCTTGCGCGCGTTGCTGGAGCGGGCCCTGTCCACCGAGCGCCCGGCCACGCTGTGGGGCGAGGGCAACGAGGTGCAGGATGAGGCCTGGGACCATGCCCTGACCGCCCGCGGCCTGCTCGATGCGGCGCGGCTGCTGGATGCGCGCTACCACCTGGTGGTGACCAACGTGCCCTATCTGGCGCGCGGCAAACAGTCCGACGCGCTGAAGGCCTTCTGCGAAACCCATTACCCGGACGCCAAGAACGACCTCGCCAACGTGTTCCTTGAGCGCTGCCTGGAACTGTCGCAGCGCGGCGCGGGCGGTGTGGTGCAGATTGTGATGCCGCAGAACTGGCTGTTCCTCACCAGCTATAAGAAGCAGCGCGAAAGTCTGCTGAAGCGGGTGCAGTGGAACCTGCTGGCGCGGCTGGGGCCGGGCGCCTTCGAGACCATCAGCGGCGAGGTCGTGCAGGCCGTCCTGCTCACCCAGACCCATGCGCCGGCGGACGAGGCGTTTGCCTTGCGCGGCGTGGATGCCAGCGGGACTAAGGGGGCGGCGGAGAAGGCCGCGCTGCTGCGGGAGGGGGAAGTGGTGTCGGTGGCGCAGAAGGGGCAGTTGGGGAATCCGGATGCGAGGATTGTGCTTGAGAGCGGCAACGGTGGAGTCTTGCTCGCTAGCGTTGCATCGTCGCCGAATGGTATGCATGGGGGTGACTCACCGCGCTTCCGGATGCAGCACTGGGAGGTCGTTTTGCCGTCCGAAACCTGGGGGCTCTTTCAATCTCCAGTTGATGAGACGGTGCTGTTCGGCGGGCGCGACTCCGTTTTCTATTGGGCCTACCGGGGGGAGGTTCACCGAAATAATCCCAATGCTCGGATACAAGGTGAGTCCAGCTGGGGAAGACGAGGCGTTGTCGTGCGCGTTATGCGCGATTTGCCCTGCACAATTTACACAGGCGAAATGTTCGACATTAGCTGTTCCCCTGTTACGCCGAACGATGAGGCAAATCTGCCGGCTATCTGGTGCTTCTGTTCCTCCCCCGACTACAACGAAGCCGTCCGCCGGATAGACCAGAAGCTCAACGTCACGAACGCCACGCTGGTAAAGGTCCCCTTCGACCTCACCCACTGGCAACAAGTCGCCGCCGAACGCTACCCCAACGGCCTGCCAAAACCCTATTCCGACGACCCCACCCAATGGCTGTTCCACGGCCACCCGCAGCCCGCCACCGACCCGCTGCAGGTCGCCGTCGCCCGCCTGCTAGGCTACCGCTGGCCGGCCGAGACTGACGCGGATATGGAACTCGCCGATGAAGCCCGCCAGTGGATTGCGCACACCGACAAGCTCGCTGCCCACGCCGACGACGACGGCATCGTCTGCCTGCCCGCCGTGCGCGGTGAAAAGCCCGCCCACGAGCGCCTGCTCGCGCTGCTCATCGACGCTTGGGAAACCGTCACCCCCGGCAGCTGGAAAGCCTCCACCCTCGACCGTCTGCTGGCCGAGGCAGACTGCGCCGGCAAGAGTCTGGAAGTGTGGCTGCGCGAGAAGTTCTTCGAACAGCACGCCAAGCGCTTCCACCACCGCCCCTTCATCTGGCATGTGTGGGACGGCCTCAAGGACGGTTTCGGCGCGCTGGTCAATTACCACAAGCTCGACGCCCGCAACCTGGAGCGCCTCATCCACACCTACCTGGGCGACTGGATTCGCATCCAGGAAGCGGGCGTGGCCAGCGGCCTCGACGGCGCCCCGCAGCGGCTGGCCGCCGCGCAGGCGCTGAAGAGGAAGCTCGAAGCCATCCTTGAAGGCGAAGCGCCTTTTGATGTCTTCGTGCGCTGGAAACCGCTCGCCGAGCAGCCCATCGGCTGGAACCCCGACCTCAACGACGGCGTGCGCCTCAACATCCGCCCCTGGATGACCGCCGGCGTGCTGCGCCACAACAAAGGCCCGAAGCTCAACATCAAGTGGGACAAGGACCGCGGCAAGGACGTGGAAAGCGCGCCGTGGTTCGCGGTGTTCAGGGGCGACCGCATCAATGACTATCATCTAACGCTGGCGGAAAAGCGGGCGGCGGCAAGCAAGGAGAAGGAATAATGAATCTCAATGCATCTATCATCGATCAGCGTCTTAAGGGCGTGCAGGATGAAATCCGTGAATGGGCCAGGGATGAGCTGAAGCTGACCGATGAAGGCCGGTTGCGGTCGTTAGCATTTGTGTATCTGTGCGTGAAGACCATGCTCGACCTGGATGCACGCGAAGCATTCGATTGTGTGACCGATGGCAGTGGCGACTTTGGCGTGGATGCGATGCAGGTGACGGAGGAGGTGGACGGCGAGTTCGTCGTCACCGTTTTTCAGTCCAAGTACGCAACGAGGCTCGAGGCCGATGGCAATTTCGATGAGGGCGGCATCAAGGCGCTCATCAATGCGATCCGCCACATTTTCGATCCTCAAGCTGAACTGGGCACCATTAACGACAGGTTGCGGGTGCGGGTTGAGCAGGCGCGCGCGATGGTGCGCGACGGTTTCATCCCACGGGTGCGTGCGATTGCCTGCAACAACGGCCTGCGCTGGAACGATCAGGCTCAACGCCTGATCGAGCTGGCGGGGTTCGGCGAGCAGGTGACTTGGGAGCACGTCAATCACGATGTGCTTGTCGGCATTTTGCAGCGGCCCAAGCAGGTGGACGCGACCTTACGCCTGGTCGGGAAGGCCAATGTTGAGGACATGAACTTCAGCCGGGTGTGCGTGGGTCGCATGCCTGTGACCGAAGTGGGGGCCTTGATGAAGGCGCACGGCGAACGCCTGCTGGAGCGCAATGTGCGGCGCTATCTCGGCTTGCACGGTAACCGGGTGAACGAGGGCATCCGTGCCACCCTGCGCTCGAGCGCGCCGGAAAATTTCTACTTCTTCAACAACGGCCTCACCATCATCTGCGACCACTTCAAGTACAACGGGCTGCAGGGCGGGGATTATCAGGTGCAGGCGGAGAACCTTCAGATCGTCAACGGTGCGCAGACCTGCATGACGATCTACAAGACGCTGGACGAGATGGCAGAGCGTGGCGAATTCTTGCCGGCGCAGGCCAGCGTGCTGGTGCGGGTGTATGAACTGCCGAAAGAGAAGGAAGACATCGTTCACCAGATCACGCACGCGACCAACAGCCAGAACCCAGTCGATCTGAAGGACTTGCGTGCCAATGATGAAATTCAGCGTCAGCTCGAAGCCAGTATTGCCTCGCTGGGTTTCAATTATCGGCGCAAGCGGACGGATGGCGCGCCGAAGTCCACCGATATCACAGCGGGTGCGGCCGCCGAGGCGCTGCTTGCGGTATGGCGCGCGGCACCGCATCAAGCCAAATTCTTGACTCGGGAGCACTTCGGGAAGCTCTACGACAATGTGTTTCCGGCCGACGTGAATGGGGCGCAGGTCATTGTGGCGGTGTTGCTCTATCGCATTGCCGAAAACCATCGACGTAGGCCTAGCTCAGATGACGCACTGTTGGTGCGCTACGCCTCGTGTTTCATCGCGATGCGAATGGGGCAGCGTATTCTGAAGGCGCTAAAGCTGCCGCTGTCGGGATTGACCCATCGTGTCTTCGATGAGGCCAAGCGGTACATCGAGACGCACGGGGAGGATGATTTCGCGCGTTCGGCCGAGGACATCCAGCACGCGCTTGACGATTTGTACGGCAGTAAGGCGGTGTCCACGCTCCAGTTGTCGGCCACCTTCCGCCGTGGCGACCTAATCCAGAAGATTCTGGAGATGCCACTGTTGGGATAATTGTCGATGACACGCACGCCGTTTCTGGTGAGTTCGCAGACTGGTGATGGGTTTCTGCAGGAAGGCTGAATGAATATTCTCAAAGCCCTTGCCCAGGCCCTGAAAGAGGCAGGCAGGTTCAATAAATCGGTGCAAGCACAGCCAGAGGCGATACTCTGGACGGACGCAGAGCGCCAGTGGGTTCCGGTCGTAAAGGCCTTGCGAGCCTCGGGTCGGCCCGTTTTGATGCTTGGTGAGTATGCGCCCGAGGCGCTTCAAGGTCCGGCCATCTGGCTGAAATGTGCTTTGGCCGGCAAGCTCGATGGTGTGGCGCTGGATGGTGTGCCGGTGGTGTACCTGCCGGGCGTCTCGCGGGCCGACCTCCGCGCCATTGAGTCCTGCCCACGCCACCTTCAACCTCTCGCTGAGTTGCAGTATCGCGGTGTGTTCTGGACTCAGGTCAATGCCAAGGACTGGACGCTCAACGCTTTCCTGACGTCGAAGAATGGTGGTCTGGGATTGGACGTTACTCAAGACCAAGCGACACAGAAAGCTTTGCTACGCGCCCTGTCGTCTGGCGAGCTTATGGGCAAGGCGGTCGAGGAACTGCGAGGTCGCTTGATTGATGCGGCCTGGTTGGACAGCCTGCTGGCACCGAATCCGACGCGGGACATCCTTGTATGGATGAACGACGCCAAGGCCACCGAGTGTGCCTGGCAGGGGGGACGCTGGGAGGTGTTCGTCAGCCGTTGCCGCAAGGACTTCGGCTTCGACCCGGCCAAGGATGGCGAGCTGACCGCGGCAGAGAAGCTGGCAGCCAGGGCCGGCTCGTGGGGTGCGGTCTGGGAGTTGTACAAGGACGCCTATCCGAGCTTCCCCGCGGTCGTCGAGTTGCTCTCCAGGGTGCAGTACCGCATGGGCGACCTCTTCGCCGATACTTCGGCCTATCCCAAGGCGAACGACGAAGGTGAGTCTGACCTGCGCTACCGGCTCAATGCATTGAGCGCGATGACGGCGGTTCAGGCGCGTGCTGCGATTCTGGATGCCGAGAAGCAGCACGGCGAGCGCCGGTCTTGGCTTTGGGCTCAGATGGGGAAGGCGCCGCTTGCGCGCGCGCTCGGGCATCTCGCGTTCGTAGCGCAACACACCGAGGCGGCGGCGTTCGGGAACTCGTTGGAGGCCCAGGCGGAGCGCTATCGAGAGGAGGCTTGGCGGGTCGATGCTGAAGCGCTGCAGGCCTTGGCTCAAGCGCACACCAAAGCGGACCAGGATGCCGTAACGGTCGCACTGCGCGCGGTATATCTGCCTTGGTTGGAAGCCTCGAGTTTCGCGTTCCAGAAGGCAGTGGCCGCGTCCGGCGGGCTCAATCCTGGCGGCGTCTCGAAATTGAGTGACCCCGCGGGCACCTGCGTGGTGTTTGTTGACGGTTTGCGCTTCGACGTCGCACAGATGCTGGCGAGTCGTTTGGGGGCGCTGGGGCAGGTCGCGCTGAATTCGGGCTGGACCTCGCTGCCCTCGGTCACCGCATCGGGCAAGGCCTGGGTGTCCCCGGTTGCGAATCTGATTGCGGGCAAGGCCGACGATGCGGATTTCGAGCCCAACGTGGCCGCGACCATGAAGCCCCTGAACACGTACAACTTCCGCAAGCTGCTGGCAGACGCGGGATACGCGCCCCTGTCCGGTAGCGAGACAGGCGACCCGACGGCGAAGGCCTGGGTGGAGTGTGGCGACCTGGACCACTTCGGGCATGAGCATGGACTGCGGCTGGCCCGCGATATTGACGGCCAGTTGGCCGAGATTGTCGAACGCCTGCAGGCGCTGGCCGATGCGGGCTGGCGGCGGTTTCGCATCGTCACCGACCATGGCTGGTTGCTGGTGCCCGGCGGCATGCCCAAGGCGGAGCTGGCCAAATCGCAGGCCGAGACCCGCTGGGGGCGCTGCGCGGTGTTGAAGGACAGTGTGACTGCAACGCCGCTGACCTTTGGTTGGGACTGGTGCCCGCAGGTGCAGATTGCCTTCGCGCCGGGTATTGCGAGCTTTGTAGCCGGTGCCGAGTACGCGCACGGCGGGCTGAGCCTGCAGGAATGCCTGGTGCCCGAGCTGACGCTCGAACTGGAGGGCGGTGCGCCGGCGACCAACGTCTCCATCTCCAAACTTGCCTGGCGTGGTCTGCGCTGCAACGTCGAGGTGTTACCGCCGTTACCCGGATTGAAGGTAGATATCCGCACAAAGGCTGCAGCGGAAGAGTCCTCCATCGCCGCGGCGGTCAAGGACCTGGTTGAGGGGAAGGCTTCGCTGGCAGTGGCGGATGATTCGAACGAGGGGGCCGCGGCGGTCCTGGTGGTGCTCGACAGCCAGGGTAAGCTGCTGGCCAAGATGAATACGACTGTCGGCGAGTAAGTCGCCTGCGCTACGAACGAGAACAGAGCAAGAAGAACACGATGAATCTCGATGACCTCGACCGCAAGGCGGCTTCCGCCTTCGATGGCTTTATCGTCCGCAAGGACCTGGTCCGAACCTTCAGCCGCCAGTTCCCGGTGCCGACCTATGTGGTCGAGTTCCTGTTGGGCCGGTACTGCGCGACGACGGACGAGGCTGAGATTCAGGAAGGCCTGGAAATCGTCCAGCGACAACTGCAGTCGCGCACGGTGAAGGCCGGGGAAGAGGAGCTCTTCAAGGCGCGGGCGCGTGAGACGGGCTCGGTGAAAATCATCGACATCATCACTGCGCGCCTGGATGCGAAGAGCGACTCCTATGTTGCGTCCCTGCCCAGCCTGAGGCTGAACGACGTGCGTATCTCGCCCGAGCTCATCAAGGAGCACGAGCGCATGCTGACCGGCGGCTTCTACGCTGAAATCACACTCGGCTACGACGCCGCGATTGCCCAGGAGAAGGGCGGGCGGCCGTTTGGCATCGACGCTCTGCGTGCGATTCAGCTCTCCAAGCGGGATGTGCTGACCTCTCTTGCCGAGGGGCGCAAGCAGCTGACCACAACCGAGTGGCGGGACTTTCTGCTGCGCAGCGTTGGGTTCGAGCCCGATGGGCTGAACGACCGCGCGAAGGATGCGCTGCTGCTGCGCATGGTGCCGTTCGTGGAACGCAACTACAACCTGGTCGAGCTCGGACCGCGCGGGACCGGCAAGTCGCACCTCTTCCAGCAGGTGTCGCCCTACGCGCACCTGATTTCCGGGGGCAAGGCGACCGTGGCCCGGATGTTCGTGAATAACTCCAACGGCCAGCGCGGCTTGGTCTGCCAGTACGACGTGGTCTGCTTCGATGAGGTGTCAGGCGTGTCCTTCGACCAGAAGGACGGCGTCAACATCATGAAGGGCTACATGGAGTCGGGCGAGTTCTCGCGCGGAAAGGAGAGCATCCGGGCCGACGGCTCCATCGTGCTGGTCGGCAACTTCGACGTGGATGTCGAGCATCAACAGCGTATCGGCCATCTGCTTGGCCCGCTGCCACCCGAGATGCGTGACGATACCGCCTTCATGGACCGGATTCACGGCTTCCTGCCCGGCTGGGACGTGCCGAAGATGAATCCGGCGCTGTTCACTCAGCACTTTGGCTTGGTGAGCGATTTCCTGTCCGAGTGCTTCACGCAACTGCGCAACCAGAGCCGGGTGTCGACGATGCAGGGCCGGGTGTTCCTCGGCGGAGCCCTGTCCGGTCGGGACATCAACGCGGTGAACAAGACCGTGAGTGGCTTGTTGAAGCTGCTGCATCCGGACGCAGATGAAGCGGTCAGCGATGAGGACCTCGAGTGGGCGGTGCGGCTGGCGCTGGAGGTGCGCCGGCGGGTGAAGGAGCAGCAAAAGCGCATCGGCGCGGCCGAGTTCCGCAACACCCACTTCAGCTACACGCTCGGCGCGGAAGGGGTGGAGAAGTTCGTGACCACGCCGGAGTTGCGCAGCCAGGAGGGCATCGGCGATGAACCGCTTGAGTCGGGCCAAATCTGGACGCTCAGCCCTGGTGGTGCGGACGAGCACCCGGGCCTGTTCCGGCTGGAGGTGACCGAGGGTCCCGGAAGCGGTGTTCGCGTGCTGAACAAACCCGTGCCGCCTGCGTTTCAGGAGTCCGTGCGCTGTGCGGAGCAGAACCTCTACACCCGCGCAACGCAGTTGGTCGGCGACCGTGACCCGCGTTCGCATGAGTTCTCGGTACAGCTTCGAGGGTTCGATGCAGCCAAGAGTGGGGCCAAGACCGGTGTCGCCTGCCTGATTGCCTTGTCGAGCGCCTTGCTGAGGAAGTCGGTCCGCGGTGGATTGATTGTGGTTGGTGAGGTGACCATCGGGGGCACCATCGAGCCCGTTCACAACGCCGTGACCATCGCCGAAATGGCGGTTGAGAAGGGTGCGAAGTCGCTGCTGATGCCGGTTGGCTGCCGGCGGCAGTTGTTCGACCTGTCGGACGACATGGCGACTAAGCTGGACATCGAGTTCTACCAGGATGCGCGGGATGCGTTGTTGAAGGCGCTGGTGGATTGATGACGCAGAAGGATGACTGGCAGTCTCAAGAGGCGCGGCTTGAGGCCTACCTGCAGGGGTTGGATGTTGGCGCACTGCGCAAGCTAATGCTCGAAGCATCCTGGCGTGATGACGCCCTGCGCCAAAAGCTGTTGATGGCTGCGACCGTGGCGGATAGCGCCGGTCTTGCCGACTTGCGTAAGGTGGTCAAGCAGGCTACCCGCACCAACGGCTTCGTGGAGTATCGCGAGGCGGGAAACTACGCCAATCGCCTGGAAGACCTTGCGGAACTGCTGTCACAGCGCATCGCCGACGGTCAGCCGGAACTCATCGAAGTCATCGAGGAAGCCATCGCGCTCGCGGAAGAGGCCTTGCAGCACATCGACGATTCCGGCGGCGTGGTGATGCCGGCGGTGGTTGAGCTGCGAAGAGTGCATCTGGCGGCCTGTAACGCCCTGCATCCCGACCCCGTTGCCCTGGCCGAGCGCCTGTACGGTTTCCAGATGAACGGCAAGTGGGACACCTTTCATGAGGTGCTCCCGGACTACGCCGAGGCGCTGGGCGAGGAAGGGCTGGCCGCATATCGGCAGCGGGTCGAGCGCGACTGGCTGGCCCTGCCGACCCTGGGCCCCGACCACTATCGCAGCGACTGGAGCACGCGACGCTTCCAGGTGGAGTCGGCGATGAAGGATATCGCCCGCTGCACGAATGACCTCGAGTTGCTGGTGGCCATCCAGGCAAAGAATCTGTCGTCCCCGTCGTGCTTCCTGACGCTGGCTGCATTGTTTCGTGACCAGGGCCGCAAGGACGAGGCGCTGCGCTGGGTAGAGCAGGGGATTGCGGCGTTTCCGAATGAGCGCAATGACGACCTGCTGAGCCTTGCCATCGAGCTGCAGCTGGCGCTTGGGCGGCATGCGGAGGTGGAGCGACTCGCCTGGCAGCGCTTTGAGCAGGCCCCTGGCTGCGGTCCATTCTTCAAGCTGATGGAAGTGGCTGGTCTGATTGGTGGCGAGGCAGCGCTGCGCAAGCGGGCGCTCGACTTCCTGTGGCAGAAGGTCGCTGAGGAAGAAGCCGCCGATAGCCGCGTTCGCCGCAGTCCATGGGATAAACCCCGCCGGGGCGACATCGTCTCCATCTTTCTGCGCGAGGGTGATGCCGAGGCCATGTGGGATGCATTCAGCGGGGGACGGGTCGATGTTGGCCTGTGGGAGCCGGTGGCCGATGCGCGGGGCAAGACCCACCACGAGGAGGCGATAGCGCTCTACAAGCGCCTGCTGCCGCATTTGGTCGAGGGCGGCTCGCGCGGTTCCCACTACGGGGAGGCCTTCGCCATCGTCAAGAAAATTCGCGCGCTGCGGGTGGCGCACAAGCAGTTGGGCATGTTCGGCGACGAACTGGCGGAGATCCGGCTGGAGTGGAAGCGCAAGCGGAACTTCATGAAGCTGCTGGACGCGCTGTGACCCCCGAACTGCTCGAGTTGCGCCTGCCGTTGTAATTGCTGGTAGTGAGGAAACAGGGAGGTTGGATGTCGCGAAAATCCGTCGTGAAGGCCTACACCCTTCGCATCGAGCTCCAGGAGGTTGAACCGCTTATCTGGCGGCGACTGCTTGTCGATGGCGATACGACGCTGAGCAAGCTTCATCACTACATCCAAGCTGCGATGGGCTGGACCGACGCACATCTCCATGAGTTCGAGATTGGCGGCAAAACCTACGCAACGCCGCACCCAGAAGACGACCCGGAGCGGGACATCGTCGATGAGCGCAAAGTCAGATTGGACCGTTTAGCGACCACCGGCGACCACTTCTCCTACCTCTACGATTTCGGCGACAGCTGGCAGCATCGTGTTGTGGTCGAGCGTGTTGAGTCTCTTGACGGAGACCAGCGCGGCTACGCCTATGTGTCGGCGGGGGAGAGAGCTTGTCCGCCTGAGGATGTGGGCGGTGCAGCGGCTTACATGGACTTCGTGGAGCAGATTTCCCGGCGGCCGCTGGATGATGAAGGGCGTCGGCTCCTGCGATGGGCCGGGGAGGACTTTGACCCCGCGCGGTTTGATCGGCACGCCGCCAATGCGACCTTGCTTCGGATGGCCTGGAATCGGTGGGGATGAGGCTGGGCAGGTGATGGCTGTGAAGGGCAGCGGTCACGCCTCAGACAGGGACAAACTTGGTTGCGCTGGACCGCGTTCGCAAGCGCCGTCCGACATCGATGTTTGGAGCCACTTCATCAGTCAGGAATGCGTACCAGTCATCCGTTGTCATCGTCTCTGGGGAATCCGCACGCAGACGAAAAAAGGGGAGCCCAACGAGGCCGAAAATCGCGTTCTTCATCTCATCACGGGACTTGATCTCGGGCCGATCGTGATATGAACTATCGAGTTCGAACGCGGCAACCGGGTCTCCTTCGTCCGGCACGACCAGCACTGCATCGACTCTGCAGTTCTTAGCGTAGGCCCAGGTCGACTTGCCGACGAGTTCGCGCAGACGACTGAACTCGATCATCTGGTCAAGTGGATAATTCGGCAGCGCAAGTAGCGCGGGAAACCTCAATGACAAGGCCTTGAGAAACGACCTCTCCTGGCTACTCCTGAAAACCGATCGTCGGATTCCCATTGCGTCGGACGCGTTCGGATCACCGAAGCGCATGAGCGTGCTACTGACGACGCGTCGCACCTCGATAACGGGCTCGGAAAGGGCCTTGGCTGGTTCCTGCTGCTTTCGATTGCGATGTTGGCGTCGTGCGGGCCAACGTCGATCCTCATCGCGAAGTGTCCTCGCGATAGCGTGCAGCGAGTTTGAACTCAAACGCTCTGCCAGGCTGAGGACCGTCGAGTAAGGAGCGGATATCTCTGTGCCGAGAAGGAGCCGTTCGTACTCCCTCAGTAGCTCTTCGGCGGCTTGCGGTGCTTCTAGGAGGAGACACAAGGCCTCGCCGGCAAGGGCCTTCAAATAGTCGTCGTTCTTCCGGAAAACCTGAACCTCACCGTCGAGAAACACAGTGACAAAGGCGGCGTGCTCGCGCCGATGCAGATGCCCACGCAACGTCCGAATGACGCTTGCCTTATCCCTTAACTGCACGAAGTCTCGTCGTCTAAGTCGTCAGAATCGAGTGGCAATAGTACGTGTCGGCGCGCCCGTTGTCACTCATAGAGCGTCGCCTCATAGTGGCCCTCACCCCTAGCATCAGTCGAAAATTCATTTCCGACTGCTGTGACTTCTTCCTCCGACCCCAGGGTCCTCTTCGGTAAGCACCTTGCCGAGCTTCGCCGAAGCCGCGGATGGTCCCAGGAATACCTCGCGCTTGAGAGCGGTCTCGCGCGAAGTTACCTCGGGGGCGTCGAGCGCGGACAAAGGAACATCGCGCTTCTGAACATCATTCGGCTGGCCCAGGCGCTGGGACTCCCTCCTTCAAAATTGCTTGAGTTCGACGATCGAAACGCCGTGGCTGCTGAGTCGGTCGCGAGCTAGAAGTCGGTTAACTAACTGCGCTCCGAGTCAAGACCAGTCGATACGGGGGCCGCGCTCTGTGGTCTTGTTTCGTTCGTCATCATCACCATGCAAGTACAAGCTCGTGGTAGAGCTGGATTCGTGACTCACGTTGTCGCTGAAGAGCCGAGGGACGACCTCGGCTCCGGGCATGTTCGAACCGGCCGTCTGACGAAGCCAGTGCGCGGAGGCAGTGCTGAGGATGTTTGAGCGCGATCCGAGTTCGTCATCAAAAGCCTCGCCTCGCTTCGCAATACGCTCAAAGACCTCTTCCACGAATTAGTGCACCGCCCCGCGCGTCAAGGCTCGACGCTACCCGCCTACTGGAGGGAGGAAGAGAGTCGCGTGGCCAGAAAGGGTAGGTTGTCAATCCACACTCCCGGCGGTAGGGCTCCAACTCCACCATCAGTTCGTCAAGGACATGAAGGCTCTCGTGTACCGCGGCTCAACGCCAGCCCAGCCAACTTGGGCGGATGGGCAGGGGCTCGCTCGACTTGTGGCGAACGGGCGCGCTGGTGTGTGCAAGTGGAAAGGGATTGGGGACGAACTTGCCAAGCGCCTCGCGCTGGCTGGGGGTCAGGCGCCGGTCGCCCGTGGATTGCGTGCTGATCATGGTGATGCTCCTCGCCCCCTGTTGAGCCGGCGTGACCGGCCTCGCGGGGGCGAAGAGGCGGTGACGCTTTAGCCGGTATTTTTCATCCGCCCCGGCAAGTTGTCGTTAATGCCGGCGGTTGGGCGCTGGGCGCCCGTGAGGTGCTGCAAAAAGCAAAAGACCCGATGGCCATGCAGGCTCAGCGGGTCTTGTGTGGCCGCTTTAGCTGCATTTATTAGGCGCCCGCAAGCTGTGTTCTCAAATCGGCGCGATGGATTGATTAAAACGGAGGCGGGCGTGGGCTGTCAACCCAGGGGTGGATCGGCGGGATCCAGTGCTTCGTCTTCGTGCTGTGGGCCATCAACGTACAACCACGCCCCCGGGCCGATGAACATAGCAGGGGCGGCATCGACACACCTGGAATGACTATCCAGCGGGTTTTCTGAGCACGAGCACATCGCCGCGCTGGGTGAACTCGAGGTGCTTGAGGACGCTCATGCCGAGCAGCACATCATCATCGCGCATCCCGGGGTTCAAATGCGCCGGCGCACCCGCGAAGCGAAATGGCCCGATATCCAGGGCGTCAATTCTGGTTGCGCGAACCGTCACCGCTCCGTTGGCCGTCGAGACCGTCGACGGGGCGCCTGGGCGCAGGCCGAGGCGTTGGGCCAGGTGCGCCGGCACGGAGGTGTGCGTCGCGCCCGTGTCGAGCAGGAAGCGCACCGGCTGACCGTTGATGAGGCCGGGGGAGAAGTAATGTCCGCTGCGATTGCGGCGGAGCACCCACTCGTCGACGCCGGGCGCGACGGTCAGCGCGTGGTTGGGGTCCTCGCGCTTCATGATCGCGCCATCGAACGTCACCCAGCCGAATCCGAGGAAAGCCAGGGTCGCCAGGAAGCCCATGCGCCGTCCGAGTCTGCGGGTGGCTTGATCAGGATTGCTCATCGTTCTTCGTCAGGGATGCTCGAGGGTTGTTCACTCAACTTCGTGCGTAGGGGAGCTCAGAGGGTTCCGCCCCTCGATCCGGACGACAGGATATCAAGCGGCCGTCGGCCCGTCCTCGCACGGTCCATTCTCGCAGTTGTATATGAACACCAAAGGTGTATAAACTGACTGCATGAATACGGCTCGAACAGTTACGTCCGACAACCCCTCGCCCAGCTACCCGCTCGCCGATCTCTGCGTCCTGGTCGACTTGCCGCCTCGCACGGTCCGCTACTACGTGCAGATCGGCCTGGTCGACCGCCCGCAGGGCGAGACCCGGGCGGCCCGCTACGGGAGCAAGCACCTCGAGCAACTGCTGCTGATCAAGAAGTGGACGGCGGCAGGGGTGTCCCTTGAGCGCATCCGCGAGTTGCTGCACGGTGGCCCGCCGCCGGTGCCGCCTCGCGAACGCGCCATCGGCAGCGTGTCGGTGTGCAGCCATCTGGCGGTGGCCAACGGCGTCGAGGTGGTGATCGATCCGCAGCGGGCGGGGCTGAGTCCCGAGGCGGTGCGTCAGTTCGTCGAGGGCGTGATGACTGCCTTCAAGGCGGCACAGGGCGAAGACGACGGTGCTTCGCCGGCGGATCCGGCGAACACGAACAAGAACGAACGACAGGCGAGAGAACCATGATGAAGCAGCAATCGGCACGGCTCGAGACGCGCGCGGGTGAGGCACTGACGCTCAAGGGCGTGCGCTTTGAAGGCAGCTTGCGTGGCACGCTTTTCGAGGCGAACCTCGAGCAGCGCTTTGCCAACCCGTTCCAGCGCCATGTCGAGCTCGTATGCACCTTCCCGCTGCCTTGGGCGGCCGTCCTGCTCGGGGTCGAAGTCCAGATCGGCGATCGCCGCCTGTCCGGTGCGGTCGTCGAGCGAAAGCAGGCCGAGCAAGGCTATGAGGACGCCCTTGCCGAAGGCAACACCGCCATCCTGCTCGAGCAGAACTTCGATGACAGCTACACGCTGAACCTGGGCAACCTCGCACCCGGGGAGACCTGCGTGGTGCGGCTACGTTACGCCCAGGTGCTCCAGTTCGAGCAGCATGGCCTGCGCCTGGTGGTGCCCACGGTCATCGCCCCGCGTTATGGCAATCCCGTGGCCGATGCCGGCTTGAAGCCGCACCAGGTGGTCGAGCATGATCTGATGGTCGTGCATCCGTTCGAACTCAGCCTGCGCGTCGAGGGCGCCCTCGCACGCGCCCGCATCGGCTCGCCGAGCCATCCGCTGTCGATGCGCCTGAAAGGTGAGGGCGAGACGACGGCGATGGTCGTGTCGCTTGCACGCGGTGGCTGTCTTGATCGCGACTTCATCCTCGTGCTCGATGAGGTCGCACAGGATTCGCTCGCCCTGTGCGCGCAGGACACGGTGCAGCCCGACGCGGTCAGCGTGCTGGCGAGCTTCTGCCCGCGCGTGCCAGCGGCGGAACATCCGCTCGCAGTGAAGATCCTGGTGGACTGTTCCGGCTCGATGCAGGGCGACAGCATTGCCGCCGCACGTCGCGCGCTGCAGGCCATCGTCGCTGGCCTGCACGAGGGCGAGCGGTTCTCGCTGTCGCGGTTCGGCAGCACCGTCGAGCACCGCTCGCGCGCGCTGTGGCGAACGAGCCCCGCGACCCGGTTGGCCGGGCAGCGCTGGGCGGCCGGGTTGCAGGCGGACCTGGGTGGTACCGAGATGGAGAAGGCGCTGGACTCCACGCTGGCGCTGGCCGGCGCTGTAGCGGCAAGCCTCGGTGCTGAGGAGAGGGCTGCGCCGGTCGATCTGCTGCTCATCACCGATGGCCAGATCCACGCCATCGAGCGCACGGTGGAGAAGGCGCGTGCCCTGGGCCACCGGGTGTTCGTGGTCGGTATCGGCAGCGCTCCGGCCGAGGGTGTGCTGCGCCGCCTGGCCGAGGAGACCGGCGGGGCCTGCGATTTCGTCGCACCCGGAGAGACTGTGGAACCGGCCGTCCTGCGCATGTTTGCGCGCCTGCGCTCGCAGCGCATGGCGCCCCTGGAGTTGGTGTGGCCGGCCGGTGCGAAGCCCGTGTGGATGAGCGCGCTACCCGGCTCGGTGTTCGACGGCGACGCGGTGACCGTGTGGGCACGCTTCGCGCAGGTGCCGGATGGGACGGTGCGTCTGGTCGGGACGCGCACGCACGCCGTGGCGCCCGAGTCGCTGAGCGAGGCCAGCCTGACTGCTGCCGAACATGATGCGGCGCTCAGCCGGATGGCCGTGGCCGCGCAGATCGAAGGCCTGCTCACCGCTGAGGGCGTCCATTCGCCTCAGGCGCTCGAGCTCGCCGTCGCGTATCAGTTGGTCAGCCCACTGACGCACTTCCTGCTCGTCGAGACGCTTTCCGAAGCTGACAAGCCGGCGGACATGCCCGATCTCGTTAAGGTGCCCTCAGTGCTGCCCGCCGGTTTTGGCGGGCTCGGCAGCCTCGACTTCTGCGACGAGCCCTGCATGGCGCCGCTCAGCGTGAATGAGGCGCCGGAGCACTACAGCTCACCGGCTGCGGCAAGCGGTGCGTATCTCGACTTCGACGATACCTTCGATGCGCCTGTGGTGCTGCGCTCGGGTCGACGTGCGGATCGCAGCGATACGCCCAACAAGGCTGGGACCTATGACATCCCGGCTTTCCTGCGCCGAAGCTCGAACCAGGACGCCGGGCAGCCACCCCGGGACGACCCGCGTTACTGGCGTGCCGAGCCGCATTACACAGGTCTTACCCCGCTGGGCCTGACACAGTGGCTGCGCAGTCACCCGCAGGCCGAATGGCCCCAAGGTTATGCCGAGCTGCGCCGAATCGGTGTCGGTGCGGCGGTGCTCGACTGGCTCGAGTTCGTGCTCGCTGAAGGGGAGGGCGAGGCCCGCGTAGTCGTCTGCTTCGTTCAGGTGATGGCGCAGCGCGATCTGCACGAAGCGCTGCTGTCGGACACCGGCACGCTGGGTCGGCTCAAGGCGTTGGCGCAAGGTGTGGCAGCGGGCGCGGCGCTGAAGGTCAGACAGGACGATCCTGCGGCCGAGCCGATCGTCGCGCGCCTGCAGGTGTTTGTAGGTACGCTCCGCGCGCAGAGCTGGCCCGACTGCGTGTTTGACCTTCGGGATGAGGTGACGGCGCTTGGTTAGCCCATTGCAGGTGCCACGCGTCGACAAGCAATTGGGAGGAACGACCCCATGCCCGTGAAACAGGTTCTCGACGGGAACGCCACGCCGGTCAAGATCTGGACCGACGACATCGACGAAGGCTCGAAGGCGCAGCTCGCCAACATCGCGAGCCTGCCCTTCATCCACCACCACGTTGCCGCCATGCCCGATGTGCACCTGGGCATCGGCGCGACCATCGGCTCGGTCATCGCCACCCACCAGGCCATCATCCCGGCGGCGGTGGGTGTCGACATCGGCTGTGGCATGGTCGCCGCGCGGCTGTCGCTCACCGCCAGCGACATCGACGAGAAGCGCCTGAAGAAGGTGTTCGATCAGATCAGCCGCGACGTGCCGGTCGGCCGCGACCAGCATGCGGACGGTCGGGTGCTGGTCGAGGCTGTGCGGCCCTTCGAGTCCGGCCTCAAGGCCCTGACCGAGCGCCACCCGCAACTGCTCAAGGCCTTCGGCAAGTTCTCCAAGTGGGCGAACCAGATGGGCACGCTCGGGGGCGGCAACCACTTCATCGAGGTCTGCCTGGACGAGCATGCGCAGGTCTGGGTGATGCTGCACTCGGGCAGCCGTGGCATCGGTAACGCCATTGCGACGTACTTCATCGAGCTGGCGAGAAAGGACATGGCGCGCCACATGATCCACCTTCCCGACCGCGATCTGGCCTACTTTGCCGAGGGCAGCGAACACTTCGCCGATTACGTCGAGGCGGTGCACTGGGCGCAGGAGTACGCGATGGCCAACCGCCAGGCAATGCTCGATCTCGTGCTCGCGGGGCTGGCGCGGCACCTGCCGCCGTTTACGGTCACGACCGAGGCGGTGAACTGCCATCACAACTACGTCGCCCGCGAGCACCACTTCGGCGCTGACGTGTGGGTGACGCGCAAGGGCGCGATCCGTGCGGGGGAGGGCGAGCTCGGCATCGTCCCCGGCAGCATGGGCGCGCGCAGCTACATCGTGCGCGGCAAGGGCAACGCTGAGAGTTTCTGCTCCAGCGCGCACGGTGCCGGCCGGCGCATGAGCCGCACGGCCGCGACCAAGCGCTTCACCGAGGCCGACCTCGTCCGCCAGACCGAAGGGGTGATCTGTCGCAAGGACAAAGGCGTGGTCGATGAGATTCCCGGGGCGTACAAGGACATCGACGAAGTGATGGCCAACCAGCGCGACCTGACCGAGATCCTGCATACCTTGAAGCAGGTGGTGTGCGTGAAGGGGTAGACGTGGTGACCAAGGACGGGTGGGCTCGGCGCTTTGCGAGGTGCGCAACCCTGATTGAGCAGGCAGACGGCGTGCTGAATGCTCATCAAATGCAGCGTCTGGATGGCTGCATGGGCGATGTGTGACCTGCAGGTTCGTGGGCGCCAGGGGTCGATGAGCGCCGCCTGCATGCTGTTGAACGACCTGCGGTCCGGTGTAGAACTCCACAGAAGTTCGAGTGGCAGCGATATGCGAACGGTTAGCTTAGCCCCGGCGAATCAAGGGCACGAGGAGGTCAAGGTCAAACCGGAGCAGATCTACGAGGTCTGTGACCGACGCGCCAGCCGAAGTGCAAGCCGAGTCGATGTTCGCGCCAGCTTTGAAAGACATTAAAGCCGCTCGGTTGCGTGCCTTTCCAATGAGGCTCGCCGGTGGAAGATTCAGCCGCACCAAGAGTGATCTTATCCAGGTGCACGAGCCCCCCAGTAGCTTTGCCATCGCCGCGTTACTGAAATTCGAACGGAAATAGGCCTCGGCGACTTCAGTGGCCGTGTGAGCCCCGGCCGGTTTGCTCCCACTGGGACGCGAGCGCTTTGCGCGAACTTTCAGCGACTCTGGTGCCTCCTGCGCGTTGGTCAAGTCCGAGAGCGCCTCGTCCGCGTCACTGTAAAGAGCCGCCAGTGCGACGGCGTAGGCCTCGGGTCGGCAGATGGTCGCAGGCTTCATCACGCCGTCCAGGGACGCGGCAAAGACTCCTGGCCTTGTTTTCTGGCTGAGAAAGGACGGGAGAAGGCGAGCGATCCAGTCCCTCGGCGCTGTCTCGAGTACCAAGTCAGAAAGAATCTTCCGTTTTCCTGTTAACGCCCTCCGCAGCCCTTGCTGTTTCGCACGGGCCGCAATTATGCCGCTGGCTTGTCTCACGGGCATACTCTCGCATCTCGCCATCAGGGCCGTTGAGATGGCAGCGTACCGTTCTACGACCTCGTTCTGCGGGCCAGGCCATTCCGTTGAATCTGATGGAGCAGCCGTCCAAGAGAATCTCTGGATTCGGGAGATGTGGCGTGTGTCGAAACCCGTGGAGATCAGTGGTTGCGCATGCTTCTCGCACCATTCGACCCCAGGGATGTGGTGACTTACCCGTATGATCGGAAATCCCCAATATGCCAGGTCTTCTTGCTTGCAAGCATCGCAGATCCTGAAGGATGGCACTTTGACCCGGAGTGCTTCATAACGTAGGTGGCTCTCCCGATTTTCGCCATGGGAATGGGGTGTCGCGCCGCACGTGAAGGCCTGCTGAAAGGGGGCGAGTGTGTGAAACCGTAAAAACTCCGAAACGTCCACATCGGCGACCCATGCGAGAAACTGCGCCTTGGGGACTTTGGGATCAACTACACCATCGGCGGATACGGCAGCGATCAACGACTCGAGAGAGTCGGCTTCATTCAGCACCAGGACGCGCAGTGCGTAGCTGTGTGCCAGTTCGTCGGGCAGGATGGTTGGACGCTGCAGCCATCGCGGATGTAAGGTCCTCCCGACGAGGCGGACGGCATCCTCGACAATCATTTCGGATCGCCAGTCTTGTAGAGCGTAAGCAACGGCGCCAATGATCGGATGACGGCCCCAAGCGCCCGCGCCTGTTCTTCCGAACCATCCCAGATAGATGCGATCGCGCTGACCAGCTCCTGGTTCTGTGCCACTCGGAGTGTCGAGATGGGGCTCTTCCGGCTGACCACATATGCGCATATACGCCGATAAGCTTTTGCGGTCGGAGAAACCCCTCCCGACAACACGCGGCTGACATGAGGTTGTGTCACGCCCGTCGCCAAGGCGATCTCGTCCTGATGTATGCCCATTGACCTGACGAGTCGAGAGAGTTCCTCGATGGGCAAGGTAGATTCAGTCCCGTGCATGACCACAAAATACATAAAAGTATATGCGGATGCAAGGGGAATCTATCTCTCCGTGAGCCTGCTATCGATCACCAAGGATCGATCCATTCCAAGAACCGCGTATAGAGCATGGACATGGTTATGCTTTGGTCGGGCGATCGGAGAGCGATACGGATCAACTGAGCCGTGGCGCTCTGGGCGAATTTCGGATTCGGGCATCCTTCGCAAGGAATCGGTTAGCCAACATTGCCTGGACCACTCAAGGAGTGGGGTTCCGGTTGGGCCCGCGATTGTATTTTGGCTGCCGACCTTCAGAGCCTGACGTTTGGCGAAGCGGGGGAGGGCCTTCCCGGTACCGGTGGTTTCCACAGACGCTGACTTGGGCTACGAGAACGATAATGCACGCCGACGCGCGCTCTTCAGTTAGCGGCTCTGAGGTCGCGTAGGTCGTCTAGAAGGCTTTCGATGTATTTCCGGGATTCGGGGAGGCGCTCAAGGCGTGGCTTAAATGGCAGCTTGGGCAGTCGCCGGAGGATTGCAGGCGCCTTTAGAATCTCATTGGCGGACAATTCCAGGCTCTCGGCGACGATCTGCAAGGCCGCCAGGCATTGTGCGTCGCGTCCGGACCAATCGACCCGAGGGACACGCTTGTGTTCAGCCATGCCAGTGCGTACGGATTTTCGAACTCGACTGCGCAGCCATAGTCGGTCATGGCGAAGGAGCCAACTGTATCCGATTCCAGTGGTCGCCCGGACGACTGGCATCGTTGCCTCGGGGTTCAGCGCGAGAAAGTCATCGAGGCGATCTCGCTCGATCTTTCGACGACGTTCCAAAGCGCTTGCCTTCCAGGTTGCACGCAGCGTGCTGTTGTCGTTGAGAATTCGGTCGACGGTCGACTTCGACAGGGAGGTCTGGGCGCAAACGTCACGCAGTGGGTGTCCTGCCTCCAGTAAGGAGACCACCAATCTCCTAACCGTATTGGTTACCACTCGCGGCCGGCGTGAGATATCGGCCAGACCCAGGCGCCCGATCCAGCGCATCGCGGTGTTGATGTCGACACCCTCAGCGGTGCACAACGCCCGAAGGGAACCTTGGTTCGTCCGGTAGCCGTCGGCTATACGATTCAGCGCTGAAGCGAAGTCAGTTGGGGGTAATTCGTCGTCGCGCGACGTAAGGAGGTCGGTGCAGTTGAAGGAGAGCGACAACTGACTCTCCCACCGATAAGCCGAGACAAATCTTTCCCAGTCCCCGAACAGGAATTCAATTAGCACCAAGTGGGTCAACGTCGGTATGCCGTTTCGTGGCTTCCTGATGAGCCTTAACAAACTGCTTGAACAGGACGTGGAGACGACCCGATGGAAGGGTGAGAGCGACGAGATTGGCCGGAAGTGTGCAGTCACTGCGCTAACGAAGTCGTTGGCACGGATGAAACCTGCTGGAGTCAGCAATCCCAGTTGCGTGAGGCCAAATCGATAGCATGCCTGCAGTGAAGCCTCGTTAAATCCGCCCGGCAGCGACTTGGTGAGTGTCGCGGCGCTGAGAGCAGAGAAGCGGCGAAGGATGGGTAAGGCATCAGGTGTCAGCTCCAATGCCGTTGCCCGCACATTCAGATCCTGATCACCGGGCAAGAAAAGCTGGCTCCGGCCGAGGCCATTGAGCCTCACTTCTGAGGTGAGGAGGAGTTCGTGATGAATCGGACACAGATAAGATGCAGGAAGTTGATGAATGCGATGCCAATGGGCGCGACCATCGCGATTGATATCTACGTCAGTGCAGGTCTTGCAGAAACTAAGTGGGTAATTGGCGCCAGCCGGACTTGCCGGTAAACCGAGTATGAATTTAAGGCGATTTACCGTGTTTCCTGCCATTGCAATGATCGCGCGATCAACAACGTCCTGATTGCGGAATGCCGTGAAGTAGGGAAGCACGGAGTGCTGCATCGCGAGCACCTCAGGTGTCCCGAAAACGCCGCGAGTTCGTCGGGAGAACTCGTCCAGATGGCTCGGGAAGTCATGCCGCAGTCCGGCGACTGGACTTCCAAACAAGGTGGCGCAGGTTACTTCGGCCCTTGAATCGGCGCGCAAGCGCTGCGTGGCGGTGAGCAGCGAATATAGTGTCTCTCCCTCGTACAGTGCTGGAAGCATGTCACGACGTTTTTTCAGAGCTCTCACGAAGCTCTGCGAGGCCTTCAAGCGCGTGCTGGACCAGTCCATTCTTGCGCATGTCTTCTTCCTTGAGCGTCTTTTCGAGGCGTTCGCGCTCCTTGGCAGCGTTGGCTTCGCGGGTCTCTTCTGCAGCTAACTTCGACTTGCCTGATTTCTTGCGAGGCCTCGGTTGCTTCGGGGGGTGCGTCGGTTGCCGCGCCGAAGCGGTAGCGGAAGCGCTCTCGTCGGCCGGGAAGCCCCAGATCTTTCTGTAAAACGCTGATGCGACATCCGGATAATGCGCAAACAACTCGGGTTTGCGGTAATTGAAGCCGTCGGCTAACGGCCGCAGAGCGTCGAAGTCCGTCGAGTTGTAAGCCGATTTAATATCCTCGGGGGTCACATATTCGCGACCGTGCAGGAGAAGTGCCTGCAACTGGGCGCTTGTCCAGAGCGTAAGGCCGAGGCGCGCGATGCTGCCACTGCGCTGAAGCAAAGTCTGGATGCACTCCTCAGGCCGCTGCGGTGACTCCTTCAGGAGGTAGTAAGACATGATCCCGTCGACAAGCGTCTGCGCATCGGCATCGGCAAGAAGCTTGGCGTGCTGGGTACTCGGTGATCGGGGGTCACCGGGAATCAGCGACCCCGGGGGCGAAAACCGTGCACCTGGAATCAACTTCAGGCGCGAAAGGTCCTGACTGTACTCGACCCAGTCAAATGCTCGCTCATTGCCCACGAAGACGGTCGGGATTCCACTATTCATCAGTTGCAGCAGGAACAGTTGGATCAGGTCGGCGTGCCCGCATTGCACGAGGTTTCTCAGTTGCCCCTCGTCTATAAATAGGATGCCCGTGTGGTGCGCTATGAGTCTCGCAATCAGTGCAACCGTCAGCTGTTCAACGGTGCGAAATTGTTTCTTAAGGGACGCCGCGTAGTTTGTTCCCAAGGCGCGGTCCATTTGCAGCAGGGTTCCAGTAATAAATCCGCCGCGCGTGCCGTCCGCGCTCATGTCGACTTGCAGGTAGATCAATTGTAGCAAGTGTTTGAAGCCAGCAGCTTCGCACCCGGCACGCTCAACAGCCTGCTGCGGATAAAGTGCGCAAAACCGATCCGCTGTGACGGATTTTCCGGTCCCGGTGGGGCCCTTGACAACGTGGATGGCCATGCCCTTGCTCGGCAGCTTGGGTGGCTGGGAAACCGAACGTCCCGGATTCATTAACGTCTGCCAATAATCGAGGCGTGCGGCGTTATTGAGTGGATTTCGCCGATCAAGCCCGGTCAGCAGCATGCCTTGCCAGGCGAGCGCGCACTGGACACTGACAGATGTAGGTTGGAGAGGAGACTTCTCCGAATTGAGAAGACCAATTCGAGTTGCTATATCAAGTGACTTGACGTCGATTCCGGCAAGTGGATCGAAGGCGAGTGCCGCCGCGATGCTGTCGAGGTCGGGGAAACGCGGGAGACCGTCGGTAAGGGGATTTCTTTGCCTTATCCAAGTGCTGCTAGCTTCGGTACTGTCAGGCATTGCGGCTCCTTTCTGCGATACGTCTCAAGATGCTCTGGACCAGAGGCGATGCGCTGGTCGTCGGGCTCGGCGGCAGCGCCTGAGTCGCGACGCTCGGAGGTTCGGCCTCAGGAGCGCGGCCTTCGGTGTCATCAGGCGAAGGAGGTTGGGCGGGCTCATCGGTTGGCTGGGAGTCAGCCTGGATAGGGTCAGTAGCTGGCAGTACGGGCATTCCAAAGACTAATGCTGCCTTCTCAGTTTCCCGGGTGGCTCTCTTGTCACGCTTCATCCCCGCCTTGGAGGGCTTCTTCGGCGCTTCGTCGAGGTCCCGCTGGTAGGCTGCCTTGGATTCTTGATTGGTATGGTCCTGGGCGTCCTCCAGGGCGCTCATGGCATCATCGCGGCCGACGCGAGCGTTGAAGCGGTCGAGGCTGCAGGTGTCTATCAGGTCCAACATGTCGGGCAGGGAACACTCAACGAGGCGCTCCGAGTCGTCGCTGTTTACTTTGGCGTCCAACTCCATCAGTTGGCCGCTGACTGGGTCCCGGTAGTAAATGTGAGAGGGGTGGTACGGGTCGTGGAGGAAATCGTCGTCCCAACTCTCGGGAGCGACGCGGCCGCGCATGACCCTCGCGCGGATGGTGCGCTGCACGAAATCCTTATCGCGGGCAATGTAACGTACGGGTTCGATGAATTCGCGCCTGTCGCCGCGGTCCGGGCGTAGCAACTTGACGCCATTCTTGGTGAATGTTCCGCGAATGGGCATAAGCAACTTCATGCGCGCCTCTTGGATGCCGATCAAGCTGGTTGCCACTTTGCCACGAGAAATATCCCATCGCGTTAGATTCAGGCGGGTGAGTGGGATACCCTGGGCGACCAGCTCGCGATGTGCAGCCAGCGTCGGAATTAAGTCCAGCGGCATCGTGTTGTGGGCGTGGATCACGCGCGCTGTTTCACGAATGGCTTCGATGATCGTATGGCAGGCGTCCTCGTCGGCTGATGCTTCTCCGCGCTCTTTTTTCTTGCCGTGCGTCGTTCCATGCATGTTGTGGTCGGACGCGCGATGAACGATGTGGTGAGCGCTCTCGACAGTGGAGTTCATGTCTGAGCGAGCAACAGGGACGAATTGGACACCACAGCTGATTGCCTGGAGGCATTTCTCTACAGCCGTGCAGCGCAGGTCCGTGTTGTCTGCAACCAGGCGGGCAAACTGTATCTTCAACCAGTCATCAGGGTTCTGTTCCTCCAGCCCAAGCCACGCGAGCCACTCAGTCTTGTCGGAGATTGCATGTAGCATTGCCAGTCGCACTGTTGTGGCGCTGGGTGCATCGAGACCCAGATAAAAGCCCGGGATGTAGCCATATTTGGAGTCGATGATCAGGATGCGATGTGCGCCACCGATTCGCTTGATGCGATTGAGGACGCTCACAAAGTTGATGTCGACGCCCGTGGAGTCCATGGCGCCGAGCTGGCCGACCGCGGTCACGTTGTCGTTCGCGGAACCCAATAGCGCGTGATCGATCCGCGCCATGGTGAATTTTGTGAGTTGGGTTTTCCAGGCCTCGTGGCCAGGCGAGCGCTGGCGTCCCCAGGTTTCGAATTGCCTGCGTGTTGGCCGCTGGTTCGCGGGGTAGAGCGTGTGCACAGCCTGGCCGCGCTTGTTGGTCGTGATATCGGAATAGAATTCGCGCCAAGTGCGGCGCAGCGCCTTCGCGACGGTCTTCCCGCGAATGTAATAGTTGCGCCAGCCGAATCCGCATATGTCTTTGTCGTGATCGGAGAGCACGAACCCTTCCTGCCCGCTATTTCCGGCTTTCGTCGGCGCGTTGCAGCGCCCGAGTTTTTTTCGTTGCGTACGCTCTTCTCCGCGTGCCCCGCGGGCATCATCGAACGGCGTTAGCGCACCCCTAGTGCTCCCTCCGGCCCAGTACTGATTCAGTAGGTCGTTGATCTGACGGGTCAGCCTCTTAACAGCAAGATCGTTTTTCTTTGACAACTCGGCGGCACGGGCTGCGATTGTCGCCACGCGAAACTGTCGGTCGAGTAGCCGAGTGCGGCTGTCAAAGTCACGGACCAGCGGCTCGATCAGGGCCCAGCGCTGCTCGCGCTTTTGGCGGGTTCCTGATTTTTCCTGCCCAGCCCTGCAGTACTTTCGATCAAGCTCTTCATCACTTGCAGTCGAGTCTGGACGGGGTGCCACTCCACCTTCGACGATTCGGCAACGCTTTAGAGCGAGGTCCTTTTCAACATCTGAAAGCCGCAAAGTGATCGGGCCTTGAAAATACTTCCTGCCCCGCGAGGTGATCGGTTCCACTGCAATTAGAACGACTCGGTCGCGTTCCCCTTGTTCTACCAGCAATACCCGCATGGTCTTTGCGATGAGCACCTTGGGCTGGGTGGGCGTGAGGATCTCGCCGGGAATGGGAACTCGTTGCGATGCTGCCGTCATTATGACCTCCCAAGAGCGTGTCGGGTGAGGACGTCCCGGACAGCTTTGCGCAGGCGTCGGCCGCCCCGAGGTGGTGGCTTCGCGGGATGGATATCGCGCGACAAGTCGCAGTCGATGGCCTGAGTCCAAAGGCAGTGATGGAGTAGGGTGGTCGCGTCTGCATGGCTTATGCCGCATGCCTCTGCGGCGAGCCTGATGCTGTCGGCAATGGGCTGTGCTTGTAGGTCTTGGGCATGCCCCACCAGAAGGTTGTCTCGCGCAGACGCGAGTCGACTGTTAGGGGCCAGCGTTGCCGCGCGCCGGTATAGATCGAGATTGGCGAAGAGCGGCCCGGCGTACTGAGTTCTATCGGCAACGATGTAGCCGACGCCGAGCTGTCGCGCGTAACGGCGCTCCCCTTCAAGTTTTTCCGGGCCACGGTCCAGCGGGTCAACGTGCTGGTATCTATCGGAATCTAGTGGCTTGATGCTGGCCAGCACCGTACGTTGGGCCGGCACCTCGATCCAAGGTAGGGTGAGGCAGAGGTCAATTGACCATATGTAGGGGATGTCAGTACCAACAAAAGTCCCATGGCCGATGCCCGCGTCGCGGCAAATCTTGATCATTCCAGGTGACCGTGCAAGCAACGCGTCATCCTCGAAGTTACGCCCGTGTTCAGGGTGAAAATGCGGCCAGGGCCAGGCTGGGAACTGCTCACGAATCAAGGCACCGGCCCAGCTAAACAGCAGGGCCATGTGGTATTCGGAGTAAGAAAAGAAGTGGCAGCGGCGTCGGAACGGGGGGAGCGTTTCTACCACCTGCACCGACACCGGTGAGGTGTTCCAGCGCTTGATCTGCAGGATTGGCTGGTAGAACTCGTCCAAACCGCTTCCGTGGCCGGCGGCGATCAGGGTTGCGACACGATCCCAAGTTACCTTCGGCGCGCGAGCCATTTAAGTGGCCCAGTGACGGTCATGTTGGCGCTGACGCATGTCGCAGCGCATCGGCACGCAGACTTGATTCCTCGTTGAGCAGGTCATCGATCATCTCCTCTACGCGATGGCGTTCCGGCCCGACTAGCAGGCGGTCGAAGCGGGGCGCGTGCGGCCTGCAAAGAGTCGTTAAGCACATCGCCGTGCGGCTTCTTCTTTGGCTGCCATCCTTCCCGCGGCTGCATGAGTCACACAATAAGTATTAACAAGTTAATACTATTCTGACGCATGTAGCAGAAAGTTCAAGTTCTTTCTCAATAGTCCAGTAGAATTTTTTCGAGATGGACGGATGAGGCTCAAATGAACGAACCAATCGAACAAGCCGGCAACCTGAGCGATGGCCGCCCGACGTTTCAAGAGCGGCTTCGCCTCGAGCGTGAGCGGCTCGGGATGTCACAAGAGGCCTTTGGCATGCTGGGTGGCGTCAGCAAGGCCTCCCAGTGGATGTATGAACAAGGACGTCACTGGCCAACCACTGAGTATCTGGAGTCCCTGCGGCAGCACCGGGTCGACGTTGGATACTTGGCTACCGGCATCAGGCAAGACACGGAAACACTGCGCCACGCGCTCGGCTTCGTGCTCAAGCTCGCCCGGCAGGAAGGCAGGAGTTTCTCTGATGAGCAACTCGTTAGCGTCTTTCTGGCGGTAATCGAGGCTGCCAGCGGCGTCACGCGTCCCGACCTCGGGGACCGTAATGCCGCATCGGGGACAGAAGTCACTCAGGGAGGGGGGCGATGAGCGCCGAAGATGAGGATCTCCGGTGGATCAGGTCGGAACTGGCGAAGCTCTCTCGCGGAGCTAAAGGCCCCGAGAACTTGGGGGCCGCGATGATCGACCGTCTGGCCGCGGGCTACGAAGATCGGATTGCCGCCGAGCGGGTCGTCGAAATTTTCGCGCGTCGAAACTGGAAGCAGCGGCTTTGGGGTGTGCTTCGCCGTGAGCCAGTCCCAGACGCCCGTGTTGCGCTTTGTTCCACCTTTGTTGATGCCCTGTTCGCTCGTGGCGAGATCACCAAGCAGGAGCAGCGGGTGATCAATGTCTTCCGTGTCGTACGTTTTGCTAACGACGGAAGAACCGAGGTCGCTCTGCCCTCATGGACCGCGTATCGTCGAGCAAAGGTAATGATGGCGGTATTGTCCGCAACGTCATTGGTTGCCCTCTGGCTCGCGTGGGACGTTTTTTCGACCAGCGTCGTTGGGATCGCGATTAGCTCGACCCTGGGATCCCTGCTGGGGTGGATTGCGCGCGAAATCTATGACTCGGCCTGGGGTCGGGCACGGGTTGCACATGTTCTGGCGTCACGCTATCCCTGGCTGGTCCTAAGGGCTGAGTGATTGGCCACAGGGCAGCTTCTTGGGACGAAAGTCGACGGATAAGCGCCGTGCTTGCTCTGCTCAAAGTCTTTGATTGGCGAGAGCGCACTTGCCGATTTCTGGCGGAAGAAAAAGCTCGCTCCCAGCCACGAAATGCAGACTAGTCTTGCTCCCGCGCGCCACGGACGGCAGTACTTTCAGCGTCAATCGAGATGGGTGATCACCGCAGAGCACCACCCTTTCAACGAGGACTTGTTCGCGAGTGCTGCCACCACAGCCTTGTCTGAAGCCGCTATGTCCGGGTCGAGTACGGAGCCAATCCCTATCAGCTAAGCCACATACAGCGGCGTCGAATGCAGTAGTAAAAGAAACGGGCGTCTATGACGCCCGCTTGTTTTACGAATATATTGCCAACGCTTCTGGAAAAGTTACGAATATATTGTCCATGTTACGAATATATTGTCCAGAAACACGCGGACTCGATCAGGCGAAGTTCTTCGCCGCGAAGTCCCAGTTCACCAGCTTGTCGAGGAAGGTGGCGACGAAGTCGGGGCGACGGTTGCGGTAGTCGATGTAGTAGGCATGTTCCCACACGTCGATACAGAGCAGCGCGGTGTCGCCGGTGGTCAGCGGGGTACCGGCGGCGCCCATGTTGACGATGTCGACCGAGCCGTCGGCCTTCTTCACGAGCCAGGTCCAGCCGGAGCCGAAGTTGCCCACGGCGGAGGCCTGGAAGGCCTTCTTGAATTCCTCGTAGGAACCCCACTTGGCCTTGATCGCGTCGGCGAGCGCGCCATTCGGCTCGCCGCCGCCGTTCGGCTTCATGCAGTTCCAGAAGAAGGTGTGGTTCCAGACCTGGGCCGAGTTGTTGTAGATGCCGCCGGCCGGCGCCTTCTTCACGATGGCTTCAAGGTCGAGGTTCTCGTACTCGGTGCCCTTGATCAGGTTGTTCAGGTTGGTGACGTAGGCCTGATGGTGCTTGCCGTGGTGGAACTCGAGCGTCTCGGCGGAAATGTGCGGCGCGAGGGCGTCCTTGGCATAGGGCAGGTCGGGAAGGGTGTGTTCCATACGTTTTCTCTCCTGACAATCGGTTTCTGTTGGAATAAAGCCAGACTATCTTAGTCGGGATTGTCCGGCGCTGACAATCGCAGGCCGTTCCATCATAGGTGGATCGACGCACTTTCGAAAGTTCGGCGCGGCGTCGGGGGCATTCGCCGGTTCAGTCGCGGACGCGGGAGACGGTACCGTCGATGCCGCCTTCGGCCAGCTCCACGCTGAATACCTCACCTGCCGACAGGCCGTGGCTCGAGCGCAGGATGCGGCCCCCGGCGTCGCGTGCGATCGCATAGCCACGGCCGAGCACCGCCTGCGGGGCGAGGTGCTGCAGATGGGCAGCGAAAGCGTTGAGCCGCTCGCGGCGCGCCTGCAGCATCTGCGCTGCAGCCCGCGCCATGCGAAGCTTGAGGGCGGCGACACGGTCGCGCTCGCGCCCGAGCTGCGGGCGCCGCGCCGCCAGACGCGTCTCGAGCCGTCCCTGGCGTTCGCGCGCTCGCTCCAGCTGGCGTGCCATCGCAGCCTGCAGACGCTGGCCGAGCACACGGCTGTCGCTGCGCGCCGCGCGCAGCCGTTCGCGCGGATGCAGCAGGCGCAAGGCGGCACGGTCCAGCCGTTGCGCGAACCCGAGGAGGCGGCGCTCGAGCGCGCGCGACAGGCGGGGCGCAAGCGCGGCGAGGTCGGCGCGCGCGGCGTGGAAGCCTGCCGATGCGTGCTCGGCCGCGGCGGTGGGCGTCGTAGCGCGCAGATCGGCGGCGAAGTCGGCGATGGTGAAGTCGGTCTCATGGCCAACGCCGCAGACCACCGGCAGCGGGCAGTTGCGAATCGCCCGTGCCAGCGCCTCGTCGTTGAAGGCCCAGAGGTCCTCGATACTGCCGCCCCCCCGCACCAGCAGGACGAGGTCGATGCCGTCCTCGAGGGCGCGCGTACCGGCGCGTTCGAGCGCTTCGACCAGTCTTGCCGGGGCGTCGTTGCCCTGCACCGGCGCGGGGTAGAGCACCAGCGGCAGATGAGGCGCGCGGCGCCGCAGCGCGGCGAGCACGTCATGAAGCGCGGCGGCCGCCGCCGAGGTGACGATACCCACGCCGCGCGGAAAGCGGGGCAGCGGGCGCTTGAGGGCGGGATCGAACAGCCCCTCGGCGGCGAGCTTGGCCTTGAGACGGTTGAAGGTCTCGAACAGGTTGCCGATCCCCGCCGGACGCAGTGCCTCGACGTTGAGCTGGTAGTCGCCGCGCGCCTCGTAGAGCGTGACCAGCGCCCGCGCCTCGACCCGCATGCCGTTCTCGGGGCGGAAGGGGAGGAGCTGCGCGCGGTTGCGCCACATCGCACAGCGCACCTGGGCGTTCTCGTCCTTGAGGGTGAAATACACATGGCCGGAGGCCGCGCGGGTGAGGTTCGAGACCTCGCCCGCGACCCACAGGATGGGCAACGCAGACTCGAGCGCCTGGCGCGCGAGCCGGTTCAGGGCGGATACCGTAAGTACCGGAGGGGGCGGGTTTTCCTGCATGCGGGAGGGCTGGCGCTGGGCGGTCGACGGTCCGGGATTGTAGCGGAATCCACAGCGTCTCCGGGCTGTCAAGGGTCAGTCGCTAAGTCCTTGATGAATCAGAGAGTGAGGCATAACTGTATGATTAAAAAGGAGATTTGTATTGCACAATTTTGCATCTAAGCAGGTGAATCGCTTGTGTCGCCGGCCTTTCGGGGCGACATTCAGTATCTGTCCACAAACTTATCCACAGCTTCTGTGGATTACTGGGAGATTGCAGCCAAGTTAAGTTCAGATGAGGGTTCGCCGGCGCCAAACGGGGTGGCGGCCTTGCTCCACCTGCGGCGGGGCGCTAGAGTTCCGCTTTTTTTCCGGACGAGGTTCCAGCGCGTGTTCGCGATCATTCAGGCTGTCGGCTGGCCGATCTGGCCCCTGTTGTTGGCATCGGTGATAGCCGTCGCGCTGATCGCCGAGCGCCTGCTGAGCCTGCGTCGTTCTCGGGTGGTGCCGCCCGGATTGCTCGACAAGGTGCTCGTCGATCTGCGCGGACGCGGCGTTACCGGGGAGATGATCGCGCGGGTCGACGCGCATTCGCCGCTCGGTCGCGTGCTCGCCGCCGGGCTGCGCAACGTCAGCAGCCCGCGCGAGATCATGAAGGAAGCGATCGAGGACGCCGGGCGCGCGGTGAGCCACCAGCTCGAGCGCTACATGACCACGCTGGGAACGATCGCCGCGATCAGTCCGCTGCTCGGCCTGTTCGGCACCATCGTCGGCATGATCGACATCTTCGCCTCGCAGGGCGTCAATGGCGCCAATCCCGCCCAGCTCGCGCAGGGCATCGCGATCGCGCTGTACACCACCGGCCTCGGCCTCATCATCGCAATTCCGTCGATGATCTTCTGGCGCCACTTCCGCGCCCTGATCGATTCCCTGGTGATCGACATGGAGCAACAGGCGATCAAGTTGGTCGAAGTGGCGCACGGCGAGCGCCGGGTCTGAGGACGGACCGCGATGAACTTCCGCCGCGGCAGCCGCAGCGAGGCGCCCGAGGTCAACCTGATCCCGTTGATCGACGTCGTGCTCGTCATCATCATCTTCCTGATGCTGACCACGACCTTCTCCAAGATTTCCGGTCTGTCGATCGACCTGCCCACCGCCGAAGCCGACGGGGCGGCCACCGCCAACGAGATCGTGGTCGCGGTCACTGCGGCGGGCGATGTGCTGGTCGATGGCCAGCCGGTGGAGGCGAGCAGCGTCGAGACGATCGCCGCTGCGCTCGGCAAGGCCGTGCCCGCAGGCACCGGCGAGCCGGTGGTCGTGGTCAACGCCGACGCCAAGACGGCGCACCAGCGCGTGGTCGATGTGATGCAGGCGGCACAGCGTGCCGGCCTGCCGCACATCAGCTTCGCCACGCGCACACCGCAGTGAGGCTCTGACGGTGGCGGCGAAGGCACCTGCCTTCTGGTTCCGCCGCAACCATCCGGCGGCACTCGCCCTGCTGCCGCTCTCCCTTCTGTTCCGCATCCTTGCCGCCCTGCGCCGTCGGCTCTACCGCGCCGGCGTGCTCTCCAGCGTGCGTCTGCCGGTACCGGTCATCGTGGTCGGCAACATCGCCGTCGGCGGCAGCGGCAAGACGCCGGTGGTCGAGTGGCTGGTGCGCGCGCTCGTCATCGCGGGGCGGAGGCCCGGCATCGTCAGCCGTGGCTACGGCAGCAGGCAGGACGGCGGGGTCGCGCTCGTGCCGCCCGACGGCGACCCCGTGCGCTACGGCGACGAGCCGGTCCTGCTCGCGCGGCTGTGCGGCTGCCCGGTGGCGATCGGGCGCGACCGGCCGGCCGCGGCGCAGGCGCTGCTGCAGGCCCATCCCGAATGCGACGTGCTGATTTCCGATGACGGCATGCAGCACTATCGCCTCGCGCGCGACCTCGAGCTCGCCGTGGTGGACGAACGCGTGCTCGGCAACTGCTGGCCGCTGCCGGCGGGACCCCTGCGTGAGCCGCTGTCGCGGCTCGCCACGGTCGAGCTGGTGATCGCCCATGGCGATCTGTCGCCAACGCTGCGCGAGGCGCTGCATGCCGCCCCGGTTTTCCCGATGCAACTCGAGGGCGCCGCCTTCCGTTCCCTGACCGTGCCGGACCGGCTGCTGCCGGCGGCCGCGCTCGCCGGGCGCAGGGTTCATGCGGTGGCGGGCATCGGGCGTCCGCAACGTTTTTTCGACCAACTCGCGTCGCTGGGGCTCGATGTCGTTCCCCACCCATTTCCCGATCATCATCGCTTCGTTGCCGCCGACCTCGACTTCGGTGGCGCTCAGCCGATCGTGATGACGAGCAAGGATGCGGTAAAATGCGCCGCTTTCGCGCCCGACGATTGCTGGGAGTTCCCGGTGCGGGCGCAGATCGGCGCGGGCGCTGCCGAACTCATCCTGGAGAAGCTGAACGATGGATCCCCGACTGCTTGAAATTCTCGTCTGCCCGCTCTGCAAGGGGCCCCTGGACTTCCTCCGGGACAAGCAGGAGCTCGTGTGCAAGGCCGACCGCCTCGCCTTCCCGATCCGCGACGGCATCCCGGTGATGCTCGAGGAGGAGGCGCGGACGATGAGCGCAGAGGAAGTCGACGCGCTGCGCAAGGCCTGATCGTGGCCGGCCAGCCTGTGGCCGCGCTGCCGGCCTTCCGCATCGTGATTCCGGCGCGCTACGCGTCTACGCGCCTGCCCGGCAAGCCGCTCGCCGACATCGGCGGCAGGCCGATGATCGTGCGCGTGCTCGAACGCGTGCAGGCGGCGGGCGCGGTGGAAACCTGGGTCGCCACCGACCACGAGGCGGTGCGCGAGGCGGTCGAGGCCGCCGGCGGGAAGGTGGTGATGACGCGCAGCGACCATCCGAGCGGAACCGACCGGCTCGCCGAAGTGGCCGCGACCCTCGGCTGGGGCGATGACGACATCGTGGTCAATGTCCAGGGTGACGAGCCGCTGATCGACCCCGCGATCGTCACCGCTGCGGCGCTGGCACTGGCGGACGACACCGAAGCGGCGATCTCCACTGCCGCCCATGCGCTCGCCGACGCTGGCGAAGCCTTCAATCCGAACGTGGTCAAGGTGGTGTGCGACGGTGCCGGGCGCGCGCTGTACTTTTCCCGCGCGCCGATCCCGTGGGCGCGCGACGCCTGGGCGACGGTGCGCGACACCCTGCCGGCCGGCCTGCCGATGCTGCGCCATGTCGGCCTCTATGCCTACCGCGCGGGCTTCCTGCATCGTTACGCGGCGCTCGAACCCTCGCCGATCGAGCAGTGGGAAGCGCTCGAGCAGCTGCGCGCGCTGTGGCACGGTTTCCGCATCCGCGTCGTCGAACTCGCCGAAGCGCCCGCCGCCGGCGTCGATACCGTCGAGGATCTCGAGCGGGTACGACGGCTCCATGCCGCCGAGGGCGGCGATGGCGCTAGAATATGAACCGAGCGGCTGGAGTGCGTGATGCGCGCTCCGGCCTTTCTTTGCCAATGAAACGGCCCGTCGAAGCGGCCGAAACGAGGGGAGGGTAGGACATGCGTCTGATTCTGTTGGGGCCGCCGGGAGCGGGCAAGGGTACGCAGGCGAACTTCATCAAGGAAAAGTTCGGCATCCCGCAGATTTCGACCGGCGACATGCTGCGTGCCGCGGTCAAGGCCGGCACCCCGCTCGGCATCGAGGCGAAGAAGGTCATGGACGCCGGCGGCCTCGTCTCCGACGACTTGATCATCAACCTGGTGAAGGACCGCCTGAAAGAGGACGACTGCAAGTCCGGCTACATGTTCGACGGCTTCCCGCGCACGATCCCGCAGGCCGACGCGATGAAGGATGCCGGCGTGCCGATCGACTTCGTGCTCGAGATCGATGTGCCCGACAGCGAGATCGTCGAGCGCATGAGCGGCCGTCGCGCCCACCTCGCCTCCGGCCGCACCTACCACGTCAAGTACAACCCGCCGAAGGTCGAGGGCAAGGACGACGTCACCGGTGAGGATCTGGTTCAGCGCGACGACGACAAGGAAGAAACGGTGAAGAAGCGTCTCGACGTTTACCATGCCCAGACCAAGCCACTGGTGAAGTACTACAGTGACTGGGCGGCCTCGGGTGATTCGAAGGCGCCGAAGGTGCGAAAGATCTCCGGCCTCGGCCCGGTCGAAAGCATCACCCAGGCGGCGTTCGACGCCCTCAAGTAAGGAAGCGCGAGCGCGCTGGAGCGGTGACGCGGCCGGTACCGGAGGACGGTGCCGGCCGTTTTCCTTTTGGGTCGCGCCCCGCGCGCGGCCAGTGCAACCGAGGTATCGATGTCGTCCATCAACATTCTCTACGCCCAGTCCGGCGGCGTGACCGCGGTGATCAACGCGAGCGCGGCCGCTGTGATCCGGCGCGCGCGCGAGTTGCGCCCGGCCACCGGGCGGATCTTCGCCGCCCGGCGCGGCATCCTCGGGCTGATCCGGGAGGAGCTGGTCGACACCGATGCGTTCGATGAGGACGCGCTCGAGCGCCTGGCGCAACGGCCGGGCGGCGCCTTTGGCTCGAGCCGCTACGACCTGCCGGACGCGGCTGCGGAGCCCGCGCTCTACGACCGCATCTTCGCCGTCCTCGCCGCACACCGGATCGGTGCGTTCCTGTACAACGGCGGCAACGGCTCGATGGACGTCGTCGCGCGGCTGTCGGCCGAGGCCCGCCGCCGCGGCTATCCGCTGGTGTGCGTCGGCGTGCCGAAGACGGTGGACAACGACATCGAGGGCACCGACTGTTGTCCCGGCTTCGGTTCGTCGGCGAAGTTCCTCGCCACCTCGATGCTCGAGGCGGGGCTGGACATCGGGTCGATGGCGGCCCGCGTCGGCCGTGTCTTCGTCATGGAGGTGATGGGGCGCAACGTCGGCTGGCTGGCGGCGGCTACCGCGCTGGCGGCGCCGGCGACCGCGGACGGCAGCCCGGACCCGGATCATCCGCCGCACATCATCCTGATGCCCGAGGCGGGTTTCGACGAGGCGCGCTTCCTCGCCCGGGTCGAGGAGATCGTGCGTCGGGTGGGTTATTGCACGATCACCGTCGCCGAGGGCCTGACCAGCGCCGACGGCGCGGCGCTGATGGAGCAGGTGAGGGACGCGAAGGGCTATGTGCAGCTCGGGGGGGCCGGCGGCGTGGTGGCGCGACTCATACACGACCGGCTCGGTTACAAGTACCACTGGGCGGTACCCGACTACCTGCAGCGTGCCGCCGGCCACTGGGTATCGGCGACCGACCACGCGCAGGCGCTCGCCGTAGGCGCCGCCGCGGTGGATTACGCGCTCGCCGGTCGCGACGGCTGCATGGCCGCGATCCGCCGCCTCGCGGACAGCCCCTATCGCTGGGAGGTGGTGCCGGTCGACGCGGCCACGGTCGCAAATCGCGAGCGCCGGGTGCCGGCCGAGTTCATCAGCGCCGACGGTCTGCATGTGAGTGCGGCCGGCCGCCGCTACCTCGAGGGGCTGATCGAGGGCGAGCGTGCGGTGCCGAGCGTCGGTGGCCTGCCCGACTATCGGCTGGTCGAGCTGGTGCCCGAGGCGCGCACGCTGCCGCCCTTCGCCGGGTAGGCGCCGACGCTGTGGATCCGACATGAGCCGCACGCTACGGCTGCTTGTCGGCGTCGCGCTTTTCGCCGGACTCGAACTCTGGCTCGGCGCAGAGCTCGGACGCGCCGGCTCTGGCCTGGCGCTGGTGGCGACGGTGGCCTGGCTGTGGGTCAGCGAGGCGCTCCATGTGAGTGTCACCGCAGTGCTGGTGCCGCTGCTCGCGACGCTGACCGGCGTGCTCGCGTTCGACGAAGCCTTGCTGCAGTTCGCCGACCCGGTGATCTTCCTCTTCTTGGGCGGCTTTGCGCTCGCCGCCGGCCTGCAGCGGCAGGGGCTCGACCGCTGGATGGCGGCGAAGGTCATCGGCGCCGCGGGCGACCGACTCGACGCCGCCTCACGCTGGCTGTTCTGGCTGACCGCGGCGCTTTCGATGTGGATCAGCAACACCGCCACGGCGGCAATGATGCTGCCGCTCGCGCTCGGCCTGCTGTCCTCGCTGCCCGCCGAACGCCATCGCTCGACCCACGCCTACGTGCTGCTGGGCGTCGCCTTTGCGGCGAATATCGGCGGCATCGGCACCGTGGTGGGCAGTCCGCCGAACGCGATCGCGGCGGCGGCGATCGGCCTGAGTTTCGCGCAGTGGATGGCGTGGGGCGTGCCGCTCGTGGTGGTGCTGTTGCCGCTGATGGCTTTCGCCCTGCGCCGCGCGCTGCGTCCGGAACTCGACGTTCGGGTGGCGCCGCCTCCCGCCGCCGCGAGCTGGACAGCGGCGCAGAAGCGCATGCTGGGGGTGTTCGCCCTGGTGGTGACGCTGTGGATGCTGGGCGCGCCGCTCGGGGCTCTGATCGGTCTGGAACGCGGCTACGACGCCGCGGTGGCGCTGTTCGCGCTCGTGCTGTTGTGCGCCCTGCGCCTGGCCGAATGGAAGGACATCGAACGCGGTACCGACTGGGGCGTACTGCTGCTGTTCGGCGGCGGGCTGACCCTGAGCAAGGTGCTGAGCGACAGTGGCGCTGCGGCGTGGCTCGCGTCCCTGGTGGGCGGGCCGGTGGCGGCGATGCCGGCCCTGGTCTGCGTGGCGGCGATGGTGCTGTTCGCGATGCTGATCACCGAAGTGACCAGCAATACCGCGAGTGCGGCCCTGCTGGTGCCGCTCTTCATCGGCCTCGCACCGCACTTGGCCCCGACGCCGTTGGCGGTCATGGTCGCGGTGGGCTGCTCCTGCGCCTTCCTGCTGCCGGTGGCGACGCCGCCCAACGCGATCGTGTTCGGCGCCGGGCAGCTGTCCCAGCGCACCATGATCCATGGCGGACTGTGGGTGACCGTGCTGGTCTATCCGGCGCTGGTCGCCGCGGCAGCCGTGATGCTCGCGTTGTGGTGAGGGCGGCGGCGCGGCGACGCCCCGTGCGCCACGGCGGTCCTCAGGCGCTCGCCATGTCGGGGCTGCCGGCCCGCTCTTCACGCTCCGGCAGGTAGGCGGCAACCTGGCAGGCGATCGCTGCCAGGTAGGGGATGCACTGCAGCAGCAGGATGCCGATCCAGAGCTGGGCTTCGAGGTTGTCGGCGCCGCGCAGGTGGATGAGGCCGAAGACGCCGAGCAGCAGCGCGACCAGCATGCCGAGCTCCTCCCGGATCGGGCCGAAGAAGGCGAGCGCGCCCGAGGCCCGCCAACCCTTGGGCGTGCGCACGAACACGCCTTTCTTCTTCACCAGCCCGGCGAAGACGCCGCGCGCCACGGCGTGGGCGAGACCCACCGACAGGATCGAGGCGCCCAGGATGTCCTTCCATGGGCAGGCCATGGTGCGCCGGTAGAGGATCGGGCCGAGCGCCGCCTTGAAGGCCATGAAGCCGAGGATCGGCAGGGCGAGCGCGATCACCGGCAGGCCGAAGGCCTTCGGGAAGAGCAGGATGCCAAGGGTCCACAACAGGCTGCCGAAGGCGAACACCAGCTGCAGCGCGTCGCCGAACCAGGCGAACCAGCCGGTCAGAAAGTGGTAGCGCTGGGCGAGGTCGAGGGTGCTCCTGCCGAGCATCGCCGGCAGGTGGGCCTTGAGGATCTGCATCGCGCCGAAGGCCCAGCGGAAGCGCTGGCTCTTGATCGCGGCGAAATCCGAGGGGGTGAGGCCGCGGCCGAGGATGTGGTCCACGTAGCGGGTGTCGTAGCCCTTCTCGATCAGGCGCAGGCCGAGCTCGGTGTCCTCGCAGATGCACCATTCCGACCAGCCGCCGACTTCCTCGAGCGCGAGCCGGCGCACCAGGGTCATCGTGCCGTGCTGGATCAGCGCGTTGCGCTCGTTGCGATGGTGCATGCCGATGCGGAAGAAGCCGTCGAACTCCCAGTTGCACATGCGGCGGAAGGGCTGAGTCTCCCAGTCGCGGTGGGCCTGCGGCGCCTGCACCACGGCGACGTCGGACTTGTCGAAGTGCGGGATCAGCACCGCCAGCCAGTCGGGGGCGACCACGTAGTCCGCATCGACCACGCCCACCACCTCGGCGCGGGGGTCGGTCACCTTGAGGCCGTAGTTGAGCGCACCGGCCTTGAAGCCCGGCCAGTTGTCGAGGTGGAAGAATCGGAAGCGCGGCCCGAGTTCGGCGCAACGCTTCTCGAGCGGTTTCCACAGCGCCTCGTCCTTGGTGTTGTTGTCGAGGATCAGCACCTCGAAGTTCTTGTACTGGAGGGCGGCGAGGCTGTCGATCGTGGCGATGACCATCTCGGGCGGCTCGTTGTAGCAGGCGAGGTGGATCGAGACGAAGGGCTGGCGATCCTCGCTATGCGGGGCGAGCGGCATGAAGCGCCGGCGCCATTCGCGTTTGAACAGGATCTCGCCGAACTCGAAACCGTGCGACAACAGCACCGCTGCCGTCAGCGCGGTGGCGCCGATCAGGACCACCAGTCCGATCAGGTCGCGCTGGTTGAGGTAGTACTCGACCGGGACGTTGATGCCGATGATGAGGGTCGACACGCAGGCCTGGATCATGCCCGCGAGGAAGAGGCGGCCGAGAACGTTCCAGTCGGACAGGAAGAAGGCGATCAGCAGCATCGGCAGGAAGGCGAGGGCGGCCGCGTTGCTCGCCTTTTTGGCCCAGTGCGGGTCGCGCTCGATGATGCCCTCGAGCGCGTACTTCTGCTCGCGGTCGGCGTTGTACATGCCCCAGTAGGCACCGGCCCAGCCCTCGAAATCGAACTTCCACGGCTGGTCGATCGCCTCCATCAGGAAGTAGTCGAGGCGCGGCGTGCGCGAGTGCGTGAGGAATTCACGAATGAATCGCGCCTGGTTGTCGAGGGTCGGTTCGGCGGCGCCGATCACCGGCCCCTTGCTCGGCCACCCGATCTCGCCGATGACGATTTTCTTTTGTGGGAAGGCCTTCGCGACCTCGTCATAGCGCTGCAGCGCGTACTCGACCGCTGCCTCTACCGGCACGCCCTCGTGGTAGGGCAGCAGGTGCACCGTGATGTAGTCCACATGGCGCGCGAGTTCCGGGTTCTTAAGCCACACGTGCCAGGGCTCGGCGGTCGACACAGGCTTGCGCTGCACCTTCCGCGCGCGGTCGAGGTAGCCGATGAGCTCGTCCACGGTCAGATCGCCGCGCAGGATGGCTTCGTTGCCCACCATCAGGCGTTCGACGTGGCGCATCTTCTTCGATGCCTGGAGCAGTGCCACCAGCTCGCGCTCGTTCTTCTCCTTGTCGGGGTCGAGCCAGGCGCCCGCGGTCACCAGCAGGTCGCGTTCGCCGGCGAGTCCGAGCAGGCTGGGCATGTCGGTGGCGCCATAGGTACGCAGTGCGTCCGAATTGCGTGCGAGAAGGTCGAGGTCGGCCGCCAGCTGCTCGTCGGTCGGGAACTCGCCGCGCAGCGGGCTCTGGTCGCGCTGGAAGCCGTTGTAGGCGAAGCCCTTGATGCTCTGGCTGGTGCCGATGAATTCGGCGCCGCGATTGAAATATTGCCAGATCCAGTATTGCGCGAGCGCGACCAGACCGGCGACGGCCAGCGCGACGGCGAGACGATAGACGAGACTTGCAGCTTTTTTCATGAAGGAAGGGGGTCCGTTAGGCGGATGCCGAATGGGCGGAAGGGAAAGGCCGCATGCCGTGGCAGATTCTGCGCGCGGCGTCATGTGCGACAATTCGGGATCCGCTTCCGATCGATGCCGGAATTCATTTTATGCACAAATTCAGGCCTTTACGAGGGCTGCTCGACGCACGTTTTGCAACAGGGCTTGTACTCGGAGGCACGCCGCTGATTCCTATGGAGAATCGGGCTTGAAGCCGAATAATTTGGCCAATACGACCTGGGTGTCGATTGCCCTCAGCGGGTTCGCAGTGCTCGGTCTGGCTGTCGGACTCCGTTACGGGCTGCTCGAGAACGGGTTGTTGCCGCGCGATTGCGATGCCGCTGGCGCGCCGGTGCTGGCCTGCGGCTTCAAGTGGGCGCTGGTCCAGTCCTTCCTGCACCAGCGGCTCGGCATCGCCGGGCTCGTTTTCGGACTCGCCGCCTTCGCGCTGGCGCGCAGGCGCCTGGCGTGGGCGGGCTGGCTGCTCGGGCTTGCCGGGCTGGTCCTGTACAGTCAGGACTACGCTGCCGTCGGCAGCCTGTTATCGCTGCTGGTGCTCGCGCGGCCGGCGCAACAGCACCGGTAGGGCGAAGGCGAGGCCGGCGAGCAGCCAGGCCAGCGCCTGCGGGTTCATCGGCTCGGGCAGCCAGCGCCCGAGCACCGCAAGCGCGAGCACTCCGGCGCAGATCCGTTCCGCCCGTCCGGCGCCGGCGCCGAACCAGCCGATCACGCCGAAGACGGCGGCCGGTGCGAGATAGAGCAGGGTCGGGAAGTCGCGGTAGCGTGGATCGACGAACAGCAGCAGTGCCGCTACCGCGGCGGCGAACAGCAGCAGGCCGCGGGCGAGTGCGAGCCATTCATGCGCGCGCAATCCCTCCGGTGCGTGGCGCAGGCGCTGCCACGCCGCGGCGGCCGTGCCGGGTGGGACGCCGTCCCAGCGTGCGATCGCGAGCGGCAGCAGCGCGGTAATCAGGGCGACCCCGCCGAGCACGCTCCATTCGAGGAGATTGCGGTAGGCGAGCAGCGCATGTTCGAAATGCAGCGCTGCCGTCAGGCCGACCAGCGCGCCGCTGGCGGCGACCGCTGCGGCGCGCAGACGTCGGGCGGACGTGCGAACGCCGACGGCGAGCAGCAGCGCGGCCAGGCCGCCCACCACCGCGCCGGCAAGCGGCGCGGCGAGGCTCTCGCGCTCGGCGACCGGCCCCGCGAGCGGGAACTTCGGTGCCAGTGTGTGGGCGTCGAGCATGCCCCAGAAGCCGCCGACGGTGCCTTCCAGCGCGCGCTTCCAGGGCTGGTCGATCGCCTCGATCAGGTTGTAGTGCCAGCCGCGGGCGTGGGCCTGGTGCACGAATTCGCGGATGTAGCGCGCCTGGTTCACCCGCGACGGCCGCGAATCCTCTCGCTGCCGTCCTGCGCTCGGCCAGCCGGTCTCGCCGATCAGGATGCGCTTGCCGTCGAAGTGCTCGCCGACCTCGGCACGGATGCGCGCCACGTGTGCGAGCGCGACCTCGATGTCGACCGGCTCGTCCTCCCAGAAGGGCAGGATGTGCACGGTGACGAAATCCACCTCGGCGGCGAGGGTGTCGTGCCGGATCCAGAACTCCCATACGTCGGCGTAGGTTACCGGCACCTCCGTGCGCGCTTGTGCGTGCGCGATCAGGGCGCGCAGCTCGTCCTCGGTGCGCTCGCGGCGCAACAGCACCTCATTGCCGACGATCAGCGCCTGCACCACGTCGGCATTGGCATTGGCGAGCTCGATCGCGCGCTCGAGTTCGAGCGCGTTCTTCTCCCGGTCGTAGCCGATCCAGGCGCCGAGCAGCACGCCGATGCCGAGTTCGCGCGCCACCGCGGGCACCTGCTCGAGGCCCTGGTCGATCGAATACAGCCGCACGCAGTCGGTGATCTTCGCGAGCGCGGCGAGATCCTCGTGCACCTGTTCGAGGCCGATCCGCATTGCCGGGTCGAAGGGGGTCTGCCCCGGGCGATGGAAGGGCGCGTAGGAGACGCAGTGCAGCTTCTCGCCCTCGGCGAGGTGCAGGTCGTGCATCGTCTGCGGCCGGGTCTGGAGACCGAGCCAGACGAGCAGGCCCGCGAGCAGCGCGAGTTGGCTCAGCAGCAGGACCCGCCAGGGCGTGCGCGGGAGGGGGCGGGGAGCGGGCATGGTGTGGTGGTCGATGGCGGACTGTGCCCATGAAAAAGCCACGCCCGCGGGCGTGGCTTCGGGGCCGGACTCCGGGATTCTACTCCGGCGGCGTGGGGCGGATGCGACTCAGTCGGCGTACTCGTCCATGGGCACGCAGGCGCAGAACAGGTGACGATCGCCATAGACGTCGTCGATCCGGTTGACGCTCGGCCAGAACTTGTTCGCCGCTACCCAGGGCAGCGGGAACACCGCCTGCTCCCTGCTGTAGGGACGGGTCCATTCGCCAACGAGGTCTGCCTGGGTGTGCGGCGCGTTCTTGAGCAGATTGTCCTCGGCGCTCGCGGCACCGGTCTCGATCTGGCGGATCTCCTCGCGGATCGCGAGCATCGCGTCGACGAAGCGATCCAGTTCGGCGCGGCTCTCGGACTCGGTCGGCTCGACCATGATCGTGCCCGCCACCGGGAAGGACATCGTCGGCGCGTGAAAGCCGTAGTCCATCAGGCGCTTGGCGATGTCCACCTCGGAGATGCCGGTGGCCGCCTTGATCGGGCGAATGTCGAGGATGCACTCATGGGCGACGCGGCCGCGGCTGCCCGCGTAGAGCACCGGATAGGCCTCCTGCAGGCGGGACGCGAGGTAGTTGGCGTTGAGGATCGCGGTCTCGGTCGCCTTCTTCAGGCCCGTGCCGCCCATCATCGCGATGTACATCCACGAGATCGGCAGGATACTGGCCGAGCCGAAGGGGGCGGCGGCCACCGCGCCCTGGTCGCGATTGGGCCGGTCCTCGTCGCCGGTCGGCTGCACGACGTGGTCGGCCATGAAGGGCGCCAGGTGGGCGGCGAGCCCGATCGGTCCCATGCCGGGGCCGCCGCCGCCGTGCGGGATGCAGAAGGTCTTGTGCAGGTTCATGTGGCTGACGTCGGCGCCGATGCGGGCGGGCGAGGTCAGGCCGACCTGGGCGTTGAGGTTGGCGCCGTCCATGTACACCTGGCCGCCGTTGGCGTGGACGATGTCGCAGATCTCGCGGATCGCCTCCTCGAACACGCCGTGGGTGGAGGGATAGGTGATCATCAGCGCCGCCAGTTCGCTCGCGTGCTGCTCGGCCTTGGCGCGCAGATCGGCGAGGTCGACGTTGCCGTTGTCGTCGCACTCCACCACCACCACCTTCATCCCGCACATCTGCGCGGTGGCCGGGTTGGTGCCGTGCGCGGACTTCGGGATCAGGCAGACCTTGCGCTGGGTCTCGCCGCGGCTGGCGTGGTAGCGCGCGATCGCGACGAGGCCGGTGTACTCGCCCTGGGCGCCGGAGTTGGGCTGCATGCAGATCGCCGGGAAGCCGGTGATCGCGCGCAGGTAGTCGGCCAGCCCCTCGATCATCTCGAGGTAGCCGGCAGCCTGCTCGCGCGGGGCGAAGGGGTGCATGTTGGCGAACTCGGGCCAGGTGATCGGGATCATCTCGCTGGTGGCGTTCAGCTTCATCGTGCACGAGCCGAGCGAGATCATCGAATGGTCGAGGGCGAGATCGCGGTTCTGCAGCTTCTTCAGGTAGCGCAGCATCTCGTGCTCGGTGTGGTGGGTGTTGAACACCGGGTGCGAGAGGATGGCGTCGTCGCGCAGCAGCGCAGCCGGGATCGCACCGCCCGCGGCAGCGACGCGTGCGTCGAGCGCGGCGAGATCGGCGCGCGCGCCGAAGCAGGCGAGCACTGCCGCGATGTCCGCCAGCGTGGTGGTCTCGTCGACCGACAGCCCGAGGCGGGCGTCGGAGGCGCGACGCAGGTTGTAGCCGGCCTCGTTGGCGGCGGCGAGGATGGCGTCGGTGCGTGCGCCGGTGTCGACTTCGACGGTGTCGAAAAAGCAATCGGCGGCAAGGGCGAAGCCGGCTTCGCGCAGCCCCTCGGCGAGCATCGCGGCGAGCCGATGGATGCGCGCGGCGATCGTCTTCAGGCCGCGCGGACCGTGATAGACCGCGTAGAAGCCGGCGATATTGGCGAGCAGCACCTGCGAGGTGCAGATGTTGGAGTTGGCCTTTTCGCGCCGGATGTGCTGCTCGCGGGTCTGCAGCGTCATGCGCAGCGCGGTCTTGCCGCGCGCGTCCTTCGATACGCCGATGATCCGGCCCGGCATCGAGCGCACCGCGCTCTCACGGGTGGCGAAGAAGGCGGCATGCGGGCCACCGAAGCCCATGGCGACGCCGAAGCGCTGCGACGAGCCGAGCGCGATGTCGGCTCCCATCGCGCCCGGGCTCTTCAACAGCACGAGCGCCATCAGGTCGGTGGCGACGGCGACGACCGCACCCTGCGCCTTCAGCGCTGCGATCGTCTCGCCGAGATCGGTGATCTCGCCATGGGCATTCGGATACTGCAGCAGCGCGCCGAACACCTCGTGTTGGCCGGCCTCGGCCGCCTTGCCGAACACCAGCTCGAAGCCGAAGTAGTGGGCGCGCGTCTTCACCACGTCGATGGTCTGCGGGAAGCAGTCGGCGTCGACGAAGAAGGCGTTCGACTTCGACTTCGACGAGCGCCGCGCCATCGTCATCGCCTCGGCGGCGGCGGTGGCTTCGTCGAGCAGCGAGGCATTGGCGAGGTCGAGGCCGGTGAGGTCGATCACCATCTGCTGATAGTTTAGCAGCGCCTCCAGCCGCCCTTGCGAGATTTCCGCCTGGTAGGGCGTGTAGGCGGTGTACCAGCCCGGATTCTCGAGCACGTTGCGCAGGATCACCGCTGGCGTGTGCGTGCCGTAATAGCCCATCCCGATCAGGGACTTCCTGATCACGTTCTTTGCCGCAATCGCCTTCAGACGGTCGAGTGCGACATGCTCGGGTTGCGCATCGGCGAGGGGCAGCGGCTGCTCGAGGCGGATCGCCGCGGGCACGGTCTGGTCGATCAGCTGGTCGACGTCGGCGACCCCGATCGCCGTGCACATCTGGGCGACCTCGTCGGCATCGGGGCCGAGGTGGCGGTGAACGAAGGCGTCGCGTTGTTCGAGCTGGGCGAGGGGGGAGGAGAGAAGCGTCTGAGGGCTGGCGGTCATGGCAGTGGCTGAAGAAAGCACGAAGGGGCGAACCGGTCGCCCCTTGCTGGGTTTGCGGACAGGCGTGGTCAGGCCTGGGCGATTTCGGCTTCGTAGCCGGCCGCATCGAGCAGGCCGGCGAGGTCGGTGCCGTCTTCCGGCTTGATCCTGAAGAGCCAGGCGCCATAGGCGTCGGCGTTCAGGCTTTCGGGTGCATCGACCGCAGCGTCGTTGGCCGCGACGATCTCGCCCGCGACCGGCGCGTAAATGTCGGAAGCGGCCTTGACCGATTCGATCACCGCACAGGCTTCACCCGCAGTGACCTTGCGACCGGCTTCGGGCAGTTCGAGGAAGACGACGTCCCCCAGCGCTTCCTGAGCGTGGTCGGTGACGCCGACCGTCAGCGTGCCGTCGGCTTCGGTGCGGATCCATTCGTGGGACTTGGTGTACTTGAGGTCGGTGGGGATATTGCTCATGGTTCTCTCCTGTCGGCTTTCGAAAGGCGCAGGGCGGCGCTGTGCCGCCATCGCCGGATTGGGTTGAGGGCGCGCGCGGCGTCCCGCGTCAGACGAGGGCCTTGCCGTTGCGCACGAAGGGCAGCTTCACCGTGCGCGCCTTGAGACGCTTGCCGCGGATCTCGACTTCGACCTCCTCGCCGGGCTGAGTTTCCAGCGGCACGCGAGCAAAGGCAATCGAGCGCTCCAGCGTGGGGGAGAAGCTGCCGCTCGTGGTCTCGCCCTCGCCACCGGCGGCGAATACCTTGATGTGCGCGCGGAGGATCCCTTTGTCCTCGAGGATCAGGCCGAGCAGGCGGCGGCTGGCCGGGTTGGCCTGCAGTGCGGCGCGGCCGACGAAATCACGCGCGTCGTCGCGCAGGTCCACCGTCCATGCGAGGCCCGCGTCGAGCGGCGAGACGGTATCGTCCATGTCCTGGCCGTAGAGGTTCATGCCGGCTTCGAGGCGAAGCGTGTCGCGCGCACCCAGACCGCAAGGCTTCACGCCGGCGCCAAGCAGTGCGTCCCAGGTGTCCGCTGCCCTCGCCGCGGGGAGCGCGATCTCGAGCCCGTCCTCGCCGGTGTAGCCGGTGCGGGCGATCATCAGTTCCCCCGCACGAATGCCGACGAAATGTGCTGGCGCGGCGCTGGCCGAGCCGAGCTCCGGAATCGCGAGCGCAGCCTTCGCGAGCGCATTCGGACCCTGGATCGCGATCATCGCCAGGTCGCGGCGTGGCGTGAGCGTCGCGTCGAGGTTGTCGCCGGTCAGCCGTGCCTGCATCCAGATGAGGTCCTTGTCGGCGGTGCCGGCATTGACCACGATCCGGTAGTCCGTGTCACCGAAGCGGTAAACAATTAGGTCGTCGATGACGCCGCCGGCCTCGTTCAGCATGCACGAGTAGAGCGCCTTCCCCGTCTCCTTCAGCTTGGCGACGTCATTGGCGAGCAGTCCGCGCAGGAAGCGGGTGGCATCGGCGCCGGTGAGGTCGATGGAAAGCATGTGGGAGACGTCGAACATGCCTGCGTCGCGCCTGACCGTGTGGTGCTCCTCGATCTGCGAGCCGTAGTTGACCGGCATGTCCCAGCCGGCGAAATCGACCATGCGGGCGCCCGCAGCGAGATGGGCGGCATGAAGTGGGGTCTGTCTGGCGGAACTGGTCATGGTGGGCAAGTGTGTCCTGGTCTGGTGAACGAAAAAAGGGGCAGGGCTGGTGCTAGACCAGTCCTGCCCCGTCTGTCCCTTGTACCTGAGAGATTTCGTCTGTCGCCGTATACATTCATGGAAGTACGGATCCCGAGACGAGTGCCCCTTCGGTGGATGCGCAGACGTTCTCGTCGTACGCATCACTCTCCAGATTTGCAATTCGCGCGCGGTCCATTTGCCTGAGCGGTTCCGGGTGTTACGCCTTCGGCGGCTCGCAGGAGCTCTCTCCCGCGCGTCGCCGCGACAATAGCATTCGCGATTACGTGCGGCAACCTATGGAAGGGCGAGTCTTGGGCGGTCAATCCCGGTCGCGCACAGCCCTCCTGTCATTTTTCTTTTTTCTTGCGCTTTTGGTTTGGGTGTCTATAATGCGCAGCTTCTTTCGTCGCTGCGGTGATTTATCTGCGGTGCGGGGGGGGTGGAAGGGGGTTGGTTCTGTCGGTGGGGCTTTGGCGGTTGCGCTGAAGAATTTACCGGTTGGGGCTTGACGGGGTGGTTTGATCTGCTCATAATCTCGCTTCTTCGCTGCACGGGTTGCGGCGGTTCTTTAAAAAGATGAACAACCGATAAGTGTGGGTGCTTGGTTGCTGCGGTGAAGCTGCGTTTGTGCAGTTTTGTTTCGCAAGGATCGAGTGCTCATACTGTAAGTCAGTATTTTGAGTACTTTGCTGGATTGAACTTAAGAGTTTGATCCTGGCTCAGATTGAACGCTGGCGGCATGCTTTACACATGCAAGTCGAACGGCAGCGGGGGCTTCGGCCTGCCGGCGAGTGGCGAACGGGTGAGTAATGCATCGGAACGTGCCCATGTCGTGGGGGATAACTACGCGAAAGCGTGGCTAATACCGCATACGCCCTGAGGGGGAAAGCGGGGGATCTTTCGGGACCTCGCGCGATTGGAGCGGCCGATGTCGGATTAGCTAGTTGGTGGGGTAAAGGCTCACCAAGGCGACGATCCGTAGCTGGTCTGAGAGGATGATCAGCCACACTGGGACTGAGACACGGCCCAGACTCCTACGGGAGGCAGCAGTGGGGAATTTTGGACAATGGGCGCAAGCCTGATCCAGCCATGCCGCGTGAGTGAAGAAGGCCTTCGGGTTGTAAAGCTCTTTCGGCCGGGAAGAAATCGCATTCTCTAATATAGGATGTGGATGACGGTACCGGACTAAGAAGCACCGGCTAACTACGTGCCAGCAGCCGCGGTAATACGTAGGGTGCGAGCGTTAATCGGAATTACTGGGCGTAAAGCGTGCGCAGGCGGTTTGCTAAGACAGGTGTGAAATCCCCGGGCTTAACCTGGGAACTGCGCTTGTGACTGGCAGGCTAGAGTACGGTAGAGGGGGGTGGAATTCCTGGTGTAGCAGTGAAATGCGTAGATATCAGGAGGAACACCGATGGCGAAGGCAGCCCCCTGGGCCTGTACTGACGCTCATGCACGAAAGCGTGGGGAGCAAACAGGATTAGATACCCTGGTAGTCCACGCCCTAAACGATGTCGACTAGTCGTTCGGAGCAGCAATGCACTGAGTGACGCAGCTAACGCGTGAAGTCGACCGCCTGGGGAGTACGGCCGCAAGGTTAAAACTCAAAGGAATTGACGGGGACCCGCACAAGCGGTGGATGATGTGGATTAATTCGATGCAACGCGAAAAACCTTACCTACCCTTGACATGTCTGGAACCTTGGTGAGAGCCGAGGGTGCCTTCGGGAGCCAGAACACAGGTGCTGCATGGCTGTCGTCAGCTCGTGTCGTGAGATGTTGGGTTAAGTCCCGCAACGAGCGCAACCCTTGTCACTAGTTGCCATCATTTGGTTGGGCACTCTAGTGAGACTGCCGGTGACAAACCGGAGGAAGGTGGGGATGACGTCAAGTCCTCATGGCCCTTATGGGTAGGGCTTCACACGTCATACAATGGTCGGTACAGAGGGTTGCCAAGCCGCGAGGTGGAGCCAATCCCACAAAGCCGATCGTAGTCCGGATCGTAGTCTGCAACTCGACTACGTGAAGTCGGAATCGCTAGTAATCGCAGATCAGCATGCTGCGGTGAATACGTTCCCGGGTCTTGTACACACCGCCCGTCACACCATGGGAGTGGGTTTCACCAGAAGTAGGTAGCTTAACCTTCGGGAGGGCGCTTACCACGGTGAGATTCATGACTGGGGTGAAGTCGTAACAAGGTAGCCGTATCGGAAGGTGCGGCTGGATCACCTCCTTTCAAGAGAAGAAGCCGCGGTGATCAAGTATCCACAACTTATCGGTTGTTCAGGCCCATAGGCCTCGAGGTGTAGCGGGTCTGTAGCTCAGCTGGTTAGAGCACCGTCTTGATAAGGCGGGGGTCGTTGGTTCGAACCCAACCAGACCCACCAAGGGATTGGTTGTTCGACGCAAGACACGGGGGGCTGTAGCTCAGCTGGGAGAGCGGCGGCTTTGCAAGCCGTAGGTCGTCGGTTCGATCCCGACCAGCTCCACCAGTGCGTGTCGTGTGTGTGGCGGCGCGTGTGGGGTGCTCGAGGTGCGAGAAGTAAGCCCTGCCGATCGTTGGGTCGGCATGGCTTACTTCTTGGGACGCTGCGTGAAGCGGTGTTTCGGCAGTAGGCTCTTTAACAAATTGGAAGAAGGTGTGTAGCGTGCATCGAGCCGGTGTGCGCTGCATGTTGTGTGATTGCATCGGTGGCTTTCGTGCTTGTCAGCGACGAAGGTCACCACACAAGCGAGTTAGCCTATAGGCTGGGCCTTCGATGAGAGGGTCTAAGGTTATAGGATCAAGCGACTAAGTGCATGTGGTGGATGCCTTGGCGATCACAGGCGATGAAGGACGTGTAAGCCTGCGAAAAGCGTGGGGGAGCTGGCAATAGAGCTTTGATCCCACGATGTCCGAATGGGGAAACCCGGCCCGTTAAGGGTCATCCCTGGCTGAATACATAGGCCAGTGGAGGCGAACCGAGCGAACTGAAACATCTAAGTAGCTCGAGGAAAAGAAATCAACCGAGATTCCGCAAGTAGTGGCGAGCGAACGCGGAAGAGCCTGCACGACTAAACCATCAGGTTAGCAAAACGGTCTGGAAAGTCCGGCGATATGGGTGATAGCCCCGTATGCGAAAACCAGGTGGCGGGTCTGAGCGTGCGACAAGTAGGGCGGGGCACGAGAAATCCTGTCTGAAGATGGGGGGACCATCCTCCAAGGCTAAATACTCGTGATCGACCGATAGTGAACCAGTACCGTGAGGGAAAGGCGAAAAGAACCCCGGGAGGGGAGTGAAATAGATCCTGAAACCGCATGCATACAAACAGTAGGAGCCTCCTTGAGGGGTGACTGCGTACCTTTTGTATAATGGGTCAGCGACTTACGTTCAGTAGCGAGCTTAACCGAATAGGGGAGGCGTAGCGAAAGCGAGTCTGATAAGGGCGCTTCAGTTGCTGGGCGTAGACCCGAAACCGGATGATCTATCCATGGCCAGGATGAAGGTGCGGTAACACGCACTGGAGGTCCGAACCCACTAATGTTGAAAAATTAGGGGATGAGCTGTGGATAGGGGTGAAAGGCTAAACAAATCCGGAAATAGCTGGTTCTCCCCGAAAACTATTTAGGTAGTGCGTCGTACGGACACTTGCGGGGGTAGAGCACTGTAATCGTTGGGGGGGTCATTGCGATCTACCCCGCGATAGCAAACTCCGAATACCGCAAAGTGATATACGGCAGACAGACAGCGGGTGCTAACGTCCGTTGTCAAGAGGGAAACAACCCAGACCGCCAGCTAAGGTCCCAAATACATGGCTAAGTGGTAAACGAGGTGGGAAGGCACAGACAGCTAGGAGGTTGGCTTAGAAGCAGCCATCCTTTAAAGAAAGCGTAATAGCTCACTAGTCGAGTCGTCCTGCGCGGAAGATGTAACGGGGCTCAAGCCATGAACCGAAGCTGCGGATGTGTCTTTGACACGTGGTAGGGGAGCGTTCCGTAGGCCTGCGAAGGTGTCTCGTAAGGGATGCTGGAGGTATCGGAAGTGCGAATGCTGACATGAGTAGCGATAAAGGGTGTGAAAAGCACCCTCGCCGTAAGCCCAAGGTTTCCTGCGCAACGTTCATCGGCGCAGGGTGAGTCGGCCCCTAAGGCGAGGCAGAAATGCGTAGTCGATGGGAAACAGGTCAATATTCCTGTACCAGGCCATGATGCGATGGGGGGACGGAGAAGGTTAGGCTGGCCGGGTGTTGGACGTCCCGGTTTAAGCGTGTAGGCGTGCCCGATAGGCAAATCCGTCGGGCTGAGCCAAGGCGTGATGACGAGGATCCTCGGATCCGAAGTAGCTGATACCCTGCTTCCAAGAAAAGCCTCTAAGCTTCAGTCATGGCGTGACCGTACCGCAAACCGACACAGGTGGGCTGGTAGAGTATACCAAGGCGCTTGAGAGAACTCAGGAGAAGGAACTCGGCAAATTGATACCGTAACTTCGGGAGAAGGTATGCCCCGTTAGCTTGTAGGCGAACAGCCGAAGGGCGAAGGGGCCGCAGAGAATCGGTGGCTGCGACTGTTTATTAAAAACACAGCACTCTGCAAACACGAAAGTGGACGTATAGGGTGTGACGCCTGCCCGGTGCCGGAAGGTTAAGTGATGGGGTGCAAGCTCTTGATCGAAGCCCCGGTAAACGGCGGCCGTAACTATAACGGTCCTAAGGTAGCGAAATTCCTTGTCGGGTAAGTTCCGACCTGCACGAATGGCGTAACGATGGCCACACTGTCTCCTCCTGAGACTCAGCGAAGTTGACATGGTTGTGAAGATGCAATCTCCCCGCGGCTAGACGGAAAGACCCCATGAACCTTTACTGTAGCTTTGCATTGGACTTTGACGGGACTTGTGTAGGATAGGTGGGAGGCTTTGAAACCGGGACGCCAGTTCCGGTGGAGCCAACCTTGAAATACCACCCTGGTGTCGTCGAGGTTCTAACCCAGGCCCGTGAATCCGGGTCGGGAACAGTGCATGGTGGGCAGTTTGACTGGGGCGGTCTCCTCCCAAAAGGTAACGGAGGAGTACGAAGGTCACCTAGGTACGGTCGGACATCGTACTGATAGTGCAATGGCAAAAGGTGGCTTGACTGCGAGACCCACACGTCGAGCAGGTGCGAAAGCAGGTCATAGTGATCCGGTGGTTCTGTATGGAAGGGCCATCGCTCAACGGATAAAAGGTACTCTGGGGATAACAGGCTGATTCCGCCCAAGAGTTCACATCGACGGCGGAGTTTGGCACCTCGATGTCGGCTCATCACATCCTGGGGCTGTAGCCGGTCCCAAGGGTATGGCTGTTCGCCATTTAAAGTGGTACGTGAGCTGGGTTTAAAACGTCGTGAGACAGTTTGGTCCCTATCTGCCGTGGGCGCTGGAAGTTTGAGAGGGCCTGCTCCTAGTACGAGAGGACCGGAGTGGACGCACCGCTGGTGTACCGGTTGTGACGCCAGTCGCATCGCCGGGTAGCTATGTGCGGAAGAGATAACCGCTGAAAGCATCTAAGCGGGAAACTCGCCTCAAGATGAGACTTCCCCGGGGCCTCGAGCCCCCTGAAGGGTCGTGGAAGACCACCACGTTGATAGGTGGGGTGTGGAAGCGTGGCAACACGTTAAGCTAACCCATACTAATTGCCCGTGAGGCTTGATCCTATAACCTTATACAGGCAACACTCGCCTGAACAATCACACAACAACGCAACAACACCTCCTTCCCAATTTGCGCCACGGGGAAAACCCCCCCCCTGGCGGACAAGTCAAAGTCTGACGACCATAGCCACCCGGTACCACGCCTTCCCATCCCGAACAGGACCGTGAAACAGGTGCGCGCCGATGATAGTCAGGATTGCCCTCGCGAAAGTAGGTCATCGTCAGACTAACTACAAAACAGAAAACCCAGTCATGAAGCATGACTGGGTTTTCTGTCGTTGACGCATTCGCGACGCGTAAGTGCTGCTCCGGGTCCATGCTGTCTCCGGTAGGCGTACGGTCGCGCGTTCGGCCCAGCCGGAGTTCCGGGGTTCGACACTTCCCCCCGATTTTCGCCCCTTTTCGGAAAGTGCCTCGTAAGCACCCGGCGAACCCGTCTTGCCGTTTCGCTCAGGCGCAGGCGACCGGCTGCCAGCGATGCGGCAG